>CAVHPJ010000020.1:0-2089 GCA_963638085.1 Butyricicoccaceae bacterium | reverse complement strand
TATGGCAGCCAGCCATAGGCATGGGACATCTCGTTGCCTAAACTGTTAGAATAGAGAGGCAATGGTCTGACCATCGCCTCCAAGGGCTTTTACGTCCGTGGAAAAGTCAGTCAGCCATCCTCCTATTCGCAGTGTTCGATTTGTGCAGGTAGAACCAGTGCGTTCGTGTCAGCAAACAGATAGAACCGGCAATGGGTAAGATGGCATTCGTCTATTGCAAATTCAAAACAGGAGTGATCTTATGAACGAAGCAGGCATTGATGTTTCCAACAGAAAGAGTACAGTTGCGGTGCTTCGGCCCCTCGGTGAGGTCGTAAAGGTTCCATTTGATGTTACCCACGACGCAGAAGGGCTGGCTTCTCTTGCCGAGCAATTGAAGACTCTTGACGGCGAAACCCACGTTGTGATGGAGCACACAGGGCGCTACTATGAACCGGTTGCAAAAGCCACTGCATGAAGCTGGACTCTATGTCAGTGCGGTAAATCCACTTCTCATTGCGGAATACGGAGCCAATTCTTTGCGTCGCGTGAAAACCGGCAAGGCCGATGCTGTAAAAATTGCCCGATACGCCCTTGACAACTGGGCCGATCTGCGCAATTATACCCCTATGGATACAATTCGTTATGATCTCAAAACCCTCAACCGTCAATTCCAGCTTGCCTCCAAGCAGCGGATAGCCTTGGCAAACAATTTGATTGCCCTTTTAGAACAGTCTTTCCCCGGCATCCGCAAGTGTTTTGACAGCTCGGTACGAAGCGACGGAACTCAGAAATGGGTGGACTTTGCACATTCCTTCTGGAATACAGACTGTGTGCGAAAGCAGAGCTTCAATGCTTTCTCTGAACGTTACCGGAAATGGTGCAAGCGCCACGGCTATTTCTTTAAGCAGCGCAACGCTGAAGAAGTGTATGCTCTTGCGAAAAACGCCATTGTACTGACGCCACAGTCCCAGGTTGTGAAAGTGCTTGTGCAGGAAGCGGCAAGCCAGCTTACCAGTATTTCACGTTCGACGGAAATCTACCGTGCGGAAATGGAACGGCTTGCATCCATGCTGCCGGAGTACCCCGTGGTCATGGAGATGTATGGGGTCGGTAAGTCTCTTGGCCCTCAGCTCATGGCGGAAGTTGGCGATGTACGACGTTTTGAAAGAAAGCAGGCTCTCGTTGCGCTTGCCGGTATTGATCCCATGCCCAACCAGTCCGGAGACAAGAATGTTCGGAGCAACCGGTCTTCCAAACGCGGCTCTCCGTATCTCCGTAAAGCCCTTTTCAATGTTATGGAGGTATACTTGAAACGTGCTCCACAGGACGAACCGGTGTTTCAGTTTCTCGACCGAAAGCGTAGTGAAGGCAAGCCCTTCTACATCTACATGACCGCTGCACCCAACAAGTTCTTGCGGCGTTATTACGCACAGGTGCGGGACTATCTTGCTACATTGGACGACCTGTCGCAGGTAGACACGGATTCCACTGGGCTGAAAGCAGGCGACTGACGGCACCTACATATCCACATTTTTCAAGCCAGCACTTCCGTGGTGGCTTGTTTGGGTTGCTCTCTTGGCTTTCTGCATAGTTTTCTTGATCCAAGTCCTGTTTGGGGCTTGACTTTTTATTTGCAGGCTTTCGCGTTAAAATATACATAAAAGCCCAGATTTTCCTGAAGTTGCCATTTTAAAATGGACGTTTTCAGCTTCGTCTGAGCTTTTTTTACTATTTTTTTATAATTTTTTGTATTTTCTGATAAAGAAAAAAGATATCAACTTATTTTTCTAAATTCGAAAAATAAATTTCTACCTTTTTTCTACCTTTTTAGCATTTATTTTAAATTTGAGCCTTAAGCCATTTTCCATTTTTAACCGTAAAAAACCGCATTCTAACGGGGATTATTTGCGCACGTTTAATCATAGTTAATCATATTTAATCAACCGATCACTTTTCTTAAAGAAAAGGAAGGCAATGGCCACAGCAAGCGTAAAATCAAAAGAAGCTGAAAAATTAAAAGTCAAGCTAGACCTTGAAATGTCGTATGCGACGGTGAAAAAAGTAGAGCTTGAAACTGGAAGAAAATACAACTGGCAAAATTTGAAAA
>CAVHPJ010000019.1:0-2342 GCA_963638085.1 Butyricicoccaceae bacterium | reverse complement strand
CAGTCAGCAGGGCCACGCCGTGGTCGTCATGCGGACGGACCGGGCGGAGGCGGCCATGGCAGCCTTGGAGTCCCACCACGTAAACACCCTGGACCCCAAGGACATCTACCGCATCTGAATTGAATGGTGTCCGGCTCTGCCGGACACCATAAAAAACGCGCCCTGGTTCAAAACCAGAGCGCGTTTCTTTTATGGTGCGCCCGGCATGGGCAACAGCTCGGTGGTGCAAGTCCACTACGCGCTCGGCAGTAGGAAGCGTTAGCCGAAGGCAAGGGTGTCTACCATGAGGTGGAATCTGAAGGAAGCCGGATGTCAGTGAAAAAAACACTGGCGGGCAAACTCCCGAACCGACGAACAGAAATCACATAGAAGGCCGTATAGGGACGGACGAGTGTGCCATACAACACAAAGTCCAATGCTGCCCGAATCCCGTGCGGTAAATGTGGCGGTTACATGGGAGGAAAGTTGTTGCTCTTACCCGGGGAGGTCTTGCAGACGGCAAGTAGGGGAAAAAAATCTGAACGCCGCAGTAACAACGAACTGCAAGAAGTCAGCCGAGGCCATAGTACCTTGTTTTTTTTCCTACAAGGGAAGGGCCGAACGATCGTAAGTCTCAAGTACAGACCGGAAGGAGGTCAGTGTGTTGAACGCAGAATACCGAGAAAACAAGGGCTTCCTGCAAAGAGATAATGTGGAACATGAAGGGTATGCAGAAGTGCAGAGCACGGACCGCAGAGAAGGGAAAGAAAGAGACGGTGCAAGCGACCTGCTGGGAGCAATCTTGGATAGAGATAATCTGAACAGAGCTTACAAGCGGGTCAAGAGAAACCACGGAGCAGCAGGAATCGACGGAATGACTGTAGAGGAAGCGCTGCCGTGGTTAAAGGAACACAGGGAAGAACTTTTGCAGAGTATCCGGGCAGGAAGCTATATACCCAGTCCGGTACGGCGAAAAGAGATCCCAAAACCAGATGGCGGTGTACGAAAGCTGGGTATCCCCACGGTCGTAGACCGGGTCATCCAGCAGGCCATCGCACAGAAGCTGCAACGCATTTGGGAACCACTGTTTTCGGAAAGCAGCTATGGCTATCGTCCACAACGAAGTGCTCAACAGGCAATCCGACAAGTGAAGCGGTATGCGGAGCAGGGATACAGATATGTCGTATCAGTAGACTTGTCCAAGTATTTCGATACGCTGAACCATGAGCTGCTCATGGATTTACTGCATCGGCAAATACAGGATATGCGCGTTCTGCGTCTGATCAAGAAGTACCTGAAAAGCGGTGTTCTGGAAAATGGTGTCGTTTGTAAAACCGAGGAAGGTTCACCGCAAGGTGGGCCACTGTCTCCTTTGCTGGCAAACATCTACCTCAATGAATTTGACTGGGAGATGGAGCGCCGCAACGTGAAGATGGTGCGGTATGCAGACGACATCGTTGTGTTTGCCAGAAGTAAGCGGGCAGCGGAACGTCTGTTGGAATCCTGCCGCCGGTATTTGGAAGGTAGACTCAAATTGCACATGAACACGGAAAAGAGCAAAGTGACCAGTGTCTTCTCAACACGGAAATTCAAGTTCCTTGGATTCTGCCTGGGCAAGAATGGAAAAGGCGTCTTTATTCGTGCGCACTACAGATCCCTCAAGAAGGCGAAGAAAACCCTGAAACTTCTTACCAAACGCAACCGAGGACGGAACGTCCGGGTCGTTATGTGGGAAGTGAAGAGATTTATTCGTGGCTGGCTCGGCTATTTTCATGCAGCCGACATGAAACGGACCATGCAGAGTTGGGACGAGTGGTTACGACGCAGATTCCGAATGTACATCTGGAAACAATGGAAGAGGCCCAAAACAAAGGTGGCGAATTTAAGAAAGCTAGGTATCCCAGCTGACAAAGCCTACCAATGGGGCAATTCCAGACTGGGTTATTGGCGTATTGCCGGTAGTCCTATATTAAAGTGTTCCATTACAAACGAAAGACTCGCAGCAGCGGGATACTTTAGCGTCCTTACCTACTACGAGTCCTTGCACTTATGCGGTTGAACCGCCGTGTACCGGTCGGTACGCACGGTGGTGTGAGAGGTCGGCTCCCTAGATATGGGAGCCTCCTACTCGATCAATGAAACAGGTCAAGCAATCAAGCCTTGCCCAGCTGCTTTGCGATCTCCTCGGCGAAGTTCTCTTCCTTCTTCTCCAGGCCCTCGCCTCTCTCGAAGCGATAGAAGCCCTTGACCTTGATCTCGCCGCCAACTTCCTTGGCAACAGCAGCAACGTGCTTCTCGACGGAGACCTTGTTCTCCTTGACGAAAGCCTGCTGCATCAGGCAGTTCTCCTCGTAGTACTTGCC
>CAVHPJ010000018.1:0-4958 GCA_963638085.1 Butyricicoccaceae bacterium | reverse complement strand
AGCGGATACTCTGTTTGCCACCCGAATGCGAAAAACGGGTGGCAAACCCAGGTGGTATCACCCAGTTTGCCACCAACAAAAGGCTGTCCCTGTCAGAGGCTGTTTTGGTCAATGGTGGTTTTAGTCGAGACTTTATGGAATTGACCATAGGAACCGGGAAACCTTTGAAAAAGTATCTGTTAAGTGGTTTATAATCACTTAATCTGGTTGCCGTACTACTGTTTAAACTGGCTGCCGTACTGCTGCTTAATCTGGTTGCTGCACCACTGGTTAAACCGGCTGATGTACTACTGTTTAATCCGTCTGGCGTGCCGCTACTCAAGCAAGTTGCCGTGCCGCGGATTTCGGATAATATACCGCTTGTTCTAACAGATAAACGATGGGTGAAAAACCTTTTACAAGCATGGAAAACTATGATATAACACACTTGTTAGCTGATGGAGCGGCACCCCTCCTGGACAAAAATTCAGGAGATGGTTTTATGGAGCATAAAGAAACTTGGCTAAAAGTCATAGTTGTTCTTGTGCTTGCCACACTCGTGGACATAGCACTTTCTTTGATAGTGTCGATACTGGCACTTATATAAAAAAGTGAAACCCGCTCTACCTAGGTAGAACGGGTTTCTTAAACACGAAAATCTGCCAGGAGGGGTTCACCCTTCGGCTGACTTTATTATAAAAACTAAAAGAACAGAAGTCAACACAACAAGGAGTATCTTATGACGCCCAATTACAACAGAACAATGTATGCCTGCTTTATAGGGTATATTGTTCAAGCAATCGTGAATAATTTTGTCCCGCTGCTTTTTGTTACCTTTGAAAGCACGTATCATATTCCGCTTTCCAAAATTACACTTTTAATTACCATAAACTTCCTGATTCAACTGCTAATTGATATGCTGTCTGCAAAATTTGCAGACAAAATAGGGTATAAGGCTTCAGTCATGATTGCTCACGTCTGTTCGGCAGTGGGCCTTGTTTCGTTAACGGTGTTACCGGAACTGTTGCCCAATGCCTTTGTTGGCATTTTAATTTCGGTTTCTATTTACGCTATCGGCGGTGGCCTGATTGAAGTTCTGATCAGCCCTATTGTGGAAGCCTGCCCATCAGACAATAAAGAGAAAGCCATGAGCCTGTTACATTCCTTTTATTGCTGGGGACACGTTGGGGTAGTATTACTTTCCACCGTGTTCTTTGCAACAGCGGGTATTCAAAATTGGAAAATTCTTACGGTGCTGTGGGCACTGATTCCGGTACTGAACATGGTGCTGTTTGCCAAAGCACCGTTCTTTACTCTGCCTAAAGACAGCGAAGCTGAAAGTGGAAATGCCTTCCTCTTTAAGAAACCAGCCTTTTGGCTTTTAATGCTTATGATGCTCTGCGCCGGAGCCAGTGAACAGTCAGTCAGTCAATGGGCCTCTACCTTTGCAGAACAGGGCCTTGGTGTTTCCAAGACCGTTGGCGATTTAGCCGGACCTATGTCCTTTGCACTCTTAATGGGTCTCTCCAGATTAATTTACGGAAAATTCGGAGAAAGGATTGCCCTGAATCGCTTCATGAAATTAAGCACAATCCTGTGCGTTGCGTCCTATCTTGCCATAGCGCTGGTGCCCATTCCTCTGGTCGGCCTGATTGGCTGTGCCGTCTGCGGTTTCTCCGTCGGCATCCTTTGGCCTGGCACCTACAGCAAGGCCGCAGCAACCATTAAGGGCGGCACAGCTTTGTTTGCCTGGCTTGCCTTCGCCGGAGACGTGGGCTGCGCCGGCGGCCCGACCCTTGCCGGAATGGTGTCCAGCGCATTCCAAGACAACCTCCGTATGGGCATCCTTTTTGCCATCATTTTCCCGCTTCTTATGCTCCTCAGCCTGTGGCTCTCGGAGCACACGGCCCCCAAGGAAAAACAACTCCAACAGGCACAAGAAGAAGCACAATAAAGCCACTCGTTATGCGATTTATGACCGTTCGTTCCACCAGGTATACCACTCATTCCAGCTGGCAAAAAAACCTTTTACAAGCATGGAAAACTATGATATAACACACTTGTCAGCCGATGGAGCGGCACCCCTCCTGAGCATCCGCAAAGGAGGTGGTTTTATGGAGCATAAAGAAACTTGGCTAAAAGTCATAGTTGTTCTTGTGCTTGCCACACTCGTGGACATAGCACTTTCTTTAATTGTGTCAATATTGGCATTGTTATAAAAAGTGAAACCCGCTCTACCTAGGTAGAACGGGTTTCTAAAAAACTTAAAACTGCCAGGAGGGGTTCACCCTTCGGCTGACTTCATTATAGGAAATACGGCACCAGAAGTCAACTGATACAAAATAGCGGGTCTAGGCAATTTTGCCCTAGACTCGCTGTCTTTTGCTTGCCACATTAAAGGACATAGCACTTTCCTTAATTGTGACATTTTAGTTACTGGCCTTGGGCAACTTATGTGGTAGTAATTCTATCGTTAACAGCGGTCATTATGGTCCTGTCTTAATATAGAAAAAAACCGCTCTACCTTGGTAGGGCGGTTTTTTCTCTTAAACCAAACTGCCAGGAGGGGTTCACCCTTCGGCTGACTTTATTATAGGAAATACGGCAACAGAAGTCAACTGATAGGAAGCCGGGACCTTGGGCAATCTGCCCAGGGCCCCGGTTCGTTATAGAGGGGAAGGCGTGAACAACGGTGCCAATGAAGGCGTGTGTTATTCAACCAGGAAGGCGTGAACAACGGTGTCAACGACGGTGCGTGTTATTCAACCGGGGAAGGCGTGAACAACGGTGTCAACGACGGCGCGTGTTATTCAACCGGGAAGGCGAGAATAACGGTGCCAACGACGGTGCGTGTTATTCAACCGGGAGGGCGCGACCGGAGGTGCGCAGAAGGTCGGTGTCAATAACGCCGCTGTCCAGGACAAGGTTGCCGTTGATGAAGACCTTGCTAATGCCGAAGGACTTGGTCTGGTCCGGGGTGGCGGACTTCAGTTCGTCTTCGTCAAAGACCGTCAGGTCAGCGTAGTAACCTTCCTTTACGTAGCCTCTGTCTTTCAGCATGAAGCGATCTGCGGTTGCGCCCGTCATCCGGCGGATGGTGTTTGGCATAGTGTCTCCTGTGCCAAGTAAGGAATCCCGAAGGAACTTCGGGAAGCAGTCATAAATGGCAGGGTTCTGAATGCCGTGTTCCTCTACCCAGGCGTCAGTCATGTATAAACAGTGTTCATTGTGCTCAAACTCTTTAATAATTTCAGGAGTGGAATAAGGACCCATATTAACTCGCCCGGTGAAATGGCTCTTTTCACAAAGCATCAGATAGGCGTCCAGGTCACTCAGGCCTTCCTCTATGGCAATGTCATGGACGGTTTTGCCTTCGTACTGCTCATGGCCTTCGCCAATGTAAGCAATCTGGATGTCCTTGAAGCCGAAGCCAAGCAGACGGCTGGTGGCTTTAATTAGGGCGGCCAGCTTAATGCGGTTCAGTGGCTTCTTGCGCTCTTCGGGGCTCATGCCCTGGTACCAGGTAGGAAGTACTACGGTAATAACGGACACGCCCAAGCATTCGTCATAAATGTCAAACATGGCGTCCACGCCGTCGGCTCTAAGTTGGTTGATGATCTGCACAAATTCGTCCTTGTCCTTGAAGGAACTGGTGCCGACGAAGATGGCGTGGGAGTATTGCAATTTCAGATTTGTGCCTTTGGAAATTTCCACTAACTCGTCCAGCGCACGAAGGAGGTGGGAACGGCCCCACAGTTGCGGGTAGGCCATGGATACTTTTGATTCGGCGCGAGGATGCACGGTTAGCGGCTTGTTATATTTAACGCACAATTCCACTACCTTGCGCAGCTCTTCCGTGTCAGCGTACAGGCCCGGCTCATACATTAATCCAAGGGAAACGCCGGCAGCACCTTGCTGTAACGCTTTCTCCAGAATGGCAAGCATCTGCGTTTCTTCCTCTGCGGTCAGCTTCCTATTCTCAAAGCCGGCAACTGCGGCTCTGGCAGAGCAATGGCCAACAAGGGCGGCAATGTTGCAGGGCGTGTTGCGGTCTATGGCAGCAAAGTATTCTTCCACGGTGCCGTATTCCCCGGTGGTGTCATGGAAAAAGAATAATCCGCCGCCCATCTTGTCCACATACTGGCAGTCTTTTTCAAAGCCAACGGTGGACAGGCCGCAGTTGCCGGCCACAAACGTGGTCAGTCCCTGCCGGATGAAAGGATCAAAATATGGCTCCGGATTCTTCTTAATGGCAAACCAGTCATTATGGGAATGCGCATCAATGAAGCCGGAAGAAACGGACTTGCCTTCCAGATTTATGACCTTGTCCGCATCTGCGTCAATACAAGGGCCAACGCTAACTATTTTGTCATCATTAATTAATACATCACCAACAAACGCATCTGCGCCCGTTCCGTCATAAATCTTGGCACTCTTCAGCAAAGTCTTCATATTCTTACTTCCTTTCTAAAACAAACTGGTGCTTATTGCTAAAATTCTACCGCAAACGTGGGTGGAAGTCTATGGGGTGTGCTTTTGCTGGGCGATTTAGCCCTCCACCTCCACAAAACTGCCAGATACTGCCTCCATACTGTCGGATTTTATGCTATCCTAAAACAGAAAGAGGTGTTCCCACCATGTCCCAACTCATCTACTCCATTGCAATAATCACCCTAATACTCCTAACCGCAGGAATCCTGCTTGCTGTCATTGCCAGCAAAAAGCCACCAACCCACTGGACCCCAATAGACTTTGATGAAATCCAAAAGCGCGCCGCAGGACAAAACGGCGAACAAATTGCAACCGCAATCATCCTCAGTGTACTGCATGAAGGGGACTGCCTGCTTACCAACGTATCCATAATCACGATTGATTGAATACCAAGCACAGACATTCTTCGCTGTACTCTTTTAAGGCTGACATGCCAGCCCTGCTGGAGTAATTCCTGATGAATCTTTGGTGCTCCATAACGTCTTTTC
>CAVHPJ010000017.1:0-11264 GCA_963638085.1 Butyricicoccaceae bacterium | reverse complement strand
TTTCGATGATTTCATCAAAGGTGGACTGTGGCATCTTGTCGATGTTGGCCAGCGCTGCTTCCAGATACATTAGCGGCACAAAGCGGAAATTGCCCTTCGCCAGATTCACCTTGCGCAGCTTACCGGCAAAGTCGTAAATATCTTCAAACAGATATTTGTGAATTGCTTGCAAAGTCGAGAATCTGCCCGCCGGTAAGGCGTCAAGTACGCCGTTTTCAAATAGTTCTACCGCTTTTTTCTTGCTGATGCGTTCTTCTTCACGGGCAAGATCGGCGGAACTTGTCAGCCCCAATTTGTTTTCACTTCTCATCCGACCGCCACTTCAACCTTTTTACCACTAAAGGCCACGCCGTATTTATAAATCGTCCTGACCCCGGCGGTCGCCAGCTCGGTTTCGTATTTCTTATCATTGATCTGCTGCAAGGCCGTCTCGGACAGCTTTTTCAGCTTCTCATCGCTGCAATTCTTCTCCGCTTTCAGCTCGATCAGGATGCCCGGAAGTTCCTTTTTCGTGGGCTTCAGCTGGATGTCGTAGCGCCCGTCGCCGGATTCCCGATTGGAGGTCACGAAAGCACCGCCCAGCAGGGCGCACAGGCCCAGCATAAAGCCGTGGTAGAAGTTCTCTCCGGCGGTATCGAAAGAGCTGACCGACTGGGTCAGCAGCGTCTGGATCTGCGCTTTCAGCCGTGCGTTATCGCCAGAGAAGATGGCCTCCTGAATCGAGATCGCCGTAGACGGTGGGATCAGGTTCTCCAGCCGCTGCAAAATCTCCTTATTGTACACCAGAGAAATCTCCCGGTTGGGCAGGGAAACCTCGCACATAAAGTCCCCGTTGAAGGACGGTGTAGTTTTCAGCGCTTTCAGATAGCCGGTCACCAGCAGGAAGCTGTAAATGGTGGAGGGGTTGCTCTTGATCTGTGGATAGATCACGCCGGTGTCGATAAAGGTGGTGAAGGTCTCGCCGTTGACCAGAGCCGTCAGGCGGTTGTAAATCTCCTCGTCCGCCTGCACAAGCACTTCCCCGATAATGTCGTTGCTGCCGGTGGATACCCAGAAAGGCCTCGGCTCGCACTCGTTGCTGAAGTAGTTGACCACCGACCAAGGATTAAAAATCTCCGTCTTGCCGAAACGGTATCCGTCGTACCACTGGCAGATCTCGTCGTACTTGTCGGCAGCACCGTAGTATTCCGCCATCTCCTTTACCTCGTCGGCGGTGAAACCGAAGTAGGCGCTGTACTTATTGTCCAGCACGGAGTTGATGGACAGGTTGTTCATCCCGCTGAAGATGCTCTCCTTGGCCACCCGCAGGATGCCGGTGAGGAAGCCGAAGGACAGGTGCTGATTATCCTTGAAGCCACCGGAAAACAGGTTCCGCATAAACTGGATGACCTTGTCGTAGTAGTCCTTCTGGTAGCCCTGCTGGATGGGGGTGTCGTACTCGTCGATGATAATGATGGGCGCAGTGCCATAATGCTTGTGCAGCATAGCGGACAGGTCCAGCAGCGCCGACGCCAGTTCCACCTCGCTGACCTTTCCGTCGGCCAGCTTTTCGTAGGCTTTTTTGCTGTACTCGTCGCATTTGTCGCTGGTCAGCAGTTCCTTGTGCCGCCGGGTCTCCTTTGCAAAAATATCCCGGATGGCCGCAAAGGTCTCCTCCCAAGTGTCGAACTTCACATCCTTGAAGGTCAGGAAGATCACGGGGTATTTGCCCTGAAAATTCCGGTATTTCTGGCCGCAGGCCCAGATCTTCTTGTCCCGGAAGTAAACGGAGGTATCCTTGTCGCTCTTTTCAAAGTAGGTGCGCAGCATATCCATATTCAGCGTCTTGCCAAAGCGGCGGGGACGAGTGAACAGCGTCACCATCGGGCGCTCGTCGATGAAATCCTTGATCATCATCGTCTTGTCGATGTAGTAGTATTCCGACGACGCAAGGCAGTAGTTGGACACACCAATGGGCAGGGGCAGCTTCGGCGCACGCTCCGTTTTGCGGAAAGCGCCCGTCTTGAGCCGCTGATCCACCGGCTTCTGCGTATCAGCCGGGATCAGCCAGCGATTGCCTTGCTTTTTCGCACCGGCGATTCTTCCGTCTTTGCAAAGCGTCGCAACTCTCCGCTCCGTTATATTCCAGCGCACTGCTGCCTCTCTTACAGAGATCATTTCAGCCATAAGGGGATACCTCCACGCATAATATCACAAGTACATTATACCCAGATAAAAGAATAATGTCAACGAGTTTCGGAATAATGTCGTACTAAACTGGCATTATTCTTTTTCGGAGCCTATTCCCCGTTGAAAACTTGCTGGAATTATCGGGCTACTTTTCAACGAAGCAAGCTGGGCAATATATAAAACAAGCGGAGGCATTCAACCTCCGCTTGCTCGTTATCCGTATACAACTTCCTGCATCACGATCTCATTCGCCCGGTTTCGGACGCCGTTCATCTTTCGCACCCACACCTGCGGGTCATTGGCCTTCAAGTCCTCCGTCACGCCCTCAGTGGCTGCGTATTGTTCTACCAGCCGAAGAAAAAGTTCCTGAGCCTGCACCTCGATGTCTGCAAGGTGGACGTCCAGCGCCCCGGCAGTCAGCAGGTTATAATACAACACTCGGTGATGCTCCCTCAGAAAGGCTCGTCGCCGCTGACCGTAAATGCCGATAGTTCGTTCTTCTTCGGGCGGTAAGCAAACATCTGGTAGGCGGTAGTCGCCCTGCCTTGTGTAAGTTCCGCCCAGCTGCTCAAATAGTGATTTCATATGCAATCCTCCCGTTTGCAATTCTTTCGGCAGGTACACCAGCGATGCACCAACAACACAAAGCGCACCTGCCTTTCGATTACAGTCTAACAAAACCGAAAGACAGGTGCGAGTGTGCGAATTTCAGAATCGCACGGTCAGTGCCGTATGATAGCGGGTTGTAGACTTTGGGCCAAAATACGATGCATCTTTATTTTGGCCTAAACCGGTGGTTCCGTGCGTCTGCAACAGGCCTTCACCTTGTCTCCACAAAAAATGCAGCGAACCTTTGCCGTTCCACCACACTTTTTACAGTGAACTTTGTAAATGCCCCCAGATAAAGATCACTTCCGCTTCATCTTCCTGCTGAACTCATTCAGCGTCTGGATATGCCAGAGGCTTTTGCGGGTGATGGAGCGGAAGGTCAGGGAGCAGAAGAAGTCCACGAGAAAGATTTTGGGGATGCAGAATTTCAGTCCCTTTTGAAAGGCTTTCAGTGACCCACGGCTGCACCAGTTGTGGACGGTGGTCTGGGTGTACCCGGTCAGGGCCACCACATCCTTCACCGTGACCACATCCGGGTATTTGCGCAGCAGCTTTTCGTAATAGCCGTGCATCTGCCGCAGCGTGTCCTCCAGTAGCTCCTTGGAGAGCCTCGCCACATAGTGGGTGCCGTACCAGCCCTTTGGCGCAGAGTAGAGTTCGGGGAAGATCGCTCGCTCCTCCAGATAGGCTTTCACATCCTCTTTCCGGATTTTATAGCACCGTGTCTTTTTGCATTGTCATAATCTTTCTACTTTTTCTACGGAAATGGATGAACAAATGATTTTGTAATATCCTACATCAAAAATAACCAAGTCATACGCTTCAACTGCTGGTTTTACATACTTGTGGTAACGGTCATAGTCTGATACAAAAACAGGGTATTCATCTGCCATCATTGCAAGAATTCGCGCGAATAGCAAATAATCCTTATTATAATTTCTTCCCAGTCCAAAACCTGCTTCACCTCGTTCTTAGCATAATATAGTTCTATTCCAAGGCATTTAGATTAAAAATCAGCAATCTGCTCTATTGCATACAATGGCAAGTTAACAAGCCAGCCTTCCTTTTTGTAATCTGCCATGGAAGTACGGACAGTGTAGTGGTTTAGCCACACTTTTTACAACGAACTTTAACCTACCACCAGTTTATTTGTCTTTTTCAGGAACTTGGCGGGAATAGCTTTGTCCAGTTTCCAGGTAATATTCATAGGCTTGGATCCCTCATGTTTTACATAGTTGGCCGTGCCAAGATAGGTGTAGGCTGCTGCGCCTCCGGAAAGGCGATCTGTTTTAAACTCACGGACAAAAAGCAGCACCTTACTTCCACGATCTTTATGGTGAATATACCGCTGTCCGGTTATGGATGTTTCTGCCGTGGTGCTCTGACTCTGCCAATGGAACAGAGTCTCATTAATGGAGTAATCCTGATACATTGTGGTTGGAGAATAATCCTTATCGGATTTATTCAGCGTTACAAAAAAGATATCCAGATTTTGTTCTGGAAGCCATTTGACACCTTCTCGCACCGTTGCCGGTTTTAAGAAGTCTAATGCGGTTAAAATCTGGTCTCTGGTATAGGTACAGTGTAAATCCAACGGACAATCAAAGCCAACTGCTACCGGTTCGTCAATGAAATCAATGCGGCCGTATTGATACGACAACAAAGCCACTAACTCGCCACAAAGAACAGGATTTTGACGGATTGCATAAATTCCGTCCATAAGGGTTCCAAAGCCACAATCTTCAAAGGTCTTTTGCCACACTGTAAACTGGAACATTTGCAACATCCGTTTTTCCACGTCTGCTTCCGGCACATAATCCGTTGTTAACACCTTTTGCAGAAAGCCGATAAAGCGGCGCGAATCAACGGTAGCAAAGCGGCTCATCGCTTTGGTCAGAACCTCTTCCAGCGTTTCTTCAAAATCATCTATCACACCGGCACGGACGCACAGTCTGGAAAAGGAAGAAAATTTGTAAAGCTGGCGCGGATCTATCCGGTAATAGTCTAGGAAATTTGCCAATGTCAATTCCAGCCCAGTATCCTCTTCAAAGGACGCAATCCGTGCAATCAGCCCGGCACTATTGCCGTAAGAGGCCCGTATATTGTCCAGTATGTATTTTGCAGCCTTTTTTTCCAATTGAATGTAACAGCCTTTCGGTACAGAAACAAAGCCATTTTTTACTTCTTTTGCTACATTTTTGGTTGTGTTAGAAAGCAACGCTGCAAAACGGTCTTCAAAATTATATTTTTTGTTTGCCTGGCCAATAAAATCCAGTACCGTCAGACAGTCTTTGTTTTCTGCAAGCCGAAGTCCGCGTCCCAGCTGTTGTAAAAAGACCGTTAAGGACTCTGTTGGACGAAGGAACAAAATGGTATTCACTTCGGGGATATCCACGCCCTCATTGTAGATATCCACCACAAACAAAAAGCGTACCTTTCCTGAAACAAGGCGGTCTTTGGCGTTTTTTCTTTCTTCCTCCGGCGATTTACCGCTCAGGAATGCAGCAGGAATTCCATGTTCATTGAAGTAATTTGACATGAATTCCGCATGCGCTACGGTAACACAGAAGCCAAGACCTTTTACCTCATCAATATCGGTAACATATTTGAGTAAAGAGGAAATAATCAGATCTGCACGGCGGTTAGCAGCATATCCGCTTAGGGTATAAAGGTTAGACAGCTCGGTCTTATCGTATCCGCCGGCGCGCCATGCCAGTTGATCTAAATCTACCGTATCCGTTACTCCAAAGTATTGGAATGGGCAAAGCAATTTTCGGTCAATGGCCTCCGGCAAGCGGATTTCGGCTGCAATACGGTTGTTAAAGTACGGCAGTATGCTTTTTCCGTCCATGCGCTCCGGCGTAGCAGTCAGGCCAAGCAAAATTTGCGGTTGATAATAGGCAAGCAGTTTTTGATAGGTAGGTGCCGCAGCATGGTGGAATTCGTCCACAATAATGTAGTCATAAAAATCCGGAGACGTTTTAGACGTAAAGTCCTGTGAATTCAGGGTTTGAATAGAAAGGAAAAGGTTATCAAGGTGATCCGGTTTGTTATTGCCGACAAATAACTCGCCAAAATTAGCGTCCTTCAAAACCGCACGAAACGTATAAAGGCTCTGACGCAGAATTTCCTCTCTGTGTGCCACAAATAGCAATCGGCACGGCTGTCCAGCCTGCTGCCGGCGGAAGCGCTTGTAATCCAGAGCAGAAATTACGGTTTTGCCGGTACCCGTTGCGGCAACCACAAGATTTCGGTGGTATCCACGCACGGTGCGTTCTGCATCCAGCTTATCCAGAATTTCCTGTTGATAGGAATAGGGATGGATATCCATGGTATAGAGCGCGACATTGTTGACATCAAAATATTTTTCCGCCTGCAAAGCGCTGGCAAGCCTCTCCTTCTGGTCCTCTGTATAATACTCAAACTCATTGGAATTCCAATAACTTTCAAAGGTGGCCGCTATTTTATCAATGGTCTCCGGTAAGTCTTTTCTGGTTATTTTCACATTCCATTCCAATCCGCTGGAAATGGCGGCATTGGATAGGTTAGAGGAACCTACATAGGCTGTAGTAAAGCCGGTATCCCGGTAGAACACGTACGTTTTTGCATGCAGGCGGGTTCGTTTTGTGTCGTAGCTGACTTTAATCAGAGTATTGGGCAGCTTACGGAGCTCTTCTATAGCTTTCACGTCGGTTGCGCCCATGTAAGATGTAGTAATAATGCGTAGCTGTCCCCCACTTTGCGTAAATGTAGTCAGCTCATCCATCAGTAGGCGCAGCCCGCTCCACTTAATAAAAGAAACCAGCATATCAATCTGGTTGCAGGAAACAATTTCTTTTTTCAGTTCCGTAAACATCTGCGGTTCATGGATAGCACCGGTAAAAAGGGAGCTTTGCGCAATAGAGGTCTCGGGACGAATCATTTCCGCTTTTCCGGTAAATGCTGCCGTATTATTTTTGGTGTCAAAAAGAGCAAGAAGTTGTTCCGCACGGTCTGCCACCGAAAGCATATCAAAACCGATCTCTTTTGTTTCATCCATAACGGTGGAAACAATGCGATTTACCAGCTCTATCTGGGAATGCAGATCACCGCCGTTGTCTTTTACGTTAGCAAGTCCCTGCTCCACCACTTCTGCCACATATTTTGCCAGCACTTTCGGTGATTCCGCGCTGTCAATGGGTGCTGTCTGGGACAGTTTGTCTGTTTCAGACAGCGCGGAATCAAGGCCTTTATTAATAATCTGTTCGTAAAGTCCGTCCTGTAGCATAGCGGTCCCCTTTTCGTTTCCCTGTTTCAAATCTTTTTATAAAACTATGCCACAGTTTCCACGGTCTTGCAAATCCTGCACCAAATGCAAAAAGCCGCACCCCGGCTTTCCTGGCGTGCGGCCTTTCTGTTATGGGCACTTAAACTTTTTACTTAAGATATGTGGTTGCATAGGTGTCAAGCAACGCACTAACCTCGTTTGCGGCATCCGTATCCTTATCCAGGTTATGGCCGGAATTCGGGTATGTTACAAAGTCGTGCTTTACGCCTTTTGCAGTTAAAGCAGCATCCAGACTTGTGGCATTGGAATACGGCACGACTGTGTCCTGGGCGCCATGCGCAATAATAGTCGGTGGACAGGATTCGCAGACATATGTAATTGGAGACACTTTCTGTAATGCTGGAACAGCAGTATCAAAGCTATCTAGCGTGAAGGTAGTACCACACCCCTTGGACATTAAATCGCAAATTTCCGCAGGACTACCCAGAGTGGAACTTTCCAAGTAGAAATTAGGATCTGCCAGGTCCGTCGGTCCACAATAGGACAAAATACTGCACACCTTCATTGGGGCTGTTTGATGTCTGGAATAACCGTAAAGCAATGCCAGATGCGAGCCTGCTGATGTGCCAATCATTAATACACGGTCAATGGTAACATTGTTTTTCTGTCCCTGCTCCTGAATGGCTTTCAGCGCATTGTCCACATCATCCATCAAATCCAATAGATTAACGCTTTCCGAAATATAGCGGTAATTCATAGTTGCAGAAGCATACCCGGAATCATTGACGCTTTCCAGAATCTGTTTGGTGCATTCGGATTTATCTCCGCTAATCCATGCACCTCCGTGAATAAACAGAACCAGTCCGCAACTTTTCCCAGCGGCACTGGTGGGAATGTACAGGTCCAGCTTTTGGCTAGATTCCGTTCCGTAACTTAAATCCGTTACCACATACCGCTTTTGATCCTGTTGCCCGCAACTGCCAAACAGGGACGCGCCTGTGGCAAGCATAGCCAGAATAAACGCTAAAATTTTCTGCATAAAAACTCCTCTTTTCTAATTTCTATCCCCTGTTTCTTTCTCCTTTTTGTAAGTCAGTTTCATCATACCTTTTTTCTATCCTGAAAAAAAGAGTTGTTGCACACAACTGCCTCGCCCGGATTTTGTCCATTCCGCATATTGACCGTGTATTTTAAAGGGCTACAATGAAACTGTATTGTTATATCTTTAACAAGAGAAGGAGTGAACGTTTATGCCTGAGCAAAACAAAAAAATTATCAGTAAATACCAGGGAGATCCCAACCCTGATAAACGGTATTTGAAGCTTGGCAGGAAAATTACAGACGTAGTCCCACACAAGATTTTTGGGGTTACATCGGAGGATCCGGAATACTGGGGCTTAAGAGAAGTCCTTACCCCCGAAATGTGCGATGTAGCCAATAAAATGAAATTGCGCAAGGATTACACCTTTGAAGAGCTGAAAGCCATGAATCCGGAGCTGAGCGAAGAGGAGCTGCAAAAGCTATTGGATGATATGGCGGACATCGGCATTATGGAGTATGGCTACGGCGACAACTATGACCACACCCATGAGCTGAAGGACAAGCCGCGGATTCGTCAATACCGGCTTCCCTTCTTTGTACCGGGTTCTGCGGAATTGTTTAACTCTACCAAGGACCGGATTGCAAAGAATCCGGTTGTTTCCTCGTTCTTTGAACGGATGACCTTTGTTCCGCTGGCCGGAATTACTCAGATGGTTCCGCCGGGAGGAGACGGTATTGGTATGCACGTTATCCCGGTTGAAAAAGCAATTAATACCCAAAATGAATCCGTAGATTTGGAGCATATCTCTTACTGGCTGCAGAAATATGATGGTCATATTTCTGCCGGACTCTGCTCCTGCCGTGCATCCCGCGCCGCCCTTGGAGAAGGCTGCACAGATGACGCAGATGACTGGTGCATCCAGTTGGGAGACATGGCAGATTATGCCGTTGAAACCGGAAAAGCTCATTACATTGACAAAGCACGTGCTCTGGAAATTCTGGAGCTAGCAGAAAAGAACGGTTACGTTCACCAGATTACCAACATAGACGGTGAAAATAAGATCTTTGATATCTGCAACTGCAACGTGAAAATTTGTAACGCTTTGCGGACCTCCATGCTCTTTAATACACCAAACCTGTCCAGAAGTTCCTTTACCGCTAAAGTAGACAAAGACAAATGCGTTGCCTGTGGCAAGTGTGTTGAGGTCTGCCCGGGCGGTGCGGCAAAGCTGGGACAGAAATTGTGCCATAAGGACGGCACCGAATTTACTTATCCGCAAGCGCCGCTTCCGGATAACAATATTTGGGGCAAATACGCCTGGGACGAAGAATACCGGGACACCGCCCGGCTGTCCAACACCTACGCCACCGGCAGCGCCCCTTGTAAAGCGGCCTGTCCGGCACACGTACCGGTTCAGGCATACCTCCGTCTTGCCAAAGAAGGCAAGTATCGGGAAGCCCTTGCCATGATTAAAACCGAAAACCCGTTCCCGGCTGTTTGCGGCAGAGTTTGCAACAAGCGTTGCGAAGACGAATGTACCCGTGGCAAGCTGGATGCTCCGGTATCCATTGACGCCGTCAAGAAGTTTGTAGCCGACCTGGAGCTGCGTTCGGAAGACCGCTATATTCCGGAAAAGGTGGTACAGTCCGTTTACGGATCCTTTGACGAAAAGATTGCCATCATTGGTGCCGGACCTGCCGGTTTAAGTGCCGCATTCTACTTGGCACAGATGGGCTACAAGCCAACCGTATTTGAAAAGAATGCGGAAGCCGGCGGCATGATGACCTACGGTATTCCAAGCTACAAATTGGAAAAAGACGTTCTGGCTGCGGAAATCAAAGTCATTCAGGAGCTTGGCGTTGACATCCGCTGCGGCGTAGAAGTCGGGAAAGATATTACCATTGAAGAATTGAAGGCACAGGGTTACAAAGCCTTCTACCTTGCCATCGGATGTCAGGGCGGGAAGCGTCCGGGCGTTGCCAATGACACCGCCAAGGGAACCCACATTGCAGTAGACTACCTTCGTCATTGCTACGAACATCGGGAAGACACCTTCTCCGGTAACGTAGTTGTTGTCGGCGGCGGTAATGTTGCCATTGACTGTGCTCGCAACGCCCATCGTCTTGGCGCTTCCGGTGTACAGATGTTCTGCTTGGAAGACCGGGCCACCATGCCGGCCACCAACGAAGAAATTCGGGAAGCCGAAGAAGAAGGCATTCAGGTGAACCCGTCCTGGGGCCCGAAGGAAGTTCTGGTCAATGACGCC
This sequence comes from Butyricicoccaceae bacterium, assembly GCA_963638085.1. Classification (GTDB taxonomy): domain Bacteria; phylum Bacillota; class Clostridia; order Oscillospirales; family Acutalibacteraceae; genus RUG420. The sequence continues at coordinate 911 of CAVHPJ010000017.1, read as the reverse complement.
GGCGAAGTTACCGGTCTGGTTCTGAAAAAGTGCCTGCGCACTATAGATCCTGCCACTGGGGCCTTCTCCCCTGCTTATGACGAAAACGAAACCATGGAAGTTTCCGCAGACAAGATTGTCTTTGCCATTGGTCAGGCCATTGAATGGGGTAACCTGCTGCAAGGCACCAAGGTTCAGTTCTGGCATGGCAATTACCCAATTGCCGACAAGTTCACCTATCAGACTGATGACCCTGACATCTTTGTCGGTGGTGACGTATACACCGGTCCACGCTTTGTTATTGACGCCATTGCTGCCGGCCATGAGGCTGCAGAAAGCCTGCACTGCCATACCCGCCCAGATGCGTCCATGACCATTGGCCGTGACCGCCGTAACTTCACGCCACTGGACAAAGAAGATCTGACCTATCCGTCTTATGACACCGCAGGTCGTCAGGAAGCCGGCATGGATGAATCCATAGACTACAAAATGTCTTATCAAGATGCCCACCTGACTCTGACGGAAGAACAGGTCAAGATTGAAACCAGCCGTTGCCTTGGTTGCGGTGCCTCCGTTGTTGACCCGCATAAGTGCATTGGTTGCGGTCTTTGCACCACCAAGTGCGAATTTGATGCCATTCACCTGGTTCGTGACCACCCGGAATGCACCGACATGCGTCGGGGCGAAGACAAGGTCGGCGGACTGGTAACCTATTCCATCAAGCGTGCCGGCAGAATCATTGCCCACAGAGGTTCGGAAGAAGCCAAAGAAATGGCCAAAAAACGGAAAGCATTCAAGCAGGAGCAGAAAGCTGCCAAGCGCTAATTCATTAAAAAGAAAAGAGGAGCAAGTCTCTTATAAGACTTGCTCCTTTGTTTTGGGTCTCTTAGACACAAGACAACCCCCGGCTATGCCGGGGGCAATAAACATTC
>CAVHPJ010000016.1:0-16102 GCA_963638085.1 Butyricicoccaceae bacterium | reverse complement strand
ACTTCATTTGCCACCCGAAAGTGGAATCCGGGTGGCAAACAGCGGTGCCGTGCCGATTTTGCCACCAGATTAGCGTCGGAAGCACCGGGCGTGTCCTCTGTTAGTGCACAACCTTCCGCCAAGCCTCTCTCAGCAAGTCATAACCAATGGAAAAGTTTATCCCTTCTCATGCTGCGCAAAGTACTCTTTTAAAATGACTAGGCTTTCCTCTTTTAGCACACCGGCTGTTACTTCCGGTTGCCAGAAGGAGTTATCAAAAACCATTTTGGAGCAATTGCAGCCTTCGTTGCCGAGAAGCTCTTCCAGGTCATTGTTGCTTGCACCGTATACCAGTCTGCCTAATTTAACCCATACCATTGCACCACTGCACATAAAGCATGGTTCACAGCTGGAATACATGGTGTAGTCGTGCAGATCAGTAATTCCAGTCTGTGCGCAGAATTCACGGAGGAGCCCTGCCTCGCCATGGAACGTCGGATCATGCCGCGAGTAAATCTGGTTTTCATTGGCAAATACAACTTCGCCGTCCTTCACAAGCACTGCGCCAAATGGCTCGTTGCCGTGTTCCACGGCCTGCTTAGATAATTCAATTGCGCGTTTCATAAACAGTTCATCCTGCACTGTAATTTTCCTCCGTTTTCTGTTCGGTATACTTTGAAAATATGGCAAGATACTCTTCCTCTACAGAGGCAAAGGGTCTTGCAGAATAATCTATGGTAATGTGAAGTTCTTGTGCATCCGTGCGATGTGGCTCGCCCAGCAAATGCTCCAGGTCATACCAAAGCAAAGCTTTGTCAATTTCCTTTAGTTGTACCTGTTCCTCTGCAGTCAGGTTGCTGCCGAGGAACTTTTCGTAGATCAGGCTCATGAGGCGTGCCTCCTGCTGTTGATATACGGGAAGCTGCGCCTTGAGTGGGCTTGGGACGTCTGACAAGTAACATTCGCTGGCATCATGCAGAAGGCATGCAAGCACCAGCCTGCCAGACATTCCCCGTGCGGCTGCTTCCTTTGCGCAGCAGATGCAATGTTGCCCTACGGACCAGAAGGTCCGCACGTGGCCATTGCCCCGGCAAAGCAAAGACAGCGCATGGGCAATGTCCTCCACACAGATTAGCTCTGCCCGCGGCCGGAACGGATCCACCTGCTTACCGGTATAAGTTGTAATGTAGTTGTTCATGATTTGCATTATCCGACTTTCTGTTTTTTGTGGCTTTACAGCTGGTGGGTAATCCAGGCCATTAGGAGCTTTACTATGCGTTCCTGTTCGTTTTCCGTCAGTTCCCGTCCCGCGGGGATGTGGTACCACTTGTTCAGGCAGCCGCGGCAGCAACAGGCGCAGGCGTGCTGCGCAACAAAAACCGGGTGGCCGCGCATGGGCGTCTGCCTGCCGTCATTCGGAATGTCTGCCGGAGCCAGGCGCGTACGCACAAAATCTTCCGCGTGCCGCTGAATGGTGTCCAGTCCCTTTTCTGCGATATACTCCTTATCCTTTTCCGACAAACAAAATCTTGCCCGAAAGGTAGACTTTTGCAGGCGAGCAAACGTTTGATCAATGGTTGCCATAAGTTGCAACACCTCTTTCCTTCCAAGCATACCACAAAATCCACAAAACCGTTATAGCGTGTGTCCCTTCTTTAGGACAATAAAAAAGAGTCAACACAGGGTAGCACCTCATAAGACAGGTTTCACATTTTAAGGGAGAACAGCGTGGCGGAAGTCGCGCTGTTCTGTTTTGCTGCGTGGTTGATCATCTCGAAAAGAATGCTCTGGGGCAGGAACCCGATACAGACAAGGCTGATATTCACATCCTGCACCCGATGTCCGCTGCTCTTGTCAGGTGCGATGTAGGCTTTTTGATTCACAATGCTGTTGCTGTCGCCTTGCGATTCGTCATCACGGGAAAGGCGGCAATACAGCGCGGTAATTTTGTCAGACTGCTTCATCGTAGATTCCTCCATCATCTGCGGACAGTCTGCCAGGACAAGGTTGCTGTTGGTCATGATCACACACCCCTTTCGGAGTCGATCAGCATCACTTGATATCGAAGAATATTTCAAACCTCGATACAGAAAACCACTTGACATTCGCGGGCAATGTATTACACTATTCTCAAAATATAGAAAACTAATTAGTTTGGAGATTGACCATGGTCAAAGACGAACACGCTTCCAGATATATCGGTATTCTTGCGAACCGCTTGCGCAGAGAGATCGACGCACTGTCTTTCCGGGGACAATACAGCGGAACAGAGGGAAGGGCGCTGCATTTTATCCTCGCGCATGATGACAGCGAACTGTTTCAAAAGGATCTGGAGGATGAATTTGGCTTGCGTCCACCATCTGCCAGCGCCCTTGTCAAAAAGCTGGAGCAGGACGGACTCATCAGTCGTGTCCCCGTATCCTACGATGGGCGTCTGAAAAAAATTGTTCCCAGCGAAAAGGCACGGCAGAACCGGGAAAAGGTCCTGCACGATGTACAGGATTTGGAGAATCGACTGTTACGCGGCATTTCGGAGCAAGACCAGGCACAATGGCTGGAGATCACAAAAAAGATGATTGAAAACCTTTAGCTGTACGCGAAAGGTTTTTAATTTGGGTATAAAGTTAGATTCCTAATTAGTTATAATAATCGGAGGGAAATATGGAAACGCTTGAACAAAAATATGAGCATGAAAAAGTCGGGAAACTTCTGATGATGTTTTCTGTTCCCAGCGTGATCTCACTCGTTCTGAACGCGCTCTATAACATGGTGGATCAGATATTCATCGGAAACGGTGTCGGCTATCTTGGGAACGGCGCAACAAATGTGATTTTTCCGCTGACACAGTTGGCCATCGCCATCGGTCTGCTGATTGGTGACGGTACAGCCAGTTATATGAACTTAAAGCTCGGCGAGGGCAAGCGGGAGGAAGCGGAGAAAGGAATGGCCGCGGGGCTTTCCGCGTTGGTGGTATCCGGTGTCACGCTGAGTATTCTCCTGACTGTTTTCCTGCAGCCGCTCTGCCGCCTGTTTGGAGCGACAGACGATATTATGCCGTATGCGCTGGACTACGGGTATATTATCGTTGCGGGAACAATCTTCAACATCTTCCCCTGCGGCGCTATGAGCATCGTCCGTGGAAACGGCGGGCCGAAAACTGCGATGCTCAGTATGCTCACAGGATTTACGGTCAATATGATCGGTGATCCGCTGACCATTTACGGCTTCCATTGGGGTGTGAAAGGTGCAGCCATCGCTACGGTATTGGGTCAGGCAGCCAGCGCGGTCGTCTGCATCGTTTATCTCGTCCGCAAAAAAGGAACGGTACAGCTCACGAAAAAATCGTTCACCGGCTGCCTTCGGTTTGTTCCGAAAACGGCAAGACTTGGCCTTTCCAGCTTTGTGACACAGCTTGCAATCGTGGTCGTCCTCTATTTTCAAAACAATCTTCTCGTCAAGTACGGAGCGCTTAGCAAGTACGGCGCGGAGATCCCGCTGACGGCCTTGGGTGTTACCATGAAGGTGTTTACCATGCTGCAAAACGCCATCACAGGTCTATGCTCCGGCGCACAGCCCATTATCAGCTACAACTACGGGCGAAATCTTCGCAGCCGGGTCAGGCAGATCCTAAAACTGCTGGTGATCTTCTCTGCGGCACTTATGGGCCTTGCGACGATCTGGTTCCAACTTGCGCCTATGAGCATCGTCCGCATTTTCGGCTCGGCTGATCCTCTCTACAATGAATTTTCGGTGAAGTGTCTGCGGATTTTCCTGATGCTCATTTTCCTGGACAGCTTTCAGATGGTGGGCAGCTCTTTCCTGCAATCCATCGGCAAACCGATTCCCGCAACGGCACTGGTGCTGTTCCGGCAGATCATTGTTCAGGTTCCTGCGCTGCTGATTTTGGGAGAGCTGTTTGGTATTGACGGCTTGCTTTATGCCGGAGCGCTGTCCAGTCTACTGGTGGGTATCCTGTCCATTGTTTTCCTTGTGCGTGAATGGAGAGCGTTGGAGGAAAGGACAGTCTGACGTAGCACATCAGCAATAACAAACACAAAAGCAAAAGGGTATGTACCGTTAAGGCACATACCCTTTTTGTCAGCAACCCTTGTCCGGCAACTGCCATAGTATTTGTTTCTTAAAACCTGTTTTATGGACAGCTACCACAAGTTGACTCTTTTTTTTATTTCTTTCACTCTATGCTTACTCTATAGATTGCTATGCTTTAGCCGTGTTTTTCTGCTTTTCTGTTTTTTCCGTTTTCTGTTTTTTGAAAAACTTTTTGGTTTCTGCCACTATTTGGCCATTCAGCGCAAAGATAGCAATCATATTTGGAATAGCCATCAGGCCGTTGAAAATATCCGCTATGGTCCATACGGCACTGACAGTCATGTAAGGTCCAATGAAAACAGCCAGTATGTAAAGCCAACGATATACCTTGACATGCTTCATCTTGCCTCCGCTCAGGTACTCCAGACAGCGTTCACTGTAGTAGTCCCAGCCCAGGATGGTGGTGAAGGCAAAGAACACCAGACACAGCATCAGGATAAAGGAAGACACTGTTTCGGGGAAAGGCAGTCCGTGGGTAAACGCATAATTGGTAACGGCTACACCCTCCAGGCCATCTACCTGCCAGGCTCCGGTCATTACAATAGAAAGGCCGGTCAGAGTACAGATAATAATAGTATCAATAAAGGTGCCTGTCATGGATACCAGACCCTGGCGTACAGGCTCCTTTGTCTGTGCTGCAGCCGCAGCAATAGGAGCGGAGCCAAGACCTGCCTCGTTAGAAAAGATACCTCTGGCAACGCCCTTTTGCATGGCCACCATCATGCTACCTACCATGCCGCCTGTAACAGCAGAAGGATTAAAGGCTGCTTTCACAATGGTAACAATTGCAGCAGGAACCTGATCAATGTTGCAGATAACCAAAATGATGGCAAATACAAAATAGATAATTGCCATAAAAGGTACGATAATCTGAGCCACGTTTGAAATCCGCTTTACTCCACCAATCAGCACCAGAGCTACGCATATGGCTAAAATCAAGGATGCAATAACCACTGACCAGGAGTACTCTCCAAGGAACGGAAGGATCTTTACGGTATGCAGGTCATCCGGGTCAAAAAAGTTGTGAACCGCGCTGGAAATCCCATTTACCTGGCTGAAGGTACCAATGCCGAAAAGACCTACGCACACACCAAAGAAAGCAAACAGCTTAGCCATCCATTTCCATTTTTTGCCCATGCCAAGCTCGATATAATAGAAGGGGCCGCCCAGGCTGTGGCCATCCTCAGCAACAACTCTGTACTTAACTGCCAGCAAGCCCTCGGAGTATTTGGTTGCCATACCAAGGAAGGCTGCAACTATCATCCAGAACAATGCTCCCGGTCCGCCAGCACATACGGCCGTTGCTACACCTACAATGTTACCTGTACCAATGGTGGCACTTAAGGCAGTACAAAGAGCGGCAAAGGAAGAAATTTCGCCCTCTCCGCCTTCCTCATTTTTTACCATCCACTTAAGCGCCAAGGGTAACTTTCTTACCTGCAGCAGGCCCAATCGCACGGTAAGCAACAGGCCTCCTGCCATAATCAGCACCATAAGGGGCACGCCCCACACCAGGTTATCAATGGTCCCCAGTAGGTTGTTGATTGTTGTCATTCTAACATTCTCCTCATTTCTTTTAGTAAACCCGAGATGAGCAAAAGAATATCCCATAAACCGCAGTCTATGGGATAAGAAGATACACTGATACATTATACCTTCTCTGTCCTGTTGCCTGAGAGATTCCTATACGCAAATGCGTATAACTTGCACCTTCGGCCCCTGGTCTGTCCAGGTGTCTCCAGAGAGTCGATCCATTTACAGTTGCGCCAAGAGTTTGGCACCTGAGAGTTTTACTCCTTCGGTAGACATACGTCTTTTCCTGCAAACTTCATCTCGAAATTCTATAAGGTATAGTAGCGGTTATAGTTCCATCCGTCAAGATGATTTCATACTTTCAGGCAGGATCTAATAACCGACGATGTTTTTTATCAGGAATTCCTGGCCGCCGAGGACAGTTTTGTTGCGGCTGCCGCACTTAGGACAAACGCCTTTGCACTTCATAACGTTGTAAATGCTTTGGCATTGGGAACAAAGTGCCTCGCCGGGGACAATTTCAAGCTTCAGCTCTGCGTCCTGAAACAGCGGCCGGTCTTCTATGATAATAGGAAAATATTTTTCAAAGAAGATGGGAAGGTAACCTGTTAGCTCGCCGACGGAAAGGGTCAGGCATTTGATTTCGGACAGGGAATTTTCTTCGGCGGTTTTTTCGGCCACCTTGATTGCCTCATACAGCACACCTATTTCATGCATGATAACACTTCCCTACGGGGTTAACCCTTAATCTTCTTTTCTGCCAGTCTGCCAACTTTCTTGACGGCTTCCACGCCAACAAACGGAATCAGTTTTTCGTATGGGCGACCCCAAACCTCTCTGACTTTTTCCAGGTGAATGGCATCAAATTTGCAGGCAGTGGTGCAGAGGCCGCAGCCAATGCAGAAGGTTTCGTCTACGTGTGCCGCACCGCAGCTAAGGCAGCGGGCTGCTTCAGTTTTTACCTGGGCCTCTGTCAAAGGAAGCCGGTCATCTGAGAAGGTGTGCGCCAGCTTTTCATTTTTGGCGGGCACGCTTCTGGCAGAGTGGTCATAGGACGGGATAACCAGGTTGTCCTTGTCCAGAGAATGGAAGTTGTCTCTGTGCACACGGCCAAGTATCAGGGAATGGCCTTCGTGTACAAAACGGTGGAGCGATTCAGCGCCCTCCTTGCCGGCGGCAATGGCATAGATGGCAAAGCTTGGGCCCGTATAAACGTCACCACCAACAAAGACATCTTCTTGCGCAGTCTGATACGTCCAGGAATCGGCCTGAGCGGTCTGGTTTCTGTTCAGCTTGACAGCCTGTCCGTCAAGCAGTCCACCCCATTCAATAGACTGGCCAATGGCAGAAAGCACGTAATCGGCTTCCACTGTCATGGTGTCGTTTTCATCATACTGCGGATTGAACTTACCGTCCGGGTCCTTAACGGAAGTGCATTTCTTAAAGACAACAGCCTTGACTTTGCCGTCTTCTGTAAGGATTTCTTTCGGGCCCCAGCCGCCGTTGACGGAGATGCCCTCTTCTTCGGCCTCCAAGACTTCGTCCTCTGCGGCCGGCATTTCCTTTCTTTGCTCCAGCGAATACATGGAAACGGCATCTCCACCGAAACGGACAGCCGTTCTTGCCACATCAACGGCCACATTGCCGCCGCCAATAACCACTACTTTTCCGCTCAGCGGCTCGGACTTGTCCGTTGCCACCTTGCGCAGAAAATCAATGCCGGAAACAACGCCGTTGCTGTCCTCTCCGGGAATGCCAAGCTTCCTGCCACCCTGAGCGCCAATGGCAACGTAGAAGCCCTTGTAGCCGTCAGCTCTCAGCTGATCCAGCGTTACATCTTTGCCGACTTCCACACCGCACTTAATTTCCACGCCCAGCGCGCGGATGATGTCTATTTCGGCATTCACAATGTCCTTTTCCAGACGGAAATTCGGAATGCCGAAGGTCATCATGCCGCCCGGCACAGCCTCTTTTTCAAAGACGGTTACACTGTGTCCCAACACGGCCAGATAATAGGCGCAGGAAAGACCCGCAGGGCCGGAACCAATAACAGCAATCTTCTTGCCGTAGTCATATTTCTTCTTCGGAATGAATCTGGTTTCCGGGTCAAGGTCTCTTTGGGCAACAAACTTTTTGACTTCGTCAATGGCTACGGGCGAGTCAATTTTTCCTCTGGTACAAACGTCTTCGCAGAACTTAGCGCAAACTGCACCGCAGACTGCCGGGAACGGATTTTCTTTTTTGATAAGCTCCAGGGCTTCATCATACTTGCCTTCCCCGGCTTTTTTCAGGTAGCCCTGTACGGCAATGTGCGCCGGACAATTGGTCTTGCACGGCGCAGTGCCGGTTTCAGGCACTACGTTGTCTCTATTTGTCAGGAAATCATTGCCTTCCCAGTACTTCGGCGGCAGGAATACATAGTCTTCCGGGGTCTTGTGGTTAGCAATAGAAACCGGATTTTCCTGGCAGAGCTTCTGCCCTAATTTCACCGCATTCTGCGGGCAGATGTCAACACAGCCACCGCAGGCAACGCAGTTGTTCTTGGTTACCTTTGCAACGTAGTTGGAGGCACTCAGTGCCGGAGACGACGTATACCAGGACGTCTTCAGCGCCATGCAGGTATCCCATCTACAGTTGCAAATGAACAGGGAAAAGTCCGGACCGTCAATATTGGACAGCTGGTGAACCGCTCCCCGTTCTTCGGCTTTCTTCAAAATTTCTTCCGCTTCTGCGCGCGTAATTCTCCGCGCTTTGCCAACACGGATACAGGACTCTGCATACTTGCCAAGGTTTATGCAAAAGTCATCTTCTAAATCGCCGGTGCCTTCCCCTACCATGCGGCGCAGCTTCCGACATTCACAAGGAGCTACGCCAATGGAGTCACCGGCTTTATCCAGCCAGTAGGATATCTCTTCGTAGCTGACCTTTTTTGGCTCTTTCTGAATGGCTTCTTCTACCGGGATTGCCCGCATCAGGGCCGAGCCCATGGGCGCAATCCCGGTAATCATCTTCTGCAAATTCAGCACATAGTTTAAGAACGCCGGTGCCGTTTCCGGATACCTGTCGGTCATTTCCTTGGTCATGACGGTGCTTTCAAAAGCGCCCGGTGCAAATACCGGCAGCTGCACCATGTCCACACTGGAATCATCTGAGGTGTATTCCAGGATTCCGATGTGCACCATTTCATCTGCAAATTTGGCCGTGGCTTCCACCGTCATGCCCTGCAGCTCTGCAAGGTCTTTAATATAGTATGGATGGCGGAGCTTCATTTTCAGCGCAAAGTCAACCATATCGTCATTCAAAATACGGTTGAAGAAAATGTACTCCCAGGAATCCACAGACGGCACCGGGTTGAACATATTCACGTGTGTAATCAGTTTCAGAAGATTCTTTCTTGGCGGCTGACCGGCTGTTTCTTTGCGGTATTCCTCAAGACATTTGTTTTCGCCTTCTGTAAACTTGTGGCCCTTTTCAAACATAAACTTCATCCTTTCATGTGACATAACCGTGTATAAATTACCCGCGTTTGATAATTTATTAACAATTTCATTATGCTCTGAAAGTGCCATAGAAAGGAAGAAACATATTCCTACCTTTGTCTCATTATGATACACTTTTAGTGTATTGTATCAAGGAGGAATGACCATGAGTGAACGCACCATGCAGGATATTCTAAGGGCTTTTAACCGCCTGATTAAAACCAAGAATATTGAAGACATTTCCGTTAATCAGATTGCTGCTGAGGCCGGCGTCAGCAGAGCTACCTTCTACCGCCATTTTAAAGATAAGTATGACGTCATGAACTACAACTATAAATGCCTCCTGGACCAATATGGCACAGGAGGCAACTCTACCAGTTATTATGATTTGTTCACCAAGCTGTTCAGCGCCGGAATCAGCACTCTGAACCCGGTTAAATACGCGTTTGAGTCCACCGGCTTTAACTCCTTCCTAAATTACATTTTTGAATACTCCTACTCCTTTGCGGAAGCGGTTACCAAATGCAACCGCGGCGGCGAAGGCTTCACCGAGGTGGAGAAGCTCCAGGTGGAAGTCTTCTGCCGCGGCGTTTCCTACATGTACAAGGACTGGGTCTATGGCAAGTTTTCGCTGACGCCGGAAGCGGCAGCAGCCGCACTGTGCGAACTGCTGCCGGAGTCAGTAAAACACTATTGGTGGAAGTAAGCCTATATCATGGGACCGCTTACGAACGGAGCGCAGTCAGCTTCCAGCTGACAGCCTGCGTTCTGGCATCAATGAAGCGCTTGTAAATGCCCTCCTGCGCCATAAGCTGTTCGTGCGTTCCCAGTTGAGCAATACGGCCTTTGTCAACAACCGCAATCTGATCCGCGTGCCGCACCGTTTTCAGACGATGGGCAATCATAATGATTGTTTTTTCCTTAGTAAGTGCCTCTACGGCATCCACCAGATCTTTTTCATTCTCCGGATCAACGTTGGCAGTTGCTTCGTCCAGAATGATAATTGGCGCGTCCTTCATAATGGCACGGGCAATGGAAATGCGCTGCTTTTCTCCGCCGGAGAGGCTTGCACCCCCCTCACCAATAACGGTGTTGTATCCGCCTGGAAGCTTCATAATGAACTCATGGCAACAGGCCTTCTTTGCCGCTTCAACAACCTCTTCGTGACTTGCGTCCTGGCAGCCGAACTTGATGTTGTTCTCAATTGTATCCGCAAAGAGGTAAACCGACTGGAACACGAATGCAAAGTTTTCCATCAAGCTGTCCATGCTGTAATCCTTCACATTTACGCCCCCAAGCGTAATCTCTCCAGAATCCACATCCCAGAATCTTGCAATCAGATTGCACAGTGTGGACTTGCCGCCACCGGAGGGTCCGACAATGGCTGTCGTTGTTTTCTCCGGAATTGAAAGAGAAACATCGTCAATAATTTTTCTCTTGTCATAGGAGAAAGAAACGTGTGAAAGCTTTATATCATGATTTTTCGGCGAAATGTCCTTCCCATTTGTGTCCATTGTATCCAGTGCCAAAATGGCATCAGCCTTATCCACGCAAATGCTGACGGTATGCAGGAGCGAAGAATAACTTCCTGCGCTTTCAAGACTTGCATACAGCATAAATGCCGAAATTGTCATGCCAATAGCGTAAACTGCACTCATTGTACCGTTTATGAAGAAATATGCGCTGCACGCAACAATAACAGCCCCGGTAATTTTGGTAACCACGTTCTGAAAGAAATGATACGGAATGAAGGTCGTTTCCATCTTTGTGTTAACTTTAGCGCATGCATTGTTTGCATCATTAAGCTTCTTTGCCTGCGCGCCAAGGAGATTATAGGATTTTACCTCCGCAATACCCTGAATATACTCCATGATTTGGCTGACAAGCGTTATGTCGCTTTCTACCTTGTCTTCGGAAACATCCTTTCCCGCCCTTTGCATTTTGGAGTTAATCAGGAAGAAAATAAGCACGCCGACAGCAGAAATCAAACCAATTCTCCAGTCAAAGCACAAGATCATAAGAACAATCATAGAGGTTTCCAATATTCCCTGTGTTGTCAGCATGACTACGCGAGTGGCTACATCGCCCAGCGATTCCATGGTGTTTGTTGTTACTGAGGAAATTTCGCCGATACTATTTGAATTGAAATATCCCATAGGCAGATACCGCAGATGCTCTGCAATCCGAACTCTTGCAAAGGCAGCCGCATTGTATCCGCCAACCGTTTGGAGCATGGTTGAAAATTTCCTGCATAGCACGCCGACCACGATAGCTGCGGCCATGATGATAAGAGATCCGCAAATGTATTTTTTCATCGGCTCTCCGCTCATAAGGCCAATCAAGATATACATGACAGCAGGAATTTTCATTGCCGCTGCAATTGCCTCCACAAGACCAATTACCATGGAAAGCTTAAATTTATTGCCGTTTTCCTTGCCGCAAAAGCGGAAGAACTTTCTGAGTACTTCAAACATTCTCCTCACCCTCCTTTGCGGTATCCTTTGCGGTATCCTTTGCAGAAATATGGGCTTCCCACATCTGCCGGTAAAGCGGGCAGGAAGTCAGTAGCTTTTCATGCGTTCCGCTGTCCTCTATTTCCCCGTTATTCACCATAAAAATGCAGTCGCTGTCCTTCACGGTGGAAAGACGGTGCGCAATAACAATCAGCGTCTTTCCTGCAACCAGCTTTGCAATAGAGCTTTGCAGGATTGCCTCGTTTTCAGGGTCTGTGTAGGCGGTTGCCTCATCAAGAATTACAATGGGCGCACTTTTAAGCATGGCTCTTGCAATGGAAATTCTCTGCCGCTCGCCGCCGGACAAATGGCCGCCAGCACCGCCGACAATGGTATCAAAGCCATTTTCCAGTTGCATGATAAAGTCATAACAGCCGCTTTTCTTCGTTACCTCAATGACCTCTTCATCCGTGGCATCGGGCTTGCCGTGGCGTATGTTCTCCATGACGGTTTCGTTGAACAGGTAGTTATCCTGCGCAACATAGGCAATTTTTTGGTTGTATTCCGCCAAAGAAAGCTGACGAATATCCGTGCTGCCAATTTTAATGCTGCCGGAGGATGCATCCCAGAAGGAGGCAATAAGCTTTGCAATGGTGGACTTACCGCTGCCGGAGGGTCCGACAATTGCGTTCACGCTGCCCGCCTTCAGTTCCATACTTACACCGTGCAGAACTTCCTTTTCGTGATAACCGAAATGCACATCCTCAAGCGTAACGGAGTTATCTGCCGGAACAGAGGTGCTTTGCTGCGGACGCTGAAGCTCCGGCTGTGCAAGAATGCCGATAACCTCGCCCACAATTAAATCAATCTTGCCCAGATCGTCCGTATAGGACATGACGGTGATAAGCGGTCCCACAATGCCCAAAGACAAAATGACACATAGGATAAAGTTGGAAAGCGTAAGCGTTCCGTTGGCAACATAATGTGCCCCGAAAGGCAGCACAGTAAGCAGTGTGTACGGCGTTACGGTCATTGCCAATCCATGATAGATAGAACAGCTCTTCATCCAGTTAATGAAGGAATCCGCCTGCTCCCGCGCTGCCTTTATGAATTTTGAGTAGGAGCTTTCCGTCTTGCCGAATGCTTTTATGACCTCTATGCCGTCAATGTATTCAACGGCTGCGTCGTTTAGTTTCTTTGTTGCCTTTACCGTTCTTTCAAAGTTCGGCTTATAGTGAATCATCATTCCGCCGTAGGACAGAAATCCGACCACGATTGGAAGCAGAGACCAGAGTGCCAGCCGCCAGTCAATTGTAAAGAAGTATACAAGGATGGCGGCAGGAACCAGCAGATTTGATGTAAACTCCGGCACAATATGCGCAAGGGTTGTTTCAATGCTGTCAATGCGCTCCACCAGGATGTTCTTGAACGTGCCTGACGGGGTGTCTTTGACATAACCAAGGGAAACCTTCCCTAGCTTGTCACAGCACATTTTGCGAATATTCGCCAGAACCGAAAACGTTGCCTTGTGCGATAAAGTTGTGGACGCAGAATGCAGTAGCTCTGCCACAATGAATGATATGGCAATGAGCAGCGCTTTCATCAAATACTGTGAAAGCTCTTTTTCGCCGTCAAGAAACAGTCTGACAACATCTGCAATCAGAAAATACGGAATGATTTTCAGAATAACATTACCTACGGCAAGCAGTATGCTTACTAAATAAAGCGGTTTTTGCGGGCCTGACCACTCAAGAAGCCAGCTTACCCACGATTTTTTCTTTTCCTCCATGCCCCAAGTCTCCTTTCATGGGTTTTCGTATTGCATTTTAGTTAGAGTAGGCTAACTAAAATCTTAAAAAACAAGTGGCCTCTTTTCGGCCACGTGTTTTTAAATTCATCAGTCTTGCTTCGGGTTCTGTGGGAACTGAACCCCCAAAAGCTTCTCCCAGCCGCCGGTCTGAAATTCTTTCAGCAGAGAGATATTCTTCTTGGCGGTTTCCTTATCTATATCATGCTCAATAATCTGAAAAACCGAGGAGAAAAATCCCGTGTTGACCATGTGCAACAGAGTTCTGTCTATATCCGGAATAGGAAAGCCTGCCTTGCGCATGGTTTCCATGTATCTTTCGGTTGACTGTATTTCGCGTTCTACCATGTTGTGGATAAAGTCCGCATATTTCCCAGTATCTCCGCATTTTAAGAGCAGACGGAAGTTGTCATAATTATCATAAACATAATCAACAATCTGGTCTGTTCCATCCTCCGAAGATGCCGTCATGTGGTTGGTCTGTTCCTGTGCTGAAAGCTCTTCAAAGTCTTCCAGTACATCATCATAAATCTGATAAATATGTTCCACATATGGATTGATTAGTGCATCAAATAAACTTTCTTTGGTAGGAAAATACTTATAAAAAGCACCGGTGGTAAGACCTGCATCTTTTACAATGCTTCTAAGCGACGCCCCATCAAGTCCGTCCCTTAGAAAATGCTTTTTTGCCGTGCTTAAAATATTTTCTCTGGTATTGTCCGATTTAACCGACATGAATGACCTCCGTCAAGAAAATATAACACCGCTATATAACACTGTTATATTATGCGATGTAGAGCTTTGCCTGTCAATAGGGTTTTGTTCTTTTTACAAAGCAGAACTCTATGGGAATAGCTGTTCCGCCTGTTCTCTACCGAGTGGATGTAACTCATACTGGAATTTACCGTCTGCCGCGCCGCATCGGCTTTGCGTCAGGATACTCGTCCATTGCTTCCATGTATAACAGTTCAAGGTCATCGCTATAGTCTTCGTCAAGTTCCTTATAGTCAAGCTGTTTTAAAAGAGACCACTGGAAGGACTCCGGGTCCGCCTTGTATGCCTCTTTCAGTTCCTTTTTTCTTTCTGTATTCATGAATGTCCTCCTTGGAAATTTCAGATTTAAAGCGTATCCGCAATATACTTTTTTAAGCCTTCCTCTGTAGAAAAATCATCAGCCTGTGGACACATTATGAGGTTTAAGCAAAAGCCAGGACCAGAGCCTGGCTGTTGTTTTTTCTGCGGAAGCAATGTTGTCCTTTTCTCAAGACACCACAATTTATATATGTGCAATTACCCTTAATCTGCGGTAATCGGCAATCCATTCATCGCCATTCCAAAGATATTCTTTTGTTAAATCTTCAACCTTTTTTATGATTTCATTCTGCATTTTTTCCGACATCAATTCCATATCAGATGCAAAAAATTGCTTCATCCAATTTGCTAATCCTCTTTCATGATCTTTTAATGGTGTCGGTCTGTTATAATCATAAATTTTATCAATCATAAAGTTGTTCTTTTTCAACAAGCCAGAAAAATCTTCTACGGTTGGAAAGTTGAACTTAGGTGTATATTTATGTTGAAAATCCTGACATGCATTCATAAAAGCGTTCTCAATGGTTGCAATATTGCCATTTGCACCAAATTCACAAATCAATAACCCATTTGGCTTCAACGCTTTATGAACTTGCTTCAACAACGCATTATGGTCTGCTATCCAATGAAAAACTGCATTTGAGAAAACAACATCGAACTGCTTCTCAAATGGCAAAGTGAGTGCATCGCAAACCTCAAATTGTATATTAGCATATTGTTCTTTCGCCTTCGCTATCATACTCGCAGAGCTGTCGACACCAATAACTGTATCTGCAAAATTTGACAGTTGTGCAGTAAGTGTTCCTGTCCCACAGCCCAAATCCAAAATGCTTTGATTTTTATTCTCAGGCACAAAATCTAAAAGTCCTTTCCCGTATTCTGAAACAAAATCATGCTTATTATCATACAATACTGCATTCCAGTCGCCCATATATTTACCTCCACAAATCCCGATTTATTGCTGTTACAAACTTGAAGTTATGCCAGTCTCAAGATTCGCTTTATATCATCCAGATTTTCAACAAAATAGATCCCCTCCTGCCGCTCCTTGGAGGACAGCCCCTTTTCGATCATGTGATTTAGAAGTGCTTTCAGATCATCGTAGTAATCGTTCAGATTGTAGAGAATGCAGGGTGCATCTAAGATTCTCAGCTACTCGTGCGAAACGGAGGTATTTTTATGTCTGAATCTAAACTACAGGCCATGAAGCAAAATAAATTAAATCTTATTACCGGAAACCAGGATTTATTCCTGGCTTTATTTTTACCGGTGGATTATTTGACGCTTACGACGCTTACGCTATTTCATCCAATCTTTTATCGCAGCTTTCATTCGGCGGTCGATGTCCTCCCGCGTTTGGAGGCACTCCTTCGGGTGCTCCCTTGCGGAGAAAAATGCCCTGCCGATGAGAAAATCGGAAAATACGGGAATGATCTGCCTGAGCATGGACTCGGGAAAGGCGTAATGCGTGCCGTACTCATAAACAGCGGCATCGCAGGTGCAGCCATGCTCCCGACTTTTAAGCCGCTCATCCATACGGCGGATATAGCGTGCGGTAGGCCAGAGGCAGTCGTCCTCGCAGCCGATGAGCAGGAGATGACCGCGTATATTCTCGACGGGGATCATGACCTCCTCGCAGAGCGGAGTCT
>CAVHPJ010000015.1:0-20218 GCA_963638085.1 Butyricicoccaceae bacterium | reverse complement strand
GAAACACGCCTTCAGTATGCATTCTGTTTGGAAAGTGCATACCGCAAGGCTCCTGAACCCGGAAAAGTATGCACTTTTCCGTTGCAAGTAAAAAGACGCTATCTGGCAGAAATAAGGGGCTCTGCCAAGAACGTAACAAAATGGGCTCCGCCGGGACCGGCTTTTAAATGCATACTTTTTGGACAGAAACACGCCTTCAGTATGCATTCTGTTTGGAAAGTGCATACCGCAAGGCTCCTGAACCCGGAAAAGTATGCACTTTTCCGTTGCAAGTAAAAAGACGCTATCTGGCAGAAATAAGGGGCTCTGCCAAGAACGTAACAAAATGGGCTCCGCCAGGATAAAATTTAAAAACGTAATAAAAGCATAATAAAAGCATACCTTTTCGCCTAAAATAGGGCCGGAGTTATGCTTTTTATTTGAAAAAGCCGCAGATTGGGTGCTTGGGGCGGAGTAGGTATGCTTTTTACTTTAGCTGGATAAAGTGCCTGACAAGGGACAAAAAATAAAAGCATACCTTTTAGGCTAAAACAGAGCCAGAGGTATGCTTTTTCCTGAAAAAAGCCGCAAATCCGGACCACGGAGCGGAAAAGGTATGCTTTTCCTTTGTTTGCTGAGAGGGCGGTTGAACTGAGTGGATGACGGAACGGTTTACTGAGCGCTTTGCTTTTCAAAAAACAAAATGGAGGAGGAGCATGTAACAGATGGTTCCGCCGGCAATGGAAAGGAGCATTTGCCGTTTCCAGAGGTGCAGGCCGGCGGTGACTAAGATGGCAATAAGCTCCGGCAGACCGTGACTGCCTTGCAGGATAGATACATTTCTTAAGCAGTACACCACAAGCAAGCCAAAAACGGCGGCTGGCAGAAGCTTGCCAAGATATTGCACAACGGGAGGAATGGTGCGCTTTTCATTGAACACTAAAAAGGGGAGAAAGCGTGTGGTCATGGTGCCAAGAATGCATAACCCAATGGTAATGATTTGTTGCGAGATAGTCATTTGCGTCATAGCGTTTACTGCACCTCCACTTTTTCGGCCTCTTCGGAATGCTTTGACGTTCCTTGCTGTTCCAATTTTTTCGTCTGTTCAGGCTCTTCCGACAGCGCAAACGGCACCGATAGCTCAGACGGTTCCGACAGACCAGAAAATTCCGGTTGCTCTGGCTGCAGTTTCCTTTTTAATAAGATGAGCAGAATGATGATGGCAGCCATGGATGGAACCATGAAGGAATCTGCGCCAAAAATCAGAAGGCAAAGGACCGAGACTCCGATTCCAATCAAGGAGGCGATGTGGTTCTTTTCTTTTAACCACTGCTCCAGGAAGATAACAACAAACATGGCAGTCATAACAAAACTGATTCCACTGGTGTCAAAGGTAAGAAGGGAACCAACCAGTCCGCCGATAGTGGCGCCGGAGACCCAGTAAAAACGGTTTAGTTCTGTTACGAAGAGCATGAACCAGCCTTTGTCTACATCTTCCGGAATCTGGGCGGTGTAATTGATAGAAAAGGATTCGTCACACATGCCGAAGATAAGAAAGAATTTTTTCCAGCCGGTACCCTTGTATTTTTCTAACATGGAAATGCCATAGAATAAGTGCCTTGCCTGAATCAGCAGACTCATGATAAATACCTGCAATGGGGCAAAAGGACTTAGTAACATTTCTACTGCAACAAACTCTAAAGAACCGCCAAAAATTAGGAAGCTCATGAGCATGGGGTATACAAAAGAAAAGCCTGCGGTATTCATATAAATACCATAGGCTAATCCTAAGAACCAGAACCCCGCAAAAATAGGGATGGTATATGGAAATGCGGCTTTAAGTGCTTTGCGTTTCATAAAGGATTCCTGCTTAAAAGAGTGTACTGAACGTGTATGCCGAAAGGGCACATCAATGGGTGTTTTCTTGGGGACGCGCGAGTGCCTTTCAGGGAAAGTTATAGTAGCTCGCCGAAGCATTCGTCGGCGTTGGAGCCGGTAATGCGGACGGTGACCAACTGGTCCTGATAGGAGCGGTCGGCGGTGACGCGAACCGGAATGTAGTTCTTGGTGTACCCGGTGAAATGGTCACCGTGGAAGGCTTCGGCAAGAATTTCTACTTCTTTGCCAACTTGCTTGCTGAGGTAGTCTGTGCGGAGCTCTTCTGCCACGGCAATCATGCGGTGGGCGCGTTCTGTTTTTACAGCTTTGGACAGCTGCGGAAGTTCCGCCGCTTTGGTTCCCGGGCGGGAAGAGTAGGGAAATACGTGAATTTTTTCAAAGCCAATTTCCTTGGCAAAGTTCATGGACGTGACAAAGTCTTCCTCTGTTTCGCCCGGGAACCCGACCATTAAGTCTGTTGTGATTGCCGCGTCGGGGAAGAGTCTCCGCAACTTGGTGCAGAGCTCTTTGTATTCGGCCGCGGTGTAGTGGCGGTTCATGGCTTTTAACGTGTTGTCACAGCCGGACTGCAGGGAAATGTGGAACTGGGGGCAGAAGTTAGGAAGCTTACTAAGCTCCGTAATGGCTTCGTCCGAAATATTGTCAAATTCCAAAGAGCCGATGCGGACCCGGTCAAAGCCCAGTCCGCAGGCAAGGGCAATCGGGTCTACAAAGGAGTGCCCGTTGTCCAGCCCGTAGCAGCAGAAGTTGATGCCAACCAGGACCACTTCCCTGTGTCCGGCTGCTTTAATCTGCCGCAGCTCCGCCTCTAGGTCTTCTAGGGAGCGGGAACGGCTGCGCCCTCTGGCATACGGAATAATACAGTAGGAGCAGAAGCGGTTGCAGCCGTCCTGCACCTTGACAAAGACGCGGCTGCGGCCACCAAAACTCTTGATAGGTAAATTTTCAAACAGTTCGCCACTTTCGTGGGGCAGAATGCTGACGGAGCGGTCTCCGATGCTCTTGGCAAAGTACTCCTGTACCCGTGCCACTACACCGCGGTGGTCCTTGTTGCCGACCACAATGTCTGCCTCCGCCAGGCCTTCCGCCTGCGCCGGAAAGGCCTGCGGCATGCAGCCGGTCAGGACAACAAGCCCGGTCGGCCGGTTCCGCTTGAATCTGCGGACCGCTTGCCGGGTTTTCTGATCACTGACGGCGGTTACGGTGCACGAGTTGACGACCACAATGTCACAATCCTCCGGGTCCGCAGAAACCGTGTAACCGGCCTGCTCAAACTGCTCTGCCATGGTCTCTGTTTCGTACTGATTTACTTTGCAACCAAGGGTATAAAAATAGACCTTCATAGGCGCTCCTTCCAATAAGTTCGCTTTATTATAATCAGGGCTTGTTTTCATTTCAACCGTTTGACACTCTATTGCCATAAATGGTATATTTCTATGTAGTTATATGGGAGAAAACGGGAGGTTATGAAAATGCTTGAGAAGAAATATCAATATCCAGTTATTCTGGTACCTGGCCTTTGCGCTTACGGCGAAAACGGCCTCGGAAAGGTACTGCCCTATTTCGGAAAAGCCAGCCAGCTGATTCGGGAAGAGGGATTGGAATGTTATACCGTTACCTTCGGTAGCCTCAGTGGCGTTTGGGACAGAGCCTGTGAACTGTACGCGCAGATTGTCGGCGGAACCGTTGACTACGGTCAGGCCCATTCCGAACGATACGGCACGGAACGTTATGGAGCCACCTACGAAGGCTTCATTAAAAATTGGGACAGCACCAATAAAATCAGCCTGGTAGCATATGGCTTCGGCGCACCGGTGGTTCGTTTGTTGGCCCATCTGCTAGAATACGGTTCCATAAAAGAGCAAAGAACCGGAGACGACATTTCTCCGTTGTTCCGTGGCCAGATGGGGGACTACATTCATGCTATCGTAACCCTTGCCGGCAACAATGACGGCACTACGTTCTTCCAGGCGGCAGACTATTATGTTCCATGGTGCACTAAGGCACTGACGCTGGCTGCCTGGGGCGGAAAAAGCCTCATCGCCAGTGTGAAGGAAATGGTCAAAGACACCCCGAAAAGTACCCCGTACGGCAACGTGCTGGAGGTAGCTGTCAACGGCTCCGGTAATTACAAGTTCCTGAACTTGGACAAAGACCTGTTGGAAAAATATGAAACCGCCGGGCGAGACAATCTCTTCTTTGACGCCGGACTGGAAGGTATGGCACAGCTGAATAAGCTGCTGAAGATTAACCCGAACGTATATTACGTTTCCTATACCGGCGAAGTTACCAAGGATGCCAATGACTATATTCCAAAGAAAAAGGCAACCCATGGTAACCCGTTTACCACCAAGAAAAAGGAAAAGCTGCTGGACTTCTCCGTTCCTACCAAAAAGGCCGGCGTCCTGGCACCGCTTTCCCTGTTCCTTGGCACCTTTAAGAACTACTTGCCGGACGCACCGCTGGTAACTCCGGTTTATCAGTGCAATGACGGCTTCATGCCGACCAACTGCGCATTGGCACCAAGCACGGAAGAATACACCAGCTTCCATTATCTGGATACCTGTCGCCCGGGCGTTTGGTATCAGATGCCAATTGAAGAACGGAACCACCTGGCTTTCCTTGGCCTGTTCCAAAAGAAGGAAGCTTACAAGGATTTGGTAGAAGATTATCTGGATATTCTTTGCAACATCGGCTAAATTGCAAGGAAATCAGAACGACTGGGGCACCGCATGGTGCCCCTATTTTATTGAAAAACACCGTGCGATGTGGTATCATGATAGCTCTAAGAATAGGATTCAGAATAGGAGGAGTCGATAGATGGATTTTACAAAGGACTATTCCTTAATTACTCCGCAAATTGAGCATCTGGCATCCCTGGCCGTAGCCAACAGTGAAATTGACCCATCTCTTTACCTGCAGTACAACGTTAAACGCGGGCTCCGTGACGCCACCGGTAAAGGCGTTTTAACCGGCTTAACTGAACTTTCCGAAGTACAGGGCCATGCCATGATAGATGGTGTGGATACAGAAATAGACGGTATTTTAAGATATCGAGGATATGCTATTGAAGACTTGGTAGAGCGTTCCTCGCAGAAACGCTTTGCTTTTGAAGAAGCGGTTTACCTGTTGCTTTTTGGAACTCTGCCAAATGAGCAGGAATTTGAAGAGTTCAAGCAGCTCTTCTCCGGTTATCGCAATCTGCCAACGCACTTTGTTCGGGACATTATTATGAAGGCTCCCAGCAAGGACATGATGAACACCCTTGCCAGAAGTGTGCTGACTCTGTATTCTTATGACCATGCACCGGATGACATTACCGTGGAAAACGTGCTGCGGCAATGTCTGGAACTGATTGCTCTGTTCCCGCAGTTGTCTGTCTATGGATATCAGACTTACAAATATTATCATGATGGAGATTCTTTCTTCATTCATGCACCAAAGGAAGATTACTCTGCTGCAGAAAACCTGCTGCACATGCTGCGCCTAGACAGCCAGTTTACTGAACTGGAAGCCAGAACCCTGGACCTTGCCCTGGTTCTTCACGCAGAACACGGCGGTGGTAACAACTCTAGCTTTACCACGCGCGTTGTTTCTTCTTCCGGCACAGACACCTACAGCGCCATTGCCGCAGCCCTTGGCTCCTTGAAGGGTCCACGCCACGGCGGCGCCAACATTAAGGTAGTCAACATGATGGAAGACATTATGTCCAACGTCAGTGACTGGGAAGACGAACGCGAAATTTCCGCTTACCTGAACAAGATTCTGAATAAAGAAGCCTTTGACGGAAGCGGCCTGGTTTACGGTATCGGACATGCGGTTTATACCAAGTCTGATCCACGTGCCAAAGTGTTCCACAAGATTGTGGCACAGCTGTCTCAGGAAAAGGACATGACCGAAGAGTTTGCCCTGTATGAACGGGTAGAACGGTTGGCACCGGATCTGGTTAAGGCCAAAACCAAAAGCCAAAAGAGCCTTTGTGCCAATGTGGACTTCTACAGCGGCTTTGCTTACACCATGCTGGGCCTGCCACGGGAATTGTATACTCCTATTTTTGCCATTTCCCGTATTGCCGGTTGGAGCGCACATCGCATGGAAGAAATCATTTCCCATGGCAAAATCATTCGTCCTGCTTACCGTTATGTCGGTAGCCCGAAGGAATATATTCCAATGGAAGACCGAAAGTAAGTGGCAAAAGGGCGGCCTGGGTTTCCCGAAAATCGGAGCCAAGTGTTAACCAAATGCCAAAACAATTGCTAAAAAGTAAAACAGCTGTTACAGAAAAATCTGTAACAGCTGTTTTTTGTTGATTCATTCTGATTGAATTTGTTCTGATGACCGGGGAAGCACTTTGCAGATTGATTCCGGCAGCCCTTAGAAAGCAGCTTTAATCTGCAGTGGTAGAAGAGCTTGTGCTGGTTGTGCTACTGGTGGAGATGGTGTAATCATCATCTTCACCACCCCAGGGAAGGCCACCAGAACTGGTAGGTTCCGATGTTGCAGGTTCTCCCCATACTTGTAGCTGGCACTGAGTGCCTTTGTCATAGGATTTCCCGACAATCAGGTTGGCGGAAGCAACCGTGCCGGAGGAATTGTCTCCGGTGTTTGGCTTTTCTACTTTAACAACGGTAAATCCAAGTCCTTCCAGTGTGGCTTTGGCTTCGTCATAGGTTTTGCCTTTGACGTCTACCATGGTAATTTTGTCTGTGCCCTTGGAAATGGTTAGGGTAATAGTGGCACCCTTTTGTACGGTGTTGCCTTGGCTTGGACTTTGGTCAAGAATAACACCGGCGTCTGCGTCGTCATCCGTCTTGTATTTAACGTTAAAGGTGAAGGAGTCTCCGTACTGGGACTGAACATCTTCATAGGTTTGACCTACAAAGTTCGGAACGTCTACGGACTCTTCATCATCCGTGTTGCCGGAATACTTGGTGCAGGCTGCAATGCCGCCAAAAATCAGGCCAAAGACCAGCAGCACAGCAAGAATGGTGACAATGACAATCTTGGCGGTCTGACTTCCTTCGGAACTCTTCTTTTTTGGCTTTGGCTCTTCCCGCTCCGGCTCCTGGACGGAGTCGTCTTCTACCATGGAGGCGGCGGTATAAGGATTGGCCTGACCGGCATACATGCGGCGTTTTCTGGCTTTTTCTTCTTCCCGGAATTGGTTGGCCATGGTGGCTACGCGGGAACCGTCCAGCTCAGCCCGGAAGGTGTCAATGGAGCGGGTCCGATCTTCCGGATAAACCTGCAAGGCGTTTACCAGTGCGTAAATAACGTGCTCCGGAAGTGTTTCTGCAATGCTGGCCGGAATTTTCATGGTATCCCGTTCCATACGGATGGACGCTTCCACTGGCGTTTTGCCGGTCAGGGTGCGATACAGCACCGCAGCAAAGGAATAAATGTCCGTCCATGGGCCAGCGGCGGATTGCAGGCCAAGCTGTTCAATGGGCGTGTACCCCGGATAAACTTCTGTGGCCAGTCCACTGTTAACCGTACGGGTTTCCGGCAGACAGAAGCCGGTAATATGAAGCTTATGATCCGGATATACCATCAGAGTGGCGGGGGAGATACCCCGGTGGATGATGCCGGCAGAATGCAGGTTTGCCAAAGTGGACAGCACCGGCATAAACATAACGCGGGCTTCATTCCAGGAAAGGTATCCGTTTTTGCTGCTTAACAGATAATCCCGCAAAGACTGGGAACCATCTACATATTCAGAAACAGCGTAAACAGTGTTGTTGTCTTCAAACAGATCCAGCGTCTGTACCAAAGAGGACAGGCCTTGCATCTTTTGCAATTTACTCCATAATTCCGTAAAGGATCCTTTTAAAATGGCAAATTCGGTTTCTTTTCCACTGCGAACTTCCAAAGGACTTTCCGTGCCACGGCGGCTAACCACCCGGCCCGGGAAAAATTCATGGAGCAGAACGGCCTTCTTTTGTAACATGTCAAAACCCATATAGGTAATGCTGTCCCCGTTGGTATCCAATGCTACACCGACCAGATACTTTTCTCCGACTACGGAACGCATAGGCAGGTAGGGCGGCAACTGAGACGCCTTATCTTCCCGGAAATGGCAGTGCGGACATTCATGCTGGAATTGCTGGAAATTATTATCCGGCTCCTTCATGCAGCGCATGCACAATTTTTCGTATGACATAGAGATCTCCTTAATTTACAGAATAACCTAAGCTAATTATACCTGATTTCCGTTCTGACTTGTAGTTACAATCGTGTTACTATTCGTCTTGCTCTCCTTTTTTCGGGCGATGTAGCAAACTGCTTTTGTTGCAAAGTCCGTATTTTGGGACAGAGTAAAATTAAAAAAGAACATTTGTGTTGACATTGTGGGAGGGGCGTGTATAATAAAAGCATAAACAGAAAACAAATGTTCGGTTGGAGGTAATTCATATGCCGTTTGCCATAAAAGTAATCTTAGAACTCGGTGCCATTTTCGCTTTATTATATGGCTTTTATCATGAAAAAGAAGTTATTGCTTTTGAAGACCGTCTTCTGGCTGCGTTCCGTTCCGGAAGGGAACAGAAGAAGGTACAGCAGCACACGGTTGTATCTGAATATCCGGTAGAAGAGGCTTCTTATGATGAACGGGAAGCCAGAGCACTGGAAGCCGAAGCCAATCGTCGGGCTGCCGCTGCATTAAAAGCGGCAGAAGAAAGAAAGGCCGCCAGAAAGCAGGCTGCTCAGCAGAATGCACAGCGCAAGGCCTATGCACAGGATGCCTCTTTTGTGGCATAACATTGTTGGAGCCCGGTGCCATGTCGCCCATTTGCACCGGTGTTATAAATCACTCCAAGGTAATTTACCAAACGGAAAGCCCAGATTATGAATCTAGGCTTTCTGTTTGGTTATTTGAGTTTAAATATAATTTTACATATTTTATTGGGTGTGGCTATATGTGTAACACCCGTTTGATATGAATAGGCAACAGTCTTATGAAAGGCGGTGGTTTTATTGATTGTAATGAAAAATAAAAAAACATCCTGCTAATCATTGCAGTGATCAGCAAGATGTTTTCCTCCGAATATCTCTATTCGAACAAAGGTAATCTTCATTTTAGAGATCTTCGGAGAAAAGTCAAGGCTTTTACGGATATTATATGTTATAGCCCTAAAGGGGTTATATTGATAATTCGACTTTTATTAATGGGGTTTTTGATTTGAAAAAAATTACATATAAATCTATTAATAGTGATGGTACGGTGTTTCGCAAGGAAAAGGAGATACGGTATCAACTTAACTACGGTATGGCAGATTTTTTTAATAAAGCGGTACTTAATGATTATCATTTGCCAATTCATCATTGTAATCCAAGTGTATATCCAGATTATATCGCCTTGAATACAGAACCGGCCAAGTTTCACATGACGCCAATGACGGCATTGGCCTTTTATTCATATGACCGAACGTTTGATAAGATAGATGGGTTGTATAATGCTATTTATTACAGAGATACGCACTTGCTAAGAAAATACAAAGAGTTATATTCTGGAATTAAATTTGTTATAGGTCCAGATTATTCTCTTTTTGATGACATATGGCTATATGAAAACGAAAGCAGAGTACTCAAAATCCGGCTTGTCATGCTTTGGTTTGTAATTGAAATGGGAGCTATTGTTATCCCAAATGCCGTCTATGTGTCACGGGATAAGTTGTCACAGTATCTAAGCGGATTTGAAACATGCACAGTAATGTGTTTTAGTACTAAAGGCCAGATTCGTTATGCTAAGAACCGGGAGCGATTGAAAGAAACTGTAAAATATGCGGTCGATCGTTTTCCATTAAAAGTAATTCTTGTGTATTCCGTATGTGGTAAGGATGAGACATCCTTAAGATTATTTGAATATGCTGTTTTACACGGAGTGGAAGTTCGTATAGTGGACAATGCTTTACGTAGACGTAACCAAATCCTGATGACAAAGGAGGCGGTGAAACAATGACCAGTGGACCAGATTCTGGTATTGCAGTAGGACTTCCAGGAACGCAAATGGATTTTGAACAGGCTATTAGTGCACTTGTTGCCAAGGAAAATGAAACACGGATTTTCAATGAGCTGAAAACGGACTTCTTTGTAGGACCCAACGGGAAAATTCTTCCTAAAGCATTTGAACAATGGATTGGGACTAATAGAAGAGAGGCACTTTTGAAAAAAGCCAAAAATCCGAAAGTGAAAAATGTGGTTAATCAATTGTATCGGCCTAACTCCTTCATTGGCGATGGTGGAACGGCTTCCGTCATAAAGTTTGAAAAGGCAACAGGAATAGGTCTTGGAAGTAATGGAAATACTCATATGCAAAAAGGAAAAGAAATGCTTAGGTATATTGAGAAAAAAGTTCTGACACAACAAAGCTTATCTGCAAGTGATAAAAAGTTGGCAAAACAATTGGCTAAGGCCTTAAGAAAAGCAATATGGGAGTGATATAATGAAGTATGAAACGTTATATGATGAGTTTGCACAGCTCTTTCCGGATGATGTAGCCAAACTAAAAAAGATGGCAAAAAACACTGAAGCAGAACCTTCTGATGGAATGCACGTAATATTTGGCATGGTAGTGGTTCCCTTTGTACTAGAATTAATGGCTGAATCAGATGAGAAAAAACTAAAGAAAGCGTTTTCTTATTTTGAAAAAATGGCAGAGTGTGATAGTGCAAAAATTTCAGAAGTGTTGGAATTTACTGTGTTGGAAGATTTCATTTCTCGTGGAAAGGGCACTCTTAACAACTGCAAACGGTTTATGGGCAAGAAAACCATTGAAAAATGTGAAATGATAGAAAAGTATATGATGTGACAGCTTTGCTGTACCAAACGGAAAGCCCGGGTCATTGACCCGGGCTTTTTGTTTGGTTGTTTGTTTACAGAAGAGCATCGGCATCTTCCGGGTTTTCCCAGTTGTGCCATACGTTCTGGACGTCATCGTTGTCTTCGAACATTTCAATCATCTTGGCCATGTTCTTTAAGGATTCTTCATCCGTTAATTTTACATAGGTGGATGGTACATATTGTACTTCTGCAGTAGAGAAGTGATATCCGGCAGCTTCCAGATTGTCACGAACTGTGCCAAGATCATTAATGCCGGTACGAATTTCAAAGACGTCTTCGTCATCTGACAGGAAGTCTTCTGCACCGGCTTCCAGTGCCGCTTCCATCAGCTTTTCTTCGTCCACTTCGTTTTCATCTTCATCTTCTTTGTCAATCAGGATGACGCCGCATCGTTCAAACAAGAAGGAAACACAACCGGATTGGCCCATGTTTCCACCGTATTTGTCAAAGTAGTGGCGAACATCTCCGGCGGTACGGTTTTTGTTGTCCGTCAGAGTTTCTACAATAACGGCAATGCCGTTCGGACCGTAGCCTTCGTAGATATTTTCAATGTAGTTGTCGGCTTCGCTGCTGCCGGCGGCTTTTTTGATGGCCCGTTCAATGTTGTCTTTCGGAATGTTGGCTGCATTTGCCTTGGCAATGCAGTCTTTTAATTTAGAATTGGAAGATGGGTCTGGACCGCCCTGCTTTACAGCAACGGCAATTTCACGGCCAATCTTGGTGAATACTTTGGCGCGGGCTGCGTCATTGGCGCCCTTTTTGCGCTTAATGGTACTCCATTTGTTATGTCCTGACATAGCGTTTTAGCCCCCAAAATGGATTATTCTTAACAATTTTGTTTCAAACACGGGAAATATTATACAAGGGAATCAGATTCTTGTCCATGATAAATGGTTTGGAAGAATTCCCGCAGGCGGTCCAGCTGGCCGGTCAAATAAAGATACCCGAACAGGGCCTCAAAGCCGGTGGCAGCATGATACGCGGCACTGCTTTTATTTTTTGGCGTGTGATGCGTTTTGGCGTTGCGGCCCCGGCGGTAAATTTCGGCCTCCTTCTCCGTTAGGAGAGGAGCCAATAATGCCGCCGCAGCCTGCTGTGCGTCTGCATTTACGTATTTGACTTTTGCGCTGTGCAGATCCGCAGTAGGACGCTTTCCTTCGGAGACCAGGGCTTCCCGTACAAAAAGCTCATATACGGTGTCTCCCAGAAAAGCCAGGTCCAGCATGGAAAGCGTATTCGGATCTGCCTCCGTATCTAAAAAGCGGTTCATAACAGCTCCTTTAGGAAACGTATTCAAATTCAATATCGTACAGAACTACGGTGTCTCCGTCTTCTATGCCGCGGTTAATCAGTTCCTGATTAATGCCGGAGCTATTCAGGACGCGCTGCAGATACTGTAAGGATTCATAGTCATCCAAATCAATTTGATGCAAAATTGGAATCAGCCATTCTGCTTCTACAAAGTACATGTCGTCTTCTACGGTTACCTTGAATCCGCGGTCTTTCTTCTTTTCCAATACTTCCAACGGGATTTCTTCCGCTTCATATTGTTTGATAGGAGGAAGGGTGGCCAGCTTGGCTGCAACAGCATTCATTAATTCTTTCGTGCCTTCCTTAATAGGAGCACAAATGCTGTAGTATTCGTATCCAAGGCCTTCTACATAATTCTTAAAGGCTTCAATCTGTTCATCTGAAGCCATGTCAATTTTATTGCCGGCTACAATCTGCGGCAGGTTGACCATGTCCGGATTAAACTTTGCCAGCTCTTCGTTAATAGCGTTGAAGTCTGTAATGGGATCCCGTCCTTCGGAACCGGCCACGTCTACAATATGAACCAACAGGCGGCAACGTTCTACGTGACGCAGGAATTCGTGGCCAAGGCCAACACCGTCAGCGGCGCCTTCAATTAAGCCCGGAATGTCGGCCATAACGAAAGAGGACCCTTCGCCCATGGAAACAACACCCAGAACAGGAGAGAGCGTGGTAAAGTGGTATTCTGCAATTTTCGGCTTTGCCTGGCTAACAACAGAAATTAAAGTGGATTTACCAACTGAGGGGAAGCCGAGCAGGCCGACATCCGCCAAAAGCTTTAATTCCAGCTGTAAGTCCCAGGCTTCTCCGGGTGCACCGTTTTTGGCAAAGCGCGGTGTCTGACGGGTTGCCGTGGCAAAATGGGAATTTCCCCAGCCACCGTTGCCGCCGCGGGCAGCTACAAAGTCTTCCTCTGTGGACATGTCTGCCAGCACTACACCAGATTCTACTTCACGAATAACGGTCCCCTTCGGAACGCAGATGACTAAATCTTCTCCTTTTTTGCCGTTGCAACGGTTTCCACGGCCATCCTGTCCGTTGGAAGCGGAATATTTCCGCTTGTAACGGAAGTCGGCCAGCGTGGAAAGCGACGTGTCCACGCGGAAGACAATGTTCCCTCCGCGGCCTCCGTCTCCGCCGTCCGGCCCACCGGAGGCAACATATTTTTCCCGGTGAAAGGCAATGGCACCATTGCCGCCGTTGCCGGCTTTAACGGAAATTTTTGCAATATCTACAAACATAAATTCCCTCCGTAGTAAAATAAGTGTAACAATTATAAACAAGGCCCAATTGCGTGTCAAACCGAATTGGGGTATCATCAAACGGTAAAAACACCGAAAGGAGTTTCCTATGAAAATTGTAATGCCGGAACATTTTACCCTGACTATGGGAGATGCTGATACGTCTCCTATTACGAAGTTAGGGGATACCATTATTATAGACCATGCAAGTAAAGCAGAATTGCAGGAGGCCTTGCAGGATGCCGAAGTCCTTTTAGTCAACAAAACCATTGTAGATGGGGACTTGCTGAAGGATGCTAAAAATCTGGAATACATTGGCGTCAATGCCACCGGTTACAATGTGGTGGATCTGGATTACTGCAATAAACACGGAATTACGGTTACTAACGTCCCAGGTTATTCTACGGATGCCGTTGCACAATTGACCTTTGCCTACTTATTGGATTTTTATTCCAGGGTAGGGGATTATAACAGTTTTGTGCAGGAAGGTGGCTGGACCAAATCCGGCACCTTCAGCCCGTTGGTTTTTCCGACAGAGGAACTGGACGGAAAAACCATGGGCCTGATTGGCTACGGACAAATCGGCAAAAAAGTAGCGCAGATTGCCACCGCATTCGGCATGAACGTGCTGGCCTACAGCCGCTCCGCGCTGAAAGCGCTGGAAGCGGAGAAGGCCGGAGTAACCAAACAGGAAGGCTTTTTAAACAGAGCAGAAAAAAACGTTACCTTTGTAACACTGGATACCTTGTTGAAGCATTCTGATGTAGTTTCTATCCACTGCCCGTTGAATGCCGAATCGGAGCATCTTTGCAACAAAGACTTTTTTGCCGCCATGAAGCAGGGCGCCTTCTTTATCAATACGGCCCGTGGCCCTATTGTAGACGAACACGCCCTGCGGGATGCGCTCCTGTCCGGACATCTGGCCGGAGCCGGCCTGGATGTAGTGGACACGGAGCCCATGCCTGCAGATTGTCCGCTGCAAGGAATTCCCAACTGTAAAATTACACCGCATTCCGCCTGGACTCCAAAGGAGACCAGACGCCGACTGATTCAGATTGTTGCCGACAATCTGCAGGCCTATATGGAAGGTCACCCCGTTAACGTAGTGAACAACCCATAAAGCAAAGGCCGGATAACGTCAGAAAGAGAATGAAAGACGTCCTTAAAGGTAAACGTAATTGCAATGCAACAAGGTATAGTTTAAAGTTATACCGTACAAGAGCTTTTCAATATTATGCAAAAGCAGTCCAAATTATTAAAATGAACAACGAAAAAGACCGAAAACAATATGGAGGGCCAACTATGAAAACATCTGTAATCGGATTTCCTCGCATTGGTACACTGCGGGAACTGAAATTTGCTTCCGAAAAATACTTTAGAAAAGAAATTACTGCTGATGAGCTGCAACAGACCGCCAAGGATCTGCGCAAAATTCACTGGCAGACCCAGAAGGACGCCGGAATTGACTTCATTTCCAGCAATGACTTCTCTTTTTATGATATTACATTAGATTCTGCTGTTCTGTTTAACATTGTTCCAAAACGCTATCAGGACCTGCAGCTGCCGGCACTGGACACCTATTTTGCCATGGCCCGTGGTTACCAGGGCCCGTCCGGAGACGTAAAGGCGCTGGCCATGAAAAAGTGGTTCAACACCAACTACCATTACCTGGTACCGGAACTGGAAGATGATACCGAAATTAAACTGGCCGGCACCAAATTCTTTGACGAATATGAAGAAGCCAAGGCTCTTGGCGTAGAAACCAAACCGATTGTAACCGGTGCGTATACCTTGCTGAAACTGGCCAAAACCACCGGCACCAAGACGACGGAAGATTACGTAGATGCCACCATTCAGGCCTATCAGGAACTGCTGAAAAAGGCAGAAGAAAAACAGATTGCCTGGGTACAGGTAGAAGAACCGGCTTTGGTTCGTGATATGGATGAAGCAGACATTGCATTGTTCCGCAAGCTGTATGAAGCCATCCTGTCTGTTACCAAGGACACCAAGGTTTTGGTACAGACCTACTTCGGAGATGTCAGAGACGTTTACGAAACCCTGACCAGCCTGCCGTTTGCCGGCATTGGTCTGGACTTCATTGAAGGCAAGCAGACCCTTGCTTTGGTACAGAAGTACGGCTTCCCACAGGACAAGATCCTGTTTGCCGGTTTAATCAATGGTAAAAACATCTGGAAGAACCATTATGAAAAGACCCTGCAGACCCTGACTGCACTGAATGCACAGGCTGTACCGGTTGTTCTTTCCACTTCCTGCTCTCTGCTGCACGTACCGTACACCCTGAAGCATGAAACCAAGCTGGCAGCCGAATATACTGCATACTTTGCTTTTGCAGAAGAAAAGCTGACCGAGCTTGCTGAACTGAAAGAGCTGGCAGGAGATGCCAATTATGCCGAAAATCCGCTGTATGTTGCAAACGCCAAGCTGTTTGCAGGAGACAGAGATTGCCACAACCCGGCTGTTACGGAACGTCTGTCCAAGGTAACTGACGCCGATTACACCCGTCTTCCAAAACGGACAGAGCGTCAGGCACTGCAGAAGAAGGTTCTGAATCTGCCGGAATTCCCAACCACAACCATCGGTTCCTTCCCACAGACCAAGGACGTAAAAGAAACCCGCTTTGCATACCGGAAGGGCCAGATTACCAAGGAAGAGTATGTGGTATTTAATAAGCAGAAGATTAAGGACTGCATCGCCTGGCAGGAAGAAATTGGATTGGACGTTTTGGTTCATGGTGAATACGAACGGAATGACATGGTTGAGTACTTCGGTGAAGCTCTGGGCGGATTCCTGTTTACAGAAAAGGCCTGGGTACAGTCCTATGGTACTCGCTGCGTAAAACCGCCGATCATCTGGGGAGACGTTTCCCGTGACCGCCCAATTACCGTAGAATGGTCCGCCTATGCACAGTCCCAGACAGACCACGTTATGAAAGGCATGCTGACCGGCCCGGTTACCATCCTGAACTGGTCTTTCCCAAGAGAAGATATTTCCATCAGCGAATCTATCTCTCAGATTGCCCTTGCCATCCGCGATGAAGTTCTTGACTTAGAGGCCAATGGCATCCGCGTTATCCAGATTGATGAAGCGGCTCTCCGTGAAAAGCTGCCGCTGAGAAAATCCGACTGGTACTCTGAATACCTTGACTTTGCCATTCCGGCATTCCGTCTGACCCATAGTGGCGTAAAACCGGAAACCCAGATTCACACGCATATGTGCTACAGTGAATTTACTGATATTATCCCGGCCATTGACAACATGGATGCCGACGTTATTACGTTTGAGGCTTCCAGATCCAACCTGCAGATTCTGGATTCCCTGCGGGAAAACCACTTTGAAACCGAAGTTGGCCCGGGTGTATATGACATTCACTCCCCACGTGTTCCGTCTGTAGAAGAAATTGTAAAGGCACTGCACATTATGCTGACCAAGATTGAACGGGATAAGCTCTGGGTTAACCCGGACTGTGGCCTGAAGACCCGTGGCGTTCCGGAAACGGATGCCAGCCTGCGTAACCTGGTTGCTGCAGCCAAGCAGATTCGGGAAGAGGCCTGAAAAACCAACGCAAGAAAAGAGTAACTAACATGAAAATTTCAGAGCTCTATCAGCACCAAAAGCGGACGCTGTCCTTTGAAATTTTTCCGCCGAAGAAAGATACCGAATTACGTAACATTGATGACACCTTAGCAGTTCTTTGTGAGCTGAATCCGGATTTTATCAGTGTTACGTTCGGCGCCGGCGGAAGTTCCAACGGCAACCGCACCATAGAGCTGGCTAAGAAAATCAAATATGAATATCATGTGGAGCCGGTAGTGCATCTGACCTGCTTACATTATGACAAGCAGGAAATTGATGAATTTGCCCGTGTCTTGGAAGACGAAGGTTTGGAAAACGTACTGGCGCTCCGTGGAGACCGCCGTCCGAATGTACCGGAAAAAAATGATTTCCAGCACGCTTCCGATGTCATTTCCTATCTGAAGCCGGATCACGACTTCTGCTTCCTTGGCGCCTGTTATCCGGAGTGTCATCCGGAATCCGAAAGCCGTATTACGGAAATCCGGTATTTGAAAGAAAAAGTCAACGCCGGAGCAGAAGTACTGCTTTCCCAGCTGTTCTTTGACAACAAACAGTTCTATCACTTTGTAGATGACTGCCGCATTGCCGATATTAACGTTCCCGTTATTCCGGGTATTATGCCGGTCATCAACGCTTCCCAAATAAAGCGCATGGTGGGTCTCTGCGGTGCAAGCTTCCCGGACCGGTTCCAGAAGATCATCAATCGCTATGAAGACAACAAAGATGCCCTCTTTGACGCCGGTATGGCCTATGCCCTAAGCCAGGTTATAGACCTGCTTGTGAATGACACCGACGGACTTCATATTTACACCATGAACAATCCACAAGTGGCTCGCAAAATCTGCGAAGGCATTAAGAACATTGTTTGACCACAATTTAATATCAAAACAAAAAGCGGATCTGCCTTTCCCGGCAGGTCCGCTTTTCTGCTTTACACGGATTTTACATTTCCTTTACTTGGGATTGATAGAGCTTTCCCAGGGAACTTCTATACTGAAGGTAAGAAAGGTAGGAGTACTATGGAAAATGTAATCGACCGAGAATGGGATGCCATCAAGGAAAAGGTAATGAAGTTTGCCGGTAAGTATACCGAAGTCTGGAAATTTATTAAATTTGCCTTTACCGGAGCCTCTACTTCCGTTTTAGAGCTTGCCGTTTTCTGGCTGCTGCAATATGTTATCTTCCGTTCATTGAACGAGGTGCCGGTTACGGACAATGCCATTTTGTCCTTCCTGGGGATTCAATACAAAGGATACATGTATTCTTACTTCATTTCCGCCGTCATTGGCTATGCAGCTGCGTACATTATGAATCGGAAGCTGACCTTCAAGGCGGATGCCAATCCGGTGCTGTCTACGGTGCTGTATGCCATTATGGTTCTTTGTACCATTGCCTTTAACACCTGGTTTGGCGCATTTCTTGGTACCCTGATTAAGAACGGTGGGCACGACAGTGTCTTCATTGTGCTCCTGACCAAGGTTGTGGTTATGACGGTACCGACCCTGTGGACGTACCCGCTGAACCGATTTGTCATCCATAGAAAGAAGAAAGTTACTGAATGAATTATTCCCTGATTGCGTGCGATTTAGATGGTACGCTCTTAGACGACCATTCCCACGTTGCAAAGGAAAGTCTGTTTGCCATACAGCAGATGAACCGCAGTGGCGTGGAGTTTGTTCTTTGCACCGGCAGAACCTATTATGAAATTCCAAAGGAACTACTGGAATTCCCGGAAATCCGCTATTATCTGTACTCTGATGGTGCCGTTGTTTATGACAAGCAGGAACAAAAAGTAATCTCTGCCCGGTATTTTGGAACACAGACGCTGGATAAGGTTTTAGCACTTCTGGAACAGTACGATACGATGATAGAGACCTATGATGACGGTGTTCCAAAGACAGATGTACGCAAATTAAATGAGGCTTCTTATGCACACTATCGGATTGATCCGAATTACCTGGATGTTATCAGAAGTACACGCTTAGGACTGGTGGATTTTAGTCAGACGGCAAGAAAGCTGACTCGCACGGAAATCATCAACGTTTTCTTTGCGGATCCGGCGGAGCGGGAAGACTGCTTTGCCGCATTGCAAGGGCAGAAAGACCTTGCTTTTACCACGTCCATGGATAACAACATTGAAATTATGCTGCGGGGTGTGTCAAAAGGGAATGCGCTTTTGACCCTGGCGCAGCAACTGCAAATTCCATGGGAGCAGACCATGGCAGTCGGTGACAGCCGAAATGACCTTTCCATGTTTGCCATTGCGGGCATGGCAGTGGCTTCCGGCTCCGCCAGCCCGGCCATTCAGCAGAAGGCCGGCCATGTAGC
Organism: Butyricicoccaceae bacterium; assembly: GCA_963638085.1. Taxonomy (GTDB): domain Bacteria; phylum Bacillota; class Clostridia; order Oscillospirales; family Acutalibacteraceae; genus RUG420. The sequence continues at coordinate 1,028 of CAVHPJ010000015.1, read as the reverse complement.
CTGCTCCAATAATGATTCTATCCCGCAATATATCCTGACCCATTATTTAAAGAACGAAGGAGAAGGAGTCCATGCAAGGTAAGATTCACTTTTTAAATACCAAAAATTCGGACTGCATGATTTTGGAAAGCCGGGGACATTTGGCTATGGTAGATGCAGCAGAAGATAATGACTATCCGGCGGATAAGCCGTATCTGAACATGAAGGGCTACGAAGAAGAGGTAGTCGCCTATTTGTTAGATCACTTCCGAGGGGAAGACGGAAAGGTACACCTTGACTTTGTGCTGGCAACTCACTGCCACTCAGACCACATTGGCGGGTTTGATACCGTTATTAATCATCCGGACATTGTGGTGGACCGGGGTTATGTAAAACCATACCATCCGGAAGATATTTTTATTTATGAGCGGGTCAGATGGGATAATCTGGAAATTTACAATCAGATGCTGGACGCCATGAAAGCTGGTGGTGTGGAACGCATTGAAAGCTTTGATGAAGCAGAAACTGACTTGGGAGATTTCCACATTAAGTTCTTCAACGGTGCTTATAAAAAGCGTTTTCTGAAGTTTGGAGAAAATATTAACTCCGTTGGCACCTTGCTGACCATTGGAGATACCAAAGCCTTCCTGGCGGGTGACATCAACAACAAAGACGGGGAAGAGTGGCGTCTGGCGCCTAAAATCGGCAAAGTGGATTTGCTGAAGGTTGGACATCATGGCTATGTGTTCTCCAGCTCTTACCGTTTTATTAAAACACTGCACCCGAAGATTGCCGTTGTCTGCAACAGCAATTACCGTATTTACCCTGATGTCAGAGCCAAGCTAAAGTGGGTTGCAAAATCTGACCTGTATACCACGGCAGACAACAATGGCGTCCTTGCTACGTTTGACGGCAAAAATATTCAAATAACAACAGGCATTATGTAACCCTGGCGATGTAGCTTTACACATTAGTTGCAGCTCTACACAGGTACAATCATGACCGCCGGCTAAGCCGGCGGTTTGTTCTGCCCCTGGAAGGGGCTGTTG
>CAVHPJ010000014.1:0-21987 GCA_963638085.1 Butyricicoccaceae bacterium | reverse complement strand
CAACAGCCCCTTCCAGGGGCAGAACAAACCGCCGGCTTAGCCGGCGGTCATGATTAATCAAACACTTTTCGGTGCGTACTATTCGTCTTTAACTTCCCCGGTGTGTTCTGTTTTCCTTGTCCCTATTTGCAGTGGAACCATTTGCCCCAAAGGAATACCACTGTTTAAAGAGAAGTGCTTCATGGCACTAACGTGGTGATTGACAAGGAGAATAGAACACGCCGGCCAGAACGAAACATATAGAAAGTAGGTGAGGATATGGCAAATGAACGAATGGCCTATTTGCGTGAAAAGGCAATGGGCCTGCCCATGGCGCCCGGTGTTTACATTATGAAGGACCGGAAGGGCAAAATTATTTATATTGGAAAAGCCAAGGTACTGAAGAACCGCGTCAGCCAGTATTTTGGTTCCCAGAATACCCATACCAACAAAGTACGTAGTATGGTGGAACACGTATATGACTTTGACTATATTCTTACCAGCAGTGAATTTGAAGCGCTGATTCTGGAGTGTTCCTTAATTAAGCAGAACCAACCGCACTACAATATTTTGCTGAAAGACTCTAAGGGCTACAGTTACATTAAAATTACCAATGAGCCGTGGCGTCGCCTCCAGTTTACGTATCATAAGGTAGAGGATGGCTCCACTTATATAGGGCCGTACATTAGCTCCTTTGTTGTGTCACAGTCGCTGGATGCGGCACTTAAAATCTTTAAGCTACCACAGTGTAATCTGCACTTTCCGTGTAGCACGGTCGGACGCCGTCCGTGTCTGCATTACCATATGAACCAGTGCAATGCGCCTTGCTGTGGCAAAATTAAGAAAGCAGATTATGATGCTTCCGTGGACGAAGCCATTGCCTTCTTAAAGGGTGGCAGTAAAGAATACGTGGCCGCACTGGAACAACGCATGGAACAGTATTCGGAGCAGTTGGAATTTGAAAAGGCGGCAGAGGTCCGGGATACCATCCGGGCCATCCGCCGTCTGAACGAACGGCAAAAAGTCATCTTCTCCGGTACGGATACGGAAGATGTTTTTGCCCTTGCTCGTGAAGAAGAAAAAATCTGTTTCCATGTGCTACGGTTCCAGTCCGGCACCCTGACGGACAGTGAACACTTTTTTGTAGAGCTGGATAACAGCCTGGAAGAAACGCGCAGTGCCATGCTGCAACAATACTACCTTTTGCGGGAAGATGTCCCGGAAAAGGTCATCCTGGATGGTAGCTGTGCAGACGAAGAACTGCTGACTCAGTGGCTTACGGAAAAAGCCGGGCGCAAAGTCAGCATTCTGGTTCCGCAAAGGGGAAAGCAATTTGAGGTGGTACAGCTTTGCAAAAGCAACGCCTACGAAAAGCTGGCACAGACCCACCACCAGACCAAACGGGACACCGCCGTAATTGAACTGGGAGAAATGCTGGGACTGTCCCATCCGCCGGAATATATTGAAAGCTATGATATCTCGCATACGGCGGGGTCCGACCCGGTCGGTGGCATGGTTGTGTTCCGCAACGGCGTCCCTTTGAAAAGCCATTACCGCAAGTTCCTGATTAAAGAGGCGCAGGGCGGTGATGACTACGGTGCCATGCGGGAAGTCCTGACTCGGCGCTTCCGCCGTTATCTGGATGCAGAGGAGCAACCGGACCAGGCCTTTGGCCAACTGCCGGATCTGATTCTGATGGATGGTGGCCTGGGCCAGGTGCACATTGCACAGCAGGTACTGGAGGAACTGCACCTGTCCGTGCCGGTCTTCGGCATGGTCAAAGACAGTAAGCACCGCACCCGCGCCATTGCTTCTGACGGTGGGGAAATTACTATCTCGCAGACAAGAAAGGTGTTTACCCTGGTTACTGCCATTCAGGACGAAGTGCATCGGTTTGCCATTTCTTACCACAAAGAGAAGCACAGCCAAAATGCCCGCCACAGTGAACTGACGGATATTCCGGGCATTGGGCCCAAAAAGGCCGCCACGCTGATGCGCGAGTTAAAAACCATAGATGCCATAAAACGCTCTGATTTGGACACGTTGGCAAAATTGCCGGGAATTTCCAGAAAAGATGCGGCGGCAGTCAAATCTTATTTTGATTTCAAGGGCAGATAAGTCTACTTTTCCGCACAACATGGCTGTTGTTTTATTGACAGACCAGGTAGAATAAGGGATAATGAAGTGATTTAAACGGGAGGATGTATATGCGCGTAATATCGGGAATTGCCCGGGGTCGTAAACTGGTTGCTCCGGAAGGGTTGGATGTGCGTCCCACCACAGATAAGGTGAAGGAGTCCATCTTTAACATCTTGCAGTTTGAATTGCCGGAAAGCCGGGTGCTTGACCTGTTTGCCGGTTCCGGACAGTTGGGATTGGAAGCCTTAAGCCGTGGAGCTGCATCCTGCACTTTTGTGGATAACAGCGCGCGTTCCCTGCAGTTTGTCAAAGAAAATTTGGAACACACTGGCCTGGAACGCTTGCCAGTTACCCTTCGGCAGGAGGAAGCGGCCGCATTTCTGCAACGGACCAAAGACACCTTTGACATTGCTCTTTTGGATCCTCCGTACCACAAGCAAATCCTTGACCGGATTTTGCCGTTGTTGGCACCGCACATGTCGGAGTACGGCATCATTCTTTGCGAAACCGCACGGGATGAAACTCTTCCGGAAACCGCCGGTGCATTTCAGAAGGCCAAAGAATATGACTATGGCAAAATTAAACTAACACTGTTTCGTAATATAGGAGATAGTAATGAGTAAAGCAATCTGCCCGGGTTCCTTTGACCCGATTACCAACGGCCACCTGGATGTTATTGAACGGGCTGCCAGGCTCTTTGATGACGTTACCGTAGTGGTCATGAGCAACTACAATAAAATTGGATCCTATACCTTTACGGAACAGGAAAGAGCAGAACTAATCCGCAAGAGCACTGCCCATCTGGACAATGTCTCTGTAGATATTTACGGGGGCCTTCTGGCAACCTATGCCAAGGAGAATGGCATTACCAATATTGTTAAAGGTCTGCGCGCTGTGTCGGACTTTGAAGATGAATTCCAGCAATCCATTGCAAACCGTCACATTTCCGCTAATTTAGAAACGATCTTCCTTCCCTGCCGAGAAGAGAATATGTTTTTAAGTTCCAGTATTGTCAGACAAATCGGAACCATGGGTGGGGACATTGACTCATTTGTTCCGAGTGTAGTAGCAAAAGATATTATTTGCCGGCTTAACGCCAAATAAGAAAGGGTACTGACTATGCCACAAATTGAAAACTACTTGGATGAATTGGAAGAGTTATTAGACAATGGGAAATACCGTGGCGGCAAGGTAACATTAGATGAATCTGCCGTACGGGCCATTATCCAGGATTTGCGTCAGGATATTCCGGAAGAAATTCAGCAGGCTAAGGTAATTGCCGCAGAACGTCGGGAAATTTTGGACCGTGCCAAACGGGAAGCAGAAGATACGCTGGCCGGTGCGCGTAGCAAGGGTCGGGATCTTTTGGCTGCTGCCGAAAAACGGTCCCGGGAAATTAATGCCGATACGGAAGAACGGAATAACGCTGCTCTGCAGCAGGCACAAAGTGCGGCAGATGTAGCCATTCAGCAGGCGCATGACAAGGCCGTAGCCATGCTGACTGCAGCACGGGAAAAGGCAGACTCCATGATTCAGGAATCTACCGTTATGCAGGAAGCCAATGAAGCGGCCAATGCTCTCCGGCAGAATGCGCAAAATACCTTTTCTAAGGCACAGCAGGATTCCGATACTACTGTTTCTGAAGCGCAGAAGAAGGCTGATGTTGCAGTAGCAGAAGCACAACAGAAAGCAGACGCCATTGTTTCCGAAGCGGTTGAAAAAGCCAGAACGCTTTTAAGTGAAGCAAAAGCCAATGCCGCAAAAGTTACCAAGGAAGCAGAGTATGCTGCACAGACCAAGGTAGATGCTGCCACAAAGTGGGCTGTGGATTTGCAGGGCAGTGTTGGCAAATATGTAGATGATCTTGCAAAAGAAGCAGAATACCGTATTTCCAAGAGCCTGAACGAAGTCCATGCATTGCAGGAAAATGTGGCCAAAGCAAATGCAAAGGTAGCTGCCATGCGCAAAAACCAAAATCAGAAATAAATCAAAGTCAAAAATAAACTAAGAATAAAGGAAAGCAGAATGCGCCTAGATAAACTGATTTCTTCCCAAGGCCTATGTGACCGAAAACAGGTTAAAATGCTAGCCAAAAAGGGGAAAGTAACGGTAAACGGGATCCCGGTAAAAGATCCCGGCTTTTCCGTTAATCCGGACCAGGATCATATTGTTGTGGACGGAAAGGAGCTTTCTTATCAGGAGTTCGTTTATCTTATGCTGAACAAGCCCCAAGGGGTTATCTGTGCCACGGAAGACCGCATTGCACAAACGGTACTGGATTTGGTTCCGCCGGAGCTGTTGCGGCCGGGCCTTTTTCCGGCAGGCCGTTTGGACAAGGACACCACCGGATTTGTCCTGCTGACGGATGATGGTGCACTGGCGCACCATATGCTGTCTCCTAAAAATCATGTTCAGAAAACCTATGAAGCGGTGTTGGATCATCCGCTCAGCAGGGAAGATATCCTTGCTTTAGCCGAAGGCATTACGCTGAAGGACGGCACCAAGTGTCTTCCTGCCATTGTGGAGCCCCTTCCTGAAAGTAAGGAAGCTGATTTAGCTAACAGTAACAAGGCTAACAGTAACAACACCGGCAATTCAAAAATAAGAATCAAAATCTGCGAAGGCAAATACCATCAGATTAAGCGTATGATGGCAGCAAGGGGCAATGCCGTCCTACAGCTGAAGCGCACCTCTATGGGCAATGTGCCTTTGGATCCGGCCTTGCCGGAAGGTGCCTGCCGCCCACTGACTCCGGCGGAACAGGAACTGCTTTTGACCAATCCTTCGTGATTATTACGGCGCTTTTCCGTTGGAAAGGCGCCGTTTTCTTGGGTATATTGCACCATGGAAATCTGGCTTTTTCGTCAGTTTTATGAGCAAGTTGGCAAAATACCATTGCTTTTTCCGTCTTAGTTGTGTAAAATGTAGAAGAATTTATACTGCAAGTTGCACAAAACTGTGCAACCTTAAGTTCTATAGAAATAGGAGGTTGCGGCATGGCCAACAGACTCTTTCAGGGCGTCATTCACCAAATGCGGGACGCCATTGACAGAATCACCGGCGTTGTGGACGAAACCGGTACTGTCATTTCCTGTAGCGAATTAGAACGAATTGGAGAACAGGTAAAAGTAAATGTTACTGACATTTTTTCTACCACAGATCCGGTTCGCTTAGATGGGGTTACCTACCAAGCATTCGGTTTCCGCCTGAGCCACGAATATGCGGTATTTGTAGACGGGGACGACGAAATGGCAGAAAACTATGTCAAAATTCTGGCGGTTTCCCTGCGCAGTATTAAGCAATTTTATGATGAAAAATATGACCGCAGTAATTTCATCAAGAATGTTATTTTGGATAACATTTTACCCGGGGACATTTACATTAAAGCCCGGGAATTACACTTCAATAATGACGCAACCCGCGTTGTCCTTTTAATCCGTGTACACGGCGGGGAAGATGCCGCAGTCTATGACATCATTCAAAACCTGTTCCCGGATAAGAACAAAGACTTTGTCATTAATATTTCCGAAACGGATATTGCCTTGGTCAAGGAAGTTCGGAATGACGTAGATCCAAGAGACTTGGAAAAACTGGCCAGAAGTATTGCAGATGCTCTTAGTGCTGAATTCTACAGCAGTGCACAGGTTGGCATCGGTACTACTGTGGTTGGCATCAGAGACCTGTCCCGTTCTTTAAAGGAAGCACAGGTAGCACTGGAAGTGGGCAAGGTGTTTGACACTGAACGGGATATTGTTTCCTATGACAATTTGGGCATTGCCCGTCTTATTTACCAGTTACCAACCACTCTTTGCGAAATGTTCCTCCAGGAAGTATTTAAACGTGGTTCCATTGACAGCCTAGATCAGGAAACTCTGTTTACCATTCAGCGTTTCTTTGAAAACAACCTGAACGTTTCAGAAACGTCCAGAAAGCTGTTTGTTCACAGAAACACCCTGGTTTACCGGTTGGAAAAGATTAAGAAATTTACCGGGCTGGATCTGCGGGAATTTGATGACGCCATTGTCTTCAAAGTAGCCCTTATGGTTAAGAAATACCTGGATTCCAATCCAACTAAGTTCTAATTTGACAAATAATGTCGGTCTCTTAAAACAGTCTGAAAGCGTTTTTTGTAAGCTTTTACAAAAAACGCTTTTTCAGAAAAAGGGTTACAAAATTGTAACTAATTTGGCATTTATATGGTATAATGTGTTCTGTTAAGGTTTATTACTTGAAGTATGCCTTGGCAGAACTTTGTATTTTGCTTGAAAAAAGTCACATAAAACAAACCTAGGAGTTAGAAACCACATGATTGAATTCAGAAACGTTTCGAAGGTCTATGACAACGGGACCGAAGCTCTGAAGAATGTAAACCTTCGCATTGAACGCGGAGAGTTTGTCTTCATTGTTGGTGCATCCGGTGCCGGTAAATCAACCTTCCTGAAAACCATCATGAGAGAAGAAGTTCCCTCCAGCGGAACCATCATGATTAACAACTATGATTTAACGCGGATGACGAAGAAGGAAATTCCGTATTACCGCCGGACCCTCGGCATTGTATTCCAGGATTTCCGTCTGATTCAGAATATGACCGTTTATGATAACGTTGCTTTTGCTATGCGGGTAATTGGTGCCAGCGAAAAGGAAATCCGGAAACGGGTTCCGTATGTACTCAGTCTGGTAGGCCTGCAGGATAAAGCCCGTTCTTTACCGAATGAAATTTCCGGTGGTGAACAACAGCGTGTAGCATTAGCCAGAGCACTGGTTAACAACGCTAACACCATCATTGCCGACGAACCAACCGGTAACGTAGACCCGGAAATGTCCTATGAAATTGTAGACCTGTTAAACCGCATTAATGAAAACGGTACCACCGTTATCATGGTTACCCATGAACATGACCTGGTAAAACAGTTCAACCATCGCATTGTGGTTATAGACAACGGACAGGTGGTATCGGATATGCCGGGGGCTGGCAGTGGCTTTGACTACCACGGCGGCAGAGGCCGCCAGGTCAGACAGTCGCAAGCGCCGGCCGCACAGCGGCAAGCGCAGCGCCAAAGACCTGCCGGCAACACGCCGACCATGAAGACCATAACGCTGGACACGGAGAAAATTAAGTCCGCCGCCATCCTGGCCGAAGCCGAACGGGCAGCAAGTGCTGCCGCACCGTCGGCACAGGCCGCGCGGACAGAAACTCCGGCACCACAGGCACAGCCACCGCAGCAACCGGCAGATCCGGTTCCGGAAGTAGCTACATCGCCCGTGGAAGAACAAACATTGCCAAAGGTACAGGAAGCAGAAACCTCCTTTGACACCAGCATTTATACCAAGGAAACCAGTTCTGATACTATCAAAACGGTTACCGTAGATGATCTTACAGAGGATGTAACCAAGCCTGCCTTTGACTACGAAAAGTATTTTGAAGACCTGAGTGAATCCCTGAAGAAGGGAGGATCCGACAATGGCTAAGAAGACTACAGTAAAGCCGGCAAAGGCTACCTCGCAGAAACAGACCGCAACCAAAAGAAACTCCTTTAACGTGTCCTATCTGACCAAAGAAGGTATTCGTAACGTTTGGTCCAACCGCATGATGTCCTTTGCTTCCGTAGCGGTTTTGGTTTCCTGTCTTTTAATTATCGGTCTGGCCGTTTTGTTGTATGCCAACATTAACGCAGCACTGGAATCCGTACAGGACCAGAGCGTTATCATGGTTTATCTGGCGGATGACATTTCTGACACAGATGCTTCCAAGGCTGGTCAGGATATCCGCATGATTGCCGACGTAGAAGATGCTTCCTTTGTTTCCAAAGAACAGGCGTATCAGGAACAGCTGAAAGAGCTTGGAGATGACGCCGCTCTGATGGAAGGCATGACTGACAACCCGTTGCCGGATGCTTACCGGGTACAGCTGAAAACCCTGGAAAACTATGACAACGTGGTAGAAAACCTGAAATCCATTGCCAACGTAGACAGCGTTCGCGGTAACAGTGACCTTGCCGGACAGGTTCGGGAACTGAAAAATGCGGCCTCTATTGTCTGCATCGGCATGATTGCTATTTTGCTTGTTGTTTCCTTGTTCATCATTTCCAATACCGTTCGCGTTACCATGTATAACCGTCGGTTGGAAATCAGTATCATGAAGGCGGTTGGCGCAACCAACTGGTTTGTCCGCTGGCCGTTTATTGTGGAAGGAATTGTCATCGGAATTATTTCCGGCTTGCTTGCAGAAGGGTTGGTTTACGGCTTATATGAGCTGACCATGAAAGCAGTCAGTGGCGTATTCAGCGTCCTTGGTGACAAGCCTATCAGTTTTGGATCCTATGCCGGTCCAATGCTGCTCTGCTTTATTCTGGTTGGTGTATTGGCCGGTACCCTCGGCTCCATTATCTCCATGTCCAGATATCTGAAAGAACAGGAGGGTGTTGTAGATGAAACACACTAAGCAACATACAAGACTCAGCAGAGTATTTTCCTTAGTCATGGCCTTTGCCATGGTTCTTGCCGTACTTCCCATGGTTCCGCAAATCTTTACTGCTTCCGCTGTTACCCAGTCGGAAGTAGACAAGAAAGTAGATGAGCTGAACAAGAAGATTGCAGACGCACAAAAGGACATTGATGCCAACAATTCCGATATTGCAGATGCAGAAAAAACAGCTTCCGGAATTCAGAAAGAAATTGATGCTTATCAGACCAAGATTGACGCAGTACAGGACAAGATTGATCTGTTAACCACCAAAATTAATACCATGAATTCCAAAATTACCGAACTGGAAACCAGTATTAAAGAGTTACAGGCTTCCATTCAGGAACAGGAAGATACCATTGAAGAAACGCAGACTGCAGTTGCCAACCGCATGCGTGCCATGTATCTGTCTGGCAACATTTCCAACCTGGAATTAATTCTGGAAGCAGAAAACTTTAGCCAGCTTTTGAACCGAATTGAATTAATTGCCCGTGTCACCAAGAATGACAAGGCGCTGATTAATAAGTTGGAAGAAGAAATTTCTTCTGTAAAAGAACAGCAGGAACAGATGGCTTCCGAAGAAGCAGAAATCCAGTCTAGTAAGCAGGAAGTAGAATCTTCCAAGCAGGAACTGGAATCTGAAAAATCCGACATTGCCGCAGACAAGGCTGTTGTAGATGCCAAGAAGAAGAAACTGGACAACTACATTGACAGCCTGGAAGATGACAATGACGAAAAGCAGGCTTACATTGCACAGATTGAAAAGCAGAAGCAGGCTTGGATGAACGCTCTGGTACAGCAGAACTCCAACAAGGGTTCCTCCGGTTCCGGTAAAAGTAACGGTACCATGGTGTGGCCGGTTCCGTGTTCTGACAGTTATGTTTCTTCCGGTTACGGTACCCGTACTCTGAACGGCAGAACCTATACACACTATGGTATGGACATTTCTTGCGGCCACGCCAGCAACTACAATGTGGCTGTTGTAGCAGCAGATTCCGGTACCATTATTACCTCTTCCAATGCATGCTCCCACAACTACAGAAAGTCCAGCTCCTGCGGCTGTAACGGTGGTTATGGTAACATGGTGGTAATTGACAATGGCCAAGGTCTTCATATTTACTATGGCCATCTGTACAAGTCTACTGTAAGTGTTGGTCAGACCGTCAGTGCAGGACAGACCGTTGGTATCCTTGGATGCACCGGTTACTCCACTGGTCCACACCTTCACTTTGAAATTCGTGTTAACGACGGCTCCAGCCGTGCTGCAGCAGCACGTAACCCGGCAAACTACGTTTCTAAGTAAGCATTTAAAAGTGGTTACCAAAGAATAAAGCCCAAAAAGATGACAGCCCTCACGCAAAACTGCGTGAGGGCTGTTTTTGGGTAAGTCTTTTACATAAGAAACTCCCGTGCCAACCGGCACGGGAGTTTGTGCTTTCAAAACTTTAGCCAAGGAATGGATATTCCAAAACGTGGGATGGGAAAAGAACGTGGGCAAAGTTTACCGGTTCCTCTTCTTCTTCAATGTACATCCAGCGAAGAATTTCAATAATCTTTTCAGAAGTCTGAATTCCCAACAAATCCGCTTCTTCCTGGGTTGGCATACGGACCAGGTTGGTGTAATCCATCCGGTTAATGGGCCGGTCCAGGTAGGTCAGAAGGTTATGAGACAGGGATTTTTGTAAATCCTGTTCATTCAGCATGGAATAGGAATACGGGGAATAGTAGTTGTCTTCCAATGCCAAAACGGTTTCTCCGGTTTTCCGAAGACGGAGAATCCGGTAAACTTCGGTTCCTTCCTTCCAATGCTTGGTCAGAAGATCTCCGGAAGCTTTAATTTTGGCCTGTTCCAGAATCTGGTTGTTTTCTTCCAGTCCTAAATGCTTCAGGGCAAAGGAAAGGGACATGAACGGTTCCAACCCATACAGCTTGCTTCTTTTGCTGACAAAGGTGCCGACACCCTGATGCTTATAAATGGTGCCTTCTTGTTCCAACTGGGCAAGAGCTGCACGAACTGTGGCTCGGCCTACATTCAGCTCTTCCATTAATTGGTATTCTGTGGGAAGCTTGGAATCTGCCGGATACTTTCCGGAGATAATCAGCTTCATAATGTAATTCTTGACATACGCATAAAGTGTAGGAGAATTTTCGCGCTTGGACATAGGGTAACCTCCTAAAATATTGCAACGCTTGCAATGAGACTTTATCCATTATCTACTGAATAGAAAGGATTTGTCAATTATAATTCGCAATTTGTTACATTTTGTAGTTCCTGAGCATACTTTGCCGTGTCAGAAATAAATTTCTGTACATCAAAGCCGGGGGTCTTTAATTCCGATTGTAAAATCAGTCCATCGGAAAGAAGTAAGAGAAGCCAGGAGAGGTAGGTGGGACTGACGCCACTGACTCGCTCGGAAATAAGACGGGCAATATAGGCGCTGAATTCCTGGTACCGTTCTACAATCATGCTGCGGATTTCTTCATTGCCGATACAAGCGTTATAAAGCAGGTGCAGACGAGGCCCGGTTTCATAAACGTTACGTTCAATGACGTATTTCAGCAGGCGGTGGAATGACGTGTCTTTACTTTTGTTTTCTACCCATCGGGCGAGTTGGCCTCTTTGGTCGGCCAAATAGCGGTCTGTAATATCAATCAGAATACATTCTTTGTTCTTATAGTGATAATACAGCGTTCCTTTGGATATGCCGGCTGCGCTGGCAATCATGGCAAGGGTAATGTTGTCTATGGAATTGGTTTGCAGGAGTGATTCGGTGGTATCCATGATGATGGTTTTTACATCATCCTTACGGGGAGCGGCCATGTCAAAACTTCCTTCCTGTTTTCAGCTAATTTGGTGAATTGACTTTCCATAGGCATTATACTATAATAATTGCAGTCGGTCAATTGACCGACTCTAAAAAATCAGTCTTTTCCGGGCTAGCTTCTCAGAATTGTTAAGTGTTTTTCACTTTTAGATTAGATGTAAGTTAAGTAGAGGTGTTTGTACATGAACAACGTCAAAAAGCTTCAAAAGAAGCTGTCCCAGGCGTACGGGGACCGGGTTCACGTTACGCTGGAGGATGACCTTCTCCGCGTCACCGGAGAATTGGACACCTGGCAGGACATTTTAAATGCCTGCTCCATGTGTGCGTCCAAGAAAAGTAAGGTGCACGTGGTGAATGACATTGTCCTGCGCGGAGCGGAACCCGTACCGGTCCGTACGCCGGTGGTAAAGGATACCACTTTGGAAGGCGCAGCGCCGGACGTACTGGTTATCGGCGGCGGCATTTCCGGTTGCTCCATTGCCCGGGAGCTGTCCAAATACAATTTGGATATTCTCCTGGTGGATAAGGAGCCGGACTTTGCCATGCAGGCTTCCGGACGGAACGACGGAGAGGTCCACGTGGGGGTGGACCTGTCCAAAGGAAGCCTGAAGCAGAAATATGTTTTATTAGGGAATCATATGTATGATCAGATCTGCAAAGAGCTGGATGTGCCGTTCCGCCGTATTGGCCAGTACGCCGGCTTTACGCAGGGGTGGTTGCTCTTGCCGGTTTGTGCCCTGGTGGCCTGGCGTAAACACCACGACGGTGTCACGGACGCCGAAGTGGTGCTGAAAAAGAAGCTGCTGAAGGACAATCCAACCTTTAACCCTGAGTTTAAGTTCGCTATGTACAATTCCCTTGCCGGAATCGTATCGCCGTATAACCTGACCATTGCTTACGCAGAAAACGCGGCACAAAACGGCGCAAAGATGTCCTTGAACACTATGGTAACCGGCATGGAAGTAAAGAATGGCACTATTCAGGCAGTTCATACTAACCGGGGAACCATTTATCCGAAGATGGTTATTAATGCCGCCGGCGTGTTTGCAGATGACATTGCAGAGTATGCCGGGGACCGGTTTTACAGTATCCATCCGCGCCGCGGAACGGATACCATTCAGGACGTCAAAAGCGGCAAAATTATAGATGCTGTTGCTTCCATTCAGCTGATTACCAAAGAACAGCTGAAAAGTCATTCCAAAGGCGGTGGCATTATGAAAACCGTCCACGGCAACATTCTTGCCGGACCGGACGCCGTAGAAATTCGGGAAAAGGAAGACTGGGCAACGTATCCGGAATCCATTGCCGCCATTTATAAAAAACAGAAACAAACGGTCCCGGCCGCTAATGAACGGGACATTATTACTTACTTTACCGGCGTCCGGGCGCCAACCTTTGAAGAGGACTTTGTCCTGGAGTGGGGCAGAAAGTGCAAGAATCTGTACCACGCCGGCGGCATTCAGTCTCCTGGTATTACAGCGGCACCGGCCTTCTCTAAGGACATTGCAAAAGAAGTAGCTACTAAAATGAAGGCCACTGAAAAGACAGATTGGAATCCGAATCGCAAGGGAATTCCAGAAGTCAGCAAAATGTCCCCGGAAGAACGCGCTAAATTAATCCAACAGAATCCGGATTACGGCGTCATCATCTGCCGCTGCGAAGAAATCTCCAAAGGAGAAATCCTGGATGCCCTGAATTCCCCGTATTGTCCGCCAACCATAGACGCCATTAAAAAGCGGGTTCGCCCGGGCATGGGACGCTGCCAAGGTGGCTTCTGCAGTCCGCTGGTTACCAAAATTATTGCGGAGCATGAAGGCTGCAATCTGGCAGACGTAAAGAAGACCAATGAACAATCTGTAGTTCTGTACGGTCAGACGAAGGAGGGGAAAGAAGCATGATACAGACGGATGTGTTAATTATCGGCGGTGGCCCTGCCGGTCTGGCTGCCGGAATTGAAGCCCATAAAAAGGGTGCAGACGTATTGCTGGTAGAACGGGAAGAACGCTTAGGCGGAATCCTGAAGCAATGCATCCATGATGGCTTCGGCTTAGTTCGGTTCGGGGAAAAGCTTTCCGGTCCGGAGTATGCAGAACGCTTTATGGAGGAATTCAACAGTCTTGGTATTCCGTCCATGACGCTGACCTTTGTTACCTCAGTAGAAAAGGTGTCTGATGGCTTCAAAGTACTTTTGGTTAATACCGAAGGGGTTACAGAGTTACACTGTAAAGCCATTATTCTGGCTACCGGGTGCCGGGAACGGACCGCAAAGCAGGTCTTCATTCACGGAACCAGACCGGCAGGTGTTTTCACCGCCGGTACCGCACAGCATTTCATTAACCTGATGGGGGAAATGCCCACTAAAAAGTGCGTCATCCTTGGCTCCGGAGACATTGGTCTGATTATGGCCAGGCGTCTGACCCTGGAAGGGGCAGAAGTAGTTGGCGTTTATGAAGTTATGCCGACGCCGTCCGGACTGACCAGAAATATTCACCAGTGCCTGCATGACTACAATATTCCGTTGCACTTGTCTCATACGGTTACCCGTGTCTTTGGAACAGACCGGCTGACCGCAGTGGAAATTGCGCAGGTAGACGAAAACCTGAAGCCGATTCCGGGAACGGAAGAAAAAATAGACTGTGATGCCTTAATTCTTTCTGTAGGCTTAATTCCGGAAAATGAAATTGCGGAAAAGTTGGGCGTAGCCATTGACCCACGGACAAAGGGCCCTGTCTGCAACGAAGCCCTAATGACTTCTGTGCCGGGCGTATTCTCCTGCGGCAATGCCCTCCATGTAAATGACCTGGTAGATTACGTTTCTGAATCCGCAGAAATTGCGGGTGCCGCCGCTGCCGCCTATGTGGCTGCAGACCAGGCACCGGAACAGCGGATTCCGCTGACGGCGGACGAAGGGGTTTCCTACATTGTTCCGCAGCAGATTACTCTTGGCGGAAATTTGGAAAAAACCATTGTTTACTTCCGCTCTCGCAAGGTGGTAAACGGTGCCACATTCCGCATTGTTGCAAAAACCGGTGACGAAAAGAAGGTTGTTGTAGAAAAGAAATACGCATTCCTTCGTCCGCCGGAAATGGAAAAGTTAATTGTTGACTTTGCCGCAGCAGAACTTGGCCCGGCCACCAAACTTTATGCAGAAATAGAGGTGAAGAGCAAATGACACAGACCATGGTTTGCATTACCTGTCCCAGAGGCTGTACTCTGACAGTAACGCAGGAAGGGGAGCAGATCACCGTAACCGGCAACTCCTGCAAACGGGGGGAGCAGTTTGCCGTAAATGAACTGACGCACCCCATGAGAACCATTTGTTCCACCGTAAAAACGGCGTTCCCGGATCATCCGGTTCTGCCGTGCCGTGTTTCCACGGACATTCCGAAAGACAAAATTTTTGATGTCATGAAGGAAATTAATAAGACTACCGTAACTGAACGAATTGGGCGTGGTGACATTATTATTCCAAATGTGCTCGGTCTAGGCGCCGATATCATTGCTACCTCTGATTTGTTGAAATAAGAAAAGGAGATTTTTATTATGGGATACAAACCTTATAGCGGCTTTGAGCCAAAGTGGATTAAAACGCCTGCTCCGGCAGATTCCTACCGTTCTATTTTCCGTTGGGGTGACCCGGAACATTTCAAGTTCCCGAAGGAAAGCCTTTACAACATGATGAAAGATCGCATTGACCTGCATGACGAAGAAGTAACTGACTTCGTTTGTGACCCGGGTCTGGATACCGTTGATCTTGGTCCGGATTATGCACCGAAGATGGCTGAAGAAGATCTGGAATTCTTTAAGGGCGTTTATGGAGATCAGTGGTCCCAGTCCGACTATGACCGTCTGTCTGTTGCCTTTGGCCAGACTGCTTATGACCTGTATCGCGTTAGAGAACACCAGTGGGACAGCCTGCCGGATCTGGTTGTTTATCCGTCCACTTCGGAACAGATTGAAAAGACGGTTGCCTACTGCGCCGAAAAGAAAATTCCGCTTTATGTTTACGGCGGAGGTTCTTCTGTTACCCGTGGCGTAGAACCAGTCAAGGGCGGCGTGTCTCTGGATATGAGACGCAACTTCAACAAGGTTCTGAACTTCAATGAAACAGACCAGACCATTACCGTACAGTCCGGTATGTCCGGCCCGGATCTGGAACGTCATCTGAACTGTGCCAAATTTGAATTTGGTGCCGAACGCAATTACACCTGCGGACATTTCCCACAGTCCTTTGAATATTCTTCTGTAGGCGGTTGGGTTGTTACACGCGGATCCGGTCAGAACTCCACCTATTATGGTTGTATTTCCGACATGGTTATGCAGCAGAAATATGCCACACCGCGTGGCCAGATTCTGACTTCTCCGTATCCAAGAGAAGCAACCGGTCCGAACATCAACCAGATTATGATGGGCTCCGAAGGTACCTTTGGTGTACTGACCGAAGTTACCCTGAAGGTTAGAAGATATATGCCGGAAAACAGATATCGTTTCTCCTATATCTTCAAAAACTGGGACGATGCCATGGACTTTGCCCGCGAATGTATGCAGGCAGAAGCCGGCTTCTCTTCCGTATTCCGTCTGTCTGACCCGGAAGAAACCAACATGATGCTTCGTCTTTACAATGTGGACGAAACTCCGTTACAGCCAATGCTGGAAAAGCTTGGTTATAAGGATATGGAACGTTGCCTGTTCTTAGGCTTTACAGACGGTGATACCGGCTACGCCAAGAACGTTTACAAGAAGATCCTGAAGATTGCTCTGCAGCATCATGCACTGCCGTTAACCGGTCTGGTATGCAAGGGCTGGGAAAAGGGTCGCTTTGATGATCCGTATATGCGTGACTCGCTCCAGGATTTCGGCGTTATCATTGACACCATGGAATGCTGCGTAAACTGGTCCAACATGAAGCAGGTATGGCAGGATGTTCGTGCTGTATGCCACGCTCGTCCAAATACCGTTGTTACCACGCACATGTCCCATTGTTATCCGCAGGGCGCCAACCTGTACTTTATCTTCATTACCAAGTGTGACAACGCTGCTGACTTTAAGGAATATCACGCTTCCATTCTGGACGCCATTCAGAAGTCCGGCGCAGCCATGTCCCACCACCACGGTATTGGTAAGCTGTTTGCTCCGTGGCTGGAGGCTTCCCTTGGCGAAAACGAATACGGCATCTTCAAGGTTCTGAAGGATTACTTTGACCCGGATTACACCATGAACCCAGGTGGAACCATTGGCCTGGATCTTCCGGAAGATCAGAAGAGACGCCTTCGTGAAGGAAACCGGGATTGCAAAGACGACTAAAGTTTGCACAATGCTAAGGATTGCAAAAACCGACACTATTGTTTAGAATGGTAGTGTTAAACGGGTGGCACTGAATCGCCTGTGCGATTCGGTGCCTTCTCTTGTGTTTTTATATGTTTGTAGTTGCGAAGGAGGAACTCAAATGAAATTGGAAGACATCATTTTAAAAGTTGCGGATTATGGCGAAGTTGGCCGCAAGGTAAAGAAGGTAACCGGAATTTTATCCGGTGGACTGGAAGACCTTTTATTCCCGTTCATTATCCCAACCCAGGACGTTGTTGAGGGAGTAGGATCTTCTGCCAGAACAGTAGAATTTTTGCAAAGAGCCTCTTCCAAGAAGACACTGATTGTTACGGATGCCATGCTGCATAAACTTGGCCTGTTGAAGACCATGACAGATGCCATGGATGCTGCCGGTTTCCCGTACGCTATTTTTGACGGCGTAGAACCGAACCCGACCATCCAGAATGTGGAAGATGCTTACGAAATGTATCGTGCAGAACGCTGTGACTCTATTGTTGGCTTCGGCGGCGGTTCTTCCATGGACGCCTCCAAGGCTCTTAGCTGTCGTGTAGCAAAGCCGAACCTGAGCATTGAAGGTATGGGTAGATTAATGGGTTATTTCCCAGTAACTTTGCCGACCTTTGCCAAGACTCCGTATCTGGTTGCCATCCCAACTACCGCGGGAACGGGCGCTGAATCTACCGTTGCAGCTGTTATTTCCAACCACAAGATTGACAAGAAATACACCATTACTGACATTGCCATGCGTCCAAACACCGTTATTCTGGATGCCGGCCTTGCCACCGGTCTGCCGAAGTACACAACGGCTGTTACTGCAGTTGACGCTTTGTCCCACTGCGTAGAAGGCTTCCTGTCTTACGCCCACAATCCGCGCGGAGACGAATGGGCCATCAGAGGTGCCAGACTGGTAGTAGAAAATGTTGACGCTGCCATTGCTGACGGAAGCAACCTGGAAGCCAGACAGAACCTTTGCATGGCTGCTTATTGCGGCGGACAGGCTCTGAATATGGAAACCACCGGTTATGTTCATCCGTTCTGCCACAAGATTGGTGCCAAGTACAACCTGGTTCACGGCCGCTGCATTGGTGCTGTTCTTCCTATTATCCTGGAAGACTACGGCTCTGTAGTAGAAAAGAGACTGGCTAAGATGTCCCGTGCCACCGGCATTGCCGCCCCAACCATGTCTGATACCGAAGCATCCAAGGCCTTTATCCAGTGGGTACGTGACTTTGACCAGAAATATGGTATTGATCCGTACATCCCGGAAATTAAGGACGAAGATTTGGATGAAATTGCTGATTCCATCATGGTTGAAATCTTTGTTTATCCAAACAAGAAGGTTTACAGTAGAGAAGAAATTAAGTCCCTGCTGAAGGTAATCCGCGGAGACCGCGCATAATATTATAGGTATAAGAAAAAAGGCCGGAGCGTGTTAGCCACGGGCTAATAAGGCAGTATTTAAGGAATTATGGTGTAATCCCAATAGCGGGGTTACACCTTTTTCTTTATTTCCTTTAAGTAAGCGGATTTCTCCGCATTTTTCTGTTTACTCTTTCCATTTACTTATTTGGAACTTACTCTCGTTTTGACACCCTGTTTTGATGAAAAAGTTTTGGAAAATAAAAAATCCCGGGTCGGGATACAGGACAAATTCTGTAAACCCAACAGGGATTTTTACTTTGCAGCTTTTAGAAGCGAATATATCTGAGTTTTTATATTGGCATAGTGCGTTCTATGAAACCGTTTACTCCGGAGCACAACAATTGATTTGACATATCTATAATGTCAGTCAAAGGAATTTTTTTACCGTCGGCAACCCATCTTTTGTAAATTTCCAAGGCTCCGCTTTGAATAAAGCCAAGCAGTATAACTTGTTTGGAAGGTTCTAACAACTGAAACCATGAGGATTGTCCCCATGCTGTATTCATCACATTATTTACCATTTTATTGTGAATGTTATGATAGCTTCCAGAGCAGGTAATTTTTTCATACAAAGCGCCTTTTTCAACCGAGTAGAGAAAAAATTCACGGTTAATTTTATCCAAATCTTCAGGTATTCTGTAGTTTTCTATTCGTTTCAAATACTCTTGAGTGAAAATATTTTGCAGTTCTGCCAGTAAATAATCAAGTGTTTCATAGTAACGGTAAAATGTTTTCTTGTTGATTCTTGCACGTTCGCAAAGCTCTTTTACGGTTATTTTTTCATAATTCATTTCACATATCATTTCATCAAATGCTTTGTGAATAGCGTCTATTGTTTTTTGTACACGAAGGTCTTCTGTGCCGTTTAATATCATACTGTTTTCTCCTTCAATCCATTGTTGTGCTACCTTTTTGCTGAATGAGAGGCATATTCTACCACTTAAAAAATATTGCCCATTGTTTCTTGCTTAAAAGGAAAATATAATACACGTACAAGGCATAAGCAACTTAGGTTGCACAAATGATATCATAGATAAAAATACAAGTCAAGAATTGAACATAGACAAAGTAAATAAATGGAGGAAGAAAATATGAAACAGACATACGTAACTTTGAATGACGGAAACAAAATCCCACAGTTTGGATTTGGCGTATATATGATTCCGGGGGATAAGAATACCCGTGAAGCCTGCCTTAAGGCATTGCAGATGGGATATCGTCATATTGATACCGCCCATGCTTACCAAAATGAGCGTGGTGTTGGACAGGCTGTAAAGGAAAGCGGAATTTCACGTGAAGAAATCTGGATTACCAGCAAGCTCTGGCCAAGTGAATACGGCGAGGGCAAAACGATGGAAGGCATTGATAAGATGCTTAGTCGCCTTGATACAGATTACATTGACTTGTTGCTTCTTCATCAGCAGTTTGGCGATTACCTTGGCGCATGGCGTGATATGGAGAAAGCAGTGGCACAGGGCAAGGTGCACTCTATTGGACTTTCTAATTTTGAATCAGAGCGATTGGAAGAGGTTCTGACTACCGCTAACATCACGCCCTCTATTTTGCAGGTAGAATGCCACCCGTATTATCAGCAGACTGCACTCAAAAAACGCATTGCGCCTTACGGTACAGAAATCGAGTGTTGGTATCCGTTAGGCCATGCGGATGCAGGACTTATGAATGAGCCACTGTTTGTACGGCTTGCACAGAAATACAGAAAGAGTAACGCTCAAATCATATTGCGCTGGCATATACAAGAAGGTAATATTATTTTTCCAAAGACTACAAATCCACAGCACATGAAGGATAATTTTGATATTTTTGATTTTGTACTGAGTTATGAAGAAATGACCGAAATAAGCAAATTGGACAAAGGTCAGAGATTCTTTACTATGACACTTGCCGAACAGGAAGCTCACCTGAGCCAGTTCGTTCCGGCAGATTAAGGTGGCGTTTGGATGCATCTCAAAAATAAACAGAATAACTGAGTAATGAACGCTTTAGAGATTGGTAAAGGAGGAACACCATGAAAAGATTATTTATACTGATTTTAGCAGCCGTTATGATGCTGGCTTTGGTAGCCTGTGGGAATTCTGTCCCGGCAGAATCAGCTTTGGATGGGGACAGCGAAACAGCAAATAGTACAAATGTGCAGACAGAAGGAGGCAGTAATATGTTAGTAGCTTATTTTTCTCTTGCAGGGGAACAATATGGTGTTGGTGTGATTGAAGAAGGAAACACCAGCATTATCGCCCACATGATTGCAGAACAGACCGGAGCCGATCTCTTTGAGATTGAGGCTGTTACACCGTATCCCACTTCACACAGCGAGCTGCTGGATGTATCCCGGCAGGAAATGGCGAATAATGCCCGCCCGGAGATTGCCGGTACTGTGGACAATATGGATGACTATGACACAATTTTTATCGGCTATCCCAACTGGTGGGGCGATATGCCGATGATCGTCTACAACTTTTTGGAAAGCTATGATCTGTCCGGCAAGACGATTGTTCCGTTCTGCACACATGGCGGCAGCGGACTTTCCAATACCGAATCCACGATTGCCGACATTACGGGCGGCACAATGAAGGATGGATTTGCAATTTCTGGTACGACTGCTCAGAATGACCGTGATACAGCAGGTAGCCAAGTCGCAGAATGGCTGAGAGAGGAAGGCTTTGTTGAGTAAGATATATATAAAACTATTTGTTCTGTTGCTGAGTGTGGGGATGATTGCATCCCTTGCAGTCTGCGGCACTGTGGAGCAGCCAAGCTCTTCTACGCAGGAACAATCATCAGAAACCGCCGTGGAATCTGCACAGATAGATACGGCAGAAAGCAGTTCCAGCAACGAAGCGGATACAGAGCAGACAGAAATAGAGCTATCGTTTGGCGATACCGTTATGACGGCGATGCTTGATGATAGTGAAACAAGTCGGGCTTTCATAAAAATGCTCCCTCTTACACTTACCATGAACCGATATGCCAACCGGGAGTATTATGCAGCACTTGGCGAATTGCCGGAAAACGGAGTGGGAATTGATGATTTTGAAAACGGAGACGTGACCTATTATACAAACGGAAAATCGCTGGCAATTTTCTTCGGCGATGAGGATATATCTAATCAGGACGGTCTAATCCGCATGGGGCGAATTACCTCGGATTTGAGCCTGTTTGACACCGTTGGCGATAGTGTGGAGGTAACGATTTCTCTTTCGGAAAGTGAGACAGATATGATAGATTTTGATTTTTCAGTTTTCAACAATGTAGAAATTACCGGCATAAATACTTCTGAATTGAGTGACGAAGAACAGGCTGTCCTTTATCAGCAAGCAAGATATTGTCAGGCTATGACCGAAGCTGATACAGAAACC
Organism: Butyricicoccaceae bacterium; assembly: GCA_963638085.1. Taxonomy (GTDB): domain Bacteria; phylum Bacillota; class Clostridia; order Oscillospirales; family Acutalibacteraceae; genus RUG420. The sequence continues at coordinate 457 of CAVHPJ010000014.1, read as the reverse complement.
ATGCGGGAAATTACATCACCAGATATGATTTTTACACACATGAGCGGCAGGCAGCAGACAAGAGAAGAATATTTTGCAGATATAGCGGATGGTAATCTTCAATACTTCACGATTGGAATTGAAAATCCGGTGGTCAATATCAATGGCAGCTATGCGTCTGTGTCCTACACTTCTGTTTTGAACGCAAATGCCTACGGAGCCAGAGGTACTTACCGGATTGATGGAACCCATTGGTATGAGAAACAGAATGAAAACTGGATTGCGTGTAATACGCCTGAACAATGAAGAAAAAAATTAGAATTACAGTAGATTGCGGAATGGTGCTGCTATTGCCTTTGCTGATGGCGTATTCTCTGGTAGGAGAAGCCGCCCATGAATATCTTGGCATTGGGATGTTTCTGTTTTTCATTGCCCACCATATTTTGAATATTGCGTGGTGGAAACATATTTTCCGTGG
>CAVHPJ010000013.1:0-35199 GCA_963638085.1 Butyricicoccaceae bacterium | reverse complement strand
TGATCCAGATTAAAGAGCTTCTGGACAAATACAACATCAGAGTAAAAGGCGTTCACGCAACCGAAGGTAACACACGGTGTCGGGTAAAAGACGGCAAACCAATCTTTCTGAACCGCACCCGCATGCGGGATAATCGCAAAGACATTACCTCTCCGCATGAATACAACCGCCTGGCAGGTGTGGAGCTGGTCCAAAACCGTGTTGACCTTGCTCATCTTCTTGGTGCCACTGAAATTGTATTGCACCTGGTGGTTCCTTATGAAGATTTTGAAAATATCCCCGGTTTCAAAGAGAAATGGTACGAACAAGTTTTTAAATCCTTTGATGCCCTGGAGCCCTATTGCAAAGCCATGGGCGTCCGCATCGCCATTGAAAACATGATTTGTACACCCGCTCCATACCAATTTGAAAAACTGGACCGTCTGTTTGAACGGTATGACAAGGACTACATGGGATTCTGCTGTGACACTGGGCATGCTGCTCTTGTAACAAATGCAGTAGCGTTCCTGGAACGGTATTATGACCGCCTGATTGCCATGCACCTGGATGACAACCATGGTGTAGATTGCACGTTGTCAGAAGACCCAGACGGGGCCGTCCAGAAGTCGGATGCGCACATCATTCCATACCAAGGTGTTTGTGACTGGGACAAAATCTGCGAGTACATCGCCAAGTCCCCCTACACCCTGCCCCTAACCCTGGAAGTCACGGTTCCGCACAGCACACCAGAGGAGGAGCGCCAAGGGCTCTTGGATCTGATAAAAGCAGGCGAGCGACTAACCAACAAAGTCCTGGCATACCGCGCAAAATTGCCAGAGTCAAGCACAAGGGACTGATGATCATGAAACTTCACATGCTAAAATCCAAGCTTCACCGCGCCACGGTAACCGAAGCCAACCTGAACTATGTAGGCAGCATTACCATAGACCAAAAGTTGATGGAACAGGCAAACCTTCTAGAATATGAACGGGTGCTGGTGGTCAACATCAACAACGGAAGCCGTCTGGAAACCTATGTCATGACGGGCGAGTCAGGCTCCGGCATTATTTGCCTGAACGGTGCCGCTGCCCGGTGTGCACAGGTTCAGGACAAAATCATTGTCATGGCTTTCTGCGAATTGGAAGAGTGGGAGACCTCGGAGCACAAGCCGACCATTGTTTTCTTGGATGATGAAAATAAGGTAGATTCGGCAGTGGGCTAAACCCTGCATGCAAGCTCTACTAGGACAAGTAGTAATTACAAAAAACTCCTGCTCAGTGTGCGCGCGCTGAGCGGGAGCTTTTTCTTTCCTTCTTAATCTACTCTTAAAAAACGGCCCTCTAATTTGTTCGGTTTGTTGTTCGCTTTTGTTTATCTTCGCCAAAAAAAAAAAAAAAACGGAAAATTGTTCTATAGTTTTCCTATTAATGAACAGGTAATATGATTTTGAACTCAGAAAACATCGGAGCAAAGCGCGCGCTTAAATTATAAGGTGAATCAAAAAATTAGGAGGCATGTATGTTTAAAAAATTGCAGTTTGATCGAAAAGTGCTTGCACAGTTTTTGATCATTTGTATTGGATCTGAATCCATTTATTTCATGTACGCAATCAAGAACGTTTTGTACACGCCGTACAGAGAAATGCTTGGTCTGACCAATGGGCAACTTGGCTTTGTTCTGTCTATGATGGGCATGGTTGCATTCTTTGGCGGCATTCCAAGTGCATGGGTTCTGAATCGGTTTTCCGCACGAAAACTGATGTCCATCAACCTGGTCATCACCGGCCTAACCGGCTTTTATTTGGTTTCCGGAATGGTTACCTATGTCGGCATGCTGGTAGTTGGCGTAATTTGGGGTTTCTCTATGGAAGCGTTTTATTGGGGCGCCGTAACAAAGAGTATTCGCTGCCTTGCATCGGAAGACAAGCAGGGAATTGCTTTTGGCTCCATGGAACTGACCAGAGGTTTGGTTAACTTTGTACTTAGCTCTGTGGCAACCGGTATCTTTGTTCTTTTCGGAGAAAAAGTGATGGGCGTCAGAGTAGCTCTGGGCGGTGCCGCAGCGTTCCTGATTATCATGGGCGTTGTTACCTTCTTCCTGATTCCGGAAGAAGACTTCCTGAAGTCCGACACGTCTACCGGCAAGAATAAGGAATCCCTGAAAGGTGCCATTAAATGTCTGAAGATCCCACAGCTTTGGCTGATTGGTTTCATGGGCATGGGTGTTTACGCTGTTTATCTTGGCTGTTCCTTCTTCCTGCCGTTCCTGGAAGACGTTCTTGCCGTTCCAACCGTTCTGGTAGCCATCTTTGGTATTGCTTCTTCCAACTGGGTCAGAATGATTTCCGGCCCTATCAGCGGTGTTGTTGGAAACAAGCTGTTTAAGAGCTCGGCTTCTTTGATGAGAATCTTATTCTTAGTTGGCATTGTTATTCTGGCAGCCATTGTATTAATTCCGAAGCAATCCTCTATGATTTGGCCAATTACCATTCTGTTGATTGTTCTTCAGATTGTTGTATACATGCTCCGCGGCATTTACTATGCACCAATCGGCGAATCCGGCATTCCGAAAGAAGTTTCCGGTTCCGCCATGGCCGTTGCCATTCTCCTGATCCAGTCTCCAATGCTCTGGGCGTTTGCCACCTACGGAAACATTGTTGACAAGTTTGAGCCGAACAAGGCTTATTCCATCATCTTCATCATCATGCTTTCTTTGTATGGTGTCGGCTTTATTGCTTCCTCTATTCTTTGCCGTATGGTAAAGCGCAGAGGCTTAAAGATCAATCTTGATGGCGATGAAGCAGAAGCTCCTGCTGAAGTAGCCGCACCTGCAGAAGCAGAAGTAGTTGCAGAAAAAGCAGAATAAGGAAGGTAGGCATTTTATGGAACTAGCATTAGCAACCGACTGGGGAATCCTTGAAAATTCTCCGGAAAGTATGGAAGAGCAGCTTCAAAAGCTGAACGCCGCTGGCGTATCTCATGTTCACTGGGCCTATGACTGGGACTTTGAATACGCCTATTCTAAATGGGAAATGATCCAGATTAAAGAGCTTCTGGACAAATACAACATCAGAGTAAAAGGCGTTCATGCAACCGAAGGTAACACACGGTGTCGTGTAAAAGATGGCAAGCCGCTGTTCTTAAACCGGACCCGTATGCGGGATAATCGGAAGGATATTACTTCTCCGCATGAATACAACCGTCTGGCCGGTGTGGAACTGGTACAAAACCGTGTTGACCTTGCCCATCTCCTTGGAGCAACCGAAATTGTTTTACACTTGGTTGTCCCCTATGAAGACTTTGAAAACATTCCGGGCTTCAGGGAGAAGTGGTTTGAACAAGCCTTTAAATCCTTTGATGAACTGGAGCCGTATTGCCGTGCAATGGGTGTCCGGATTGCCATTGAGAACATGATTTGCACACCGGCTAAATACCAGTTTGAGAAGCTGGACAAACTGTTTGAACGGTATGACAAGGACTACATGGGGTTCTGCTGTGACACCGGGCACGCTGCTCTGGTTGCCGACGCGGAAGCCTTCCTTGAACGGTATTATGACAGACTCATTGCCATGCATCTGGATGACAACCATGGAGTCAACTGGGCTCTGTCAGAAGACCCAGACGGAGCGGTTCAAAAATCAGACGCTCATATTACTCCATACCAGGGCATTTGTGATTGGGATAAGATTTGCGAATATATTGCTAAATCGCCCTATACGTTGCCTTTGACGCTAGAGGTTACCGTTCCTCATAGCACGTTGGAAGAAGAGCACGAAGGTCTGATGGACCTGATTAAAGCCGGGGAACGCCTGACCAACAAAGTTCTGGAGTACCGGGCAAAAATGGCCGAATAAAACACAAGGATGAATATTATGAAACTGTCAATGTTAAAAACCAAAATTCACAGAGCCACTGTAACAGAAGCAAATCTGAATTACGTGGGTAGCATAACCATAGATAAAGATTTGATGGATCAGTCAAACTTATTGGAATATGAAAAGGTGCTTGTTGTGGACATCAACAACGGAAGCCGCTTGGAAACGTATGTTATCAAAGGCGAGCCAGGCTCCGGCGTTATTTGCCTGAACGGTGCCGCTGCCCGTTACGTGCAGGTTGGTGACAAAGTCATTATCATGGCTTTTTGTGAGTTGGACGAACAGGAGGCAGAACGCCACGAACCAACGGTTGTTTTCCTAAAGGAGGACAACACGGTAGATTCCATTGCCGCCGAAGAGGTTCACGGGCAAATCATGTAACGCACGCTAAAGCAGGAGCAAGCCAGAACGCATGTTCTGGCTTGCTTTTGTTTCTTTTAAATTGGTCGATTGTAAAAACAAACGCATAGAAATTTCAAGAAAACAACTTAAGTTGAAATTTCTATACTTAAAATCGGCAAGTAATTTCAAGATATTGCGTTTTATTGAAATTTCTACTTCAAAAAGCGCTGTGAATTTTCAACTTTAGTCCTTACAGTAAAGAGCCCCGTACCGTGTGGTAGTAAGGGCCGCAGCGGCAGAAGCAAATTGCAGCTTGCGTTAACGACAATGGTCGGACGCTTGTCGTCAGGCACCATAACCAAAAATATGGTGGCCGATTTCCACTATGGGTAATTATTGAATTCTTTTCCATGGGTATGCTGTCCTATTTATATGCCGATTTGCATACTCCAGACAAAAAGAAAATTGCTGTAAATTCATTTCACACATCAGCAGAGGGCCTTCAAAGTTGGTTGCGCTGTACAACGGAGCTTCGAAATCGCTGTGCACATTATTCAAGGCTTTATTATTGGATTTTCTCATCTATTCCGAAATCTTCTCCAAGCTTAAAACGTATCCCACGCAATCTACCCGATTGCGTGGGATCTTTTATTTATAGCAATAATAATCCGGCACCAAAGACGAATCATAAAAAATCTGATCCTTCTTCAGAAAGCAACTCCGGCCATCTTTTACTTCAATAATAGTCATGGCACAGTTGGCTGGTACGCCGCCCTGCCAAAAATCGGATGGGTCATCATACAGATGGTTCAGTATGCCACGAACCGCACAGCCATGCGTAGCAATCAGAATGGTTTTATCCTGGAATTCCTTCTTTTGAATCAAATCCTCATAGAACGCTTTTCCTCTTTGGCAAACTTGCTGAATGGTTTCTCCACCAGGTGCTCCTTGAAAAGAAAACGGGTCTGTGTAAAAAAGCTTAAAGCGGCCTTCAAAGCCTAATTTACTGATTTCAGCGAGAGACAGCCCATCCCATTTACCCCAGGTTATCTCTCGGATTCTGGGATCTATAAAGTACGGTGTATTATCCGATCCGGTAATAATCTGCGCCGTTTCCAAAGCACGTTTATAAGGACTGGAAATAACAATATCAAACCGCAAAGCGCCCAATCCTTCCCTGGTCAGCTCCGCAAATTTTCGGCCATTTTCATTTAAGGGAATATCTGACTCGCCCTGCATTTTCCTTTTACAGTTCCAATTTGTTTCACCGTGTCTTATAAAATACAGTTTCACTGCACCAACCACCTAATTTCAAAAAATCCTATGCATCAAGTTGCTTCAACATTTCTGCCGTTGTTATAGCAAGCTTGCTGTAGGTTTCCGCATTAACGCCGCACCCGGTAGTAAACAAGCCATTTACGTCCGGTAGGGCTGCAATATCCAAGTAGGTTTCCATATTAATTCCGCCGCCATAAACAATATAGGCAACCTCCGCAATTTCAGGTCCATACAATTCTTTAATCTGGCTTCTGATGTAATGATGCACCATCTGAATGTGCCCCAAATCTGCTGTTGATTTTTTGCCAATGGCCCACATGGGTTCATAAGCAAACGTAATCAGCTTTGCTTCGTCCGCAGATATACCATCCAACAGTTCAGACAGTTGCTTTTTTAAAAAGGCCTGGACCAGCTCATCCGATTCTTTCTTCTCTTCTCCAACACACAGAAATGGCCTCAGCCCTATTTGTACTGCCGTTTTTAGTTTTTGGTTAGACATCTGGTTATCCTCTTTCAGAAAGCGGCGCCTTTCCTGATGGTTGATTTCCACATACCGGCAACCGATATCCAGCAACATCTGCCCAGATACCTCGCCGGTATAGGCACCGTCCAGCTCCCAAAACATATCCTGACCGCCAACCTTTACCACACTGTCTGGGTCCAGGCGCTTTGTAATTTCCGGAATTACAGGAAAAGACGGGAAAATCACGACTGGATAGTCGTGAAAATCCCGCAATTTTTCTTGCAATTCACCTGCAACCCGGATGCTGTCCTGATAATTGTTTACCATCTTCCAGCCAGAGCCACAAATGAAATGTTTCATATTGTTTTCCTACTACTTTCTTTATTTCTTATTGTTTAGGAACTGTTCTGCAACCCGCATGGACTGCTTCATGTTGTCCCCACTGGCAAGACCTTTTCCGGCAATGTCAAACGCGGTTCCGTGGTCTACAGAAGTTCGAATAATAGGAAGACCAATGGTGCAGTTTACACACTCACTCATTAATTGCAGCTTTGCCGCAATGTGCCCCTGATCATGGTACATTGCAATGGCTGCATCATAAACACCGTTCAGGGTCTTGTTGAAGATGGAATCCGGAGGAATAGGTCCAACTACGTTAATGCCTTCGGCTTTAGCAGCTTCAATGGCTGGCGTAATCTCTTCAATTTCTTCCATGCCAAACAGGCCGTTTTCACCGGCATGCGGATTTAAACCGGCAACTGCAATCAACGGATTTTCCATTCCCGTCTGTTTCAGTGCCATATCCATCAGTTCAATGCAATCCAAAACCCGCTGCTTGGTTGCACGGTTACAGGCTTCCCGCAAAGAACAGTGCGTAGAAACATGCATAATCTTCAATGGGCCATAGAACATCATTGCATACTTCTTGGTATCCGTTAACGTTGCAAAAATTTCAGTATGACCATCAAAATTATGGCCACCCATATGCAGCGCTTCCTTGTTCAATGGGCCTGTAACAACTGCATCAATTTTTCCGGCTTTTGCATCCGCAATAGCCCGTTCAATATAAAGATAAACCGCATGGCCGCACTTCCCCGACAATTGCCCAATTTCATACTGATCCATGGTCAAATGGGCAGGGTCAATGACATTAATAAATCCATCTTCATACTCTTCCGGAGCCTGGATTTCCTTAAATTTACAATCAAAGCCAAAGGAATCATTGTAATGCTTCAGAATATCCACAGCACCGTAGACAACGTACTTTCCTTCAAATTCGGTGCCGTCGCCTAGCGCTTTTATGATAATTTCGGGACCGATACCAGCTGGATCGCCCATGGTAATACCCAGTTTTTTCATTACCAAGCCTTCCTCTCTTTTCATTTTATGCGTGCTCTTTCAAATACGCAATGGACTTAGCCAGCGCTTCATGGTCACCAATGGAACCGCCCTTTACAATGCAAGGCAGGCCTGGATAATCACCGCCATCCAGCTCTATCAGAGCAATAATGGGAAGCACCTCATCCACCAGTTTGGCGCCGTGCGCATGGTTGTAGTTGTTTACGCTGATTGCGGTGTCGCCACCGGTCAAGAAGCATCCGCAGACCTTGGCCTGCTTTAAAATCAGGGTGGACAATTTACCAATGCAGGACTGCGTGTATTTTGCAACCTCTATGCGATTCATGCCCTTTTGTTCCCCAACTTCAATTGCCTCTAAATAGTCTTCGTGTTCTTTTGCCGTTACCACAATGACATCTTGCCCGTCCTGTAACAAAGACGCGGCTTCCGATGCAACTTTGTTAATATCACCGCCCTGCAACAAAGCAGCAATATTCATTTCTACCACCGTTGCACCGGCTTCCTGGGCAACCTGCACCTGCGTTCTGGAAGTCTGACTGATACTGCCAATCAAAGACAGCACCGGATACTGCTTCCGCATGGCCTTTACCAAACTGTTTGCCATACCGGCAGAGCCAACCCAAAGGATCTTTTTGTCTAGGCTTAAGATATAGGTGACAACAGCATCCATGTCCGCATTTTCCAGGACATCAAAGGTGACAATTTTTGCATCTCCAACATCCATTTTGTCTTCGCGGATTTCGGTTAAAGAGAAGTGCCGTACCGGCTCATTCATTTCTTTTTGCATGAGCTTTTCCAGGTTGTCTTCTGTTACCAGGCACAGCGGATCCCGCATAATTTCGGTTTCCATAATTCTGACGCCATTCATCAGTAAGGTGCCGTCTACCACGGTGCGGTTAGAATCCGGATTGGCCGGATTAAAGACAATCAGATCCGGCTTTAACACTTCTTCTGCAGCCGTTATTTCTGCTTTCAGATTCCCCCGCAGGGTAGAATCCATCTTCTTGTAATAGTATTCATATGGATATGGTTCCATATTTTGCAGAATCTCTTTTACTATTTTGTACGCTTCTTGTGCCGGAATATTCCTGGATTCCGTGTCAACAACATAGGACTTTTCCGGATCAATCTTCTTCGTATCAAAAATGATGTGGGCTTCTATTCCATTTTTCGTCAGCTGTACACCGGCATCTCCGGAGCCCGTAAAGTCATCTGCAAACATTAATATTTTGCCCATACTATTGTCCTCTTATTCTTCCGGTGCAGTTTCTGGAACCGGCGCTACAGCAGCATCTGCTTCCGGAATTTCTGCCACAACGTCTGCTACAGGAACATCTCCCGCTGTTGCTTCTGCTAACTCTGCCTTCTGTCCATCTTTCGGGAACTGCGGGCAGCCAAACTTCTTTGCCCACCAGGCAGTAATAAACGGAACAATCAGCGCGGTTAAAACGGTAGACGTTGCAACCTGAACAGTGGCAATAGCCGCGTAATCTGCCCATGCCGGGTCAGCAAGTGCAATGGCTGCCGGAACGGCTACTGCGTTACCTGCGGTTGTTGCAACAGCCCAACCTGCATATCCGGGACGTCTTCCAATAAATTTGTCACAGAGAACAATGAAGCCACCGCCGACAAAGATGGTAATGAATGCTAACAGAACACCGGACAGACCGCCCTTTGCAACGCTTGCAAGGTCAATACCGGCGCCCAGGGAGAATCCGGTAAACGGGATAATAGCGGAGCCAACCGGGCCAAAGAAGTCTCTTACTTTCGGATCAATGTTGCCAAGCAGCATACCTAAAAGAATAGGAACTACAGCGGCAAGCAGACTCATAAACGGAATATCCGCAAGGCCGGAAGCACCAAGTGCAACCAGAGTCAGGAACGGGCCGTCGTTGATAGCAAGAATTGGCATGCAGGCGCAGTCTTTTTTGTCACCATACTGTTCCATCAAAGAGAAATAAACGGAACCGTTACTGTTGGTAACTGCACTGATGATTGCCAAGCTGGACAGGCCTAAGAAACCGGCAGGTCCACAGAACTTGCCAACAAGGATACCAAGAACGGCACCAATAGCAAACTTTGAAACTAAAAGCAGCCCACCGCGTTTAATTACCGCTGGCATATCTTTTACTCTTAACGTGGTACCCATGCAGAAAAGCAAGATGCCTAACGTACAGGAGCCACCAGCACTGGAGAAGGTTGCAGTGGTAATACCACCAATTTGCAATGCTGCCGGGAAGAAAGTGTTAACCAGACAGCCAAGTAGCAATGGAACAACCATCATGCCTGCCGGTACCTTCCGTAAGAAATTCATAATCATAAGATCAAACCGTCCTTTCTTTTTCGTAATCGTAAATTCGTTGTACTTTATCCTTGGACCTTGAATTCGGATCAAATGTGTTTTTCAAATATTCCTTCACAAGGCATTTGGCAAGTTCAATTCCGGTCACCTGTGCCCCAAGGGTAATAATGTTGGCGCAATTACTCAGCTGTGCTCTTTCCGCCTGGTAAATATTGTTTACCTCCGCTGCGTATGCACCTTTTACTTTGTTTGCTGCAATACAAACGCCAATACCTGTGCCGCAGATTAAAATTCCTCTTTCACATTCTCCTGCCGCAACGGCTTCCGCCAAGCGGATTGCTGTGTTAGCGTAAATTGGATCCGTACTTCCGAAATCAACGCATTCGTATCCCAGATCCGTTACTAACTGTTTCAGCACCTCCTTATGCTCAATGGCATTTGGATCACAACCGATTGCAATTTTCATGCTACCCTCCTTCGCTTTTCTTTATTCAGACATCAAATGATGCGATTTCCATAGTTTTAATAGTTCAACCGCCAGCTTACTATCAATAATCAAGGTGTCTACTAGGCCGCCCTCTACTGCCGCCATAACGGCATAGGCTTTCTGCGTTCCGGACGCAATGGTAATCTTCCTGGGGATCTTCTTAAACTGCTCCAGTTCAATAGAAATGGTCCGGTTTTTCAAGCTGGTGTTACATTCCTTGCCATCTTTGTCAATAAACCGTAAAACCACATCTGCAACCACGCCGCAGGCCTGCAATTCCTTCAGATCCTCCGGCGGCAAATAATCCGGATGGGCCAGAACCGTGGTCATTTCCGGATAAAAGGCACCAATTCCGCTAATGGAAAGATTGACTTTGTCAAACATCTCATACACTTGCGAGATACTTTTTTCCTTCTTTAACAGTTCCGCCACTTCAGAAGAGCTCATCAACGTATCTGTAAGCAGAATGTGTTTGTTTCCGGAGAAGGCTTTTGCCGAGCGAGTTACCAGTGTTCTGACATCCCAGGCCGCCACACTGTTTGCCAGGCTTCCATGTAACGTAACAAAATCGGCTTCCACTTTCTGAGCCGGATTCAGATAATTAATCATCTGATAAACCGTACTTCCCCAGGTGAAGCCAATGACATCGCCCTTTTTAATAATTCGTTGTAAATATCTTGCACCTTCAAGAGCAACTAACTTTTTTAAGTTTTCCGCCTCGTCTGCCTGATCTACATCTTCTGCACTAACTGCCGGAGCAATAACCACTTCTTTAATGCCTAAGAAGTCTTTTAATTGCTGTTCTACCTTGATGCATTCCACAAACGGATCTCTTATCACAAATTCAATTATCTTTTCTTCTTTAGCCCGCTTTAAAAGTCTGGACACGGTGGTAAGAGATACCCCCAGTTCCTCTGCAATCAGAGTCTGTGGCTTCCCGGACAGATAATAAAGATAGGCCGCCTTCAGAACCAGGAAGGTTGACTGGTCATACTTGTCAATATTCATAATAGTTGTGCCTCAACTTGTATTTTTTTGTTGATTCTTTGTTTGCTAAATCCATCATAAGTGTTTTCTTTTTTTCTTGCGACACTGAAAATATTTTCAATCAATTGATAATATTTTGACATTCCATCCCATATCGACTGAAAATATTTTCCATGTTGTGGTTCTTTTTCATCGCTTTTATATTGGAGATGCAGAAAGCTGCATCGCCTATTAATGAAGCAAGAAAATAAATGGAGGTCTTTTATGGTTAAGCAAAACAGATTTTATGATCCATTACTGAACCCTTTATATGAAGGCTGTAATTTGGACGATCTTTGCGTTGCCACTTATCTAATTGGGGCAGCCAAAGAGGAAGGAGCCATCCTAAAAGCGGTTAGTATCGGGATTGAACAAACAACCGGATCCTGGGCTGATGTCCCGGCAGAAACAGATGAAATGCGGACAAAATACGCATCTAAAATTATCGGCGTATATGAAGTTCCAAATTATGAAAATCAGACCAATGTCAATCTGGATGTAGCTCCGGACGGAATGCGGTTCTACATTATCCGAATTGGATATCCGGTAGATAACATTGAAAACAACATTCCGCTTCTAATTGGTTCCATCTGCGGAAACATCATGTCTATGCCCTATCTGAAACTGTTAGACATTGACTTCCCGAAGAAATTTGCAGATGCCTTCCAGGGCCCGAAGTTTGGCATTGATGGCATCCGGAAAATTTTAAATGTGGAAGACCGACCACTGCTGAACAACATGATTAAGCCTTGCACCGGTTATACACCGGAAGTTGGCGAAAAGCTGTTCTTTGAAGCAGCTGCCGGTGGCGTTGATATTATCAAGGACGACGAATTGATTGGTGGCAATCGAAAGTTCAACAGCCTTGCAGAACGCGTAAAAAGAAATATGGATGCCGTTGAAAAAGCACGTGCAATCAAGGGCGAATACACCTTATACGCCTGCAACATTACGGACGAAGTTTGCCGCCTGAAAGAAAATGCCATGACCGTTATTGAAAACGGCGGTAACCTCATCATGGTTGACATTCACGGCACCGGATACAGTGCAGTTCGTATGCTGGCAGAAGATCCGGAAATTACCGTTCCTATCCTTGCGCACTCCTGCTTTAACGGCGCCTTTACTTGTTCCCCTTATCAGGGAATGAGCTCCAAGGTAGTTAATAAGCTGGTTCGCCTGAGTGGTGCAGACATTTATCTGACGCAACCACCCTATGGCAAATTTGATAACACCTTTGACAATTACATCACCAACATCAACGCCTCCAAGGCCAAGTTCTATGACTTGAAGCCAATGCTTCCGTTTGTTGGCGGCGGCGTTGTTCCCGGATTGGTTCCGAAGTTCATGGATGACTGCGGCCCGGACGTTCTTCTTGGCGTAGGCGCAGGTATCCACGCTCACCCAATGGGTCCACGCGCCGGTGCACATGCGTTCCGAATTGCTATTGATGCGGTTATGAATGATGTACCTCTTCGCACAGCAGCCAAAGACTGTGAAGAACTTGCAGTTGCCATTGAAAAATGGGGCATTTACGGAGAGGACCACAGCAAAGATCTGTATGCCATCTGATTTCTGGCAATCTCCTACAAAACGGTCCCCGTCAAAAAAAGCAGGTAGCCAACAGGCTACCTGCTTTTGGTTTGCAGTATTTTGTTTACTTTGTTTTTTCTGAAAGACTTTTCTCTGAACGCTCTTTCAGAAAAACAGTGGATTATTTGACGCTTACCAAGAAAACAATCCAGCGCTTAAATGCCTTCTTTTATCAGCGCTTCAATTTCCGTAGCATCCGGCATGACTGCAATAGAACCGTACCGTGTGGTAGTAAGGGACGCAGCGGCAGAAGCAAATTGCAGCATTTCAAAAAGCTGTTCTTCTGTAAGATCCTCCGGAATGCATCCGTAGTCTAACAATCTGCTTAAAGCGGCCCCACAGAAGGAATCTCCCGCTCCGGTCGTGTCAATTGTTTTTACCTTCAGGTAACATGGGTGGTGCAAAATTTTATCTGCAGTCAACGCATAAGCGCCGTCTTTACCGCAAGTGGCAAAGAGCAATTTGGGAGAGAATTCTGCAAAGCACTTCCTTGCTGTTTCCGCAATCTCCTGATCTCCGTAAAGAAACGCCAATTCATAATCCGAAATCTTAATAATATTCGCATAAGAAAGTACGGTGCGGATAGCCTCTTTGGCATCCTCTGGGGACTTCCATAACGGCTCTCTTAAATTCGGATCCACAGAAACCAGAACACCCCTCTGCTTTGCAAGCTCCAGCGCTTTTATAGTAGCGCTTCTTGCCGGTTCATCCGTCATAGACAGGGTTCCCACATGAAATATACGGGCATCCCCAATCAGATCTTCTGATATTTCCTCTTCAGATAAAAGCGTATCAGCACTGTGAATTCTGGAAAACGAAAAATCCCTGTTCCCCTCTTTATCCAACGCAACAAAAGCCAGTGTGGTAAATGCCGTGTCAGTGCTACATAAGGAAGTGGTGTCTATGTGGTAGGAAGCAACTACATCGCCAAGGAAACGGCCAAATAGGTCCGTTCCCACCTTTCCTATAAACGCCGTCTTTTTCCCTAATTTGGTTGCAGCGGAAAGTACGTTGCACGGGGCACCGCCGGGGCAAGCTTCAAAAAGGAAGTTCCCGCTTTCACTGGTGCCGCGAGGCATAAAGTCAATTAACAGCTCTCCCAAAGCTACAATATCAAACATCTTATCCCTCCAGATTGGTTCCGGTCTCCTTGTCAAAAAGGTGAACGGCACTTTCGCAGAACGTAAAGGAGATGCTGGACCCGTTAGAAAACGCATTCTGTCTGTCCTGATGCAGGGTCGGCACAATGATAATGGTATCTTTTTCATCCACATTCACGTGCAGATAAACAGAGCTGCCCATCATTTCTGTCATCATGATGTTACCGGTCAGACTAGCCTTATCCGCAGAAGACAGGGAAATATGTTCCGGACGAATTCCCAGTGTAATTTCCTGTGATGTTACGCCCGCAGCCTTTAACCGTTCCTGCTTTTCTTTCGGCAGAACAAGTTGCATGCCCTGTACCTCTACTTTATAAGAACCGTTTTCTTCCGTAAGCAAGGCATCATAAAAGTTCATTTGCGGTACGCCAATAAAGCCTGCCACAAACAGGTTGTCCGGATGGTCAAACACCTCTTGCGGCGTTCCCACCTGTTGTACCACGCCATCTTTCATAATTACAATCCGGTCACCCAGCGTCATGGCTTCCGTCTGGTCGTGCGTTACATAAACAAAGGTGGTTTTAATGCGCTGGCGCAGTTTAATCAGCTCCGCCCGCATCTGATTTCTCAGCTTGGCATCCAGGTTAGACAGTGGTTCATCCATCAGCAGAACCTTGGGTTCTCTGACAATGGCACGGCCAATAGCAACCCGTTGCCGTTGACCACCGGACAACGCTTTCGGCTTTCTGTCCAGATATTCTGTAATCCCCAGAATTTCTGCGGTACTTTCCACCCGCTCCTTCATCTGGTCCTTGGGCATTTTCTTCAGCTTCAACGGGAATTCCATATTCCCGCGAACCGTCATGTGCGGATACAGTGCGTAGCTTTGGAATACCATGGCAATGTCCCGATCCTTCGGCTCCACTTCATTCATACGCTGCCCATCAATCAGAAGGTCGCCATCGGTAATTTCTTCCAGGCCGGCAATCATGCGCAGCGTAGTAGATTTTCCGCAACCGGATGGACCAACCAGAACTACAAACTCTTGGTCTTTAATTTCCAGATTGAAGTCCTGTACAGCCACAACACCCTCATCAGTTACCAGCAGATTGGTCTTGGCGACACTGCCTTTCTTCTTTTTCTTTTCTGCATTAGGATAAACCTTCTTGATGTGTCTTAGTGTTACCTCTGCCATCGTCAGAAGCCTCCTATTCCATTACTTTCTTCAACTTCCAGGTTTTTAGTTCTGTAACCGCAACACTTCCGTCTTTTGCGATTAAGTAATTTTCTTGATTTTCATCAGCATTATAAATGTTACAGGAAAGATTATTTCTGTACCCATTGCTAAACAATTCTACGGAGCTCTTATCCGAATATATATGAATATCCAGTGTGTCCCGGCCCAACAAATTCAGTGGACACTTTGCCACACCGGCGCTCCAGTCATCGGCATGACTCCGGTCAAACCGGATTTCCGACTTTGCAAGGTCAAATACAATTTCCGTATATTTCTCCTTCACAGAGCGGAGTATCAGAACCAGCTGACTGGCGGTTGTCTTTTGCAAATCCACTTTCATTTTTAATTCAAAGACACAGCCATTGCAAAGGGGATGTACAGCAGAGGAAGTAGCTGACTCGCCTAATACAATAGTATGGGATTCCGTGCCATCTTCCCGTAGCAACTCCAGTTCTTTTACAGGAACAAATTTCAGCATTCCATCCGAGTCCAAAACGGCTTCTCTGGGCACGCTGAAGAATCCGCACCAGCCTTCCTGGTATGTCGGACCCCAGTCCTTCCAGAATGGCATCCAGTCCCAGGCATTGGCCCAGCCAACCATCAGCCGTCTGCCGTCCGGAGCCAGGAAAGACTGTGGAGCGTAATAATCAAAGCCCCAGTCCATCTCTCCGGATGTGGTGTAAAAGAATTTTCCGGTGTCGTAGTCAAAGTCGCCTACCAGGTAAACGCTGGTCCGCTCTTTTCCGCCCATGGGAGAAAACATCAGAACGTATTTGTCTTCCAGTGGGAAAAAGTCCGGGCATTCCCACATGAAACCCCATTCGCCCCGGCTTTCTGCAAGCACGTTGACAAAGTTCCAATGAAGGAGGTCTTCTGACTTGTACAAAAGGGCCTGTCCAAAGCCATTCACGCTGGCGCCGCACACCACATAATAGGTGCCGTCATGTTCCCAGACTTTCGGGTCTCGGAATTGGTCCGGCGACACTCCGGCAGGAGCGGTAATAACCGGGTTCTTCTCATATTTTTCAAAATGAATTCCATCTTCGCTGTAAGCCACGCACTGTACCTGTTCAAAGCCGTGTCCGTGGTTGCTGGTCCCGGTATAAATCAGGAACAGTTTCCCATCATGCTCTATGGCACTTCCGGAAAAGCAGCCGCCTTGCAGATGGTCATCATAAAATTCACTGGGCGCAAGCGCTAACGGCAAATATTCCCAATGGATCAGATCTGTGCTTACCGCATGACCCCAGTGCATACTGCTCCAAAAGCCATGATACGGATTGTACTGATAAAAGAAATGGTACTTTCCTTTGTAGTAAATCAGCCCGTTCGGATCATTAATCCATCCGGTTTCTGCCATAAAATGGTAATCCTGTCTTTGTGCGCCCTGTTTTACTAAAGCGCGTTTTGCGTCTATTTCTTCCTGGGCCTGTGCAATTCTCTTAAGCATTAATTCCTTAGACATTCTAACCCACTCACTTTTTTCTTACTTATATTCGTCCCGCAATTTCTTGGCGAATTCGGTGTTCAGCTTTGACTCCCGTCTGGCTTTGTCTTCCTTAATGCGGAACTGCTCTTCCCGCGCCGGTTGATATTCTTTCCACCGATCTGCCCAGGACTGTCTGGCAGCCTTCATTTCTTCGGTCAATTCCGGCATTTCTAATTTGCGAGTCGGCAACACCGGAACTTCCGGAAGCCGTTCTTCCATTGGCAGTATGGTTAGTGGCTTTGTTGTCGGAAGAGTTTGATACCAATATGCAGTGGAGCTCCAGTCATCTGACAGGTGGTTTGCGTGTCCGTGCTCAATGGTAACCTTCAGGCTTTTTTCAAAGCGAACCGGATCCGTAATATGGAAGCGATACGACACTTGGAATCCATCCGTGTCACCTTCATGCACAATGGTGCCAAAGAACGGATACGCATTTCTTTGCATACCCCAGGCATGGTTGAAGTAGTCCTCTGTGCCGGTGCCGTTCAGGGACGGATACTCTTCTCCGTCAATGAAGAACATGTCATTGCCTTCGCCCCACCAGCTTCCCTGGTAGTGCTTTACGGTCAGGTTACAGCCAACGTAGTGTCCGGTTCCTTCTACATCCAGAACCGTGTAATTGTTTTCGCCTTTAAAATTGGTTACGTTGTTGACTTCCGGGCAGTTGGTCTGCAAATCCGGGCCCCAGCCTTTGCAAGGATTTTCTCTTCTCCAACTGGCATGGAAATAGGCGGTATTTTCATCCAGCGGTTCTTTATACATTTCATAGTCAATGTTGAAATACAGAATAAACGGAATGTCATTCTCATTTACAATTTCAAACTTTGCCTTCTTATTGAACGGCATTGGGAAGTAACAGGATACGGAACACGGGGCGCCATATCTGCCGGCTTCTTCCGGTTTCAGAGAAACGTTAAACGGTAAGGAGGAAAAATTTCCCGGATAACAGTTTCCAATGCAGAAGAAGTCTCCAAGAGGAGCCAGCACGCTTGGCGTATCCTGATCATCCCAAGTAATTTTGATTAATACTTTTCTGTAATAAAACGGGTCATAGTCATCCCGGATGACACCCAGGGCCGGATGAATTTCCATTACGGGTGCGGCGGAAGCCATTAACTTCGGATCTAAAATACTGGGAGCCGCCACTCTTCTGCAGGAAGAGGTCATCCAAATGTGCGTTATGCAACCGGGGCCCTCTACCTCGCCTAAAGAAATGGTTTCTCCGGCAGGAATTTCCCAGTAGTCCTGGTTTTTCCCACGCTGATCCCAGCTGGCAAGACGTCCGTTTCTTGCTTCTTTTACGGTGGTTAAATCTTTAAACAATCCTGATACGTTGCTCATGATGTAGTCTCCTTTATTTGCTTGATTCGTTTTGAAAATGCTTATCCCTTGACGGCTCCGGCAGTCATACCTTCTACAATGTTCCGTTGGAAGAAGCCATAGAAGACCAGTTCCGGAATAATAATCATTAAGCTGGAAGCTACTATGCCGCCGTAATCTACGGTGTAGTTGCCTTTAAAGAAAGAGGCGCCCATGGAAAGCGTGTAATCTGTTACATCCCGCAGCATAACGGAGGCGTATGGGAATTCATTCCAAATGTAAAGAACGTTAAAAATAACAATGGTAGCAATGACCGGCTTTGCCATAGGAAGGGTAATTTTTGTCATTAAATCCCACAGGCTACAGCCGTCTATGACTGCGGCCTCATCTATTTCTGCCGGCAGCTGCCGCAAATACGCTGTCAGCAAAAGCGTGTTAAACGAAATGGAACTTGCTACATAGGGGAAGACCAGTGCCCATTTTCCCTGTAATCCCAGAAATGCGTTAATTTTATAAACTGGGAACAGAAGAATGAATGGGGAAACAGACAATCCCAAAATCAAGAATCCATACAGTAGTTTTTTTAGTTTTGGGTGTTTGAATTCCATGCGTGCAATTACAAAAGAGCTGCAAAAAGTAATAATCAGCTCAAAGACAACCGATACCGCACAAACTTCAAAGGTGTTAGCATACAGTCTTGGAAAATCCAGGGTTTCCAGTGCCCGCTTAAAGTTGTCCAGAGTGAACGCTGCCGGAAGAGCCAGCGGGTCTGACATAATTTCCGAGCTGGTTTTAAACGAAAGTAAAATCATCCAAAGGAAAGGAAAGACCACTAGTCCGGTAATCAGTGCCATGGCAATGTACATTGCCGTCTTTTTCTTTTTAGACAACATGTTACTTACTCCTTTCCTTTGTCAACGTGGTATAAATACCGGTAATAACCAAAGACAGCAGGAAGGTTACTGTGGCAAGAGACATGCCATAGCCATAGTCTCCGCTGGCAAAGGTCATAGAATAACTATAGGTGACCAACGTTTCTGATAGGTGGTTTGGTCCTCCACCGGTTGTTTGCTGTACAATTTCAAAAATTTTAAATACGCCGGTAATAATTAAAACCGCTACGGTAGAAATGGTTGATTTCATCATTGGGATGGTTACGCGGAACGTTTTCTGCCAGAAGTTTGCACCGTCAATTTTTACAGCTTCCATGACTTCCTCCGGAATCATTTTCAGTCCGGCAAGAAATACGGTTACTAAGTATCCCAATTGCTGCCAAAAGTAAATAATGGCTATGCTGTACGGTGACAGCGTGTCTCCGCCAATCCACTTCTGCTTCAATTCCGGTGCGCCCAAGGCATCTAAAAGGCCATTAATAATGCCAATATTCGGGTCCAAAATATAAACCCAGATAATGCCTACAATAATGGGAGCAATAATTGCCGGAGAAAAAATCAGGGACTTGGAAAAATCCACAGCCTTAAGCTTGTTGTTTAGCAGTAATGCAATTAAAAAAGAGAGGGTCAGTAAAAGTACAAAGGCAAGCACAAACATAATCATTGTGTTTTTAAAGGATGACCAAAACAAAGGGTCCTGAAACAGTCTGATGTAGTTTGTCAGTCCGTTAAACTTTGCTTTTCCTATTCCGGAATACTTTGTAAAGCTGTATCCAACTGCCATTGCAATTGGAATAATGATGAATACCAGATATACCAAAAGCGTTGGAATTACCAGGCCTATTTTGTATCGGGTTTTACTTAGCCAACGCATATGTTTCCTTCCTTTATTCGGTTGAATGGTGTGCCTATGGGGAAACATTAGGCACACCATTCTGTGGTTTACCGTCTTACACTCAACTTAGAAAATCAAGTGGCGGCAGCACTATCCATTTTGGCAAGGGCCTGATCTGTGGTATAGGTTCCCTGCATTACACCGAACATTGCATCATACAGAGCTTCCTGTACGGCAGAATTTACGGTCTGATCCGGAGCGGCTGCAGGAGTAGACCAGCCGTTTCCAAGAGCATTAATCATAGCGTTCATGGCATACTGGGTTTCCGTTGCTGCCAGGCCATCATAATTGGTTGCCGGGAAGATGGAACCTTCATAAGAGATGGTGGCTGCTTCTTTTCCGAAATAATATTTCAGGAAAGCATAAACGGCTTCTTTGGTTTCTTCATCTTCGCCTACAGCAGCGCTTACTACCAACGGTGCGGATGGAACTTTCATATCCACATCCTGGTTGTAGGAAGAATCCGTAAATTTCGGTCCCCACCAGAATCCAACTTTGTCACCTAAGTTTGTATCAAATTCAGCACAGTCCCATTGACCGGTACCAAACATAGCTGCTTTGCCTTCGTTGAAGAGTTGCTTTGCATCAAAGTATTCAATGGTGGCCATATTTTCCGGGAAAGCGTCTGCATCTGCAAGGCCTTTAATCTTTTCAAAGCAGGCTTTCAGGTCTGCATTGGAATAGGTTGCTTTTGCTGCCGTATAAGTGGAAAGATTATCTTCCCAGCCATAGCGGGAAAGGAATTCGTTGAATTCCCACATAGCAAAAGAACTGTTCTTGCTACCAATGGCAATCGGGGTAACACCGCTGTCATTCAGCTTGGCAATCATGTCCAGGAATTCTTCATAAGTGGTGCTGTCGGTCGGATAGCTAATTCCGGCTTTGTCAAACAGCTCTTTGTTGTAGAAGAAGCCCTGTACGTTACACTGATACGGAAGGCCATACTGTGTGTCTCCCGACTTGAAAGCATCTTCCATGCCGTTCAGCGCAGTATCAATATCCTGGTTTTCTTTTAAGAAATCAGAAAGGTCCAGAAGATATCCGGCTTCGTTATATTCCGGTGCTTCTGCAGAATCCAGATGAACAATATCCGGAAGGGTACCATCCTGCGCAGCCAGCTTCATGTTCTTGGAATGTGCTTCAGTGTCACTGGCAACAAATTCCACTTTGTACTTTCCTTTGTAAGCCGCATTAAAGGCTTCTACAATGTTATACGTTACGGTTTCCTGTTCTTTCGGGTTTGCAACGTGAATACCGAATTTAATTACGGTAGCCCCGTCTTCATCTTTGTTTGTCTTCTTTTTTCCGCAGCCGGCAAACAGGCTGAGCACCAGTACGGTTACCAAGATCAATGACAACCATTGCTTTGCGTGTTTCATCGTGTCCTACCTCCAAAAAATTTAAAAAAGTTCTTTATTTTCCGTGTGGAACGGGTTCCACATTGTTCCAAAAAAAATTTGTGTCGTTGCTGTCTTCGCAACCGACCTCCTGTCTTATACATACCCCAAGGCAATTCAGAAGTCAATCATTTTCCTATCAAAAATCATGAATTTGTCATTTTCTTATAACATCAGTTGCCATTCTTGGACAAATTGCCAATTCAAAAAGTAAAAAATAGCTGGCACTCCTCCGCAAAGGTTCAAAAGTATCAGAAGAGTGCCACCGAAGCGTTCCACTTAAACAAGAGTGGTTTTCCCTTTTCTTAAAGTAACATCTAAAATAACCTGTTTGTTTTCATATTCTGTGCCGTTTACTAAATCGCAGATCAGACGGGTAGCTTCTTTTGCCAGCCCTTCAATTGGTTGTACCACTGCGGTCATGCTTGGCTCTACAATTTGTGTAACATAGGTTCCATCATAGGAAACGCACTTGACGTCCTTCGGCACTTTCCTGTGTCTGCGGATAATTTCATTCATGCAGGCAATGGCAACCAAGTCACAGCCAAAGACGCCGTCAAAGGGCCAGTCTCCAATTTTTTCAAAGAGGTCTTGCACCGCTTCTTCATAGTATTCCAAGTCAAAGCGGTTCCAGGCCAACTCGTAGTCAAAGCACTCTATTTGGTTTTCTTCCATAATTTTGGCAAATTCGTAATGCCGATCATGGTATGGGGATTCAATGGCCAAAGAGCCTCTGAAATGGACCACCTTTTTGCACCCATTGGCAATCAGCGTTTCCGCAGCCAGTCGTCCGCCTTTTTTATGGTCTACCGCCACCAGGGGGATATGTTCTCCTAAATAACGGTCAAACGCAACAATCGGCTTTTTTATTTTTTTGTACTCCTCTACATCCAAAGAATGCACGCCGGTAATAACGCCGTCTACAATGTGGCGATTCAGCATGTCCAGATATTCCGACTCCGCATTGTATTCTTTATCTGTATTGCAAAGCATGATTTTGAAGCCCTCTTTGTATAACTCGGCTTCAATGTAATGCACCAGCTCTGCAAAAAAAGGGACTTCTACGGAAGGAACCAGCACCGCAATAATGCCACTTTTCTTATGGTAAAGATTTCTGGCCAGCTCATTCGGTGTGTACTTCAGTTCCTCCATGGCCTGTTCAATTTTTTTTCTGGTTTCTTCTGACACGTACCCACTGTTGTTCAGCACACGGGACACAGTTCCTACGCCGACTCCGGCTTTTTGGGCTACATCTCTGATTCCAGGCATGGAAAGCCCTCCTGCTCTTACCATGAATTTGTAGTTTTGCTAATTCTATTATTGCTGTTTTGGGGTGGATTGGCAAGGGAAATGTGAAACCGGTTCCAGTTTTTTTCTGAAAGACTTTTCTCTGAACGCTCTTTCAGAAACCTTGACGACGCAAAGTTTATGCTATCAATTGCAAAAACTTTTAATTTTCAGAAGTTTTTGCAGTAGTACCCTTTTGGTACTTATCTATAGTACAATGTAAGTGGCCCATGCGGCACTCCCTTAGGTCGTGTCCGCTAAATCATACTAACAGCGGTAAATAACACGGCAGGTAAACACCTGCAAAAGGAGTACAATATGTCAAAGGAAGAAAATCTCCAGTTGTTTGAAGATCAGGCCATCCGAACGGCATGGAACGAAGAGGACGAAGAATGGTACTTTTCCATTGTTGATGTGGTTGGTGTACTGACGGAAAGCAAAGATCCACCGGCATACTGGAGGAAACTCAAGCAACGGCTCAAAGAGGAAGGAAATGAAACCGTGACAAATTGTCACGCTTTGAAATTAAAAGCCGCCGATGGCAAACGCCGTCTTACGGACGTTGCCAACACAGAGCAGCTTCTCCGCATCATCCAGTCCATCCCCTCCAAAAAAGCAGAGCCTTTTAAGATCTGGTTAGCAGAGGTTGGTCGTGATCGGATTGAAGAAACTATGGATCCGGAACTGATTGCAGAGCGCCTTGTTGCCACTTATGAACGAAAAGGGTATACCCGTGAATGGATTAACCAGCGCCTGCAGGCAATCTCGGCCCGTAAGGAACTGACGGACGAATGGAAAGACCTCAAGGCTTTGAGGGAAACAAGAAGGTTGCGCAAGCCGGAGGTGCCGTTGCAGGGAATGCACGAAAAGACCTGGAAGAAAGGCTCGGGCACCCTCTCATCACAAGTCAGAATGCCGCACAACTTAACCATGTGGTTACACAGATGATTGAAGCAAGCGCATCAGCTGTTGATGACGGGAAGGAAGAAAGCGGCAAATAATCTGACGCTACTTCAATCTCTCCTAAACAAATCCCTTGTATAAACCTTCTCCTCCACATCATCCAGGCAAGTGTCATACCGGTTGGCAATGATTGCCTGGCTACGAGCCTTGAACTCTGCAAGGTCATTGACCACTTCAGAGCCAAAGAAGGTGGTTCCGTTTTCCAGGGTTGGTTCATAAATGATGACCGTGGCACCCTTTGCTTTAATCCGCTTCATAACGCCCTGAATGGAGGACTGGCGGAAATTGTCAGAATTAGATTTCATGGTCAGGCGGAACACGCCAACCACTACGTTGTGTTCCTTACTTGGGCTGTAGTCTTCATTGGCTTCATAAGCACCGGCAATTTCCAGTACACGATCTGCAATGAAATCCTTCCGGGTCCGGTTGGATTCTACAATAGCTTCAATCAGGTTCTCTGGAACGTCTGCATAGTTGGCCAGCAACTGCTTGGTGTCTTTTGGCAGGCAATAACCGCCATAACCAAAGGACGGGTTGTTGTAATGACTTCCAATCCGCGGGTCCAGGCAAACGCCTTCAATAATCTGCCGTGTGTTTAAGCCTTTCATTTCAGCGTAAGTATCTAACTCGTTAAAATAAGAAACACGCAGTGCCAAGTAGGTGTTGGCAAACAGTTTGACGGCTTCCGCTTCCGTAAAGCCAATAATCATAGTAGGAATATTTTCTTCAATTGCGCCCTCTTGTAAAAGGCCGGCAAAGGTTTCTGCCGCTTTGACAAGGCGGGCGTTTTCCGTATCGGTTCCCACAATAATCCGGCTGGGGTATAGGTTGTCATACAGTGCCTTAGACTCCCGCAGGAATTCCGGACTGAAAATAATATTGTCACAGTGGAACTTTTCCCGTACGGAGGAAGTGTATCCAACCGGAATGGTAGATTTAATTACCATAACGGCATCCGGATTATTCTTAATGACCAGTTCAATAACGGCTTCCACGGCAGAAGTATCAAAGAAATTCTTCTTGCTGTCATAGTTGGTCGGCGCAGCAATGACTACAATTTCGGCATCCTTGTAGGCGGCTTCTGCATCCAACGTTGCCGTCAGGTCC
This sequence comes from Butyricicoccaceae bacterium, assembly GCA_963638085.1. Classification (GTDB taxonomy): domain Bacteria; phylum Bacillota; class Clostridia; order Oscillospirales; family Acutalibacteraceae; genus RUG420. The sequence goes on along the minus strand of CAVHPJ010000013.1, from coordinate 10,811 downwards.
AGGTCCTTTTCTGCCAGATATTTTTCAATGTAGTCATCCTGAATTGGGGACTTCTTCTGGTTAATCAGATCCACCTTTTCTGGAATAATATCTACTGCGGTTACGGTGTGATGCTGTGCCAACAGCACGGCAATGGACAAGCCTACGTATCCGGTTCCTGCTACTGCAATTTTCATTTTGTCACCCCATGATATTCTTTCTGCACTGCCTCATAACTTTCCAGGTTGCCAATATCATATCGGCGACCCGGCATTTCATAGGCATGCACTACGGTTTGGGTAGAAAGCCAGGCAATAAAGCTGCCCGGTGCGTCCACGCCGCAACCGGCCTTAATTCCGGCTTTTACCAAAGCCACATCTTCTGCTTTGTAAATATAAAACGGCGGCGTACACCAGTTGGATTTCGGCTCCGCCGGTTTTTCTTCCATTTCTAAAATACGATCGTTTTCGTCCACTACCGCAACGCCGGTTTTATGAAGTTTATTTACGTCCGGTTCCCAGTACCGCATAATGACCGTACTCTGTTTTTGCTTTTGGTAGGCGATGTAGTCTGTCAGCGAAAAATCCAGCAGATTATCTCCCGCAATAATCAGCAAGTCATCCTGCAAATTCAGTGCATCAATAGCAAACTGAATGTCTTTTACTGCGCCCAATCTGGTTTCGTTAGTTTCGGTTCCGTCATCCAGAACGGTTATCTTTTGCAAGTGACCCTCTGCCCAAGTACGGAAGTGGTCTGCAAATTTATGGTTGCTGATGACCACATATTCATCTACTACACCGGCTGTATCAATGTCTTCAATCAGCCAGTCCAGGATGGTTTTTCCTTGCACTTTTAAAAGCGGTTTTGGGAAATTCTCTGTCAGCGGATACAGCCGTGTGGCGTATCCGGCAGCAAGAATCAGACACTTCATTTGGCACCTCCAGGATTATTGCAGCCAACACCGTCTGCACTTTCACACAGATGGAAGCTGTACTTTCCGGTCATTTCCGGGAACGCACTTAAATACTGGCGTTCCACTGTTTCCCGAATGTCATCTGCTTTGGCGGGATCTATTAAAGCCATGCAGCAGCCTTTGAAACCGGCACCGCTGAATCGCCCGCCGTAGATACCGGAGGTTTCCCGCATAATTTCATACAGTTTAATCTGCTCCGGCGCACCGGATTCCCAGTTATGAATGCTGCTCCAGCCGGAGGCAAAGGACAGTCGGCCATACTCTTCCAGGTCACCACGACGCCAAGCTTCGGCACCGGCTTCTACGCGTTGAAATTCGGTGTACCAGTGTTCGCAGCGTTTGGCCCATTGAACGGGCAAGCGGTCTTTGTAGGTTTGGTAAATATCAAAGCTGATGTCCCGCGCATTGGCCTCGGAAAACTTGCCGTAGTCATAACCAGACAGGGCTTGCAGAGCGTAGACACCGGAGCGGAGCTCGTCTACTCGCATGTTGTACTTGGAGCCAGCCAAGGAATGCTCCAGGCCGCTGAAGAACACTGCAATTTTGTAAGGCTTCATGGTTGGACTAGTGGGAATCAGCTCATAACTGTTGTCCCTACAATCCAGGTATAAAAGGTGGTCTTTTTTGCTTAGGACTTCGCAGCTTTGGTCCAAGGTTCCCACGTTTACACCAACGTAATCTTTTTCTGCACGGAAGGCAGTGGCAATCAGTTCCTGCGGTTCCAAGGTAATTCCATTTACGCTGCACAGGGCATTCAGGAACGCCAGGATAACAGCGGCAGAAGACGAAAGGCCCCCAATGGGAAGAGAGCCTTCAATGACACCGGATAAACCTACGGTCAAGGGGCGCCGTTCGCTCAGGGCCCATGTGGCGCCGCGCAGGTAATCTGCCCAGTCCCCTGTTTTTTCGCCGATTTCCCGAATGTGCCACTGGGCTCTTTTCGGGAACTGCAGGCTGGTCATTTCAATGACGCCATTCATCTTGGGTTTAAATGCAATGTGGATGCCCTGGTCAATGGCAAAGCCGGTTATTTTTCCTAAGTTGTGGTCACTATGCGCGCCAATGGGACAGATGCGATACGGCGCAAAGCTCAGCCCCTCCGGGGCTTTGCCGTAAATTTCATAAAAGCGTTCTTCGCAAATCAAACGTGCTCATTCCTTTTCAGCCATGTAGAATTCTTTATACCACTCGGCAAACTTTCGTAAGCCTTCTCGCAACGGCGTATGCGGTTTAAAGCCGAAGTCCCGCTCCAGAGCGGATGTGTCGGCGTAAGTAATAGGTACATCGCCAGGCTGCATGGGCACCAGTTCCTTGTGCGCTTCAAAGTTGTAATCGGCAGGCAGGACTCCGGCCCGCACCAATTCTTCTGACAGAATCTGCACAAAATCCAGTAGATTTTCCGGATTGCTGTTGCCAATGTTGTAAACCGCATACGGTGGAATTGGCAGTCCGTCCTCACCGTTCTTCTTTTCCGGCGGTTTTTCCATGACGCGGATAACGCCTTCTACAATGTCATCCACGTAGGTGAAGTCTCGCTTGCAATTGCCGTAGTTGAAAATTTGAATGGTTTCTCCGTTTACCAGCTTGTTGGTAAAGCCAAAGTACGCCATGTCGGGACGGCCTGCCGGGCCATACACGGTAAAGAACCGCAGCCCCGTAGACGGTATATTGTACAGCTTGCTGTAGGCGTGCGCCATTAGCTCATTGGACTTCTTGGTGGCAGCATACAAAGACACCGGGTTGTCCACCTTATCCTCCGTGGAATATGGCACTTTTTTATTGCTGCCATACACTGACGATGAGGAAGCGTACACCAAATGCTGCACACCCGAAGCCCCGTTGTCATAGGAATGGCGGCACGCCTCCAAAATATTGTAGAACCCAATCATATTGCTTTCTATGTAGGCGTCCGGATTCGTAATGGAATACCGCACGCCGGCCTGCGCTCCCAGATTGACTACCACATCCGGATGATACTGCTCAAAGATGCTGTTAATCAGCTCCTTGTCCGCCAGATTTCCCTTAATAAACGTGTAGTTTTTATATTCCTGCAGCTCGGCAAGCCGCGCTTCCTTAATCCGGACATCATAATAATTGTTCATGTTGTCTAGTCCAATGACCCTTGTTTCTGGCGATGTAGCAAGTATTCGTTTGGCCAAGTTGGAACCGATGAATCCGGAGGAACCGGTGATGAGAGTGGTTTTAGTTTTCATGAGCAATCCTTTTCACACTACTTCAAAAAATGTATCCGGCTTCTCCGGATCAAAAATTTCATTGCAAGTCATTACCGTTACCAGGTTTTCTGTGTCAGACAGATTAATAATGTTATGTGTCCACCCTGGAATCATATGCACCGCTTCAATTTTGTCTCCGGACACTTCAAATTCTACCGTTTCATTGGTATTAATATTTCTTTCCTGAATCAGGCCATGTCCTGCCACAACAATGAACAATTCCCATTTGCTGTTGTGCCAGTGCTGGCCTTTTGTAATGCCGGGGCGGCTAATATTCACACTTACCTGGCCGCAGTCTTCCGTATGTAAAAGTTCGGTAAAGGACCCGCGGTCATCTACATTCATTTTTAATGCATATTTAAATTTGTCTGTCGGCAAATAGGTCAGATACAAAGAATACAGTTTCTTGGCAAAAGAGCCTTCCGGCATCTTCGGCATCATCAAAGATACCGGTTCCTGCTTGAATTCTTCCAACAAATCAACAATTTCACCAAGGGTAACCTTATGCGCTTTGGGAATACAGCAATACGCTCCGGCAGAATCTAAAACTGTTTCTGTCCCGGAAAAACTGCAATGTACGGTTTTTCCTTCTAAAAGATCAAACAGTCCCTCTACCAGATCATCAATGTATAACAGTTCCAGCTCGGTAGACCGGTCATTTACTGTAAACGGTTCATCGTTTGCAACAGCCCAGCAAAAAGTGGACACCGCCGAATTGTATTTCGGTTTGCTGTGTCCCATTAGGTTTGGAAAGCGGTATACGTATACTGGCACCCCAGCTTCTTTTCCATAATCAAAAAACAACTCTTCTCCGGCCAATTTGGAACGGCCATATTCGCTGTCACCAAATCTACCGGCAAGAGTAGCTTGAATGGAAGAAGACAGCATTACAGGCGCTTTGCTTCCGTTCTTTTTTAAAGTATTTAAAAGCGTAGAGGAAAAGCCATAGTTTCCGTTCATGAAATCTTCAGCTTTTTCCGGGCGATTCACGCCTGCCAAATGGAAAACAAAATCTGCTTTTGCGCAGTACTCTTCTAATTCAGATTCCGTAGAATCTACGTCATACTCATAAATTTCAGTAATGGAAAGAGTCGGTCTTGTCCGGTTCTTTCCATCTCTTATATTCTTTAAATTGTTAACTAATGCGGTTCCTACCATGCCTTTGGCACCGGTAACTAGTATGTTCATCCGTCCTTCCTCCAAACCATCTTATTGACCACATTCACATATCCCTGAATGATCCTTACCACCTTCATGGATACAGTCTCGTCCACATAGTCTGGGCAAGGCTTTCCAAGGACACCTTCGCGCTTCATCTTAATGGCCATGTCAGTAGCGTTCAAAAGCTCCTTCGTGGTAATGCCGGCAAGGATAAAGTCACCGGCTTCCAACGCCTCCGGCCTCTCTGTGCTTGTCCTGATACACACAGCAGCAATCGGATGTCCGATGGAAAGGTAAAAAGAACTTTCCTCTGGCAGCGTTCCGGAATCGCTTACAATCGCTAAAGCGTTCATTTGCAATTGGTTATAGTCATTAAATCCAAGAGGTTCATTAACCCGCACTCTTTTATCCAGTTCAAACCCAGAACTTTCCAATCTCTTCTTACTTCTCGGATGACAGGAGTACAGAATGGGCATGTCATACTTCTCAGCTAGGGCATTAATAGCCGTAAAGAGGCTGAGGAAATTCTTCTCTGAGTCAATGTTCTCCTCACGGTGCGCAGACAAAAGAATATACTTGTCCTTCTCAAGACCAAGTCTTTCAAGCACATCGGACTCCTGGATCTTCTCAAGGTTCATCCTAAGCACTTCCGCCATAGGAGACCCTGTCATGTATGTTCTCTCTTTCGGAAGTCCGGTGTCTGCCAGATACTTTCGTGCAAACTCAGAATAACAGAGGTTGACATCAGAAATCACGTCCACAATTCTTCTGTTCGTCTCCTCCGGAAGGCACTCGTCCTTACAGCGGTTTCCTGCTTCCATGTGGAAAAGAGGAATATGAAGGCGCTTTGCGCTTATAGCAGAGAGGCAACTATTTGTGTCCCCCAGAACTAGATAACCATCCGGCTGGAGTTCTGATAAGAGCTCATAAGACCTTCCCAGAATATTTCCACAGGTAACGCCAAGATTATCCCCGACTACAGGCACTAGGATATCCGGCCCAAACTCTCCGAAAGTATTCGTCAGTTCAAAATCTTCCCAGAAAACAGTGCTCAGGTTCTTGTCCCAATTCTGGTTATAATACACCACGCACGTATCAAAGTACTCCCGGCATCTCTTTATCACAGCCGCAAGACGGATGATTTCCGGGCGAGTTCCGCAACCGAGCATCACCTTAGTACGACCATCGTTTTTCCACTTAAAATTATGTTCTACCATCACCGTTTTTCACCTGCCCTATGCTTCTACCGCATGCGGTTTTCCTGCCAACTCTTCCTTTACATAATCTGTTTCCATAATCTTTTTGACAACGCCATCTACATCAAGAAGATTGGTGTTGTGGGAAGTGTAAGATTCTTCCCCTTCTGTAGTAACTGTACCTTCCACATAAAACTTATCGTAGTTCAGTCCTCTTGCATCCGGCATGATGCGGTAGTAATGACCCATGTCCACAGAGCGGAGCATTTCTTCTCTTGTCACCAAGGTCTCGTAGAGCTTTTCGCCGTGACGGGATCCAATTATCTTGCACTCCGTCTCTCCAAACACCTTCATAACGCCCTTGGCCAGATCGCCGATAGTGCTTGCATCCGCTTTCTGCACGAATAGATCGCCCGGTTCGGCATGTTCAAAAGCAAAGGCTACCAGGTCTACAGCCTCATCAAGGTTCATAAGGAAGCGCGTCATTTCAGGATCCGTTATTGTAATTGGTGCCTTTCGCTTAATTTGGTCAATAAATAATGGGATAACAGAACCTCTGCTACACATTACATTTCCGTACCGTGTACAGCATAAAACTGTCCCGGATCTTTCAAATGCCTTTTGTGCACGAGCTTGCACTACTTTTTCTCCAACCGCTTTTGTCATGCCCATGGTATTGATTGGATAGGCAGCTTTATCTGTGGAAAGGAAGACAACCCGCTCCACATGATTTTCTACAGCTGCTGTAATAACGTTGTCTGTTCCAATAATGTTGGTTCTGACTGCTTCCATTGGAAAGAATTCACAAGATGGCACTTCCTTTAAAGCAGCAGCGTGAAACACATAGTTTGCCCCATACATGACGTCCCGAACAGAATCCACATTGCGCACATCTCCTACGTAGAATTGCACCTTTCCAGCATAATCCGGGTACTGCGCCTGCAGGGTGTGCCTCATCCAGTCCTGCTTCTTCTCGTCACGAGAAATGATGCGTATTTCTCCAATATCGGTGGTTAAAAAGTGTTTTAAAACGGTGGAGCCGAACGAGCCGGTTCCTCCAGTAATAACCAGTGTTTTATTTTTGAATGAGTCTGTAATATTATTCACAATGATTTCCTTTCTAATTACACACTTATATAATGTAAAGCTACTACTTCAAGCCAGATCGGTAAAGCCTCGCCGAAGCAACCATCATTTGTCCAGTAAAGAATCAACCTGCATCCTTTTTATCACAGCCGCAGCAGATACTCTCTAGGTAATTTTTGTAGCCGATCATTACCTTAGTACGTTTATGTAGTCTGATGAACTTACTTCTTGTCTTAGCGAAAATGCTCATTACAATATGCCAAAATTGTTTGTGTATATGCTTGAGCTCGCATTTCATCCCTTGTTGTCTTGAGTCCTACTGCATCTATGACATCTGTCGCCTTATTAAATAGAGCTAAACACTCTTCATCTGATTTGCTGCAAGTCGAAATTATCCTTTTACAGAAACTCTCTATTTTTTTATTTGTTATAGACGGCAAGGGCTTTTTACTACCACTGCCAACATATGCCAAAATCATTAATATGTGCCATTTATAGATAGAATACTTTGAGTTAATTCTCCCATTACTTGTGTATAATTTGAATCTATATAAGGCCAGTGCAGCTGTGTAATATATCATCTCCCTATTTTTTTCATTAATCAGCGTATCATAAAGCGTTGTAATCATCCTAGTTGGATAACGATATGCCATTTCTGGTTTATTTAAAAACATTGCGCCAACGGCTCTGCAGGTTTCAGAAATACTAAATACTCTCCTCTTTGCAACATCGGTATTTTTGTATTGTCCCACTCTTCGTTCAAAATACAACTTCACCTCTTGTCCTGGGATGTCTTCAGTAGCCTCAAAATATTTTTCAATACGGCGCACAATCGATTTGTATGAAAGGAACTGCGTTTCATCAACTTTGCTTTGGCTGTTTGTTGCTTGGACAACAGAGGAAATCACATCTGAATCAGTTGCCTCAATAACTTTTATCGTTATCATAGCTTCTGGTCTTAGCAATTCATAATTTTCAAATAAAACATTACTTGTCTGACACCCGTTGACTATTTGATAGTTATCTACAGAAATTCTATCATTCTGAACTTTAACATCTGAAGATATAATTGTTATACCATTGTTGAGTATAGCAAATTTATCTTGCTCGGATGGCTTTTCAAGTGTGTTTTTTATTTGTTTGTTAACAGGATTTTCTTTTCCTAAAAAAGCCCTTACATTTTCCTCAAAAATATGTACACGAAGATTTTTTTCCGCATCCATTAACACGTTTTCTACAAATTCCCGCAGTGGAACAATGGCAATATATGCTTCAGATATCCCTGGCATTGCTGGATATGGCGATAATTGTTTAGTTGGAATAATCGCTGTAATCGAGTTTCTGGTTCTATCCCAAAGTGATATAATTTGTTCTAATCCTATGTAATCAAAAGATACTGTGTTAAAAAATCCCGTAGCTTGTAAATCTTTTATTATTGATTTTTTTGTAGCATTAATCTCTTTAGAAATCGGGTTATTGCTATTTGTAATATATTTCAAGCAAATATCTGCTCGCCCGTTCTGAATTTTAGAAACATTATCTAATAAAAGATTATATATTGTCTTTTTTTGTTTAAGAAAATCACCATGTGGTAATTCCGAATGCTCGTTTACAAAGTCCGCGACTCCGTTTCCAAATTTTAATATTTCTCCGCGGTCATATGCATCTCCAGATTTGGCTTGCATAAAATAAATAACTACAGGAATATTCCTTTTGGGACGTTTAAAAATATCCGTTGCTTCATCAACCGAGGATACTATTTCGCCATCTATAAAAAAGCAAATACCATCAATTCCTGCATCGATTTCGTCTGAAGTGATTGTGTCAGGATCAAAATCCTCAGGATAAAAGGATCTTATGATGCAATAATTAGCAAACATCTCAAATTGCTTTTCTTCTGCAATTCCAGAGGTAATACTATTCTCTTCAATAAACGTATTCATGTAACTTTTTATTATTCTATGCATATTCTATACCTTCTTCAATTACGATGTAGATCGTTACTCTGACCTTAAGTCAATAAAGTGGACACCGCAAGTGCGACTTTACGCCACACCTTCTGCATGAACTGTAGCCGGTGTCTTGTAGCCTAAGCTACTATGAGTTCTCTGGCGGTTGTACCAGAACTTAATATATTGTCTCTTTCCGTAACAGGCTTGTTACTGGAATAATGGTGGTATTCCTTAATCACGATTGATTGAATACCAAGCACAGACATTCTTCGCTGTACCCTTTTAAGGCTGACATGCCAGCCCTGCTGGAGTAATTCCTTATGAATCTTTGGTGCTCCATAGCGTCTCTTCGTAGCGAAATAAACGTAAGCGTCAAATACTCTGACGGATTTTTAAACTAACACAAATATTATATAATACCTCTGTACTAACAGCGAGTATATGAGAATCGCGGAGAGTCGCTGCGACTCTCTGAGAGTATCTAAGATTCTCAGCTACTCGTGCGAAACGGAGGTATTTTTATGTCTGAATCTAAACTGCAGACCATGAATCAAAACAAAGAATTGCAAAAATGGATCAGCCTGGTTGCTGAATGCAGAAGTAGCGGAATGTCTGTAAAAGAATGGTGCAAAGGAAAAGATGGCTGGGCCACTTCTCTTTTGCCAAAAAACGTCCCCATAATATTGCAAAGCAAGCAAAACGAATTAAAAATTATTACCGGAAGCCAGGATTTCTTCCTGGCTTTATTTTTACCGGTGAATTATTTGACGCTTACTGAAGGATGGATGGAAAGCAACCCGAATTGCTAAGGAACTTGGCTGCGTTCCCAATACGGTACGTAACAAAATTAAGCGCGCACGTATTTCTTCAGTCCAACCTTTCCCAAAGTTTTTGTACTTTCTTCATCGTCTTCGGTTTGTGTATTTTTTTCTGCATAGCGATTTTTTCATTATCCGAATAATAATAAACGTCAACTGATTTAATTTTTGATTGATTTATCATCAAAAAAATATGTTCATCATTGCATGGAGACATTCCTAAAATAATCAGTTTTCCTTCCATTCGCTGAAATGCTTCCGACCCATATATCTTTTCCGCTCCATTCTCCATATTTTTCAAGCCACAGCCAACTCATAATTGCGTTACTATAAACGTGTTTATACTCTGGTATTACACTGGAAGCCCCACATTTTTCCGGATAACTTTTTGAGAAACCGCTGTTAGCATCATACTCTGGGGCTGTTACAGAGAATTCGCCATGCAAATGCTTGACATTAGGGAAATATCTATCGAGATTGCTGTCATAGTTCAAAGTGAAAACATTATCAAAAGCCTGTATATATTTTCCAAATTTTTTACCATAATCTATGTTATTGATATTGCCATCATTATAAATTGCATCCAAAAATGGCATCTGCATTTCGCTATGCACTTGACTAATAAATTCTTCGGAATCATGCGATTTGATTCCGTATTCCAATGCAAGAAAATAGTCTTCTATACCTATTTCATCTATCTGCGTTGAAGGTGAATACTGTCGCTTAATTCTTTCGATTTCTATCTGTTTAAGAAGATATGTATCATTTTGCTTATAGTTTCCAATATTGACCAATAAATCTCGGAATTGTTGAAAGATTTCCAAATGCTCCTTCTCTGTTAAAGCAGGAAGAAGATCGGCATATTTCCCGTTTAGTATATCGGTAATCATTCGCCCAACAATTGCTGAATTGGAATAGTTATCTGCTCCACCAAACTGTATATTAATTCCATTGCCAATCAATATGTTTTTCTGCATAATCTTCCTCGCTTATGTAGCACGTAAGCGTCAAATAATCTGACGGATTTTTAAACTAACACAAATATCGCATTGGTCTTAAGTCAATAAAGTGGACACCGAAAGTGCGACTTTACGCCACACCTTCTGCATGAACCGCAGCCGGTGTCTGTAGCCTAAGCTACTATGAGTTCTCTGGCGGTTGTACTATGGCTCAATACAAGCATTGTCATACGGACAGCCTTTACGGCTAAACAAATGACGGATTTTGTTTTCGGCAAGGTGTTTTTCAAATACTTCGCTTGTGTACTGAGAGCCTAAATCGCTTTGTAGGATGATTCCTTCTGGATTTTGGACATTAAGGCAGACATCCTTCGCGGTACCCTTTTAAGGCTGACATGCCAGCCCTGCTGGAGTAATTCCTGATGAATCTTTGGTGCTCCATAACGTCTTTTC
>CAVHPJ010000012.1:0-44239 GCA_963638085.1 Butyricicoccaceae bacterium | reverse complement strand
CTGCGTCATCATTGTTTCTAGGATTTTTCCCGTAAGGGCGAACATCAGAAACAAGTTTTTCAATAATCTGCATAGTTATTCATACATCATGTAAAGGCAGCTTACGCAAGACCAAACGCGCTTTTTCTGCTCTTCTTCGTTCCCTTTGTCCGCCTCGTAAGCGTTCTTAATTTCTTTTTTTGCTTCATCTGTATTCAAATATCTGTCTATGCTTTCGTTAGGTTCCGGCATTGTTTTGTGCATCTTTTGTCTAACGTCTTCCGTAAATTCTTCTAGTGTCATTTTTCTGTCTCCTTTTTCAGCGCTTCATCTCTTGCTTGTTGGGCAGAATCGTAATCTTTGCTAGCTGGCACTGTTGCTTTAAAAGATTCCGCATCCATCCCGCTCGTCTTACCAGCTCCGACATATTTATAAAAAATAATATTTTCTCGCTTGCAAGGTTCTTTCCATCCGTCTGGCTTATATTCATCGTCCCACTTACACCATGAAACCGGCTCAAACCCGCACTTATCATAAAAGCCGTGGTTACCTTCGTAACTATCTAGCTTTACGCCGCCATTCTGCACGGCCATTGCTAGTAAATCACGGCCCTTACAAGTATCACCGGCGTATTTGCAAACGCTGATAATATCGCCGTCTTCGGTTACCGCTACTGTAGAACCGCCTTCCGTGGTATGGAATGTTGCATCCGGATACCATTCTTTTAGTTCTTCAACCGTGTGTGCGGTAACTCGCCAGGAGATGCTTGGGTCTACTGTCTTTTTCGCATCCTCCACATCTTTGGCAAATTGCTCCGGCTCACGGTTCCCAAATTCACTTTTTGGCTTTTCGGTTTTGGCCAAGTTCTTAAACTTGCCGCTTTCTTTCATTGCGTCGCCAAGTTCTTGGCCGTCTTTAATAAATATCCGTCTGCCGCCTACTGTACGCCATACACCGTTCTCACTCATTATACCACCTCGACGGGAAAGCCGGATATTTTTTAGCGGTTGCCCGGCCACCCGCCTCTGAAGCAGAAAGGAAAACATGAAAAAAGGTTGAACGATGCACCATTTCTGCCCTATCGTTCAACAAAAAAGCACCTCCGTTAGGAAGTGCTGATTTAATAAATTAATTTGTCTTTTTAGGTTTTCCCATGGTTAATACGTAGTAAATTACGTCGTCAGAAGTTACGTTTTTCTTGCTTTCAATAAAATTTAAAAGGCCGTGTCTGTCCTCTTCTGTTTCTAAATATACAAGCTCCCCTATTATAAATTCCTCGTCATCCCATATATCACGCAACTTTTCAACAAGAACCTTTTCTGTATCTGAAAGCTCGTCCATATTTATTCTCATTGTGTCACTCCTGTTCATGTAGCTTTGAGCCGATTGGCTTTTTACCTATAATTCGATATTCACCAAAGCCGTTATATAGTGTCAGTATTGATATACATAAAACCGCCTCCAAATATATGGAATATTTGTCTAGAGACATTCGGACCAAGGTTTACTATGAGCACCTCAACCTCATGGATCAGGAAAGTCACCGGGCAAGTTATCAGGCAAGTGCCTTTGCCAAAATTGCCACCGGCTGCAGATGTGCTTTTTCCCTGGCGATTCAGCAACTTTGCTTTTGTGACCTAAGCCAAGGTGGCCAGCATCCGACTACGTGTAATTTTGAAAAAAGATAAAATTTACACGTAATGCAGAAGGGAAACTACGTGTAGATTCAAGGAAAAAACAAAATTACACGTAGTCTTAGACGTGGGTGTCGGTGTTAACCAAGGTTGCCAGCACCCAACTACGTGTAAATTTGAAAAAGGGTAAAATTTACACGTAATGTGAAGCGGAAACTACGTGTAATTTCAAGGAAAATTCAAAATTACACGTAGCCGCCTCTGCAAGGGCTATACCAACAGCAATTCAAATAGCAATAGGCCTCGCAAGCTTATTAGTTGCTTATTATATTCCGCAATCAGTAAGGTCCCCTGGATGGGCGGCAATCGCCAATCCCAACCACCCTCATTTTACCCTAAAGGAAGGAACATGCAAAACTTTTTACCAGTATGTTCTATCTGCGTGCTGACTGTGGTTGGTGCTTCCAATTCCCAGTTGAACAATGCACCAGTCCGCCCTATTGTTCAATGAAAAATCGAAAAGCCAAAAGCTTGAGGGGGTAATGCGCGTTACCCCTCCTATTTTAGGGGTAACGGGAGGGGTAATAGAACGAGGGCAGAGGAAGTTTCAGGAGGTTTTTACAAAACTTTGCAATTTCAGCACCTCCTTTAAAGCAAAAAAAAACCACGTAACTTCAGTAGCTACGTGGTTCTTTGTGGCGGAGAAAGAGGGATTTGAACCCTCGCGACGCGTAAACGCCCTACTCCCTTAGCAGGGGAGCCCCTTCGGCCTCTTGGGTATTTCTCCAGGTCAAAGTATGTTTTTTATTGTGTTGTTCTGCACCTTGCGCGTGAATTATTATATCGGTTCAGGCTGGTAAAGTCAACTGGTACTTGTGGGATGGAAAAACTGACTCGCCAGGGAAAAGAAGTCGTTATAAAGTTGTCAAGGGAAAGTCCCTTGGTGACATTGACTAAAATATTTTTTGAACGCTATAATTAATTGTACAGTTATTAAGGTGATGGACGAAAAGTTGCAAAACCATTGTTGTGGGCGGTTTTGTTGCACCAATTTTTCTTTCATCCATGGAATTTCTAAGATAGGAGCATGAATATGGCTATTGAAAAAAGACCCATTGCCGAAATTATGGAAGGCATGAGAGCGTATTACAACAGCGGCATTACCCAGGATGTTGACTGGCGTATTGAACAGTTAAAGAAGCTTAGAAAAGTAATGAAAGACCACCAGCAGGAGCTGTTGGATGCCATGTGGGAAGACTACCACAAGAATGCATTTGACACCTGGGGGTATGAACTGGCCGGCACCTTTGCTGAAATTGATGACACCGTTCGCCATCTGAAAGAATGGGCCGAACCGAAAAGAAACGGCGCTGCCCTGTTTAACGTTCCGGCACACTCCATGAATTACAGAGACCCATACGGTGTTGTTCTGGTTACCAATGCGTGGAACTTCCCTATCTTTTGTGGTGTTGCCCCGCTGATCGGCGCCATTGCCGGCGGTAACTGCTGCGTATTCAAGACCTCCCGGTATGTTGCAAAGACCTCTGCCTGGCTGGAAATGATTATTGCAGAAGCATTTGACCCGAACTACATTACTGTTCTTTCCGGCGGTCGGGATGAAAACGCCGACCTATTCAAGGCACCGTTTGACTTCTCCTTCTTTACCGGATCTACTACGGTTGGTTCTTTGCTGATGAGTCAGCAGGGCGAACACGTTTCTCCGTGTATCCTGGAGCTTGGCGGTAAGTCCCCGACTTACGTAGACAAATCTGCCAACCTGAAGGAAGCTGCAGAGGTTCTGGCTTGGGCCAAGGGTTGCAACGGCGGACAGGTTTGTGTAGACCCTGACTACCTCATGATTCACGAAGATGTTTATGATGAATTCATGAAGCTCTTCTTAGATGCCTTCCGCAAGAATGACTACAAGAACGGCAAGCTGAAGGACGGCTTCTGCGGTATTGTTTCCGAAAAGCACGCCAACAAGATGCGCGCCTTCATTGAGCCGGAATACGTTACCTTCGGCGGACATTATGACGAGGTAAATCGTAGACTGGAGCCAACCGTTATGGAATTCGGCTACGCCAACCAGGATCTGATTGACAAGCACCTGTGCTTCCAAGAAGAAATCTTCGGCACCGTTGTTCCGGTTGTTAAGGTAAAATCCAAGGAAGACGCAGTAGACTTCATTCACCGCGTATGTAAGCGTTACGGCATTGGCGGACTGGAAGCCAAGCCGCTTGCCTTCTACGTTTATTCCTATGACAAAGCTGTTTCCGATTATATGCTGGCACATGTTCAGTCCGGCGGCGCTGCCATCAACGCATCCATCCTGCATATCCTGGGTGTTCCGTTCAATGGCACCGGCTTCTCCGGCAACGGAGACGGCTACCACGGCGAAGAATCCTTCAAGGTATTCACTCACAACAGAACCGTTCTGGTGAAATACCATTGCTCCGGCATTCATCGCGTTATCAACTGGGTTCTCTTCCCGCATGATCCGCTGAACAAGCTGGTTCCTGCCCTCCTGAAGACCCCAATTGACCGGATCTGTCAGTTCCTGATTGTTCCGCCAAGCAAGTGGTTCTAAGGTTCTAAAATTCCTAATCATACAAAAAGGAGACTGCGCAAGCGGTCTCCTTTTCTCTGCGATGTACTTATTTTGTCTTTACAGAGTATTCCGATACATTCAGGAAGGTTTCGCCGTCAATCTGCAATGCCTTCGGCTTGTCATATTTCACGGTTACTTCGTGTCCCTTCATCAGGAAAACGGTCTTCTTGAAAATAGGATGTTTGCCGAAAATAACGGTTGGAAACTTGCAAAGGGCCAGGAATCTGGATTTACCGGAGTAAACAATAACGGTAACTTCATGATCCGGATTTAAACGGTCCTGATCTGCACCCATCATCAGACCACCGCCATAGTAGCGGCCATTCATGGTTGGGGCAAGCCATACGTTGTCATATTCCTTGGTTACACCATCTACGGTTACGGTTGCATGGGTTGGTGCATAAGCACCCAGAAGGCCTTTTACCGCAATACCGGCATAGTTAATATTGGCAGTCGGATCTTTTTCGCGGATCTGGTCTCCTACTTCGCAGCAGTAACCATCCAGGCCGTATCCAACGTTGTCCAGAAACTTATAGCTTTTGCCGTTTACTGTAGCAACCGGCAGATTCTTCAGGTATTTGTTTAAAGGAATCGGCTTTTTGGATCCTTTGGCTACATCGTTCAGGAAATCATTCCCAGTGCCGCAGGCAAAGTAGAGCACTTCTTGTTCCAAGTTATCTCCGTCTACGTCATTGGCAAAATGGTTCAGGGTTCCGTCACCGCCGCAGAGAACAACGTAGTCTGCTTCTACATTGGCAAGATACTGGTCCATATTTTCAATGCCAAGCATATCTACGTATTCAATGTCTTCTCCGGGCAGAGCGGCAGACAGTTTTTCTGCAGCCTCCTTTCCCTTGTGGTTATTAGACAGCGGATTATAGAGTGCAATATATTTCATAATTAGCGTCTCCTTTAAAATGAATTTTACTTCCGAATGATATCAACCACTTCGGCAATGTACATTTTATGCATGCTGTCACCTTTGTAACAGGATTCATAAATGTCTTTCGGCATGGCAGCGCCGTCCAGGTCCTGCCCGTACAGCTTCTTACAAACCAGGGTAACTTCCGCCTCCTGGAACGTAACAGCATCTTTGGCAGCGGGGATTGGTGTCAGACCGGTTTCCTTTACCTTGTCATAATCCCGTCCGGACTTGGTGCCCATAAAGGTTAGCATGTTGCGGTATTCTTCTCCGTAGAAGCTAAGAGTAAAATACTCTCCTTCTTCCATGAACTGGTACGTGTGTCTGTTGTGGCGAACGTATACGGTTGCCACCGGTTTGCCCCAAAGGGTACCAAGGCCGCCCCAGCTTACGGTCATTGGATTAAAATGGTCCGGGCTGCCGGCAGTCAGCAATGCCCACTTCCGTTCAAAAATGGAAAAGCTGTCAACTTGAAATTCCATTGGTTACCTCCTTTTGAGATGATTTTTTTACGTCGGTATTATATAATAAATTCCGTTAGAAAAAAAGGAACAAAAGGGAAGGAACTGTCATATGGATTCTATTCTTTCAACAGTCTATCCTAATTTTAGAGACCTGGGTAACCAGTTTACAGAAGATGGCTCTCTGATTTGTTCGGGCAAGCTGTTCCGTAGCCCGGACCTGGAAGAAAAAATCCCGGAAGCAACGGCGGCCTTACAGGCCTTGCAGCTGGATTATATTGTGGATCTGCGCTGCCCCGTTGAAGTTATGGAACGAAAAGACGTGTCCTTAGAAGGAACGACTTATCAGAATACACCGGTACTCCCGGCCAGACCTTACCTGTCCATTATTGTTTGCAAGGCAGGACGCTTGCTTTGTCTCTGGTGGTTGTTGCTGCATAAGGGGCAGCGCATTAAAGACCAGAAAATTGCCAGCTACAAGGCCATTCCGTTTTCGGAGGCCTATCAGTTTGCATTCCAGCTGATGGATCAGGGCTGCTCCTTTGTCTTCCACTGTACCGAAGGGAAGGACCGGACCGGCTGGCTGGCGGCTGTCATTCAATATTGCCTTGGCATGAGCAAAGACGCCATCCGGAAAGAGTATCTGAAGTCCAATGAATGCCGGCCGGGAAAAGACCGGTCCGGCCTAGAAAAATTTGGCATTCCTATGGAACAGATTGCCCGCGGCTCTTACTGTGAATTTGTTCATGAAGAGCTGTTTGACCTAGCCTGGAATTCAACCGTAGAAGCATACGGTTCCTTTGACAACTACTTGCTGCAAGTCTTCCAAATTACACCGGAGCGCATTGCGCTTTGGAAAACCCATTATCTTCAAGAAAAAGAAAGGCAAGTTTAACCCATGAAGAAAAAAATCATTATTATCCTCCTTGCAGTTGTCCTGATTGCAGCCGTTATTGTATTAGTGGTCAACCTCAGCAAAGACCCTATGCCAATAGATTCTGTCATTGATGACACCGCGGACATTACCACGGTAGCTTCTGACAGTAAAGAAGTGCAAACCGTAAAAATTGAAGATATGGCGGAAACGTTGGCAGGCAGCCAGCATAAAGCAAAAAAAGAATACTTAGGCAACACCGTAAAATTTACCGGCACCTTTGTAGAAGCAGACCCGCAGGAAACATCCTATATTGTGCTTTGCGCCATTACAGATGATGACTCCGCCGCGGAAATTCTGTTCAATTGCAATTTATCCACAGAAGATTTACGCAAACAAGCATTAAAGAAAAATACCGGAGACCAGGTTACCGTTGTCGGCACAGTTAGCACGGTAGCCGCCAATTATTATGAAATTACAGTAAGCTCGCTTAGTTAAGGAAAGGAAGGCATCCTATGGATATTAAGAAAAGTACATTCCCGGCCAGCGGTTCTTACCAAGGTCCAGTCTGGAAATATACCTTATCCAATGACCATCAGATGGAAGTAGATCTTATTACCTACGGTGGAATTATTACAGACGTTCGGGTTCCGGATGCAAACGGCACGGTAGAAAGTGTGGTGCTTGGCTTTGATGACCTAGCAGATTATGAGCAGAACGCCGGGCTTTGTCTTGGCTCTGTGGTAGGCCGGATTGCCGGGCGTATAGACCGCGCCGCCTTTTCTTTAAACGGTGTTACCTATTTCCTGCCAAAAAATGATGGAGAAAACAGTCTGCACGGCAATCATGAATTTGCCAATGCCAATTGGACGGCAGAGCCACAGCAGAGCACAGACAAAGTCGGCGTATTGCTTCGGTACGTCAGCTCGGATGGCAGCAACGGATTTCCCGGAGAAGTTACCACGGAAGTTCTGTATACGTTGGACAATAACAACCAATTTTCCATTCATTTTGAAGCAACCACCACAAAACCCACTATTTTAAATTTAACCAATCACACCTACTTTAATTTAAGTGGAAATTTAAAAGAGACCATTCAAGATCATATTCTGACTGCCAATGCGGACCGTTATCTGGAACTGCGCAAGGATTGCATTCCTACTGGCCATAGGGTCCCGGTAGACGGCACCCCATTTGACTTCCGCAATGGCAAAGCCATTCGGGAAGGCGTAGAATCCGACTACCCGCAAAACGTTATGGTCCGCAATGGCTTTGATCATCCGTTCCTGTTTGCAAAAGACGGCTCCAGTTGGCACACCCTGCAACTGCAGTGTGCCTCCTCAGGCCGCACACTGACCCTTGGAACGGATTATCCCTGCTTTGTTATGTATACCGGCAATTATATAGATGACTCTGCTGTCATCCGCGGTCGTCGTACCGAAGCCCAGATTGGCGTTGCTTTGGAAGCGCAAGGGTATCCGGATGCTATCAACCACACGGACTTCCCGTCCGTGGTGCTGGAGCCAGGAGCAGTATATTCCCATAATACAGTCTGGCATTTTTCCACAAAATAGCTTATAATGAACAGGCGTTCCAAAGGGACGCCAATTTGCGGGTATAATTCATCGGTAGAATGTGACCTTCCCAAGGTCAATAGGTGGGTTCGACTCCCATTACCCGCTCCACCAACCGGCCTACCGCTGTTGCGGTGGGCCGGTTTCTTTTGTAAAGAGCTGAATCGCCCAGGAAAAGAGGGTTCTGGCAATGTACCTGAAACTGATTTCGGACTTTCTGGTTAGCTTTCGCTAACCAATTTGCACAAAAAGCCTCCTTTGCCCTTTTCTTACAAGAAAAAAGATGCTACTATGATAGTGTTGATTTTGCCAAAGGAGGGAAAAAAATGAAACTACAGGAATCAGGAGAAATGTACCTGGAAAGTATTCTGCGTTTGTCCCAGGATCATGCTCTGGTTCGCTCGGTAGATTTGGCGGAATTCATGGGCTTTTCCAAGCCAAGCGTTAGCCGTGCTGTTGGTCTGTTAAAAGACGGGGGTTACCTGAACATTGAAGACAACGGCGGTTTGGTGCTGACCGAAGCCGGAGAAGCCGTTGCAAAAGGAATTTACGAACGTCATGTTCTGCTTACCAAGTTGTTTGAGCAAATTGGCGTTTCTCCAAAGGTGGCAGAAGAAGATGCCTGTCGGATTGAGCATGTTCTTTCAGACGAAACCTTTGAAGCCTTAAAGAAAGCACACGAAAACGACTGAGTACCAAAGTTTAGAAGCCGGAGCTTTTGCTCCGGCTTCTTTTTCTTTCTTCTGCTTTTTGATTTTACTACTTTCTGACAGAAAGCAAAATATTATGTTTTCCCTTTTTGGACAGTCCGCGGCTCTCCTGCAAAGAAAGCCGTCCGTATCCCCGAACGGAAAGAATCTGGCCCGTTTTCAATTCCTGGCTTCCGTCTTCCGTCAAACGGCCATCCAGATAAATTTTATGTTCCCGAAACAAGTCCTGTGCCGCGCTCCGGGACAGATGGTAGGTTTTGGCCACAATCAGGTCTAAGCGCAAGCTTGACACCTGAATTAGCACTTCCTCCGGTGGATTGGTTTTAAGTTCCGGCAGGTCCTGGATTTCTTCTACAGTTATTGTGGTGTGTTTTATGCGAGTCAGCTGTTCCTGAATATACGGAGCCATTTTCTGCATGCAAAAGACATACGCAATATTACCGTCTAAATAAATGTCCCCAAGCGTATTGCGCTCTATGCCCAGGTTCATTAAGGAGCCTAACACATCCCGGTGGCTCAGGTCATCGGAAAAGCGGGCGTTCTTCGGAGCCAGTTTTAAGCAGGCAATGGGAAATTCTTCTTCATATCCCAATGTTTCCGGGCTGCCAATACGAAGCATTTGGCGTTCACAATCTTCCTGCCCACCGTAAAGCTTGTAAGGCAGCGTTGGATAGTCCGACAGGAACTGATAAAAGTCATCCTGCTCCGCCAAGCTTAGGAAATTAGAGAAGGCGTAGCGGTTTCGTTCCCACTGGTGCACCATATCAGCAAAGGCTTTTGCCATAAAAGAACACTCCGTTTTCTTCTTTACTTATCTCTTTTACTTATATTCTTCGTACAGCGGCTTCCGCTCCGCTTCATTGTTTTCATCCAGCTGCACTTCTTTTTCCAGGTCAGCCATAATTTCATCTACCGAGGCATTCATCCAATCCGGTTCTTCTTTCTTCGGAGCCGGCGTTGGTGCTACAGGGGCAGTTGGGATTGGTGCAGATGTTGGTGCCGGTGTGCGCTCCCATTCTTCTTCCTGTGGAGCAACAACTTGCGGTACCTTCTGTGCGTGTGCGTTCAAATAGGTTGCCGAATGGCGAACCTCCTCTTCTCCGTCCTCTGCACTCCTGGCATTCCGTCGGCGGCCTTCTGCTTCTTCCAGCTTCGGAGCTTTCGTCTTCATGTTGATTACGGTAAAGGCTGCATATGCACCAGACAGCACCCCAATGCCCCCGGCAATGCAAAGAATAATTTTAATCTGACTGCTCATGCTTTTCTGTGTGGTTTCTTCTTCCACAACAGGATCTTCCTGCACGGCCTCTTCAGATACAATCTCCTCCACCCCGTCATCATTGGTAGCAAACACAACGCTACCGGCTACCGTCAAAGACAGAAGCAACATAACGGAAAGAAGTACAGAACATAGTTTTTTCATAATGGGTCTTCCTTTATAAAGTGATAATGCCGGTTGTATACAGTAGGATAACAACCGCAAGAATAACAAGGTAACTGATGGCAGTAGCAATTGCCGTTTGATACGACTTCATACGGATGGCCATAACCACGGTACCAATGACAATCAGCGCTGTCAGAACAAGAAGAAGGATAAATCCGGTCGTGGACATTTATAAATCCTCCCCTTCGTCTTCATAGTACTTGGTATAAATGCTTTTCTTGGGCATAAAGCCAAGTCCGGAGGAGTCTACTGCAGTATAAAAATCGTCTTTCTGCGATGCAGTTGCTTCAAAATCTTCCGGAGATTCTTCCCATCCAAGCGAGGCAGCCAATCCGGAGAACGAAAGGTCTTCGTTGCTTCTGGTAGCCAACAGATTTTCTTTCTTTTTCTTTGCTTTGGCCTTTTTGGTTGCTTTGGCAGAGGTCTTCCCAGCAGCAGTCTCTGTTGCTGCCTTTCCTTGGGAAACGGTCTCCTCTTCTACAATAATGGCAGCTGCTGTGGCAGACAGCCCCATGCCGCGCAAGGATTCTTTCCGGGCGGCGGCTTTTTCTGCGGCCTTTTTCTCTGCTGCGGCCTTGGCAGCTTCTTTTTCTTTTTGCTTTGCTTCTATGGCCGCCTGCTTTTTGGCAAGCGCTTCTTCTTTAGCGGCCTGCTTTTGGGCAAGAGCCACTTTTTTAGCTTCTTCTTTTGCAGCCAGTGCGGCTTCTTTCTCTGCCGTCTTCTTGGCAAGTGCTTCTTCTCTGGCAGCTTTCTTTGCCGCCGTAGCCGCCTCCTTAGCGGCCTTGGCTTCTGCCAGTGCAGCTGCTTTTGCGGCAGCCTTCTCTGCTGCCTTCCGTTCGGCCTCCGCCTTTTCTGCGGCAGCTTTCTCTGCCGCCTGCCGTTCGGCCTCTGCCTTTTCTGCGGCAGCCTTCTCTGCTGCCTTCCGTTCGGCCTCTACCTTTTCTGCGGCAGCCTTCTCCGCTGCCTTCCGTTCGGCCTCCGCCTTTTCTGCGGCAGCTTTCTCCGCTGCCTTCCGTTCGGCCTCCGCCTTTTCCGCGGCAGCTTTCTCCGCTGCCTTCCGTTCGGCCTCCGCCTTTTCCGCGGCAGCCTTTTCTGCAGCGGCCCTTTCTTTGGCTTCCTTCTTTAAAGCGGCCGCCTTGGCTTTCTCTTCGGCAGCTTTTTCTTTTTTCTCTTGCCGCGCTTTGGCTTTGGCGGCTTTCTGTGCCTGCTGCTCCTCTGCGGACGGCAGCGTGCCCAGTGCTTCAAATCTGGCGTAGCGGTTGGCAAACAACAAAACAGACTCATATACAAGAGCTACTATTACCAAAAGAGCAATGACCAGCAAGGCTTTCCCACGGCCGTCCGCAAACAGGGCAAACAGCAGGGCAAGCACCGTCAGTACCAGATTAACACCATGCAGGATTTCTGCTGCGCACGTATGCTGCGCCACGTTTGCTTCGTCCTTATCCGGGATCAGCACCTTCTTTGCCTTTTCCGATTGGAACAGGCGGAAGAAGGTTAGATCCGCGTTGCGCAGGGCAAAATAACCTTTATCCGTAGCAAAGCGGTTTCCTTCCTTGGTAACCTCCGGCGCAACGCCGACAATCAAACGTGCGGCAGCCTGATACGCAAGCACCAGAAATCCAATAAAGAAGGGCTCCAGAACTGCACTGGACTCATATTGAACAATCATCCAAATCAGAAAGCCCAGTGCCAACAGCGCGGCACCCGCTAACCATCCGATTAGAATTTTTTGGTATTTGGCTTTCGTCATAATATCCCCCTAGGAAAGCTTTTATCGCACTAAATTATACCTTATATAAGACCAGAATAAAAGATAAATGGATTTTAGGCGCTGTGTGTTACAATAAGAAAAAGCATTCTGACAGGAGGTCCTATGATGCGTGTCATTACTTGTGCAGACCAAAATGGCGGTCTGTTTTTTAATCAGCGCCGGCAAAGCCGTGACCGGCTGCTGATAGAAGACGTGCTTTCTTTCTGTAAAGGCAATACGCTTTACATATCGGAATATTCCAAAATATTGTTTCCTGATGCCTCGTCCATTGTTGTAACCGAAAACCCTTTAGAAGCCACAAAACCCGGTAATTTTTGCTTTACCGAAGGGCTTTTACTGGCTCCGGTGGAAGCTGCCATAGAAGAGCTGATTCTTTACCGTTGGGACAAGGTTTATCCGACAGACATTTTTCTGGATTTAGATTTAAGCCAATGGCACTTACAGTCCACCTTTGAATTGGTTGGCAGTTCTCATGACAAAATTACAAGAGAGGTTTATACAAAATGAAAAAAGGAAAAGGTCTCCTTGCCGGATCCCTGACCATTCTGGTTACCATCCTCGGCGTCAGTGGCGCCCTATTAGGAGAAACCCTACAGGACCAGAATAGCTCTTCCACGCCAAGCAGTTCCTACAGCTCTACTTCTTCTGAATTTGATTATTCTGCTGTTCCGGCATACACTGACTCGCCCTACATTGCGGTCAACAACAATGTGCCTTATTTTACCGAGAAGGACTACACCACCGAATCCTATGAAAGCTATGGAGAGCTGGATTCTTTGGGAAGGTGTACCAGCTGCATCGCCTGTGTGGGGCAGGATTTAATGCCTACTGAAAAGCGTGGGTCCATTGGTTCCGTCAAGCCCAGCGGCTGGCAGATTGCCAAATATGACTTCATAGACGGAAAATATCTTTACAACCGGTGCCACCTGATTGGATACCAGTTAAGCGGAGAAAATGCCAATGAGCGCAATTTAATTACCGGTACACGGTACTTAAACGTCAGTGGAATGCTTCCTTTTGAAAACCTGGTTGGGGACTATGTAAAAGAAACCGGAAACCATGTTCTGTACCGCTCCACTCCTATTTTTGTAGATGACGAATGGGTGGCTCGCGGCGTCCTTTTGGAAGGATATTCCGTAGAAGACAACGGTGAAGGCGTACAGTTCTGCGTTTTCTGTTATAACGTGCAACCAGGCGTTACCATCAATTACTATGACGGTAGTAACCAAGCCACAACATAAAAATACCGGGAACAGGTAAGCCTCTGTTCCCGGTTCTTTTTCGTTTTTTATTCTTCCTCTTTGGCTCCATTGGGATAAGCAATAATGACCTTTTCCACGTCTCCGTCCTTGGTATCCGGTCCGGTGTTGGCAGCGGTATCCGTACTGTCAGAGCTTTTGTCATCCGTGTTTACATCTACCTCCGGCAAGTCCGTTGGTTCCGTTTCGGATACGCTTGGAATTTCATAAGATTCCGTATCCACCGCTGGAGAGGATGTGTACCCTTTGTCCTGAATGGAAATAACGGTTCCCACAACCGCTACAATGGCAAGCGCAAGGATTAAGACAGACAAAATGAGCTTTTTCGGATCTTTCATACCGTCTTACCTCCTTTGAAAAACTGCCAATTTCGGTATATATTATACACAGAGCATCACTTTGCGTAAAGGAGATTCAATTTTATGGAATTTAAAGAACTTGTACAGACCAGACGGAGTTGCCGCGCTTTTGCGGAAAGCCAACCCATTTCCAAAGACACCATTCTGTCTATCCTGAAAGATACGCAGATGGCTCCTTCCTGGAAGAATACCGAAACCGGTCGTTACTATGTTGCCAACACACCGGAAATGATAGAAAAAGTATATGCCTGTCTTCCTGGGTTCAATCAGAAAAGCACGGCTCATGCCGGAGCCTTCTTAGTAACCACCTTTGTAAAAGGCATTTCCGGATTCAATTCTGACGGAGAAAGAAGCACCAGCGTTGGAGACGAATGGGGTGCTTATGATCTTGGCTGTCAGGCGTCCTATCTTCTGCTTTCTGCCAGAAATCACGGTTATGATACCCTGATTATGGGTCTGACTGACGAAGCCGAACTACGCAAACTCTTTTCCATTCCGGAAGAAGAAATCTTTATGGCGGTCATTGCTCTTGGCAAGCGTTCCGAAGAGCCGGTACTGCGTCCGCGAAAAGACGTAGCTGATATTGTTAAATTCTTTTAAAAAGAGTAAGCAAAGGGCGGGCACATCCCAGTTGATGTGTCCGCCCTTTTATTTTGACTGTTTCTTTCAAAACTATATACACAGATTATTTTAACGCTTCGTCCTCTTCTAAAAGGACAGACGGATACCGCGCATTAAATCGGAAATAAATTTCCTTCAGGTCATCTTCTATTAAATAGGAGACACCTTCTTCTGCCAGTCTTTTCGGGACGCCGTAAAAGGCTTCTGCAACGCCACCGGCAATAGCCGCCGTGGTATCACAGTCCCCACCCATGGAAATGCAGGTTCGAATGCAATCTTCGTAATCCGTAGATTCCAGGAACATTTCCATGGCCTGTGGGACGGTTCCCATGCAGGTTTCGTCAAAGGAAAAACTTGGACGGATTTCCTCTAACGTAAAGTCCATGTCATAAAAGTGTTCCTGAATGTAGCTCCGGATTTCTGGTTTGGTTTTCCCATGCTTGGCCAGCCAGACGCAGGCCGCCGTACAAGCAGCGCCCTTCAAGCCTTCCGGATGATTATGGGTTCCTTTGGTCACCTGTTCCGATAAGGAAATGGCTTCTTCCAATGTGTCTGCCACAAATCCGCAGGCAGAAACACGCATGGCTGCGCCATTCCCAAGGCTGTTATACGGCTGTGGATGATCTGACTGTAACCAGCCATAAAAGCGTCCGCCGTACCCACCATCTGGGTGAAGGCGGCCAAGCTTGTGCATGTAAGTACAGGCTAAATTACATAAAGAAGCGGATTTCCCAGAATCCTCATAATCCAGCAACGCCTGTGCCACCGCAAGACTCATAATGCTATCATCCGTTCTGCGGCAGTCCGGTTGAAAAAAAGGAAATTGCTTGGTGTGGATATTGTCAAACTCATAAACGGAGCCAACAATATCTCCAATTAAAGCACCAATCATATTAGTCTCCTTGGATTTCTTCTGCAGGTGTAATCTGCTGCATAAGGTACCGCTCTGCCTTCGGGAACAAGGCCGGGAAGCGGAACCATTTGCTTAGCAGGCGGTCAAAGAATCCAATTAGTGCGCCGTTTACAGCACACATAATCAGGGTTCCAATGCCAACGCCAACCAGCTTCCGGAAAATCAGAAGGGTCATCAGCAAACTAAGTACCAGCATGCTGCAATCAAATCCAATTTTGAATTTTGTGCGATTCAGCTGATACCGTTCCGTAATTCCCTTCACAAAGAAGTCATACACCTGCGGATACAGGTAGGTTTTAAAGAACAGCGCTACCGAAATACCAGTCAGACATTCTCCAATAAGGAAGAAAACAATGCGAACGGGCATAGATAACGAACCGGAGGCAATCACTTCCGGAGAAAATACCGGAATTACACTCCGCCAAAAATCTAAAACCGCACCATAAAGTAATCCGGTAACAAAGGAGCCGAAGTAAGCCACCTTCAGTTTTTTCATGATGATGCAAAACAGCACGAAGGCAACGCCCTGAATAATGTATTCCCCTTGGCCAAAGGTAATTCCTAAGGCCTGGCTAAGAATATACGCCGGAGCAACAATCATGGAAACACCGAAGTCGGCAGCCGTTACCATGGCAACCGAAAATGCCATGATAACAATAGCCAACACATAGGTTACTTCTGCAGGGAGCGTCAGTTTTTTAGGCATTGGCGCCCTTCCGTTCTGCATACTGTTCTGGAGTAAAGTCAATGAATTCATCTAAGGCAGCTTCAATAGCCGGATCCTTCTTAATCTTCGGATCCTTATAAACTTCGCCGCCCTTAACAACCATATCCAGCTTACGAAGTACCTTCAGGTCATCCAGCGGGTTCTTGGCGCAAACAATAAAGTCTGCATACTTGCCCTTTTCAATGGTACCTACATCGCCGTCAATCCTGGCAATTTCAGCATTCTTCTTGGTGGCTGTATACAGCGCGTAGCTGTTGGAAACACCGCACCACAGATGGAAGTACTGTAATTCTCTCCACATGTCATAGTGGCGGATAAACGGGCAGCCGGTATCGGTCCCCAGGCCAACCGGGATGCCGTTTGCAAGGCAGGCCTTGGCGCAGTTTACAATACCTTCAAAAACAACGGAGCCGTTCAAACGACCCAGGTCTCCACAGTGGGAAACAGATTCATCAAACAGAGTGTACGGTACTGCCGGAGAAATGGTGCAGATATCTGCAGATCCGGTTTCCTTGAAGAGTGCAATAATTTCATCATCCGGCTGTGCACCGTGTTCAATGGTGTCTACGCCGCCTTGCAAAGCAACCCGGACGCCTTCCGGGGACTCAACATGGGCTGCCACCATCAGGCCGTGCCGGTGGGCTTCTTCGCAGCATGCCTTTACCATTTCCAAAGGCATGCGAAGGGCACCCGGCTCGCCCGGCACGGTTGCGTCCATAACGCCACCGGTAATCATCAGCTTAATCAGGTCTACGCCCTGATCGGCAATTTCCTTTACCTTAGCAACTGCTTCTTCTGTGGTTTCACATTCTACTGCAAGAGAACCTGCAAAATGTCCACCGGGAACAGTAACTGCATTGTTTGCAACCAGCATTCTTGGGCCGACAATTTTGCCTTCCTTCACCTTGTCACGGATGTGGGAGTCACACTCTTTTACACCGCCAACGGTGCGAACAGTGGTACAACCGCTGAACAGTTCGTCCTTCGCCATACCGTACTGGATTCTTTCCAGTGCAGGATAAACACCGGGAATCTTCAGCACCTTAAACAGCTTCTTATAGTCAATCGGTTTCTGATTTTCCTTCGGGGCTTTTCCGGAAGCAGGCATATGAATATGCAGGTTAACAAAGCCCGGCATAATATATTTTCCTTCCAGGTCAACTTTTTCATAAGCATCCAAATTGGCCCCGTCTGCCGGAACAACATCAATAATCATTTCGCCATCGGTCAGAATGACTAAACCGGTTTCCGGTTTCATATCTTCATTGCCATTTAAAACAATGCCGTTAATAAACGCTTTTTTCATTAAGACAATCTCCTTTTTGGTCTTTTTTCTAACGGCCATTATAGCACAAAAAGCGGTTGAAGGAAGTTCCTTCAACCGCTTTTTCCTTAATACTTTTTAGGAAAGGGTTTACGCTTTCCATTCAGAAAGTGGCGTTCCATTCAGGCACAAATAAGATGCCTGATAAGAGCTGATTAATTGTAAAGCCTCTTCTTCTGACAGGGTCTGCGTTCCTTGATCCAATTCCGTATAGGTCCAAATAGGAGAATCTTCAGATTCGGCATAGGTAATGCTACCGGTGGTACAAAGCATTCCGTTTTCATAGGTATTCTTTTCCCACAAAGAGCTGTCATATCCATCAGAAGCTTCATTGTAAATGATATTGTTTTCTCCCATATAGTAACAATCCCGCTCATTGGACTGCAGCATGGACGTAACCGTTCCGTCATAGACATCATATAAATCCAATATAACGGAAGCAATATTGTCTCCCCGGTCTTCATTGTTAAACAGAATCAGTTCTTTCTGCCCATCTGTGTCCAAATCCAAGAAAGCATAACAAACAGATTCCAGAGCGTCCCCTTCTGCAGCCAGATAAGAGACCAGATAATTCACGTTCTTTTCTGTCATTTCTTCTGCGCTGTCATTCTGCTCAATGGCGGTCTTATACGCAGCTAAAATGGCAGCATAGGTCTGTTCTGATTCCGTATCCCGCTCCGCTTCATTTTTCTTGGCTCCACAAGCGGAGAAAGACAACAGTAGGCTAAGCAATAACGCCACAGCCACAGAAAGTACCACACACCGTTTCAAAAGAGTTCCTCCCTTTCCAAATTTCATCTTGATTACTTGCAAGTCACTTCTTTGCTGCCAACACCTTGGCAGACGGCACCACTTCGGATGCATCTTCCAAATGCTTTTGCTGGTCATCAAAGAAAATGTGTGCCCCAAAGGCCTTCAAAATATCGGCCTTCTTCATGCCACCCAGGAAGAACGTTTCATCCACACGCACATTCCACGCCCGCAGCGTACGGATGACCCGTTCATGGGCCGGTGCGTTCCGTGCGGTAACCAGGGCGGTGCGAATTGGACTCTGTTGTTGATCAAATTGGGATTGCACCAGCGAGATAGTTTTTAACAATTTAGCAAACGGACCTTCCGGCAACGGGTTCTGTGCATTTTGCCGTTCATGCTCTGCAAAAGCTTCTAAGCCTTCCTTTTGGAAGATTTCTTCCGACTCTCCGGAGAAAATAACAGCATCTCCGTCAAACGCAATGCGAATCTGATGAATGGCGGCTTCCGGATCCATATTCAGCTTATCATGTGGACAGATTAAGCCAGCTGCAATACCGGATTGCAAAGCTTCCTGTACATCCGCTTCGTTGGCAGACAAAAATAAATCTGTCCCAAAGGCGGAAAGATACGGTGTAATATTTCCGCCGCCAACCAATGCCGCGCGGGTAATGTCCAAACCGTAATGCTCAATGGAATTAAAGATCCGCATACTGGTATCCGTACTGTTTTTTGACATAATGACAATTTCTGTTAACTGCCGATCCCCCAGATTCAGATTATGCAATGCCTTTACCAAAGGGAATGCCGTACCCGGTTTTAACAAAACGTTTTCATGTTCCCGTTGATATGCTTCATAGGCAGCAAGCCCCTGCTCTTCAAAAATCCGGTTTTCTTCCTGTAAATCAAAAAGCGCCCTGGAAGATACCCCGATTACCAGTTTGTCGTCTACCTGAAATGCCATTGGTTCACCTCTTCTGTCCAACCTTTGTTATCTGCCTTCATTCTATCATAAAAAGGAAAGAATCTAAAAAGAAACAGCCAGACCGAGATGCCTAAAAAAAGAATCCGATCCGGCTGCTTTTTTAATGTGTTAAGACACCTTCATGGTATCTATGTAGAAACGAAGTTTCCCATTGTCATCTGTTTGGAACTGGCCACTAACGGTAACCGTATCCCCAACTTTGCGGGCATTGACTAGTTTCATCAGCTGTGTATCTGTTCCGTCTGCCACATTGCAAGCAATGGTTTCTCCGGCATAATCTCCGGTAGTTGGTGTCAGATCTATATATCCGATAGCATCATCAGTTGCTTTCACCTTTGCTGTAAAGGTCATGGACGTACCGGTATATTTTTTGGCAGCCGCCGAAGAATCCGCTTTGGCTTCAGCAAGCACCTGGTCTATGCTGTCTTTTTCATAGGTTACATCCGGATTGGTATATCCGGCTTCGGAATCCTGCGTAACGGTTTCTACGGAAACAGCAGCATCTTCCGCTGCAACTCCGGTGCGGTCCCGATTCCAGGAAACCAGGCAGACAACAATTACAATAATAGAAGCCAGTAACAAGCCAAGGGAAACCGCCAGCTTAATTTTATTCTTCTTTTTCACTCCGTGCCTCCTGCAATTATCCAACAACCGTGGTTTCTCTGGCAGACAATTGCTTGCCGTCCTTACCACTGGTGTAAGTATACTCCGTATAATTCTGCGTATAGGTTACTGCTGAACCGCCCTCGGAAAGGGTTGCTTCCATCTGTTGGAAAACAGCTTCACACAGGGAATAATCTCCCATGGAAGGCGTGCAGGTTTGTAACAGGATAGTGCAGCAAAGCTGATATAGCGCATCTTCCTTAGTACTTGCAGTTAAAACAGAAGGTCCGCTTTCGCTGAATTCAAAGTAAATTCCGGTTTCTTTGCTATCTGAAAGCACGGCAAAACGGATAACCTTATCCGTTTTTTCCTCTTTTAAGGTCAGTGCCGTTTCAGAATATCCGGCGTCTTTTGTGCCCTCCAGTGCAGATTGAATTTTTTCTAACATGGCATTTCCATCTTGTAAAATATCAATATTGTCATCCACATCCGGATTGGCATCTCCGTACAAAGAAGCTGCATCAGCGGGAGCAGTTGGTTCCGTATATTCGTTGGTTACCTTCCGGTGCTGTGTCAGCTTTACCCCGGCAATAATAATGGCAACCACCACAAGGACCAATGCAATTATAGCAATTATTTTTTTCTTCATGAAATGTCTCTTCCTGATTTATGCAGTTTTGTAATAAAGCTGATTGTCATCCATCACCAATTGGTTGGAGCCGTAATCAGAATTATTGAACTGATCTTCATAATAATTGTACGGGCCGTCCTGTTCGTCTCCATAATAGGAATAAGCATAGGTTTTTGCATTCTTGGCCGAACTTACTCCAAAAAGGACAGCAGCAAGAACGCCACATGCAGCCATAATCAGAAGAACAATAAACCACGGCTTTTTGATTAACGGAGTTTTATAAGCGGCTCCGCAATAGGGGCATTGGTCATGATCATTGACAAAGGTCTGTCCGCAGCTTTTGCAGGTAACGGTTTTTGGTTCCATGCCAACCAGCTGGTTTACATTGTCCTGTACCAAAACGGCAGCCACCATACCGGCAACCAGGGCCGCCAGAATCATGGCCAGTGCAGTATTCATACTGCGGTCATAGGGTTTCCCGGCACAGGCATAGTATTTATCCAGCTTTTCAACTAGCTTGTAATACCAATAAAGCTGATAATACGGAACCACCATACAAAGCAGCAAATTGGCTACCGGACTTAAGCCAGGATCTTCCTGATCCTGATACATGAACTTACTCATTCTGTAAATCCAGACCCAATAATAAATACCGAACGTTAAAAATAACAAAAGGACATGCTTCACCATGCCAACATAATATTGCTGATTTTGCGGGGTTTGAAACGGATTAGACGAATTCTGTCCGGAAAAAGCCGGGTCCTGATACATCTGATAATCCATAAAATTCCTCCTTCGTTCTCCTTGGTTTCTTAGCTTTTTCATTGTACTATTTCATGCCGTATTGCGTAAAGGCAAGGGCTTAAGTTTTCACCAAAATGCCCTGTAAAAATTCTGCCAGTGCTGTTCCGATTTTGACCGCGGTTGCCGTAGTCGGGTGTAAATTATCCACCGTGGTAGTGCCACAGTTTTCCGCTGTAATTAAAGAATAAGAACCGGTTTTGAAATGATACAGCTTTATTTCGGATTCCTTGCTGTATTTTTCTGCGATTTGGTTTACCGCATTCTGATAATCCGTATACGTCAGACCCAGATTGTTTTGAATTTTTTCCCGATCACAGACTTTGTATACATCCTGGTTGTCCTTCTGGCTATAGAACATATCTACTACCACAATTTTCAAAGGAGCCTTCCCTGCAGAAACCCGATCCTTACTAGCTTGTATCAGTGCCGCAAAGATCTGGTTCCAGGCGCCGTAGAAGCTTTCCTGATCCGTGGATTCCAACGTGCCAAGCGGCACACTGCAACTGTGATCATTGGCGCCGCCTTCCAAAATAATAATATCAAAGTCTTTCAGAGACTTATGATTTTCCTGCATATTCAGCAGTTCGTTACAGGTTGGTGTTTTTCCTTGTTGCAATAAGCGAAGTTCATCTTCCAACACACTGCGAACCCCACTCCGTTTTGCCACCGTGGCCCCCGGAATACCGGCATTGTAAAAGTCTAAGTCGGTCAGTTGGGATACCCGGAACGGGAAAGAATACCGATATCCAGTATTTTGGGTAGTATAAGGACTTCCGTAGGAAATACTGTCCCCAAGGAACAGGATGCTCTGATCTGCATACTTACGGTTTTCCAAAGTGAAAGATTGATCATAATCGGCATACACCGTTTTTCCATCCTGTTTATAGTAGGCAACCACTGTATAATACGGAAGCTCTTCCCGGTAGGAAATGGTGGCAGAGCAGTTTTCTACCGCTTCGTCGGTTTTACCAGCGCCATTAGATACAGTCTGATAGGTTTGGTAATTTCCTTCTTTCGCCTGTGTGGCGTCTCCGGTATCCAGAACGGTTTCCCAGGTTACTTTCCCTTTTTTATCCGCAGACCCTTGCTGAATCAGGTACCCGTCTGCATTCGGGACCGCTTGCCAGGTCAAAACGGCACTAGTTGGTTTGCGGCCTGTTGCCAACTCTTTTACAGAAACTGTGCCGGACGCATCTGTCAGGTTAACAGATGAAAGGGTGGCCGCAGGGAAAGAAAAGAACCCTTCCGCATTGTAATAACCAATCTGCTCTTTGCTTTCTTCCACCTGATAATGTGGCACAATTCGATACCGTGTACCGTTTACATTAGGGTCATAATAAGCAAAATATTTCCCATCCAAATACTGTTTCTTCTGCTGGTCCGTCATACTGGTTTTATAAACATCCGTATACGCTACCGTATTGGAAGAACCGTTACCGGTAACCGTAGCTAAGAAGGTATATCCGTTTTCCTTCGGCAAACGGCGGTAAATACTATAGGAAGTTGCCCCTACATCAGAAAAAGAGATGGTTGAAGACAGGTTTTCAGCAGTAATATTGGCTTCCGTTACCCCTTTTGGAGTAGCTGTTTCCGTTCCTTTTCTGCCAAAGGTGTAAATTTTTCCGTTAGGGCGCACGGTAACACAACGGACTGCATAGGTATATTCTTGTCCCGGCGTTACTGTTTTATCCGTATAAGAAACCGCGTCTTTCTTTCCGGTAATAACCGCCAGTTTTTCATACTTTGAACTGCCTTCGGCTTTCCGAAGAAGCTGATAACGTCTGCCCTTTTTTCCAAAAACAAGAAGTACATAGGTGCCGGTATCATTCTGGTTTCCGGCATTGCTGTAGGTTACGCTTTGAATTTCTGCAGGAGAAAGGAACGGATCAAAGGTAGGCAATAAAAAAAAACAAAGAAAAACTGCCAATACAAAAGCAGGAATTAAAATCAGTAGCAATATTCTTTTTTTATTTTCCATTCCTGTCCACTTCTGTAACATAGGCAGCTCCTCCTTCCTTCTCTTTTCTGAAATTTCTATTTATTAAACCAAAGATACGCCGAAGATGCAACTATGGTAAAAACGTACGGCATCCCGTTGTAAAGAAAATATCTTTACAGAAATTGGAACCAACGTTTCTTTTTAGGAATTTTTCTTGCCGTTCATACCAAGTTTGTGCAGAAAACCGCTATTTTTTCCTTTCTTTGCTATGCTGAAGACGACCAAAGAAAGAAAAGAAGAGGTGTATTTATGTTTTCTGAAAATTTACGTTCCCTGCGAAAGGCCTATGGATTAACGCAAAAGGAACTGGCAGCGCAAATGAACCTGACACTCCGAACCATTCAAAATTATGAAAGAGGACAGGTTCTTCCCAAAAAGAGGAATACCATTCAACGGTTGGCAGAATTTTTTGATGTCCCCATTTCTGCCCTTCTTGGTCCGGAAGATTTTTATGTTATGGGCGCAGAGGAACGCGGTGGCCCATCAGATGCTGTCCGGGTCCGGATGCTGTTATCTGATATAACAGCACTGTTTGCCGGTGGCAATTTGGCAGAAAGTGACAAGACTTTAATGATGCGAACGTTAAACACCCTGTACTGGGACTCTAAAGCCTATGCCGAAGAAGCAGATGGCGGCGCAGAAACCCAGGCCTTTGTGGATGAACACCTTTATGGCTTTTAATCCGGCGTCCCGCCCTTCCCGAATCAAATGTAAAGCAAAAAGCCTTTACGGATTGCAGGATAATCCTTATTCCCTGCCAAATCCGTTTCAGATTTGCGCCATATTAGGAGTACAAACCCGTTTTTATGATTTAGGATCCTTAAAAGGGCTTTACATTGCCATTAACGGCGTTCCCTATGTGGTCTTAAACACCACGCTGGAAGAAGATACAGCCCGCGTGGTTTGTGCCCACGAATTAGGGCATCATGTGTTGCATCAGGACCTGGCCACACTTCATATTTTAAATGAATATGAGCGTTACCGCAGTCAGACTAAGACCGAGCAGGAAGCCAACTTATTTGCCGCTCATCTGCTGCTTCCTGATAAGCTGCTACAGGAAACCCTGGCGGAGGAGCCGGACCCGGCCCGGGCGGCCGGGCTACTGCGTGTTCCTCCGGAGCTGCTGCAGCTGAAGTTGGCCGACGACGGGATTTCCTGCCCATTACCGCCATCCGACTTTTTACGGCATACGCCGAATCAGTAGGATGACGGGTTCCGCCTGATTTCGTTCCGCAAACTGCCGGATGCGTTCCATTTGGTCCGCGTCCGGCTCTTCTTCTAAAAAGTAGTAATTCCGATACGTGTCCTCTGGACTACAACAGGAAATCAGGTGGGGCAGGTAATCCGTCTGTTCCATGCCAACCGGTTCCAGCAGCTCCGCAAAACTGCCCGGCTCCTCCCGCAAATACTCCGCTAATGCCAATTGTAATAGTGCTCCATAAAAAGACATCTGATTCATATGGTTACCTCCATTTCATAGGAAATCTATATTCCTTTCTTTGCAAGGACACTATACCTAACTTTCCGGTGAAATACTGCAAAATGGAATGAATAGACAAAATAAAGGAATGAGCGGTAACGCTCATTCCTTCGTTCTTTCCGTTCGTTGCAGATGAGCGGCTTTTGACTCATCCTCAACCTTTTAGCCATTATTATTGATTCGGGACAGGAAGCTTTGCAGCCGTTCTGTCTGCGGATGGTCAATGACCTCTTCTGCAGGGCCCTGCTCTACAATATATCCGCCATCCATGAAAATAATGTAATCCGCTACATCGCGCGCAAAATTCATTTCATGGGTTACAATGACCATGGTCATATGTTGCTCTGCCAACTGCCGGATTACCTTTAAAATTTCACCAGTTAGTTCCGGATCCAAAGCAGAGGTCGGTTCATCAAAGAACAAAATTTCCGGATTTTTAGCCAGCGCACGGGCAATGGAAACCCGCTGCTGCATTCCGCCGGACAGCTGGCACGGGTACATCTTTTCTGTGCCTTCCAAGCCCATCTGCTTCAGCAATTGTCTGGCTTCTGCTTCCACTTCCGCCTTGTCTCTTCCGTCTACAACTACGGGTGCCTCCATGACGTTTTTCAGCACAGAAAAATGCGGAAACAAATTGTAGTTTTGGAATACCAGGCCGAAGTGCTGCCGGATTCGTTTTAGTTCTTCCTTCTCCGCAAAAATCGGGGTATCTCCGTCCATGCGAACCAGGTAATCGTCTCCATACTTAATTTCCCCGGAGGTGGCGGTCTCCAATGTGGTGGCACAGCGCAACAGGGTAGATTTACCGGAACCGGACGGGCCAATGATTGCCACAACCTGTCCCTGGTCTACGTGGAGGGAAATATCCTTTAATACTTCATTGTCATCAAACGTCTTTTTCAGATTGTTAATTTCCAATAATGCCATGCTCTCACCTCAGTTTGAATAGTAGGAGAATTTCTTCTCAACCCATTCCATGCCCTTCGCCACAATCCAGTTAAAGATAAAGTAGAAGACGAAGGCCACTGCATACGGCAGCATACTGGCCTGCTGGGACGCCACCTGTTTGGCAATGGTAAACATTTCCGTAACGGCAATGGCGTAAGCAAGGGAGGTATCCTTTACCAGAACTACAATTTCATTGGTCACCGACGGCAAAACCCGCTTAATGACCTGCGGCAAAACAATGCGCATAAAGGTCTGCACTTTACTGAAGCCAAGTAGCTGTGCGGCCTCATACTGCCCCACCGGAATAGATTCAATTCCGCCACGGTAAATTTCTGCAAAATAAGCCGCGTAGTTGATGGCAAAGGCAATGATAACAGCCGGGAACCGGTATCCCATGCTGATGCGAATACCAAACACCAGGCTTGGCGCAAAATATACAATCATCAGCTGCAGCATCAGCGGTGTGCCACGCATAATATCAATATAGAATTTCATAATGCCGCGGAGCACTTTGCTCTTAGACATTCTGCCAAAGCAAATCAGGAAGCCCAACGGCAAGGAAATAACCAGAGTCAGGAAGAAAATGGCACAGGTCATCCCCATACCCTGTCCTAATGTGGACACGGTATATTGCAACGTTTCCAGATTCAGATTCATAAGAACACCTCTTCAAAAAGAAAAGGCTGCCAGGCAGGCAGCCTTTTTTGCGTACCTTTTTATTTCAGGATTAAGGAGTTGGAATCAATTCCATATTCCTCAGCCAGCTTTTCAAACGTACCGTCTGCAATAATTTCGTCCAGGGTTTCCTGTACTTCATCACGCAGTTCTTCGTTTCCAAGCTTAAAGCCGATGCCGTACTGTTCGGTAGCCAGCTTTTCGTCCAGAATGACATATTCTCCGGATTCCCGCTGGGACAGCTGATACTTGGCAACGCCAATGTCCATGGCAATGGCATCTACTACACCGGACTGCAGGTTCAGGAAGCAGGTGTTGTAATCCTTCTGTACATCCAGAGCCTTAAAGGTTTCTGCAAGAGCCTCCTGCTTTTCTTCATCTTCCAGAACAGCCTGTGCAGAAGAATCGGTCTGTACCGCAACATTTTTGCCGGCCAGGTCGGACAGCTTGGTAATATTGCTGTCTGCCTTAACAACAATTACCTGCGAGTTATCGATATACGGTCTGGACCAGGTGTAGGCATCTTCCCGGCCATTAATGGTGAAGCCGTTCCAAATGCAGTCAATGGCACCGGTTTTCAGTTCAGCGTCCTTGGAATCCCAGTCAATTGGCTGTGCCTTAAAGGTCCAGCCTCTGCGTTCACAGACTTCTCTGGCCAAATCCAAGTCAAATCCTTTGTATTCCCCACTGGTCTGATCCAGATAACCATACGGTGGGAATTCTGCGTCAAAGCCTACGGTAAAAGTGGTTCCTTCGTCTTTGCCGCAAGCAGTAAATGCAAACAGGGAAAGTACCACCATCAGTGAGAGTGCTAAAGAAAGTACTTTTTTCATGTTGTCCTTCTCCTCTTTCAAAATCATAACTACAAAAAATAGCTTGCTAACATGATATCATGTTAGCAAGCTAAAGTATACTACTATTTTCCACAAACTACGGTCAGATTCCAAGCACCCATGTAGCAATCTTGAAATACGTAAACAGGGAAATGGCATCTACTACTGTGGTAATCAGCGGAGAGGCCATAACCGCCGGGTCCAGGCCAACCTTATCTGCCAGCATCGGCAAAGTACAACCAAGCAACTTGGCAATCAGGACAACTACTACCAGGGTAGAGCAAACAACCAGTGCCACCGACATGGTAACCTTATCAAATAGCATCAGTTTGGCAAAGTTACATACGGACAGAGTAATACCGGCCAAAACCGCTACTCTGATTTCCTTCCAAAGGGCTTTGAAAATATCCTTGAATTCTACATCGCCCAGGGAAAGGGCACGGATAATAGACACGCTAGACTGGGAGCCTGCGTTTCCGCCGGTGTCCATTAACATAGGAATGTACGCTGTCAGCACAATGTACGTGGACAGGGCCTCTTCAAAGTGGGTAATAATGGCGCCGGTAAATGTGGCGGAAATCATCAGGAACAGCAGCCACGGGATACGGGATTTATAGGTTGCAAAAATACCCGTTTTAAAATATGGCTTTTCCGTAGAAACAATGGCGGCCATCTTTTCCATGTCTTCCGTAGCTTCTTCCTGCAGGATATCTACTACGTCATCAACGGTGATAATACCAACCAGGCGTGTTTCCTTGTCTACAACCGGCACAGCCAACAGGTCATACTTGGTTACTACGTCAGCCACTTCTTCCTGGTCATCCAGGGTGCCGACGTAAATCAGCTGTTTGTCGTCATCCATAATGTCGGAAATTAGAACTTCCGGCTTGTTATAAATCAGATCTGCCAGTTCAATGGTTCCTTTCAGATGCCGCTTGCTGTCAATAACATAAATGGCATAAATGGAAACCTTATCTTCTCCGGTATTGCGAATATATTCAATGGCCTGTCCTACCGTTAAGCTGTCATGCAACGCAATCATTTCGTTGGTCATGATGCTGCCGGCAGAGTCTTCCGGATAATTCAGAAATGTATTAATGGTTTTCCGCATGTCCGGCGTGGCCACCTTCAGTACACGGGTAACAATGTTGGCCGGTACTTCTTCCAGGAAGTCCACCACGTCATCCAAGAACAGGTCGTCAATCAGGCGTCCTACTTCGCGGTCGGTAATGTGTTCTACTACCTGCTGCTGATTTTCCGGTTCCATGTAGGAGAAAACGTCTGCCGAAATATCCTTCGGCAACACACGGAACACTTTTACCATCTGGTCCGGTTCCAATTCCTCCAGGAAATCTGCAATATCAACTTCATTCCGTTCGGCCAATTCTCGGCGCAGGGCGGAGAAATTGCCTTGGTTCAAAAGCTGATACAGTTCTGTAAAGTTCTTTTCATCCATTAAAAAAAGCCTCCTGTCTTGCAGGCATACAAGACAAAAGGCCGCACTAACGTTAAGGCTTAACCGGAGTAAGCCGGAACGTTAAGGTGTCCCACTTGTATACCGCTGTTTTTTCCGAAAAAATAATATCGGTGTTTATCACCGCTATCCAAAGCGTGCCACCTCCCGTTCAAATTACTGCCATTAGTTTAACCCCTTAACCCGCACTGCGTCAACAAAAAAGTGCCCCGCTCCCCTGCCAAAAAAGCAGGTGGAATCAGGGCATTTTTCAGGCGATTCAGCTTATTTCTTAAATTGATAAAAACCAATTTTTTTCATGGCTTTATCCAGTGTGCGTTGTGATACTTTTGTGGCTTTGGCAGCGCCATCCTTCATACACTGTTCCAGATATCCACGATCATCCATATAACGGGCATAGGCTTCCTGTACCGGTGCCAGTTCTGCAATTACCGCATCGGCAACGGCAGACTTGAAGTCTCCGTAACCCTTTCCAGCAAATTCAGCTTCAATTTCTTCGTTGGTTTTGCCGGTGCAGCAGCTGTAAATGGACATTAAGTTGTTAACACCATCTTTTCCTTCAGCATAACGGACGCAGGCCTCCGAATCCGTAACAGCGGATTTGATACGCTTGGCAATAACATCCGGAGAATCAAAGACGGTTACAAAGCCCTTTGGATTAGGATCGGATTTACTCATCTTCTTAGTGGGATCCTGCAAAGACATAATGCGGGCGCCGGTATCCACAATCAGTGGCTTCGGCAGCGTAAAGGTGTCTCCGTAAATGCCATTGAACCGACCGGCAATATCTCTGGCAATTTCCAGATGTTGCTTTTGGTCAGCACCTACCGGCACATAGTCTGCCTGGTATAACAGAATATCTGCTGCCATTAAAGCAGGATAGGCAAACAGGCCGACATTGACATTGTCTGCATGCTGTTTGGACTTATCCTTAAATTGTGTCATGCGGGACATTTCGCCAAACTGCGTATAACAGTTCAAAAGCCATGCCATCTGTGCATGATTCAGGTTCTGGGACTGTACAAAAATGATATTCTTTTCCGGGTCCAGACCAAGAGCCAGCAGCAAAGCATACATTTCCAATATCTGCTTTTTAAACTTCTGCGGATCCTGGCGTACCGTAATGGCATGCAGGTCTGCAACTGCAAAAGCACAGTCATATTCTTCGGCAACATTGGCCCAGTTTTTCAGTGCTCCAAGGTAATTGCCCAGGGTTGGCAATCCGCTTGGCTGAATCATACTTAACACTTTTTCCATGTTCCGTTTAGTCCTTTCCTTCTGCTTCCATTTCCCGAACCACTTCGCCAAGCAGCTTCATGCCTTTTTGAATGGCTTCATCTGACGGCGTAGAGAAGTTCATACGGAAGCAATTGGTTGTATCTGTTTCTTTTGGCAGGAACGCCGTACCCGGCACAACTGCCACTTTCTTTTCTACTGCTTTCTTGCAGAAGGTCAGCATGTCAAGCGAGTCTTTCAACTTACACCAGACAAACATACCGCCTTCCGGCTTCACATATTCCACGGCACTGCCCAGTTCGGAATCCACCAGATTGCACATCAGATCCAGCTTCCGGCGGTAAATATCATGCATCCGCTGTGCGTGCTCTTCATAGTCATATTGCTCCAGCCAGCCATAAACAATCAGTTGATTCCACATGGCCGTGTGTACGTCTTCCGTTTGTTTGCCGACAACCATCTTGGAAACAATGGGACTTGGTCCGCAAACATAGCCAACTCGCAAACCGGGAGAAATAACCTTAGAGAACGTACCGGCATAAATGACGCGGCCTTCGGTATCCAGCGTCTTGATGGCAGGGACGTCCTCCCCATAAGCACGGAGGTCTCCGTAGGGGTTGTCTTCCAAAATAATGAAGTTATATTTGCAGGCCAGCTCATACAGTCCCTTGCGCTTTTCTGCGCTCATGGTAACGCCGGTCGGATTCTGGAAGTTTGGAATGGTGTACAGGAACTTAATGTTCGGTTCTTTTTTCAGCAAGTCTTCCAGTGCCTGCAGATTCATGCCGTCTGCTTCCACCGGCACACCTTCCAGGCGCACGCCGTAAGAGCGGAAGCAGTTCAGGGAGCCAATGAAGGATGGATTTTCACAGGCAATGACGTCTCCTTCGTTGCAAAGCACCTTGGTGACCAATTCCATAACCTGGGTAGCGCCACTGGTTACCACAACGGAATTGCCTTCCATGGAAATGTGGAAGCGGTCTTGCAACAGCTTTTCCAGATCAAGCAGCAACGGTGCATAGCCCTCCGTTACCCCATACTGTAAAGCCAGAATCGGATCCTTTTCCAAAATTTCATTGGAGATTTTCTTGACGGCATCCACCGGGAAGGCCTCCGGTGCCGGATTGCCGGCCGCAAAGGAAATCACGGATGGGTCTGCCGTGGATTTTAAAATTTCACGAACCGCGGACGGTTTCAGATTTGCAATTTTGTCGGAAAATACATATTCCATAACGTTTGCCTCCTGGGAATAATTCTTGTATACAGGTAGAAATTCTAGCACATCCGCCCTGGTTTTTCACTAAGTACATTCCAAAATCCGGAAAATCTGATATATAATGGTATCATCTCTGAGAAAGAGGCCCTACTATGCCTACAAACAAAAACCCCTATACTGTTCTGCTTGTTCAAATTGTCAACCGGAATCTTGGCGATGCAGTCATTGCCGACAACGCGGTTTATCTGATTCAAAAAGCACTTTCCAAGCGTCTGCGGAAGCAAACGCGGATTATAAGATACAACATCCAGTCCGGAGACCGCCTTCCGCTGACCACGGCAGACGCCATTGTCTTTGCCGGCGGCGGGTTAATCAAGTTCCGGCAGGAACATTTTTATGAAGATGTTATCCGTATTCTGGAAGAAGCCAATGCCCTGCAAATACCAGTCTTTTTGAATGCGGTTGGTGTAGAAGGGTATGACGAAGAAGATGAACGCTGTCAACGTTTAAAAGCAGCACTACAGCTTTCCTGTGTCAAGGGCATTACCTGCCGAGATGACATAGGAACCTTACAAAAAGACTATCTTCCGGAAAGCACCATTCCCATTTCGTCTGTTCCGGATGTAGCTGTCTTCAGCAAATCCGTTTATGCCGGACATCTGCAAAAGAAGCCAAAGCAGCAACAGCCACTGATTGGACTCGGCATTACCAGAGAACGGCTGTTTGCGGATTACGGGAACGAAGCCATTGACAAAGACTACCTCCTGCAGTTTTGGAAAGAAGTGACAGAACTGCTGGAAGAAAAAGGATACGCGTGGCGCGTCTTTACCAATGGATTGGACAGAGACGAAGTATTTGCCACCAAAGTACTAGAGTTCATTGGTCACGGGGAACGAATTCCCGCCCCGGCAGAGCCCTGGCAACTGGCGCAAAACATTCAGCAATTTGACGGCATTATTGCCGGTCGAATGCATACTCATATTCTGGCTTTTACGTTAGGCGTTCCCAGCATCGGCTTTGTCTGGAATGACAAGGTCCGCTTTTGGAGCAACCGCGTAGAAACGCCGGAACGCTTTGTTTCGCCGGAGG
The DNA here is from genome assembly GCA_963638085.1 of Butyricicoccaceae bacterium. GTDB lineage: Bacteria > Bacillota > Clostridia > Oscillospirales > Acutalibacteraceae > RUG420. Next base: position 12,333 of record CAVHPJ010000012.1, on the reverse strand, counting down.
ACTTACAGGCGGAAGCCGTTGTTTCCCGACTGGAAGCGGCATTGGCAAAAGGCGTCATTCCGCTTTCGGAAGAAAGCAAAAATAGTCTCATTTCCCCTCTTCATGACTTTTTGGAAGAGGCATTCCGTTTATCCCAGCCGAAGGCCGCTTCCACCAGTCCGGAAACAGCCACTTTTGCACGGGAACATATGGTAGCGCTTGGCCTTGGCAGTACACTCCTGCAATATGACAGATTAAATTCACCGGAAGCCCTGCAGAACAGTCTGCAACATAGGTTCCGGTATGTGCAGGTGGACGTCCGCCTGGACGCAGACGGCACGCTGGTCTGCGTCAACGGATGGAACCGAAACACATACCGGCGGCTTGGCCTTCCTCTGCCGGAGGAAGAGCCCTGTCCGCCGCTTTCCACACAGGAATTCTTACAGCAAAAGTATTACGGCCTGTATCCAACTGCCACCTTGGCAGACGTTCTGCGCCGCTTCCGGAAACTGCTGCTGTTTCCGGCCTATGCCGATGCCCGTCTGATTCTGGACATCGGTACCCCGGAAACCGGGGCTCAGCAGGAGCTGTTCTTCCAAAAGCTCTGGGAAGCCTTCCAGGTTTCGCATGGTGGGCCTTTCATGACTTCGCAGCATATTATGATCCGCTTACGCCGCAAAAAAGATTATGACCTTCTCCGTGCGGCCCCGTTAGATTTCACCGTTATTTACCAATTGCCCAAATCCGGTTTTGCGGCGGAAGGACAGGAACAACAACTGCATCGCCAGTTACAATTCTGCCAGAAGAAAAAGATTCCTATTGTTTCCGTGTCCGCAGAGCACTGGAATCCGGAAACCGCTGCACTCTGTAAAGACGCCGGCATGCAAGTCATGGTCTTTGCCTATTCTAGCGTAGATGACCTGGCAAAAGCCCTTTCCCTTGGTGCAGATTTTGTTGTCAGCCGGTTTTCTCATCCGGAGGACGTTTCGTGTTATATACAAAATTCATTCCTTTTGGAACAAACAATAGAGGAGGATGAAACGAATGAATGAGTTTTTCCCAAAGCTCTTTGAGCCGTGGCAGATTGGAACCTGTCAGATTCCAAACCGTATTGTGCTGCCGCCCATGCTCATGGAGACTGCCGAATTGGACGGCACTGTCGGAGACCGCTGCTATACCTATTATGTAGAGCGTGCCAAAGGCGGTGCAGGACTGATTGAAACTGAAGTAACGCGCATCAGCGACTGGTCCGGTTGTACCGGTCCCAAGCAGTTGTCTGTTACCTCTGACCGCTGTATTCCAGGCCTGACGCGCCTGGCAGACGGCGTTCACAAAGAGGGCTCTAAAATTTTTGTACAGTTGCATCACCCGGGACGTCAAACCTATCAGTTGGTAGTTACTGCCTGGAAGCTGTCCGATGTCATCGGCCGTCACTGGAACGGATGGTGGACCCTGTTCTTTGGTTTAACCAAGTACATGGACTTTTTTGACCAGCAATTCTTCCACAAATTTTATCTCCCAACTGTATCCGCGTCTGCCGTACCTTCCGAAGGGCTCTGCTCCCCGGTCAAGGAAATGCAAAAGACGCGTGCTTTGACCAAGTGGGAAATTCATAAGATTGAAGACGAATATGCAGAAGGTGCCCTGCGTTGCAAGAAAGCCGGCATTGACGGCGTACAGTTGCACTGTTCCCACGGCTACTTCCTGCAACAATTTTTGTCTCCGTACACCAACCGGAGAACCGACGAATATGGCGGATCCCTGGAAAACCGGACCCGCATTGTCAAAGAAATCATTGAGAAAATCCACGCCTTGTGCGGACCGGATTATCCTATTTCCGCTCGGTTAACAGTAGATGAATATTACCGTTTATTTGGTTTTGACCAGGGCCTGACTCTGTCAGAGGGTGTCCAGATTGCCAAGCTGTTAGAGCAATATGGCGTGCAGTACCTGGATTTGTCCTGTGGCACTTATGAAACCTTAAACACCTGGTGCGAGCCAGTTTCCTACCCTCTTGGCTGGCGGAAAGGAAATGCAAAAGCGGTCAAAGAAGCCGTTTCTATTCCGGTCGGCCAGAGTGGTGTTATCCGCACACCGGAGCAGGCGGAAAAGCTGCTGGAAGAAGGCTACCAAGATGTCATTGCCCTTGCCCGTCCTATGCTGGCCGACCCGTACTGGGCCAAGAAAGCCAAGGAAGGACGTTCCAAGGAAATTAACCGCTGTATTTCCTGTCTGTATTGCCTAGAATCCATGATGCACGGTGCCATGGATGGTGGCAAACCGGGCCAATGCGCTGTTAACCCGCGCACCTGCAACGAAGTAGATTATCCGTTAGAACCGGAAAAGGTCGGGAATGACCGTCCGGTTGTTGTCATTGGTGCCGGTCCTGCCGGTCTGATGGCGGCAAAGGTTTGCGCACAGAAGGGCTTCCGTGTTACCGTTTTGGAAAAAGCGGCTTCCGTCGGTGGCCAGGTTCTGTTGGCAGCCGCCCCGGAAAAGAAACGGAAAATTGCATGGGTAACGGAAGACCTGGAAACCCAATGTAAGTTACTTGGCGTTGACATTTTATGTAACACGGAAGCCACTGCAGAGCTGGTACAGTCTTATCAGCCCTATGCTGTATTTGTTGCCACCGGGGCAGTGCCGGTTGTCCCGTCCCTGCCGGGCACCAACGGCAGCAACGTCTTTACGGCAGAGCAAATTCTGCGGAAAGAAGTGGAATTTACCGGCAAGCGGATTGCCGTCATCGGCTCCGGCATGACCGGCCTGGAAACTGCAGAGTACCTGAGCGAACAGGGCAACCGCATCTTAATGGTGGAAATGGCAGACGAACTGGCTCCGGGAACCTGGGTACAGCACGTTATGGATGTTGTTCCAAAGCTGGAAGAAGCAGATGCCAAATTCCTGACTTCTTATAAGCTGACGGAAATCCAGGAAGACCACATTGAAGTGGAATCCACTAAAATCCCGGGCCGCAAGCGCAGTATGCCTTGTGATGCCGTTGTTCTGGCCCTTGGCGTCAGACCTGCAAAAGCACCACACGGCCTATATGCCATTTGCCCGCGCATTATCACCGTTGGTGATGCCAAGACAACCGGCCGGATTGCTGCGGCCACGCACACTGCTTATCAAGCCGCCATGGCTTTGATTTAAATTTTTAATCCCAATTTTTAAATGAAAGACAAAAGGAGTAACACCCCATGGACATTATGGAAGCTGCCCGCGCACTGGGCGTAGCCATTCAGGCATCCGATCCGTACAAGGCCTATCTTGCCGCCCGGGACGAAGCCGAAAAAGACCCGAAGATTGGCGAATACAATGACAAGTTCAAAGAAATGCAGACCCTCTTTGAAGCCTTAGTCGGCCAGGAAAATCCGGATGAAGCACAAATGCAAAAAATCCAGTCGGATTATATGGCTCTGTATCAGGAAATGAATGAGATCCCAACCATGGCAGCCCTGCAGAATGCCCGCGTTTCCATGAATGATATCATGAACGACGCCATGCAGATCATCTATCTTTCCGTGAATGGGGAAGATCCTCTGACCTGCCAGCCGTCGGAAGAGACCATGCAGCAAATTCAGGGTCAGATGTTAAATATGTAAAAGCCGCAACGACAGTAAAAAAGGACCCGGAAAGTACGAAGTGCTTTCTGGGTCCTTAAGTTTTATTTTAAATAAACAGAACGTAGAACAGATTCCAAAGGGAAATATTCATGGCCAAAAGTTCTGCTTTCACATAGTGGTCATCTACACCTTCCTGCTTCCTGCGTTCCTTGGCATAGGCGCCCGTTACAATCATGGTGGCATGCATCAGTCTGACGGTTTTACTGTACCAGTGCAATAATCCACGATACAGATCCTGTCTGGCAAGATATTTATCTACTTCGCAGATGTCATTGACGATTTCATCTATATCATTGGGCATCATGGACGCAATTCCCAACACAGGAAGCTGATACCGTTTTCCATAAGCATAGCCTTTTTCGGCCAGCTTATGATACAGGGTTAAAAACCGTTCACTGATTTCTTCTACAGTACCTTCCGATTCCAGCGCCAAAACACGGGACAGCGTAATCGGTTCCGTACCCGGCAATGCCTTTTCCAAATATTCCTGAAATTCATTGGATCTGTCCAGCAGGTCTCTGTCCTTCCCGGTTTTTGCCATCAGGATAGAAAAAATAATATCTCCGCCGGAAGTTAACAGGGCATGCTCTTTTTTAATTACTTCATAAATTCCGTGGGCTTTTTCTGCAAGTTCACGCCACTGATCCTCTGTTGTACCTCTGGTCAGAACCAGAGAAGCCAGGAACAGTGCTTCCGAAGCAGGAAAATATTCCCGCAAAATCTTCTTGCCGGCATCAATTTCTTCCAGCCGCTCTTCCGGATTTTCTGCCATGGAAAGATGGGAAATCAGCATGAGCGCCGATGTGCCGGAAAGTTCAAAGAAAAGGCCCGCTTTTTTACCAAACAAAGTGTCACTTTGCTTTAGCTTCTTGGAGTCGGGGTGCTTCCCGTTTTCCACAAACATTTGCGCACAAATGGGATAAACATACGGCATCTGCAACGGTTCTGCCCGAGATATTGACTTTTCGGTAGCAACAAAATCCCTGCAAAAGTCATGTAAATATTTTTTCATTACACTCTGCTCCTCGGTAATGCTTTTATTGGATTGATTATATTTATAAAGTATAACATACTGCCCGGAAAAGGAAACCCATCTGGCGGAATCCATCAAAAAAACTTCTCCCTGCTGTTCTCTGAATTCTTTCTGTCTTCTTTTCCCCGGCGAGTCAGCCTTGCTCACTTTAGCACTCTTTTGAAAAGAGTGCTAATTGTTTACAATTTGTTCACACTTTCTTGGAAAACATGGCTATAATAATAGTTGTCAGAAGGAAATGAGTACAGCCACTGACAAGAACGCCTGACGGTTCCATCAAATCCAGGAACCATCAGGCGGGACACCAAAACTTATTATGTTTTCAATTTCAGAAAGGAGGTTGCCACCATGTTAGCTCTGAAAAACAATGGTTGGTTGACCACATTTGACCCATTTGAAAGTTTGGATACCTTAGATAGTATGTTTACCCCTGTTGCCCGTTACAACACCGATGTTACCGATGAAGGAGATTCCTTCAAGCTGGTAGCAGATCTTCCGGGATTCCAGAAAGAAGATATTCACATTAACCTAGAGGATAATGTTCTTACCATTTCTGCTGAGCACTCGGAAGAACAAAAGGAAGAAAAGTGTAAAGGTAAATACATTTACAGAGAAAGAACCTTTGGTTCTTACAAACGTTCCTTCCATGTAGAAGAAATTGACCAGGATCACATTGATGCTTCCTATGAAAACGGGGTTCTGACCCTGAACATGCCGAAGAAACCGGCACCGGAAAAGCAAAGCAAATCTATTACGGTTAGCTAAGCATCCCGGTTCACCGAACATAGTCTCCATTCATTCATAGATTTCTCCTTATAAGACAAAATGGACAAGGGGCAGAAGGTTTTACCTTCTGCCCCTTGCCGTTTCCCCTATCTGAATTCTCCTACTAAATTCAGGTGTAATACGGTTTACCCCTACATAAACCAATGTTACGGCTTTTATTATAGTCATTCTTTAAGACTAATTCAAGGTTTCTTGAATTTTTTAAACAGATTAACTTATTTTTGTTGTTTCAATCGGGAAGATGACGGTTTTCCCAAGTCAGACGAAACATGCGCCTCCACTCGTAGAAACGATTCAACGCCTCTTCTTTTTCTACCCGCTCGTCCCGTGCTTTTTCTTCTGCAGCAGCCTGTTCTTTATACAATTCCCCCTTTTCCTCCGGTTGCAATCCGTCTGCCTCTTGCCGGAAAAAGTACGGGTCAATATCCGTCTCATAATTGGTGGCAAAAATTCCGTTGTTATACATCTGTGCCGAAATAAATTTCATTTGTGCTTCTTCTGCCAGAAGGACAGAGGTACAACCCGCCAAAATCAGAGTAAAAATCAAAAACAGACCACAGGCTGACACGCTGACCCCGCCTTTTTTTGCTTCCATTTTTTCTTTTTTTGTTTCTTGCTCCATCTGCATACACTGTTTTAACAGCGTATCACACCGGCTCTTATAAAAATCGTTGGCAAATACCCCCAGCAATAAATGGGACGCAAACAGTAACGCCAGTCCTGCAGCAGAGAAGGAGTAAGCATTAAAATACAAGCCTTGCACAATTGCAAAGATAGAAGCAAAATCCAAGAAGAAAGAAAAAAGTCCCCAGGCATACATGCGTCGGTAAAACAACCAATAGGAGCCAAAGAAAAAGGAAACCCAGTTCCAGTCCGCATGGGTACGCAGTTCTTCCATATGGTTAAAACGAAAGGTGTAGTAAACGGAATTTTCCCGAGTAATTACATCATATTTGCTGTGGACGGATCCGTGTTCTGCCGCATATTCCTTTAAAATAATCCGGTTCAAATTTTCCTGAATTAAACAGGCAGGCAGAAGCAGGAGCGTCAAGCAGGAATAAATGCAGCATAAGCCGGTCAGGTTTGGCGCCGAAAGGCCTTTTTCTTCACACAGGCCCTCCATTCGTTTGGCTGTTTCATGAATCCAATAAAGCATATACGGCGGGCAAAGCAGGCAGAACAGAACCGTCCGGTGGGGATCCCGTCGTGGAAAGCCTGCCACCCCATTCAAAAATCCGGTCATCCGCCAAATCCAATATAAATTGTATATGTTAAAGGTAACCACCATACGGATAGCAATTCCGTTAACCGGAACAAACATCTTCTGGGTTTCCGCTCGCGTCATGGCGGCAGGATATTCCGCTTCCGGTTCCGGCCCCCGCTCCAGCCGATTTAGTCTTTTTTGAATTAAGACGGCCGCCAGATAATATCCTCCAAAGCAGGCATAAATAGTACAAATCATGGTTAAGTTAGATGTTTCTCCATTTTCATCCTGCAACGTATCCACTCGTCTTGCGGTCTGTGAAAACCACCATACGGCATACAACGGGCATATCATACAGAAGAACGTACGGAGCCCCACATTGCCTACTTTTTCTTCACATTTTTCGTTTAATTGGTTGGTTATCTGATAGGTCCACACAAAGAACCGTATCCCAAAGGTAAAAATGCACTGCAGCACAAAAGGCACTATTTCCCGGTACATTCCTTTTCCTCCCCTTTTCCATTCTCCTATTTTCCTCTGTTCCTATTTTATGACATAACAGAAAAGACGACAAGAAACCTTGTCGTCTTTTCCGCTATTTTGCTTGCGCTTCCATCTGCAGGGAAGCATCAAAAGGGGAAAAGCATTAACTGCCTGATGTCCTCCCTGCATTTAACAGAATAAAAGGAAAACTTTAGATTAACTTTAAAGAAACATTACAAAAAGGAGGAATAGATCTACATCGCCCGGAAACACAGGTGAGCATGAATTCATCCTATGGTGAGCAATAATTCACTTTTTGGGGTAAAAGCCTTGTTGTTTTGTTGAAAAAGCAGAATAAAATTCCGTTTAATTCGCTGATTTTTGTGCACATACTTGAAAACAGCCCCTTGAAACCTTAAAATTTTATTGAAATGTTTTTGGTTAAAAATATTTTAATCAACAAATGAAAGGGGTTATCCAAATGCCAGCAGATTACAAGCCGTTTGACAAAAAAGAATGGCTTAGACTGGAAAAAAAGGCACATGAGCTCCGTACGCTCACCTGCCAGACAGTAAAATGGGCCGGCAGCGGCCACATCGGCGGTGGTCTTTCCTGCCTGGATGCACTTACTGTTCTTTATCATCGTTACATGAAGTATGACGTTCAGAACCCGAAATGGGACGACAGAGACCGCTTCGTTCTTTCCAAAGGACATGCCGCAATCTCCTATGCACCTGTTCTGGTTGACCTCGGCTTCATGCCTCTGGATGAACTGAAGATCTTCAACCTGACCGGTGCCAAAATCGGCATGCACCTTGACTCCAACAAAGTTGTCGGCGTTGACTGCTCTACCGGTTCCCTGGGTCACGGTCCTTCCATTGCAGTTGGTATGGCTCTTGCCGCAAGACTGAAGAAAAAAGACTATATGACCTTCTGCATTACCGGTGACGGCGAATTAAACGAAGGCTCCAACTGGGAAGCTTTCATGTCTGCCTCTCAGTTCAAACTGTCCAACCTGGTTATCATGGTTGACAACAACAAACTGATGATTGACGGTCCGGTTGCCGATGAAATGGCAGTAGAACCACTGGATGACCGTTTTACTTCCTTCGGATTCAACGCCATCCGTGTAGACGGCCAGAACATCAAGGAACTCTGCATGGCTCTGGAACAGGCCATTGACAACAACAAGAAGGGCGGAGACAAACCAACCGCCATTATTATGGATACCGTTAAGGGTGCCGGCGTTGACTTCATTGAAGGAGACTACACCTGGCATTACGGTTCCCTGAGTGACGAAATGTTTGACAAGGCATTTGCCTCACTTGAAAAATACTATGAACAGCGCGTTGCCCGCGCTAAGAAGGAGGGTTAAGACATGGGAGGTATGGTCTACACGTCGATTGACTCGACAAAACTTTCCACCGCTGAATGTTACGGTCTTGCTCTCTGCGAGCTGGCAAAAGAACATCCGGAAATTGTTGCTCTTACACCAGACCTTGCTAAGTCCACTAAGACCAGTGTATTTGCAAAGCAGTTCCCGGAAAGACTGTTTAACGTAGGTATTGCAGAACAGAACATGTTCGGTATTGCTTCCGGTCTTGCAAAATGCGGTTTTGTTCCTTATGCATCCTGCTTTGCAATCTTTGCAGCAGCCCGTGCACTGGACCAGATTCATACGGACATTGCTTATCAGAACGTACCGGTTAAAATCATCGGTACCCACTCCGGTACGTCCTTTGGACAGGCCGGTTCCACCCATCACTGCCTGATTGACCTCAGTGTTATGCGGACGCTTCCTCATTTCACGGTTATCTGCCCATGTGACGGTGCAGAAGCATTCTTTGCCGTAAAAGCTTCTTATGATATTCCGGGTCCGGTTTATATCCGTATTAACCGTGGTTTTGACGCCATTGTTAATAAGACTCTGGATGACGTTAACTTTGAATGGGATAAGGCTGCCGTCCTGAAGGAAGGCAATGACCTTACCATTATTGCTGTCGGCAGCTGCGTATTTGAAGCACTGCAGGCCGCTCGTATGCTGAAATCCGACCTGGGTCTGGAAGCCCGTGTTCTGAACATGCATACTGTAAAGCCAATTGACAAGGAAGCCATTCTGAAAGCCATTGACGAAACCGGCACTATTGTTACCGTAGAAGACAATGAAATTCAGGGCGGTCTTGGTTCTGCTGTTGCAGAAGTTGTTGCTTCTGCCGGCAAGGCCTGCCAGTTCAAGATGCTTGGTCATGACAACAACTTCTCCACCATCGGTCTGCAGGAAGACCTTCTTGATATTGCAGGCATTGATGCCAACGGTATTGAAAAGGCTGTTGCTGATCTGATTGGAAAGAAGCTGCCTGTCAAAGAAGACTGGGACGAAGTATATTAAGAAGGAGGACAAATATCATGGCAAACGACGCAACCAAGTACAGTGCAATTGTATTTTTCAAAGCTGCACTGCCACTGATGAAGCATATTGCTACCGACGATCCTTCTCTTGCTGCTAAGTTCAAGGGCGTCAATGCAGTTTATCAGATCTCCGCTATGGACGGAGACACAAAAGAAGGCATCCATTTCATCATTAAAGATGGCGTATGGACTACCGTACAGGGTGTTTATGACGGCAAGATTGATGCCGGTCTGCACTTCTCCAGTCTGGAAAAATTCACCGCTTTCATGAAGGGTGACATGCTGAAATTACCGAAGTTTATCATTGGTAATTTAGGCCTGTTTGTTAAGTTCATGTCTGTTCTGTTGAAGATGTCCAGCCTGCTGAACACGGCAGAACCGCCGAAGGACAACGAAGAGCTTTGCCTGTTCATTACCAAGCTCTACTATCTCCTTCTCAGCTACGGTATTTCTGCACTGAATAAAGCCGGCGAACCGAAGATTTCCAAGTGGATTGCTTCTTCTCCGGACCGTGTTTATCAGTGGGAAGTAGAAGGTCATCCGGAACTGACTGCTCACATCCGTATTGACCACGGCAAGTCTCAGGCGGTACAAGGCGCCTGCACTCGTTGCAATCCATTCTTCACCATGAAGTATGACTGCGGCTACAGCGCTCTGCAGATTCTCCTGGATACCGGTGACATGTTTGATTTGACCGCCAACGGCAATCTCATGTTAATTGGTGGACCGGAATTCGGCGTACAGCTGGGTGACGCAATGATGACTGTCGGCGGATATGCTAAATAAGCCAGCCACACATCAGTAAACTAAACAAAGAAAAGCCGGAAAGCAAATTTGCTTTCCGGCTTCTTTATTGCCTTTTTGACTGTCAGCGCCAAACAAAGTGCGCCTTCTAAATCCGAGCTTACTGCATGTATGCTTACGCGTTTGGAGTTTCGTAGTTATTAGTTTCGGAGTCTTGGAGTTTTTTGGAGTTATGCAAGCTGTTTTCTCCGGCTTTCCTTTTCTGTGGAAAGATTTTGATGCTAACTTATTCTAACAGAAGGAAAGCAGTAAAAAAGCAACTTGCCTTAGAGACTAAACTCAGTTGATTTGCTTCATGATTTTATGCAGAATTCGGTAAAGCTGCGCTGCATCCTTGACACTAAGGTCAAAGCAAGACCGCATTTGCTTTGGAATAGATAATGCGCGTTCCCGCAGAGCCATCCCCTCTTCCGTTATGCTGACCACCAGATTCCGTTCATCCTCTTTCGAGCGATGCCGGGTGATGTAGCCTTTGCTTTCCAGTGTTTTCAACACCGGCGTCAGCGTGCCGGAATTTAAGAACAGGTACTCTCCCATCTCTTTAGAAGTCAGTTCTTTATGCTCCCACATGACCATCATAGCAATATACTGCGTGTAGGTCAGTCCGATTTCATCCAGAAAGGGAGTATATCTTCGAATGATTTCTTTTGAGCAAGCATAAAGCGGAAAACATAATTGGTTGTCCAGCTTTAAGGGATCATAGAGTTCCATAGGCGGCTCCTTCTTCGGAAATTTTTTGAGCTAATTCAGTTTAGCACAATCAATCAAAAAAGGCCAGGTCATCTGCTTCAGGAAGCAAAGGACTGAGTTTCTGATTCTTCTTCGTCGTCATCATCATCCGCACCCAAAGGCTTGTAATTGGGGTCTGTAGAGGCTTCTACAGCGGCTTTGACGGCTTTGGCAAGCTGGTCTGCACAGGAAGTAGGTCTTCTCCCGCAGGTAATACCACCCAGCTTGCTTTCAATTTCATCTGCGGTCTGGCCATCCAGGAGCATGGAAATGGTCTTCAGGTTGCCGTTACAGCCACCCATGAAGCTGATATTTCTAACCACATTTCCTTCATCTAAATCCAGACTGATGATCTGCGAGCAGGTATTTTTGGTCAGATAATCATAATGAAACATGCTTACAGGACCTCCTCAATGGCCTTCTTTACTTCATCCAGAGATGCAGTCGGTTCAAAGCGCTTTACAATTTCGCCGTCCCGGCCAATCAGGAATTTGGTAAAGTTCCATTTAATGTTGCCATTCTTCTTATAGTCTTTATCCATCATCTTAACAATTGGAGTCAGCATTACCTTAGCCGGGCCGTTGAAGCCTTCAAACTTGGTGTTGCTGGTCAGCCATTTGAAAAGTGGGATGGCATTTTCCCCGTTAACATCCACCTTGCTATACTGCGGGAAGGTGATGCCATATCTGCCGGTGCAGAAATCATGGATTTCTTCGTCTTCACCTGGGGCCTGATGAGCAAACTGGTTGCACGGCAGGTCCAAAATTTCCAGACCCTTGTCATGAAGTTCTTCGTAAATGTTCTGCAGTTCTTCATATTGTGGGGTGAATCCGCAGCCGGTAGCTGTGTTAACAATCAGAAGTGCTTTTCCCTTGAACTGGGAAAGGGATTCCATGGTTCCGTCCTGTGCCATTACTTCAAAATCATATGCATTCATCTTTTTTCCTCTTTTCTGCGATTCAGTTTGCTTTTGACTTTTGTAAATTTTGTTTTTTGCTGGTGTTGATTTTGCAAATTTTTCAATTGGCGCAACTGCGTGCTTTTTTGTTGATTGATTTTGCACGTTTTAATTGTGCTCAATTGATTGACTTTATTTTACCCCTTTTTATTTTCCTGTCAACCCTCTTTTTTTTCATTACTTCAAAAATAATCTTAAAAAGAGGCAAAGAAAAAGACCTTTACACAACTGTGTAAAGGTCTTGATGGCGCCTCAAACAGGACTCGAACCTGTGACACCGCGGTTAACAGCCGCGTGCTCTACCGACTGAGCTATTGAGGCA
>CAVHPJ010000011.1:0-56534 GCA_963638085.1 Butyricicoccaceae bacterium | reverse complement strand
TGTATTGCTGTCCGTACCAAATCACTTTTGGTAAATCTTTTGGTAGAACTTACATATAAAAGCTCGGAAACCCGCATAAATACTGGATTTTACTTATCCAAAGATTTCATCGTCGGGATTAACAGAACGAAGCCTCCCTATTGGGAGGCTCCTTCATTAAAGAAACACATTTGGAATATCTGGGGTTCCAAACGTGCTATCAGCTTTTTATAGCATTTATTTTAGCGAAAATAAGATACTTTGCAAGAAGACTGACTATATTTTCACAAAGTTGAAAAATGTGCTTGGCACAATTAAAAATATGTCTAACTCGCATAAAAGAAATACAAAAATATCCAAATAATAAGCAAAAACGCCGCAAGTGTAAGTTGATTGAAAAAACAATATGTTACATTGAAGACGGGAAAATAAATGGAGGTGCACTTATGAACTCAAAATTGAAAATTCTGAAACCGATTCTTTCTTACTGGATGGCTCTATTACTTATTTCCTTGCTTGCAATGCAAGCTGTGGCTGCCTCGGCGAAGAGCAGTGTGTCTCTGAATGAGCCAATTCCGGAAGAAGTCCAAAAGGTTGCAGAAGGGGATCTTCAAATGGTAGGTAACAGTCTTTTGCAGGATACGGAGAATAGTCAGTTGGCGGATGCAGGCATTACAGTGCGGGACATGGCATTGGGGCCGGGTTTTAAAGTCCATGTCATTACAGCAGACCAGATAAAAGGGAGTTCTGATAAAACACTAAGTGCTGCTGTTACCAGTGTGTCCCCTGCTGTTGAATGGCTGTTTGTGCTAGAAGCAAAGCAAACACAAGTTGGTTTGATGGAATTTGATTACGAAGATCAAAAGTACACATTGAGTGGATACCAAGAGACAGATGATACGTTTTTGGCTACGGCAAACAGACTTGATTGAAAAATTCGGAAAAGAGAATGTGGCGTTGTTGAAAGTCCAATATGATTATTTCTTTGCTTATCAGGACCAGGATGAAATCAAAGTTCTGGCGGTGGATGAAGAAACACAAGAGGATTTGGAATCCTATACAGCCAGTAAGCAAGAAAATAAGGAACCAACCTGGAAGACTTTTGTGACGGCATTTAACACTTCTTGCTCTTACAGACAGAAACTGCAGGAGGAAAGTTCGGAACAATTGTATGGGGATAAAGCTCTTTATTCCGCTGAAGAAACCATATATACCGCTTCTGAAAAAAGTTTTGTGGGATTGTGGATTGGCATTGCCACTCTTATTGTTGTTGCCGTAGGCGGCACGGTTGGTATTGTATTTGCTGTTAGAAAGAAGAAGAGGGCTACAAAATAATTATAAGTAAATGCAGATGCAGAATTTGATCCTTAAATAGCAATACGCTCCAAATAGTAATAAGCAAAAATAGACGCCCACTTGGCATGCTAAGTGGGCGTTTCCTTATTATAATTAGTAAAATTAAATCCGGCTGTAGGCTATGTGCTGACAGAAACAGCGCTTTGTTGGTGGCAAAGTAGGTACCGCTGTTTGGATTTGCCACCCGGATTTCGTGTTTGGGTGGCAAACGGAGAGTTGCTCTTGAATTTGCCACCGCAAAACCCAGCTGTAAGCCATGTGCTGACAGAAACAGCGTTTTGGTGGTGGCAAAGTAGGTACCGCTGTTTGGATTTGCCACCCGGATTCTGTGCTTGGGTGGCAAACAGAGAGTTGCTCCTGAATTTGCCACCGCAAAACCCAGCTGTAGGTCAAACACTGGCAGAAACAGCGTTTTGGTGGTGGCAAAGTAGGTGCCGCTGTTTGGATTTGCCACCCGGATTTCGTGCTTGGGTGGCAAACGGAAAGCTGCTCTTGAATTTGCCACCGCAAAACCCAGCTGTAGGTCAAACACTGACAGAAACAGCGTTTTGGTGGTGGCAAAGTAGGTGCCGCTGTTTGGATTTGCCACCCGGATTTTTTGTTTGGGTGGCAAACGGAGAGTTGTTCTTGAATTTGCCACCCGAAGATTGACGTGGTGGGTGGGCATTGGAAACAACACTGCCGTGGCATTGGAAACAACACTGCCGTGGCATTGGAAACGGCACTGCCAGGGCATTAGAATCGGCACTGTCATGCGGACCGCAAATAGAGGTTTCCTACATTAAAGCCATTTTTTCTTTTTGAAGAGGATGAGTTCCAGGAGGAGGATCAGGATGGCTACGGCAATGACTACAATGTAGCCGTATTTCCAATAGAGCTCCGGCATGTGGGTGAAATTCATGCCGTACCATCCGGTCAGGAGCGTCAATGGCATGAAAATGGAAGTGGCAATGGTAAGATAACGAACGGCCTCTTCTTGATGTTCGTTGTGCATCATTTGATAGTGGTCAAAGAGGGAGTCCAGCTGCTCTTTCAGCTTTTGGGATTTCATGTAATAAATGTCTACTTTGTTGTAAAGATAGTTGAACATGCGCTTGCTTTCCTTGTCCAGGAAGGAAAACGGACAGGAAGCAAGGGCAGAAAGCATTTCCAGGAGCTGCTGGTAGTAACGGTTGAGGCGGGAAATCAGCTTGCGATATTCCAACAGCCGTACCTCAAAGTCATCTTCCATGGTATCTTTTACCATTTGGTCGTCCATTGCGTCCAGCTGGTTGTCCGTTTCATCCAACAGATCCTCATCGTTGCGGATGAAATCTTCCAAAAGGGCAAAGAGCAGCTGGCCGGGAGTTCTGATGTTATGGTTAACGCTACTGAGCTTCTGGAGCTCTGTTTCCAGTTGGGAAATGTTGCCGACTAAAAGTAAGGAGTTCTTTTCCAAGTAAAAGAGGCAGGACCATTTGCTTTTGTCTTCGTCTGAAAAATCCGGGATGTAGAGGGTGGCAATTACTTCGCTTTCATAAATTTCTGCTTTGCAACGGCGGATGGAAGTAACATTGGGCACTTCCAACGGATCCTTTCGTTCCTGAATTTCCGCAAAGGAAAGGAGCTCCACATAGGGCTTATGTTCAGAATAGGGTTTGTGTTCAGAATATTCTTTATACTCGGGCGATGCAGTTTCCGTTTCCGGAAGGAGCTGTTTATCAAGGTAGTAGCGCATTTTGCTTCCTCCTTTTAAAAAGCGTGTTCGTCGGTCAGGATGGCTTCCGCGGTGCGGATGCCATCAACGGCGGCGGACACAATTCCACCGGCGTATCCGGCACCTTCCCCGCAGGGGTAGACCCCGCCGAGCGGTTCCTTTTGTAAGTAACACTGATAAAAGTCATCACGAAGTATGCGAACCGGCGAGGAGGAGCGTGCCTCCGGCCCGGTTAAGACCGCTTCCGGCATGGCAAAGCCATGCAGTTTTCCGTCCATTAGGACAATACCTTCGGCCATGGTATCGGTTACCTTTTTGGGCAGGACGGCACGCAGGTCTGCGGGGGTTGTGCCGGTAGGACAACTAGGGTGGACTGCTCCGAAGCGGGTGGTTGGCTGGTCTTTTAAGAAGTCTCCAACCAGCTGTGCCGGTGCAGTGTAGTCCCCGCCGCCGAGGGCAAAGGCGGTTTGCTCCAACTTGCGTTGGAAGGCAAAGCCTTCCAACGGGTCCTGTCCGTCTAAGTCTTCCGGGTTGACGTTGACTAAAAGAGCGGAGTTGGAGTTTCCCTGGTCTCTGGCGTACGTGCTCATGCCGTTGACGCAAATTCCGCCTTCTTCCGAGGCGGCGTTGACAACGGTTCCGCCCGGGCACATGCAGAAGGTGTAGCAGCCACGTTCATGGGCACCGTGAAAGGCCATTTTATAATTGGCGGCGCCAAGCGCCGGGTGCCCGGCAAAGGAACCGTATTGGGCTTTGTCTATGAATTCCCGTGGGTGTTCAATGCGAGCGCCTACGGAGAAGGGCTTTCGAATCATGGTCAAGCCTTTTTGATAAAGCATTTCCACGGTGTCTCTGGCAGAATGGCCCAGTGCCAGGACTAAGGTATCTGTTTCCAGGTCATGGGTAGCGCCATCTTCGGTTTCATAGGTGACACCCTGAATGTAGTGGTTATAAATGATAAGATCCGTTAAGCGGGAGCCGAACAGGACATCTCCGCCAAGACGTTTAATTTCTTCCCGGATATTTTTAACCACAAGAACCAGATGGTCGGTTCCGATGTGGGGATAGTTGCTGTAAAGAATGGTATCCGGCGCACCGAAGCTGACAAAGTCCGCAAAGACTTTGCGCTGACGCCGGTCCTTAATGCCGGTAGTCAGCTTCCCATCGGAAAACGTACCGGCTCCGCCTTCGCCAAATTGAATGTTGGACTGCGGATTTAACTGGCGCTCAGACCAGAATTTCTGTACGTCCTTGGTGCGGGTGTCAACATCATGACCACGCTCTAATACAATGGGGCGGAGGCCGGCGCGCGCCAGCATAAGCGCACAGAACATACCTGCCGGGCCGAAGCCGACAATGACCGGGCGAAGGGCGGATTGATGTTTGTTTTCCACCATTTCGTATTCATAGACTTCGGTTTGTTGTACCCGCCGTTTGTCACAACGTTTTAAAATCCGTTGCTCGTCTACACTGGTAATAACGTCTACGGCGTAGACAAACTGAATATTGTCTTTATGGCGGGAGTCAATGGAACGCCGGTAAATGGACAGCTCCTGAATGTCTTCCGGTTTTAGTTTCATAACCTTGGCGGCAGCCAGCTTCAGGTCTTCCTGCTGGGCCTCCAAAGGAAGCTTTAATTCATTAATTCTGAGCACGGATAATCTCCTTTGCAGCATAAATTCCGGTTCCCCAGGCAAAGTGTAGGTTGTACCCACCGCAGAGGCCGTCTACATTTAACAGTTCCCCGGCAAAATATAAGCCCGGCACGGTTTTACATTCTAGGGAATCTGGCTTTAGCTGGTCTGCACCAACGCCGCCGTGGGTTACTTGGGCGTCTTTATAGGACTTGGTGCCAAGCACTGTCAGCGGAAAATCTTTTACCGCTTCTGCCAGGCGAGTCAGCTCCGGATCTGATAGGGCAGAGGCAGGCGCATCTGCCGACAGGCCGCAAAACCGGAACAGCACGGGAATGAGTTTGTTGTGCAGGAAGCCATGACATAAGCTGTGCCCGGTTTCCTGCGGTTTGTCGGCAGAATGGTCTGCTGCTGCACGCCGTTCCTGCAAAAAGGACAGCACGTCTGCTGCGGTCCATTCCGGACAAAAGTCCAGATGGACCGTGGGCCATGCCGTCTTTGCCAGAACGGCGGCTGTCCCGGACAGCTGCATGGCGGCAATGCCGGACAGGGTGTCACCGGCAAATTGTAATTCGCCAATTTCCCGGCCCTGTTCCTTGCCGTTGTGGTCCTTTAAGGTGATGCCTGCGCGGACACGCAGTCCGTGCAGAGCACTGATGTCTTCCCGAATTTTCATTTGCACCAGAGCCGGGGAAATTGGCTGATAGGTTAAGCCGAGCGCTTTTACTAGTTTGTATCCTTCTCCGTCGGTGCCAAACTTAGAGCCGGCCTTGCCGCCCACAGCCAGCAGGACCATGTCCGCGGCCTCCGTGCCGTTAATCAAAAAGCCGGTTTCCGTTTTGGTAAGGGTTTCCACCGGGGTATTGCATTTGATAATTACGCCCAATCGGCGAACCTCGGCCCACAGTACATCCCGCACGGTGGCGGCGGCCATGGTCCTGGGGTAAATGCGGCCTTCTTCCGCCAACGTGGATAAGCCCAGACTGCGGAAGAAGGCCAGGCAATCTTCCGTACCAAAGGATTCCGTTAACAGAGAGATTAGGGCTGAATCGCCATGAAAATCAGATGGACGGATGTCCTGGTTACTCAGGTTGCAACGCCCGTTTCCAGTGGCCAGCAGTTTGCGGCCGGGCTCCGCATTTTTTTCATAAAGAAGGACGGTTGCATCCGAAAGCTTGCGGGCAAGCGTAACCGCCGCCGCAAGACCGGAAGCGCCACCGCCCAGAATTGCAATTGTTTTCATATGTAGGGCTCCTTTCAAATGAAAGCAGAGTACGTTGCAGGGCCCAAGCGGAACCCTGCCTGCACAGTCTTTGCACACAAGCACAGTATAATCTTTTTTGACGAAAACGGCAAATGAGAGTATATTGAGAATGCTTATACCTTGGAAAAGAATCATATTTGGAGGATCCATAATGAAAGGCATTGTTTTAGCCGGCGGTTCTGGTACCAGACTATATCCGCTGACAAAAGTAACTTCCAAACAGTTACTGCCGGTTTATGACAAACCGATGATCTTTTATCCGCTGTCCATGCTGATGCTGGCCGGCATTCGGGAAATTCTGATTATTTCCACGCCAACGGATATTACCCGCTTTGAAGATCTGCTGGGCAACGGCTCCAATTTCGGACTGGAGCTGTCCTACGCAGTGCAGGAAAATCCGAACGGATTGGCGGAAGCCTTCCTGATTGGGGAAGACTTCATTGACGGTGACAGTGTGGCTATGGTACTGGGGGATAACATCTTTTTTGGCTCCGGCCTTGGCTATCTGCTGCGGCAGGCAGCTGCGGCAGCCGTTGCGGAGCAGTCAAAAGCCACCGTGTTCGGCTATTTTGTAGAAAATCCGCAGGCGTTCGGTGTAGTGGAATTTGACGATGACGGTCACGTTATTTCCATAGAGGAAAAACCGGAACATCCGAAATCCAATATTGCTGTTACCGGCTTGTATTTTTATGACAACCGGGTTGTGGATTTTGCCAAAAAAATTAAACCCTCTCCGCGTGGAGAACTGGAAATTACGGACCTGAATACCATGTATCTGGAAGCCGGGGACCTGGAAGTCAAGCTCATGGGCCGTGGCTTTTCCTGGATGGATACCGGTACAGTAGACGCCCTGATTGACTGTGCAGATTTTATCCGCACCATTGAAACACGCCAGGGAATTATTATTTCCGCACCGGAAGAAATTGCCTATAACATGGACTGGATTACCAAAGAGCAGCTGATGGCCTCCGCAGAGCTGTACGGCAAGTCCATTTACGGGGACCATCTGCGCCGTGTAGCAGAAGGCAAAATCTTATACGGCGGCAAACCGGGCGAACGTCCGGTTTGGGGCAAAGACAGGAGGAACTTTGATTGATTACGGTGGAAGAAACTAAAATCCCTGACGTAAAAATTATTACGCCAAAGCTGTTTGGGGATAACCGTGGCTGGTTTATGGAAACCTATTCTGCCCGGGACCTGAAAGAATATGGGATTACTGCAGAGTTTGTACAGGACAACCGCTCCTTCTCTGCCAAAAAAGGAATTATCCGCGGGTTGCACTTCCAACGAGCACCTTACACCCAGGCCAAATTACTGACCTGCCTGCAGGGAGCCATTCTGGACGTTGCCGTAGATCTGCGGAAGGCCAGTCCTACCTACAAACAATGGGTGTCGGTAGAACTGACGGCGGACAATAAAAAACAGCTCTTTATTCCCAAGGGCTTTGCACACGGTTTTGTTACCCTGACGGACAACGTGGAAATCATGTATAAATGTGATGCGTTTTATGCTCCGGAGTGTGACGGCGGCATTCGTTTTGATGACCCGGATATCTGCGTAGACTGGGGCATCACGGACCCCATCCTTTCAGAGAAAGATGCCAATGCACCTTTTCTGAAGGACTTGAATTTAGATTTTTGAGGTACCCATGAAACTATTTCTTACCGGAGTTACCGGACAGCTTGGACAGGAAGTAAAGAAAGTGTGCCTTGTTGCAGGTCATGAAGTGGTTGCCCCCACACGGGCAGAACTGGACCTGATGGATAAGGACGCACTGGAACAGGCCGTAATGACCGCGGCCCCGGATGCCATCCTCCACTGTGCGGCCTACACGGCAGTGGACCAGGCAGAAGAGGAGCCCAAGGTGGCGCGGGCGGTTAACGCAGAAGCCACCAAGGTTTTGGCGGAATGTGCCAATCGGCTGGGCGCCAAAATTTTGTACGTCAGCACGGATTACGTGTTTGATGGCGGCTTGGATTTGCCTTATGACAACGTAGATGAATGCCATCCGCTGAATGTGTACGGGGAAACCAAATACCTGGGCGAGTTAGTAGTAGAGGCTTGCTGTGACCGCTTCTTTGTTGTTCGCACGTCCTGGGTCTTTAGCGCCCATGGCACCAACTTTGTAAAAACCATTCTTCGTCTTGCAGATACCAAAGAAGAAATCAGTGTGGTAACGGATCAGATTGGATCTCCCACCTACGCGCCAGACCTGGCCGTGCTCTTGCTGGAAATGATTCAGACAGAGGAATACGGATTTTATCACGCCACCAATGAAGGCCAGTGCAGCTTTTATGAATTTGCCAAGGAAATTGTACGGCAATCCGGAAAACAGTTGCGGATTTTGCCCATCAGCTCAGATGCCTATGGAGCGCTGGCCCCAAGGCCTCATAACTCCGTACTGGCAAAGGACTCTTTGGACCGTTCGGGATTCCATCGCCTGCCGGATTGGAAGGATGCCTTAGCCCGCTGTTTAAAGGAATTACAGTAAGATAGGAAATACCGCTACTCTCTGCCCGTTTCGTTGACTTTAAAAGGGGCAGAGAGTAAAATATTTTGCAAATCTTTTAGAAATTACGTCACAGTAAGGAGACTGGCTCATGGAATGGACAGGACTGAATGAACTGCGGGAACGCTTCCTTCGTTTTTATGAGGGAAAGGACCATTTGCGTCTGGAAAGTTTCTCGCTTGTGCCGCAAGGAGACAAGAGCCTGCTTTTGATTAACTCCGGTATGGCACCAATGAAAAAATATTTTACCGGAGAAGTTACACCGCCGAAAACACGGGTTACCACGTGCCAGAAGTGTATTCGTACCCCGGATATTGACGAGGTAGGTCACACCGACCGCCACGGTACCTATTTTGAAATGCTGGGCAACTTCTCTTTTGGAGATTATTTCAAGCACGAAGCCATTCCCTGGGCCTGGGAATTCCTGACCAAGGAACTGGAAATCCCGGCGGAGCGGCTGTATTGCTCTGTTTATGAAAAAGATAATGAAGCAGTAGAAATCTGGAATAAGGAAGTCGGCGTTCCCATGGACCACATTGTGCGGCTGGGCAAGGCTGACAACTTTTGGGAACATGGTGAAGGCCCGTGCGGCCCCTGCTCAGAAATTTACTTTGACCGCGGCCCGGAACACGGCTGCGGCAAACCGGATTGCAAGGTTGGCTGTGAATGTGACCGCTACATGGAAATCTGGAATAACGTATTTACCCAGTTTGAAGGGGACGGCAGAGGCAATTACACGCCGTTGGAACACCCGAACATTGACACCGGCATGGGCCTGGAACGGCTGGCCTGCGTCATGCAGGGGGTTGGCAACCTGTTTGAAGTAGATACCGTTCGGAATATCATGAAAAAAGTGTCGGAAATCTCCGGCGTGGAATATCATAAAACCACTGAAAAGAATGACATTTCCTTACGTGTTATTACGGACCATGCCCGTTCCGTTACCTTCCTGATTGGGGACGGGGTTATGCCGTCCAATGAAGGCCGCGGCTACGTACTGCGCCGTCTGCTACGCAGAGCGGCTCGCCATGGCCGTTTGCTTGGCATTGACCATCCGTTCTTGACGGAAGTGGCAGACGTGGTTATTTCCGAAAACAAGGATGCGTATCCGAATTTGCTGGAAAAGCAGGACTTCATTAAGAATGTTATTCAGGCTGAAGAAGCATCCTTCAATAAAACCATAGACGCCGGAACGCAGATTCTGGAAGACATTATTAAGAATTCGGATTCTAAGGTGCTTTCCGGAGAAGATGCCTTTAAGTTGGCCGATACCTTCGGTTTCCCGATTGACCTGACCAAGGAAATGCTGGAAGAAAAGGGCATGACGGTAGACGAAGACCGTTATTTGGAACTGGTAAAGGAAGCCAAGCAAAAGGCCAAGGATGACGCGGCCAAAAAGAATGTGGCTGAAGCCTGGAAGGGCGCCGGGGATCCGACCCAGGAACTTCCAAAGACCGCTTTTGTCGGCTATGACGCCTTTGTGGCGGATGCCAAGGTTTTGGCCATAGTCAAAGACGGCCAGTTGGCAGATACTGCTGCTGCCGGAGACCAGATTGCTCTGGTATTGGATCAGACCGCTTTTTATGCGGAAAGCGGCGGACAGGTCGGAGACACCGGCCTGATTACCGGAGACGGCTTCCGCTTTGCCGTACAGGATACCAAGAAAACCGGAAATGCAGTTTATCTGCATTTCGGTGCAGTAGAAGAAGGAACTCTTTCCGTTGGTGCTGCCGCCCATGCAGCAGTGGATGAAACCCTGCGGAAAGCCACCATGCGGAACCACACCGGCGCGCACCTGTTACAGGCCGCTCTGCGCCGTGTCCTTGGTACCCATGTAGAACAGGCTGGTTCTTATGTAGATGCCAACGTGCTTCGCTTTGACTTTACGCATTTCTCTGCCATGACTGCAGAGGAACTGCAAAAGACAGAAGATCTGGTCAACCAGATTATTCTGGACGGCATTCCGGTTACCATGCAGGAAATGCCCATTGAAGAAGCCAAAAAGATGGGCGCCATGGCATTGTTTGGAGAAAAATACGGAGACCGCGTTCGCGTTGTCAAAGCCGGAGATTTCTCCGTAGAATTCTGTGGTGGTACCCACGTGGACAACACCGGCAGACTGGGCCTGTTTAAGATTCTGTCCGAATCCTCTGTTGCGGCAGGGGTGCGCCGGATTGAAGCGGTTACCGGTACCGGTGTTATGAACTACATTGCAGAAAACAATGCACTGCTGCAGAAAGCGGCAGCAGCACTGAAACTGAATACCGTTACGGAACTGGATACAAAAGCAGCGCAGCTGGCACAGCATCTGAAGGATGCACAAAAGCAGGTAGAAGCGCTGCAGGCGGAGCTGGCCGCCTTACAGGCAGAGGGTATGGCACAAAATGCCATAGACCTTGGCCCGGTTAAACTGATTTGTAATCAGGTAGAAAATGTCAGCGGCGGGGAGCTCCGCCAGATGGCCGACAGCGCCAAAGAGGCCGGCCCCGACACGGTAGCCATCCTGGCTTCCGTGGCAGACGGCAAAGTCAGCTTTGCCTGTGCCTGCGGACCGGAGGCCGTTCAGGCCGGCGCCCACGCAGGCAAGATTGTCAAAGCGGTGGCTGCCATTGCCGGCGGAAACGGCGGTGGCCGTCCGGACAGCGCCATGGCCGGTGGCAAGGATGCCGCGAAAGTAGCAGAGGCGCTGGCGGCCGCTGAAGGCATTGTCAAAGACTTAGTAGTATGATTTTAGAAAAGGAGGAGTTCCATGGATTGTCTGTTTTGCAAAATTGTTGCCGGAGAAATTCCAAGCACCAAGGTGTATGAAGACGACCAGATTTTTGCCTTTCGGGACATTAATCCACAGGCACCAACCCATATTCTGGTCATCCCGAAAGAACATATTCCTTCGGTAGATGCCATTACCCCGGAAAACAGTGCCGTTGTATCCCATATCTTTGAAATCATTCCAAAGCTTGCTGCAGAGGATGGTTTGGATAAAGGATACCGTGTTGTTTCCAACATTGGTGAACAGGGTCAGCAGAGTGTACCGCACCTGCACTTCCACATTCTTGGCGGACGGGATATGACCTGGCCTCCGGGCTAAAAACCACTCATAAAAACAAAAGTACCGTTGGTTCCGGCAGAGGAACCGGCGGTACTTTCTTTTTTGCCAAACATTGGAAAATAGGGGAAACTGGGTTTGAGGTGATATTATGGACCGGCCCTTTTTCTACATTGGAACCGCTTACTTATGGACGTTATGGCTGCTGGCGCTGACCGGCAAAGCCTTTGCCTTTGGACTGCTGATTGCTGCCGCCTGCCTTTTGGCGGCGGAACTGGTTTGCCTGCTCCGTCACAAAAAGACAGGCATTGTGCCTGCGGTGTTGCTTTCCTGTGTGTTGGCCTGCAGCTTATTCCTAATAAAAACGCAGTTTGTGTTAGAACCCACACTGGCTTTGGCCGGTACCCGCCAGCAGGTCAGTGGAACGGTAACGGCAGTGCTGAAAGACTCTTCTTCCGGCAACCATCGCTGTACCGTGGATTGGGATGGAACCAAGGTGCAGTTAATTTCCAAGACGTATGTTCCCAAGCGCGGAGACCAGGTCTCCTTCCGCGGAAAAGTGTATGAACTGGGGGAAGGTGACCCTGACTTTCAGCGCTATTACCGTTCCACCGGCACGTATATCAGTGTCTTTTGTTATGATGCGGTCAGCGTCACACCTGCCACGCAGGAGCAGAAAACGGTGCGGGAAATAGTAGAACAGTTTCGGCAATACCTATTGGCCGGGATCAGTCAGTATCTGCCGGAAGAATTAGCCGGTGTATTAGACGGTATGCTACTTGGAGACAAAACCCTGATAACAGAGGAACAGCAGGAATGGTTCCGCCGCTCCGGCATTCTGCATCTGTTTGCCGTCTCCGGCTTTCATACCTCTTTGTGGTCCATGCTGCTATACCGCAGTCTTTTGAAAGCCGGTCTTGGCAAACGCCTTTCCTGCTGGGGCGGCATTGCGTTCACCGTTTTCTTTATGGCGCTGACCGGCTTTTCTAAAAGCGGAATCCGAGCCGGATTTATGCTTTTGGTCTTTTTCCTTGGCAAGTCCTTTGTCTTGTCCGTGGATTCTTTAAATTCCCTGGGCTTTGCCGGATTTCTATTATGCATTGGCAATCCCTTCGCCGGTGGAGATTCCGGATTGCTACTGTCTTACTTTGCCACACTTGGCATTTTAAGTGTATATCCTATTTTGTATCAGAAGCTGCATCGCCGGTTTCGGGACAGAAAAGTGGTGGAACGCCTCCTCAGCACCTTGGCCTTGTCCGCCAGCACGTTCGTTTTTACCCTGCCGGTGGTTATGCTGACCTTCGGCAGTATTTCCCTGGTTTCCCCACTCAGCAACTTGCTGATTACAGGTGTATCTTCTCCGGCCATCATCCTTGGCGGAGTGGGTGCGGTTTTAAACGGCATCCCAGGACTACAACTGCTGACGCCGTGGTGCTTTCTGGTGGCAGGGGAAATGGTCCGCTATGTAAACTTTTCCTGTCGGATTCTGTCCTCCTGGCGATTCAGCTATCTTGCCATAGACAGCTCCTCGCTGCAATTAGCCGCGGCAGGCTGCCTTCTGCTGGTGGCACTGACCCTGCTGTTTCACTATTCTTTGCCACAGCAGGACCGCATTCCGGCCCTGCAGAAAGGGTCCCTGCCGCGCCTGACCGGACTGCTCTGTTTCGTCTTGTTTTTTGGCGCTGCTCTTAGCTATGATTTGTTGAAATAGAAGGGTCGGTTCGCTATAATTTATACACAAAAAGGAGGTGGCACCCGGTGAATCTAAAGTATTCTTCCGGAAGTAATTCTTCTAAGGAAGAAAAGCTGCTGTGGGACAGCATTAAAACAGAACAGTTTAAGCGGGTTTACTTAATTACGGGTACGGAACAGTACCTGAAACAAAAATATGCCAACCTTCTGTTGGAACGGGTGGTTCCGGCCGGTCTGGAAGCATTTAATGTGCATCAGCTGAAGGGGGAAGATACCTCCGTTCAGGAAATTGCCGACTGTGTGGAAATGCTTCCGGTCATGAGCCCCAGAACCTGTGTCTTTGTTCATGACTTCCCGTTGAAAGAACTAACGGAACCAGAGCAAAATCAACTGCTGGAAATTCTGTCTGATTTACCGGACACCTGCGTTTTGGTTTTTTGGCAGGATACGGTAGAGGTTGGCTCCACTGCTAAATCCAAAGAATTGCTGAATGCCTTCAAAAAGGCTGGCATGGTCAGCACGTTGTCTACTCGTTCCGATGATGACCTGGTAAAATTCATTGTTTCGGAGTGCAAAAAGTGGGGTAGCTCCATAGATTACAGTACTGCTCGTTACTTTCTGGAATATGTCGGCACGGACATGGCTAATTTACAGAATGAAATTGGTAAGGTTTGTAATTATGCTGGGGCGGTAGTACAGAAGGAACACATAGAAGCATTAGCTGTGCAGTCCTTGGAAACTACGGCTTTTAAAATGACCGACGCCATTGCTGCCGGGAATTTTGATGCTGCTTATCGGTCCCTGACCATCCTGTTTGATACCAAAACCGATCCTACCATGATCCTGGGCGCTATGGTTTCCGGCTACGTGGATTTATACCGCGCCAAGGTAGGAAAACAGGCTGGACGCACCGCTGCAGAAGTGGCGGAACTGTTTCCCGGAACCTATAAGGGAAAAGATTTCCGTATGAAAAAAGCTTATCAGCGCTGCGGGCACTACTCTATGTCTTCTTTGCGCAATTGCCTAGACATTTTGGCGCGGGCAGACCGCAAGCTGAAAACACGTTTTGATGATTCCAAGCTGGTATTTGAACAGCTGTTTATTGAACTGTGGGAGGCAGGGAAGATTCCATGCTGAAAACAGAAAAGGTCATTGTAGTGGAAGGCAAGTATGATGCCATCAAACTTGCCAATATCATAGATGCCACGGTATTGCAAACCGATGGCTTCGGTATTTTCAAGGACAAGGAAAAGCAGGCACTACTACGCCGACTGGCAAAAACCAGAGGCCTGATTGTCCTGACGGACTCGGATTCCGCCGGATTTTTAATTCGGAATTTTTTAGGGAATGCCGTACCACAGGAGCAGATTACCAATGTTTATATTCCGGACCTTTACGGAAAAGAGCGCCGCAAGGCAAAGCCCGGGGCCGAAGGGAAACTGGGTGTAGAGGGAATTCCGGATGCCGTTTTAATAGAAGCGTTCCGACGCGCCGGTATTACGGAGCATCCGGAAATCGTTCCTGCGGAGCGGGACAGACAAATTACCGCTGTGGACTTTTACAAGGATGGTCTTTCCGGAGGCCCCGGCAGTAAAGAAAAGCGGCGGCAGCTGCTGCAAAAGCTGGACCTGCCGGAGCGCATGACCGGAAAGCAGCTGCTGAAAATCATTAATTTACTGGTTACTTATGACGAGTATTGCCAGGCTGTCCAAAGTATAGCTTAAGTTTAAGGTCTATCCTATTAAAGGAGGATTCCATGGAATTACAGGTACCTGTTGCGGTACAGACATTGCTTTCCGCGCTGCGGCAGGCCGGCTTTGAAGCCTATGCCGTCGGCGGATGCGTACGGGATGCTTTACTGCAGAAGCAGCCACATGATTGGGATCTGACCACGTCTGCTTTGCCAGAGCAGATGAAAACCGTGTTTGCCGACTATCCGTTATTTGATATTGGCGCCCAGCATGGCACCATTGGAGTACGGATAGACCACCAAACTATAGAAGTTACCACCTTTCGGATAGACGGCTCCTATGAAGACAACCGTCATCCCAATCAGGTGCAGTTTACCGGCAAGCTGGCAGAAGATCTGTCCCGCCGGGATTTTACCGTAAACGCCATGGCCTATTCTAAGGAAACCGGCCTGGTGGATTTGTTCGGCGGGCAGCAGGACTTGGCGGCAAAGCGGATTCGCTGTGTCGGCAATCCGGACCGGCGTTTTCAGGAGGACGCACTTCGGCTTCTTCGTGCCGTGCGATTTGCCTCTGTTCTTTCTTTTCAGGTAGAACCGAAAACCGCAGCTGCCATAGAACGAAACCAGGCGTTACTTTGCCACATTTCGGCAGAACGGATTACGGCAGAGTTACACTCGTTTTTGAATGGGCCGGGAGCGGGCCGTTTGCTACAGCAGTTTGCCGGTCTGTTTACGGTTGCACTACCGGGAATTACCATTACGGCAGAAACCGGACAAACAGTAGACCGGGCTCCGGAACAGTTTCCGCTGCGCCTGGCTTTACTGCTGACTTCCGCAGTGGACCCGGAAGTGGCGCTTTGCCACCTCCGCTTGTCCAATGCGGAAAAGGATACAGTGCTTGCGTTGCTGCAGCACCGGACAGACCCACTTCCGCAGAATGCGGCCGGTGTCCGCATCCTGCTGTTCCGGCTGGGTCCGGAGTGTTGCCACATGCTAGCAGACTTTCATCAGGCACAGGGCGCAGACGTTACGCTGTTCCGGAGCCTGTTACAGAAAGTGCTGGAACAAAAAGACTGTTACCGCATCAGAGACCTTGCCATAGATGGCAACCAACTGCAAAAGCTGGGTTGCCCGCCCGGCCCGCAGATCGGCCAGATCTTGGAACGTCTGTTGTTCCGGGTTATGCAGGAAGAAATAGAAAATACCCGCAGTGCGTTAACCGCTGCTGCGTTAAAGGAGATATCCTAATGGAGCAATCCAAAATTGACCGCATTAATGAATTGGCGCGGAAGTCCCGCACGGAAGAGGGCCTGACTGCCGAAGAACGGCAGGAACAGGCACTGCTCCGCTCGGAATATATCCAGGCCATTCGTAGTAACCTGGAAGCCCAGTTAAACAACACCTATTTAGTGGATGAACAGGGCAAGAAAACAAAGGTTAGGAAGAAACACTAATGGAACAACGCATTCCAATTCTGGCTGTGGTAGGGCCCACCGCTTCCGGCAAAACCGGTTTAGGCGTTGCCCTTGCCAAGGCGTTTCACGGGGAAGTGCTCTCCTTTGATTCCATGCAGCTGTATAAGGGCATGGATGTGGCAACGGCTAAGCCAACGCCGGAGGAAACAGCACAAATCCCACACCACATGATCAGCTGCATAGAATCAAAGGATCTGTACAGTGTAGCCCGTTACCAGGAGGACGCGGGGCGCATTGTGCAGGACATCCGTAGCCGCGGAAAGAATGTGGTTATGGTAGGCGGCACCGGACAATACCTGGACGCCTTCATTCAAAATTTACAATTTCTGGACGGTGACGAATCTGGTCAGATCCGTGCCCGTCTGCAACAGCAGTTGCAGACGCAGGGGATAGACCCGCTGTATGCACGCCTTCAGGAAATAGATCCCGAAACCGCGGCGCGTCTGGATAAGCACAATGCCGGCCGCGTCCTCCGCGCTTTGGAAATTTATGAAGCTACCGGGCATACCATGAGTTACCAAATCGCACGGTCCCATGACTGCCCGTCTCCGTATGAAGCATTTTATCTGGGCCTGACTGCAAAGAACCGGGATTTTTTATATGACCGGATTAACCGCAGGGTAGATTTGATGTTGGAACAGGGCCTGTTAGAAGAAGCCAAAATTGCACTAGAGCAAGGCAATGGAGACACTGCTGCACAAGCCATTGGTGTTAAAGAATTGTTACCCTATTTACAGGGAACCGCTACGTTGGAAGACTGTGTAGCCCATTTGAAACAGGTTACGCGCAATTATGCCAAACGGCAGCTGACGTGGTTCCGTCGAAATCCGGCGGTTCACTGGTTGGAAATTGATACATATCCAACTGCAGAAGATCTGTATCAGGAGGCCATTTCCTTGGTACAGGAATCCGGGCTCTTTGGTAATCCGGATTTTGAAAACGCAGCATTGCACAATCCGAAGAAAGGAGATTGACCATGAGTAAACAGCAAAGTACTCGCCGCACTACACGGCAGGGCGCAAGCCAAACGGCACGGCAAAAGCAGACTCCGAAACGTGCACAGCGCACAACCGGCATCTTATTGCTTTCTCTGTTGGTACTGGCTTACTTTGGATATCAGGTTTATCTTGTGGCGTCTCCCACACTTTCCACGGAAGTGGCATATCAGTACACCGTTAGTGACTCTGTAGATACCACTGCTTTTGTTGTGCGAAATGAATCTTATTTGCAGTCGGACGGAAGCGGTACCATCATTTCAGTTCTTGGGGACGGTTCCAGAGTGTCCAAGGGCGAAGAAGTAGCCGCCGTCTTCACGGAAGAAAGTGACGCTGCCACTTACTCCACCATGATCAGCCTAAAAGAGGATTTGGCCCGTTACCAACGCTTGAATTCGCAAAACGGCTCCTATGCGGTTAATGTCAGCAGCATGAATGAAAGTATTTCCGAAAATATCATTGATCTGGTCAGCACGGTGGATTCCGGTAATCTGGACAATCTGTCGGATCAGGTTTACAACGTTCGGGATAAAATCATTGCCCGCCAGATTGCCACCGGAGAAAATCTGGCCCTGGACTCCATTATTTCCGGTATTACATCGGAATATTCCGCGCTGACCAAGCAAAATGGCAGCTTCACACGGATCCGTTCCGACGCCTCCGGATACTACGTCAGTGGCACGGACGGTTATGAAACCGCCGTGGACTATGACTCCGTATCCGACTTAACAGTGGATGACATCCAGAAGCTGTTGAAAGCAAAGGCTTCTTCCGTTCCGGAGAATACCTTTGGGAAACTGTTTGAAGATTTTGACTGGTACCTGGTTTGTGTGGCAGACACCAATAAGGTGGGAAATCTGTCCGTTGGTAGCAAGGTTACCATTCAAATGCCATATAGCTCTGTTGGCTCCGTTCCGGCGGAAGTTGTTGCCATAAACGCTTCTGCTGAAGACAAGAAGATGGCGCTGATTTTCCGCAGTAATTACATGAGCTCCGATATTGCACAGCTCCGTAAGGAAGACGTGCAGATTGTCATGGATACTCTGGATGGTCTAAAGATTAATTCCAAAGCCATCCGTGTCAATGATGACGGGGACAAGGGCGTTTATGTAAAGTCCGGTAATACCTGCAAGTTTAAAAAAGTAGATATCATCTACTCCGACAGTGGCTGGGTTCTGAGTAAGGTACACGAAGAAAGCGGCTACGTTTCCCTGTATGATGAAATCATATTGGAAGGAAAGGATCTTTATGATGGAAAAATCATTAGCTGAGTTAACTGCGTATCAGGAAGCACGCTGTGCCTCCATTTCCGAAAATCTGAAACGCATTCAGGATGAGGTTGCCGAAGCGGCTGTCAAAAGTGGCCGTACACCGGAAGAGGTTCATCTGATGGCGGTTACCAAAACGGTGGATGCTTATTTTGTAAACCATGCGTTAGCGCAAGGCGTTGATTTAATTGGGGAAAACTATGTTCAGGAAATTCTGGCAAAGAAGCCGGAATTGCACCTGGAAGGAAAGCAATTGCAACTGATTGGGCATTTGCAAACCAACAAGGTAAAGCAGATTATTACAGAAGTAGATGCCATTCAGTCGGTAGACAGTGCAAAGCTGGCTAAAGAAATTTCCAAGCAGGCAGGAAAGCATGATTTAACCATGAAGGTACTTCTGGAAATTAACATTGGGCAGGAAGAATCCAAATCCGGGATTCCTTATGATGCTGCCAAAGACCTGGCTGCTGAAATTTCGGAGTTGCCGAATATCCAGATTGACGGCCTGATGGCCATTCCTCCCATTTGCCAAACAGAGGCAGAAGTACGCGCTTATTTTGCGCAGATGCAGAAACTCTATGTTGACATGAAGTTACAAAAAATGGATAATGTAAACATGAATATCCTTTCAATGGGTATGTCTGCCGACTATGTTCCGGCAATTCTTGAGGGTGCCAATTTAGTACGGGTTGGTTCCGCAATTTTTGGTGCCCGCACTTATCACTAAAACTTACTTTCCGGAGGGAAAAGACAATGGCAAAATTTGTAGATAAATTGAAAGCAATTACCGGCTTTGAACCGGATGATCCGGATCTTGATTACGAAGAAGATTATGATGAAGATGACGGTCAGGATTACATCCCGGCCAAGGTTCCGAATCCGGCCCCGGTACAAGCTCCCAGAAGCACCGCTCAAAGCAATAACAATGTAGTTGGTATGCCAAACAAAACCGTACAGGTTGTACTGGCAAAACCGGAACGTTTTGATGATGCCTCTGCCATTGCAGATCACCTCAACGCCAAACGGACTGTTGTGTTGAATCTGGAATCCGCAAACCGGGACGTTGCCCGTCGGCTGATTGACTTCTTAAGCGGTGTTGCTTATGCCAATGCCGGCCAGCTGAAGCGGGTTGCAAACAGTACCTTCATTATTACCCCGTATAATGTGAATGTCTCCGGTGACCTGCTTGACGAACTTGAAAACAACGGAATGTTTTTCCAGGAATAAAGAACAAGCAATATGGGCACTCCGTCAGGCGGCGTGCCCATCTTTTTTCTTATTACTCATAGCCTCAGTATAAAGGAGAACCTATTATGCTTACCCCGAAGCAATTAAAAAACTATGATTTCCAGTCCGTTGCCCGGAATGCCTACAAAGCAACCGACGTAGACACCTTTATGGAAGAAGTCTACAAATCCTATGAGCAGATGTTCCGTGAAAATGCAGAGCTGATTAAAAAGCTGAATCTGCTGGCGGATAAAATTTCTCATTATAAAGCCGAAGAAGAAAGCATTCGAAATGCCATGGTGGAAGCACAGAAGCTGAAGGAAAGCATTGTTTCCGAAGCAGAACGTACCGCCACTGAAAAGATTACTTCTGCAACGGAACAGGCCCAGGCAACCAAAGAAGCGTTGGATAAGCAAACCTCTCATCTGATTACTGATGCACAGGAAGAAGCAGAAAAAATTATTACCAAGGCCAATACCGAAGCCGAGCAGATTATGGCTAAAACCAATGCTGCGGTAGAACGTTCGTTAACCCTGGCTAAGGAAAATGCTGCCAAGTTAATGCATCGCGCCCAGGAATTGTATGACCAGCAGGTTACTTCTATTGTGGAAGAAACCAAAGCAGAAAAGAAAAAGCTGCAGGAAGTAAAAACCGCAGCTGTTTCTGTACGGAAAAAGCTGATGGATACCTACCAGATGCAACTGGAGCTGTTGCGGATGGCACCGGACTATCAGGATGAAGTAGACGAAACGGATCTGGCTGCTTTTGCAGAGGCTGCAAAGGCAGAAGCTGCAGAAGTACCGGAAATTAACATTACCTTTGATGACATTCAGCGGGAAGAGGTTCCGGAAGCGGAAGAAGAACTGACGGAAGATGTTACTGCAGATGTTGAAGAAGCAGTTACAGCAGAAGAAGTGGTAGAAGAAGTTGCCGAAGAAGAAACACCGGAAGAAGACCTTCCGGAACCGGAAAAGAAACCGGTCAGACGGTTCTTCTTTGACTTGAAAACCAAGGAAACACCGGCAGAACCGGAGGACTTGGAAGACGCGGATGACGTATCCGATATTAACGACTATTTGGATGACGAAGAGGACTAATTCATGCCCATTTTTGTATCTGTTATTCTGGCAATTCTCTTGCTCCTGGCAGATCAATTAACAAAATATCTGGTGTTGCAGAATCTGGCTGACGGAACCGTAATTACCATTCTTCCGCGGATTTTGCAATTCCGTTATGTGAAAAACACGGGTATGGCCTTCAGCTTGCTGGAAGGCCGTTCCTGGTTATTAGGTCTTTTTACTTTGGCTGTTTGCGTTGCCCTGATTGTGGTGCTGATAAAAGAAAAGAATTTGGGCGGCGGCAAGCAACTGGCTTTGTTGCTGATTATTTCCGGCGGACTTGGAAACGGGATAGACCGTTTATACCGCCGTTATGTGGTGGATTTTATAGACGTCTTATTTACAGACTTTGCGGTTTTTAATTTGGCAGATTGCTGTATTACAGTAGGCGCATTTTTGCTGATTCTCCTTTTACTGATTGACATGATAAAAGAAGAAAAGCAAAAGAAGCAGGGAAAGGAAAGCCATGAGTAAGCAGGTTTTGACTGTCGCGGTTCCGCCGCTGCAGGAAGGCATGCGGATTGATGTTGCCATTACGGAACTGGTAGAAGACCTGACCCGCTCCGGCGCACAGCGCCTGGTGCAGGACGGCCTTGTCACCGTCGGCGGAACCCCGGTAGGAAAAAATTACCGGCTCCGCAACGGGGACCAAATTCAGGTCACCGTACCGGAGCCGAAACCGATGGTGGCTGAAGCACAGAATATCCCTTTAGACATAGTATATGAAGATGATGACTTATTAGTCGTCAATAAGCCCAAGGGCATGGTGGTGCACCCTGCGCCCGGAAATCCGGACGGCACCCTGGTAAATGCCCTGTTGTACCATTGTAAGGGCTCCTTGTCCGGCATTAACGGCGTGCTCCGTCCGGGCATTGTACATAGAATAGACAAAGACACTTCCGGATTGCTGATTGTGGCAAAGAATGATTTTTCCCACCTGAAGCTGGCCGAACAAATTAAGGAACACTCTTTTACCAGAGAATACCGCGCAGTGGTGCATGGCAATCTCCGGGAAGACAGCGGCACCATCCATGCCCCCATTGGAAGAAGCGCAAAAGATCGTAAGAAAATGGCGGTTACGGATAAAAACAGTAAAGATGCCATTACTCATTATGAAGTATTGGCACGGTATCCGGACTTTACCTATATTAAATGCCGGTTGGAAACCGGCCGTACCCATCAAATTCGTGTGCACATGGCTTACCTTGGACATCCGGTGGCCGGAGACCAGGTGTACGGTCCCAAGAACACACCAACAGAATTGCATGGACAGTGTCTTCATGCAGGCTTAATCGGGTTTATTCACCCCAGAACGGGGGAATATATAGAACTGGAAGCACCGCTTCCGGAATATTTCACCAAGATATTACATGCTTTGGAAGCAAAAGCATGACTCGTTAGGAGGAAAAACTATGGACGCATTAGTTAAGAAGGAGCTGCAGCTTGCAGCGGCCAATGTCAGAAAATGTGTCATTGAAGGCACCTACAACGCTGCCTCCGGACACCCGGGCGGATCTTTGTCCATTGCTGACATTATTACGTACCTTTACATGTACAAGCTGCATGTAGATCCAAAAAATCCGACCATGGAAGACCGGGATCGTTTCGTGCTCTCCAAAGGTCACACCGCACCTGCACTTTACGGTGCTCTGGCCCTGAAGGGCTTTTTCCCGGTGGAAGATATTAAAACCCTCCGGAAACCGGGCTCTCATCTGCAGGGCCACCCAAGTTTGGGAAAAACTCCTGGTATTGACATGTCCACTGGCTCGCTTGGCCAGGGCATTTCCGTTGCCGTAGGCATGGCACTCGGTGCCAAACGCAAGAATGCAGACTACCGCGTGTATGCCGTTCTTGGAGACGGTGAAATTGAAGAAGGCCAGGTTTGGGAAGCAGCTATGTTTGCTGCTGCAAAGGGCCTGGACAATCTGGTTGCCGTAGTGGACAACAACAACCTGCAGATTGACGGTACCATTGAAGAAGTTAACTCTCCGTACCCAATTGATGAAAAGTTTGCCGCCTTCGGCTGGAATGTTATTCAGATTGACGGTCATGATTTTGACCAGATTGACGCTGCCTTTACTGCTGCCGAAGCTTGCAAAGGAAAGCCGACCGCCATTATTGCCAAGACTGTAAAAGGCAAGGGCGTTTCCTTCATGGAAAATCAGGTTGGCTGGCACGGCAAGGCACCAAACGCCGAACAGTATCAGCAGGCAATGGACGAATTAGACGCTGCAATTGCAGCCCTGAACGCATAAGGAGGTTTCACAATGGCAGATGTAATTAAGAAGGCAACCCGCGTTGGTTATGCTGATGGGCTGGTAGCACTTGGCAAAATCAACCCTGACGTTGTAGTTCTGGACGCTGACCTTGCCGGTGCAACCCAGACCTGCGTATTTAAGAAAGAATTTCCGGATCGCTTTTACGATGCCGGTATTGCAGAAGGAAACCTGATGGGCGTGGCTGCCGGTCTTTCCCTGACCGGTTATACCGTGTTTGCATCCTCTTTTGCCATGTTTGCTGCCGGTCGTGCCTTTGAGCAGATCCGTAACTCCATTGGTTATCCGCACCTAAACGTAAAAATTGCTGCCACCCATGCCGGCATTTCGGTAGGGGAAGACGGCGCATCCCATCAGTGCAATGAAGATATTGGCCTGATGAGAACCATTCCAGGCATGGTTATCCTGAACCCGGCAGACGCCATTGAAGCAAAGAAGGCGGTTCTGGCTGCTGCGGAATATGAAGGCCCTGTTTATCTGCGATTCGGCCGCTTAGCCGTTCCACAGATTTTTGACGAAGATTACAAGTTTGAAATTGGTAAAGCAGTTACCCTGCGTGAAGGCAAAGACGTTGCCATTCTGGCCACCGGCCTGATGGTGAATGAAGCCAATCTGGCAGCGGAACAGCTGGCAGAAGAAGGAATCTCTGCTAAGGTAATTAACGTTGCCACCATCAAGCCGCTGGACGAAGCCGCCGTAGTTGCGGCAGCCAAGGAATGTGGCTGCGTTGTTACTGCGGAAGAGCACAACATCATCGGCGGACTGGGTTCCGCCGTTGCCGAGGTGCTTTCCGAACAGTGCCCGACCCCAATGGTTCGCGTTGGTGTAGAGGACACCTATGGCAAGTCTGGCCCGGCTGTGGAACTGCTCCACATCTTCGGCCTGGACGCAGACCACATTGTGGCTGCCGCCAAGCAGGCAATTGCCAAGAAATAAGGATAGCCCTTAAACAACTAAAATACTACCGCAGATTGCGCCTGTAAGGCCAGTCTGCGGTAGTTCCTTTTTTATGGGAATATATCTAGAAAGGACCTTGATTCAAAGGCGGGGATATACTATAATCTTGCCCGTGAGTTAGCCAAGGCTAATTTGGAGTAGGCTAGGCTAACTAAGAAGGCTGACTGGGAGAGCTAACCCAGAAAAGCCAATTATTGGAGTAAAAGTAGTTATTAAGGGAGTTTTTTGTAATGAAGAAAAAAAGTACACTCGTGCTGGCCGTCATTACCGTTATGGCCATGCTCTTTTCTATGGCAATTCCTTCTTTTGCGGCGTCTGCGCCGACAGAAGACGGTACCTATGAAGTTACCGTAAAGATGATGCATGCAGAAAAAGACAAGACCTCTATGGGTAACAAATATCTGGCGCAGACCGGTCTTCTGACCGTAAAAGATGGCAGTAAAACGCTGACCATTGCTACCACCGAAGATGTAGACGGAATGCAGTTTTGGTACTACAAGAATGGTGGAGTAGAAGGGGATACGGTTGAAGTAAAATCCTCCGGTAAAACGAAGATTGCCGGTACCACTTATGCCAATGCCTATACGTTTCCGGTTAAAAGCAACGGAGCTTATGTCGGCGTAAAGTTTTCCGCACCGGGCATGCCGATGTCTCCGTCCGCACGAATTTATATTGACTATGGCAGTGCCAAACTGGGTTCCGGCAGCAAGAGCAGTAAGTCGGATGACAAGTCCAAGGCGGACGACAAGGATACGGACACCGAAGACGATGCAAATACAGCAAGCAAGGATGCAGAAGACAAAGATTCTGATTCCAGGGATGCAGAAGATAAAGATGCAGAGAACGCAGGCGATGTAGAGGATGACGCTGCAGAAGCAGAATCCGAAACAGAAGAAGCTATTGAAACCGCCAGTGGATCCAAGAAAACCGCTATTGTCTGGGTTGCTGTCTGCTTTGCTGTTGTAGGTGTAGCAATTATTCTTGTTCTGGCAGTGAAAGAGAAGAAAGGGAAGAAGGAGTAAGATCCAATGAAAGACGCATTTCAGAAATTTCAGGTCAAAGACTTCGTCTTCCTGGCCATCCTTTCCGCGGCCATGACCCTGTGCGGCGGAATCACCATGCCACTGGTTATGCATACCACTCTGTTTGGCTTGCGGAATCTGGCGACAGCCCCGATTTATGCCTGCTTTGTTGCCATTGGTCTGATGAAAGTGCGGAAGCCGGGTGCGCTGACCATTATTGGGTTGTTCTCCGGTGCACCGCTGGTGTTCTTCTCCCCGGTCATGTTCTTTAACAGCTTTGTTTCTGCCATTCTGGCAGAAGCGCTGATGCTGCTGATTTTCCGCGGTTATCAGAAGAAGAGCTCTGTCTTTGTTACCTCCGGCATTTACATGCCGTTGTCTATTCCCATTTCTGTTCTGTTTAGTCTGTGGCTGAACGGACAGAGCTATGAGCAATTGCTGACCACAAAGCCGTGGATTTCTGTTTTAATGTGCCTTGGCACCATTATCCTTGGCTTTGCCGGCGCAGCTCTTGGCATGAAGATTGCCGCCGAGTTGCAGAAAGCCGGAAAACTGAAACCCTATGGAGAAGATAAGGATGCTTGATGCTTTTCAGGTAAAGAAGCCCTTTTATCCGCTGATTTCCTTTGCGGTATCCCTCCTGGTTTTGGTGTTCGGGATGCTGTTTTCCAAAAGCTATTGGTCCTTTGCCTTTGCGGGAGTACTGTTTTTGCTGTACTCCTGTTTTGGCTTGTTTAAGGGCCTTTGGAAAATGACGGTAAGCATGCTTGCCTGTGGCCTGGTCATTGGTGGATTGGCTTTTCTTACCAACCATAATTTTGATGCCTTTTGGCAGACCGTGGTGCGCTTTGTTTTGATTGGAATGTGTGCGGTGCCGATGGTAACTACATCGCCGGCGAATCTGACCCGGTGTCTGACGCAGTTGCATTGCCCACGGGTCATTACCCTTGGTATGCTTGTTACTCTGCGATTTATTCCCATTCTGGTTACCGAAGTCAAACGCATTTGGGAAGCCATGCGGGTTCGCGGTGCCAATGTGAATTGGTATCGTCCGTCTAGTCTGTACCGTGCGTTCTTTATTCCGTTGATGATGCGGATTATTGGTATTTCGGATACCCTATCTCTGTCTTTAGAGACCAGGGCGTTTACACTGGATGACGCACCGGCAACGGTGTACGGCAGAGTGGAACTGCACGCGCGGGACATTGTATTTCTGTTCGTGTCAGTAGCTGCCTGTGTAGGAACGGGGGTGTTGGTATGGACGCATTAAAACTGGAACACATCTGCTTTTCCTATGACGGAAGTAAGGATCCCATTTTTGAAGACGCTAATCTGACACTGGAATACGGGGACTTTGCGTTGCTGTCCGGTGTGTCAGGAGAAGGGAAGAGCACCTTGCTTTCCATCATCAACGGCATGATCCCGTTTATTACTCCTGGGAAACTGGAAGGAACGGTTGCACTGGACGGACAAGTGGTCAATGACGTGAAAGTCAGTGACCGGTCCAAAGTTCTTGGCACTGTATTACAGAACGCGGATGAACAGATTGTGTATGACCTGGTACGGGACGAAATTGCCTTCGGCTGTGAAAATCTGAACGTACCGGTACAGGAAATAGAGGAGCGTATCCAGGAAAGCACGGGGCTTATGAAGCTGGACCCGGGCGCCCGCACACGTCTGTTGTCCGGCGGCCAGAAGCAACGGCTGATTGCCGCGTCTACACTGGCCATGCAACAGAGAATTATAATTCTGGATGAGCCGCTGGCCAACCTGGATGTGGAGGGCGCACATGTCCTGCTGGGGGTGCTGAAAACCCTGGCAGAAAAGGGCTACGCCATTTTATTGGTAGAGCATCGGCTGGATGTAGTGCTTCCGTATGTTAACAAGGTTATGTACATTCATGATAAACAGGTGGTTGTCAGCACCAATAAGCAGGACATTGGGCGCGCCGACCGGGTCATCCCGGCGGAGGCGTTGCCGCACGCCGTCGGGACGGAACCGGTCCTGCGCGGGCAGCACCTGGTGTTTGCCGCCGTTGGGCGCAACATTATAGATGACTTAGATATAGACCTGTACCCTGGTGAACGGGTGGTACTTTTAGGCGCCAACGGTTGCGGCAAAACCACCCTGCTGCGGACCCTGGCTCGGCTGAATCAGCTGACGGAAGGGACGCTGGAACAGCATCTGGTGCCGTCTTCCAGACGGAAAAAGCCGGGTGCGGCCTGGTTTAAGAAGGTGGGCTTTGTGTATCAGAATCCAACCTATCAGTTGTTCATGCCAACCTTGCTTTCCGAAGTGGCCTTCCGTGCCACATCGGAAGAAAAAGCAAGGGAAATGATTGACGCATTCGGCCTTTCCGGTTTGGAAGACCGGCACCCGCAGTCCCTTTCCGAAGGGCAGAAGCGCCGGGCCGGCCTGGCAGCCATTTGCGCCGGACAGCCGGAGGTCCTGTTTTTGGATGAACCTACGGTGGGCCAGGATTATGAAAATCTGTTGCGCATTGTCACCAAAATCAACAAAATCAATCAGGAAACGGGATGCACCGTGGTAACGGTAACCCATGACCGTCGCTGTGCCGGCGCCATGGCAGACCGGGCCCTGATGATGAGCCATGGAAAAATAACGGAGCAGGGGGATTCTTCCTTTGCAGACCGCTATTTAAATAAACAGTTTATGTAACTGAGGAGTGAAAGAATGATTAAGACAAGACTTTTAGAGCAAGTACCTTCCTCTAAGAAGTACATTGCTTTGACTGTTCTTGCACAGTGGATCAAACTATGCGCCAACATCGGCATGATGTTCATTCTGGCACATATTTTGCAGCTGATTTTAGCCGAAACCACACTGACTGCAGGAACTCTTCTGCCGTATCTTTTGGGCATTGTGGCCGTTATGGCCGTGCGTTACGCCTGTGGCGTAAGCAGCTCCAAAACGTCCTTCCTGGCTTCTGCCGAAGTAAAGAAAGTGCTGCGTAAGCAGATGTATCAGAAGCTGACTCGCATGGGGGCCGGATATCATGAAAAGGTGTCCACCTCTGAAGTGCTGCAGGTTTTTGTAGAAGGCGTAGACCAACTGGAACTGTACTTCGGTAAGTATTTGCCGCAGTTCTTCTTTGCCATGCTGGCGCCGGTAACCCTGTTTGCCGTTTTGTCCTTCGTCAGCTGGAAAGCCGCTTTGGTATTGCTGGTTACTGTGCCGCTGATTCCGCTGTCCATTGTGGCAGTACAGAAATTTGCCAAGCGTCTGCTCGGCAAATACTGGGGCGTTTACGTTAACCTGGGTG
The DNA here is from genome assembly GCA_963638085.1 of Butyricicoccaceae bacterium. Classification (GTDB taxonomy): domain Bacteria; phylum Bacillota; class Clostridia; order Oscillospirales; family Acutalibacteraceae; genus RUG420. Next base: position 28,047 of record CAVHPJ010000011.1, on the reverse strand, counting down.
ACACCTTCTTAGAAAACATTCAGGGCCTGACTACCCTGAAAGTGTATCAGGCAGATGAACGCAAGAACGTAGAAATGAACGAAAAAGCAGAAGAATTCAGACGCATTACCATGAAGGTTCTGACCATGCAGCTGAATTCTGTCAGCGTCATGGACATTGTTGCCTATGCTGGTAGTGCAGTTGGCGTTGTTATTGCCATTGTACAGGTAAGCCACGGGGTAATTACTCTGCCGCAGGCCTTCCTAATTATCATGCTGGCAGCTGACTTCTTCCTGCCGCTGCGTTTACTTGGATCTTACTTCCATGTTGCCATGAACGGCATGGCCGCCAGTGACAAGCTGTTCAAGCTTTTGGATACACCGGAAGACGAACAGGGTACCTTGGTTCCGGCCAACTTTGAAAGTGACATTGTCCTGAAGGATGTTTCCTTCTCTTATGACAAAGAAAAGATGGTATTGCAGAACATTTCTGCCACCATTCCGAAGAACAGCCTGATTTCCATTGTCGGCGAATCCGGCTGTGGCAAGAGTACCATTTCTTCCTTAATTTGCGGCATTACCAAGGGCTATGAAGGCAGCATTCAGCTGGATGGCACTGAAATTCGTGACTGCAAGGAATCTGCGCTGATGGACCATATTACCTCTGTCAGCTTTAACAGTTATCTGTTTACCGGTACCGTAAAGGAAAACCTGTTGATAGGGAAACCGGATGCAACGGATGACGAACTGATTGCTGCTCTGCAGACCGTTAACCTGTGGGATTTCCTCAGCTCGGAGCAGGGTCTTGATACCAAGCTGCTGCAGCAGGCAAGCAACTTCTCCGGCGGTCAGCGCCAGCGCCTTGCCCTGGCAAGAGCGTTGCTGCATGACACGCCAATCTACGTCTTTGATGAGGTTACCTCCAACATTGACGTAGAAAGTGAAAATGACATTATGGCCGTCATTCATACTATGGCCAAATCCAAAACTGTTCTCCTGATTTCCCATCGTCTGGAAAATGTAGTGGGCTCGGATGAAATTCTTCTCCTGGACGGCGGCCACCTGGCCGAGGCCGGTACGCATGAAGCGCTGATGGCACAGAAAGGGAAGTATTACACCATGTTCTCTACCCAGGCACAGCTGGAACAGTATGCAAAGGAGGACGCTGCCGTATGAAAAGAAAACAAAGCGGTCTGAAAATCATGAGCAGACTGATTGTCTTAGTAAAACCGCTGGCAGGCTACATGTGCCTTGCCATTACCCTTGGCGTGCTGGGCTTCTTATGTGCTATTCAGATTACCGTTGCCGGTTCTATGACCCTGCTGACTGCGGCTGGTATAGAAGGCGGTATTGCCATTAAAACCGGTTGCATTTGCATTCTGGTATTTGCCGTTCTGCGCGGCTTCCTGCACTATGGAGAGCAGGGCTTTAACCACTTTATTGCCTTCAAGCTGCTTGCCCTGATTCGAGACAAGGTATTCCGTGCCATGCGCCGTCTGTCTCCGGCAAAGCTGGAAAGCAAGGACAAAGGCAACCTGGTCTCCATGATTACCAGTGACATTGAATTGCTGGAAGTCTTTTATGCACACACTATCTCGCCGATTTTCATTGCCCTGATTACGTCGGTTATCATGCTGATTTTTATTGGGCGATACAGTGGCTGGCTGGCTCTGGTAGCTTGTCTTGCTTACCTTACGGTCGGCGTTCTGATTCCTCTTGTTTCTTCCAAGAAAAACAAGGATGTGGGAATGACCTACAGAGAATCCTCTGGCGCCCTGTCCGGTTATGTATTGGACAGCATGCGTGGTCTGCTGGAATCTTTGCGGTATAACAGCACCGAACAGCGTCAGTCTGAAATGGACAATCGCACAGATGAACTGAACGGATTACAGAGTCAGCTGAAGAAAATGGAAGGCCACAGCGCTTCCATTACGGATGTTGCCATTATTTTCTTCTCCGTTGCCATGCTGCTGACCGGCCTTGGCCTGTATCAGGCGGGCGCCATCGGCTTTGACGGAATGTTGGTTTCCACTGTTGCCATGATGAGCTCTTTCGGCCCGGTAGCCGCTCTGTCCGGTCTGGCCGGTAACCTGACGCATACCCTTGCGGCAGGGGAACGTGTTCTTGGCATTCTGGACGAAGTTCCGGCAGTAGAAGAAAATGAAGATGGTGCAGAAGTTTCCTTTAACGGTATGGAAGCCGAACACGTTGGCTTTGCCTACGGGGAAGAGAAGATTCTGGATGACTTCAACATGCAGATTGAACCGGATCAGGTTATCAGCGTGACCGGCCCGAGCGGCGCCGGTAAGTCTACTGCTCTGAAACTGATGATGCGCTTCTGGGATGTACAGGAGGGTGCCATGAAGATGTCTGGTACCAATATTAAGGACCTGAAGACCTCTAACCTCAGAAGCAATCAGGCTCTGGTTAGTCAGGAAACCCATCTGTTTAATGAATCCATTGAAGCTAACATCAAGATTGCGGACAATAATGCAACCCACGAACAGGTAGTAGAGGCCGCTAAGAAAGCTTCCATTCACGACTTCATCATGACCCTGCCGAAAGGCTATGACACCAATGTCGGCGAACTGGGAGACCTGCTTTCCGACGGTGAAAAGCAGCGGATTGGTCTTGCCCGTGCATTCCTGTGTAACGCACCTATGATTCTTCTGGATGAGCCGACCAGTAACCTGGACAGCCTGAATGAAGGTCACATCCTGCGCTCCATTAATGAAGCAAAGCAGGGTAAGAGCATCATCCTGGTTTCCCACAGAAAGTCTACTGCCAAGATTGCAGATAAATCCTACACGGTATACAGAGGCAGGCTGTCATGAAGCATAGAATTGAACTGGAAAAGAAGGTCTTTCCAAAAATGGCAGAAATCTACTGCCACGGTAACCATGGCACCAAGGGCAGGGAACTCTGCCCGGGTTGCCAGGAGCTGTGCAAGTATGCCCTGAATCGCCTGGACCATTGCCGCTGGGGAAATGACAAAACCTTCTGCTCCCAGTGCCCCTGCCACTGCTATCGCCCGGACATGAGAGAACGTGTCAAAGAACTGATGCGTTACTCCGGTCCCCGCATGGCTCTTTACCATCCCATCCTTTGCGCCGCCCACGGCTGCGCTACTGCCCTTGCCGTCATCAAGGACAAAATAAAAAAGGCTAAGAGCAAAGACTAAATCCGTGTGTTATACTGTATCTGAAGGTGCTCTTTGAATCCGGGGAGGTACAGGAATGAAGGACATAAGTTTTAAGCAGATTCTTGTTTTGATGGTGATAAAGAAAAACTGCAACCAATAAATATGGATATCCGATAACCACAACAAGGAGTTCCACTACGCGAAGCAAAACATGGACTACCACGCGGCGTAGGAAAAGTACAACCAAAGAGAATGACCCATACAATGCAAGAGATTATGCCAATGAAGAGGACTTCTATGATGACAACGCGGATTTTTTCTATGATTACTATGATGCGGAGAATTATTATAAAGAACACGCGGATTAGAAATTTGGCTCTTGACATTTGAAAAAAAGGGAAGTAAACTTTCTGACAAGATAAGAGGCAAGGACGTCTGTTATGAAACGGACGTCCTTGTCTTTTTTTAGTTTGTTAGGGGGAATGTATTCATGAATGTAACATCCGTCATTGACACTTTTTGGGTCTACCTGGCCGCTATCCTGGTTTTCTTTATGAACCTGGGCTTTGCTTCGGTAGAAGCCGGTTTTGCCAGATCCAAGAACACCGTTAACATCCTGTCCAAAAACTTTATTGTTTTTGCCGTTTCGTCCCTGGGTTTCCTTTTCCTTGGCTGGGGTCTGATGTTCGGGGGAGACAATCCCTTCATTGGAACGGAGCACCTGTTCATTCTTGGATCTTCGGATCATTCATTTTATGCAGACACACTGACTTCAGAAGTGCCGTTCTGGGGGAAGGTTTTCTTCCAGCTGGTCTTCTGCGGAACCGCGGCCACCATTGTTTCCGGTGCGGTTGCAGAACGGATTAAATATGTTTCCTTCATTATTTTCTCCTTTGTTCTGACCCTGTTCATTTACCCGATTGTTGGCCACTGGATTTGGGGCGGCGGCTGGCTGTCCAACCTCGGCTTCTTAGACTTTGCCGGTGACACCGTAGTTCACTCCGTAGGTGGCTGGGCTGCTTTGTCCGGTGCTTTAATTCTTGGGCCGCGTATTGGTAAGTATGGCAAAGACGGAAAGCCACGGGCCATTCCGGGACATAACATGTCCCTTGCTGTTATTGGTTTGTTTGTTCTGTGGCTTGGTTGGTTTGGATTCAACCCGGGCTCTACCATGAGCTTCCAGCATCCGGCCGATGTCATGCACATTCTGTTTACTACTAACGCATCCGCTATTGCCGCTGTTTTAACGTCCACCATTACGTCCTGGATTGTCATTGGCAAGCCGGACCTTGGCATGACCATCAACGGATGCTTGGCCGGTCTGGTAGCCATCACCGGCGGCTGCGCCTATGTTTCCGTAGAAGCGTCTCTTCTGATTGGCGCCATTGCCGGTGTCATTGTAGTGCTGTTGGTTGGCTTCTTTGATAAGGTCGGCGTAGACGACCCGGTTGGTGCCACTTCGGTACACCTTGGTTGCGGCGTCTTTGGTACTATTTGTGTAGGCCTCTTTGCCAAAGAGGGCGTTACCACAGTATCTACGGTAAACGGTTTGTTCCACGGCGGCGGGTTCCACCTGCTGGGCGTTGAACTGCTTGGTATTGTTGCCGTTGGCGCCTTCGTGTTCCTGACTTCTTCCTTAACCTGGTTTGCACTGAAGAAAACCATTGGAATCCGTGTTACTGCGGAAGAAGAACGCGTCGGTCTGGATATCGGCGAACACGGCAACTTTGCTTATCCTGACTTCATGATTGCTACCGAACCGATGGATCCGTCCCATTACTTTACCAGAGCACAGAAGGAATCTGCAGCCGAAGCCGCCGCCAAAGAAGCGGAAACCACGAAGCTTGCAGAAAGCCTTCCGGTAGAGATAGAAAAAGAACTGCAAACCTCTGCTATTTCTGCAGCTGCCGCAAAGATTGCCGCTGCATCGCTTGCTGAAACGGCCACCACGGCTGCCGCAAACAAGCTGACCAGAGTAACCGTTATTATGAATCCGGATAAACTGTATCCGTTGCAGGAAGCTTTGGAAATGATCGGTATTACCGGTATGACCGTAACCAACGTTTCCGGTTATGGTATCCAGAAGGGCCACGGCGCATCCTTCCGCGGCGCCCCAATTGATACCCGCCTGATGCCGAAGGTAAAGATTGACGTAGTGGTATCCAAGATTCCGGTAGAAACTGTAGTAGAAACCATTGAAACGGTACTGCATACCGGTCAGATTGGAGATGGCAAGATCTTCATTTATGATGTAGACAACGTTATTAAAGTTCGTACGGGCGAGCAAGGCTATGACGCTCTGCAAGACGTTTACCCATTAGAAGAAACTGAATAATTGCTGATCCCACTTTGCGCGGCGCTCCTTCCTTGACCGCGCAAAGGAAAGCCGGAGCAGAATGGTGTACACCATTTCTGTTCCGGCTTTTTTCTGATAAGATAAGGGTGGACAAACGGGAAAATAGTGGTATACTTTCTTTGAGTTAGCGGACGCTAACTCAAAGAAAGAGGAACGCCTATGCAAGCAGTTTACGGCATCTTAATTCCATTTTTTGGAACAGTTCTTGGCGCCGCCGGTGTTTTCTTTATGAAGGATTCACTGGGGGACAAGGTGCAGCGCGCCCTAACGGGCTTTGCTGCCGGCGTTATGGTAGCTGCATCTATCTGGAGCCTTCTGATTCCGGCTATGGAACAAGCAAGCTCCATGGGAAAATGGGCTTTTTTGCCGGCGGCGATTGGCTTTTGGGCTGGTATACTGTTTTTACTGCTGCTGGACAGCCTGATTCCGCATTTGCATCAACATAGTCAAAAGGCGGAAGGTATCAGCAGCAATCTGAAACGAACCACCATGATGATACTTGCCGTAACCTTGCACAATATTCCGGAAGGAATGGCAGTGGGCGTTGTTTATGCGGGGTATTTGTCCGGTCTGTCTGATATTACAGCGGCTGGAGCCTTGGCACTTTCCCTTGGAATTGCCATCCAAAATTTTCCAGAGGGCATGATTATTTCCCTTCCGCTGAAAGCGGAGGGAATGCACAAAGGGAAAGCCTTTGCAGGAGGCGTTTTGTCCGGGGTAGTGGAACCTGTTGGCGCTGTGCTTACCGTTTTGGCGGCAAGCCTAGTAATTCCAGCACTGCCGTATCTGCTCAGCTTTGCAGCTGGAGCCATGCTTTATGTTGTGGTGGAAGAACTAATCCCTGAAATGTCGGAAGGCGGTCACTCCAATATCGGTACTGTCTTTTTTGCCATTGGTTTCAGTGTTATGATGATTTTAGATGTGGCACTGGGATAATTTTGTTATAGCTACCTCGCAGAAAACGGAAAAATAATAGGGAGGGAAAAGTTATGAGCACCTTAGTTTTACTTCGACACGGAGAAAGTGAGTGGAACCTGGAAAACCGGTTTACCGGCTGGACGGACGTGGATCTGTCGCCGAAAGGCGTGAAAGAGGCCAAGTCCGCAGGACAGCTGATGAAAGAGAAGGGATACCACTTTGATATTGCATTTACGTCTTATCTAAAACGTGCCAACCACACGCTGGACTTGGCCTTACAGGAATTGGGCCAGACGGATATTCCCATTCAGAAAAGCTGGAAATTAAATGAACGTCACTATGGTGCGTTGCAGGGATTAAATAAATCTGAAACCGCAGCCAAATATGGCGAAGAACAGGTGAAAATCTGGCGCAGATCCTTTGACGTCCAGCCACCGGCACTGACACCGGATGACGACCGGAATCCGGCAAAGCAGGATTTGTATAAAGATGTAGATCCGAAGGAACTGCCGCTGACCGAAAGCCTGAAAGAAACCATTGCCCGCGTTATCCCGTATTATGAAAGTGAAATTCTGCCGCTTTTGAACAGCGGCAAAGAAGTCATTATTGCAGCGCACGGGAACTCACTTCGGGCACTGATTATGTACTTTGACCAGCTGAGCAAGGAAGAAATTACCGGCGTTAATGTGCCGACCGGCGTGCCGTTAGTGTATGAATTCAGCGCAGATGGCAAGGTAGAAAAGAAGTTTTATCTTGGCGATGCAGCAGCTATTGAAGCCAAAATGGCCGCTGTTGCTGCCCAGGGAACCGCTAAAAAATAAGAAAGGAAGAACATTATGAAACTGGAAATTGTAAACGTTGTTGGCAGAGAAATCCTGGATTCCAGAGGAAATCCAACCGTAGAAGCCGAAGTTGTTCTGGCAGATGGCACCGTGGGCAGAGGTATGGCGCCCAGTGGCGCTTCTACCGGCGAGTTTGAAGCACTGGAACTGCGGGACGGCGACAAGAGCAGATACCTTGGAAAAGGAGTTACCAAAGCAGTTGAAAATATTAATACCACTATTAAAGATGCCATCTGCGGCATGGACGCCGGGGATACGTATGCCGTGGACGCCGCCATGCTGGCTGCAGACGGCACAAAGGATAAGTCTAACTTAGGCGCAAATGCTATTCTTGCCGTCTCCATTGCAGCCGCAAGAGCAGCCGCTATTTCCTTAGATATTCCTCTGTACCGCTTCCTTGGCGGCGTTTCCGGCAACCGCCTGCCGGTGCCGATGATGAACATCTTAAACGGCGGCGCCCATGCCGCTAATACCGTAGACGTGCAGGAATTCATGATTATGCCAGTCGGCGCACCCAGCTTCAAAGAAGCATTGCGCTGGTGCGCCGAAGTCTTCCATGCACTGGCTGCGCTCCTGAAGAGCAAAGGCCTTGCCACCTCAGTCGGTGACGAAGGCGGCTTTGCTCCGGACCTTGCCAGTGACGAAGAAGCCATTGACTACATTCTGCAAGCTGTCAAAAATGCCGGTTATGAACCCGGCAAGGATTTCATGATTGCCATGGACGCCGCCTCCTCCGAATGGAAGGGCTCTAAGAAAGGCGAATATGTCCTGCCAAAGGCCGGCACCAAATTCACTTCAGAAGAGCTGATTGCCCATTGGGAAAAGCTGGTAGACAAGTACCCGATCATTTCCATTGAAGACGCGTTGGACGAAGAGGACTGGGAAGGATGGCAGAAGCTGACCGCCGCCCTTGGAGACAAGGTACAGCTTGTCGGCGACGACCTGTTTGTCACCAACACCGAACGCCTGAAGAAGGGAATTGATACCGGCTGCGGTAACGCAATTCTAATTAAGCTAAACCAGATTGGCTCCGTTTCCGAAACGCTGGAAGCCATTAAGATGGCTCACAAAGCCGGATATACCGCTATTTCGTCTCACCGCTCCGGAGAGACGGAAGACACCACCATTGCGGACCTGGCTGTTGCACTGAATACCTGTCAGATTAAGACCGGTGCTCCAAGTCGCACGGAACGGGTAGCAAAATACAACCAGTTGCTGCGGATTGAAGAGGAACTGGGCAACGCAGCCGTTTATCCGGGCATGGCCGCCTTCAACGTAAAGCGCTGAAGCGAGTGAGGGAATACACAGTGGATACTATTTATACGGGGCAATATGCTTCACCGCTCGGAACAATTACCATTGCCTGTGATGAAGAAGCTATTATCGGTTTATGGTTTAACGGCCAAAAGTATTTTGGCGCAACGCTTCCCGCTGAAGGAGTCTCCACTGCTGTAGCCCAAAACGGGCATCCGTTACTGGAAGATGCCAAGCGTTGGTTGGACCTATATTTTTCCGGGCAGAAGCCTGATTTTCTTCCTCCTTTGCGATACGGCTCTACTCCATTTCGCAAAGCGGTCTGCGATATCCTTTTGACTATCCCTTATGGCGATACCATGACCTACGGTCAGATTGCAACGGCCATTGCGGAACAGCAGGGGATAGAAACAATGTCCGCTCAGGCCGTCGGCGGTGCAGTCGGACATAATCCAATTTCACTTATGATTCCATGCCACCGTGTAGTCGGCGCCGGCGGCAACCTTACCGGTTATGCCGGTGGCCTGGACCGCAAGATAAAGCTCCTGGAACTGGAAAAAGCCGATACCTAAACGCAAAAAGACCTGCAAGATACTAACTTGTAACTTGCAGGTCTTTCTTTTTTCATGGTCGGAGTGTCGGGATTCGAACCCGAGGCCTCTTGCTCCCGAAGCAAGCGCGATACCAAACTTCGCCACACCCCGATTTAGCGCGCTTGATAATTATATAAGAAAGCGATTGGAATTTCAAGCTCTTTCTTACGGATTTTTTCCGCTTTATAATTGTTTGGGAATTCTATTTGAAGGAGTACAGCTATGGTAGATACCGTAACTTTGATTATTAATATTATTGGGACCGTGGCCTTTGCCATCTCCGGTGCGGTGACCGGCATGCGCAAGGACATGGACTTATTCGGCGTCTGCATCCTGGGGCTGGTTACCGCCACGGGTGGCGGTGCCATCCGTGACGTGCTGATCGGGGTTAACCCGCCCACCATATTTCAGACGCCACTGTATTCCATCCTGGCGCTGGTTACTTCCTTCCTTTGCTTTTTATCCTTTATACGGAAGTTTGCCATGCGCCACATGCACACCTGGGAAGATGTCATCTTGATTTTTGATACCCTTGGCCTTGCCTCATTCACCGTCACCGGAGCCAAAATAGGCCACGAATATGCTTATGCAGGGCATGCTTTATATTTGATGATTTTTATGGGTGTTATTACCGGGTGCGGGGGCTCCGTTCTGCGGGATGTCTTTGCAGGGGAAATTCCGGATATTTTTGTAAACCACTTTTACGCCATGGCCACCATTTTTGGTGCTTTAATTTATGGCTTAACCTGGGGCCATTTGCCGGATATCTGGTGCATGGTGCTTTGCTTCTTTACGGTTGTGGCTTTGCGGTTGTTAGCTGCCACCTTCCATTGGGATTTGCCCAAGCCAAGACATCTGACGCCAAAGGAGCCACCGCACCATTTGGACAGCACTTCTGAACAGGAATAACAGATGGTGTAATGGATGGTGACCAATAGATAATGGACTACTGAATGGTAGTCTACTGAATGGTAGTCTACTGAGTGGTGGTCTACTGATGTTGGTCTTAATTTTCAAGCTAACAGAGTAGAGGCTCTATCGATAGCAGGAACTTTGGTTAGCAGACTCTATTGCGGACTACGTGTAATTTTGCAAAAAAGTTAGAATTACACGTAAATTGGAATATAAATTACGTGTAAAATGAAGGAAAAACTGAAATTACACGTAGTCAAGCTGAGACGGAAGTAAGATGTCAGGACTCCTGGTTAGCGAACTACGTGTAATTTTGCAAAAAAGTTAGAATTACACGTAAATTGGGATATAAATTACGTGTAAAATGAAGGAAAAACTGAAATTACACGTAGTCAAGCTGAGACGGAAGTAAGATGTCAGGACTCCTGGTTAGCGAACTACGTGTAATTTTGCAAAAAAGTTAGAATTACACGTAAATTGGGATATAAATTACGTGTAAAATGAAGGAAAAACTGAAATTACACGTAGTCAAGCTGAGACGGAAGTAAGATGTCAGGACTCCTGGTTAGCGAACTACGTGTAATTTTGCAAAAAAGTTAGAATTACACGTAAATTGGGATATAAATTACGTGTAAAATGAAGGAAAAACTGAAATTACACGTAATCAAGTTGAATCGTAGTCAGGTTGGAGCGCAGTCAAGCAGTCCGCACATGGCAGGGAATAACGACAGGTGCGCCGCGGAAAGCGCGATACAACCGTAAAAAGGAAAAGGTCCGCGAAAGCGGGCCTTTTGTATTTGTATTAGAGTAGATTACCACAAAGAGCTAGAGAAGCTTGCTGCAAAGGGCTAGAGAAGCTTGCTGCAAAGAGCTAGAGAAGCTTGCTGCAAAGAGCTAGAGAAGCTTGCTGCAAAGGGCTAGAGTGGCTTGCTATAAAGTGTCAGAGTAGCTTGCCACAAAGTGCCAGAGTAGGTTGCGGCAAAGTGTTAGAAAAGCTTTCCGTAAAGGAGACGGTCCAGAAGGTTATGGGCTTCCGTACGGGTAAGCGGGTGGCCTTCCATGAACCACCATTTGAAGATAAGCATAAGGGTGTTGCTGTAGTGTTCGGCAACCAGGGCCTTTGGGATGGCAAAGGTAACGCGCTGTTCCGTTGCCTTGCACATTTCAAAGACACTGCGCTTAATGTAATTGAAAAGGCTAGTTTGCATATAGCCGTCTTCCTTATTGTAGACCATGATACGGCTAATGTTGTCGCCTTCTACGGTTAAGTAATCATAAATGCGGTCCAGCACCGTATCCACAGTAATGTCATTCGGCTTATTCAGATTGTCTACCTGGAACTGCTCAGACAGTACGGACCAGCAGTATTCCAGGAGGTCATATTTGTCATCAAAGTAATTGTAGAAGGTGGCGCGGGGGAAATTGGCTTCGCGGCAGACTTCATTGACGGTAATTTTTTCAAAGGGTTTCTGTTGCAACAGATTCATCATGGTTGTGTAGAAAATATTTAAGGTGTTACATACGCCGCGATTCGGCTTTTTGGATAAATCATACTTCATAAAAAATCCCCCAGTGATATGAGCTAAAACTCACTTTTTTGATAGCCTTAACGGTATCACAAACCTGGACGCTTGACAAGTGTCTAAAAGCCAAAAAGCAGAACGGCTTTTTGTGCAAAATGTTGGACAGATGTCAAGGGGCCTGAAGCCCGCCTTCTATTGACTACGAAGCCACGTTGTTGTACCATTTATGCATTATTTGAACCCGTTGAAAAACGCTTTGAGGAGAGGTTTCAGGATGAGTTTACAGGGAACTGACTTTTTAAAATTGCTGGATTTTACCCCGGCTGAAATTGATTATTACCTGCGGCTGGCTGCAGATTTAAAAGCCAAGAAAAAAGCAGGCATTGCCCATGATTACTGCAAGGGAAAAAACGTAGCGCTGATCTTTGAAAAGACCAGCACACGGACCCGCTGCTCCTTTGAAGTGGCGGCGCATGACCTTGGCATGGGCTCCACTTATTTAAATCCGAAGGATTCCCAAATTGGCAAAAAGGAAAGCATTGCGGACACGGTCCGGGTGCTGGCCGGTATGTTCGAAGGCATTGAATACCGTGGATATGCTCAGGAGATAGTGGAAACTATGGCCCGGTATTCCAAAGTGCCGGTCTGGAACGGCCTGACCAATGAATTTCATCCAACGCAGATCCTGGCCGATTTCCTGACCATCCGGGAGCATTTTGGCAAGCTGGAAGGATTAAACTTTGTTTACATGGGAGATGCCAGATACAACATGGGCAATTCCTTAATGGTGGGCTGTGCCAAAATGGGCCTGCACTTTACCGCATGCGCACCGGAAAAATATTTCCCGGATGCCGCATTGGTAGAGGAATGCCGGGCCATTGCAAAGGAGACCGGTGCCACTATTACATTAGAAGAAGACCCAATGAAAGCCACTAAAGGGGCGGACATTATTTATACAGACGTCTGGGTTTCCATGGGAGAACCGGTAGAAGTATGGGAAGAGCGTATCTGCGATTTAGCTCCTTACCAGGTCAACCGCAGCCTTATGGAAAATGCCGGGCCGCAGTGCAAATTTATGCACTGCCTGCCGGCCTACCATGATCATAACACTGCGGTTGGCAAAGAAATGGGCGAACGCTTCGGCAGAGACGCAATGGAAGTCACAGACGAAGTCTTTGAAAGCCCGGCTTCCATTGTCTTTGACGAAGCGGAGAACCGGATGCATACCATTAAGGCGGTAATGGCTGCTTCGCTGGTAGATCCGGAAACCCTTGGAATAGCTGAAAGCGTATAGTATAGAAGAATACTGACTCGCCAGGAAAAGGAGGACACAGATATGAACGTTTTGATAGTTGTGGACATGCAAAATGACTTCATTGACGGTGCGCTTGGTACGGCGGAGGCCCAGTCCATTGTGCCGAAGGTGGAGCAAAAGCTGAAGGACTTTGACGGCACGGTTATTTTTACCAGAGATACGCATTTTGATGATTATCTGAACACCCAGGAGGGCCGGAATTTGCCGGTGCCGCACTGCCTGTACCAGTCCGGCGGCTGGCAAATCCGGGAGGAACTGCAACCTTACATGGGTGACATTGTCATTGATAAGCTGACCTTCGGCTCGGATGAACTGGGCCTCCTGCTGTCAGAGCTAAATGATGAAACGCCAATTGAAAGCATTGAATTTGTCGGTCTGTGCACTGACATCTGTGTTATTTCCAACGTCATGATTGCCAAGGCATTTCTGCCGGAAGTACCACTGCTGGTGGACGCTTCCTGCTGCGCAGGCGTCAGCCCGGAAACACATCACAATGCCCTGGAAGCCATGAAGGTTTGCCAGGTAAAAGTTATTAACGAATGAGAGGTTGCCATGTCTCAGTGGGATAAAGAATATATTCATTTGTGTAAACGGATTTTAAATAATGGCGTGGAAGTAGAGAACCGCACCGGCGTCAACACCATTAAGGTGCCTTCCCATCATTTTCAGCTGAATGTAGGGGAAGAGTTTCCGGTGCTGACCACCAAGCAGCTCTTCTTCCGACAGGCTATTTTGGAAATGCTGTGGATTTATCAGGCCCAGTCCAACGATGTTCGCTGGTTGCAGGAACGCAACGTGCACATCTGGGACGAATGGGAAATTGCGGAAGATGGCAGCTGGACAGCAACACAGATGGTACCGGACGGTGCAGGTGGCCTGCAGAAACAGCAGGTGGTACGGCAGTTCGGCCCGGAATGGACCCATACCATTGGCACTGCGTATGGCTACATCGTAAAGAAATTCCAGTTAACCCAGCGTCTGCTGGATACTATTCAAAATAATCCGACGGACCGGCGGATGGTCATGAGCCTTTGGCAGGATGACTACATTCCTACGGCCGTACTGCCCAGTTGCGTTTGGTCCAGTGAATGGGACGTAACAGACGGCAAGCTGAACGTCTTTGTACATCAGCGCAGCTGTGACGTTCCGCTTGGTCTCCCATTCAACGTGACCCAGTACGCAACCCTGCTGTGTCTGATTGCCCACTGCACCGGCCTGCAACCGGGCACCTTGGACTGGAGTATCAAAGATGCTCACATCTATGTAAATCAGGTGGATGGCATCCGTGAGCAGATCCGCCGCTTTGAACAGAATGGGGATTACCCGGCGCCAACGCTGTGGATTAATCCGGAAGTAACCGACTTCTTCCAGCTGGATTCGTCCTCTGACTTAAAGGACATTAAAATTGAAAACTACCAGCACATGGGAAAAATTGCTTTCCCCATTGCTCAATAACGTTAGAGCACAAGGAGATTTATAATAAATGATTACCTTAATTGCTGCGGTTGGCGCGGGTAATGAAATTGGACAGGGTGGAGCACTGCTTTGGCATTTGCCAACAGATATGCGCTTCTTCAAAGAAACCACCACTGGCCATACCATCATTATGGGCCGTAAAACCTTTGACAGCTTTCACGGCAGACGCCTTCCCAATCGGACCCACGTTGTTATCAGCCATAACCCGGCGGCTCTGCCGGATGACATCCTTGCTTTCGACAGCCCGGAAGCAGTTCTGGACCGCTACGGGGATTCCGAAGACGAAGTCTTCGTCATCGGCGGCGGCCACATTTACAACTGGTTTTATCCGTACGCTGACAAAATGTATTTAACTCAGGTAGACGCCAACTTCCCCGACGCCGACACCTTTTTCCCGGCAATTAACCCTTCTGACTGGACCACCCGAACGCTGAAAGCGTTCAACGAATCCGACCTGAACTGCCAAATTGTGGAATACACCAAAGCCTCCCACGACTAAGCCTTCCCGCAGCTAAGTCTCCTTGACTAAGCCTTCGCAACTAAGCTTCCGTAACTAGGCTTCCATAACTAAAGTTTCTGTAACTAAGCTTCCGCAACTAGGCTTCCGTAACTAAGCCTCCTGCAACTAAGCCTCACGCAACTAAGCCTCACGCGGCTAGGCCTTCAGTTGGGCTCCCAAAAAAGCATACATTAAAACAAAAGTCCTTCCCAGGACACGGAGAAATCCGCCGGGGGAAGGACTTTTTGCAATTAGAAACCTTTTTGCATAAATTGGGGATACCGATTATTGGGAGGTCGATACAATGAAGGGTCATTATTTAACAAGCAAAAAAATTGAACGGTTCCGAGACTATTTACGAGAAGAAGAAAAGAGTAAGAACACTACAGAGAAATACATCCGGGACGTAACTGCTTTTTCAAAATTCTGCACAGGACGTATTACAAAGGATACGGTTATTGCCTATAAACAGAATCTGATTGAAAGGGGATATGCCGTGCGGAGCATCAATTCCATGTTAGCCAGTCTCAACAGTTTGTTTTCTTTCCTTGGCTGGTATGAACTTCGGATAAAATCCATGAAAGTTCAGCAACGGGTTTTCTGTTCAGAAGAAAAAGAGTTGACCAAAGCAGAGTATGAACGTTTATGTCATGTGGCCGAGAAAAGACATAATAAACGCTTATTCCTGATTCTTCAGACAATCTGTGGCACCGGTATCCGTGTTGGCGAGCTACAATTTATCACTGCTGAATCGGTACGCAAGGGAGAAGCGACGGTCTCCCTAAAAGGAAAAACGCGTAGTGTTTTTATTATCCGAAAGCTGCAAAAGAAATTACTCCGCTATATCGCAGAAAGAAAAATAGAATCAGGACCTATTTTCATCACCCGTACCGGGAAACCCATGAGTAGGTCAAACATCTGGCGGGAAATGAAAAGCCTCTGCCTTGAAGCAGAGGTAAATCCAGAAAAAGTATTTCCGCATAATTTGCGACATCTTTTTGCGCGGGTATTCTATGGCTTGGAAAAAAATATTGCCAAACTTGCGGATATCCTAGGACACAGCAGTATCAATACCACACGAATTTATATTATCAGTACCGGAACAGAGCACCGTCATCAGATGGAACGCATGCAACTGATAATATGAAACATAATCAGCATTATGTTTCAAAAAGGAGCACCACACTTCCGCAATTGGGATAATCTAGAGAAAGTAAAGTTGTAGAATCGTATATAAAACCCGTTCCATCATCTATCTTTTTTCAAAGATAAATTGAACGGGCTTGGATTTTTGTACTCAGAACTTGGCAACTGACAAAATAGAGACTTGCACTTTCGCCAAAAAACATTGCGCTTTTGTCTTTTTTATGATTTAATTTAACAAAAGGAAGGCTGTAATCACTGCACAGCCTTCTTTATACAACATAATGCTGATTATGTTTCAAAAGGAGGATTTTTTGTATGGATAGTTTTGCAGAATTTTTAGGGTCTATTTTGGGGATCGCATTAGTGATATGGGGACTTGTCTCCTTGTTTAAATTCGGTCGCGAGAAAGGAATAGGCGCCGTTTTACTTGCGATGGTTGGAATGGTTATCCTTGCCGCTTTCCTATGAAAAAAGAACAAACTGTAAATTTTTTGTTTCTGATAATGTGCGGTATAGCATATGTTTTTGCTCGGATATTTAGGGCAAGGTATAGTGGCAATAATTTTATCTTTTTAAAATATCACTTTACGGATTGGATAGCTCCAATTGTTGTTTTATCATACAGCGGATTGCTACTAAATATGGCGGGCAAACATTCTATTAAAAACTTTATACAAATAGCGGTAGTATGCGCATTTTGTTCTTTTGTTTGGGAATATTGTGCGCCACGTCTCTTCCATAATAGTACAGCAGATTGGTTGGATGTAATTTCGATTTTTGGTGGTGGATGTACTTACTGGTGCATAATTAATTTTTTGGTAAAGGAGAAGAAAGATGGGAAAATCAATTTATAGAGCAGGCTTTGTAATTGATGGTGATTACAAAGGAAAAAGTATTTACAAACAAGATGAACATTCCTTTGTAATTGTTAGTAATGATGAAGACGGGAAAATTATTGTTAATAGTTTGTTCCCTACGAAGTTTTCTATTTTAAAAGGAATTTCGAAGTCCACAGTAGATCGTTATGAAGATATTAGTATCAATCAAAAGGAGGCAGATGCATCTGCAATAGCCAAGGGGCTGATTTTTGCAGGACCAATTGGAGGACTGCTAGGCGCTGCAGCAACTAGCCAATTAGCAACATATGATTTGGCGCTATACTTTAGCGATGGCCAGAAATCAATAATTAGGATTACCAATTCAAACAGCTATCAAGATCTAAAGGCAATTCTATTTAGCTTGTAAAAAGGTGAAAATATGGACGAGGATTTAATCCCAACAGCAAATGACAATACCGAAAAATATGTGTCATATTTACAACTCCTGAAAAAATATGATGAAGCAAGGGCGGGTGAATTTTATTTTGAATGTTTATGGATTTTATACGCTATGCTTGAAGATAGGACTTCCTTGTTCTTGTATCATCTAGGTTTTACATCAAACAAAAATTGTTCATATGTAACGAGAAGTAAAAAGATCAAACCTCAAATACGAAGCATTTTGAATATGACAGGATCAAAGGAAAAATACCGATTTAATACATTCTCTGGAAAGCTTGATCGGATCCAACAAGTACTGCTTTGGTGCATTTCTGAAAGAGCTGCAGATACTCCGTATAAAGAAGAGTTGATAAAAGTCTTGTTGCCGATAGCTCAACAAGGAAAAATAGGAGATTCATTGCTCTATCTAAATAATGACTGGCGATGTAAAAGGAATCAATTAACACATGCCCTGTTTAGCAAAAAAATAGATGCAAATGAATTGCAACTGTTAGTAAATAACGGGTATGAAATTGTCAAAACTTTTGATGAAGCGGTCTCTAAGATCAAGGAACAAAACATCCGTGAAAAATTTAAAATACGCTAGAATCGTATTAGAATGCAAAGTTTTGAGATAATTGGAGAAAAAAGATGAAGCAACTAATTTGTGAGATATGTGGTGGAACCGATTTGATGAAGCAGGATGGGACGTTTGTTTGTCAATCTTGCGGAGCGAAATATTCTGTTGCAGAAGCAAAAAAAATGATGGCTGAAGCCTCGGATGAAGATATTGAATTGGCTAAATTGATAGCCGTCGCCGATGAAGAAATTGAAAAGAATAAACAACTTATTAACTATAATAAAATGGCAAAATTCGCGATTGAGAGCAATGATTATGAAAGTGCAAATAGTTATCTAGATCGTATGTTGGAAATCGATCCAGATGCTGATGATGTGTGGGCGATTAAAGCTGGGGTTTTGGCATCAGGGTCGTCACTCTATAACAATAAGATGCCTCAGGCCATTTCCGCTGCAAAGAAAGCAATCGATTTAGCGCCAGCTTCTGAAAAATATAAATCTGCATCAGATCTATATGCTGAACTAAAACATATAATAGTTTTTTTGCTTAATCAGGCGCAGAAGATGCCTATGTTTGCTACGCCGAGCTGTTTTGATTACGCTCATAGGGTTATGCAACAGTGGCAGTCGATTCTTGTAGAAGTTCCTTATTTAAGTAAAGATTTAATGGAAAAAGAAATTGAGGATTGTCGTCGACTTTGTGAGAAGTCAAAAAACTCAAAATACAGGTCTAGGATAATTTATGTTTCTTATGAGAATGAAAATAACAAGGTCAGTTATGATGAATCATTTAGAAATGCGCTTGCTGAAAAAATAAAGCAAGAAGAAGCCAAAGAAGAAGCCAAAGAAGAAGCCAAAAGAAATTCTTATTGGAACAAGTACCCAGCTGAAAGGGAAGCTCTAGAAACAGAACGTGATGGCTTGCAAGAACAGATCTTCTTGCTACAAACAGAAATCATTAACATACCAAGGATCGAAGAAAAAGAAAAAATTAAGCTACGCATGGATTCGCTATATGAAGAAATGCTTTCTCTTGGGTTCTTTAAAGGAAGTGAAAGAAAAGCTATCCAGAAAAAGATTGATGAAGCTAAATTGGAATTGAAAAAAATAGATGAGCAAATGGAATGTGCTCAAGAAGAAGCGCAAAAAGAAATAGACCAAAAAATTGCGCTACTTAAAAATAGGATTAATGAAATTAACGAGGAACTCAATAAGGCACGATAGGACGTTTGATTCTTCATAACTCCATTCTTATATAGTAATGGGGGCGATACCAAGCTTGCCATATATGTAGAGTTGGAAAAGCTGAAGGCTGATTGGTGGCTGTTGGTTGTGGTGGCAAATTTGGTGCTACGGATTTATTTGCCACCCGGAAGTGGAATTCGGGTGGCAAACGGAGTGGCAGATGCAGATTTGCCACCGGAGTAGAGTTGGAACAGCTGGGCGCTGACTGGTGGGCGTTGGTTGTGGTGGCAATTTTGGGTCTATGGGTTTAGTTGCCACCCGGAAGTAGAATTCGGGTGGCAAACTGAGTAACACTGCCAGATTTGCCACCAGAATAGAGTTGGAGCAACAATTTCCAACCTGACGGATGCCGTTCGAATAAGGGCCGGATGAGTCGGGACTGTTGGCAGTAGTTGCCGCAGAGCTAAGCTGGTACAGACAGTTTAACTGCAACTTGAAAATAGCTCCGGTTGCAGCGTACAACAATGCAAATTTGGCGCGAACGGCGCCCCTTCTACAACATAGCTACCGCTCGTCAGAACGAGTGGTCTTTTTTCTGCTTTTCACTTGGATTTTGCCGATGAACATGATACTTTAAGGCCAAGAAGAATGACCGAAAAAATCGGAGGTAAAGCCATATTCAAGGAGAAGGAGTCGGCCGTGAATCAAATTAATCCTGTAAAGTTAACAAAGGAATTTCAAATAGAAATCAAAGCTGAGCAACAGCAGATAAAAAGTTTAAAAAAGAGGATAGCTGCATCGCCAGAGGGAAAATTGCGCGTTGCAAAAAATAGACAAAACTACCAATTCTATTGCAGGATTGGAAAGGGAACGGAGGGCCGACGCTATCTTTTCAAAAGCGAGGAAGCCGTTGTTCGTCAGTTGGCGCAGAAGGAATACGAAAAAAACTTGCTCGCCGGGCACGAAAAAAATTTGAAGGCAATGACAAAAATTGTTGATTTGCTGGGCGAACTTACGGATCCGGAAACAGTGTACCTTACCCTGAAAACGCCACTTTCTGAATATGTGAGCCCGGGCTTTGTGACCACCGCGGATTTTGTGGCGGAGTGGATGGCTTTGGGCGGTAAGGCGGACTCGCAGCTGGATTATTATGCGGACGCTCTGGTTTATTCAACGGACCGGGGAGAAAAGGTGCGCTCCAAGTCGGAAATGATGATTGCTAACCTTCTTTATGCGATGCAGCTACCCTATCAATATGAAAAGCCACTGAAATTAGACGGGAAATTGGTTTACCCCGACTTTACGATTTTGGACGTGACCACGCGAACGGAAGTCTATTTTGAACATTTTGGATTAATGGATGAAGTGGATTACCAAACAGCAGCTTTGTCCAAAATTGAAAGGCATGAAATGGCCGGAATGAAAGTGGGCAAAGATTTTTTGTTCTCTTTTGAGTCGAAGCAAGTGCCGTTTAATATTGGCTTGATTCGGGCAAAACTGGCTGCACGTTTTGGAAATGGGTGAGTGGTTGCGCGGATGAGCAGGTGGGGCTGAGCGTGTGGCTGAGCGATTGAGTGGTTGAGTGGCTGTTGATTGTGGTGGCAAATTTGGGACTACGGATATGCAGCTTGGTCAAATTGCGCAAGGAGCAAGGAATGCTTGACGCCAAGGTTTTTCGGAAAAAAGCTGAACGCAAGCACTGCTTTCTTGCCAATCGGCCCACCTTTGTGTAATCTGGAACCAGGCTGAGTGTAGCTATAGTGAATAGGGCTATGAGTAAAGGAATTTGTGGCCAAAAGGAACCGCTGACCCAAGGAACTGCGGACAAAGGAAACCATAGGCAAACAGTCCCACAGGCAAACAGGATATAAACAAAGCCATAGGAAATAGGACGATAGACATAGAACTATCTGAAGCAGAGTACAAGAAAAGCAGAGTATAAGAAAAGCAGACTACAAGAGAAATAGTATGCCCCAGGAGGTGCACTCATGGACTTTGGCCAACAAATTAAAAACATTCGCAAGGACAAAAACTTAACCCAGGAGCAGTTTGCCATTAAGTTAAATGTCAGCCGGCAGGCGGTTTCCAATTGGGAGAACAATAAAAACCTGCCGGACATTGGGATGCTGATTCTTATGTCGGAGGTGTTCCAAATATCGCTGGACCAGTTAATTAAGGGGGAGGACCAAATGAACAACATGACCGAAAAAATTATCCAGGATGGCAGTGAAACCAGGCGAGCCAGATTCAATGCCATTACCATAGTCGTCGGTGCTCTCTTACTTTGTCTTGGAATTCTTTTGTTGGTAATCAAGGCTTTGTCAGTGGAATACGTTGACGCAAGTGGCATTCTGCATGAAAATTTCTTTCTGTTACCGCTGGGTTTCTTGTCTATTTTTTGCGGGCTAATTGCCTTTGCTGTGGTAGGAATAAAAACTATTGTTAAAAAGGTAAAGGAGAAGCACCACGACAATAATTAACAAGCTCCAATAAAGTGTAAAATTCAGGTGGAAATCGGAAAACGAAATATAAGTGCAGGCGTATATACAAATGAAAGCACCCCAGTTGCGAAGCTGCTTTTACGCAGCCCGGCAACTGGGGTGCCTTGTTGAATATTAGCTAATTGGGAGATAACTGCGCCAGGAGTAACAGTGACTGCGTAGGCTATACAGGGGGACTGCAGCACGAGAACAGTGTTGGAGGCAGGTTTGCCACCCAAGTGGAGCCTGAAGAGCTGGGCTCTGACTGGTGGATGTTGGTTATGGTGGCAAATTTGAGATTGATGCTGTAGTTGCCACCCGAAAGTGGAATTCGGGTGGCAAACGGAGTGGCAGAGCTAGATTTGCCACCGGAGTAGAGCTGGAACAGCGGGGCTCTGACTGGTGGACATTGATTGTGGTGGCAAATTTGGAGCTATGGGTTTATTTGCCACCCGGAAGTGGGCTTTGGGTGGCAAACAGAGTGTCGGAGGCAGATTTGCCACCAGAATAAAGTTGGAAGAGCCAGTTGCTACTTTGTGGCTGTTGGTTGTGGTGGCAAATTTGGAGCTATGGGTTTATTTGCCACCCGGAAGTGGGATTCGGGTGGCAAACAGAGTGTCGGAGGCAGATTTGCCACCAGAATAAAGTTGGAAGAGCCAGTTGCTACTTTGTGGCTGTTGGTTGTGGTGGCAAATTTGGAGCTATGGGTTTATTTGCCACCCGAAAGTGGGATTCTGGTGGCAAACGGAGTGGCAGTGGCAGATTTGCCACCAAAGCAGAACTGCAAAAGACGGGCTCTGACTGGTAGCTGTTGGTTGTGGTGGTTAAATGAGGCCCACTACATTAGATGGAAATTGGTTGTGCAGGCTATATAGGAAAACTGCGCCAAGAGGAACCTAAATTTACGCCTGCGGATCCTGTACGACATCGACTGTGCTTTCTTTCCCTGAGCGCGGCAACTTGCGGATTAACAGCAAGCCGTAAGCAAGTTCCAGTATAAGAATGGCAATCATGATGGCAAGGAAGTATCCGGGAGTGGTATCGCCACTGAAACAGATGTCACTTAAGATATCAATGAAGAAATGTGAAAAAATGAGGGAGAGTAAATCGCCGGAGCGAAGGTAAATGGCGCCCCACACAATGCCGAGTACAAGTGACGTACTTACTTGCAGCAGGACAGAAGCAACATCCATGCCGACCAGATTGGTGACGTGGGCCAGGCTGAAAATGACCGCGGAAACCAGGACAATGACATAGGGGTTGTTATATTTCTTCTTTAAATTGGCGATGCAAATGCCACGGAACAGAACTTCTTCAAAAATGGCAGGAGCTAAGCCAGCAAGGAAAATGGTAAGGGTTACTTTGTTGAAATCAGCGCCCGTACCTCCGCTGATGAAATGATACGGGATTTTGTAAAGGCCGAACAGCAGGATTGGCAGTGTAATCAGGAACCCTTTCAGGCTGCTACGGAATGAGAAGCTTTTGTAGAAAATGGCCAGGAGAATAAGACCGATTAAAATTCGTGCAATAGTGGGGCTGAGGGTGCTGTTGCAACCAATTGCTTGTAGAGCGGTTGCCAAAACGGCAGCTACCAACAAAGCAATAACAAACAGAATGATTTCAAATAGGATGGGGAATTTTGCGCTTAGTTTTTTCATAATACAAACCTCCATTTTTTGGCTTCTTTACTATACCAAATTTGGGCATATTTTAAAGAGGAAAAAGTGGGAAATTAGGCGGTAGTAACCGAAAAAATGTGATACAATAGCCAGAGTTAATGTCCGAACAAAAAGGAGTAGGAAAAAGAACTATGAAATTAGGTATCGTCGGATTGCCGAACGTCGGGAAAAGTACCCTGTTTAATGCCATTACCAATGCGGGTGCGCAAAGTGCCAACTATCCGTTTTGCACCATAGAGCCAAACGTGGGTGTGGTTGCGGTTCCGGATAAGCGTCTGGATCTGTTGGCAGAGCTGTACCATCCGAAGAGCGTAGTACCGGCCAGTATTGAATTTGTAGATATTGCAGGTCTTGTCAAAGGCGCTTCCAAAGGGGAAGGACTTGGCAATAAGTTCCTGTCCCATATCAGGGAAGTGGACGCCATTATTCATGTGGTTCGCTGCTTTGAAAATGATGATATTGTGCACGTGGAAGGCTCCATTGATCCCGGTCGGGACATTGAAACCATTAACTTAGAGCTGATTTTAGCTGATGCTGAAGTACTGGATAAGCGGATTGTCAGAGTGCAGAAAGCCATGAAGGGGGACAAGTCCCTCGGCAAGGAACTGGCCATTCTGGAACGCTATAAGGAGGCATTGGACAATGGCCTTTGCGCCCGTACCGTGGAAGTAACAGAGGACGAAAAAGAGCTGCTGACGGACTTCAACCTCCTGACCAACAAGCCGGTTATTTACGCCTGCAACATGGGCGAAGACGACTTCCTTGGCGGAATTGACGCCAATGCACGGTACCAGGCGGTCAAGGCCATTGCCGAAGCCGAAGGCTCTGAAGTGCTTCCAATCTGTGCTGAGCTGGAGGCGGAAATTGCCTCCTTAAGCAAGGAAGAGAAAGCCGAGTTCCTTGCCGATTTGGGCATTGAACAGGGCGGCCTGGACCTGCTGATCCAGCGCTCCTATGATTTGCTTGGCCTGATGTCCTTCTTAACGGCAGGCGAACCGGAGGTTCGTGCCTGGACCATTAAGAAGGGGACAAAGGCCCCGCAGGCAGCGGGAAAAATCCACTCCGACATTGAACGTGGATTTATCCGCGCCGAAGTTATCAATTATCAAACCTTGCTGGAGCAGGGCTCCCTGGCCGCCGCCAGAGAAAAGGGCCTGGTTCGCTCCGAAGGAAAGGACTATGTCATGCAGGATGGCGATGTAGTTCTGTTCCGCTTCAACGTATAATCTGAAAATAGGAAGAAGGCTTCTTATGAAAAAAGAAAAGACTAAGCAGATTACATCGCAACCGTCGCTGGTCTCTGCGCAAAAAGAGAAAATGGAAGATTCTATCGGCGATGGAAAAATCAGTTACAAAAGACTAGTCAGCGTTATTATTACCAGTGTCATTGGTATTGTAACCAATGTAGCTTTGGGTCTTATCAAGGTGTTCGTCGGTTTGGCATCTAACTCCATTGCCATCATGTCCGATGCCATCAACAACTTTACGGACAGTATTTCCTCCATTGTTACCATTGTTACCATGGCTTTGGTAGGAAAGGGTGCCACCAGAAAGCATCCCTTTGGCTTTGGCCGTATGGAATATTTCTCCAGCATGATTATTGCCATTCTTGTACTGGTAACCGGAACAGAATTCCTGATTAATTCCGTTCGTAAAATCATTACGCCGGAAGAAACATCTTATACCACAACAGCACTCATTCTTTTGGTAGTTGCCATTCTTGCAAAAATTGCGCTTGGTCTTTATACCAAGCATTCAGGGAAGAAAACTAACTCGCCGAACTTAGTGGCCTCCGGCCAGGATGCTTTGTCAGACGCCATCATTACCGGTGTTACTCTTGTTGCTGCCCTGGTAACCAAGTTTACCGGCATCATCATTGACGGCTGGGTTGGTGTAGTTGTTTCCATCTTTGTTTTAAAAGCAGGAATTGAAATCTGCATGGAAGTATTAAGCAAGCTGATGGGTGACCGTCCGGAAGCTGACCTTGCGGATAAGCTGATGGACAAAATCCGCAGCACGGATGGCATTGTTGGTGCCTATGACTTAATTCTGCACAACTACGGCCCCAATATTTATATTGGTAACGTCAACGTAGAG
This sequence comes from Butyricicoccaceae bacterium, assembly GCA_963638085.1. Classification (GTDB taxonomy): domain Bacteria; phylum Bacillota; class Clostridia; order Oscillospirales; family Acutalibacteraceae; genus RUG420. Next base: position 2,814 of record CAVHPJ010000011.1, on the reverse strand, counting down.
TTGGATGAAGGCTTAACCATCCGGGATGCTTACAAAATTATTCATCCGCTGAACACGGAGCTGTTTAATGAATACGGCGTATTCTTCTACTTCGGCTTCTACTCCATTAACGTACAGGATGAAGAAGTCTACAACATGCGCAACGCCATTAAAGCAACGCTGCTGGAAGACCCGGACGTCCTTCAGATTCATGCGTTCTTTGTTGACACCCATGACAAACACATGAGCTTTGATGCCGTTCTCAGCTTTGACATCAAGGATCCAATCCCCAAAATTCTGGAACTGAAAGGGAAGGTTCGCGAACTGTATCCGGACTATGACGTCACCATTGTTCCCGACCGAGACTACACCCTAACCAAAAAATAAATCCGTTACAGAGCGCGCTAAAGTAAGTGTGCTAAGTAAACGCTAAACATACTAAAGTAAATACGCTAACAGAAAAGCAAAAAGCAAAAAGCAAAAGGCAGAGCACCTGTGTTGGTGTCCTGCCTTTTGTAATTCTGTGTTGAACTAGACTTATTTCTCTAGGCAAGATATAAAACTCAAATTACACAGGCCACAGATGCGTAAGGCGTCCTTTTTGGGGGGAAAGGCTCTGGATTGGCAAAAGTTACAATTCAACGCTTTAAACTTTAACGGTTTAAAGCGTTGACACATTGTAGAAAAGATGGTGTAATAAAAGCAGTTTATTTCGGAAAAGGGGAATTGCTTTGAAAAATATTGCCTTGAAGAATCGACTTTTGATTTTGGTCAGTGACAGTATCCTGCTGACCTTTTTAGGTTTGGTTTACGCCTGGAGTGTTTTCAAGAAACCACTGGCCGCCGCCTACGGATGGGACGACAGCCAGTTGACATGGACTTTTACCATTTGTATGTTCCTGTTTTGCCTGGGTGGCTTTGCGGGAGCACAGTTTTCTAAAAAACTCAGCCATCGGCAGCTGACATGGATGTGCGGCGGCTTGATTGGATTAAGCTTCATCGCCCTGGGGCATATGACAAGCCTGTGGCAGCTATATGTTTTGTATGGCGTGGTGATTGGCTTTTGCGTCGGTATTGTTTACAACTGCGTGCTGGCCACCGGCAACAAGTGGTACCCGGACAAGGGCGGACTGGTGGCCGGTCTTCTGCTGATGTTCTTCGGCGCGGGGTCCTTATTCCTGAGTCCGCTTAGCAATGCCCTGCTTGAAGCATACGGCTTAAAGAAAGCTTTTTATATTCTGGGTATCTTGTTTATGGCAGTTATGCTGCTGTTTGGCTTTGCTGTTAAGATGCCGAAGGACGGGGAGGTGCCGCAGACGGCAGTCAAGGCACTGCCCAAAGACGAACAGCAGATTGCGCCGAAGGACATGCTGAAGACCGCCAACTTCTGGTTCTTCTTTGTATGGTGTATGCTGGGCACCGCCATCGGCATTGCCGTGGTGGGGCAGATTTACACCATCTCCAGCTTCATAGGTTTGTCCGGCACCACGTCCGCCCTGATGGTCAGTCTGTTTGCGGTGGCCAGTGGCGTTGGTCGCTTTGCCTTCGGCTACTTTTACGACAAAAAAGGGCGGAAGCTGACCACCCTGATCCTTAGCCTTTTATTTGTTTGTGGCGGCTTATCTTTGCTTGGCGGACTGCTGGCAAACGTGTCGGCTTTTACCATTCTTTCCTTTGCCTTTTTTGGCGTAGCCTACGGCGGCGTTACCCCGACCAACGCCAACTTTGCACGCAGCTTTTACGGCAATCAGCATTACGCTACCAACCTTAGCCTGGTTAACTTCAACATTCTGATTGCCGTCTTCCTTGGACAATACATGGGCTCCACGCTTTACGTAACCACTGCTGGTTACACCGCTACCGCTATAGCCCTGACCATAACAGCACTCCTTACCACCGCTGTCCAGTTCTTCATTAAGGACAAGCCGGCATCAAAGGACAAGCTGGCATCAAAAGATAAGTCGGCATCAAAAGACAAGCCGACATCAAAAGATGAGCCGGCATAAAAAGATAAGTCGGCATCAAAGGACAAGCCGACATCAAAAGATGAGCCGGCATAAAGATAGCTGTCATAAGAACAAAAGTTGCATCAAAAAGCTTTCGCGGAAAAGATACTTGCACGGGAAAAGATACTGCACGGGAAGGACCACCGATAAAAAGAACGTGCACGGCTAAGCCTATAAATCAGACCTATAAAGGCAACCTCATAAAAGAGGAAGCATAAAAGTGGAATTCCACAAATGCGGGTCTCCGCAAAAGCGGCTTGCTGCAAAAACGGATTCCCAGAAAAGCTGGATCCCTACAAAGTCCGATTCCTGCAAAAACGGATTTCCGCAAAAACGGATTTCCGCAAAAGTGGATTTCAGCAAAGGCGGATTCCCACAAAAGCGGCTTGCTGCAAAAACGGATTTCCGCAAAAGCGGATTCCCAGAAAAGCTGGATCCCTACAAAGTCCGATTTCTGCAAAAGCGGATTCCCGCAAAGGCGGCTTGCTGCAAAAACGGATTCCCGCAAAAGCGGATTCCTGCAAAAGCGGCTTCCCGCAAAAGCGGCTTCCCGCAAAAGCGGATTGCTGCAAAAACGGATTCCCAGAAAAGCTGGATCCCTACAAGGTCCGATTCCTGCAAAAACGGACTCCCGCAAAAGCGGATTCCCAGAAAAGCTGGATCTCTACAAAGTCCGATTCCTGCAAAAACGGATTTCCGCAAAAACGGACTCCCGCAAAAGCGTACTCTGAAACAGACTATAAAAATGAAGCACTAATATTCTAAACTAAATTGCGGTGGCAAATTTGGAGCGGATACTCTGTTTGCCACCCGAATGCGAAAAACGGGT
>CAVHPJ010000010.1:0-69624 GCA_963638085.1 Butyricicoccaceae bacterium | reverse complement strand
AGCACCTGACTCTTAATCAGGGTGTCCAGGGTTCGAGTCCCTGATGGTGTACCAAGAGTTGGTGTTTTTAGCGCTGAGGGTCCACCCGTTCCCATCCCGAACACGGCAGTTAAGCTCAGCAGTGCCGAAAATACTTGGAGGGCAGCCTCCTGGGAAGATAGGGCAATGCCAACATCCGGTTACTTTTTAAAGTAACCAAAATGCCTCAATAGCTCAGTCGGTAGAGCACGCGGCTGTTAACCGCGGTGTCACAGGTTCGAGTCCTGTTTGAGGCGCCAGAATACCTTCACACAGTTGTGTGAAGGTATTTTTTTGTTAAGAAGCGTTCTTCTCAGATAGGGTGACCTGCTTCTTTTTTTTTGTTATAATGTCCGAAGTATAAACTGACTTTTGGGATGTGTCCTAAACAGAAAGGATAGAGCAATGCATAACGAATTATTTACCATTGGTTCTGTAACGGTTTATGGTTATGGACTAATGATTGCTATTGGTGCGCTGTCGGGCGTCCTAATGGCAGCCTGGCGCGGCAAGAAACACGGCAAAGACTGGAACCTGGTGTTTGACATTAGCTTATGGGGCCTGATTGCCGGCTTGATTGGAGCGCGTTTGACCTATGTGTTACGCCATTTGTCCGATTTTATTGCCAATCCGAAGGAACTGCTTGGCACAGACGGATATATTGTTTATGGCGGGGTTATTTTAGGAATTTTAGTAGGGGCATTGCTCTGCAAAATGAAGAATGCCTCCTTTCTGGAAATGGCCGACCTGATTATTCCGTCTGTGGCGCTGGGCCAAGGCTTCGGTCGGATTGGCTGTTTCTTAGCAGGCTGCTGTTACGGCGCCCGCACAGAAAGCATCTTAGGTGTCTTTTTCCCCGTGGATAGCTATGCGCCAAGTGGCGTGGCTTTGTGGCCAACACAGCTGTTTTCTTCCGCAGGAGACTTCTTGTTAGTAGTCATTCTGATTCTTTTAAGCAGAACCAAGCTACCGAAGGGCTCCATTTGCTCCTTCTACCTGATTTTGTATGGCGTAGGTCGCTTCCTGATTGAATTCTTACGGGGTGATGAACGCGGCTATATTGGTGCTTTAACCAATAATCAGGTAGTCAGCATTGGATTTATTTTAATTGGTGGACTACTGTTATTCTTTTTATTTAGGAGGAGCAAAGAGAGCCCTTCGGCAGAAGAGAGTGGGGCTACATCGCCAGAAAAAGAAGAAAAACAGGAAGAGAATACAGTGGCTACATCGCCAGAAACAGGCGGAATGCAAGAAAGCAGTACGGTAACTGAATTGCCGGAAAAAGAGGCGCAAAAGGCAAGCAGGGAATAACCTGAAACTATGCCGCAGAAATAGGCGAAACACGGTTGACAAAAGGGTTACCCGGTGATAGTATTTCAAGCAAGAAGATAGAGGCGCACCTGAGATGAGTACCGTGGGAAGGCGGCTGCCAAAGCTGCACGGAAAAGGTGAGGGTGCCGAAGCGGACACAGTGGCGCGTGTCTCAGCTGGCAATATGGAAAAGATCCCTATTGCTGTCGCATAGTATGCGGAGAGCTATCCTAAAAGACTTGCTTTTTACGTCGTTATATTTGAACGTAATAGTGTTTTAGAGACAGCCGCGCTTTGTGACTGTCTCTTTTCTGTTTTTATTATTTTTTTACTACGAAGGAGCGTAAAAACATGAAAAACACAGTATTTACAGGTGCAGCAACAGCTATCATTACCCCAATGTTTTCCGACGGCAGTGTGGATTATGAAAGCTTTGGCCGACTGATTGACTGGCAGATTGCACAAGGAATTGATGCTATTGTAGCAGTAGGAACCACAGGCGAAGGTTCTACTCTTTCCGATGAAGAGCATAAAGAAGCCATCAAGTTCTGCGTAGACAAGGTGGCAGGCCGCGTGCCGGTTATTGCAGGAACCGGGTCTAATGATGTTGCTTATGCCATCAGCCTGACCAAGTATGCCTGTGAAGTTGGCGCAGATGCCATGCTTCTGGTAACGCCATACTACAACAAGGCAACACAGAACGGCTTAATTGCTTCGTTTACAGCTATTGCAGACGCTTCCACAAAGCCATGCATTCTTTATAATGTGCCGTCCAGAACCGGTTGCAATCTTTTGCCGCAGACGTTAAGCGTTTTGGCGGATCATCCGAACATTGTTGCCGTAAAGGAAGCCAGTGGCAACATTTCCCAAATTGCAGAAGTGGCCGCTCTTTGCGGAGATCGCATTGACATTTACTCCGGCAATGACGACCAGATTGTTCCCATTCTTTCCTTGGGCGGAAAGGGCGTTATCTCCGTTCTTTCCAACCTGCTGCCGAAGGAAACGTCTGAACTGTGTCATGCCTTTATGGCGGGCGATGTAGCAAAAGCACGTTCCATGCAGCTGCAGTATTTAGACCTGATTAACACACTGTTCTGTGAAGTAAACCCAATTCCGGTAAAGGCCGCCATGGCCGCAATGGGCTACGGTGAAAACGCCCTCCGGTTGCCAATGACGCCAATGGAAGCAGCCCACGAAGAAAAGCTGCTTGGTTTAATGAAGGAACAGAACCTGATTTAAGGCATAAAAAGGAGAACCAAATGAAAGTATTGCTGTCCGGCCTTTGCGGCCACATGGGCAAGGAAGTACAGTTCCTCTGTGAAAAGGGATATCAGGGAGCTGATCTGGTTGCCGGTGTAGATTATTACAAAGAGGACAACACGGCGGTTCCGTGTGCCGCATCCTTTGACGAAGCGGAAACAGCGGTAGATGTTGTTGTTGACTTTTCCCATCATTCCTGCACGCAGGCACTGTTAAACTTCTGCGTTAAGAATCATCTTCCGGTTGTTATGGCCACTACCGGTCTGACAGAAGAAGAGCAGGCACTGATTGCAGAAGCAGCAAAAGAGATTCCGGTCTTTTTCTCTGCTAACTACTCTATTGGCATTGCCCTTTTAATTGAGCTGGCAAAAAAGACCGCTCAGGTAATGGATAATGCGCAAATTGAAATTGTAGAAACACATCATGTTCGGAAGCTGGATGCACCAAGCGGAACCGCACTGGCTATTGCCAAAGGCCTTCAGGAAGTGCGGCCAGAGGCAACGTTGCACTGCGGCAGAAGCGGGCAGGGCAAACGTGCACCGGAAGAAATCGGGATCCAGTCTGTCCGCATTGGTAATGTGGTTGGTATTCATGAAGTGCTGGTTGGTACAGACAATCAAACCATTACCTTGAAACATGAGGCGCACAGCCGTGCCCTCTTTGCCGAAGGCGCCTTGACGGCGGCCGCCTTTGTCCAGGACAAAGCGCCGGGCCTTTATGGCATGAATGACATGATTCGCTTTTAAAAAAACAACTAAGGAGTTTACTATGATTTGTAAAAATCTTTCGGTATCTGAAGACAATCATCTGCTGTTTGCCGGCCAGGATACGGTAGAATTAGCTAAGAAGTACGGTACCCCGGTTTATCTGATGGATGAAGAACGCATCCGCGAAAACTGCCGCACTTATCTGGACGCAATTGAAGAAACCTTTGGGGGACGGGGCAAGGCCTTGTTTGCTTCCAAAGCTGCTTCTTTCAAGCGGATTTATGAAATCATCAAAGAAGAGGGCATGTGTACTGATGTGGTTTCCTCCGGTGAAATCTATACTGCCAATAAAGCAGGTTTCCCATTGGAAAATGCTTACTTCCATTCAAATAACAAAACCGATGAAGACATTGCTTTTGCCATGCGTCTTGGAGTTGGCTACTTTGTAGTAGATAGTGCAGATGAACTGTATGCCATTCAGCGCCTTGCAAAGGAAGAAAATCTGGAACAGAAAATACTTCTGCGTCTGACTCCCGGCATTGATCCACACACCTTTGCTGCAGTTTCCACCGGTAAGGTAGACTCCAAGTTTGGTTCCGCCATTGAAACCGGACAGGCAGAAGAAATTACAAAGCTGGCGCTGTCTTTGGATCATATTATTCTGAGCGGCTTCCATTGCCATGTTGGTTCCCAGGTATTTGACTCCGATGTGTTCTTTAAAGCGGTTGATGTTATGCTGGATTTCATTGCTGACATGAAACAAAAGTATGGCTATGAAGCAGAAGAACTGGACCTTGGTGGCGGCTATGGTGTTCGCTATGTAGAAGCGGATCCTACCATTGACATTGCAGAAAATATTCGCAAGGTAGGAGATTGCATTCATAAAAAGACCGAAGAATTGAACATCAAGACACCGATTATTTGCTTTGAACCGGGCCGCAGCATTGTAGCTGACGCCGGTATGACGGTATACACCGTAGGATCTGTAAAGCAGATTCCGGGTTACAAGAACTATGTTTCCATTGATGGTGGTATGACAGATAACATCCGTTTTGCGCTGTACGGCTCTGCTTACACGGTTTTACCTGCTAACCGGGTAAACTTTGACGGAGACTGGAAAGCCTCTGTAGTTGGCCGTTGCTGCGAATCTGGAGACATTATCCAGGAAAACGTTAACCTGCCGGAAGATATTGGCCGCGGTGATTTCATTGCTGTTCTGACCACAGGTGCTTACAACTATGCCATGGCTTCCAACTATAATAAGCTTCCGAAGCCACCAATTGTTATGCTGAACAAAGGCGAAAGTTATGTTGCCGTTAAGCGGGAAAGCCTGGAAGATCTGGCTCACTTAGACGTCTAAGGAACCATTTCTTAAAGCGCAAAATACAAAATAATAAAAAACCACTTCTTGACGATGTTTCATCGGAAAAGAAGTGGTTTTTCTTGTTTTCTGTTTTATGGATGCTTAATTGACGCGTTCCATTGTCCATGCGAAAGGTAGTTCAGGTTAAGCGGCAACTTTTTCTTCTTTCCCGAACATGGCTTTGACATTGCTGCCTTTGCAAACAAAGATTTCACGAACCAGAAGCATGGTAAGGAAAGACATGGTTCCGCCAATCAGAACATCAGACATGAAATGTGCTCCGACAATAATGCGGCTGACGGCAACGGCACCGGTGATGACAATCGGAATAATCCAAAGAAGGGTGCGCACTTTTTTATTTTTAATACCAAGTGCATCGTTTAGCATAATCAGTCCATAGCTCATGCCGGCAGCACAGGTGTGGCCGGAGGGGAAGGACTTCAGTGCATCTGTATTACCGAACAGCTTGGTCTTTTGTACATCATCTAACCACTGGCCATTGACTTCATACCAGTTGGCAAAGGCAGCGTAACCGTAATCTGCATTGTCCGGATACATATTCATGGCTCTGTAACGAATCCGACCGACATAAGCCTTAATTCCCAAGTTGATGATGATATTGGGAATGGCAATCAGGACAATAACGGCAACGGAGAAGCCAAGCAGTTTTTGAATCTGTTCTTTCGGTACATTTTTTACTGCAAGAACTTCTAAGGCTGCCAGGAAGAGACCGACAAACACACAAAAAACTTTTAACCAGGCGCCACCTGCATAATCCGGATCCGGGTTCAGGAACAGGTGTTGGCGAACGTAGGACATAATGTCCGAAGCCAACACGTAGTTACTGATGACATTAAAAACTAACATCAGGGATGCCCAGATGTATTTTTTGGCACCAGTCCAAAAGTACTGTGCATACCAGAAAATAATGCAGAAAGCCAAAGAAATCATCAATTCCGCCGGAGCAGAGCCCAAAATTTCCATGACAACGGCAAAGGCATCATCATTGGTAATGTAAGTATGACCCTCCAGAGCATGTGCGGTCAGCAGCTGACTGATTTGAAAATCAAATAAGCTTGCCAGCAGCAGTAGAATTCCGAAAACCAGGACAAAAAGCCCAACGGCAATCCAGTTTTTCGATTTTTTTGACATAAAAAATCCTCCTGTTTCAAATACTGTTTCAACAAAATACGCGGTGCCAAAAGACACCGCGTGAAATCCTGACTGAGACGGTTTTATCTGGTCTTATTATAGCTGTTGGAATAAATGGAAAGCACATAAGAAAGGAGCTGCGCTTCTTCGGACAGTTCCGGACTGTCTTCTTCATGTTCTTCTGCATACTGCTGACCGGCATCTATATAAGCAATATACCAGGTGCGGCTCATATGCTTCAAATCATATTCTTTCTTAATAGCCTTTTTGGCTTCTTTGCATTCCTTAATTGCTTTCTTATAAGCTTTGTGCGGATGCTGGAAAACAACGGTGCCAGCTTCGTTTACACCCAAAGCATAAACCTCTTCGTCCCCAAATGCTGCCAGCATATCATCGGAAACCAGTCCGGAGTCGGTATCATAGACCGTAACATATTTGTTGTCATTCGGCACATTGTAATAACCGCGAAGTACCCCAAACCAGATGTAGCAGATACAGGCAAGGAAAATTAAATTGATTGCCAGAAGAGCTGCAACGGAGCTTTTCAGAACTTTTAGTACTTTTTTCATTTCAATCCCTCCGGGAGAAGTTTTCGTTCATGACTAATATACCACAAATAAGCGGAAAATGGTAAACTTATCTTAGAACAGATCAGGCAGAGCAGAAAGGGAGTGTAGGGTATGGCAGACCGGATTATTTTACATTGTGACGGCAACAGCTTTTTTGCTTCGGTTGAGTCGGTGCTCCGGCCGGAACTGAAACAGGTTCCTATGGCTGTTACAGGCAATCCGGAGAACCGACACGGAATTGTGTTGGCTAAAAACGAACTGGCTAAAAAATATGGCATCCGTACAGCAGAGACCATATGGTCCGCCAAGCGAAAATGCCCGGACCTGGTCTGCGTTCCGCCGCACCACGAAGTGTACCATCAGTATTATGAAAAGCTGAATCGGATTTATCTGGATTACACGGATTTGGTAGAGCCCTTCAGCATTGATGAATCTTTCTTAGACGTAACCGGCTCCATCCATTTGTTTCAAATGACACCGAAGGAGCTGGCGGATGACATTCGCAGACGGGTCCGGGAAGAGCTTGGCCTGACCATATCTGTTGGAGTCAGCTTTTGCAAGGTGTTTGCCAAACTGGGTAGTGACTACAAAAAGCCGGACGCCACCACAGTCATTTTTCGGGAAGATGTGCCGGCCCTTGTTTATCCGCTTCCCGTTTCCGACCTGCTGTTTGTCGGAAAAAAGTCCGTGGAAACCCTGGAACGATATTCCATTCATACCTGCGAAGATGTTAGCCGCTTTGACCGGGAATTTCTTGTGCATATCTTAGGAAAGCAGGGAGACCAGCTGTATACCTATATCCACGGACTGGACCAGGACCCGGTTCACGACTTTTACGAAAAGCGGGAAGTGAAATCCGTCGGCAACAGCATTACGTTTAAACATGACCTGGTCGGGGAAGCGGAGATTCGGGCCGGCATCAACGAATTGTCTGACTCCGTGGCGTCCCGGCTTCGGCAGAAGGAGCTAAAAGCGTATACCATTCAGGTGGCATTAAAGGACCCTGATTTTAAGACCGTACAACGGCAGCGCAAATTGAAGCGTCCAACCTATTTGCAAAAAGATATTTCCAAAATTTCCATGGAGCTGGTCAGAGAAACCTGGGACTTACAACGACCGGTTCGGCTTCTTTCCGTAACCGGAACGGACCTGGTGTCACAGGATGACCCGCAGCCGGAACAGATGAGCTTGTTTGATGCGGCACCTGAATCGCAAGGGAAAAAGGAAGAACGGCAGGAAACCCTGGAAAGCACCATGGATTCCATTCGGGAACGCTTTGGAAAAGACAAAATCGGGTTTGCCTGGACTTCGGAAGAAAAAGCACGCAAATAGGCCTTAGAACGTCTTGACAGCAGTCCTTTAGCGGACTAAAATTTTACCGTAATTCTCTAATGCTACGGGAGGTAGTTCAATTGGATATCAAAATTGTTAAAACCACAACACCGAAGGCAAAGCCAACTGATGAATCTGCTCTTGGCTTCGGCCAGATCTTTACGGACCACATGTTCGTAATGGATTACACAGAAGGAGAAGGCTGGCATGACGCCCGCATTGTTCCTTATGAACCGTTTTCCATGGATCCGGCTACTGTCGTTTTACACTATGCACAGGAAATTTTTGAAGGCATGAAGGCATACCGCACCGCAGAAGGCAAAATTCAGCTCTTCCGCCCAGACTGTAATGCCAACCGGATGAATGACTCTGCAGATCGTCTTTGCATTCCGGAAATTCCGGTTGAAGATTTTATTCAGGCTGTTAAGACCCTGGTTGAAGTGGAAAAGGATTGGGTACCGCACACTGACGGAACTTCTTTGTACATCCGTCCGTTTACCTTTGCTACAGATGTTGGCCTTGGTGTACACGCCTCTAAGCATTACCGCTTCTGCATTATCTGCAGCCCGTCCGGTGCCTACTACAGCGAAGGCATTGCTCCGGTTAAGATTTATGTAGAAGATGAATACATTCGTGCCGCCCCCGGCCTGACCGGATTTACCAAATGTGGCGGTAACTATGCTGCTTCCATTAAGGCCGGAGACCTTGCTGAAAAGGCAGGTTACTCTCAGGTTCTTTGGCTGGACGGCGTAGAAAAGAAGTACGTTGAAGAAGTTGGCGCAATGAACATCCTCTTCAAGATTGACGGGAAAATTTATACCGCACCTTGTGTTGGTACTGTTCTTCCCGGTGTAACCCGTCGCTCCGTTATTGAACTTTGCAAGGACTGGGGCTATGAAGTTATTGAAGGAAAACTGGCCATTGCCGACATTATGAAGGCTTCCGAAGAAGGCAAGCTGGAAGAGGTATGGGGTTGCGGTACCGCAGCTGTTGTATCTCCGGTTAAGGAACTGAAGTGGAAAGACAAGGTTGCTGAAATTTCCGGCGGAAAGATCGGACCTCTGACCCAGAAGCTGTATGATACCATGACCGGTATTCAGTGGGGTCGTCTGGAAGATACCAAGGGCTGGATTTATCCGGTTTGCTGATTTTGCTTTTTCCTGGCGAATTAGCGCTACGCACTTTTAAAATAAAATCCTTTTTCTGTAACTGACGGATAGTGGAGTTCACCACAGGAAGCAGAAAAAGTAGTTAATGTCGACCGTCTGGGCAGCCCTGAAAGATTCTTTCGGGCTGCCCAGTTTTATTTTTAAGAAGGTTTAAAAGCAGGAGGATCATTCATGAGCATTTATGACACCCAGAGTATTGGAAAGGCTGTTGCCGGAAATCCCTATGTCGGAAGAGGCATCTTACTTGGCCTAACCGAAGATGGTGCCAAGTTGGCGGTTGCTTATTTCATCATGGGACGCAGTGAAAACTCTAGAAACCGTATTTTCACGGAAAAAGAGTCCGAAGTTATTATTTATCCGTTTGATGAATCCAAGGTAGAAGACCCGTCGCTGATTATTTATTCCCCCATCAAAATGGCAGGGGATGCACTGATTGTGACCAACGGAGACCAGACCCAAACTATTTATGACTTCCTGCAGGAAGGAAAGACCTTTGAAGAGGCTTTGCGTACACGGCAGTTTGAACCGGATGCGCCCAACCTGACCCCACGCATTTCCGGAATTGCTTATTTGAAAGACGGTGGTTTGTCTTATAAGCTTAGCATTTTGAAATCCGCAGATGCAGAGGGAACGGCCTGCAACCGTTACACGTTTGAATATGAACCGGTTGCCGGTTTAGGTCATTTTATTCATACCTACGTTACCGATGGTAATCCGATTCCAACCTTCCAAGGCGAACCGGAACGAATTCAGGTTCCCAATGATATTGATGAATTAACCAAAGATCTTTGGGAAAACCTGAATGACCAAAATAAAATTTCTCTGTATGTCAGATATTACAATCTGGCTACCGGAGAAACAGAAAACCGTATCTTAAACAAGAACCAGTAATTTTGTTTTGATAATAAAAGGAGAAAAATCCATGAAAGAATTTGAATTGAAATACGGATGCAATCCGAACCAAAAGCCGTCCCGTATCTATATGCAGGATGGATCTGATTTGCCCATTACTATTTTAAACGGCCGTCCGGGTTACATTAACTTCCTGGATGCCTTCAATTCCTATCAGCTGGTAAAAGAAATCAAATCGGTATTAAACATGCCGGCAGCCACTTCTTTTAAGCACGTTAGCCCGACCTCTGCCGCGGTTGGTATCCCAATGTCAGATGCTTTGAAAAAAGCCTGCTTTGTAGATGACATTGAAGGACTGGATGACTCTCCAATTGCTACTGCCTATGCGCGTGCAAGAGGAACCGACCGGATGTCTTCATTTGGGGACTGGATCGCCCTGTCCGATCCTTGCGATGTTACCGCCGCCAAACTGATTCAGCGCGAAGTTTCAGATGGCATTATTGCACCGGGTTACGATCCAGAGGCCCTGGAAATTCTGAAGAGCAAGAAAAAAGGAAATTATAATATTGTTCAGATTGATCCGGATTATGTACCGGCTCCGAAGGAAACGAAGCAGGTTTATGGAGTTTCCTTTGAACAGGGAAGAAATGAGTTCCGCATTGACGAATCTTTGCTGAATGACATTGTAACGGAAAAGAAAGACCTGCCGAATGCTGCCAAGCGGGATCTGATTATTGCTTTGATCACCTTGAAATATACGCAGTCCAACTCGGTTTGTTATGCCGAAGATGGACAGGCAATTGGGGTAGGCGCCGGACAGCAGTCCCGGATCCATTGCACCCGCCTGGCCGGGGATAAAGCAGATAAATGGCACCTGCGTCAGAGTGACCGTGTCCTGAACCTGCCGTTCTTAGACACCGTACGCCGTCCGGATAGAGACAATGCCATTGACCTTTATTTGTCGGAAGATGCGGATGACGTACTGGCAGACGGACAATGGCAGCGCCTGTTCTCAGAGCGTCCGGCACCGTTTACCAGAGAAGAACGCCTTGCCTATTTAAAGACGCTGAACGGCGTTTCTATTGGTTCTGATGCGTTTTTCCCATTCTCTGATAACATTGAACGTGCGTACCGCTCCGGCGTAACTTACGTTGCCCAGCCGGGTGGATCCATCCGGGACGACGCCGTCATTGAGAAATGCAACGAGCTAGGGATGGTCATGGCTATGACCGGAATGCGGTTGTTCCATCACTAAGAATATGGTATCCTGTTACTTGGAAATTTTTTAAGGAAAGAGGCTCATTTTTATGGGTAAAACGTATGACATGACCATTGCCGGTCTGGAACGGCATCTTCCTATTTGTCCGGTTAATGAACATCTGGACATTGCAGCATTTGTTATTTTTGGCGATGTAGAGCTGACGGTAGCAGCTGCAACGGAATTGCTGAAGCGCTGCCCTGAATTTGACTACATTGTAACCCCGGAAGCCAAAGGCATTCCTTTGGGTTATGAAATGGCCAAGCAGGCAGGGAAGCCGTATTACGTTGTTCGGAAAGGCGTAAAGCTGTATATGACAGAAGCCTTCGGCGTAGAAGTTCGTTCCATTACCACAGCTCATGTTCAGCATCTGTATATGGATAAAACGGAAGCAGATGCTATTTCCGGAAAACGGGTTCTGATTGTAGATGACGTTATTTCTACAGGGGAATCCTTAAGTGCAGTGGAGAACCTGATTAACAAGGCCGGTGCCAATATTGTTGGCCGGGCTGCCATCCTGGCAGAAGGGGACGCTGCAGATCGGGAAGATATTACTTACCTGGAACCTTTGCCTCTTTTCTTTAAGTAAAAGAGACAAGGAGACATGAAGTATGGGAAATGAAAGCAAAAGCAAAGAAGCAAAGAAAAGCCCGTCTAAGGGCGTCTTAGTTCTTTTGCAAATTGTCAGCATGTGCCTGTTCGGCTTAGCAGGCGGCGTCATTCAAACGGTATTGCAATATTTGCTGCCGTTGGTTTTCAATCCGCTGCAAACCGCACTTCCCGGATGGCTGGATTTCCTTTATGACGTAAATACGCTGTTTGACACCACTACGGCTGCTGGGCTGCGGGATTATGACAGATACGTTGTGGAGGGTGCGCATGGTCTGACTGTTACATGGGGATATATGTTGCCGTTCTTTCTTGCCAATATTGCGGCAAATATCTTTGTGTATATCATGAATAAGAAATACACCTTTAAGTCCTCCGCACCGCGCTGGCACTTTATTCTGTATTTTGTTATCATGGTTGCCACCATTCTTTTTACCACTTGGCTGCAAGGCGTATGTTACCCGTGGATTTTAAGCTGGGGTGTTGCCTGGCTGAATCCGCTGGCTCGCGTTATTTGCATTTTGCCTGCCGGTTTGGTACAAACTGTGGTATTCTTTATTGCACAGAAGCTTCTGTTGCCGATTGATCCGTCCATTGAAGAAAAGGAACCTGCCATTATTCTGTGGCTGCGGAAAAAAACCGGTGCGGATAAAGCTCCTGCAGAGGAAATTACAGCAGAATAAAATTAAAAGTTTGGAGTGTCTGTTATGTTGAAAGAAATCATGGATTACATTGCCGAACATGATCCTGAAGTTGGTGCCGGTATTAAAGCCGAATACGAACGTCAGTGTAATACCATTGAGCTGATTGCTTCGGAAAACATTATTTCCGAACCAGCCATGCTTGCTATGGGCTCTGTTCTGACCAATAAGTATGCGGAGGGATATGCCGGAAAACGTTTTTACGGCGGATGTGAACACATTGACGAGCTGGAAACACTGGCCATAGACCGCGCCTGCAAGCTGTTTGGCGCAGAATATGCTAATGTTCAGCCACACTCCGGTGCGCAGGCCAACATGGCTGTTACTATGGCCATCTGTAAACCGGGAGATACCATCCTTGGCATGAGCCTGGATGCAGGTGGACACCTGACCCATGGGTCTCCGGCAAACTTCTCCGGATTATATTTCAACATTGTACCGTACGGCATTAATGACGAAGGCTTCATAGATTATGACGAAGTAGAACGGCTGGCAATGGAACACAAGCCCAAGATGATTGTTGCCGGTGCTTCTGCTTATCCGCGGATCATTGACTTTGCTCGGTTCCGTGAAATTGCTGATAAATGTGGTGCTGTTCTTTGGGTAGATATGGCGCACATCGCCGGTCTGGTAGCTGCCGGACTTCACCCAAGTCCCATTCCGTATGCAGACGTTACTACTACAACCACGCACAAAACCCTGCGGGGTCCACGGGGTGGCCTGATTCTTGCTTCGGAAGAAGTGGCTAAGAAATACAACTTTAACAAGTATGTGTTCCCAGGCACCCAGGGTGGCCCATTAGAGCACGTTATTGCTTCTAAGGCAGTTTGCTTTGGGGAAGCTTTGAAACCGGAATTTAAGGACTATCAGGCACAGATTTTGAAGAACACCAAAGCCCTTGGTGACGCCTTAATGAATTGTGGCTTTAAGCTGGTTTCCAATGGTACTGAAAACCACCTGGTTTTGGTCGACCTGACTAACCTAGATGAAGTTACAGGTAAGGTATTGCAGAATAACTGTGACGAAGTACACATTACATTAAACAAGAACGCCATCCCGAATGATCCGCGTTCTCCGTTTGTTACGTCCGGTGTTCGTATCGGTACTGCAGCCGTTACCACCAGAGGCATGAAGGAAGAGGACATGAAGCCGATTGCCGAATGCATCTGGGCAGTAGCCACAGACTTTGAAAACAAAAAGGATGAAGTTGCTGCTAAGGTTGCCGAACTGGTTGCCAAGTACCCAATTTATCAGGACTAATGCAAAACTTATAACATGACAAGAGCCCGTTGCAAAAGCAGCGGGCTCTGTTTTTATGCCTGATACAGGACAGGTCAAACATTATTCTTTTGGTGTTGTTTCCTCAGGCGATTTAGCAATTGGGATGTCCTGAAAGTATCTCTGCTGTGCCTGTGGCTGTTGCAGCAGCATAGATTGCTGCTGCCGTGCTTCTTGCTCTTGCAATGCGGCAGCGCGGGTTTTGGACATGGGGATTGGTTCCTGCTTACGGGTAGAACTCTTTTTGGTTATTTTTGGCTTTCCTTTGGCTCCGGATTTTTTGTGCTTGGGGAAGCGGAGTTCTTTTCCGGTTTTCTTCCGCAGGTACGGAAGAAGTAGGGTAAAGAGCAAGATTCCAAGCAGGGTAACTCCGCTGATCAGGAGTCCAAGGCGATACCCTTGTGCACGGAATTTAAATTCCACGGTATGGGAGCCCGGATCCATTTTTACACCAATTAAGGCATCTCCGTATTTGAAGAGCTTGTCTGCAGAAACCTCTTTGCCATCAACATAAACAGACCATCCGGCATCATAGTTGATAGAGGTGAACAGGTCTTCGTTTTGCCCAATGGTTACAGTTCCTTTGACGTAGGTGTCTTTCCAGGTTTCAATCTGCATGGCACCGTTATCGTTCAGAACCTCATATCCTTTTTGCAACTTTTCTTCGTTGACGTAAACAACATAGATTTCTACAGTAGAGGAATCTTCGGAACACGGACATTCCACGTGGATGGTGTCCCCCTTGTCCAGTACACCCATGTCTACAATATATGGCTCAGATGGGTCTACAGACTGCGATACAGATTCATTTTCGTTAGAAATTGTAACTGTATCCAAACCACGACTGGATACATAAACATAATAGTTTTGCGATTCTGCTACTGGAATATTGGCAGTGAAAGTGGCATCTTCCTTGGTATTGGCCTTATGATAGACATAATTGCCGGAACTTAAATCCTGCGTGAAGGCAATGACATTGTCATAAGTAACAGAGTCTACCGGTACATTGGTAAAGACGTCAGAAACACCGGTGGCACGTTCAAAATAATCTGCTTGTACGGTAAAGGCATTGGTGGAATAGTAATTCCAATCTTCTGCCGATTGATTTACAGCATAGGCCAGTGGAAGAGTATATCGGTTTTTCCAAATTTCCATGTTGGCGGTGTGCCCAATCTGATCAAAATAAGCCGTGTTTATGGCGGTGTTAGATACATCATTGTTGATGATGTACTTGATGCCGAACATCATATTATAAACCGGCGTCTGCAGGTGATAGGTATAACTATTAACGTAGTTACTGCGCAATCCTAAATTATATTGCAGGTTGGACACTTTTTCAGAAGCCATGGAAGAGAAGCAGGAAATGCCACGGTATCCATACCAGCAGGGCTCCATAATTCGCGTTGGTCCGGTAATTTCTGTCCGATAAGCACCGGAACGGTCCTGCTTTTCTGTATACTCCAGACATTGCTGCATTTCTTCATATTGTCCGGCATAATTGCTGACCGGTTGGTCAATTTCAAAGTGGGTTACGTCACTGACAGTAACCTCAGCAAAGAGAGCAACAAACAAAAGCGCTGCTACAGCAGATTCCTTAAATTTCGGATTGTGGAACAGTGCCAGGACAATGGCGTAGACAATAACAAAGACCAGGCTGAGCAAAATGGTGCTACTGCTGAGGTTGGCAGAACCAAGTTTTTCTGCCAGTACCAGGAAAGCACCGGTCAGAAGCGCAACCGTTAGAATGTCCCGCCCCTTTATTTCATGAATGTGCCGAACCGTGTCTGCTGCAATAACCAGTAACAGGAAAATGTAGGTAAAGGACTGGCGATAGGGTAAATCATTCGGGTAATGGAATCCATGCCAGATATAGTTCAGCATGTTCAGGTTGAAGGAAAAGTAGTAGAAGGCTATCACTACCATGCGAGCTACTTTTTTACGTAACGGAATGCTTGGTATATAAAAGTACAGTATCAGGGTAAGAATGGAAAGCACACCGCAATATACGTTGGGTAGTACGTTGTCTCCGCTGGACCGGATGGTCGGCTCCAGGCTGGAGAAGTGGTTTACAATGTAGTCAAAGAAGTTGAAGTAGGTGGAAGCAGTGGTAGGGAAGGTGCCGGAAGTGGCATAAGTTCCTTTTAAAGTGAAGTATAGCGGGAGAATGGCAAAGGCCGATAGGCCGATGGCCAGCAACGCATACAGGAAACACCGCAGGGCCTGGCGCACGAACTGCCGGTCCAGCTCATGATTGCTTAAGTAGTACATGACAAAGTAAATCATGCAGAACAGAGCAATAATGTAGCACATGTAATAAGAGGACAGGACTAACAGGGTTAGCGTAACAACATACAGCCATGGTGTTTTTCCATTAACCAGCTTTTCCAGCCCTAAGATGATAAGTGGTAGGAGAATCATGCCATCCAACCACATGACGTTCCAGTAATAAGCTACAAACCAGGCACTCCAAGCATACAGCAGACCCAGTCCGGCGCTGACCGGATTGTGCATTTTAAACTGTTCGGATGCCTTTAGGTAATAGGTAAAAGCTGCGGCAGCCAGGGATGCTTTCAGAAAAATCAGGAAACCGACAAACTGTGGTACCTTGGCATGTCCGAACAGCAAAACCAAAAAGGACAAAGGGCTGGACAGGTAATTGAAAAAGTTTCCGAGCCACAATCCGCCGCCGCCGGACTCCCAGGAGTAACTTGAAAAATCAAGGGACGTCAGTCTGTCATACAGTTCTCCAAACAAGGGACCGTACTGATGGTATAAGTCCATTCGGAGAATGGAAATGTCCCCGAACGGCCACATGCTGTAGCTATAAGCAACAATCAGGCTGATGAGGACACTGCAGGCAAAAGAGAGTAAAACATACCGGTTGGAAAAACACAACTGATAGAATTTTCCTTCTCTGCGCCGTTTGGTTTTAGCCTGCCGAAGCGCTTTTTGACTTTGTTGTTTCATACTGGTACCTACTTTAATTCAACATTATTGTAAGTATAACAAAACGGCCTTCTGACTTCAATAAATGTTGAGAAACGCAAGGCTTTATGCTAAAATGTCTGTAAGTTTTCAGGAAAGAAAAGGAGGGGTTGCCATGCCAACAAATTACAACTCCGGTCTCAAAACCGAATGCATTATTTCCGAAGAAGTAATTGCTTCCATTGCGGTCAATGCTGCCAAGGATGTTGCCGGCGTAGCCGGTCTCGGAAATTGCCCGGTAGATCTTATGACTGCTTTTAAGCCGACTACCAATGAGCTTCGTCATTGTAAAGTCTCCTCGTCGGATTTTGATATTAAAGTGCATCTTTATCTGACTCTGGCACCGAATGCCAAAATTCAGGATGTTTCTTCCGAAGTACAAAAAGCGGTAAAAAAGACCATCCAGAATATTACCGGCCGCTTAGTAACGCGGGTGGATATTACCATTACCGGAATAGACAAGGAAGCGGAAGAACCGGAAGCGGATCTTTCCTTTGAAGTCAAAGAACCTTGAAATCTGAATGAATCAATCCAGATCCAGATGCCCTTCCAAACTGAATATCGGTTTTGAAGGGCCTTTTTTATTATGGGGGTACAAAATTATGCTGACCAGAAGTCAAGAACGGGAGCAGGCTTTTCTGCTGTTGTTTGAACAATTATTTCAGCCGGAGCTGGAAGCCACAGAGTTAATGCAACTTGGACTGGATTCCGAATATATTGAGCCATCCGTTTTTACAGAACAGCTGGTAACTACTGCCAAAGCGCATCAGGAAGAGCTGGATAACAAAATTACAACCTATGCCGTAGGCTGGACACTGGATCGCATGAGCAAGGTATCCCTTGCCATTCTCCGGTTGGCCATTACGGAAATTCTTTATTTTGAAGAAGTTCCGGTAGGCGTTACCATAAATGAAGCCGTAGAATTGGCTAAAAAATACGCCGGAAAAGAGGACAGCTCTTTTATTAACGGCATTTTGGGAACTCTTTCCAGGACAGAAGCATGAGCCTTTATCTTGGGATAGATACCAGTAATTACACCACGTCTGTGGCACTGTATGACACAGCAACCGGGAAGGTCTTCCAGAAGAAGAAACTGCTTCCGGTTCGGCAGGGGGAAAAGGGTATTCGCCAAAGCGATGCCGTTTTCCACCACACACAACAGCTGTCCGTCCTGCTGACGGACTTGCTGTCAGAGTGCCGGACGGCAGGTGTTCTTCCGGAAGACCGTCCCGCAGGGTTACTGTTAAAAGCGGTCGGCGTTTCGGACCGGCCAAGAAGGGTCAGCGGCTCCTATATGCCTTGCTTTACCGTGGGGCAGCATACCGCCGAAAGCCTTGCCGCTATGCTTGGCGTTCCGCTGTTTTCGTTTTCTCACCAGGAAGGCCATATTGCCGCAGCGTTGTATTCTGCCGGCCGTTTGGATTTAATAGGAAAAGAGTTTCTGGCCTTTCATGTCAGTGGTGGAACCACCGAAAGTTTACTGGTACAAAAAGGAAAAGAAGTGCCGCTGGAAGCAACTCTTCTTGGCACCTCTTCTGACTTAAAGGCCGGTATGGCTATAGACCGTGTCGGCGTTATGCTGGGCCTTTCGTTTCCGGCCGGTCCGGAACTGGAACGCTTGGCGTTACAATCAACAAAAACCTATAAGGTGCATCCATCTGCCAAAGGCTTAAATTGCAGCCTGTCCGGTGTGGAAAACCAATGTCAAAAGCTGTTACAGACCGGAGAAGCACCGGAAGATATTGCACTTTATTGTCTGACTTATGTTAAAGAATCTTTGGCTGCCATGGCAACTGCTCTGTTACAGGCGTATCCTGAAAAGCATTTAGTTTTTTCCGGTGGTGTCATGAGCAACAGCATCATCCGTCAGGATTTCCTGCACCGCTTTGACTGCAGCTTTGCAGAACCGGTCTTTTCTGCGGACAATGCAGCCGGTATTGCTGTACTTGCCGCTTTGCAAGAACGTTCCTAAGGAGGATACCTATGGAATCCGCAACCCCTCAGGTGCTGACTGTCAGTCAGTTAAATACGTATATTAAATCCGTCTTAGATGCGGATTATAGACTCAAGCATATTTTTTTGGTTGGAGAAATTTCCAATTTCAACAATCATGTCCGTAGCGGCCACTTTTATTTGACTCTGAAAGAAAAAGACTCGCAGATAAAAGCGGTTATGTTCCATAACAATGCGGTACGCTTACCGTTTTTGCCGGAAGATGGTATGAAGGTTATCTGCTTTGGCTCGGTTTCCGTTTATGCCGCCAGCGGGCAATATCAATTTTATATTGACAACATGCAGCCGGATGGCCTTGGCGCCCTAAGCCTTGCCTTTGAACAGCTAAAGGAAAGATTAGGAAAAGAAGGCCTTTTTGATGACCGGTATAAAAAGCCGTTGCCAGAATATCCCCAAAAAATAGGAGTGGCCACCTCTCCAACTGGGGCCGCGTTCCAGGACGTTTGCAACGTCCTGCGCCGCCGCTGGCCACAGGCAGAAGTGTTGCTGGCACCTTGTCTGGTACAGGGAAACAGCGCTCCTTTGCAAATTTGTAGTGCACTGCGGGAACTGGACAGCCGGCATCCGGACGTCATTCTTTTGGTACGCGGCGGCGGGTCCATGGAAGACCTTTGGTGCTTCAATGACGAACGCGTGGCCCGTACTGTTTTTGACCTACATACGCCGGTGGTCACCGGTGTCGGACACGAAACAGATTTTACCATTGTGGATTTTGTGTCCGACCTACGGGCACCAACGCCGTCTGCAGCGGCAGAACTGTGTACCCCGGATCGCCTGGAAGAAATGGAAAAACTGCTGCTGATGCAGTCCAAGCTTCACAGTAGCATGAATTCTTATTTGAAAAACAGCCGGACCAAAGTTAGCGCGCTGGCTTCCAGTACGGTTTTGCGCAGCTTAACTTCCCTCATCAACGAACGCCGCTTAGCGCTGGATGCCATGACAGATAAAATGACCCAGCTGTTGCAAAGCAGGGTGCTGATGGAACAGCAAAGACTGCATCGCCGGGAAGAAAGCATGCAACGCACCGTGGAAACGCAGGTGCAAAAAGGCCGCATGCAATTGTCTGTCTGTGCCGGAAAGCTGGACGCTTTTGCTCCGCTGAAGGTATTGGCAAGAGGATATAGTCTTTCGTTTAACCGGGAAGGCAGGGTAGTACAAAGTATTACTGTGGTTCATCCGCAAGAAGATATGACAGTACAGGTTTCAGACGGCAAAATTCATTGCCGCGTGGAATCCGTAGAACAGGAGTAACGCATGGCAGAATTAACATATGAAGCTGCAATTGCCCGTTTGGAAGAAATTGTAGCCAAACTGGAAAAAGGCGAGTTAGGCCTGGATGATTCTTTGCAGCTTTTTGAAGAAGGCACCAAGCTGGCCGCTTTTTGCAACAAGACCCTGGATGCGGCAGAACTGAAAATTTCCAGAACGGAAGAGAGTGCAGAAGAAACGCATGAGTGAGAAAAAACGTTTGGATCTGGCTGTCTTTGAAGAAGGCCATACGGACAGCCGGGAAAAAGCCAAGGCCCTGATTATGGCCGGTCAGGTCTATGTCAACGGCCAAAAGGAAACCAAAGCCGGAACCCCAATAAAGCCGGAAGATAAAATTGAAGTGCGTGGAAGCAAGCTTCCTTATGTCAGCCGTGGTGGCTTGAAGCTGGAAAAAGCCATGCAACTTTGGAACCTGTCTTTGGACGGAAAAATTTGTATGGATGTAGGCGCTTCCACTGGGGGATTTACGGACTGTATGCTGCAAAACGGTGCAGTTAAGGTGTATTCCATAGACGTGGGATACGGCCAGCTGGCCTGGAAGCTTCGTTCGGATAAACGGGTTGTCAACCTGGAACGCACCAATTTCCGTTATGTAACAGCGGAGCAGGTGCCGGACAAAATCGGCTTTTCCAGTGTGGATGTATCCTTTATTTCATTGAAAAAAATCCTTCCGGTATTGCACACTTTATTGGAAGATCACGGGCAGGCCGTTTGTCTGATTAAACCGCAATTTGAAGCGGGGAAAGAAAAGGTCGGCAAGAAGGGGGTTGTCCGGGACGTTGCAGTTCATACGGAAGTGGTGGAAACCATTACCGCATTTGCGTTGGAAACCGGATTCTCTTTGTTGGGCCTGACCTATTCTCCCATTAAAGGGCCGGAAGGAAATATTGAATATTTAATGCTGTTGGAAAAAGCGGAGCAACCGGAAAATCAGATAGATTTTCCCATTAGCAGTTTAACGGAGGAGTCCCATCAGGCTTTGAACGCTTAAACACAGCATGAAACGGAGAACGGAAATGAAAGTAGCCATTATTCCGAATTTAACAAGAAAAAAAGCATTGGCAGTCACCAAGGAAATTTGTCAGTGGCTAACAGTTTATGGTGCGGAATTTGCCTTTCGCACCTTTGACCGAAACCTGGCAGATGAAATTCCAAACATCCGGTTTATGGAATTTCCGGAGCTGGTGGTTTGGTGTGACGCCGTTATTTCCGTTGGCGGAGACGGCACCATGCTGACCTGCGCCAAAAGTATTGTTGATTATAAAAAACCGGTGCTTTGTATCAACGCCGGTCGTCTTGCTTTTATGGCAGGCTTAGAAAGTGATGAGCTTTCGTTGCTGAAGAAACTGATTGACGGAGATTATACCGAAGACCATCGCATGCTCCTGGAAGTCAGCGTTTATCGGGAAGGGGAAGAGGTCTACTCCAACCACGTTATTAATGACGTGGTGGTTGCCCGTGGCATTGAAATGCGCATGTGCGATTTAGACCTTGCCTGTGACGGCCGCCATATTGCTTCCTACCATGCAGATGGCATTATTGTTTCCACGCCAACCGGTTCTTCTGCCTATACGTTTTCCGCAGGCGGCCCGATTATTGATCCGCAATTGGAAGGCATTGTTGTTACTCCTATTTGCGCTCATTCTGTATTTTCCAGACCCATTGTATTCAATCCGAATAATCGGCTGACTCTGACCTGTGGAGAAGAGGCAAGATATACGGATTTACTTCTTTCCGTAGATGGAGAACCCTCTGTAGAATTGAAAAAGGGAGATATTATAAAGGTCTATAAATCCCTTCGTTATGCCAATTTTATTCGTATAAAGCATGAAAACTTTTTTGAAATTCTGAAAAAGAAAATGTCCAAAACGGAGGACTGATTCATGAACGCACGTAAGGAACGACAGGCACACATTTTAAAGCTGATTACTGATTGTCAGATTTCCACCCAGGATGATCTGATTCGTCACCTGACAGAGGATGGCATGCAGGTAACGCAGGCAACCATTTCCCGGGATTTAAAGGAATTGAAATTAGTAAAAAAAGTCGGTAGTGACGGAAAGTCCTATTACAGTATCGGCACTACGGATCGGGAACTGCACCAAGAACGGTATGACAGCATTTTAGCCGGAGCTGTTCTTTCGGTGGACTATGCCTTGAATACCTGCGTTGTAAAAACGCATGTCGGCATGGCCAGCGCTGCCGGCGCCGCACTGGACGCACTGGATTTTAAAGGGGTTGTCGGAACCCTTGCCGGAGATGACACCATTTTTGTTTTGTGCCGGACTGAAGAACGGGCAGAAGCCTTTTGTCAGGAACTCCGGGAACGGATTCTTGCCTAGGAGGAAAGACCTATGCTCAGTAGTCTTACCATTGAAAATATTGCCATTATTGAAGCGGCCCAAATGGATTTTTGTCCCGGCCTAAACGTCCTGAGCGGCGAAACCGGCGCTGGCAAATCCATTGTTATTGACGCTTTAAGTGCGGTCCTGGGGGAACGAACGTCCAAAGACTTAATTCGAACCGGTGCCTCCGGCGCAACGGTGGTTGCGTTGTTTGAACAGGTTTCGGACGACACCCTGGAAGCATTACAACAGTTTGGCCTTTCGGTCCCGTCTGACCGCGCTCTACAGATTTCCCGTGGCATTCGGGAAGACGGAAGAAATATCTGTAAGGTAAACGGAACCCCGGTTACGGTTACCATGCTGAAGGCCATTGGAAAAACGCTGATTAGTATTCATGGACAGCATGACTCCCAAAATCTGCTGAATCCGGAATACCATTATCAATATCTGGATGCACTGGGTGGTTTAGAACCCGTTCATCAAGCTTATTTGAAAGAATATGAAGCCTATTCCCGGCTTTATCGTAATTTCCGCCAGCTGGAATCTGGTGCGGAGGAACGGCAACGCCGCATAGAAACATTGCAATTTGAAGTGCAGGAGTTGCAAACGGCACAGATTACGGTTGGAGAATATGACGAACTAAAAAAGAAAAGAGACTTTTTCCGCAACGCGGAAAAGGTTTTGGATGGACTACATCGCGCAGAAGCAGCTCTGACAGATGGGGAGGAAACCAATGGTGCACTGACGCTCCTGTTTAATGTAGTCAATGCATTACAAGGTTCGGCGGGCCATTTAGAAGAAGCTTCCGCCCTGTTACAGGAAGCCAATGACCTGGCTTATGCCGCACAGGATTTGAAAGCTCACATTGAAACTACTTTGCTGCAGGCAGACTATAATCCGCAACAGCAGGCAGAGGTAGAAGAACGCCTTAGCTACTTGCATCAGCTACAATTAAAATATGGTCCGGACGAAGAAAGCATGCTTTCTTATCTGGCGGACGCCGAAGAAGAATTACAATCCCTGCAGGGGCTTGGCTCCAATCGGGAAGAGGTCCTTGCAGAACTGGAACAACGAAAAGAGCAATTACTGGCCGCCGCCGATCGGTTGCATTTGGCCAGAAGCCATGCGGCATCTGACTTTGAAGTCCGGGTTCAAAAGGAATTGCAATTTTTGGACATGCCGCATGTGGAACTGTCCACCAGCTTTACCCGGTGCAAACTGAATCCAACCGGATCCGATCAGATTGAATTTTTAATCAGTCCAAATCCTGGTGAATCCTTGAAACCCCTGGCCAAAATAGCCTCCGGCGGCGAACTTTCCCGGATTTTACTGGCCATTCAGAATGTCCTGTCGGACAAGGGTAATGTTGCCACCCTGATTTTTGACGAAATTGACACCGGTGTTTCCGGCAGCGCGGCGGAAAAAATTGCCATTAAGCTGAAAGCTGTCAGCAACAAGCACCAGGTTATCTGTATTACCCATAGTGCACAGGTGGCCGCTTATGCAGAGGCTCACTTCTTCTTATATAAGGAAGTGCAGGACGGAAAAACCTATACCCGTGTTCAGCCACTAGATACGGATGGACGAATTCAGGAGCTGGCCCGAATTATGGGCGGCGTAGAAATTACAGACCTGCAAAAAGAAAGTGCAAAAGAGCTGCTACAACATGCAAAAAATACCGTAGCTACTTGACTTTTCAAAGGCAAACAGCTACATTAATTTAGCATCTGATGAATCGCAAAAAAGAAAGGATGAGTTCGATAGAAATCTATGAAGAACTGGTTGCCCGTGGCTTGATTGCCCAGGTAACGGATGAAGAGGAAATCAGGGAATTGGTCAATGCCGGTAAAGCAAAATTCTATATTGGTTTTGACCCGACTGCAGACAGCCTTCATGTTGGTCACTTCATGGCTCTTTGCCTGATGAAGCGTCTGCAGATGGCAGGGAATACCCCGGTTGTTCTGATTGGCGGTGGTACCGGTTACATTGGTGACCCGTCCGGACGGACTGATATGCGTTCCATGATGACCCCGGAAATCATTCAACACAACTGTGACTGCTTTAAGAAGCAGATGGAACGGTTTATTGAATTTGGACCGGACAAGGCCATTATGGTAAACAATGCCGACTGGCTGTTAAAGTTAAACTATATTGAGCTCCTACGGGATGTTGGTGCCTGCTTCTCTGTTAATAATATGCTCCGTGCAGAATGCTATAAACAGCGCATGGAAAGAGGACTTTCCTTCTTAGAATTCAACTATATGATTATGCAGTCCTATGACTTCTATCATCTGTTCAAGGAATATGGCTGCAATATGCAATTTGGCGGGGACGACCAGTGGTCCAACATGTTGGGCGGTACCGAACTGATCCGAAAGAAGCTGGGCAAGGATGCCTATGCCATGACCATTACCCTTCTGATGAACTCGGAAGGAAAGAAGATGGGCAAGACTGCATCCGGTGCTGTTTGGCTGGATCCGGAAAAAACTTCGCCATACGAATTCTATCAGTATTGGAGAAATGTCGGAGACGGCGACGTTTTGAAATGCATCCGTATGTTGACCT
This sequence comes from Butyricicoccaceae bacterium, assembly GCA_963638085.1. Classification (GTDB taxonomy): domain Bacteria; phylum Bacillota; class Clostridia; order Oscillospirales; family Acutalibacteraceae; genus RUG420. The sequence goes on along the minus strand of CAVHPJ010000010.1, from coordinate 44,868 downwards.
TCCTTCCGCTGGAAGAAATTGATGCTATGGATTCCTGGGAAGGCAGTCAGCTGAATACCGCCAAAGAAATTCTGGCTTATGAACTGACCAAACTGGTTCACGGAGAAGAAGAGGCTGTAAAGGCACAGAATACAGCAAGAGCCCTGTTCTCCGGCGCCGGTAATTCCGAAGATATGCCAAGCACAGTTTTAACAAGTGCTGATTTAACTGAGGGTGCCATTCCGGTACTTGACCTGTTAGTAAAGACCGGTATTTGCTCTTCCAAGGGCGAAGGCAGACGTTTGGTACAGCAGGGTGGCATTTCCGTAGATGGTGACAAGGTAACAGATCCGTTCACCACCTTTGCAGAGGATGCACTGAAAGCCGGTATTGTTCTGAAGAAGGGTAAAAAAGTTTACCATAAGGTAAGCATGGAATAAAAAACATGGGTCTGTTGCAAAACAGACCCATTACTTCTGTTTTATGCTGCCTAAGTCTGCATAAATCAATGTATATGCAGTATAAATTGAATAAATATTCAAACAAACTGGGAATTTATTGAATTTATATGCAAATACACCTTGAAGATGCCGTTCTTTTGTATTATCATACCTATACTACAAAACAGGGGAGGACCTTTTTTGAAACCGATTGTTTACATAGACGGAAAATCCGGGACAACAGGCCTGCAAATTTATGATCGCCTGGGTTCCCGTTCTGATATTCAGCTTTTGTTGATTCCGGAAGAACAACGAAGAGATCCCGCCCTGCGAAAAGAGTATTTAAATCGGGCTGATATAGTCTTTCTGTGCCTGCCGGACCAGGCGGCCAGGGAAGCCGTCAGCCTGATTGAAAATCCGGACACCCGCGTCATTGACGCGTCCACGGCGCACCGCGTAAACCCGGATTGGGCCTATGGTTTTCCGGAGCTTTCTTATGAACGAAGACAGCACATTATCAATGCCGGACGGGTGGCCAATCCGGGCTGCCACGCCACCGGATTCATTTCTATTGTGTATCCTTTGGTAAAACTGGATATTCTTCCCGCGGATACGCCGCTGACGGCCTTTTCCCTGACCGGCTACTCCGGCGGCGGAAAAAGCATGATTGCCGAATATGAAGCGCCAGACCGGGATGCGGCGCTGGATGCGCCCCGTCAGTACGGCTTAAACGGCAATCATAAGCATCTGCCGGAAATGCAACAGGTTTGCGGACTGACAGAAGCTCCCGTATTTTGTCCCATTGTAGATCAGTACTATAAGGGTATGGAAGTCTCCATTCCGCTTCACGGTTCCCAGGTTCATGGTTATACGCCGGAACAGATACGGGATATGCTGTTTGAATACTATCGTAATACGGCGTTGATTACCGTTGCAGAAGAAGTTGCCACAAACGGCTTCTTGTCAGCCAATCAGTTTGCCGGTACCAATCAATTAGAAATTACAGTTTGCGGAAACAAAGACCGCATGGTTTTGGTTTCCCGCTTTGATAATCTTGGAAAGGGCGCTTCCGGTGCAGCCGTTCAGAACATGAATCTGATGTTAGGCTTCCCGGAAACAGAAGGCCTGGTATGAAGGAGTACAACATGAAGAAGATAGAAGGCGGCATTTGCGCCGCTAAAGGATTTCTGGCAAACGGTTTGCACGCCGGTATTAAAGCAACGTCCAATCCGTCCAGAAAGGATCTGGGCTTGATTTATTCCGAAGTGCTTTGTAGTGCTGCCGGTTTGTTTACCAGCAACCTGGTAAAAGCAGATCCGGTTGTTCTGGATCAGAAGCACTTAGAAAATGGGGTAGCCCAGGCAGTCATTGTAAACAGCTACATCGCCAATGCCTGTGCCCCGGAAGGAATTGAAACCGCCACGCAGGAATGCCAGATGGTTTCCAAAGCATTGAATTTGCGGGAAGAAGATGTTCTGGTTTCTTCTACCGGTGTCATCGGCGTCCGCTTAAATGTAGAAGCCATTGAAGCAGCACTTCCGGAACTGGTTCACGGCCTGAATCCAAACGGCTCGGATGATGTGGCACATGCCATTATGACAACCGACACCGTAAAAAAGGAACTGGCCTATGAATTTGAACTGGGCGGAAAGACCTGCCACTTAGGCGGTATTTCCAAGGGCTCCGGCATGATTCACCCACACATGGGCACCATGCTTTGCTACCTGACTACGGATGTTGCCATTCATAAAGATTTGCTGAAGGAAGCCTTGCAGGAAGCAGTTTCCAAGAGCTTTAACCGTATCAGTGTAGACGGGGACATGTCCACCAATGACAGTTGCATTCTGTTGGCAAACGGCATGGCAGAAAACCAGGCTATTGCAGAAAAGAACGCAGATTATCAAACCTTTACGGAAGTATTAAATGCCCTTTGTGTAGAGCTGGCCAGAGAAATGGCAGCAGATGGAGAAGGGGCTACTCACCTGATTACTTGCGAAGTAAGCGGCGCTAAGGATGAAGCCACCGCAGAACAGTTGGGCAAGAGTGTTATTTCCTCTTCTTTGACCAAAGCTGCTGTTTTCGGAAAAGATGCCAACTGGGGCAGAATTCTTTGTGCCATGGGGTATTCCGGCGCAGAATTCAAACCGTCCGGAGCCAAAATCAGTTTTGCTTCCGCTGCCGGTACGGTTCCGGTTTGCGAAGGCGGCAAGGGAATTCCGTTTGACGAAGAGCTTGCCACAAAGGTTCTTTCAGAAAAGGAAGTTATTATTCAGATTTCTTTAGCGGAAGGGGATGGCACAGCTACCTGCTGGGGCTGTGACCTGACCTATGATTACGTCAAAATTAACGGCGACTATCGCACCTAAGGAGGTAAGGCAAATGGAAATATCATCTGCTGATAAAGCAAAAATTTTAGTAGAAGCGTTGCCTTACATTCAACGGTATTCCGGTAAGACGGTTGTTGTAAAATACGGCGGCAACGCCATGATTTCTCCCGATCTGTTTGATGCAGTCATTCACGACGTAGTACTGCTTTCCTTGGTCGGAATTAAGGTCATCCTGGTTCACGGAGGTGGCCCGGAAATCAACGCTATGTTGGAGAAAATCGGTCATCAGTCCAAGTTTGTCAACGGACTTCGTTATACAGACGAAGAAACTATGGATGTGGTACAGTCTGTTTTGGCCGGTAAAGTCAATAAAAATCTGGTTACCAAGATTAACCATGTTGGAGGTCATGCAGTCGGCATTTGCGGTATGGATGATAACTTCATTACTGCCGTAAAGCTGGACAAAGGAGACGGCTATGACTACGGCCTGGTCGGCGAAATTGTCGGCGTAGACCCGGACATTATTAAAATTATTCTGGCCAAGGATGCCATTCCTGTGGTTTCCACTGTGGCAGCCGGACTGGACGGAAATACCTGTTACAACATTAATGCAGACACCGCGGCAGCAGAAATTGCCATTGCCGTAGGTGCAACCAAACTGATCCTGATGACGGATGTAGAAGGTGTTCTGCGGGATCCAAAGGATCCAAGCAGCCTGATTCGCCAAATCCGTTTAGATGAAATTGACAAACTAAAAGAAAGCGGCATTCTGACCGGCGGCATGATCCCGAAGGTGGACTGCTGCCAAAGAGCGTTGGAAATGGGCGTAGAACGAACCCATATTCTGGACGGCAGAAACCCGCATTCCATTTTGATTGAATTGCTGTCCCACAAGGGTATCGGCACCATGATATGGAGAGGAGAGGACAAAGTATAATGGATATTAAAGAGTTGGACCAGAAATACGTGATGCACACCTATGCCAGAAATGATCTTCTGATTGATCACGGCAAGGGTGCTACTTTGTATGATGATAAAGGCAATTCCTATATTGACTTCACCTCTGGTATCGGCGTTTCTTCCATTGGCTATGCCAATGAAAAGCAGATTGCCGCCGTTTCGGAGCAGATTTCCAAGCTGGCACATATTTCTAATCTGTATTACACCGCACCATGTGCACAGGTAGCAGAAAAGCTGGTGGAAAGAACCGGTATGGGTGCTGTTTTCTTTGGAAACTCTGGAGCCGAAGCCAATGAAGGAATGGTCAAGCTTGCCAGAAAGTACAGCTTTGACAAGTATGGTGACGGGCGATCCACTATCTTAACCCTGCTGAACTCCTTCCACGGAAGAACAATTACCACATTGAAGGCCACGGGCCAGGATCATTTCCATGAATTCTTTATGCCATTTACCCCGGGCTTCTCTTATGCACCGGCCAATGACTATGATGCCTTAATTGCCCAGGTAAAAGAGGACACCTGTGCCATTATGCTGGAGCTGATTCAGGGCGAAGGCGGCGTTATGCCAATGGACAAAGAATATGTTCAGAAGGTAGCTGCCTATTGCAAGGAGCATGATCTGCTCCTGTTAATTGACGAAGTACAAACCGGTATCGGCAGAACCGGAAAGCTGTTTGCCTATATGAATTATGAAATTCAGCCGGATGTAGTTTCCTTTGCTAAAGGAATTGCAGGCGGACTGCCAATGGGTGGCTTTATCTGTAGCCCGGATCTGGTTAACGTTTTGGGCCCGGGAGATCATGGCTCTACCTTCGGGGGCAACCCGGTTGCTTGTGCTTCTGCTAATGTTGTATTGGACGTTTTGACCGATGACGTCATTGCAGAAGTTACCAAAAAGGGTGACTATATCAGACAGCAGATTGCTTCCTGGAACTGTGATTTTGTTACATCGGTTCGGGGCATGGGCCTGATGATCGGCATCGGCCTGGACGGTGTCGTCAACAAGGACCTTGCCAAGGCACTCATGGAGCGCGGCCTGTTGGTTCTGACCGCCGGTCAGAACACACTGCGCCTGCTTCCGCCGCTGACAATCAGCAAGGAAGAACTGGAAAAGGGCTTAGAAATTATGGCGGGACTGCTGAAAGCGTAAGCTGTGTAAAAGACGAAGAAGGCTGACTCGCCAGAAAGCAGTAAGCACAGTCTAATTTTTAATAAAATGCGGAAAAGCGGCAGAAAAATGCTTGCTTTTCCGTTTTTTCATGCTATATTATAAATGATAATCATTATCGATAAGGAGGGAGCCAAATGGCAAAGCTAAGACAAAGCAAACAAAGAGATGCCATTTATGCCAACCTGTCGTCTCGGTATGATCATCCCACTGCAGAAGAACTGTATGATTCTGTTAAAGAGACCGTTCCCAATATCAGTCTGGCAACGGTTTACCGGAACTTAAAACAGTTGGCTGCCGCCGGTCAGGTACGAATTTTACATGCGGAAACCGCAGATCACTTTGATGCGGATGTATCCCTGCATTATCATTTGTACTGTTATTCCTGTAACCGGATTTATGATTACCCGGTTCCAAGTATTCCCGGGGTAGAAAAGATTTTGGAGCAAGATCCCAACCTGGATTCCTATGACTTAACCTTTAACGGTATCTGTTCGCAGTGTAAACAACGGGGAATCCCGTCAAATGAATCTTAATCAGAATGTATTTTGGAGGTATTTATTATGAAAAAATTTGTATGTACTGTTTGTGGCTATGTTTATGAAGGCGAATCTCTTCCTGCAGATTTCACCTGCCCGGTTTGTCATGTTGGAGCTGACAAATTCAAGGAAGTAGTAGGGGACATGAAGCTGGCTGCAGAACACGAATTTGGCGTTTATGAAAAGACAGTAAAGAACAACCCGGATATTTCCGAAGAAGATAAGAAATATATTTATGAACAGCTGGTTGCCAACTTCAACGGCGAATGCTCCGAAGTCGGCATGTACCTGTGCATGGCAAGAATTGCCCACAGAGAAGGCTATCCGGAAATCGGCCTTTACTGGGAAAAGGCTGCTTATGAAGAAGCAGAACACGCTGCCAAGTTTGCAGAGCTGCTTGGCTCTGACCTGGAACCGAAGATGACTGCTTCCACCAAGGACAACCTTGCCTGGAGAGTAGATTGCGAATATGGCGCAACCGCCGGCAAAGTAGACCTTGCCACCTGCGCCAAGAAGAACGGCCTGGATGCTATCCATGACACCGTTCATGAAATGGCCAGAGACGAAGCCCGCCACGGCAAGGCTTTGGAAGGCATGCTGAACCGTTATTTCAAATAATTCGTTCTTTTTTAATAGGTAGGAGCATAAGGGAAGCCCGCTGCAGAAGATACTCTGTGGCGGGCTTTTCGTCGTGAATCTTCGGTTTTAATATTGTGCCAAGGGGTTGTAGTGCACCGGAGCTTTGCCGGAACTGGGTGTATTACAATTGGTACAGGAAGCGGAGCTTTTGTTCTGCCTCTGCAATGTGGCGGTCTGGATGATCCGCAAAGCGGTCACAAAGCTTCCCGTCATCCAAAGCATAAACGCTATGGCATTCCGGGCAGAAGAAATACAAATCTTTGGTGTGGTTGGCAAAGACCAACTGAAAGGAATTCATTCCTAAAGAAGCTTCTAAGATTTGCATTTGCGTTTTGGTTCCGCAGGTCTGGCAAAAGAGTGGTTGCCGGTCCGGCCGAAAGGCAACGCGGTCCTGGCTAAAATCAATTCGTTCCCGTTCCATGGCTTATCCTTTCTTTCTGTGTTGCTCCTGAATATAGCCCTGGCGATAGGCTTCAATCAGTTGCTTTAAGTAGTCTACGTTTTTCTGAAGCTGCTGGCCAATGTCTGTTTCCCGGATTTTGATGCGGTGGTCCAGCTCTTCCGTAAGGACAACGGAGGAAACAATATCTTTGTTTTGCTTGAGGGCAGTTTCCTTGCCGGCAAAAGGTTCATGTGCAGAAATGGCCATGTGTCTGGAGTTGTAAATCAGGGTGTAGCCGGCAATGCCTGTGGTTTTCTGATAGGCCTTAGAAAAGCCACCATCAATAACAATCAGCTTTCCGTTACCTTTGACCGGAGATTCTCCGTCCTTGGAACGAACCGGAACATGGCCGTTGATAATATGACAGTGGTCAGCGGTCAAACCGAATTCTTGCAGGATTTTTTCGCATCCTTCCGCAGTGTTAATGAACTGATAGTATGGATTCTTTTGCTCTACCCAGGTGGACTTATCCGAAAGAAAACGGCGTTCAAAGGTGGTCATCTTGCTTCTGGCATATAAGGGCGAGTTAGGACCACACCAAAGATACCAGCAGAAATCCATTCCCTTCAGGCGCTCAGAAGAACCTTCCGGTGCATGGTAGGCGTTACGGGCCTGCTTTTCACAGTAGTCCAATAATCGCTTTCCGGAGTAAAGTTCGCCATCAAATTCCACTTGGGTAAAGGACCCATCTGGATCCATGGGAATGCCGCCGTGGAATAGGAGGTTCCCGTTGTACCTTTTATACATGTTACCGTTGGAATACAGATAACGGACATGGCGTTGTAATCGCTCCGAGCTTTTGAAGGCCAAAACCAATTCATCAATTAAGTTTTGTTCCGCTTCGGTAATATGGTAGGGGTGGGAGATGTCTACAGTGGGAAAATCACAGTCATGCATAGAGTACGTTTTCCCGTCAATTTCCACCTTGGCTAAATCATAATCTACCTGATTCAGTAACAGGCGGTCATCCATTTGGAAATCCGGATTGCGGGAAATGACCTGGCCCATTAGCTTAAATAATAAAATGTCGGTGGCCTTGGACATTCTGGCCGTCCGCTCCAAATCCACTTCACTTAATTTTTGTAAGTCCTTTGGATCCATGATGCGGGTGGCAAAACAGGTAACGTCTGTCAAGCCGTAGTAGTCATTGGCAAAGATGTATAACGGGCGAAGACTGATACCGTATCCGAATTCTATGACGTCTAAGTTGTGGTACAGAATGGAGTTGGACAGGACGGTCAGAATGCACACTGGGGACCCGGCCGCGGCGCCCATCCAGATAATGTCATGGTTTCCCCATTGGATATCCACGTTGTGGTGATCCATCAGGGAATCCATGATGTAGTCTGCCCGTGGTCCGCGGTCATAGATGTCACCGATAATATGGATTTTATCCACAATCAGATAATTGATGACATTGCACATGGCACAGATAAAATCTTCTGCTTTTCCAACTTCAATAATGCCGTTTAAAATGGTGTCATAGTATTCCATTTTGTTATGCATGGTAAAATCGGCGTTCAGCAATTCATCAATAACATAGGCGTATTCTTCCGGCAAGGCTTTCCGGACCTTGGAACGGGTATATTTGAAGGAAACGGAGTGACAGATTTCAATCAGATAATGGAGGGTTTGCACATACCATTCGGTTTTGTCATTGACCCAGGGAAGAATCTGCTTCATTTTTTCTTTGGGATAATAAATTAAGGTAGCAAGTTCCGCCCGCTCTTCGGAAGACATGCTGTCCTGATACAGCATATCAATTTTCTCCCGGATGGCGCCGGATGCACTTCTCATGATTTGGGTAAAGGCTTCATATTCACCGTGCAGATCAGACATAAAATGCTCAGTTGGCTTTGGTAGGCCAAGAATGGCATTTAAGTTGATGATTTCGGTTGCACAAACCTGTTCGTTAGGGTACTCTTTTGCCAACAGCCGTAAATAGTCCAATTCCTGTTCTGAAATGGGCCGATTCCGATTCATGGGAACACATCCTTTCCAAGTTACTTCCAGTATAATGCAAAAGAGGAGTTCAAACAAGGAAAAGGGTCTTGCAATTCCGGAAACCATATGGTAATATAAGCAAGTGCTTACGGGGGTGTAGCTCACTTGGGAGAGCGCTTGAATGGCATTCAAGAGGTAGTCGGTTCGATCCCGATCATCTCCACCACGCAAAAGGTTCTGAGGTTTTTCTCAGAGCCTTTTTTGTTTTATTTATCGGCTTTTTATGGTAAAATAACTAGGTTTTAAGGAGGTGGGAATATGGGCCGAAAAATTTGGAGTTTAGGCAATCCGGATAAGGATTTAGCAGCACAAATTTCGGAAACGTATTCCCTGGATCCGTTTGCCGCATTGTTGCTTTCCCAACGGGGTATGAAAACGAAGGAACAGTTGGATGCTTTCTTTGATACCTCGGAAGAACTCATCAATCCGTTTTTGCTACCGGATATGCAAGTGGCAGTAGACAGGATTGACGAAGCCATCTTTTCCGAAGAACGCATTTGTGTTTTTGGAGACTATGATGCAGACGGTGTTACCTCTACAGCCCTGCTGTATTCTTACCTGGAAGCACAGGGCGCAGACGTTGTTTATCTGTTGCCGGATCGGGAAACGGATGGCTACGGCCTTAGCCGTGGCGTTATTGACCGAATGCAGGCCATGGATACCCGCCTGATTATTACGGTAGACAATGGCATTGCTGCAACGGAAGAGGCTGATTATATCCGGGAAAAGGGCATGGATTTGATTGTTACGGATCACCATCTTCCCGGCGAGGTACTTCCTGACTGTGTTGCAGTAGTAGATCCGCACAGAGCAGATTCTGAATGCCCTTTTGAAGATTACTGCGGTGTCGGGGTTGCTTTTAAACTGGCGTGTGCCATGGAAGGCAGCCAAGATAGTGTTATTGCCAATTATATTGACCTTGTGGCCATCGGTACGGTGGCTGACTTAGTACCGCTGACCGGAGAAAACCGCAAACTGGTAAAGCTTGGCCTGGACGCATTAAATGCGGATCCGCGCCCCGGCGTTACCGCACTGGTAGACAAGTGCGGGCTGGCCGGGAAAACGCTGACCTCCCAGAATATATCCTTTGGCCTGGCGCCGCGCATTAATGCCGCAGGCCGCATGGAAAGTGCGGAACAGGCGCTGGATCTTCTGCTGGCAGAGGATTCCCAGGCGGCACAGGAAATGGCGGAGCAGTTAGAAGAACTAAATACCCGCCGCCACGAAGCAGAACAGAAAATTTACCGGGAATCCGTTGCCTGGCTGAAAGAGCATCCGACGGTTCCGCACCTGCCGGTCCTTGTGGTTTACGGCGAAGACTGGCACGAAGGAGTGCTTGGCATTGTTGCCTCTAAGCTCTTAGCCAGGTACCTGCGTCCGGTAATTATCTTGACAAAAAAAGGAAACACTTATAAAGGCTCCTGCCGGAGCGTGGAAGGCTTCCATATTTATCACGCCTTAAAAGCGTGCAACCAATACCTACTGGCCTATGGCGGCCATGAACTGGCTGCCGGTATGACAGTGGCAGAAGACGCTTTGCCAGATTTTATCAAGGCTATTAACCAATTTGCGTATCAACAGGATCCGGTTTTTCCCAAGCTGCGGATAGACTGTAAGCTGTTGCCGGAAGCGGTCCAGCTTCGCCTGCTGGATTCCATAGAACTACTGGAGCCTTTTGGCACGGATAATCCCAGTCCGGTCTTCGGCCTGTTTAATGTGGTAATTGAACAGGTCCGCCACATGGGAGACAGCGGACAGCATATCCGTTTACAAGTGCACAAGGAAAACCATACAGCTGGTATTTCCGTTGTCCGCTTCTCGGATCCCCATTTTCCTTACGGAAAAGGGGATAAGGTGGACATGGTTTGTACCCTTAGCCGGAACTCCTATAACGGCACGGAATCCGTGTCCGTTATTGTGCAGGATATCCGGCCTGCCGGGGCCGATGACCGGCTTATGGTAGAAGGCGAAGCTGTCTTTGACCGCATCCGGGCCGGAACCGTTTTGTCTGCGGAGCAGGCGGCGTATGCGTTGCCTGACCGAAGTATTTTTGTAAGTCTTTATACGTTCTTAAAACAAGGGGTTCCCTATGACACCCAGGCGTATGAATTCTTATATTACAAGACCAATGTGCCGAATAATAATTTGTGTAAAACCAGAGTGGCTTTAATGGCCATGAAGGAATTGCACCTGTTGGAATTGGATGACCAGGGTTTGCTAACCGTCCCTGCCGTTACGGAAAAGGTTGATTTGCAAACCGCACCCATTTTGCAACAGATTCGGCAATATTTAACCTAAAGCAGGAGGTGATATCATGTCAGAACATGAAGTAGCACATGAAGTCACACATCAAGACGAAATGCCACAAAAGGCACCAGCCAATAAACCGGTGAATCCGGCCCATGAAGACGACGGTTTTTCCGAATTACGTGCTTTATTTCCAACGCAGTATGATCCGGATGAAATTGCCCTAATGGAAAAGGCTTATGCCATGGCATCCAAGGCGCATGCAGGACAAATTCGCTTTTCCGGAGAGCCTTACATTATGCATCCGGTTGCAGTTTCCCGGATTCTGTTTGATCTTGGAATGGATCATGAATCCCTGATTGCCGCTTTATTGCACGATGTAGTAGAAGACACCGATATCACTTTACAGGATATTGAAGAGACCTTTGGAAAAGATGTAGCCAATTTGGTAGATGGCGTTACTAAATTGGGTAAAGTGCCCACTGCCACATGGGAAGAACGGCAAGCAGAAAACATTCGTAAAATGCTGATTGCTATGTCCCAGGACATCCGTGTCATTATCATTAAACTGGCGGACCGTTTGCACAATATGCGTACGCTGGAATATATGCGTCCGCAAAAACAAATTGATAAGGCTCTGGAAACCCTTGAAATTTATGCTCCTATTGCGCACCGTCTGGGCATCAGTTCCATCAAAGAGCAACTGGAAGATCTTGCCATTCGTTATCTTGACCGTTACGGTTATGAAATGATTGAAAACCTGTTGAAGGAAGAGGAAGCAGCTCATCCGGATTTGATTGATGACACTCTGGAGCGGATTTCCGAACGCATTCATCAAACCTTCCCGAAAGCAGAAATTTACGGAAGACGGAAGTCCATCTACGGAATTTACCGTAAGATGTTCCTGCAAAACAAAGAATTTAATGAAATTTATGATGTCTATGCCTGCCGTATTATTGTGGATACGGTAGCGGATTGTTACAACTGTCTTGGCATTATTCATGATATGTATCACTCTTTGCCGGGTCGGTTTAAGGACTATATTTCCACACCAAAGTCCAACATGTACCAGTCCTTGCACACTACCGTTATTTCCGAAGGCGGAATTCCGTTTGAAGTACAAATCCGTACCAGGGAAATGCATCAGACGGCAGAATATGGTATTGCTGCGCACTGGAAGTATAAGTTAGGAGACAAGTCCAGCAGCTCCCGGTTTGAAGAGCAGATTGTCTGGATTCGCCGTTTGCTGGAAAACCAGAAAGATGCAGATGACGTAGAGGAAATTGTAAAAACCATTAAAAATGATTTTGTCCCGGACGATGTATTTGTTTTCACACCCAAAGGAGACGTCATTAATATTCCGGCAGGATCTACCGTTATTGACTTTGCCTATGCCATTCATACCCAGGTTGGACACCGCATGATTGGCGCCAAGGTAGATGGCCGGATTGTGCCTTTGGACTATCAGGTCAAAACCGGTGAAATTGTGGAAATTCTGCGCTCTCCGGACCCGAACAAAGGTCCCTCCCGTGACTGGCTGAAAATTGTTAAGACCAGTGGCGCACGGACGAAAATCCGTTCCTGGTTTAAGAAAGAACGGCGGGAAGAAAATATTGAAGAAGGCCGGATTGAACTGGAAAAAACCATCCGCCGGAACCGGATGCATTTTTCGGAAGAAGAATACGCCAGCCTGATTGCTTCCCTGACGGAAAAGAAATCCTTTGAGCAGACGGATGACTTTTACGCTGCCATTGGATACGGAAGCATAACTATGGATAACGTTATGCCGTTTATCCGTGAAGAATACAGCAAGATTGTCAAGGCCAACAAAGAGTTGCCCGGAAATGGTTCCAAAGAAGCAACGACACAGCCGCAGCATCATGCCAGCAGTGAAGGTGTTATTGTGGACGGCATAGAAAATTGCCTTGTCAAACTGTCCCGTTGCTGTAACCCGCTTCCCGGAGATGAAATTATTGGTTTCATTACTAGAGGACACGGTGTTTCTGTTCACAAACGGGATTGCACTAACGTGCCAAAGGACCTGGAAGCTGCAGCAGAACCGGAACGCTGGGTTGCGGTTCGCTGGGCAGACAACGTCAAGGAAACCTTTAACGCCACTATTAATATTTTCTGCCTGGATAAAATTGGCCTGCTGGCAGATATTTCAACAGACCTTGCATCCATGCATGTTTACATTCAGCGCATTTCCTCTACGCCTGCCAAAGGCGGTAATATTCTGCTTACCATTACGGTCAGCGTTAACGGAGCCGATCATCTGAACACGGTCATTCGGCATTTACGGAAGCTGGATAGTGTTATAGATGTTGAACGAACTGGAATTTAAGGAGGAACTAAGTTGAAAGCAGTCATCCAAAGGGTAACGGAAGCTTCCGTTACCGTAGAAAACGAACTCGTTTCCGAAATCCAAAACGGCTTTTTAATTTTGCTGGGGGTTCATGAAGACGACAGCAAAGAAGATGCTGAAGTCCTGGCAAAAAAAGTTGCCAACCTGCGCATCTTTGAAGATGCAGATGAAAAAATGAATTTATCCTTACTGGATTTGAATTATGCCTGCCTGGTCATTTCTCAGTTTACGCTGTTGGCAGATACCAAAAAGGGAAATCGGCCGTCTTTTATCCAGGCGGCGCGGCCAGAACAGGCCATCCCGCTCTATGAATATTTCATGGAGCAGCTTCGGGCCAATGGGGTAAAGGAAGTAAAACACGGCATCTTTGGTGCCGACATGAAGGTTCGCTTACTGAATGACGGACCGGTTACCATTGTGTATGACACAACACAGTGGGTTACAAGAAAAGCATAAGATCAAAGGAGGCACCCATTTTGAAGTTAAAAACAATAGTAAATGGTGCACTGGAAGAAAATTGTTATCTGGTAGTAGAGGAGGTATCGGGCCAAGCCTTGGTAGTGGATCCCGGAACCCCTTCTCCGGAGTTTGTGTCAGCCTTACGGGACATGGGCATGAAGGAATTAAAGTATATTCTTCTGACCCACGGTCACTATGATCATATTCTTGGCGTTGCCTTTTTAAAAGAGCAGTTCCCAGATGCAAAAATTCTGATTTCTGAACCGGATGCCGTCTATCTGACGGATGCCAAATATTCCGGTGCCAATCCGTCAGAACAGACCCCGGTTCCGGCTGACCAAACCGTCGGAGAAGGGGACAAGATTCCTTTTGCAGGAAAAGAAATTACCGTCATTGCCACACCTGGTCATACCAAAGGCAGCCTTTGCTATTTGCTGGATCAGTTTATGTTTTCAGGTGACACCCTGTTCTTTAAAACCTATGGCCGTACGGATTTTTACAGTGGCAATATGGATGATATGCGCGCTTCCCTGTATAAACTGGGAAGCTTGGAAGGGGACTATAAAGTATTTCCCGGACACGGTCCAAGTACCAGCTTAGACTTTGAACGGACTCATAACCGCATGATGAGGAGAATGACATGGTAATCAACCTGATTCATTGTCCGCTTCGCTATGAAATAGAAAAGCTAAGCATGGCCTTTTTTCCGGAGGAAAAATTTCAGATTCGGGAAGAAGAACCGTATCTGCATACGGATGCCAATGGTGTCATTACAGTTTCCAAAACGGAAGAATCTACATCGCAGAAAATTCAAATTCAGGCGGAACGAAACGGAACTGTCGTGCAGCAGGAGGAAGAGGGACCGGTAACGGAATCCACAGAAATCCTGGCCGGACGAGTTTTGTATCGCGCGTTGTCAGAATTAACCGGAATAACGCCTCCCTGGGGCATTTTGACTGGGGTGCGGCCTTCCAAGCTGATGACCACATATATGGCCCAGTCCGGCGCAGAAGCTGCTAAAGAGCATTTTCAAAAAGATTTGCTAGTTAGTCCGGAAAAAGCGGAACTGGTTTGTCAGGTATCGGAAGCGGAAGAACGGATTTTGGCAACTTCCACGCCCAATTCCTACAGTCTTTATGTTTCCATTCCGTTTTGCCCGAATCGTTGCTCCTATTGCTCTTTTGTATCCCACTCGATTTCCTCGCCGGGTGCAAAAAAACTGCTCCCGGTTTATGTAGAACTGTTATTAAAGGAATTACAGCAGACGGCAGAACTGGTACGGGATAGTAATCTGCGTTTGGAATCGGTTTACATTGGCGGCGGAACACCGTCCACGTTATCGGAAGAGCAGATTACCGCTTTGCTTGGCACCATTCAATCAGAATTTGACCTTTCTACGGCACGGGAATTTACCTTTGAGGCAGGTCGTCCGGATACCATGACTCTTGCAAAATGGGAAGCTATCCGGCAGGGTGGAGTAACCAGAGTCAGCATTAATCCCCAAACTATGACAGATTCCATTTTGCAAAGCATAGGACGAAATCATACCGTCAAGGAGATTATCTCCTGTTTTCAGGATGCACGTAGTCTTGGCTTTCAGGATATTAACATGGATTTGATTGCTGGGTTGGAAGGGGATACACCGGAGAACTTTGAACGGTCTTTGGAGGCTGTTTTGGCTCTTAATCCAGAGTCTGTTACAGTACATACGCTTGCCTATAAACGTTCTTCCAACTTGGTCCCGACAGAAGAATTATTTTCCAGAGGAAAAGATACGGCAAAAATGTTGCATACAGCAGAAAAACAGTTGCGTTCTGCTGGGCATCTGCCGTATTATCTATACCGCCAAACCCGCTCTGTTGGGAATTTAGAGAATGTGGGTTGGTGCAAACCGGACCATGAATGTTATTACAACATTTATATGATGGAGGAATGTCATAGCATCCTTTCCTGTGGAGCAGGAGCAGTTACCAAATTAAAGGTGCCTGACACGAATGCTATTTCCCGTCTGTTTCATTTCAAATATCCGTATGAATACAATACGCGGTTTGAAAAGTTACAGGAACAGAAAGAGGAACTTTCCCGCTTCCTGTTGCAGTATCATCACAAATAGAAGGAGCTCAGCGTGAAAGAAAAGAAAAAGACACAGTCCTTGTTGGGCGGCGCTGCCATTTTGATGATTACTACGGTAATTGTCCACTTAATTAACTTGTTCTATAAGATTCCGCTGACAGCCATTATTGGGACTGTCGGCCGGGGTTATTTTAACGTTACCTATGAGCTGTACACACCGCTTTATGCCATTTCTATGGCAGGATTACCGGTAGCTGTTTCTAAATTGGTATCGGAGCACTTTGCCCAGGGCCATTACAAGGACGTGCGGCAAATACGGAAGGTTGCACGGCGGCTTTATTTTGCCACTGGCATTTTTGGAACCCTTTTGATGTGCGGCCTGGCAATTCCGTATGAGTCTTACGTTAAGAACTATGAAAACCTATTGCCCTGTTTGTTCTTGCTGGCACCGGCCATTTTGTTCTGTTGCATGATGTCCTCTTATCGTGGGTATTATGAAGGCTTACGAAATATGAAGCCAACCGGATATTCACAGGTTATTGAAGCAGTAATCAAAATGGGTATTGGAATTTTCCTTGCCTCTGCCGTCATGAATTACGGTACGGAACAGTACTATGCTACCGGAAAAGTTTTGGGGCAGGCCTGTGCATCCGTTGCTGAATGTGAAAGTATTATGGCTCCGTATACGGCGGCTGCTGCCGTAGTTGGTGTTACAGCAGGCACGATAGTAGGCCTGATCTACTTGCAAATTAGACATCGGCTAATTGGGGATGGCATTAGCAAAGAAATGCTATTGCAGGCACCGGAGGTACAGGAATCAGACCGCTCTTTGGCAAAGCATATTATTAAGTTTGCCATTCCGGTCATGACCACATCCTTAATTCTAAATATTACCAACTTAATTGACTCTTCTACCATTAATAACCGTCTGAACAGCGCACTGGACAAAGACTTTGACACTGTTTACAACATGTATGCCACAGCCATTACCCAGTCAGGAACCTTAAAAGAGGATATCGGCGCATTCCTGTATGGCTCTTATGCCACTGCATTTGACTTCCGCAACCTGGTTCCGTCTGTTATCATGACGCTTGGGCTAAGCGCTATTCCGGTTCTTTCCGGCGCCTTTGCTTTGCAGGATAAAGACAAAATGCGCTCTTCCATTTCCACGGTTCTAAAAACCGCAACGCTTTTATCTGTCCCAGCCGGACTCTGTATGGCTGTTCTGGCCGGTCCTATCTTAAAAATCTTTTACGTTGGGTCTAAAGCAGAAGCATCGCTCAGCATCACCACACCGTATGTTCAGGTCTTTGGTATCTTTGCTTTGTTGCTGTCTATTTCCACCCCCATTACCAATATGTTGCAGGCAGTCAATCGGACCGATGTTCCGGTGAAATCATTGATTTGGGCATCCATTGCCAAAATTGCCTGTAACTATGTCTTGGTTAGTATCCCGGTCATCAACCTGAAGGGAGCACCGGTTGGAACCATCTTGTTCTATGTCATTGTAATTGCACAGAATCTGCATGCTCTGTTAAAGGAAACGCAGGTAAAGATTAACTGGAAAGATACTTTCTTAAAACCGGCATTTGCCGGAGTTCTTGCTGCTGCTGTTTGCTATGGCGTCTATCAGATCTGTTATGGTCTGTTCCCGGAAGGTGCAGGACAGGGTAGAAATGCCGGATTTACATACGCAACAATCATTGCTGCAATTGTTGCCGTTATTTCCTGGGTTGGCTTTGTACTTTTGTTGAAGGTCCTTAGTAAAGAGGATGTTCTGGGTTTGCCAAAAGGCCAAAAAATCGCAAAAGTACTTGAAAAGCAAGGACTGATAAAGTAAAATGCTTATGAAGTAATCTGTACTTTATTCATAATCGTTTGAAACAAATTTATTTTTTTGGAGGACAAGTACATGAATAAAACTGATCTTGTTAATGCTGTAGCCGCTTCTACCGGCTTCACAAAGAAAGACGCAGAAAAAGCAGTTGCCGCTGTTATCGAAGGCATCACTGACGCTCTGAAAGCCGGAGATAAGGTTCAGCTTGTTGGTTTCGGTACTTTTGAAGTACGTGATCGCGCTGCAAAGCAGGGTCACAACCCACGCACCGGTGAACCAATGCAGGTACCTGCATCCAAGCTTCCTGCTTTCAAAGCCGGTAAAGCTCTCAAAGACGCTGTTAAATAATCAGATTTTGAGTATACGAAGAGGAGGAGTGAAAATCACTCCTCTTTTTTCTTGGCACCAAGATGCCGCTAAATCGCAAAAGAAAAACAAAAAGGAAAGATAGGAGTCAGCATGAGACTGGATAAATATTTAAAAGTGTCTCGCCTGGTAAAACGTCGGACAGTTGCCAATGAGCTTTGTGACGCCAAACACGTTTTGGTCAACGACAAAGTTGCCAGAGCGTCCTATGACGTAAAGGAAGGGGACGTCATTGAAATTCATATGGGAAACCGGATCCTGAAGGCTCGGGTACGGACGGTGTCCGAATACGCCACCAAGGAAACGGCAGGAGACCTGTATGAAATGCTGTCAGATTCTTAAAAAACAGCATGTTTGCTTGCAATCCGGGAAAAAGATATTGTATAATTTTTTTACTTGAAAATCTGCCGGATAAAGGGGAAGAAAGGCGGTTGTTTTGGCTACAAAAAGGGAAAAACAAAGACGCTTCAGCTTTATTTTGACGCTTGCCCTGGTGGCCCTAATCGGCTATTTCCTTATCTCTTTAGTGTCTGTACAACTGGATATCAAAGAGAAAAAACAGGAACTGGCGGAAGCGCAAACACAACTGGAAGAAGTTTCAGGACAGAATGAAGACCTGAAGGATCTGAAAGAAAACGAAGATAATGAATCTTATATGGAACGCGTTGCGCGGGATGTATTAGGCTATGTTCTTCCCGGAGAAAGTGTTTATTATGACACCGGATCCGGCGCAGGAGAATAAAATAAAGAAACTACATAGGGGAAGGAAATTTTTTGCATGGCCTTGGAAGTAGGAGCAATTGTAAAAGGAAAAGTTACGGGGCTGACCAAGTTTGGCGCCTTTGTCAATCTGGAGAATGACAAAGTGGGCCTGGTCCATATTTCCGAAGTGTCCAATCACTTTGTAAAGGATATTGCGGACTTTTTGGAAAAAGGGCAGGAAGTCAACGTAAAAGTAATCGGCATTGATAATGCCGGAAAAATCAGCCTTTCATTAAAGCAGGTGGAAGGTAATCAGGAACTGATGGACGCCAAAGAACATCAGGCTGCTGCCAAAGGGGAAGGTCATACAGAACAACGGGAAAGAAAACCTCGTCCTAAGCCCAATGTATGGCAGGGTCAGAAGAAAGAAACCAAACCGGTTTCCGAAATGACCTTTGAAGAAATGATGGCTAAATTTAAAGTAGATTCGGACTCCAAAATGGCAGATTATAAACATGCAACCGAATCCAAGCATGGCGGATACAGCCGTCGTGGCGGAAACAAAAGATATTAAGGGAAAGTAACATGAGTATTCGTTCTATTCCATTTCAGGAAATTGTTGATCTGACGGCAGCGCTTTGCATTCGTGCTAACAAGGTTCTTCCTGCTGATTTAGTTACTTGTATTACAGAAGGATGCCAGCAGGAAACAGCTGAGCTGCCTGCGTCTATCATGCAGGATCTGGTAAAGAACTTAGACGCAGCCAAGGAATTGGATATTCCTATTTGTCAGGACACTGGTATGGCGGTGGTTTTTGTTGAACTGGGTGCCGATGTCCACGTGGAAGGCGGCCTGATTGGAGACGCCATTAATGCCGGCGTTGCCAAAGGATATGAAGAAGGCTTCCTTCGGAAATCGGTTGTGGCAGATCCGTTAAACCGCGTCAATACCAATGACAATACGCCGGCAATTCTGCATCTGCAAATGGTAGAAGGAAATCAGATTAAAATTACTGTTGCGCCGAAAGGCTTTGGCTCAGAAAATATGTCCCAGCTAAAGATGTTTACCCCGGCTGCAAGCCTGGATGATATTAAAGGATATATTTTAGACGTGGTTCGTCAGGCCGGCTCCAATCCCTGTCCACCTATGGTGCTGGGCATCGGCATCGGAGGAGACTTTGAATACTGTGCCTATCTGGCAAAGAAAGCACTGTGTCGTCCGGTAGAACAGCGAAATGCCAATCCGTTTTATGCAGATTTGGAAGCCGATTTGCTGGAAGAAATTAATCAAACCGGTATTGGACCACAGGGCTTTGGCGGAAAGACCACTTGTCTTGCTGTCAATATTGAATACAGTGGAACGCATATTGCCGGTTTGCCGGTATCCGTTAATGTCGGATGTCACGTAACGCGGCACGCAAGCGGCGTACTGTAACACCGGTAGCTTTGTTAGAAAGATAGCAAGCAATTTTTACGGTTCAGTTGACTGAATCTAAAAAAATTTGTATAATTTCTACATATTAGGTATGCCCAATTCAAGCCGTCAGGGGATCCTGGCGGTTTCTTTTTGTAAATTGAAAAGTTTGTAAAGGTAGTTAACTATAAATGTATATGAATTTTGTTGTTCCATGCCTAATTGGTTTGGAATCGTTAATAGCAAATGAATTAAAAGAACTGGGAGCAGAGGATGTCCAGGCAGAAAATGCACGGGTTCTCTTTTCCGGAGATGAACATATTTTAGCCAGAGCCAATCTTTGCTGCCGTTACGCAGAACGGATTCAAATTTTGGTTGGCACCTTTGAAGCCAGAAGCTTTGAAGAACTGTTTCAGGGGACAAAAGCACTTCCCTGGGAGCTCTGGATTGGAAAGCAGGATGCTTTCCCTGTGAAGGGATATTCCTTAAACTCAAAGCTGTTTTCTGTTTCTGACTGTCAATCCATTATTAAGAAAGCAGTAGTAGAACGCTTAAAAAGTAAATATCAATTAAACTGGTTTGAAGAATCCGGTACAAAATATCAAATTCAGTTTTCTATTATGAAGGACGTAGTCTGCCTGTTAATTGACACCACTGGAACTGGGTTACACAAGCGGGGATACCGTTTGCAGGCAAACGGAGCCCCCATGAAGGAAACCCTGGCGGCGTCCCTTTGCAATTTGGCAAGACTGCGGCCGTATCACACCTTGTATGATCCCATGTGTGGATCCGGCACCATTTTAATTGAAGGGGCCATGCAGGCCCTGAAAATGGCGCCCGGCATCCACAGACGCTTTGCGGCAGAAACCTTCCCGCAGATTGCGCCGGAGGTTTGGGCCGAAGAGCGGACGCGTGCAGCAGATTTAGTAGACTTTGATTGCAGTTTCCAGGCTTTTGGCTCAGATGTTGACCCGGCCGCAGTGGAAATTGCCAAAGAAAATGCACGCCGCGCCGGTGTAGACAAGCGGATTACCTTTGAAGTAAAAGACATTTCGGAATTTCAGCGCAAGTCCGATCGGGGGACAGTCATTGTTAACCCGCCGTACGGAGAACGCTTATTAGAATTAGAAGAAGCAAATCGCCTGTATCAGGTGTTAGGGGAAAAGTTCCCGCGGGAACGCGGATGGGCCTACAACATCATTAGCCCTGCGGAAGACTTTGAACAACTGTTCGGACGAAAAGCGGATAAACGGAGGAAATTATATAACGGCATGATTAAGTGTCAGTATTATATGTATTTTAAATAAGCAAATAAAAAGGAGTACGTGTTATGAAACATTACTTTGTGGTGAATCCGGTTTCCGGAAAGAACATCCCGTATGATGTTGTCAATGACTACATCCTTCCGGCCGTGCAGAAAACTGGTGTTGACTACGAAATTTACAACACCACCTGCGCCGGAGACGGAACCCGGTTCGTCAAGGAAAAGGCTGCAGAAGCCGCTGGAGAACCGGTTCGCTTCTACGCTGTAGGGGGAGACGGAACCCTCTATGAAGTGTGCAACGGCGCTGTAGGCTTCCCAAATGCGGAAATTACAGTAGTACCGAAGGGATCCGGAAATGACTTCCTTCGTTTATTTGGTACTGCAGATCAATTCCTGCAGGTGGAAGATCTGATTAATGGAACAGTGGTGACTGTAGACGGATTAAAGATCACCCACGAAAACGGCGTAGAATATGCTATTAACCAGACCTCCATGGGCTTTGACGCAGAAGCTTGCTTGGAACAGGGAAAAATGAAATCGGTTCCTGGTGCGGTAGGACACATTACGTATATGCTGGCAGGTCTTGCCTGTGCTATTACCCGTACCAAGTTTGATTTTGATGTAACCCTGGACGGTCAGAAGATTGAAGGCCCGTTCTGCTTTGTTGTTGGCTGTAACTCTCGTTGGTATGGCTCCGGCATCAAGGTTGCACCTTGGGCAGATCCGGAAGACCATCTTCTGGATGTAGTTGCTTTTCGCCGTGTTACTTCATGGCCGGTACTTTTCAAGGTTGCCATGTTGAACTGGCAGGTCAAAGGAGACCACTGGAAGCGCCCCTATGTAGAAGTGCTGCGTGGTAAGAAACTGACCATTGAAGATAACCGCAAAAAGCCGCAGAAGCGCGCCATTAATGTAGACGGGGAATGCCAGCGGGTAGATGGTTGTACCATTGAAATTTTGGATGACGAATACCGCTTTGTTATTCCATCCACTTCCACTTATCTGGAAGACCGCAAAAACGGTATTCTGGACTTTGAAATCAAAAAGCCGTTCCTGCATAAAGAGCCGTGGAAGACACTGCTTACTAAGTATGATCCGTACAACATCATCTTCAACAGATCTTACAGAAAATAAAATGTTTGGTAAAAGGGAACCTGCTAATCTGCAGGTTCTCTTTTTTTCTGAAAGAAATACAACAATCGGTTATTCTTTTGTCATTTCTTGACTAAAAAAACAGAAGATGTTACACTTGCAGAGTTAGCCGAAGCTAATTAGCTAAAGCTAACCATAAGCAAAATTTCTTTAGGAGACAGAAAATGAAACGGATTGGAATTGATATTGGTGCCAGCTCTTGTCAACTTGTCGTAATAGATGGGGAAGAGAACGTATTATATGAATGTAGCAAACTACATCATAGTAAGGTGCAATCTGCCTTACTTAGTTTCTTTCAAGAATTAACGGATCAAAAATTACTGAAAGAAAAGGAAAAAATACAAATTGGAACGTGCGGTAGCATGTGTGGATTGACTGGCTTGGATGAAACCTATCATTCCAATGAAGTACTTGCCATTATTCATGGTGCAACGAAGTTATACCCAGAAGGAAAAAGTATTGTTTGCCTTGGCGCACAAAATACTTATTATATTGAGCTTCAAGAAGAGAAAGAACCAAAAATTTATAAAAACAACAACTGTTCCGCAGGAACCGGTTCCTTCTTTGAAGAGCAAGCCGGTCGTATCGGCGTACAACTGGAAGAAATTTCTGATTTAATCAGTACGGCAACTTCTGTTCCGCATATTGCCGGGCGATGCAGTGTATTCTCAAAAACAGACATCATTCATAAGATGCAAGAGGGAGTTGGCACTGCAGATCTTTTAAATGGACTTTGTTATGCTTTGGTACGTAACTTTAAGTCTAACGTTTTAAGAGGTCGGGAAATTCAAAAGCCGGTTATTTTTGTCGGCGGCGTCATGAAGAATACCGGCGTAGTAAAAGCATTAAAAGAACTACTTTCCTTAACAGAGGAAGAGGTAATCTGTAGTTCATCCAGCGATTGTTATTGTGCCCTTGGCGCTGCTTTAGAATCAGAAAAGGACATAACTGTTTCTGATTTAATTGCTTCTATTCAGTCTGTAAAACCAAAGGCGGAGATCAGTATTTATCGACCTTTGTACGAATATAAAAGTGAAGACGACGTATTCTCCTTTGACGCCGACGGCATGAAGCCGGGAAAGAATTATCTTGGTATTGATATTGGTTCCACCAGTATCAACTTGGTCTTAATTGGCGAAGACGACAGGATGCAGTACTATACCTATATTAAGAATACCGGTAATCCATTAAAGCTGGTACGGGCAGAAATAGAAAAGATGAAGGCAGAAATGCCGGAAGACTGTTCCATTGAAGGTATTGCTGTTACCGGTTCCGGCCGTGAGTATATTGCCAGAGAATTGGGTGCCAGTATTACCATTAACGAAATTACTGCGCAAACAGAAGGCGCTTTGTTGTCCCATCCGGAAACGGATACTGTTTTTGAAATTGGTGGCCAAGACTCTAAATATATGAGTGTACGAAACGGTCATATGGATGATTTTGAAATGAATAAAATCTGTGCTGCCGGAACCGGTGCGTTCTTAGAAGAACAGATTAAAAAATTAGGAATTGGGTTATCAGAATTCTCTGAATTGGCATTACAGTCGGAAAATCCATGTGAACTGGGAAGCCGCTGTACCGTATTTATTGAAAGCGGGATTACCAAGGCAATTGCCGATGAACGTTCTATGCCGGACATTTGCGCCGGTATTGCGCTTTCCATTGTAGAAAACTATTTACATCGTGTAGTGAATCAAAAACCGGTTGGCAACCATATTGCTTTACAAGGTGGTATTGCTTATAACCAGGCTGTAGTATGCGCATTCCGCCAATTGACGGGAAAAGAAGTTGTTATTTCAGAACATTTTAGTGTAACCGGTGCACTTGGTGCAGCCCATCTTTGTCGGACAGGAAACTTCTTACATTTTAATAAAGAGAAGAACCGTAGCATGAATAAGTTTGTTGTGGATGAAACAGAAGCTTCTTATATGAAGAAGTATCATCCGGAACCGGGAAGTGGCAAAAAGGTTGTTGGTATTCCTCGTGCACTGTTTCTACATATTGCATTCCCGCTGTTCTGCTCTATGTTTAAGAACCTTGGTTTTGATGTTCTTATTTCCCCACTAACAGACAAGCACATTGTAGAACTGTCACAAGAGTACACCAAAGAAGAAGTATGTTATCCAATTAAACTGCTCAATGGACATGTGGCTTGGTTGTTAGAACAGGGTGTAGATTATGTTTTAATGCCTCGTGTTTATACCGTTTTGATTAACAAAGATGGGGCTAGAAGAAACTATGGATGTATGTATTTCCAGACGTCTTCCCTGATTTTGGAAGAAACATTCCACTTTAAGGAAAAGGGCGTTACCTTACTACAGCCGGAACTGTCATTGGAATTCGGCATGAAGTATAACTTGAAAAATATTCTTCAAATCGGACCGGACGTAGGAAAATCAAAACCGGAATTGATGGCTGCCATGGCTTTGGCAATGAAAGATATGGGAGCACATCTGGCTCGCCTGGGACAATTAGGAAATATTGCCCTGTCTGATGATGAACCAACCTTTGTCCTGATTACCCGTCCTTACAACTTATATGATCCGGTTCTTAATATGGGAATCCAAGAGCAATTGGATAAACTGGGCTGTAGAGTAATCCATTTGGAACACTTAGATGCCAGAAAGCTGGTTACCTTGCCAGAGGAATATCGCGACATGTGTTGGCCGTTTGGACAGCATATTATGTCTGGTATTAACTGCACCATGGGCAAAAAGAATCTGTATCCCATTTATATTACAAACCATGGTTGCGGCCCGGACTCCACCATTCAACACTGCGTAAAGCAGGAAATGGAAGGGAGGGAATATCTACACTTAGAGGTAGATGAACATTCCTCTCCAATTGGCATTATTACGCGGATTGAAGCATTTCTATATACACTTCGTGGACAAAATAATGAGGAGGCAGTTTATCCTGTTAAAACACCACATGCAGGCTTGCAACATGTTGCTATTATTCCGGAGCTTGGCGTTTACACAGAATTCCTAAAGGATGCCGTTTTAACTCAATTTGGCTCACCGTTGGATGTTAAAATTGCAGGGCCGATGCAGCATCATAAGCCAATCAATTATGCCATCAATAATGAATATTATACGCTGCAGGTTTTACTGGAAGAAATGCTGGGCGCCGTGGAAAAGGGAAAAATGAATGATATCTATTTCCCAATGAACGAAGGTGCAGAAACCTTTAATATGTATGCTCACCTAATTGCAGATGAATTAAAACGTAGAGGATACTTTGTAGACTTGCATGCGTTTTACCTAGAAGATCTTATCGATTTCAAAAATTCTGACCAGCTGTATCAGAACTTAATCCGACAAGATTTAATTTCTGCCATACCGGAAGAGGAAAGAGAAACACTGCTCTTACAAGTGAAATTGAAACCCGGTTCAAAAGAGTATTTGCAAGAACTGGCTACCCTGGTAAATGCTGCTCATAAAAATCAAAGAAATCGGAAACTGTTTGTTATAGGCGAGTCACTTTGCATCTATAAGAAGTACATCGCAGAAGAAAATTTCCAGGCTTTTGGAGATGGAAACTTGTTTATTCCCACGCCGCTCTCGGAAGCATTCTTAATGAATGCACTGGATATTAATGCCAATTCGTCCAGAAAGCAAAAGAGAGACTACCGTGGGTGGGTTAAACTGCATGAAGCAGTAGCAAATTGTATGCCGGATTCTGATTTGTTTACCCCAATGGAACAGTTAATGGCAGTAGCCGATGAAAAGATTCCATTTATGGCAGGCGGATATGCCAGATATCGTTTTGCTAAAACGCTGTGCATGCACAAGAAGAATACAGATGGAATGATTACTTTGAATTCCAGTGATGAGAATACGGCTATTATTCTTCGACTTCTGATGGAATCCAAAGAAAATGCAGTAGAGGTTCCGTCCATTCGTGGCTCGGTAGACTTTGAACATCACATTACAGAAGAAGAGGCAGAACCTTTCCTTCACGCAGTAGACGCTGTACGGCAAAAAGGAGTATAA
Organism: Butyricicoccaceae bacterium; assembly: GCA_963638085.1. GTDB lineage: Bacteria > Bacillota > Clostridia > Oscillospirales > Acutalibacteraceae > RUG420. The sequence goes on along the minus strand of CAVHPJ010000010.1, from coordinate 18,498 downwards.
TTAACCCATCAGACTAGTACCCTAGAAAGGATTTTAAGTATGCTAAAAAATATTGATAAAGCAACTGTTTTAAAATTAAAAGAGGAGGTTGAATACCAACAAGGTCAAGTGGTCAGCAAAACACTGGCTCAGAATAATTTCGTCAGTGTAACGCTGTTCTCCTTCTGGAAAGGGGAGGAAATCAGCACCCACGAATCCGGTGGAGATGCAATGGTTACTTGCTTAGACGGTATTGGTAAAATCACCATTGACGGTGTGGAGTATGAATTAAAAGAAGGAGACTCCATTGTAATGCCTGCAAAGCACCCACACGCTGTGGAAGGCAAAGAAAACTTTAAAATGTTGTTAGTAGTTATCTTCTGATATAATAAAGGAAGCGGATCCCATTCGGATCGCTTCCTTTAATTTTTTCTGGGAGTAAATGAAATGGCAAATAAACTGAAAAGTGTATATATCTGTAAATCCTGTGGATATGAGAATCCGAAATGGTATGGAAAATGCCCTCAGTGTGGGGAATGGGATACCATGGAAGAAGAAATTCGAAAAAAAGAAGATATGACGCCGTCCGGCAGAACTGTACGGAAAGGAAGTACCGGTAGACGCGCGCTGTCTTACAAGATGAATGAAATTAAAACAGACGGGGAACAGCGCTACCACACCGGCATGACCGAATTTGACCGTGTTCTTGGCGGCGGTCTTGTCAAAGGCTCCATTGTGCTGCTCTGTGGTGACCCTGGCATTGGTAAATCAACTATCCTGCTGCAGGTTTGCCAGACCTTTGGAGAAAGCTTGACGGTGCTTTATGTTTCCGGCGAAGAAAGTCCACATCAGATTAAATTGCGGGCAGACAGACTTGGCGTTACTTCTGAAAATCTGTCGGTTATGGCAGAAACGGACGTGGAACTGATTACGGAAGAAATGCGTACAGCAGCGCCAGACGTTGTCATTATTGACTCTATTCAAACCATGATGCTAACGGAACTCAGTTCTTCCGCTGGCAGCATTACGCAGGTACGGGAATGTACCAACTGGCTGACCAGAGCCTGCAAAGAACTGAATATCCCCATTATTGTGGTAGGCCACGTCAACAAGGATGGCAATATTGCTGGGCCTAAAGTACTGGAACATATTGTAGACACTGTCCTTTATTTTGAAGGGGAGCGGAACCTGTCTTACCGCATCCTCAGAGCCGCTAAAAACCGTTTTGGTTCTACCAATGAAATCGGCGTATTTGAAATGATGGACCGTGGACTGCGGCAGGTAGAAAACCCCAGTCTGATGATGCTTTCCGGACGTCCGGAAAACGCCTCTGGATCCTGTGTAGCCTGTATTATGGAGGGCTCCAGACCCATTATGGCCGAAGTACAGGGCCTTGCTACAACCACAGGTTTTGGTAATCCGCGGCGTATGTGTAATGGATTTGACTTCAACCGGATTAATATGATTCTGGCCGTTTTAGAAAAAAGGGGAGGGTACTACTTCTCCAATATGGATGTTTACCTGAATGTCATTGGCGGATTGAAGCTGAATGAACCGGCTGCAGATTTATCTGTTGCCTTAGCACTGGTTTCCAGTTTGAAAAACGTGGTTGTCAAAGATGACGTTTTGGCCTTTGGCGAAATTGGTCTTGCCGGAGAAATCCGCAGCGTTGGCTACTGCGAACAACGTGTTAGAGAAGCTGCCCGGCTTGGTTTTACCAGAGTCATTATTCCCAAAGATAATTTGAAATATTTGCCAAAGGATGTCTTTAACCAAATTGAAGTCATTGGAGTCCGGTATATCAGCCAGGCATTGGACGCTGCCATCTGATCTTTTCTCTGGCGATTTAGCGGGAGTACAGAGATAGGAGCCCTATAAAAAGAAATACGTAATTATACAAAATAAATGTTTTGTATAATTAAGGGCAGGATAAAAAGCAAAAAAGCGTAATCCAAGGACAGATTTTGTGTCTGAACTGGATTACGCTTTTCTTTCTGTTGATATAATTCTTTGTATTCAGAGCCGTATCAGTTTTTTCTGCATGAGTCTTCCTCTGTGCGAAAAAAACTGATTGAATCTTTTTTGCTCACTTTTTGGTGCCTAATTAGTATTTCTGTGGAATAAATAAAATCTGTATGAACGTAAGCCTATGCAAAGTAAAAATAACAGAAATAAATCAGATAAAATACAGAATATATTGCGTAGTTATACAGATTATAAAGAATACAGACCAACTGATCAGAGACTCTCGTTACAGGATACAAGTACTACTTCTATTGCTTGTATATCCGGACAAAGAAATCTATAATAAAGAGAAATGATACAAAATAGTGCTACTGTTTTGTGAATATAAATTACTCATATGATTGTGAAACAGTTTCACAATAACTACTATTCTATGTTCAAGGAGTTTCTATGATTACCCGTGCAGATTATGACACCTTTCCGCCGTTACTGGTGGAATTTCTAAACTATATGGACGCCATCAAAAATAAATCCAAGGCCACCATCAGTGAATATGCCTCGGATCTGCGTACGTTTTTTCGCTTTTTAAAGAAAGAACGTGGCCTAGTCTCCCCCTCCGACCCCTTTGAAGAAATAGTAATCAAAGATATTGATGCTTCTTTTATCAAAACAATCACCTTGGCAGATGCCTATGCATTCCTTTCCTTTTGTAAGGATGAACGGCAGAATTCAGCACGCACTAGAGCCAGAAAAGTCTCGTCGTTACGCGCTTTTTTTAAATTCTGTACCGTGCAGAAACACATTTTAGAAGAGAATCCTATGCAGGAACTGGACACACCTAAAATGAAGCAAACACTGCCCAAATACCTAACTTTAGAAGAGGCCATGAAATTGCTGGAAAAGGCTGCAGATGGTCCTAACAAAGAGCGTGACTACGCCATGATTACGCTTTTCTTAAACTGTGGCATGCGTCTTTCTGAACTGGTCAGCCTGAATTACACGGACATCAGGAATGATAATACCGTTAAAATTACCGGTAAGGGCAACAAAGAAAGAACAATCTACCTAAACGATGCCTGTATTCAAGCTGTTAACGCATATATGGCTGTGCGGCCGGTGGACGGTGTTAAGGACAAAACGGCGCTTTTTCTGAGCAATCGGAAACAACGCATTTCACCGAAAACGGTGCAGCACGTTGTTTACCAAGCATTAGAAAAAGCCGGATTGGAAGGGTATTCCGTCCACAAACTGCGCCACACAGCCGCCACGCTGATGTACCAGTATGGGAATGCCGACGTTTTGGAATTGAAAGAAATCCTGGGCCATGAAAATGTGGGAACTACGCAAATTTATACACATGTGGTAAATGAGCAGCTAAAGACGGCCACGGACAACAACCCATTAAATGCACCAGCAAATCGCAAGGAAATAGACAGAAAAATTAAAGAGCAGAACCAAAATTAAGAAAAAGAAAGCCGGATAAGGAACAGACAGTGCAGTCTGCGCCTTATCCGGCTTAGTTGTTGTTTCGTCAAATAGTTATTTGCTTTTCTTTGCCTTTTCTTTGGCAGCTTTCTTAGCTTCCTTTTCTGCGGCAGCCTTATCTGCTGCGGCTTTCTTGGCTGCTTCTGCACGTTCTTTGGCACTTAAGTTAGTGGCAATAGCGGTTTTGGCAAAGCGAATCTTGGTGCGATCAGTTCCGGTTTCAATGACAATGCTGTCTTCTTTTACGGAAACAATCCGTCCCATAACACCGCCGATGGTCATAATGTCATCTCCGATGTTAAGAGATTCTCTCATGTCCTGCTCTTCTTTTCTCTGTTTCTTGTCTCTTCTGGACATCATAAACATATAAACTACAAAGAAGATCAGAATTACAACCATCCAAATAGAAGATGCGCCGGAAGAGCTGCTAGATCCGGATGTAGACGCCGTACTTAAAAGAACGGCAAGGGCGTTAAAATCCATTGTTTTACCTCCATAATTTACGGGTTCCCCCGATTAGCACGCTTATTATACCATGCTGTTTTCTTAAATTCTAGTATCTAACAGGTCTACATACTGATCATGGAAACTTTGAAAGGCACCTTGATCCAAGGCGTCTCGGATTCGCTCCATCAGAGTGTTGTAGAAATAGAGATTATGCATGACACAAAGCCGCATACCAAGCATTTCGTTTGCCTTTAACAGATGGCGAAGATAAGCTCTGGAATAATTGCGGCAGGTTGGACAGTCACAGGTAGGGTCAATTGGCAGCTCGTCTTTTTCATACTTTTGATTATTCAAATTCCGAACGCCTTCCCAGGTAAAGAGCTGACCATGTCTGGCGTTGCGACTTGGCATAACGCAGTCAAACAGGTCAACACCGCGGGAAACAGCTTCAATAATGTTACCGGGTGTCCCCACTCCCATCAGATAACGGATTTTATCTTTGGGGGCATAGGGCTCTACCGCAGAAATGATTTCATACATGGTCTCTTTTGGCTCCCCTACGGCAAGACCGCCAATGGCATAGCCATCCAGGTCTAAGGAGGCAATATCCTTCATGTGCTGAATCCGCAAATCCGGAAAAGTACAGCCCTGGTTAATGCCAAACAGTAATTGGTTAGGATTGACGGTATCTGGCAAAGCATTCAGGCGTTCCATTTCCACTTTACACCGTTCCAGCCATCTGGTGGTTCTGGCACAGGACATGGTGGCATATTCATAGGTGGCCGGGTTGGCAACACATTCATCAAAGGCCATGGCAATGGTTGAGCCAAGGTTAGACTGAATCTGCATGGACTGCTCCGGACCAATAAACAGGGCGCGGCCATCCACGTGGGAGTTAAAATAGACGCCCTCTTCCTTAATCTTATTTAATTTGGCAAGGGAAAAAACCTGGAATCCGCCGGAGTCCGTTAAAATAGGGCCCTGCCAGCCGGTGAACTTATGGAGTCCGCCCATTTCCTTAATTAATTGGTCTCCGGGGCGGACGTGCAGGTGATACGTATTGCAGAGCATGACCTGGGTCTTTAAGGACTCTTTTAAGTCCAACGCGGACACCGCGCCCTTAATGGCGCCGCAGGTGGCTACATTTTGAAAGGCCGGGGTTTGGACAACGCCGTGGACAGTGGTAAAGGTACCACGCCGGGCGGCGCCTTCCGTTTTTAGTACTTGAAACATGTAGGAACTCCTTTAAGAGATAAACATTGCATCGCCGAAGGAAAAGAAACGGTATTTTTCCTGTACCGCAACGTCATAGGCGTGCATGGTGTGTTCGTATCCGGCAAAGGCAGAAACCAGCATAATCAGGGTGCTTTCCGGCAAATGGAAATTCGTAATAAGGCCGTCCATGCAACGGAACTGGTATCCCGGATAAATGAAGATACTGGTATTATCCTCATCCTCGGCGATGCAGCCTAATTTCGTTGCCACACTCTCCACGGTCCGGCAGCTGGTGGTTCCGACGCAAATGACACGACCGCCGTTTTCCTTGGTTTGGTTAATCAAATCCGCAGTTTCTTTTGGCATACGGTAGTGTTCGGTGTGCATGTGGTGATTTTCTATGCTGTCCTCTTTTACCGGCCGGAACGTGCCGAGTCCAACGTGCAACGTAACTTTGCCAATGTTGACGCCCATCTCCTGTACCTGCTCCAGCAGTTCCGGCGTAAAATGCAGACCGGCGGTCGGTGCTGCGGCGGAACCCAATTCTCTGGAATATACGGTTTGGTAGCGCTCTTTGTCTTCCAGCTTTTCCTTAATATAAGGCGGTAGCGGCATCTGCCCAATTTCTTCCAAAATGGAATAGAAGTTGTCACCCTCATAGGTAAAGTGAACTACGCGGTTGCCATCTTCTTTTACTTGCTCCACCGTGCCCATTAATTTGCCGTCAGAGAAGGAAAACGTGGTGCCTTCTTTGGCTTTCTTTCCAGGGCCCGCCAGGCACTCCCAGGTATTTAGTGCAACCTGTTTTAATAACAGAAATTCCACAACGGCTCCGGTTCCTTCCTTTACGCCGTAAATGCGAGCCGGAAGGACACGGGTATCATTAATGATCAGGCAATCACCGGGATGAAGAAAGTGAAGAATGTCATCAAAATGACCGTGGGTCAGCTCCCCTGTCTTTCGATCCATATGAAGCAGCCGGGAGGCATCCCGCTGCTTTAAGGGTGTTTGCGCAATGAGCTCCTCTGGAAGATGATACCAGAAGTCGGATTTTTTCATATCAGAAGGCCTCTTTCAATTGACTTTACAGATGCAATGTTTTATAGTATTTGCAAGTTTGCAAAAAGCGACTGTTGAAGCCGTTTTTTGGCAAAACAACTTGCTCTATTATATTGCATTGAATCCCGGTTTACAACCGGATTTCAAAACTTACATCCCGGAGGGAATTGATTATGAAACAGTACAAAGTCGGCATCATTGGTGCTACCGGTATGGTAGGCCAGCGCTTTGCCACCATCCTTGAAAACCATCCTTGGTTTACCGTTACCGCCTTGGCGGCCAGCTCTCGTTCCGCAGGTAAAACCTATAAAGAGGCTGTAAAAACTTGGAAAATCAACACTGCTCCAATGCCAAAAAGCATGGAGAATATGATTGTTCTGGATGCTGACAATGACATTGAAAAAATTGCCGAGTTGGTAGACTTTGTATTCTGTGCAGTTTCCCTTTCTAAGCCGGAAACCAGAGCACTGGAAGAAGCTTATGCCAAAGCAGAAATTCCAGTAGTTTCCAACAACAGTGCCCATCGCTTTACACCGGACGTACCAATGGTTATTCCGGAACTGAATCCGGATCACATTAAGGTAATTGAGGATCAGCGGAAGCGCCTTGGCACCAAGCGCGGCTTTGTTGCCGTTAAGTCCAACTGCTCCCTGCAGTCTTATGTACCACCTCTGTATCCGCTGGATGAAAAATTTGGCGTAGAAGATGTTTTGGTATGCACGTATCAGGCCATTTCCGGTGCTGGTAAAACCTTTGATACTTTCCCGGAAATTCTGGACAATGTTATCCCTTATATCGGTGGTGAAGAAGAGAAATCCGAACAGGAGCCACTGAAAATCTGGGGCCACATTGAAAATGGTGAAATTGTTCCGGCAGCCAAGCCGCACTTTACGGCACAGTGCCTGCGGGTACCTGTTTCTGACGGCCACCTGGCAGCCGCCTTTGTCCGCTTTGCTAAGAAGCCGACGAAGGAAGAAATCCTGGAAACCTGGGCTTCCTTCTCCGGCAAGCCACAGGAACTGGATCTGCCGTCTGCTCCAAAGCAGTTCCTGTACTACTTTGAAGAGGACGATCGCCCACAGTCCAAGCTGGACCGGAACCTGGACAAAGGCATGGCCATTTCCGTTGGCCGTCTTCGTGAAGACACCCAGTATGACTACAAGTTTGTTTGTGTTTCCCATAACACCCTTCGTGGTGCTGCAGGCGGTGCCGTATTGCTGGCAGAGTTGCTTGCTGCAGAAGGTTACATGGACTAAAAGAAGTCATAAATCCATAAAATAAAATGGTAAAGAGCCAGTTACGGTAATTCGTAACTGGCTCTTTTTTCTTTTCTTCAACATGTGTTCAGTCTGTATTCAGGATGCGCTTTTATTCAGCTTCTGTATCCTCTAATTTGGTAACAGTCTTCTTGGTGTTAATTTGAGAATACAGCCGCCGCATCTGTACGTTACACCGATACCGTTGACCGCATTCCGGACAAACGAAAAAGGCCCGGAACGAACTGTTGGCAAAGGCCCATTCCGTTGTGGGCTGGCACGGGATGTGGCAATCAATGCACTTGCAGGTTAAAGATTCCTCTTCCACATACGGACTATGGATATCCTTAATAATATATGGATGGAACAGTAAACGCCGGTAGTATTCTTCGTTACATACGCGGATAAACGGTGTCAGAAGGTCTTCATCATAAACTACACGGAAAATAACGGCAGTCATTTCACAGTCTCCCAGCGCCCGGTGATGAACGTAGTTTTCGGCGTCAAGATGAATCATTTCTGCTGCATTACTCAGGCCGATTTGCTGGCTGGGCTGCAAATTCTTTTGCTTCATAAAGAAGGCCTGCGCATCAGCGTAATACTTCAAAAACGGGATAGTTGGATCTGATAAATAATACCGATAGTTTTCGGTTAAAGCACGAACGTCCATATCTCCCCAAGAAAGGATAACCGTATTGTCTACGTCCCCAATCCAACGGGTAAAGTCGTCTGCTACATTTAAGAACCCGGCAGCATCTTTAATATCTTCGTTGGTAATATGAGTCAGCTTTTTAACCCTGGAATGCAGATGCTTTTCAATCTGCGGCTTTACAAATCTGGCATAGGTATCAATGGTTTTCAGCTCTTCATCCAGCTTGATTGCGCCAAATTCAATGATTTCGCTGATATATTGATGTCCGCGCCTGTCAAAGGCCGTGTTCCATTCCAAGTCCAGAATGACGAATTGCATATAATAGAAAACCCTTTCTTTCCGGCATTAAACGGTAATTTGATCTCTGATTTTAGCCAGAGTTTTGTCTCCGATGCCACTGACATTTGTCAATTCATCCACCGAAGCGAACGGTCCGTGTTCCGTCCGATAATCAATAATGGCCTGCCCTTTCACATCTCCGATTCCGGTTAAGGTAGTCAGTTCGGCAAGCCCTGCCGTATTAATGTTTACTTTCCCTGCAGCAACATTGGCGGCGGTACTTTCTACTGCTGTAAAAGCGGTAACCGACGTTGTTCCTTCGTTGCTCTGCGAGGTGGCGCTTTCTGTTTCTGAAGTACTGACAGACTCCAAAACAGCCCCTTCTTCCGAAGAAGAAAGGGTAACTGCATTGTAAGCAATAATTCCGGCTAATAAAACAAAAGCAATTGCAACCAACACGGATTCCCGAAATGACATTAGGGAGCCTCCGTTTACTAAATTGGTACGCAAAAGATTATAACATAAAACAGGCAGTTAGAAAGCCTATTTACAGACAATAATAATTGGTTTCCCAGGCCGGAATATACGGATGATGCCGCAAATACAGTTGGTACTGGGGTTGCAGTGTTAAAATCTGTAATGGAAGCAAAAAAAGATCTGTGGTGCGGTGGTAAGCCGAAACCGCTAGTGCTGGCTTAAAGACCGCTAATGTTTGTTTTAGGCCCGCTAGTGTCTCTGTCTCTGCGCCTTCTACATCCATTTTAATGTAGGTGGCCTTTGCGCCGTTCAGTACAGAATCCACATCCGTTGTCTGTACTTCCCGCTTTCCGGTGTTAACGGAAGAATTCCGTCCCCCACCGCCATCAAACGGAAGCGTAGTCTGTCCGGACCAGGATGCAAGCGGATAAGTGGAAATCCGATTGCTGACTTTCTCCGGAAGTGTTGCTAAATATTCCTGGAGCTTCTGATAATTTTTGCTGTCCGGCTCCAAGGCATAAATAGATTGAAATTGATTGCCGGTTAATTGCAAAAACTCTTCTATGGTATCTCCGCGGTAAGCTCCTAAATCTACGTAAGTAGCTGAATCGCCGGGATGAATCAGGTTGGTAAAAACTTCTTCCCGTGGAGTTTCACAGTTGAACAAATAAGAAAGTTCTCCGGTTAAGCGGTAGTGCAAAACAGAAGAAAAAACCTTGCGGGACTGTTCATCTGCCAATGCTTCATAAACCTGTTGGATTTCTTCCTGATACGTTGTCAGGTGATGCAGCGTAAAGTTGTCATAGCCGAAAACCGGAACCTCCGGCGCCAAGACTTCGTATCTTTTAGCAATTTCTTTGACGGTCTGCATCATGTCTTCCCGGAAGATGGCAAAGCCAATCAGGATAATGCAATCCTCATACTTCTGACAGATATCGGTGTAACGAAGACAGGTAAATCCATGAAATTCCTGCCCGCGATAAAAGGCGTCGGATACAAAAATATCAGAAACAGAAATCTGATATTTTTCTAGCACAGCTAACAGCTTTTCAGCGCCGTTTCCGGTTCCGTACAGAACCAGTGGACGGGTTTCCTGTTGCAGGCGCTGCCAAACGTCCTGTGTCATATGAAATTGAAGTTCCATGGTGAACTCCCTTCTGTAAAAAGAAAACAGTAACTGTCAAAAGACAGCTACTGTTTTAAACTAAGGTAAACCGAATTTATTCTTCGGTGGCTTCTGCTTCAGCGGCAGCTTCTGCAACTTCTGCAGCGGCAGCAATATCATCAGAAGAAGCAACAAAGGCTTCGCCGGTTTCTACTTCTTCGTCTTCCTTCGGTTCAAGAAGAGCACGGATGGAAAGGCTTACGCGCTTCTTGTCATAGTCAATGTCAGTAATTTTAACTTTGACACTGTCACCAACGGAAAGAACATCCTGTGGCTTTTCAATGCGCTTGTCAGCAATCTGGGAAATATGGATAAGACCATCAATTTCCGGAATGATGTTAGCAAAAGCACCGAATGCAGTCATGCCAACAATCTTGGCGTCTACTACGTCACCAACTTCATAGGTATTCTTCAGAATGGCCCATGGGTTGTCCTCTTCCTTCTTGTAACCAAGGGAAATACGGTTATTTTCCAGGGACTTGATGTAAACTTCTACGGTGTCACCAATAGAAAGAACATCAGACGGATGCTTGATGCGCTTCCAGGAAAGTTCGCTGATGTGAATCATGCCGTCTACGCCGCCGATGTCAACAAAGGCACCATACTGGGTAAAGGATTTAACAATACCGGTATAAACGGTTCCTTCTTCTGCTTCAGCCCAGAATTTTTCCTGTGCAGCTTTCTTGGTTTCCTTCAGAACAGCCTTAACGGAGCCAACTGCACGTCTGCGCTGACGGTTAACTTCAATAACCTTGAACTGAACTGTGGTGCCACGAAGACCATCCAGCGGTTCTCCTCTGTTTTCAGTGGCAAGGGAACCAGGAATGAATACGCGAATACCCTTTTCAGTGGTAGCAATAACGCCGCCTTTGTTGATGTCGGTTACAACACCTTCCATGGTGGTGCCTTCTTCTACTGCTGTTTCCAGTTCGGACCAGGCATTTGCGCTGTCAAAACGACGCTTGGAAAGCATGATAGTGCCTTCTACGTCATTGGTTTTCATGATTACGCAGTCTATTTCGTCTCCAACCTTCAATTCCTCTGCAGGATTTGCGTTTGGATTGTAGCTGTATTCTTCATAACTGATATAACCGGTCTGTTTTCTTCCGATGTCGACCTGAATTTCAGTCGGAGTGATACCAACCACAACACCTTTCACTTTTTGATCGGAAGACATGCTTTCCAGGGATTCTTCCAATGCGGTTGCAAAGTCAAAATCATCAGCATCTTCTACAATTTTGTTTACTACTTCGGACATAGCCTCAAGTACCTCCTTTATTGTAGCAGGTGGCGTTGAAGCCCCTGCACTAACACCTATGGTTTCTGCCCCGTAAATAAACTCAGGGTTGAGCTCTTTCACCGAGTCTATTAGAACAGTATCACAGTTTTCCCTACACACGTTAAACAACTTGATAGTATTGGAACTGTGTCTGGCACCGATTACTATCATTCGTTTACAGCGTTTGGAGAGTACTTTTGCCTCATACTGCCGTTCTTCGGTAGCCTTACATATTGTAGCAAAAATTTTTGCTTTTGTACATATGTTATTTATTGTAGCTACGCAGTTTTCCCAAAGGTCGGTCCGGTAAGTTGTCTGGGAGACCAGATTTACGGTCCGATTTTCAAAAATTGCCTTGTTTTTTTTCAGCAATTCTTCTAATTCTTCAGGTGTTTGTACTACGTAATAAGGACAGGAAACGTAAGTCAGCGTGGCTTGCATTTCCGGATGTTCCTGATTCCCGGTCAGAATAACAATATCCTGTTCCGGATCCATGGAAGAAACAATTTTCTGAATGCGGACAACATAAGGGCAGGCAATATCCTCATAAGCAATGCCCCGTTTGTCCAACTGTTGTTTTACGGACAACGGTGTACCGTGGGCACGTAAAATAACAAATGCGTCCTCCGGGACTTTGTCCATGTCAGGCTGAAAGTGTAATCCCTTTTCCTGTAATGGCTGATTGACGTGGTCATTGTGCAGGATAGGCCCGTTTGCATAAACGTTGTCATGCAAAGTCAGCAGCTCTTCTACCCTATCTACAATGCGCTGCGCACCGGGACAAAACCCGGCGGTTTTAGCAACAATCAGATCTGGTCCATGTCCCATAATTCCTGTACCTTGGTCATTAACATTTTGGATACATTGCGCAGTTCAGCAGATTTCCGAACTCCTTCAGTAAAGCCCATTTCTTCATAAGGAACGGGTTCCCCGTAGCGGACAATACATTTTGGATGGTGATTTTCCAAATCGGCAGACAAATGGATGGATGCCGGAACAACGGTTGCTTTGGAGTCTCTGGCCAGCATGGCAAAGCCAACTTTAATGCCCTCTTCTGTTTCCGGGCGTTTGCGATACCGGTCTCTGGTGCCTGCCGGGAAAATAACCAGCATCTGGTCTTTTTCCAAAACCTTCTGTGCAAACTTCATGGATTCTCTGTCCGGCTTATCTCTGTTAACTGGGAAGCCGTTGAAAATCTTCAGTGCCCAGCGAATATAAAAGGCCTGGTAGAATTCTGCTTTAGCCATGAAATAAGCAGAACGTTTAATGCCAAGACCATACATCAGAGTAATTGGGTCAAATCCGTTTACATGGTTGGAAATCAGGATGACCTTACCGTCCTTCGGTACATTTTCGGAACCAATGAATTCCAAAGACTCAAATTCCTTATTTAACAGATAATGTGCCAGTGGAATCCAGCACTTAAAAAATCTGGTTTTATCTTTTACTTTTTGTTTTTCCCAATTGTGTACATATGGCTTTTTGCTTGCCAGGGGAATCTTTTTTACTTCAGTTGTGCTCATACAAGGGTCTCCTTTGCCAATTGTGTCAGCTTTGCTGCAACTTCCTCAAAGCTCATGTCTGAGGTATCTAATAAAACGGCATCTTCTGCCGGTTTTAACGGTGCAATATCCCGGTGCGTATCCCGGTAGTCCCGGTCTTTGACTTCTGCCAAAATGTTGTCATAAACAACGTCTTGTCCTTTCTCCGTCAGTTCTTTGTAACGGCGCATGGCGCGGACTTCGGGCGATGCAGTTAAAAACACTTTTAACTGGGCATTTGGTAAAACAACAGTACCGATGTCCCGGCCGTCCATCAGGACGTTGTGCGTGGCGGCAATCTTCTGCTGAAGGTCAAACAAAAAGTGCCGCACGGCCGGAATGGCCGAAGTTTTGGAAGCATATTCGGAAATCTGCGGGGTGCGAATAGCTTCTGAGACATCTTCCCCATTTAAAAGAACTTTCTGGGTGCCGTTTTCAAAAGCCAGGTCTACTGTAATTTCAGGCAGTAATGCGGCCACTTTTTCCGTATCTTCCGGAGCAATGCCGGCACGCAGAACGGCCAGGCCGACGGTACGGTACAAAGCGCCGGTATCTACATAAATGAAGCCGAGTGCTTGGGATACCGCTTTGGCAATGCTGCTTTTTCCGGCCCCCGCCGGTCCATCAATGGCAATGTTAAACATGGTTGCTCTCCTTTGCTGCGCTTTCCCCGGCCAGGTGACCGGTGGAAAAGGCAATCTGTAGATTATATCCGCCTGTGTAGGCGTCCAGGTCCAAAAGTTCGCCTGCAAAGTAGAGGCCCTGCTTTAATTTGGACTCCATGGTTTTGGGGTTAACTTCTTTTAATGAAACACCGCCACCGGTCACAATGCCTTCCTCCATGGGACGGCATCCGGTAATGGGAATGCGGTAGTGCTTCAGTAAATATACTAGGCTGTGGCGTTCTTCCTTGGTAATCTGGTGTACCTTTTTTTCAGCAGGAATACCGGATTTTTGAACAATGACCGGAATCATGGAGGAAGGCAACAGCCGGGAAAGCGCATTTTGGAATGCCTTGTTTACGTTGTCTTCAAAATCCCGTTGGATTCGTTTGTCTAATTGCTCTTCGGTCAGACCAGGCTTTAAGTCTATTTCCAGGTAAAAGGTTTCCGGACCGAGGCCGGCCGGCAAGTGGGAACTGGCGCTGAGGACCAATGGACCGGAGACGCCAAAATGGGTGAATAACATTTCCCCAAGCTCCTGATATAACGGCTTTTTCTTTCCGGATTGATACAAAGAAAGGTGCACATTTTTCAGAGAAAGCCCTTGCAATTCCTGACAAGCCGGGTCTTTGGAAACAAGTGGCACCAGGCAGGGATGCAACGGTGTTACGGTATGCCCTGCTTCTTTGGCTAACTGGTAGCCGTCTCCGGTGGATCCGGTTCGCGGATAGGTACAGCCGCCGGTGGCCAGGATGCAGGCAGTGCACGGCAACAGGCCGTGGTGTTCCGTCTGTACACCGGTAATCCGGTCTTCTGTAAACTGAAGACCGGTAACACGGTCTTCCAAAATACGCTTAACGCCGCACTGCTTCAGGCAGCGGTCAAAGGCATCTACAATATCTTTGGACTGGTCGGAAACCGGAAACACCCGGTTTCCGCGTTCCGTTTTCAACGGAACACCCAGTGCTTCTATGAAATCCATTTGGTCGTGCGGCATCCAGTTTGCAAAGGCACTGTAAAGGAACCGTCCGTTTCCGGGAATCTGTTCCATTAAATACCGCACGTCCGTTTGATTGTTGGTCAGGTTACACCGACCTTTGCCGCTGATTAGAAGCTTGCGGCCAATGCGCGCATTCTTTTCAATTAAAGTGACTTGCGCTCCGGCCTGTGCTGCCGTGCAGGCTGCCATCAGTCCGCCGGCGCCTCCACCGACCACAAGAATGTTATCTTTCATATAGGATTCCTTTAGTGTTTTATTTATCGTTTTACTAGTATTCTTCTTTTAGCGGCGAAATAATTTGTGCACCCGTTCAGCATAACTTTTTTGGTAAACCTTGGTTAGAACAGTAATCAGGTAGTCATAGACAATCAGTACCAAATCCATTAATGCAAGCAGTAACAGCGGAGTCCATTTTCCAAACCGATCCAGTCCATCTACCGGAATTAAAAACACATATATAATTAGAAGATAGGCTGCAACTACCATCAAATTGTAGATAATCAATTTGAAAATCCAGGCAATCGGTTTCTTAAAGTGGCTTTCCAGAAGCTGCTTTAAAATAGGATAGTACCCAAATACAAAGACATACATTACAGCCGCTTCTTTATCTGTAACAATAAAGAAAGACAGGATAGATACGGCAATATAAATAAACCAGGCCCACTTCTGCTCCGCTTCTTCCAACATGGGTAACATCAGGATGGCGGCAAAAACCGGTAATAGGTACGTGGTATTCGGAAACATGCCTGTCAGGAAAAGAAGAAAGATAGACAGCGCGGTAATAATGCCGCCTAATGCCGTCAAAGACGTATTTTTCATGGCTGTTCCCCTTCCTGAAGAATACAAAGATTTTACTATAATATAGTATCAGTTTCAACGATTCCCTTGCTTTTCTTCTGTGCTTTCTATTGCCTTTTTCAGGGTAAAAGAATAGAATTTAAAAGAATACTATATGGAGGTATCCCCCATGTCTGATCTTGAAAACAAGAGCGTTGAGGAACTTATAGCCTTAGTAGAAACCCTAACCAAGGAAAAGAGTAACTTGACGGCGAAGAACAAAAAGCTTCGCAAAGACTGTAAGGCGTTTGCCAAACGTATTAAGACAATTGAAGACTCCGGTATCCTGGATGTGGATGTTGCTGCATTACAGGAAGAAAACCGGAAATTGCAGGAACAGTTGGAAGCGTTACAGGCTTTCCCGGAAGAACCTGAGGAAGAAGCTCCCGAAGAGGATTTTTCTGAAGAGCCGGTTCCGGAAGAAGAACCGGAACAGCTTCCTGCCGAACCGGTTTATGAAGACATTTCCTCTTTCTCTGAACCAGAGGAAGACACAGCTCCCCTACCCGCCATTCCGGATGAATCTCAGGGAATCTGGACGGAACAACCGCAGGAAGCAGATGCCTGGCAACCGGAAGAAGAATTTACCATTCCGGAACCAAAGGCAGAAAAAACAACCCGTCATCCGAAAGCCAACCGGATTGCCAGAAGAACCATTTCCATTCTTCTCCTGATCTTAATTCTGTTTGCCCTGATTAGCACTATCTTCTGTCTCTTCGGCAGCAAGTGGACCAAAGCCGCTCCGTTTGGATACAGATTTACTTCTGTTTGTCAGGATTACAACGGTGCTAACCTGAACAGTAACCAGGTTGTTAAGGTAAAGAAAACAGATTTGGATGAAGTACAAGTCAATGACGTTGTGGCCAGTACCGTAACTGAAGGCAGACTGTTTGGCAAGGTGGTTTCCATTAACAATGATGGCTCTTCCATTGTTCTGGAAGTAGAAAATGACAATGATCATTATCAGGTAACACAGGACAATTATATTGGCGTTGCCAAAAAGAGCATTAATGGTCTTGGTGCATGGGTTCGGTACGCCAGCAACCATACTTACAATTACTTTGGCTACCAAATCTCCCTTGCTCTGTTCTTAGTTGGTCTCCTTCTCCTGATTCCTGTTCCAAAGAAAGTCAGAGTGAAAGAAATTGACCAGGAAGCTTTTACCATCTAAAACGTAAACAATCAAAAAGAAGTTTGGGCGCGTTAGTAAAACGCGCCCTTTTCTTTTTATTCGGAAGTAACTACCACCCTCTATTGAATGCAACTGCATCGCAAAAGAGACAGAAAATTTAAGCCGAAAAAACTAAAAGTTTTTGACAAAATAATAACAAAGTCCTTCTATACAGCAATACAAATCGTAAAAACTTGGACAAAGTGCACAAAAACTAACTTAAAGATTCTCTTCAGGAACGACAAAGAAACCAGTTTTAAAACGGGACCGTGAGTCGGAATTTATGGTACAATGACAATGATGTTGTGAAGATGGTAAGGCGTACTTTCCTTACTCTATCACTGAAAAAAAGAAGGAGGATTTGTCAATATGGCAAACAAGAAAGTTTTTATTACCGGTGCTTCCGGTACCATGGGCTGGGCTTCTTTCAAACAGATTTATAAGAATCGCCCGGACCTGGACATCAGCGTATTGCTTCGTGATTCCGAAAAGAACCACGTTCTCTTCGCTGACTACATGAATGACCCACGTGTTGAAATTGTTTGGGGTGACTTCGGTGACTATGACAGCGTAAAGAAAGGCATCGACGGCTCTTCTTACGTTCTCCATATCGGCGGTCTGGTATCTCCGGCTGCTGACTATTGGCCAAAGAAGACTCTGAAGACCAATGTTCTTGCTGCAGAAAACATTGTTAAGGCAATTAAGGCTCAGCCGAATGCAGATGACATTCTTGCCTGCTACATTGGTACTGTTGCAGAAACCGGTAACCGTCCGGTTGGTATCCACTGGGGCCGCACCGGTGACCCAATCAAGTGCTCTGTTTATGACCACTATGCAGTTTCCAAGGTTAATGCTGAAGCTGTATTTGCCGAATCCGGCTTAAAGAAATGGGTTTCCCTGCGTCAGTCCGGTATCCTTTATCCGGAAATCCTGAAGAACATGGACCCGATCATGTTCCACGTTCCAATGAATGACGTTCTGGAATGGGCCACCATTGATGACTCCGCCATCCTGATGGATCACATCTGCTCCGATGATCTGCCAGAAGACTTCTACAGAAGCTTCTACAACATCGGTTCCGGTGCTGAATACAGACTTTCCCTGTATGAATTTGAAGACCTTCTTCTGTGGGCTATCGGCATGGGTCATGACGCTTCCAAGCGCGTATTCAAGCCGAACTGGTTCATTGACAGAAACTTCCATGGCCAGTGGTATGCTGACTCCGACGTACTGGAAAACTACCTGCACTTCCAGCAGCACATTCCTGCTAAGGAATACTTCAAGGAAATGTCCAAGAAGGTTGAATGGTTCTACAAGCTGTCCTGCGTTGTAAGAGTACCTGGTATCTCCCAGCTGACCAGAGCTGCACTTGGCATGATTGCTAAGGACAAGCGCTTTGGTACCAGAACCTGGATTAAGAACAAGGATGCAGAAAGAATGTCTGCCTTCTGGGGTGACACCAACTCCTATGGTTATGAACATTGGAAGACCCTCTCCGACAATTGGAAGGATTGGGATTTGACTCCTCCAAGCAATGACATTGCTGAAGCTGATAAGTATAAGCTGAATCACGGTTATGACGAAAGCAAGAAGCTTTCCGAACTGACTGTTGAAGATATTCAGAAGGCTGCTGACTATCGTGGTGGCAAACTGGTTAACTATGCCGGTGATCCATATGATGCTTCCTCCGAATGGGAATGCGCATTTGGTCACAAGTTCAACATGTCCCTGAACCTGGTTCTTAAGGGTGGCCATTGGTGCCCAGAATGTCATCCGTTCCCATGGAACTATGATGCCATTGCCAAGAAGAACCCGTTCTTTGCTCAGGTTTGGTATGCTGACCACGCTAAGAATGAAGATCTTGTTTACGGTGAAGAAATTTATCGTGACTATGACGAATTCAAGAAGAAATAAGCTTCCTGTATTTGCCTAAAGGCGAAAGAAAGAGCCGCTCAGATGAGCGGCTCTTTTGCTTTGGGTCTCTTAGACACAAGACAACCCCCGGCTATGCCGGGGGCAATAAACATTC
>CAVHPJ010000009.1:3636-72899 GCA_963638085.1 Butyricicoccaceae bacterium | reverse complement strand
CGTTCGACTTGCATGTGTTAGGCACGCCGCCAGCGTTCGTCCTGAGCCAGGATCAAACTCTCTAAAAAATGGTATCTAAACAGCTTTGAAAGCTGTCCAAATCTTTTTTAGTAAAAGCTTTTTAGCTCATTACTTTTGCTGACAGATTTCTGTCAAAAATTCCTTGTCTGGAATCTAGTACTTTGAAACTTCAAATTGAAATTTCAGGGTTCTTTCGTTCGTCGTTGTTTAATTTTCAAGGTACTTGAAACCGCGTGTCTGTGCGGTTTCCTGTGTTTGCGCCTCTGTGTGGCGCGAGATATATATTAGCACGCACGTGCCAAGGTGTCAACCAATAAATTTGATTATTTTTTGGAAAACCGATACCCTGCCGGGTGTTCCGTCTTGGAGTTACCCATGTGCTCTTTCAAAAAAAACTTTGCATAGCAACGAACCTTCCCGCAAAGGGAACCGTACTTTTTAGGAAAAGTGGAAGACCAGGACAAAGAGGCTGTCATTTTCCGTATAGCGGACGGACGAGGTGGAAGCGCGCTGTGACGCGCCGACACTTTCGTTGGCCGCGCTGATGATACGGAAAATGCCCCGGTTTTGGACTAAGGCCCGCTCGGCACTGCGCATGGCCGCCTTGGAGCTGAAGCGCAATTCCAAGGAGCCCTGTCCCTGGTTCAGTGCTTCCATCAGCGCCAGGCGGGCGGCCGTCTGCTCCGCCGAGCCAAAGCTGTCAAACAGTAAGCCCTCTTTTACAAAGTAATTCGCTTCTGTATGCGTACACTCCGCAATATCAGCGTTATCTTTGGCCGTGTGCGTTTTAGAAAGCTCTTCTGCTGTTAAATTGAAGTAAACGTGAGAAGGTGTGGTAGGATCCCCTTTGCTTCCAAGACTAGTGTGGTCATCCCAAGTCAGATCCAAACAATATTTCTGCCCACCAATGGTAACTACGTTCCACATGTGGGATTCTGCCGTGCCGGTACTGGAGTCCACCGCTTCCCCAATGACGACATAACAGGGAATGCCCATTTTGGTCAACAGGTATTGTGCTGCTTTGGCATACCCTTCGCAAACAGGAGCATGATCCACTAGGGCACCATAAATAGTTAAGGTGGAAATGTCAGAGCCTTCATCCGGGTCCCCGTAGTCACAAAGCTCAATCAGTTTGTCATGGATGTAGAGCTCTTTTTCATAATCAGAGCCCTCTGGTGCCGCAGCAAGAATTTCTTCGGCTGCGGCTTCCACCTGGGACTGTTTTTCTTGGTAAGTGGCTGAATCGCAACGATATACGGGAATAAACGACGCGCAAACCGTCAGGAACGAGGCACCCCGGCTTTCATAGTTGCAATAGTTTTCAAGGAACCAGAATTCCGGATTGTCATACAGTACCGCTTCAAAGACTTCGTTCAATTCGTCCTTGCTCAGCTTCGGAATATAAATGCGCTCCGGGAAATCCGTAATCTGGGTGCAAATGTAGCGGTATGCCTCCTGCTCTGTTTTGGTCAGGTTCTGATAATAATAACGGCCGTCTTCCCCTGTTATACTGCTTGTTTTATATCCGTGCGATGCAGCGGCAACAAAAGCAAATCCCCGGTCTATTGGAAGCAGTAGTAAAAGGGCAAGAACAACCACGACCACAAGCAGGTTCTTCAAAAAGTTCTTTACCTTTTGCATAAGAGCTTCCTTTCCGGGGATAAGAAATTTAGTTTACGGTAATATCCAGATTTTTCAGAGTGCTACATTCCAAGAGAAAGTCACTGTACCGAGAGAAGTCGGAAGTGGTAATGTCTGTTGTAATGTAATTGCTGAGAGATTCAAAATAGGTCTGCCCTTTCTTGGCATTCTTTTCTGTCAGTTCCTGCTTCAGGAAATCTGCCATCAGGTTTGCCTGCTTATGAAGCGCCTCATTGTTGTAATTTTCTCCGACATAACAGAGATAGTTAAAGAAACGAGCACCAGTCAGGGTGCGCTCCCCTGTTAGAATATGAATGGAGAAGTCGTCTCCGTCATAGGCTACTTCAGTATCCAAATTGATGGTGTAGTTGCCAAGGGTATTCAGCAACCGCGGGAAGGCAGATTCCGGCAAAATAATGTAGCGGTCCAGGCTTACATTATATTGGTCTGAAATAGCCTTTTTCAGGTTTTGGCAATTGATTTCAATGTCCGCCGTCTTGGTACTGGTGCCATAAATTTCCGTGTAGGTCTGTCCGCCATAACTACCCTTTGGTGAAATTGGCGTAATGGTAAAGGACTGCTTTTTGGTGTTCATAGTCATCCAGCTAAGGTAAACCAGTTCACCGTCACTGTCTACACTGCCCACCAAAATGGAGACTTCCTTTTGCATATTGTTTCCGGATACATTCCGGTTGGTTTCAAAATAGCCTGTTTTTTCCAAATAGACACCAATGGAAAGAAGCGCAATCAGAATAACAGTGGCAATAAACGCCAGCCAGAGAAGAAGGCTTTTTTTCTTCTTTTCGGCACGGGTTGTTTCAAACCGCAGCCCCTTGGTTTTGCCCTTGCGTTTTTGTTTCATAACGTGGCTCCTTTCCGTCAATTTTCTTTGGGCTTTCAGTATACAACAGAACCAAAAGTCCGTACAGATAAATAAAAACAAAAAAGAGGAGTCGACCTTGTTGTCGTCTCCCCTTTTCTTGGTCCGAGTGACTGGACTTGAACCAGCGGCCTCTTGAACCCCATTCAAGCGCGATACCAAACTTCGCCACACCCGGATACGGATTTATTCCGATACTGGAATTATATCCTGTTCTTTGGAAAAAGCAAGCCCCAGAGGAGCGGTGGCAATAAAATAGATGCTTACACAGAAGAAGATTTTTCAGAAAAAGTCTAAAAAACTCCTTGACCCTCTTTTGGGCTTGTGCTATAGTAATCAAGCGCACTTGAGATGTGCTGGTGTAGCTCAGTTGGTAGAGCAGCTGATTTGTAATCAGCAGGTCAGGGGTTCAAGTCCGTTCACCAGCTCCACAGCCGGTGAAAGACAAGCGCTTTTATCGGCTATATGGAAGAGTTCCCGAGTGGCCAAAGGGGGCAGACTGTAAATCTGTTGTCTACGACTTCGGTGGTTCGAATCCACCCTCTTCCACCAAGAAATAACCAATCGTTTTACGGTTGGTTATTTTTTTGTACCTTTCCCACCAAAAGAAAACCAATCGCTTTTTGCGATTGGTTTTCTTTTTTATTTCTTCTTTTCACTTCACCATCCTGGAACGGAAGAATTGCAGAAGTGCCTGATTGGCTTCCACGCTTTCTTCCCAATCCGGATAAAGAACGTTGAATACGTGTGGCAGTTTATGGGTTCTACCCTTTAAATTGAAGTACACGTGGTCTACGCCCTTTTTGTCCAGCTCCTGGTGGATTTTACGCGTGACAGTATGGATGCCAAGGTCCGTTGGTGAGGTAATCAGCATACAGTCCATCATGTCTTTGGTTAGGAAGTTTTCCATGGAATACGGGGCCAGGTCTTTCTGGCCGAGCGCCTGGAACAACAGGCGCATTGCCAGGGAGACCGGGTCTTTGCTGCGGAAGCTGCCGACCGGGCATGTGGCGCCGACGGCACGAATGCCGGAGGCCACCGGCCGCAGCCCGGCCTGCTTCTGCAGCGCCGGATTGGTCTGCAATGCCGCCATGAGCAGTGTCAGATGACCGCCGGAAGAGTCTCCAAGTAAAAACAGGTTGTTTACGTCAAAGCCGTATTCTTCCGCATGGCTTTCCACCCAGGAGAAAACGGCGGTCAATTCAGCCAGTTCCTCCGCCAGGGTTGCTTGCGGAATTAAGGTGTATTCCACGTTTACCACTTTAAAGCCCTGCGCAGCCAGCCACTGCCCATGCGGGCGGTTGCAGACCTTGCGGTTGGAAACATATCCGCCACCGTGAACCGTAACAATGACAGGCAGCTTTTCCCGGGAAAGCTGTGGTGCGTACACATCCAGCAAGTGGTCTGGGCTACCGTCATTTAAGTAAGGAACGTCATCTACTTCGGCAGTTCCGTAGGTTGGCGTCTTTTTCTGATAGGCGGCTTTGTTCATTTGCTCCTGTGCCCAGTTGGCAATAGCATTCAGTTTGCTTTTCATGGTTCCTGCCGCCTTTCTTTTTATTCTTTTCCGCAAATTTTGCGAGCTACATAAACACCGGATGCCGAAGCATGAGACAGTGAATGGGTTACACCACTGCCATCACCGATAATATACAGTCCCTTATGGCAGGATTCCAAATTATGATCCAGCTCTACTTCCATGTTGTAGAACTTCACTTCTACGCCATACAGAAGAGTATCTGCATTGGCTGTGCCCGGTGCAATCTTGTCCAGGGCATAAATCATTTCAATAATGCCGTCCAGGATCCGTTTCGGGATAACCAGGGAAAGGTCTCCCGGAGTGGCAGTCAGAGTTGGCGTAATGAAGGCCTCTTCAATGCGGCTTTCTGTGGACCGCTTTCCGTCAATCAGGTCACCGAAACGCTGTACAATGACACCGCCGCCAAGCATGTTAGACAAACGGGCAATGCTTTCTGCGTAAGCAGTACTGTCATCAAACGGCTCCGTAAAATGCTTGGATACCAGAAGCGCAAAGTTGGTGTTTTGTGTATGCTTAGACGGATCTTCATAACTGTGGCCGTTTACGGTCACAATGCCATTGGTATTTTCGTTAACTACAATGCCGTTGGGATTCATGCAGAAGGTACGGACTAAATCGCCATATTTTTCCGTGCGATATACAATCTTACTTTCATACAGTTCATCCGTTAAATGGGAGAAAATGGGTGCCGGCAGTTCTACACGAACGCCGATGTCTACTCGGTTGGAGTGCGTCTTGATGTCCATTTCCTTGCAGACCTGTTCCATCCACTTGGAACCGGAGCGGCCAACAGAAACAATGCACTTGTCACAGGAATATTCGGCATCTGCGGTTTGGATGATATAACCCTGGCCGTCTTCCTGCGCACAGATATGCTGTACCGGAGTTAAGAAATACAGATCTACTTCTTTTTCCAAACGTTTCAACAGATTTTCCAGAACTACATAGTTCTTGTCTGTGCCAAGGTGGCGAACGGAAGCATCCAGGAGATGCAGCTTATTCTGCAGGCAAAGCTTGGAAATATCAGAATTGGCAGTGGAATACAGGTGAGAACCTGCACCGCCATAGGTCATGTTGATGGTATCCACATACTGCATCAGGTCAAAGGCTTTGCGTTTGCCGATGTACTCATGCAGGGTGCCACCGAACTGGGTGGTAATATTATATTTCCCGTCCGAGAAGGCGCCGGCGCCGCCGAAGCCGTTCATAATGGAGCAGGTTGGACAATTGATGCAGTGCTTAATCTTGTCACCGTCAATCGGGCATTTCCGCTGGCTCAGCGTTTTACCGGATTCAAATACAGCAATCTTTAAATTTGCTTTCTGCTGTAATAATTCATAAGCGGCAAAGATACCGCCCGGACCGGCACCAATGATGATGACGTCATAGTGTTTCATGTTCTTCATCCTTTACAAGAGATAAGGGCCTTAAAAAGCCCTAAATGTTATACCAAAAACCACTGGGGAAAGCAATTGCTGTTTTGCATAATTATGTAGCATCTAAAATGTGACGATTTCGAATGTCGGCGTCCGTAATGGAATTATTGACGTCATAAGCATGGCGTTCCAGGTCCGGGCTGTCGGTACCGCTCAGGCCCTGCCGTTTTACTTCGGCAATCAGAAGGGTGCTGAGCCGTTCTATTTTCTCCTGCTTTTTTGCGGCTTCCGGCGCTTGATTCCCGGAGCAAAGAAGGAATTCCAGATCGGTTGCGGCGGAAGATAATACGGGAAGCTCCCGCAGTGCCCGGAATTGCCATTTGTAAAACGGCATAGGATGATTATTCAGCAGAAAGATGGCCGCCAGGGCTGCCTGTACAAAGGCAACGGCCGCCAGCTGTGCGGCCCCGGGTTCTCCGTGGCCAAGGCAGCGGGCGTAATTATACTGCCCAGCCTGGGCGGCCAGTAGCAGTTGTCCCGCCAGTCGTTTGCGCCGTACGTCCTCCGGCAGCAGGCGGACAGCGTCCCGAATGGCGGAGAATTGTCCGTAGTTGTCAAAATAAAGATCTCCGTTAACCGCTTCTGCTCTGGCATATTCCGGAAGTGCTTTCCATTCGTCATAGGTTGTTGGGGCCGCGGGTCCACCGATGTGCTTCTGGTAAAACTCCTCTGTCCGAAAGACACCATGGCGTGCACCGCCGACCGGGTTTACCAGGTTGCGGCGCACGCCTTCGTACTCTTTCGGCAGCTTTGCATAGGCCCGCTCCAGCAAAAAGGCTTCCCGCCGGGTGACCACCTCTTCCCCGGGGAGGAAGAGGCAGAAGCCCGGCTCAAAGTCATGGTCTCTGGAGCTTGCGTCATCATACCCAAAGCACTCGGACCCGCGCCCCACCAGACCTGCTGCCAACAGCGGCAGCAGGTCTGGAAAGTCCCGCTCCAACATGGGCCTTCCATAGGTTTCAAAATATCCTTTAGACAGTTCCCGTCCGTTCATGAATTGCCTTCGCTTTCTGTTCCAGTTTTTCCTGCGCTTCCCTGTGATAGTAATACCCGAAAATGGGAGCGCATTTTTCATACACAAATGCAGCATAGTTGCCTTGTTCTATGCGTTCCGTATGCAACAAGGCTTCTGCTTTATATAAGCAATCTTCAATAAAATTCTTTGCCTTTTCATAACCGTCCCTTGCGCAATGCAGGTCAGCCAGATTCAACCAGGTAATGGCGGCATCCAGCTGTCCATCCGGCACGCTTTCCATTACCGACAGTGCTTTTTGAAACAGTTCTTCTGCCTCCGTGTATTGCTTTTCGTCCAGCAAGGCAAGGGCCATGTTGTTATAAAGACCGCCTAATCGCCCGTCCCCCGCTGTTAGCTCTGCTTCGTAGATTGCCTTTGCCTTTTGATAAAAAGGCAAAGCCCTTTTTGATTCTCCAAACGCCTTATAAACAGTGGCGGCATTAATGTAGCACGTGCCACCGCTAACTGAATCTTCATAACCCAGCTGTGGAATTAATGCCAGCCCCGCTTCGGCCGCCGCAAAGGCTTCTTCCTGCTTTCCTATCTTACGATATAAGCCCATCTGTTCATTGCGCAGGAAAAACAGGCCGGCCAAATCATGGTCCGCTTCTGCCTCCGCAAGCCAGTATTGCAAAAGGCGGCCCGCTCCGGCAAAATCACCATCCGCAAACAGCTGATCCTCTTTTTCTATAATTCGTTGAATCGGTATCATCTTACCGCCTCCCTTTTATCGGTGTACTTTTGAAAGTAAGTTCCAATACCATTACGGTCTTTCTTCATACATGTTTTCTTTCTGCATGCAGAAAGAAAACATGCAATTATTATAGCATCTACCCCAATTGGGAAAAAGCAAACAAAAAACAGGTCTCTGAATTGGCATTCGGAGAAAACTGTCTACAGACACTATCTTGAATAGTTATCCGCTAAACTGGGCAGGGGCCGTGCTAGCTCTTGGCATGTGGCAACCGATAAGCAGGGCCTAGTTGTTATAACTCTTCTCTGGTGGCAAATCCAGCGCCACTACTCTGTTTGCCACCAGAATCCCATTTTTGGGTGGCAATTACAGCAGCAAACCCATTTTTGCCACCATAACAGACGCCCACCAAGCAGCCTCCGGATGTTCCAGCTCTGATCGGGTGGCAAATCCAGTGCCACTACTCTGTTTGCCACCAGAACCCCACTTTTGGGTGGCAATTACAGCAACAAACTCATTTTTGCCACCATAACAGACGCACACCAAGCAGCCTCCGGCTGTTCCAGCTCTGATCGGGTGGCAAATCCAGCGCCACTACTCTGTTTGCCACCAAAGACAAAATTCCACCTTGGGACTACAGCTGAAGCTGACTTTTTATTTATGAAAAATGTTCAAGTTGATTTCACAATTGACCGTTGATTTTACAATCAAGCGAAAACAAAAAGTTCGCCATGGGAAGGAAACATTTCTGTATCCAAATCCTTACGGCGAACTTTTCTTTATTTTTGGTTTTCTGGCCGGGAAAACAACCCCTTACTGAAGTGTTTCCTTTTCGTCAGAAAAGATGCTTCTGCTGCGCGTTTATCTCTTGCCAAGAAGGGCAACTAAGCGGCGGGCGGCTTCTTTGGTGTCCTCAGGACTACCGAAGGTGGAGAAGCGGAAGTAGCCTTCTCCGCAGGCGCCGAAGCCTTCACCCGGTGTGCCGACAACCTGGATTTCCTGCAGAAGGTAATCAAAGAATTCCCAACTGCCCATGGAATCCGGGCACTTCATCCAGATGTACGGTGCATTTTTGCCACCGCAATACCAGATGCCGAGTTCATCCAGTGCTGCCATCAACACCTTAGCGTTATTCTTGTAAACCTGAATGTTAGCGTGGATTTGTTCCTGGCCTTCCGGCGTGAAGACGGCGGCGCCGCCCTTTTGCAGGATATAGGAAATACCATTGGTTTTGGTGGTACGGTTTCTTACCCACATTTCGTTCAGATTTTTACCATCCCGCTCCAGGTCCTTCGGAATGACAGTGTATCCCATACGGGTACCGGTAAAGCCGGCCGTCTTGGACAAAGAGCAAATTTCAATAGCGCAGGTCCGTGCGCCATCCAGTTCAAAGATACTGTGTGGCAGATCCTCTTCTTCAATAAAGGCTTCATAAGCAGCGTCAAACAGAATGACAGCGCCACGCTGATTGGCAAAGTCTACCCAGGCCTGCAGCTTTTCCTTGGAGAAAACGGCACCGGTTGGGTTGTTTGGAGAGCAGATGTACAGCAGGTCTGCATCCAGGTCTGCCTTCGGTTCCGGCAGGAAGCCGTTTTCTTCGCCGGAGGCAAGATGAACAATCTTGCGGCCGGCCATAACGTTGGCGTCTACATAGGCAGGATAGGCCGGTTCAATTACCAGAGCACTACTGCTGCGGTCAAACAGGTCCAGAATGTCACCCAGTTCGTCACTGGCACCACTGGAAACAAAAACTTCTTCCGGATCCAGGGTAACTCCGCGTTTGCCATAGTACTGTGCAATGGTTTCCCGCAGGAACGGAGCACCACATTCCGGCATATAGCCGTGGAAGGTGTCCTTGGCTGCCTGATCGTCTACGCCTTCGTGCAAGGCCTTGATAACTGCATCGCATAAAGGAAGAGAAACGTCTCCAATTCCCATGCGGTACAGGTGCTTGTCCGGATTGGCTTCCAGATAAGCTTTGGTTTTCTGTGCAATATTGTAGAACAGATAAGAGTCTTTCAAATCTGCATAATAAGCGTTTGGCTTGATCATTCGATGGTCTCCCCTTCATATACAAATTCGGCAGGGCCGGTCATGGTTACGGTGTGGTCTTCTGCAATCTGAATCTTCAGGGTGCCACCGTCCAAATGAACGGAGATGGAAGAGTCATAGTCACAATATCCTTTGCTGACAGCTGCCATAGCGCTGGCACAGGAGCCGGTTCCGCAGGCCATGGTTACCCCACTGCCGCGTTCCCATACGCGCATGCGCAGCTCGTCATCTGCCAGGACCTGGACAAATTCTACATTGACGCCGTCCGGGAAAAGCGGATGCCGTTCAATCTTCGGGCCCAGGGTAGTCAGCGGTGCCTTGTCCATGTCGTCTACAAAGATGACGGCATGCGGGTTGCCGACAGAAACCGGCGTGCAGGTAATTTCCTGCCCGTCTACCGTAAAGGTCATATCTTCTGCGGGTACGGCAACGCCCATGTTTACCGTAACTTCTTTCACTTTACCGCCTACCAGATGTAAGTCCAAAGTTTTAATGCCAGACAGGGTTTCAATTTCCAGGTGGGTTTTGTCGGTATATCCCTTGTCAAAGACATACTTGCCCACGCAGCGGATGCCGTTACCGCACATCATAGCTTCACTGCCGTCGGCGTTGAAAATCCGCATTTTAAAATCGGCTACGGAAGACGGGCAGATGTAAATCATGCCGTCGGAACCGGCGCCGAAGTGGCGTTCGGATAATTTGATGGAGAGCTCCCGGATGTTTTCCGGCACTTCATCATAAACGTATAGGTAGTCATTTCCCAGACCGTGCATTTTTGTAAAGTGCATGTGTTCACCTCTTGTTCTGCGCTTCTTTTATTCTGCGTCTATGGTGGAAATTCCAAGCGTAACCTCTTCCAGTACATCCAGCAGCATGCGCACGGTGTCCAGAGAGGTCAGCATGGCAATGTTGTGCTGTGCGGCGCAGCAACGGATGGCAACGCCGTCTCCGTAGTGCTTACCGGAAAGGATGGCACGCGTATTGATAACGTAGCTTACATAACCGGCACGAAGAGAATCCAGAACCTCTTCGCTTCCTTCACTCGGCTTCAGACGAATCCGGGTGCGGATGCCGTGGGACTTCAGGAATTCACCGGTCAGGCTGGTGGCCTCAATGTTGAAGCCCATGTTGTAGAAGCGGCGTACCAGCGGCAGCGTTTCTTCCTTGTCTTCGTCGGCAACGCTGACAACAACGGTTCCGTAGTTGTGCAATACCATGCCGGAAGCAACCATAGCCTTATATACTGCGCGATGCAGTTTTTTGTCATATCCAATAGCTTCCCCTGTGGATTTCATTTCCGGAGACAGGTAGGCATCCATACCACGTAACTTGGAGAAGGAGAATGCCGGAACCTTAACATAGTAACGTTCCTTTTCCTTCGGATAAATTTCGTGGATGCCCTGTTCCGGAAGGGAAACGCCAAGGTTGGCCAAAGTAGCAATATCTGCCAGACAGTAGCCCGTTGCCTTGGACAGGAACGGAACCGTTCTGGAAGAACGTGGGTTTACTTCAATAATGTAAACCTGGTCATCTTGGTCCACAATGAACTGGATGTTAAACAGGCCGATAATGCCAATGCCAAGACCCAGCCGTTTGGTGTAATCCAGGATGGTTTCCTTGACCTTGTCAGACAGGCTGTAAGACGGATATACACTGATGGAGTCACCGGAGTGAACACCAGTTCGTTCTACCAGTTCCATAATACCCGGAACAAAGACGTTGGTGCCGTCACAGATGGCATCTACTTCTACTTCTTTACCGCGGATATATTTGTCTACCAAAACCGGCTTGTCTTCGTCAATTTCTACGGCTGTCTGAAGATATTCCCGAAGGGCTTCTTCTTTAGCCACAATCTGCATGGCCCGGCCGCCAAGGACGAAGCTTGGACGAACCAGTACCGGGTAACCGATTTCTTCGGCAGCTTTTACACCGGCTTCAATGCTGGTGACGGCCTGTCCCTTGGGCTGCGGGATATGCAGCTCGGTCAGGAGCTTTTCAAAGGAATCCCGGTTTTCGGCGCGGTCAATGGCATCACAGTCGGTACCAATAATCTTTACGCCGTGGTCCCGCAACGGTTCAGCCAGGTTGATGGCCGTTTGACCGCCCAGGGTGGCAATAACGCCTTCCGGCTGCTCCAGCGCAATGACGTTCATTACGTCTTCCACGCAAAGCGGCTCAAAGTACAGCTTGTCCGAGCAGGTGTAGTCGGTGGAAACGGTTTCCGGATTGTTGTTGATGATGATGGCTTCATAACCGGCCGCTTTGATGGTCTGGACGGCATGAACGGTGGAATAGTCAAATTCTACACCCTGGCCGATGCGAATCGGGCCAGAACCCAGTACAACAACCTTCTTTTTGTTGGAAACTATAGATTCGTTTTCATCTTCATAAGTGGAGTAGAAATACGGAATATAGCTTTCAAATTCGGAAGCACAGGTATCAATCATCTTGTAGACCGGAAGGATACCGTGTTCTTTCCGCAGGTCAAAGATTTCCCGTTCTGTCTTATCCCACAGATAAGCAATTTCCTTGTCGGAGAAGCCCATCTTTTTGGCATCTTTCAAAACAGCAATGTCATCCACATTGGCCTGCAGTTCTTTTTCTTCTTCCACAATGTTGCGCAGCTTGCGCAGGAAGAAGCGGTCAATGGCAGTGGCGTCCGCAATTTCGTCTAAGGATGCCCCCAGGCGAATCAGCTGTGCAATGGCATAAATGCGGTCATCCGTACCACGAGTAATATATTCCAGCAGCTCTTCTTTCGGTACACCGTAGAACTTTCTGTTATACAGGTGATACAGGCCGATTTCCAAAGAGCGAATGGCTTTCAGCAAACTTTCTTCCACGGTTCTGCCAACGCTCATGACTTCGCCGGTGGCTTTCATCTGCGTGGACAGCGTGTTGTTGGCATCCGCAAACTTGTCAAACGGGAACCGTGGCATTTTGGTAACCACGTAGTCCAGTGTAGGTTCAAAGGATGCCGGTGTGTTGGCAATCTGGATTTCATCCAGGGTCATGCCGACACCAATTTTTGCGGAAACACGGGCAATCGGATAACCACTGGCCTTGGAAGCCAGGGCAGAAGAACGAGATACCCGTGGGTTTACTTCAATCAGATAATATTGGAAGGAGTTCGGATCCAGTGCAAACTGTACGTTACAGCCGCCTTCAATTTCCAGTTTGCGGATAATTTTCAGGGCGCTGTCCCGCAGCATGTGGTATTCCTTGTTGGTCAGCGTCTGGGACGGGCAGACAACAATGGAGTCACCGGTGTGAATGCCAACCGGGTCCAGGTTTTCCATATTACAGATGGTCAATGCGGTGTCATTGTGGTCCCGCATAACTTCATATTCAATTTCCTTATAGCCTTTAATGCTCTTTTCAATTAAGACTTCATCTACCGGAGACAATGTCAGCGCATTTTTCATCAGCGGAATGAATTCTTCTTCATTGTCGGCAAAGCCGCCGCCGGTGCCACCCAGGGTAAAGGCAGGGCGAAGTACAACCGGATATCCGATCTGCTCTACTACTTTCAAGCCTTCTTCTACAGAGTGTGCTACATCAGAGGGAAGAACCGGCTCGCCGAGCTCTTCACAGAGTTCCTTGAACATTTCCCGGTCTTCTGCGCGTTCAATGGAGCTGCTCTTGGTACCGAGCAATTCCACGCGACATTCGTCAAGAATGCCCTTCTTTTCCAGCTGCATAGCCAGATTCAATCCGGTCTGTCCGCCGATGCCCGGCAAAATGGCGTCCGGACGTTCGTAGCGGATAATTTTAGCAATGTATTCCAGCGTCAGCGGCTCCATGTAAACCTTATCGGCAATGGAGGTATCCGTCATGATGGTGGCCGGGTTGGAGTTGCAAAGCACAACTTCATAACCCTCTTCTTTTAAAGCAAGACAAGCCTGCGTTCCGGCGTAGTCAAATTCTGCCGCCTGGCCGATGACAATCGGGCCGGAACCGATAACCAGGACTTTCTTAATATCCGTTCTTTTAGGCATGGTTCCGTTCCTCCTCCATCAGCTTAATAAAGCGGTCAAAAAGATAAGCACTGTCCTGGGGACCCGGCGCGCTTTCCGGGTGGTACTGCACGCTGAAGATCTTATCCTTTTCGCATTTAACGCCTTCAATGGTCTGATCCAGCAGGTTAATGTGGGTGGCCGTCAGAGGCGTGCCGCTCAGGCTGTCTGAATCTACCGCATAGGAATGGTTCTGCGATGTAATTTCTATCTTTCCGGTATCCAGATTCCGCACCGGATGGTTTCCGCCGCGGTGACCAAACTTCAGTTTGTACGTTTTGGCACCGTAAGCCAGAGCAATAATCTGATGGCCCAGACAAATACCGAAAATGGGATACTGTCCAATCAGGGACTGGATGGTCTGAATGGTTTCCGGAACATCGGTTGGGTCTCCGGGGCCATTGGAAATAAAGATTCCGTCCGGTTTCAGCGCTTTAATTTCGTCTGCCGGAGTATTCCACGGAACAATGGTAACCTTGCATCCGCGCTTATTCAGGGAGCGAACAATGTTCTGCTTCATGCCGCAGTCAATGGCCACCACATGATAGGATTCCTGTTCCGTTGCCGGCGCAATTTCTACGGTTTTCCGGCTAACCTTGGAAACGGCATCCGTTGGGATGCCGGTTTCTTTTAATTTTGCCAAACCCTCTTCTAAGGATGTGGAAGCGTCTGTAATCAGGACCTTCCGGCTACCGTAATCCCGGATGGAGCGAGTCAGCTTTCTGGTGTCCAACCCAGAAATTCCCGGAATATGATAGGTTTTCATAACCTGGTCCAGTGTTTTTGTGCTTCTGAAATTGGACGGTTCATCATTGTATTCCCGTACAATCAGACCACCAATGGTCGGGGTCTTGGTTTCATAGTCATCATCGGCCATGCCATAGTTTCCGATTAACGGATAGGTCATGACAACGGCCTGATAGGTGTAAGACGGGTCAGATACAATTTCCTGGTACCCTACCATAGAGGTATTGAATACAATTTCACATACCTTTTCTTCCGGGTCACCAAAAGCGTAGCCATAGTATTCCTGTCCGTCTTCCAAGATCAGTTTTCTATTAAATTCTTTTACCATATGCCTACCTCAGTTCTTCTCTTCTACTTACCGTTTGCTTAGTCTTCGGTCTTGTCTACTGCAGCACCGATAAATCCTTTGAAGAGCGGATGCGGCTTGTTGGGACGGCTCTTGAATTCCGGGTGGAATTGTACGCCGACATAGAACGGACGATCCGTCAGTTCTACGGTTTCTACCAATCTGCCGTCCGGCGATGTGCCGCTCAGTGTCAGGCCTTTCTCCTGAAGGCATTCTCTGTAATCATTATTAAATTCATAACGATGTCTGTGACGTTCACTAATCAGGTTAGAAGCGTAGCAACGTTCCATGGTGGTACCTTCTTTAATCTGGCACGGATAGGCGCCCAGACGAAGGGTGCCGCCCTTGTCTACGTCATCACTCTGGCCCGGCATGAAGTCAATGACCTTGTGCTTGCAAAGTTCATCAAATTCACCGGAGTTGGCATCTGCAATGCCAAGTACGTCTCTTGCATATTCAATAACGGCAATCTGCATGCCAAGGCAGATGCCGAAGTACGGCAGGTCATGTTCTCTGGCATATCTGGCAGCAAGGATCATACCTTCAATGCCGCGGCCGCCGAAGCCGCCCGGAACCAGAATGCCGTGCAGACCGCCCAGCTGTTCGTCCACGTTTTCCGGCGTAATGCCTTCGGAGTCAATCCAGTGGATGTTGATGATGGCGTTGTGGAAGTAACCTGCGTGGCGCAGTGCTTCCGCAACGGACAGGTAGGCGTCATGCAGGCCGACATATTTGCCGACCAGGCCAATTTCCACTTCTTTGGTGCGGTTCTTGATAACGTCTACCATGGCGGTCCATTCGGTCAGGTCCGGCTTCGGCGCATCAATGCCAAGTTCGCGGCAAACCACGGAAGAGAAGTTGGCTTTTTCCAGCATTAACGGAGCTTCATACAAGGTAGGAAGCGTAATGTTTTCAATAACACAGTCCGGCTTTACATTGCAGAACATGGAGATTTTCTTAAAGATGGAATCTTCCAGCGGTTCGTCACAACGAAGCACAACAATGTTCGGGTTAACACCCATGCCCTGCAGTTCCTTAACGGAGTGCTGGGTTGGCTTTGTCTTATGTTCATCCGAACCACTCAGGAACGGAACTAATGTAACGTGAATGAAGAGGCTGTTTTCCCGGCCAACTTCCAGAGAAATCTGGCGAACTGCTTCAATGAACGGCTGGGATTCAATATCACCGATGGTGCCGCCGATTTCGGTAATAACTACATCGGCGCCGGTCTTTCTGCCGACACGGTAAACAAACTCTTTAATTTCATTGGTAATATGCGGAATAACCTGTACCGTAGAGCCAAGGTATTCACCGCGACGTTCTTTGTTCAGAACGTTCCAGTAAACCTTGCCGGTGGTCAGGTTGGAGTACTTGTTCAGATCTTCGTCAATGAACCGTTCATAGTGACCAAGGTCCAGGTCGGTTTCTGCACCGTCTTCCGTAACATACACTTCACCATGCTGATACGGGCTCATGGTACCCGGGTCTACGTTAATATACGGGTCCAGCTTCTGTGCGGCAACCTTCAGGCCGCGGGCTTTCAGCAGACGGCCGAGAGAAGCGGCAGTAATGCCTTTACCAAGGCCGGAAACAACACCGCCTGTTACAAAAATATACTTCGTCATTTCTTGTACTCCTCCTTATTCCCATTCTACGGTTGCCGGTGGTTTAGAGGTAATGTCATAAACTACGCGGGAGATACCGATTACTTCGTTGGTAATCCGGCTGCTTGCCTTTTCCAGTACTTCATAGGGCAGTCGGGTCCATTCAGCGGTCATAAAGTCATCTGTGGTTACGGCACGCAGTGCAATGGTGTAACCATAGGTGCGGGCGTCACCCATGACGCCGACGCTGCGCAGGTTGGTCAGCACGGCAAAGTACTGATTGGTGCTGGTTTCCAGGTGGGCATTGGCAATTTCTTCCCGGAAAATGGCATCTGCTTCCCGCAGAAGGTCCAGTTTATCCTTGGTAATTTCGCCAATGACACGAACTGCCAGGCCCGGGCCGGGGAATGGCTGACGCCAAACCAGTTCGTGCGGAATGCCAAGCTGTGTACCTGCTTCGCGCACTTCGTCCTTAAACAGACTTCTGAGCGGTTCAACAATCTCATCAAAAGAGATGACGTCCGGGAGCCCGCCCACGTTGTGGTGGCTCTTGATGACTGCTGAATCGCCCTTGCCGCTTTCTATAACATCCGGGTAGATGGTGCCCTGTACCAGGACGTGAATCTTACCCAGCTTTTTTGCTTCATCTTCAAAAACGCGAATGAATTCTTCGCCGATAATTTTTCTTTTCTGCTCCGGATCCGTAACCCCTGCCAGTTTGGAAAGGAACCGATCTTCTGCATTAACCCGGATCAGATTAATACCGAACTGGGTACCGAAGGTCTTTTCTACAAAGTCCCCTTCATCCTTCCGGAGAAGGCCATGGTCTACAAAGACACAGGTCAGGTTGGAGCCAATTGCTTTATGTAATAAAACAGCCGCAACGGAAGAGTCTACTCCACCGGATAAAGCAAGTAATACTTTCTTTCCGGCCAATTCCCTGCGGTACTTTTCTATAGTCTGTTCTACGAAGCCTTCAATCTTCCAGTCTCCGGCGCATTCACAAACGCCAAAGAGGAAATTGGAAAGCATCTGTTTTCCGTAAACGGTATGAGTTACTTCCGGATGGAACTGTACGCCATACAGTTTACGCTCTGCGTCACACATTGCGGCACACGGGCACTTAGCCGTGTGCGCAATGGTAACGAATCCAGCCGGTGGCTGGCTAATAAAATCGGTATGACTCATCCAGCAGGTGCTTTCCTTTGGAAGGCCCTTAAACAGGATGTTATCAGAGGTGAAAACTGTGGTCTTACCGTATTCACTGGAATTTTCTGCACTGCTGACCGTGCCGTTTGCCATATAGGCCATCAGCTGGCAGCCGTAGCAAATACCAAGAATGGGAATTCCGGCATTCAGAATTTCCGGATCATAATGCGGGGAAGTTTCATCATAAACACTATTTGGTCCGCCGGTAAAAATAATACCTTTATAACCAATAGCCTGAATTTCTTCCACCGTAATTTTGTTATACGGCTTAATTTCAGCATAAATATGCTGTTCCCGTACTCTGCGTGCAATCAGTTGGTTATACTGCCCACCGAAGTCCAGTACAAGAATTTTCTCCACGTTGTTCACCTTTTCCTTGTGCTTATTTTCCGCTGTCGCCGTAGTTGGAGAGCACTCTGGCAGAGGGATCGTCTACGTCACAGCCTTCCCAGGATTTGTTCGGCATCCAGAAGTCTTTGACCATTTCAGCCTGACCCGGGTAGTATTTTTCAAACAGCTGGCGGTAGAGCAAGGATTCTTTCGTGAACGGACGAGCATAGTCGTACTTCTGGCATTCTGCAGCAAACTGTTCGTCAGTGTACTGCGTTTCTGCATACTCTTTCAGGTAGTCCACCATGGAGTGTCCTACAGCATCAGAGAAGGCGGCCTTTTCCCGCCACAGAATGTTATCCGGCAAATAACCCTGACCTTCAAATGCATGGCGGAGCAAATATTTGCCCTTACCATATTTGTTGATCTTGATTTCCGGATCCAGTGCCATAACGTACTGGACAAAGTCCAAGTCCCCGAACGGAACTCTGGCTTCCAGAGAGTTTACGGAAATACAGCGGTCTGCACGTAAAACATCGTACATATGCAATTCCCGAACCCGTTTCTGAGATTCCTCCTGGAAGGCTTCCGCGGACGGAGCAAAATCTGTGTATTTGTAGCCAAACAATTCATCCGAAATTTCTCCGGTCAGCAGAACACGAATGTCCGTCTGTTCATGAATGGCTTTGCACAGAAGATACATACCCATGGAAGCACGGATGGTAGTAATGTCATAGGTTCCCAGCAGATGAACTACGGTTTCCAAAGAAGAGATTACTTCCTCCGGTGTCATGTAAATTTCCGTATGGTCACTTCCAATGAAGTCCGCCACTTCCTTAGCATATTTAAGGTCAATGGCATCCTGGCTCATGCCGATGGCAAAGGTCTTGATTGGAGTGCTGCTTTTCCGCGCGGCAATGGCACAAACCAAGGACGAATCCAGGCCGCCGGAAAGCAGGAAGCCGACTTTGGCGTCGGCAATCAGACGCTTCTCCACACCAGCAATCAATCTATTATGAATCTCTTTGCAGGCGATTTCAAGACTATCTTTGCATACGGTGTCGACTTTTGCAATATCGTGATAGCAGGTGAACTTGCCATCCT
This sequence comes from Butyricicoccaceae bacterium, assembly GCA_963638085.1. Lineage (GTDB taxonomy): Bacteria > Bacillota > Clostridia > Oscillospirales > Acutalibacteraceae > RUG420. The sequence goes on along the minus strand of CAVHPJ010000009.1, from coordinate 54,264 downwards.
TATAATAGTGCCCCGGAGGGAACGGCATAATCTTGTCTGTCAGGCCAACTAAGTTCTTTGCTTCACTGGCAAACAGGATGGTTCCTTCCTTGTCATATCCGTAGTACAGAGGCCGAATGCCAATTGGGTCTCTTGCAGCAATATAGCTACCGGTTTCCCCATCATAGATAATGCAGGCAAATTCTGCATCTAGCTTTTGGAACATCTCCGTTCCGTACTCAAAATAAAGCGGAAGTAAGATTTCACAGTCACTGTCACTGACAAAGGTATAACCCTTTTGTTCTAATTCCTTCTTCTGCGATTCAAAGCCATACAATTCGCCGTTACAAACGACGTAGCTTCCGTTTCGTTCAAAAGGCTGCATGCCACTTGGGGTCAGCCCCATAATGGACAGTCTGTGAAACCCGAGAAGTCCCTTACCGGTGTCTATAATTCTGCTGTCATCCGGACCGCGGGAAACGGTTTGGTCAAAGCCTTCTTGAAAGGCATCAATATCGGCTGTATCGCCGCAATAACCCATAATTGAACACATAGGAATAAAACTCCTTTATTATTTTACGCCGAACAGCAGGTCCGCATAGGTCGGGAACGGCCAGTAGGACTTAGCAGTTACGGTTTCTGCTTCGTCACACGGAACTCTGAGTTCGCCCATCTTAACCAGGATAGTATCCCGGATCATGGCAGATTCAGTAACCACATCTTCTGCCTTTTCCAAAGCCATGACGGCATCTTCCAGTTCGCCTACCTGAACCGCAATTCTGTCGGTCAGGGAAGAAAGCTTCTTCAGCAGGTTGGTTTCATAGGTGCAGGCAAGACCGGCGTCTACGCACTTCTTGGCAGAAGCGGCTTTGGCAACATCAGCTGCATAGGCTTCCACTGCCGGGGCAATCTGGGTCTTGGCCATGTCAATCATGGTATTGGCTTCAATAATAACAGCTTTGCAGTAGTTATCCAACAGGATTTCGTGACGGGCCTGCAGTTCTTCTTCCGTGAAGACACCGTGGGCAGTCAGCATATCCACGTTTTTCTTATCCAGCAGGTGCGGAATGGCATCTGCGGTGGTGCGCAGGTTCAGGAGGCCACGCTTTTCAACAGCTTCTTTGGTCCAGCTTTCATCATAACCGTTGCCGTTGAAGATGATGCGCTTATGGTCCTTAATGGTCTTGCGGATCATTTCGTGCAGAGTAGTTTCAAAGTCATCTACGTTTTCCAGACGGTCAGCGTAAATCTTCAGGCTTTCTGCAACGGCACTGTTCAGCATGATGTTGGCATCTGCAATGCTGCTGGCAGAACCAAGCATACGGAATTCAAACTTGTTGCCGGTGAATGCAAACGGAGAAGTCCGGTTACGGTCTGTGGCGTCACGGTTGAACTTCGGCAGAACGTCAACACCAAGCTTCATCTTGGTCTTGGCTACGCCTTCATACGGAGTGTCATTTTCAATGGCATCCATAACAGCCTGCAGGTCATCACCAAGGAACATGGAGATAACGGCTGGAGGTGCTTCGTTGGCGCCCAGACGATGGTCATTGCCGGCGGAAGCAACAGAAATCCGAAGCAGATCCTGATAGTCATCTACGGCCTTAATAACGGCGCAGAGGAACAGGAGGAACTGTGCGTTTTCATACGGGGTTTCGCCCGGGGACAGCAGGTTCTGTCCGCCATCGGTAGCAATGGACCAGTTGTTGTGCTTACCACTGCCGTTGACGCCGGCAAATGGCTTTTCATGCAGCAGGCAAACCAGGCCATGCTTGGCAGCAACCTTGCGCATGATTTCCATGGTTAACTGGTTGTGGTCCGTTGCAATGTTGGTAGTAGTATAAATAGGAGCCAGTTCGTGCTGTGCAGGAGCAACTTCATTGTGCTCTGTCTTAGCAAGGATACCAAGCTTCCAGAGTTCTTCATTCAGGTCTTCCATGAAGGCGGCTACTCTTGGCTTAATAACACCAAAGTAGTGGTCATCCAGTTCCTGTCCCTTCGGTGGCTTTGCACCAAACAGGGTGCGGCCGGTAAAGCAGAGGTCCGGACGCTGTTCATACATTTCCTGCGGAATCAGGAAATACTCCTGTTCCGGGCCGACGGAAGAACGGACGCACTTGGCGGTGTCATTACCGAAGAGCCGCAGAATCCGGAGAGCCTGTTTATTCAGTGCTTCCATGGAACGAAGCAGTGGTGTTTTTTCATCCAGTGCATGTCCGGAGTAAGAGCAGAATGCAGTCGGAATGCAAAGGGTATTGCCTTTAATGAATGCGTAAGAGGTCGGGTCCCATGCAGTATATCCTCTGGCTTCAAAGGTAGCGCGAAGACCGCCGCTCGGGAAAGAGGACGCGTCCGGTTCACCCTTGATCAGTTCTTTGCCGGAGAATTCCATAATGACGCCGCCGTCCGGAGCCGGGCTAATGAAGCTGTCATGCTTTTCAGCGGTAACGCCGGTCATTGGCTGGAACCAGTGAGTGTAATGGGTTGCACCATTGGCAATAGCCCAATCCTTCATTGCAATTGCTACAGCATTAGCTACGCCACTATCCAGTGGAGTTCCTTCATCAATGGTCTTTTTCAGAGAAGCATACACCTTTGCAGACAAGGTTGCCTTCATGATTCTGTCGTCAAAAACCAAACTTCCAAAATAGTCTGATACTGTTCCCATGATACTGTCTCCTTTATTTTTGAGATTAAACAAAAGGGCAAGGGCGTCTTTGAGCCGTTAACTCAAAGACGCCCTTGCCTTTTCTGGAACGCATTCTACACCCGCAAAAAAGCTTTGTCAACCCTTATTTCTGGTGTTACAATGTTACCAGCTTTAATTGTATTTGAGTCCGAAGAAAGTAGGTAGGAAACGCTATGAAGTACTCCAAGGAAGAAGTCCTGCAATTTATCCGGGAAGAAGATGTCAAATTTATCCGACTGTCTTTCTGTGATGTTTTCGGAAAACAAAAGAACATTTCCATTATGCCGGACGAACTGCCCCGTGCGTTTGAATACGGAATTGCCTTTGACGCGTCGGCCATTGTCGGCTTCGGAGACGAATCCCGTTCTGACCTGCTCCTGCACCCGGAAGCAGAAACACTGATGCTGCTTCCCTGGCGTCCGGAGCACGGCAAAGTAGTGCGCATGTTCACCAGTATTTCCTACCCGGACGGCACCCCATTTGAATGCGACACCAGACGCCTTCTCCGGCAGGCCATGGCCGACGCCAAAAAGGCCGGTTATCATTTTGCCTTCGGCGCGGAACAGGAATTTTACCTGTTCCAGCTGGACGAAAACGGCAATCCAACCGGCCAGACTTATGATACCGCCGGTTATATGGATATTGCTCCGGAAGACCGCGGTGAAAATATCCGCCGTGAAATCTGCTTAACACTAGAGCAAATGGGCATTCGTCCGGAAAGCTCCCATCATGAAGAGGGCCCCGGTCAGAATGAAATTGACTTCCGTTATTCTGATGCCCTGACGGCAGCAGACAACACCATGACATTCCAGACCATTGTTAAAACCATTGCCCGCCGCAACGGACTGTTTGTAGACTTCTCTGCCAAGCCGTTGGACGGAGAACCGGGCAACGGCTTCCATGTCAACATGTCTGTCCGCCCGTCCAATGGGTCGGAAAACCTGTGTTACATGATTGCCGGCATTCTGGATAAAGTCAGTGACATTACCGCCTTTTTAAATCCAACAGAAGAATCGTATCGTCGCCTTGGCCAGTGCAAGGCTCCAAAGTATATTTCCTGGTCCGGGGAAAACCGTTCCCAGTTAGTCCGGGTTCCTGCTGCCGTCGGCGAATACCGGCGCGCGGAGCTGCGGTCTCCGGATCCCTCCGCCAATCCGTACCTTACCTTTGCCCTGCTCATTTATGCAGGCCTGTACGGATTGGAAAATAAATTAGATCTGCCCAATCCAACCAACCTGAATCTGTTCACAGCCTCTGAGCAGGAGCTGGCAAAGCTGCAAAGGCTGCCGGAAGACCTGCCCACCGCGCGCCGCATTGCTGCGCAAAGTAGCTTTGTACAGGAACATATTCCAGCTGCCATTCTGGACATTTATTGCAACAGAGCGTAACTCTGCAACGCAGCGGAGCTGCAGTGCAGAAGAACTGCAATGCAAAAAGCTGCATCGCACAAAAAAAGGGAAGGAGGGATTATATGAGTCTGCAGGAGCATGTTTACAGCATTCTTGTGGTTTCTGCCGCAGAAAATCTGAATACAGAACTGACATCCATGCTTCCGGAGGCCAACTATCATCCCATCCGCTTCGTTTCCAATATCAGTGCCGCCAAACGGGCACTGGCGGAACGTTCCTATGACATGGTGCTGATCAACTCTCCGCTCCCAGATGACCCGGGTATCCGCTTTGCCATCAACGCCAGCAACTCCAAGGGAACCGTTGTTTTATTAATTGTTCGCGCAGAATTACATGACGAAATTTATGACAAAGTGGCCGAGCATGGCGTATTTACTCTGCCAAAGCCCACGTCCAAAGCCATGATTTCAACGGCACTTCGGTGGATGGCCAGCGCCAAAGAGCGCATCCAGAAAACCGTTAAAAAGACCTACTCCATTGAAGAAAAAATGGAAGAAATCCGTATTGTCAACAAAGCCAAGTGGCTTTTAATCAGTGAAATTAAAATGGACGAACCAGAAGCTCACCACTACATTGAAAAGCAGGCCATGGACCGCTGTATTCCAAAGCGCACCGTAGCAGAGGAAATTATTAAGACATATTCCTGATAGCGCTTTTATGACAGTGTGTTTCTGACAGCGTATCCCTAACAGCATATTTCTGACAACAAACCCTAACAGCGTATCCCTAACAACATATTTCTGACAACAAACCCTAACAACAGTTTCCTAGCGGAACACCCCTTGGCCTTTCAGTTGCTTACGCTTCAGGGCTTATTCTTCAGTTGGTTGCTCTTCCGCCACTTTCAATTAGACTGTTGATCTTCCGTCACTTACACTTTAATTACTTGTGTCTTAATTATGGCCCACTTATTTCACTTATTTTTTAAAATTTCCAATACAGAAAATTTATGCGCTCATTTTGGGGTTCACCGCCTCAGATGAGCGCATTTCATGTCCTAAAAGCCGCATTTTCGCCTTCCCACGCAGAAATGAGCGCATTTAAAAGACCTGGGCATTTGGCAAATTTCTAATACGGAAAATCATTGCGCTCATTTTGGGGTTCACTGCCTCAAATGAGCGCATTTCATGTCCTAAAAGCCGCATTTTCGCCTTCACGAGCAAAAATGAGCGCATTTAGGAGGTTGCATGCTTTTTAATTTTTCTGTTTTAGAAAATACTTATGGAGGGCGGCTGTACTTTCTATACTTCTGATACTATTTCCTCTGCCGGGCTGTCCGACAGATAAATGGAATCCAACAGCGCTTTGCCGGTGGTAGTTTGGAAGAAGGTTTCCCGTGCTTTCAGGATGGCCTCTTTGGACATATGGCTTTCATCTGCATTAACCAGAAAATCTGCTTCCAGAAGAATGCGATAGTCTATGCCGGAAACGTCCGTGTAGGTATGATGATGGCTAACCAGATAAACCACTCTGTCTACCAGGGGCTCTGGCAAATCCATATCCTTCAGGAAGGCTTCTGCCAGCGGGCCACCTTCCAGCTCCTGATATTTTCCGTTGGTATTGCCATATTTTTCCCGGCAAAGCGGGCAGGCAATGTCATGCAGGATGGCGGCAATTTCTACTGTAATTCGGTCTCCCCGGGAAATGCCTTCCTGCAGACCGATGGTACGGGCGAAGGAGTAGACCTTCATAAAATGCGCAATGTCATGCAGATTACCTTCAGAATAATCTATCATTTTTTGCATAACGGCAGACACCGTCTGCTTATTAACACTGGACAAGTCATTATTGGACACCTGGTTCCGTAACCCTTTCCCCTGCTTGTAATACCAGTGGGTCAGCACTTCGGACCCTCTGGAAATAAAGTGAGCCAGTGTCAGACCAAGACTGATTGCCGTAAACTCTGTCTGCCCCTTCATGGTTCCCACCAGGGCAAAGATAAACTTCAGAACCAGGGACAGGACCAGGGCAATTTCAAGAGACGTGTCCAGGGCATTCAGGCGAACCAGCTGCTTATGCTCTGCTTCCGTTTCCGCATCCAGGTCAAACATGACACGGTCCGTAAAGCTGGCAATTGTGGTATCAATTCCCACCAAAAGCATACTGACAGCCATCAGGATGGACTGCCAGTCAAAATCCTTGACTGCAATATCCGTAATCAGATTCCACAGTCCAAGCAATAAAATAAAAATGCCAAATCCGAATTTTCGTTTTTGATAAATTTCCATAAAAGCCTCTTTCCTTTTTTGTTGGCCTTATTTGTTTTTCTTAAGTTTGGCACAAAACAGGCAGCAGAACAAGGGGCAAATCTTATCAAAAAGGGTTAAATGACCAAAAAACTGTTTCCTTCTTTGTCACTTTTTCTAACTTGACGCTATTTTTTCGTTGTGGTATAAACTTGTACATCAATTGAACAAAGCGCAGGGCAATGACGTCTTGAAAGAATTTTTCAAAAGTCATTGCCCTGCGCTTTTTTGTTCTTTGAGTGATTTCAAGGAGGAATGTATTTATGACTGTGGAATTTTGGTTCCTAATCGGCGCCGCACTGGTCTTCTGGATGCAAGCCGGCTTTGCTATGGTTGAAACCGGATTTACCCGCGCCAAGAACGCAGGTAACATCATTATGAAGAACCTGATGGACTTCTGTATTGGTACAGTCGTCTTCTCTTTGCTTGGTTACACCATCATGATGGGCGAAGACACCTTCTTCGGCCTGATCGGTATTCCAAACATGGAATTGTTTACGAATTTTAAGGAATTCATTGCAAGCCCGACAGACGGAAGCTTTACTGATGCTTCTTATTTCGTATTTAACTTGGTATTCTGTGCCACAACGGCCACCATTGTTTCCGGTGCCATGGCAGAACGGACCAAGTTCTCCGCATACTGCATCTACTCTGGTGTTATTTCTTTATTCATTTATCCGATTGAAGCACACTGGATTTGGGGCGGCGGCTGGTTGTCCCAGCTTGGCTTCCATGACTATGCCGGTTCCACTGCCATTCACATGGTCGGCGGTATTGCCGCTCTGGTTGGTGCCATCTTCCTTGGGCCACGGATTGGTAAATATGTGAGAGATGAAAACGGTAAGGTTACCAAAGTAAACGCAATTCCGGGCCACTCCATTACCCTGGGTGCCCTTGGTGTATTCATCCTGTGGCTTGGCTGGTACGGATTCAACGGTGCCGCCGCAACCACACCATCTGAATTATCCTCTATTTTCCTGACCACCACTATTGCTCCGTCCGTTGCCACCGTTACTACCATGATCTTTACCTGGATTAGAAACGGTAAGCCGGATGTATCCATGTGCCTGAACGCATCTCTTGCCGGTCTGGTTGGTATTACCGCTGGATGTGACGCGCTGGATGCTATTGGTGCTGCTGTTGTCGGTGTTGTTTCCGGCATTCTTGTTGTAGTAGTTGTTGAGTTCTTGGATCTGAAGTGCCACATTGATGACCCGGTTGGTGCTGTTGGCGTACATATGGCAAACGGTATCTGGGGTACCTTCGCTGTTGGTCTTCTGGCAAACCCGGATGCACCTGCCGGTCTGTCCGGTCTGTTCTACACCGGATCCTTTAAACAGCTTGGCCTGCAGTCCTTAGGTATTGTTTCGGTATGCGCTTATGCTACCGTCATGATGATTATTACCTTTGCTGCCATCAAGAAGTTCCACGGTCTGCGTTGCACACCGGAAGAAGAAATCAATGGTTTGGACTCCGCCGAACATGGCCTGCCAAGTGCTTATCCGGACTTCATGCCGGTTATGAACAAGTACAGCTCCGCTACGGAACCAGCTCCTGTTGTTACCGCTGCTGACGTTCCGGTTGCAGAAGCCATCCCGGTTAAGAAGGTTCCAAGCTTTGCAAGCGATGGAGCTAAGCTGACCAAGGTTGAAATCATCTGCAGAGAAGCTCGCTTTGAAGATCTGAAGGTGAAGCTGGGCGAGTTGGGCATTACCGGTATGACGGTATCCCACGTTTTAGGATATGGTATTCAGGGCGGCAAGCCGGAATACTATCGTGGTGTTCAGGTTTCTACTGACCTGATGCCGAAAATCCAAGTTGACATTGTTGTCAGCAAGGTTCCGGTACAAAGTGTCATTGATGTTGCCAAACAGGTACTTTACACCGGACACTACGGAGACGGTAAAATCTTTGTTTACGACGTAGAAGACGCCGTTAAGATCCGTACCGGCGAACATGGTTATGACGCCCTTCAGGACGCGGAATAACATAGATTTTAATAGGCATAAGGCAAGGCCCACTACAGAGGGAACTCTGTAGTGGGCCTTCCTTTTTACTGCTTTTAACAGTGTATGCTTATGTGTTTTTTTATTTTTACAAAGGTTTATCTGTGGATAATGGCTTCCCGTTCCGGTCCGTTGGAGACCATGGTAATTGGGGTGTCAATTTCCTGTTCAATAAACTTAACGTAATCTTGGGCTTCCTGCGGCAGCTCTTCAAAGGTCTTAATGCCGCGGATATCACAGTGCCATCCCTTGAATTCTTTGAAGACCGGCTTTGCCTTTTTCAGCTTCGGGGTAACCGGGAAGTCTTTGGTAACTTCGCCGTCAATTTCATAACCCACACAGATCTTCAGGGTTTCCAGATAAGACAGGCAGTCAAGAGCAGTCAGCACTACTTCTGTTGCGCCCTGGGTTTTTACGCCGTAGCGAGTAGCTACGGTGTCAAACCAACCCACGCGGCGCGGACGGCCGGTGGTGGCGCCGAATTCGCCCTTGTCTCCGCCGTGAAGACGCAGTTCCTGTGCTTCGTCTTCATCTAAAATTTCGGAGACGAATTCTCCGGCACCAACGGCCGAAGAGTAAGCTTTAGAAACAGCAACTATTTCTTTGATTTCATACGGTGGAATACCTGCAGCACCAACAGCGCCGTATCCGGCCAGGGTTGGACTGGAAGTAACCATTGGATAAATACCGGAGTCGGTATCCTTCATGGTGCCAAGCTGACCTTCCAGAAGGATGGTCTTTCCTTCTTTAACGGCTTTCTGCAGATACGCATTGGTATCACAAACAAAATCCTTAATCTGTTCACGGTAACCAACCAGACGCTGATACAGTTCTTCTTCGTCCAGCGGTTCTTTATGGTAAATGGTCTGAATCTGCAGGTTTTTAATTTCCAGTACGCGATGGATTTTTTCCTTCAGGTATTCATCATCATACAGTTCGCAAACCTGGAATCCAATCTTAGACATTTTGTCAGAGAAGAACGGTGCAATACCGGACTTGGTGGAACCAAAGGCATTCTTGCCAAGGCGTTCTTCTTCATAGGTATCCATCAGAACATGGTATGGCATAACCACCTGTGCCCGTTCGGAAACCAAAATCTTTGGTGCCGGAACACCGTTGTCCAGCAGGTTCTGGTATTCCTGCATAAAACGTTCTACGTCAAAGGCCATACCGTTGCCAACAATATTAACCGTGTCCTTTCCGAACACACCGGATGGCATGGTATGCAATGCAAAGCGGCCATAGTTGTTAATAATGGTATGACCGGCGTTGGCACCGCCTTGGAATCGAATTACAATATCTGCTTCCTGGGCGAACATATCGGTGATTTTACCTTTGCCTTCGTCTCCCCAGTTAGCGCCTACAATTGCTTTTACCATGTTACATGGCACCTCCAATTGGTAACAATCAATGGTGTGGGATTTTTCCACACAGCCAAACAAGTATACAACACTTTATACGTTGATTTCAACGTCCAGGCCAAGCAGGTCAGCCTTTTCCGTCAGGATAGGACGGATGTGCTGTTCTACAAATTCAGCAGTCTGTCCCGGAGCGCGGCCGACAAAGTTTTTCGGATCCATAACGGATTCCAACTCCGGCAGAGTCATGCCAAACGCCGGGTCGGCAGCAATGCGTTCCAGAAGGTCATTCTTACCGCCTTCTACCTTAACAACGGCGCCGGCAGCCATGGAGTGCTGACGAATGCGTTCGTGTAAGTCCTGACGGTCTCCACCGCGTTTTACGGCTTCCATCATAATATTTTCTGTAGCCATAAACGGCAGTTCTTCCAGAAGATGCTTTTCAATCATCTTCGGATAAACAACCATTCCGTCTACTACGTTGTTGTACAGTTCCAAAATGGCGTCCGTTGCAAGGAATGCTTCCGCAACGGAAATCCGCTTGTTGGCGGAGTCATCCAGTGTACGCTCCAGCCACTGTGTGGCGCCTGTCATGGCGGGGTTCAGTGTATCGCAGATGACATATCTGGCCAAAGAACAAATCCGTTCACTGCGCATGGGGTTCCGCTTGTAGGCCATGGCGGAGGAACCAATCTGTGTTTTTTCAAACGGCTCTTCCACTTCCTTCATGTGCTGCAGCAGACGAAGATCTCCGGCAAACTTGTAAGCGGACTGGGCAATGCCGGACAGAACGGAGCAAACCTGGTAATCCAGCTTTCTGGAGTAGGTCTGGCCGGACACGGCAAAGCAGGACGTAAAGCCCATCTTTTCGGCAATTTTCTGGTCCAGCTGACGGATTTTTTCTTCGTCTCCGTCAAACAGGTCCATGAAGGAGGCCTGCGTGCCGGTGGTTCCCTTAGAGCCCAGCAGTTTCATCTGGGACAGCTGATATTCCAGCTGTTCATAGTCCATCAGGACATCCTGCAGCCAGAGGGAAGCACGTTTGCCGACGGTGGTCGGCTGGGCCGGCTGATAATGGGTAAAGCCAAGGCACGGCATATCCTTGTATTCTAGGGCAAACTTGGACAGCTTGTCCATTAAGTTAACCACTTTCTTTTCTACCAGACGGAGACCTTCGGTCATGATAATAACGTCTGTGTTATCCCCTACATAACAAGAGGTGGCGCCCAGATGGATAATGGGTTTTGCAGTTGGGCACTGCACGCCATAGGCATACACATGGGACATAACATCATGGCGACGGCGTTTTTCTTCTTCCTGTGCCACTTCGTAGTTAATGTCATCCTGATGCGCCTTTAATTCGGCAATCTGTTCATCTGTAATGGGCAGGCCCAGTTCCTGTTCGCTTTCCGCCAGCGCAATCCAGAGTTTTCTCCAGGTACGGAATTTGAAATCCGGGGAAAACAGAAATTGCATTTCCTTGGAAGCATAGCGGGAATTTAACGGGGTTTCGTAGCTGTCTTTTACCATGAGACTTGCTCCTTTTAAGTGGTTTTCTTAGTTAAATGCCAAGCAGGTCGGCATATTCTTTCAGGGCGCCGTCGGTATCTCCGGCCAGCACCTTCTTGGCAAGCACCTTACCAAGCTGTACGCCTTCTTGGTCAAAGCTGTTCAGGTTCCAGAGGAAGCCCTGGAACATAACTTTATTTTCAAAGTGGGCCAGCAGGGCACCCAGGGCTTCCGGGGTCAGCTGCTTGCCAATGATAATGCTGGACGGTCTGCCGCCGGCAAAGCTCTTGTTGGCATTGTCGTCTTCCTTGCCACAGGCAAAGGCCAGAATTTGTGCGGCCACGTTAGCGCAAAGCTTCTGCTGGCTGGTGCTGCCTTCAATCAGGACATCGTCTTCCCTTTGGCTGTGCTGGAAGCCGACAAATTGCAACGGGATAATGTTGGTTCCCTGGTGCAGAAGCTGGTAGAAGGAATGCTGGCCGTTGGTGCCCGGTTCTCCGAAGATGACCGGACCGGTTACGTAATCTACGGCCTGGCCGAAGCGGTTGACGCTCTTGCCGTTGGACTCCATGTCCAACTGCTGCAAGTGCGCCGGGAACCGGCTGAGGGCCTGCGAGTATGGCAGAACGGCGGTGCTGGGATAGCCCAGAACGTTGCGTTCGTAAACGCCGATTAAAGCGTCCAGCATGGCCGGGTTCTTTCTGATGTCAGTTTCTTTGGCGTTCTGGTCTTCTGCAGCAGCGCCGTTTAAGAAGCGGGCAAACACCTCCGGTCCGAAGGCCAGGCTGAGAACAGCGCCACCAACGGCCGAAGTGGAAGAGTATCTTCCGCCAATGTAATCATCCATGAAGAAGGCATCCAGGTAGTCACTGTTGCCTGCCAAAGGAGACGTTTCAGATGTAACGGCAATCATGTGCTTGGAAGCATCCAGGCCAGCCTTCTTCAGGGCATCCTTTACAAAGGCTTCATTGGTCAGGGTTTCCAGCGTGGTGCCGGATTTGGAAACCAGAATGAAGATGGCATGGGCAACGTCTACTCCGGCAAGGACGCTGGAAGCGTCATCCGGGTCCACGTTGCTGATGAACTTGGCGTCCATTTTAAAGCAGCCGTTTTTCTTGGCCCAGTTTTCCAGGCTTAAGTACATGGCCCGCGGTCCAAGGTCGGAACCGCCGATGCCGATTTGTACTACCGTGGTAAATGGTTCTCCGGCTTCGTTGACAATCTGGCCGTTATGTACCTTATCAGCAAAGGCCGCAATGCGGTCTTGCTGTTCTACATAAAAGGCCCGCTTGTCTACGCCGTCGGCAACTACGGCGTTTCCCAACTGACCGCGGGTCAGCTGGTGTAATACCAAACGCTTTTCACCGGTGTTGATAACTTCACCGTTATACAAAGCGGCATATTTTTCAGTCAGCTGTGCTTCTTCTGCCAGGGCAGCCAGGGCGTCCAGAACTTTGTCATCTACCTGCTTTGCAGCATAGGAATAGATTAAATTGCCGGACATGGGCACCTGATAGTTCTTTACCCGTGCAGCGCCGGAAGCTCCAGCCATTTCTTTCTTTAAGCAGACTTCGTCTTTCAGTGCTTCCAGAGCAGCAAAAGAGGAAAGTTCATTCAGATTTTTCCAGGTAATCAACCGGATTCACTCCTTTTTAAGAGTCTTTATTTTTAAGAGTTTTATTCTTATTTCCTGTCAGATGGGTCCTTATCTGCTAGTTTCTCAGATAGGACCTTATCTGCTGGTTCCTTATCTGTCTTCACGGAAGTAAGACAGGCCTAAGGAGGCAGGACCCTGATCCTCTTTCTTCTTCCGCAGGGAAGCAATAATCAGAACCAGGATGGTAACTACATACGGCAGGGTTTCCAGAAGAGAGCTCTGGGCACTGGTTACGTTGAACCAGCCAAAGGCGGAAATGTAGTTGTACAGCCAGTAGGCCACACCGAAGATAAAGGAACCCCAAATCAGGTTCAGCGGCTTCCAGGTGGCAAAGATAACCAGTGCCACAGCAAGCCAACCAAGGGCTTCAATGGATTCTCCGGCAAAGGTGGACCATCCGCCGTAGTTGTAGTCAAGTACATAGTACACGCCGCCAAGGCCGCCAATACCGGAGCCAAGGATAGTGGCAATGTACTTGTAGCGGTTTACGTTCAGACCGGCAGCATCTGCTGTGCCCGGATTTTCCCCGACCGCACGCAGGTTCAGGCCCTTGCGTGTCCGTTTCAGGAAAATAGCCAGGAGTACAACCAGCACCAGGGCCAAGTACAGCATAAAGCCGTAATTTAAGAAAATCTTTCCGAAATAACCGGTGGTCTGTGCGGCAGGAAGCTTGGCATTGAAGACCTTGTTGGCTTCAATGGCTTTCACCGTAGTAGTACCGGATGGAATAATAAACATACCAATGAACCGAGCCAGACCGGATCCGAAGATGGTCAGAGCAAGACCGGTAACGTTCTGGTTTGCTTTTAAGGTAGTGGTCAGCAAACTGAACAGCAATCCGCAAAGGGCACTGCCGGCAAAAGCAGACAGCAAACTAATCAGGATAAACAGGAATGCATTTGTAGAGCTTGCATTGGATTCATACAGGTAAGCACCTACAAATCCGCAGGCACCGCCGACACACATGGTACCCGGTGTACCCAAGTTCATGTTACCGGACTTCTGTGTCAGGGTTTCCCCCATGGCACCGTACATAATAATGGCACCGAAAATAACGGCACGGTTTAACCAAGCTAACAGGTTGGCAATCAATGCTTCGTTCATTCTTCTACCTCCTGTTCTGCAGCATTTTCTGCAACCGCAACGGCTTCTTCTGCAACTTCAACGGCTTCCTCTTCCACCGCTTCTTCTGTAGCTTCTTCTGCTTCCAGCAGTTCTGCTGCCACATCAGCAATGACTTCTTCTACTGCTTCCGGCAGCTCCTGCTTTTCGGAAATGGCAGCTTCTACCTGTTTGGCTTCTGCTTCTTCTGCAGCTTCAAACTTGGCAGCAATTTCTTCAAAGGCCTTTTCTTCTTTTTCTTCCGGCGTTTCCGGAATGGACGGAGCAGAAGAAGCGCCGTCTGCGGTAGCTTTCTTTCTGCCGACTACACGGTAGTTGATGAAGAATTCCGAACCGATAACAAAGAACAATACAATACCAATTAAGATGTCTCCTGCGCCGGTACCAAAGGCCGGATAACTGTTAGACAGCTGGCCGGTACCCTTTTCCAGGAAGATAATCAGCAGGGAAATACCCATCATGCTGAGGGTGTTAAACTTAGCAAGCCAGGCCACAATGATAGCGGTAAATCCGTAACCGCCGGCCGTGGTGCTGGAGGTGAAGGTATGGGACTGACCTGCAACGGTAAGACCGCCGACCAGACCGCAGATGGCACCGGACAGTAACATGGTTCTGAGAATAACCTTGGTTACATTAATACCGGCGTAGCGGGCGGTGCTGACTGACTCGCCGACAACAGAGATTTCATATCCATGCTTTGTCTTCTTCAGGTAGAAGAACATGAAGACGGCCAGGGCCAGGAACACGATGATGTTGATGGTGTAGCCGTGGTTGAAAATCTGCGGCAACCAACCAATCTTGGTGGAACGGTTGATGGCGTCCATGGAGGAGTTGGTGCCCTTCCAGGTGTTGTAGAAATAGTCCATGATTTTCATGGCGATGTAGTTCATCATCAAAGTAAACAGGGTTTCATTCGTTCCCCACTTTGCTTTGAAGAAAGCAGGAATCAGACCCCAAACGGCGCCGGCCAAAAGGCAGGCGGCAAACATCAGGACATAAAGCAGTGGTCCGGTTACATAGTTGCACAGGTCATGCATGACAACGGCTGTGGCAACGGCGCCGACCAGAACCTGGCCTTCTGCACCAATGTTCCAGAATTTCATTTTGAAAGCCGGGGCCAACGCAACGGCAATGGCCAGCAGCTTAGTAGCGTAAATGGCGGTGTCCCAGCATTTAATTCTCATACTGGTGGAGTTGCCGATTTTACCGAAGGTTCCCTGGAACATCTGGGTAAAGGCTTCGCCAAAGCCAATGCCGGCAACGGCGTAAATGAACAGGCCACAGATCAGGAGAGCAGCAACCAGGGCGCCGCCCCGGATGGCCCAGGCTTTCCACTGTGGGGTGTCTACTTTCTTAACCACGTGGAAAAGAGGTCCTTTTTCCACTTTGGCAGCGGTGTTTGTCTTAGCCATCTTATTCCGCCTCCTTACTGTCTTCTGCCTTATCTGCTTCCGAAGTTTCTTTCAGGTTGGTCATTAACATACCAACTTCTTCTTTGGTAGCGGTCCGGCCATCCACAATACCGTTGACCTTTCCGCCGCAAAGAATCAGGATGCGGTCGGCCAAGGCCAGCAGCACGTCCAGGTCTTCGCCGACGAAGATGACGGCCACGCCTTTCTTCTTCTGCTGATTTAACAGGTCATAAATAGTGTAGGAAGTATTAATATCCAGTCCGCGAACGGCGTAGGCCGTCATTAAAACGGACGGTGCTGCGGCAATTTCACGGCCAACCAGAACCTTCTGTACGTTACCGCCGGAAAGCTTCCGAACCGGTGTACTGATGTTTGGTGTTACTACTTCCAGGTCTTCTTTAATGGTTTCGGCCAATTCCTTGGACTCCTTCCGGTTGTTCCGGAGCAGGAAGGATTTGCCCTTGTTGTAGTTGCGGAGCATCATGTTGCCAACCATGCCCATGGAGCCAACCAGGCCCATGCCCAGACGGTCTTCCGGCACGAAGGAAAGCGAGATGCCGAAGTTTTTAATCTTTCTTGGAGACTTGCCAACCAACTGCTGTTCTTCCAGGTTGTCATCAAAGTAAATGATGCTGGAACCCGGTTCCGTTTTCTGCAAGCCGGCAATGGCTTCCAGCAGTTCCTTCTGGCCACAACCGGAAATACCGGCAATACCCAGGATTTCTCCGCCGTACGCAGAGAAGGAAACGTCATCCAGTGCCAGAACACCTTCGCTGTTGCAGCAGCTTACATGTTCTACCCGGATTTTTTCCACTAAGGAAGTGGGTTCCGGTCGGTCAATGTTCAGGGTAACCTTCTTGCCGACCATCATTTCTGTCAAGGAAAGTTCGGTGGCATCCTTGGTCAGAACGGAGCCAACATACTGGCCCTTCCGAAGGATGGCAACGCGGTCGGAAATTTCCAGAACCTCTTGCAGCTTGTGCGTAATGATGATGATGGACTTGCCATCCTCTTTCATATTGCGGATAACGTTGAAGAGCTTTTCTGTTTCCTGCGGTGTTAATACGGCAGTCGGTTCGTCCAGAATTAATACATTTGCCCCGCGATACAGCTGCTTGATAATTTCCAAGGTCTGCTTCTGCGAAACAGTCATGTTATAAACCTTCTGGTCCGGATTAATGGAGAACCCATACCGATCTGCAATTTCTACAATGCGCTTTCCGGCTTCCTTGACGGAGAACTTTCCGTCATTCATGCCGAGCACGACATTTTCGGCAGCAGTGAACACATCAACCAGCTTAAAGTGTTGATGGATCATACCGATTTTTAATTCATAGGCGTCTTTCGGGTCTTTGATGGACACTTTTTCACCGTTCACGAAAATATCGCCTGCGTCCGGATAATAGATTCCGGCCAGCATGTTCATGAGGGTCGTCTTACCACTTCCGTTTTCGCCCAGGAGGGATAAGATTTCTCCGGCATATACCTTTAAGTCTACGTCCTTATTGGCTGTAATAGAGCCGAACTGTTTGGTAATGCCACGCATTTCTACCGCAATTTGCGCCATAATTACTCTCCTTCAAAAAAGTAGGAAAAGGGAAACCTATGCTTGTAGGTTTCCCTTTCTTATCATGTACTGATTATGCTTCGTAGTCAGAGTCTACTTCGGTGATACCGTCAACCCGCAGTTCAAAGTACGGAGCGGATCTGTATTCGGATTCATGGAAGTAACCATCAGAAACAGCAACGGTGTCAACTTCATAGTTGTCATCCGGAACTACGTTAGCCTTCGTGCCGTCAGCAACCTGCTGGCCGTTAACGGTGAACTTGCTAACATCAAATACCTTCAGAGAACCGTCAGAAATCTGGGATTCTACTTCAGCAGCCTTTTCAGCAGTGCCTGCTGCGCAAGCAGTACCGAAGTCAGTCAGGCCAACTGCCTTAGTGGAGAAGCCTTCGGACCAGTCAGTCGGAATTTCTTCGCCCTTAGCAACGGCACGGAACAGGTATTCATAGTAAACTTCCCAGTTGTTAGTGGAGGAAGTCAGGGCTACGTCCGGAGCGGCATCCAGCATGGATACGTTGTAACCTACGGAGTAGCAAAGCAGATTGTTGTTTTCCTGATAAGCCTTTTCAACGGCAGCCGGAGCACCGGTGGAGTCAGCGTGCTGACCGATGATAACGCAGCCGATACCCATGAGGTATTCAGCAACAGCAGCTTCTCTTTCTTCAGAGAACCAGGAGTTGGTGTACTTAACAGTCATAACAGCGTTGTCTACAACAGACTTGAAGCCAAGGTAGAAAGCGGTGTAACCGGAAACTACTTCAGCATACGGGAATGCGCCAACCCAGCCGATTTTAACGTTGCCGTTTGCATCAAAGGAGTTTGGAGCGGTTTCCTTGGTCAGCTTACCGGAATCAATCAGTTCCTTTACTTTCAGGCCGGCAACAACACCGGTTACGTAACGGGATTCATAGATCTTGGTAAATGCGTTGTGGTAATTCTTCAGACCGGAAGTGGCAGCAAGGTCACCGGTCATGGATACGAACTGTACGTCCGGGTTCTGTTCAATAACGTCACCCCAGTTGTACTGATGGCCATAAGAGTTGGTAATAACCAGCTGGCAGCCGTCTGCAACAAGGTCAGAAGCGTTGGTTGCAACTTCTTCGGATTCCGGAACCTTCTTCTTGTAGGAAAGTTCTACGTCAATGCCTTCTTCTGCAAGTGCCTTAACAGCAGCTTCCATTCCGTTCATGTGTGCAAGGGTGTAACCTTCTGTTTCGTCACCAACCAAGATGGCGCCAACTTTCAGTGTGGTTCCACTGCTATCCTTGCTGCCACAAGCGGCGAAGGACAGTGCAAAGCAAAGTACCATTGCAACGGCAACAATGCGTTTTGCCAATTTGTTCATACCTGAGTTCCTCCTAAAATTCAAAATACCCTAATTCGTCTATTATAAAGGCGATGCAGTGTTTTTCCTTTCTGCACCTGCTTTTATAAACAAAGTTTAGTCTTCCACAAAAACACAGCCGCCTTCGGGGCTCATGGAAGCAATGCGCGCCAGGGATTCTACCCGTACGCCGGATTCCCGGATCAGCTTTCCGCCGTCCTGGTATGCCTTTTCAATGACAATGCCGGCACCCACTACGGTGGCCCCTGCGTCCTGAATAAGTTGAATCAGGCCTTTAAGTGCATTGCCCTTGGCAAGGAAGTCATCCACAATCAGGATGCGGTCTTCCGGCTGAATGAAGCGCTTTTCCACAATAACCTGGTTAACGTTTTTATGAGTAAAGGAAGCAATTTCGGTGGAATAAACGTCATCCGTTAAATTCTTGGACTTGCTTTTCTTGGCAAAGACCACCGGCACATTAAAGTACTGGGCTGTCAGACAGGCAATGCCAATTCCGGATGCTTCAATGGTCAGGATTTTGGTGACGTTGTCATTCTGAAACAGACGGTAAAATTCTTTGCCGACTTCATTCATGAACGGGACGTCAATTCTGTGGTTTAAAAAAGAGCTGACCTTTAAAATGTTGCCCTCTGCCACAATGCCTTCTGCGTTAATCTTTTCTTCCAGTGCTTTCATGTAGTTCCTTCTTTTCCAAAAAAGAAATGGCAAACGGGACGCGTTTGCCAATCCATTCTGAATACCATTTATAAAATAGATATTTTATAGAATTCAGAACCAATAGTCGTAACCTTGTGGCGTTACGGTAGAAACTTTTGAACCCTTTAGTCAAAATTATATTGGCACCTATTCAATTCACACGAAAAGTATACCAAGTTCTGGTGGGAACGGCAATGAATTTTACTTCGTCAAAACAACAGAAAAAGCCAAAGCCCCGCCCCGCCTTTTTTGTCTATGACAAGTAAGTTTCTTTACAGAGGCGGGAAGGGGCTTCCAGGTAAGTCAGTAGCTGGCAAAATGGCAGCCGGAGCGGGAGGTGTGTCGTGCCGCGTCGGATACAGCACGGCCGCAAAGGAGAGCTCCGGCTGCCGTGGCCAGCTTAAGCGGAAATAACCATTTGTGGAGAAAACTAAATGTAGAGGGCTGCGCGGTAAGCTGTGTGGATAGCGTCAAAGATTTTGCCTGGAGCTTTGGCGTCGCCAATGAGGACTACTTCTTTGCCGGCGGCCTTCAGCTCGTCATACAGGCTGCGACAGCTCTTGAGGCCAAGTGCCAACACGACGGTGTCCGCAGCAATTTTGTAGGTGCCCTTCTTTTTGTTGGAAACCAGGACACCGTCGTCCAGCACTTCGGCCAGCGTGGTGCTGGTGCAGACGTGCAAATTGCTGAGGCCGCCCATGCGCTCGGAATAGGCAATGAAGTCGGTGGCGGCCACGTCGGCCATGATGCCCGGCAGCATTTCCACAATGGTCACATCGTGACCATGCTCTGCCATGTCAAGCGCCGTTTCCGTGCCGACCAGGCCGCCGCCGATTACGGCAACCCGCTTCCCGACCTTGTTCGGGTGGTCAATTGCGTCCAGAGAGGTCAGTGCAATTGGCTTGTCCACACCCGGCAGATTCGGGATAACCGGCTTGGAACCGGTGGCGCAAATGACCGCGTCATAATCGGCAAGGTCGGCCGCAGTTGCCTTTTTGTGAACCACCGGAATGTTCAGCTTCTCCAGCTGAGTTTCCTGATATTTGTGGAATGGACGGATATCCGCTTTGAAATCGGGTGCTTCCGCTTCAATCAGAAGCCCACCCAGTTTGTTAGCTTCAAACAGCGTAACGTCATGACCGCGGAGCTTGGCTACGCGGGCCGCTTCCATACCGGCCGGTCCGCCGCCGACAACCGCAACTTTCTTTGGCGTTTCGGCTTTGGTCAGCTTCAGCTCCCCTTCCCGGCTGATAACCGGGTTGACGGCGCAGGTAACGGCCTTGTACAGGAAAAAGGTCCGCTGCAGGCAGCCTTCGTTACAACGGATACATGGCCGGATGTCTTCCGGATGCCCGGCCTCTGCCTTGGCAGACCAGTCCGGGTCAGCCCACAATGGGCGGCCAAGCACAACGAAGTCGCCTTTGCCGGATTCCAGAATATCCTCCGCGTATTCCGGCAAAGTAATGGAGCCGGACGCCATAATCGGAATATTTACTTCCTTCTTTAAGGCCTCTGCAGCCCAAACGTTATGGCAAACCGGAATGGCCATTGGGCTTACCTGATGAATCATGGTGTGGTGGTCTCCGCCGGAAACATTAATGGCGTCCAGGCCATGCGCTTCCAGTTGCTTGGCCAGCCAGATGGTATCTTCAATGGGGAAGCCATCCGGCTCATAGTCTGTACCACTTAATCGGATAGTAACCGGATAATCCGGGCCAACTCTGGAGCGGATTTCATCCAAAATTTCCAGGTAAATCCGCGCACGGTTTTCCAAGGAACCGCCATACATGTCGGTTCTGTGGTTGGTGGTCGGACTGAAGAAGTTGGTCAGCAGATAACCGTGCGCACCGTGAATTTCTACCAGTTCAAAGCCTGCGGTTTTGGCGCGTACCGCTGCATCGCCGAAGCATTTGACAATTTCATGAATTTCCGGAATGGTCAGCACCTGCGGAATGGCTTGATCTCCATGCTGTGCATACAGGTTCGGCCACGGAATGGCAGACGGTGCTTTAATGGGCTGTGTTCCTAAGAACTTTTGACGCCCGCAGTGTTCAATCTGAATGGCGGGGACGGCACCCATTTCCTTAATATTTTCGGCCAGCCAGGCCAGGCCCGGAATGTGTTCGTCATTGGAAATACCCAGATGACAGTGGGCTGACTTGGAGCCGATTTCATCTACATAGGCATACTCTACAATAATCATGCCCGTGCCGCCTTTGGCCTGGTCCCGATAGTACCGAATGGCTCGCTCTGAAACGGTACCATCCTTGTTATTCATACCGGAAGACTGTGGCGCCTTGGCAATACGATTTTTCAGTTCTAGTGTGCCGATTTTACCCGGCGCAAACAGATAGGGAAATCTTTTTTCCATGGTGTTACCTCCTTCATTTTTGTAACAAACGTGAAAATTTAACTTCGTTAACATTTTATCAATGTCAAGTCTGATATCTTTGTATCAGGTGATACGCACACACAAAAAAGATATTGGCACAACTGCCAAAAGGAGGGTGTTTCTTTTATGGCAACTGTCATAGACCCTAACATCAGTTACATTCTCAGCAACAATTTGCTGCCGTACCGGGACTTATTTATCAAGCACTGCCCGGCGCCGCTCCGCATCTCCAAGGACACCGTCCTAAGCCAAAGCGGCCAACCCGCCAGCCCCATGTACTTTCTGCTGGAAGGCATGGTCAAAATTTACACCACCAACCCAGGTGGCTACGTGCGCATCCTTGGGTACCATAAGCACAACACGCTCTGCGCCATGGACAAAATTGTTGGCCCGGGCGAGTCAGCGGTTGTTACCGTAGAAAGTGTTACCGAATTAAAAGCACTCCAGGTAACCAAAGAGAGCCTCCTTGCCATAGACAAGGAAGCTCCCGGATTTCTTTATTCACTTTTACAGTATTACGGAACCGTCCTGCGCCTGGTCTGCTTTGACGCGGAGCTGAAAAGCGTTACCAGCGCCACCGCCAGACTGGCCGCGTTCCTGTGCCTGTATGAAACCAACCGTTCCAAAAGCGGACCGCTGCCCTTAACGCAGGACGAGCTGGCGTCGGCCATTAACGCGTCCCGCGTGCAGGTGGCACGCATCTGCTCCGCGTTCAAAAAGCGCGGACTGATTGCCTATTCCCGCGGCAGCGTTACCGTCCTGAATCCGGACGAACTTGGCCGCCTGTCACAGTACTACTAAGCCTGTTACTGTGCTGTCGGCGGATACATTGCCAACGCATTATTCAGCTGTTCTTCCGTAAAGCCTTCACCGTCTAAGAAGAAACGGATGGTGCTTTCCGAGTATCCATAAGAAACGTAATTTTCTACTTTCTTATTGCACTGTTCGGTCCAGTCCGCGCCACAATTAGCAACAGCATAATCGGCATCAGCTTCCGAATAGCCGTTGCCCATCAGGGCATTCTTCAAACCGGTTGGACCATAGTTGTTATACTGTAGCCAGCTCTTTGCCGCTTCCAGTGCTTCCGCCTGTCCGGTGGTTACTTCCCCATTATTGGCGGCTGCTGCCGTGTTACTTTCCGTTCCGTCAGCATTGACAGACTGCGAGTAGTCCGGCAGATCCGGATCCTTATTGGTGCAGCCGGTAATCATACTGGAAAGAAAGCTGAGTAAGGTAAAGAATACCAGGATTGCCGTAATTACAATTCTTGCCACCTTAGAGAACTTCTGATACTTCCACATCAGATACAGACCCACCGGCCAGAACAGAATCAACAGTAGCACTACTACACCTGTACTTGGGCCCGCCTGTTGCGGCGCACCGGCACCAGAGAACGCATCGTTCTTTGGTGCTTTTTGTTTTTTACCCATTCCAAATACGGCGTCTGCTGCACGGCCCTGCTTGCCGGTTTTGAATTCGCTGGGAACTTCAAACTCTGCATCAGGGTTGTTAATATCATAAAAGCCGTTGTCGGCGGCGGGCGCAGCGGGCTGTGCCGGTGCGGCCGGTTCGGCGGCAGTAGCGCTAACTGCGGAGGTGTCAAAGACAATCTCCTCCGGGGCTGCATCCCCTGCGGGTGCGTCAGCTGGCGCCTCCGCAGCTGGGGTTGAAGCCGGTGCATCTGCCACCGGTGCCTCCGCAGCCGGGGTTGCAGCCGGTGCCTCTGTTGCCGGTGTCTCCGCAGCCGCAGTCTCCTCTACCGCAGGTTTCTTTTCTTCTGGTTCGCTCCCCGTTCCAAAGATATCATAATCAAAATCATTGTTCGCCATATTCTCGCTCTCCTTTCCATCCCCGTATGCTGTATGCTTAGCCGCCGAACGGCAGCTTAATTGCCGCCTTGCCCGCCGCCGGTGCAGCAGACGCCGTAGCCGCCACTAAAGAACCGGAATCCGTTACCGGAGCCATTAATACTTTGCCGGTGCCGCGGAATACGTTAACCAGTCCATCGCCCGTCATAGCGGAACCAAGCAACGACTTGGACGAACGTTCTACCGTAAACGCCAAGGACGCGGACCAGGCCACTGCCATGTGACCGTCAATTTTCAGTTCGTCGTCTTTCAGTTCAATTTCAATTAGCTCGCCTTCCGGCACGTTACTTTCCAGCGCAACTACGCCACTGCCGGTAAAGCACATATTGAACAGGCCTTCGTTGCCAGCCAGAGCGGAGGAGACGCTTTTGCGCGATGCCACGCTCATCTGCACCGTAGCTTCTGACGCAAGGAACATGCCATCTTCCACCACCAGGCCGCTGCCCCAGGATGCCACATCCTGTAGGATCAGGTATTTATAAGTCGGCTCCAGCACCAGCAGGCCGACACCGGTATACTCTGGTTTTACTGCGGATTCGCCGGTTACCGAGCCCTTCACCATCTTCCCCAGGAAATCCCCGGCACCCTTGATACCGGTTTCGGCGCGAACTCCGCCCGCGGTCCACTGCATGGCTCCGCTCTGGGTCCGAATGCCGTTCTTCCCGTTCAGATAGCAAACCAACTGTCGTCTGTGCACGCCCATCTTTGCCATAAAGTAGGCCTGCTCCGCGTTGTACGGGTTTACGGATTCATCCTGCAAATACTCCAGGATCCGAAACGGCCCCATGTTCTTGACAAACTTTCTTTGCTCGTTTTCCAAATTCGGTATTCTCATGTTCTACCTCCATATAAAATAATTTTTGTTCCACTAAAAATTATATGCTTTCCCCCTGTGCTTCCGCATTATACGAAGGTATAAACGTAAAGGGCTTTTTGCAAAAAAAAGCATACCTCCGGCCCCGTTTCAAGCCAAAAGGTATGCTTTTATTTTCTTCACTGGACAGTGGCTCTTGGTCAGCCTGGTGAAAAAGCATACCTTTCCCCTCCCAGCGCTCCCATTTGCGGCTTTTTGCAAAAAAAAGCATACCTCCGGCCCCGTTTCAAGCCAAAAGGTATGCTTTTATTTTCTTCACTGGACAGTGGCTCTTGGTCAGCCTGGTGAAAAAGCATACCTTTCCCCTCCCAGCGCTCCCATTTGCGGCTTTTTGCAAAAAAAAGCATACCTCCGGCCCCGTTTCAAGCCAAAAGGTATGCTTTTTAAATTTTATTCCGGCGGAGCCCCTTCTGTTATGATTCCGGCACAGCCCCTTACGTTACAATCCCAGGCGGGACGCCCCTTATCTCAAAAAGGCAAACCCTCGCCCGCAGTGCGGTCCTTAAAATGCTTTCTTACCTCTTCCGAGGAAATCCAGCTTTGTTCTTCACCGGACCGTCTGCCTTCTGCCAGCGCATCCATAAGCGCAGCTTGCGGATCCGCCTGCTCAGCAGCAAAAAAGCAATCATAAAACAGCTTCATAAGCTCACGTCACTTTCACCTTACGTATTCCCTGTTACCCAAGCAACTACAAAGAATGCTGCAAAGCCAAACAGGTAAACCAGTCCAATAATGGACAGGACTTTCAGCCAAGGCTTTACCTGATGTTCCTTGGTGTTAACCAGCTTGTAGTTTAACAAAGCAAAGAACGGAGTGGTAATGAAGGATGCAATCATGGCAAACCGCAGCATGGTGGCAACGTTACCGGAGAACAGGTAAACAATAACCAGACCAATGACAGAGGTTACAGTAGTCCAAATAGGCAGTGCCTTTTTGGGCGTTTCCTTTTTGCCAAGTAACAGCCGCAGAGCTTCTGTGTTGGCTCTGGAGTAACCATCAATAACCGTCAAAACCGTGCCAAAGATGCAAAGGAATGCAATGAAGGTAATCAGCAATCTGGACCAGTTACCAAATACCGACGCGTACATATTAACAAACTGTGCAATGTAGGCGGCGGATGCGCTGAGGACTTCCTCGCCGGAACCAAATTGGATTAACGCGCCAAGGGCGCAGAAAATCAGCGCCAGGATTGCGGTGCCGATGTAACCAACGTTGAAGTCAAAGGTTGCGTCTTCCACAGACAGGTCTTTCACCTGCTTCCGCTTTTCCACCTGCCACATGGAGTTGATGGCGGAAATTTCAATTGGGCAAGGCATCCAGCCCATTAAGGAAACAATGAACGGCAGGGCCGCCAGATGCCAAGGAGATGGAGCTTCAAAGTTTGGTGCGTACTCGCGGTGTTTGAAGAGGGCCAGCACAACCGCCAACACCGTGGCAATGGTCAGTGCCGTCATAACCCACTTGGACAGCGTGTCCAGGAACTTGTAGCCGCCAATCAGCAACATGGCCCAGATGATAACAATAATAATAGTGGTCAGCTGGGAAATGGTCAGCCCAAACCCGGTCGGCGAGATATTGTACAGAATTGCTGCACACAAAATACCAACTCCAGCGGTGTTGACCAGCGCGGAGAACACGTTCAGCACAAAGAAAATGGCAAGCCAAACTTTACCCTTTTCTGCGTACCCCTCTATCAGGCTCTTGCCGCTTTCCATGGTGTACTGCGATCCAAACCGGAAGAACGGGTACTTAAACACGTTAATCAGCACAATGACCAGGGCCAACTGCCATCCGTAAATGGCGCCAGCCTGCGTGGAGGAAACAATGTGGGACCCGCCAACTGCAGCAGATGCCATCAGAATTCCCGGCCCAAGGGCCTTCATTTTGCTTTTCCAAGTAGATTTTTTTGTTGCTACTTCCTCAGACATAACAACCCCTCCTAAAACAATATGAACCTATTTTAGGAGGATGCTTTGGAATAGCAAGGGATTCTTGGAATTTGCACAAATTTTCTTTGGCGATGCAGTGGCGCTTTAGGTCAAAACGGCATTTTTGTGGGCGATGTAGGGGTTTATGTTATATATCGTATTCCATATACGCATCACAGTTGACGATTGCAATGTTTTCCTCCATATAATTCAAAGAAAGCTTGTCAAACTTCTCCTTAAGACATTTCTTCGCATAAGCTGGTTGCCTATTACGATTTTTCGCTTCCAAAAATACTGCTTGATTGTTTTTTCTCGTTGTATAGATAATCAACCCATCAAACTCACAAAGTTTTTTCCCTGTGGAATTTTTATCATAAACAAGAACACTTCCCGGTATTGTCAATGTTGTATCGTTTTTATTATCGCCTCGCAACCTGCTAAGCAGAAATTCAACTTCGTGTTTTTCATCGGAATTACCTACACTAGACTCCAACAATGCCGTAATTTCTTTAATTCTTGCATTTTTACCTCGGGTACAAATTACGCATTTTTCTTTATTTACTGTTGGTTTTATAACAATCGGGTTTTCGCCGAACAGATAGAACAGAAAAAACTTCACACATAGAATAAATCTTGCATCATCACTAGTAACATCAGGTATTCTACGAAGATGATTAACAATATATTTCATACTCTTAAATGCAGCGGTTCTTTTCTGTTGAAGATTACAGTTCTTTTTTATTGACACCAATATTGTCGTTTCTCCATAATGTCTATCATAGTATCCAACTCGAGTGTTATTGATTTTTTCCAATTGACCAAGCAGTTCTTCCGATACAATTCTGTCTTCTTCTTTAAACGTAATCTTCAATATTCCATTTTGTACATAATCTCTATTCTGAGCATAGCTTCGGTTCAAAGCACTGCTTTTTTCAAGGAACAGATCGCTGTAGTATTCTGCATCTTTAGTATTTTCATTCTTGGTCAAAAGTGAAGTCATTCTACGTGAGATTTTATAATAACAGATGGCGTTTGATTTTTCGTTATATACTGTATCATCAAGTAATTTTGTTATCGATTGTACCAGGTGATTAGATGACTGATTATCATTATATTCCGAAAGCAATTCTTTTAATAATATTAGCATTGCTCCATCATTGCCGATATCTATTGTCAACGGAGTCCTTGCAATCTGCAAATCATAAGCCATATAGGATACTGTTCTGACATTTCTGAAAATTCCGAAAATATATCTCAGCTTACTTTCTTCTGTTAAATCAGGCTCATTAATATACGCATATAATATTTCTAATGCAAGTGATACAGACGGAAGTTTTGAATTACATTTTTCTAATATCAAAGCTCCATTAAGCAAATGAAATCTTTGGTAATTCTTGTCCCTTAATATTTTGGTTGCAGCCACCTTATAACGCCCGCTTGACGAAGCACCCACAATCTTATCGAAAAAATTTCTATCCTCACTAGCAGTCATTATCACCGCCCTTGAAGCAGTGAACGTATTGTAAAAATGTCCTATATTGTAAATTATTGACAGTATTTGAAGGAAATCGCCAATTGTCGGCTTATAGTTTTTATTTAAATATTTATAATCATTTTCAAATTCACTTGCTTTAACATAGTTATTGTAACTTAATTTCAAATCCTCCCCTAAATTCTGCTTAATAAGCTGATGTAAATAAAGCTGAAGAATAACATAATCATACCTTGTTTTCGCTAATTTTGACTTAACTCTGATTACACCCAATTGTGGTATTTGCTTAATTCGTTCAATTATCCCTATACGTTCCAGTTCAGTATACAATTCTTCTGCATACGGATAGACATCTATTTCCACATTAAGATTATGCGTTCGTGCTTTCTGCTTTGGGAGTAAATTATGAGTTATCTTCATTATTAATCCAGACCCCCCTCCGTTTCAATTTTCCAATTAAACTTATTGTCTGAAAGCCTGCCAAGCGACAGTATGCTTGACAGGCTTTCGTTGTCTATCTAATATTGCCCACTCCCATCCGAAAGTGCATTCATAACCTCTTTAACAACCTTTCCATCCCAATTGGTGCAGAGCATTTCTTTTGTGATAATTTCTTTATAAAGAGGATTCTTTTCGACTACATTCCAAAGATAACGCAAGACAGTAATGTAATCATCAAAACTGTCCTTAACCTTATCAGCTACGTTTTTTCGCCAATCCTCAGTAAACTCCTTACCAGAATAAATATCGTTGAGGTTCTTGCAGATGAAGTTTATTGCTCCGCCTATGCCCGGAAGTTCGTTTTCATTTGCATCAGGGCTTGGATTTTCAGCAATTTTTACATGAAGCAGTAAATGCTCAAGCAAATTGCAATAAACAAGCCTGTCCGCTTTTTGATACTCAAAAGGATTATTAACTGCAAATTTATCGTTACAAAGCATTATTGCCTTGTCCTCATCAATATGATGACAGAACAGTCCTTCATTTGTTCGAGTAACCAAAGGATTTTTTATTTTGCAAGCAGTATCCTTAAAGTAGTTGTGTTTTGCAGAACCGTATTTTTTGAGCAATGCAGAGACAATATCCTGATAACTCATTTTCAGCATTGACTCATAATATGAAGTTCCATCCATTGGCTTAACTTTGCTTTCTATGAAAGCGATTTCTTCATCTGAGAGTCCATACTTTTTATAAAGTTGCAAGTCTATATCGTGAACAGACTTAGACCAGTCAATATCAGAGTTATCTGTGAAATCTTGTATTGGAACATATTTCCAAGTTTCTTTAGTGTTATCTTGGGTGACTTTTAATACACCTAACATAGTCCTTGCAAATTTAGTTTTTACATATTTCAATATTGCTTCTGCCTCACTTAAGCTATCAGTAGAACCAATAGAAATATATGTTTCGGTATAGCCGATTAACGGCGTGCCGATTAACGGCGTGCCGATTAACGGCGTGCTTAGTACTTCGCCGATTGCGCCTGAACCATTTGCTTTAGGAACAATAACTTTATATTTTTCTAAATTATCTACCGGTGCAATATAATCTCTTCTAAACCAACGATAACAACGTTTATTCTTAACGTTTCCAAGCAATTGAACATACTCGTGCCCATCATTCGGTTTATCTTCAGTAAATAATTTTGGTATTTTTTCAAATGAACTTGTCGTTATTCTTCTATCTGAGTTTTTGCTCATTTCTTCAGGTTGTTCAGAGTATGCTAAATCAGAATATCTATATATTCCTCTATTTGTAACAACTGTTGCCAAACTATCTTCGATAGTTGGTATAACTTTTTTTACAATTGAACTAAGTTCCTCATATGGTGTAAATAATCCTATAGGCTCATACTCTGAATTTTTATCCCAATAAGTAACAGCTACGCCACCTTTTATATCTACTGTCGGAAATACATCAGAGCTGTCAGACCAATATTTAATTACCTTAAAATGAATATCATTTAGTTTTTTAGTATTCCACTCTTTAGGAGTATTACCAGCATTAAATAAAAACCTTGCCGGATGAATTAAAGAAACTTTATCCGCTAATTCTTCACTACCATCAATAAAGTAATTATATATTGATTTTTGAGCACTACTTTGACCTCCTGTTTCTTCCTGATAAGGCGGATTACCAACAACTGCATCGAACTTCATTTCTTTCACATCCTTTTTCCAGTAGGAGCCTTTCAGAACACGCTTTTTGAATTGCTCCGGTTTATTTTTAAGCATATTTACAAGGTCATCAAAATAATGAGCGTTGCACTTAACATCACTGTAACCGCAAAGAGTTCTTCTGGTGATAGATTTTGCCATAGGTGTTTTGCAAATAACATAAACATTATCTCTGATAACTTCATTCCAGAAATGTTGACATTCTTCAGGTGCCCAGTCATCATCGCTCATTCCCTCCATACGCTGCTTATAAAAGCTGTAAGCAACATATAAAGGATACAAACCTGTTTTAGAGTTAATTTCAAGTATCTTTGCATTTTCTGAAAATACAGTCTTAGTAACTTCACCTCTGTCTACAAAGCGGGGTTCTTCAAGGCGATACTTTTTTTCTTGAGTATCATCCTCAAAATTCTCATTAAAGAAGCACCAACCGCCGAGAGTTTCAGACATATGCATATTCACAACTCGCCAAGGAGTAAGAACTGTTTCCTTGTCAGGATTTTTGAAATGACGGAAAATCTCTGCTATCTGAATAACTCGTCTTGTAGGAGTTTCTTTGTCAGCGGATGCCGCAAGTCTTCTGATACGCTTACCTGCCGCAATAAATACATCTCTGTCATAGTATTTAGTAAACTCGGAGAATATCTCTTTTGTTACGCCTGTTGGCATAAATTCTTTCCAAGATTCATCATCGACAATATTAACAAAACTGTCAATGTCGATATCTTCATCAATCGGAACATCGGCACCATAAATCATAAGTGGCATACGGATTGATACACCACGCAGAATATCAATGGCCTTCTTTCTCGCTTCTTTAGCTTGTTTCTTTTTCTGACGGTCTTCTAAGTCTTCAGGTGTTGAAGGAGTTGGCGGTGTAGCCGGTTCGGGGTCATCTAAATGTTCAATCTGCTCATCCGTCAATCCTTGTCCGTTTACAACAACATCCTTCTTTTTCTTTGAAGCCTTAGATGCACCAATAATATCTTTAAGTTCATTAAACTTAGATGCGTCAATTTCGTTAAGCTTGAGGAGTTCATCGTTGTACAGAGATTCATCCTCAAAGCCGCTATTTACCGCACGTTCAGCATAAATCTGTTTAATTTGCTCCATCATAGACTCAACGCTGTAAGTTTTTGTTTTTGAGCCCGCAATAGCAATGACCGGGCAATAATTCAAAAACTCGGTCATTGCCTCCCGGCGTTTTTGCTGACTTTTACCAGGTTTACGGGATAAATGCACTGTTTCAGTTAAAACTTTGAGTGTTCTGTCAGGTGCGAAGTCAAATACATAGCAATCTGTTTTCTGCTTACCATCAATTGCTCCGGCTGACTGCACTCTGAATATTGTCTGCATATATTGTGCCGCCGCAGTGGAGTATGAACCCGAAAGCATAAGAACAGCAGTCCATTCCTTTACTGTCACGCCAGTTGTCAACTTACCGCAAGACAGAGTTATGGAATACTTATTATTCTTGATGGTATCACGGACCAGTTCCAGTGCATCCTTGGCATGTTCTTCTTCGTATCTGTCACCCTCTCCGGCAACATTAGCAATTCCGAAGTGTTCAAATACAGGATGTTTTCTAAGAAGTTCACTTAAAGCCCTGGCTTCTTTCACGCCTGGCACCATCCACAAAGTATGGCGGAACATGTCACGATATTCCTTCGTAGAATAAGGATAACCACTATCAGTATCTTCTCTGGCCATTAAATCAAGGAACGCCTTAACATCATTTTCATGTACAAATTTTCCTTCTACAGCGTTCTGCGGAAGTTCACGATTACCATTAGGCCCTTTATACCAAACTCTGAAAAATTCTTTGAAATTAAAAGCCTTGGTATCATATTCATCAGAAACATATTTCTTAAGTTTCTCGCCTAAGTCATACGTAAAAATATGCATTTTCGGCAAGTCTGCATAAGGGTTATGGTCACCTTGATGAGTCAAATCCCATTCGGTCTTTCTCTTCTGTTCCATAACATAGTCCCAAGTATAGACATTATCTTCTCCGAATTTATCAAGGAGATTAAACGGAGTGCCTGAGAGTGCAAGAACCTTGGTTTTTTTCTTTTTTAGTGCTTTAACAACGTTGTCACCAAGTTCGGTTTGAGTTCCTTCATGAGCTTCGTCAA
The DNA here is from genome assembly GCA_963638085.1 of Butyricicoccaceae bacterium. GTDB lineage: Bacteria > Bacillota > Clostridia > Oscillospirales > Acutalibacteraceae > RUG420. Next base: position 22,403 of record CAVHPJ010000009.1, on the reverse strand, counting down.
TAATGATTAAATCCCAGTCAAGTGCAAATACGGCGTTATTCTTATTGAAGTTACCGCCGACTTTCTGAGATCCTCTTAAATCCTGAATTGAAGCAAAGTAAACAAAATATGTTCCGTCCTTATCAAGCTTATGGATTTTTAAATCGTTCTCATAATCGGTCTTTTCATCAAACGTATAAGCTGAATCCTTGGTTTTACGTTCATAGTGATATTCGTGCTTAGAGTTTCCCGGAAAGAATACTTTTTTGAAATCCTCGTTCCAACCATCGTCAACAACAGGGCGATGTGTAACGATAATAACTCTGCGGTACTGGCTACGGCGAATTACTTCTAGTGCAGTCAAGGTCTTGCCAAAACGCATTTTGGCATACCATAACATTTCATTATCTTTTTTAAATGTCTTTAACGTCTTTTCAATAGCATCTATTTGCTCTTCTCTGAAGTCAATTTTTTCTTGAGCAGCTTCTGCAAATTCTTCCGAAGACAGTGTTAATTTGCCATTTTTAACAGATGTGATGGCCGCTTTTACCGTTTCAAGATCTGTTGCAAACCATTCTTCACCTGTAGCTCCATTAGGCTGAACCTTATGCACACCTGAATTCATGAGGACCTTGTGAACGTCCTTATCCTTAAAAGCAAAGCTATAGCCGCCTTCCAGTTTAAGGGCAAGTTCTGTATATTCCAGCTTATAACTCATACTCGCCGTCTTAGTGTAACTATCAATACGAGCTTTTGCTGCCTGATTTAAGGCACGACAGTTTGGCACAAGCTCTTTTGGCATTATATCCGTTTTCAGAGTTGCTTCACCGACTTTCAGCATACCCTTGTGCGTGTCGTACGGCATACTGAATACGTATATCAGCTTATAGCTATAGGTTTGTTCAAATCTTTCCACGACTTACCCCCGCTTTCAGTACCTCTACAAATGGAATACTCTTTTTTAGGTTCGTCCAATCATATATCTTGCAATAAATTCCCGTGTGACTAAACATATCATCCTGTTCGCACCCAGGGCACCGAATAATTTTTTCTTCTTCTGTATCTTCAAAAAGATTCATTTGATGGTACGTTTCTTTGATATCGCGACATGAAAATGGAACAACACATTTAAGTCCATCCATTTGCCAGATATTCCATGCAATGATATTTGCTATTTCCTTCAATAAAGAAATCGGCGTTTTTTCCTCAAATCTTGCTTCGTAAAAATCCATATAGTCATATAACAGATTTTCACGAGCAATCAGCACACTGTCGCCCTGAAATTCATAGCCATAAACGCTTTTAAGAGCTTCTATAGACCATTTGAGCCAAGAATCTTTGTCGCTACAATTTTCGTTTACTACGCGCATCTTTCTGTCAAATAAACCTATGCGTTCATTTATCGGGATTAATTCACCGGTAGTCGTATCATACCTGCTTATGAGATATGGAGCTTCCCCACAAGTGATTTCCAAACGTTTAGCATTTACATATTTTTTCCATGTTTTATTTTTATCATCAAATGGAATCGTCTCTTTCGTAGTTATCCAAGATGTTCCGTGTGGAGTATTGAAAACATTCGGCTTTCCAAACCAAGCCTCATCAATCTGGTTATTCTGCTCATTGCAAATCCACGATGGCGTAAAAACCTCTGCTCTCTTTCTAATTCTTCGTTCCTGAACTTCTTTTGATTTAGCTGCTCGTGGCTGAATTACATTGAAAAAAGCTCCTGTAATTAGCTCTACTTTCATTTCTGCCTGTTCGTCATATTCATCACCGTACGATTCATAGTCCTTTGTACACCACAAGATGTTTTTCTTTGTGGTTTTATCCTTAAGGAGAAGCCGCAAAATAACAGGATTGATATCGGCAATATCGTCTTCCAAAATATCTATTCTCTTTTCGATTTCAGTTCTTTTTAATTTTTCCATATATCAATCACTCACTTTTGCTTTCCTTACAGCATTGATGTAAAAGCGCCACTTGTCCCAATAATTATACCATTCATTCTGCACAAGTGGTAGGCTACGTGGTACCAATGGTTGGACAGTAGAAGGTTTGGTGCGTAAAAGGGCCCTTGGTGCGAAGAGCGCCAAGGGCCTTGTGTGTGGAGGAGTTGTGGATTGGGATGGGGAGCTGAATCGCCAGGGGAAGGGAAACAGGGCATTACTTCTGGTGGTTATGGTTGGAGAAGGCGTCTATGCCGGTGCCGAGCACATTGCGCTTGGCTTTGTTAATGCGCGGGTGGCTGGTAGGTTCCAGCTTGTCGGACAGTTTTGGAATAAGGTTATACGCGTTGGTGGTGAAGAGCATTTTCTTTTCTTTGCTGGTCAAGTCAGAACACTTTTCCAAAGAACCGGCAAGCGCAATGCACGCGAAAGACGGCGTATAGGGGCAGTCGGAGCCATACAGGAAGTGGCTGGTTGGAATGTCAATCTTCATGTCGTGGATCTGCTTTGGCGTGGAAAAGCCGGCGGCGTCAAAGTAGCAGCTGTTCAGGGCGCCGAAGTAGTCCAGGGCCCGGTCCGAGCCATTCTTTTTGGCTTGGACCGCAAAGCTGGCAAAGCGGTCGGACAGAATGGTCATGAAGGAGGCGCCGTGCGGCCAGATCCATTTAATGTTCGGGTACTTATTGAATTTGTCTTCCCAAACCATGTTGGTGAAGGCACGGGTGGTATCCATCAGGAAGTCCATAATTGGAATGGGCATACCCTGAACAGCATCTCCTGGGAGCGCCGCCGGCATGCACGGATGGACGTCTACGACTGCCCCATGGGCGTCAAGAACTTCCATCAGCGGATCCAGCTTGTCACTGCCAAGGTAGATGCCGCTGTAGTTGGTCAGAAGGCCAATGCCGTCTACTCCATCTTTGGCAAGCATATCTTCTGCCATTTTGGCGGCATTGTCTACATCCGGCAGTGGCAAGCTGGCAAACAGCCCTAATCTGTCAGGATGTCTGGAAACAACGTCTAAAGCTTCCTGATTCATGGCAGTTACATAAGCAAGGCGTTCGTCTTTGGTAGCCTGAATTGGATGTGGACTGGAAACAGACATGGCGGAGTACGCTACCCCCAGCGAGTCCATCAGCTTCAAGTGCGCCTTTTCAGACCACTCCGGTGTGGCAAAGTTGTCTGGTTCCGGTCCTTCATATTTGTCTAGATAGGCATAATAGGATGGTGTTAAAATGTGAGCGTGAAAGTCTACTTTATTGGTGTACAACATTTGAAAAACTCCTTCCGGTTGTTTTGTTTGACTGCATCCTAGCCCCTTTTGTCAGGGATGCCAAGAAAATAGGAAGAAGTAAAACATTGGAGGCCGGGAATGTATCATATCAAAGAGGATCCGCGTCAGAAAAAGTCCGCAGACTTAATAACGGAAGGCATGCTGTCTCTTTTATGCGATTCAGCTCTTCCCCCACAAAAAACGCCTACCATTGCCGACATCTGTCGGAAGGCAGGCGTTTCCAGAGCTACGTTTTACCGGCTGTTTGACAGCCCCGATGACATCCTCTCCTATTACTTTGACACTATCTTTGACAACATTCTGGAATGCTGCGCCGACAAAAAAAGAACAGGGGTTCCCTTCTCTCCGGCAGAAGTGTACAGCACCTGGTTTACAGAGCATCAGCGCAGCATTGCAGGAATGTTACGCCACGGAAAAATCCACATTTTAATGGAAGCTCACCGCAAAGCCCTTTACCGGCACGCCGATACGCTGTTTCCGGAAATGGATAAGGATTCAGATGAATTTACCTTCTTTTCGGAAATGCGCACCGGCGTGCTGGCAGGCGCAGCGCGTGCCTGGTTCCGCACAGGAAGGCAAGCCGGTCCCGCGGACCTTATTGCCTTCTGTGACCACCAGCTGCGCTTCCACTTTTAGCTGTGGGGTGCCAACTTGTCCAGCCCTTCTCCGGTGGCAAACTTGGCTTCGCCGCTCCGTTTGCCACCCGATTTCTACTTTGCGGTGGCAAATAAAGTTGTAAGTTCATTTTTGCCACCCGAAGCAACCGCCAACTGCCAAGTGCCAACTTGTTCAGCTCTTCTCCGGTGGCAAACTTGGCTTCGCCGCTCCGTTTGCCACCAGGATTCTACTTTTGGGTGGCAAATAAAGTTGTAAGTTCATTTTTGCCACCCGAATCAACAGCCGATTGCAAAGTGCCAACTTGTCCAGCCCTTCTCTTGTGGCAAACTTGGCTCTGCCGCTCCGTTTGCCACCAGGATTCTACTTTTGGGTGGCAAATAAAGTTGTAAGTTCATTTTTGCCACCCGAATCAACAGCCGATTGCAAAGTGCCAACTTGTCCAGCCCTTCTCTTGTGGCAAACTTGGCTCTGCCGCTCCGTTTGCCACCAGGATTCTACTTTTGGGTGGCAAATAAAGTTGTGAGTTCATTTTTGCCACCAGATTTCTACTGTGGGGTAGCAAACAGGAAGAATGGATTGACTAGGCAAGCGTTAGGAATGGCGCGGTTGGCACAAGAGCGTAGCAAGCAGTAAGTTAGGGAAACAGCGGGCACAAGAGCGTAGCAGGCAGTAAATTAGGGAAACAGCGGGCACAAGGCCGATCGATACCAAATGAAAACGGGCCAAGTGCCAACAGTATAAAAAGAAGGCCGATCGATACCAAATGGAAACGGGCCAAGTGCCAACAGTATAAGAAGAAGGGGCCGGCTGCGCCGGAGTTTCAGTGTCACTTCTTGGAAAGTGGAACCCGTTGTAAGGGAGGCCCTCAAGATGTGCGCCTACGGCGCACCACCACATACAGCCGTACAGTCCAGCGCAATGCGCTTTACAATCAGCAGATGTTTTTTCGATAGGGAAACGACTTATAGCAAAAGCCCCTTGCCGCGTGTTGCGGCAAGGGCCCTTTTGTATCTTTAATAGTTTACTTGGATAGTTTTAATTCGTTTTCTCTGGGGTTCATGGACAGCGTTGGAAATGTTTAGGTACTGACTCGCCAAGAATAATGATTGCGTCTGCGGGAGCCTTATTCTGAGGGAGCCTTCTTCTACGGGAGCCTTATTCTGAGGGCGCCTTGTTCTGCGGGAGCCTTATTCTGCAGGATCCTTTATTCTGTAGGGTCTTGCTCTGCGGGCGGGGTTTATTTTGCGTCGGCAAGGGAGCCTTCGGCTTCGGCGCCGGCATCGTTAAGGACGTCGGCAAGGGACGTGTCCGTCATGAAGGTGTTAACGTTGTACAGGTACAGGATGTCTGTAATGTTGCGGTCGGAGATGATGCGGTCTACATCGTCATAGTAGTAGCGGGCGTCAATCATGGTAATGGTGCGGAAGTACGGCTGCAGGAACTGAATCATGCAGTTGGCGTAAGAATCCTTGAAGATTAACAGATTGCGGTCCGGCGATTCAGGGGTATCAATGTCTACCCGGGCAAAGTTCCCGCCAAAGAAGACCTCATATTTGTCCTTCTGCTTTAGCGCAGAGCTTTTGTAAAGGGAAGCGGTCTTCTCTCCCTGTTCCGTGTAGTTAACCAAGGTGTCCGGTGCGCCGTCTTTGGGAATATACACTTCAATGGTGTCTTCCGAACGAGAGTATCCACTTTTGGACGCCAGCGTTCCCTGGAAGGAATGGGTTACCGGGTACACCGTATATTCAGACGGCACATCGGTAATCTTCAGCTGTGGTGCCAGGGCTTCAAAGGCATACTTTGCGCCAAGGCTGGTCCAGTGGTGGTCGGTCTTGTAATAAATCTGCTCCGTCTTGTGGGACTTCATGGTTTCGGTTAAATCAAAATAGGTAATGTTGTCCCCAAGGTTTTTCTGCACCAGTGCAATATCTTTAGACTGGTCATGGACCGGAGCGTTAGTCGGACGAAGCTGGTCACAAATATAACCGGCATTCGGTACCAGCGTAATGGTCTGATTCAGGGTTTCATGCTTGTCGGCAAAGTCCGAGATGGCCTTTGCCGTCTTAGTTACATTATCCGTATCATAGTCATCCTGGATTTCTAACAGGTTCTGCTTCTTGCCAATGTATACGCCATTAGATTCTCTTTTTCCAATGGCCAGATCCTCTGTGGTTTTCAGCTTAATCCACTGGTTCCGGAAAAAGAACTGGTCCGTAATGTAGCTTTCCATGTCAGACATATACTGTCCGCTGGACAAGCTGCTTAAACTCAGCTCCGGCTTTCCTGCCAGCACACGGTTTTCCGTTTCCGAATAGGTTTTATCCTTTTGGAAAACGGACCAGAGAATGCCAATGACAATGAAGCCAAGGATTAGGAACGTTATGGCGCGGTAAATTACAAACCGGCGCTTTTGAATTTGCACCCGGTTTTGTGCCCGCTTTTGTTCCGGTGTCAGTTGTCTTTGTTTCATGTTACTCACTCTAACTCTGATTTCTGTTTTTTAAAATCTGAAGTATAAGAACGGATTATAGGTTGCATTTACTAAGTAGGCTACGGACAGGACAAACAGGGCAACATACGCCGTAACGGCTGCCACCTGCCGTGCTTTTCCGGGCTTCAAGAAGATCTTCTGCAGCTTTTTGAACGGGCCCGGGCCGGAAAAGGCAATGCACAGAAGAATCAGGACGGCGTTGGTTGCCAGGTAGTACAGGCCGGTGGAATCGGCAAAGCCGCTTCCGCCCGCTCCAAACATGTTACCCAAATAGGCGCCCAGGTCTGACAGCGATGTACTAAAGAACATAACCCAGCCAATCATGACAATTAGCACCGTGTACAAAACGCGGACAAAACCGGGTAGCTTGTCCAGCAGCTTCTTCAATACTTTCTTTTCTATTAATAGTATGATTCCGTGGTACAGCCCCCAGAAAACAAAGTTCCAGGCGGCGCCGTGCCAGAGCCCTGTCAACGCCCAGACAATCATGATGTTCATGATTTGTCTGCCGTTAGACACCCGGTTCCCGCCCAGCGGAATGTAAACATATTCCCGGAACCAGGTGCCCAGGGAAATGTGCCACCGCCGCCAGAATTCAGTCAGACTCTTAGACGTATACGGGTAATCAAAGTTCTGTACAAATTCAAAGCCGAGCATTTTTCCAAGGCCAACGGCCATATCCGAATACCCGCTGAAGTCAAAGTAAATCTGCATGGTATAGGCCAGGCAGCCAATCCACGCGGTCAGGACAGACCGTTCACTTGCACCAAGGGCGTAAATGGCATCAAAGACCGAGCCCATGTTGTTGGCTAGCAGCACCTTTTTGGCCAGACCGCGCAGGAACCAGGCCATGCCCTGGCCGAACTTATACATGGAAAGCGTGCGTTCCTGCAGCTGTTCTTCAATATCCTGGTACCGCACAATAGGACCCGCAATCAGCTGCGGGAACATGGTAACGTAGGCACCAAACGAGATGAAGTTTTTCTGCACCGCCGTATTGCCCTTGTACAAATCAATGACATACGACATAGTCTGGAACGTATAAAACGAGATACCAATCGGCAACGCCACCCCTTTATACGGAATGGTCACCGGCAAAATAGCGTTAATAGACTCTACAAGGAACCCGGCGTATTTGAAGAAGCCCAGCATGGCCAGGTTCACCACAATGGTAAACCAGAAGCTGATTTTCAGCATCTTCTGATTTCCTTCCTCCTTAAGCGAGTCAATCTGCAATCCGCCCAAGAAGTTGAACAAAATACTGAAGAGCATTAAAAAGACGTAAACCGGCTCGCCCCAGGCATAAAACACCAGACTGACCAAAAGCAACAGTGTGTTTTTAAATTTCCAGGGAACCAGATAATACAGGAGCAGGGTTACAGGTAAAAAGACAAACAGGAAAAATACGCTACTAAAAAGCAACTAAAGCCCTCCTCCTTATAGACTGTTCTTAAAGGCCTGATCCGCCTTGCTTGCGTCTGCATGTACCACGTACAAAATGTAATTTCCTTTAACATCCAGCACGGATTTTTCCAACAGGTTGTATTGCTCAACCCCGTACCCGTCAAAGGTGTTTTTCTGGGTTTCCAAGCGGCTTTGAATGGCACTTTCTACTGCGTCCGCTTGCGATGTATCTTTCAACTTAATAATCAGAAGCTCTTCCGCATCCATGTTACTTACGGGTGCGTAGTAAACCACGCCTTCGTAGTCGGATGCACTTAAACCATAATATTTTTTAAGGTCGGAGTTCGTCCCTTCCTGCACATTGGACAAATCCAGCTGTGCTGTAACGGCGGTGGCTACATCGCCTATGTCCGCCGTGCTGGTTTTGTCCCCGCGCTGCAAAACAATAATAAAGGCCAGCAACGCAAATACCATTAAGATTCGGACTCCACCGATAAATTTTGTCTTAGTCTTCATACTCCAGTGTCCCCGCTATAATTGCTTTTGCCCAATACGGATAAAACGACCGTTGCATATGGATACCGTCTTTATCATACAAATCCTTGTGTGCATTTACGGTGTCCGTAATATCAATGTATCTGATTTTAGTGTCCACAAAGTGAGCTTTCATGGCCTTATTCCACTCCGGAATGACCTTCCAGGAGGTGGATTTTTCAAAGGCAGGATCCGTGGCCGGAATAATGGAAACAATATAAATTTGTGCTTTTGGCAGTGCTTCCTGAATTTTTGCCGCCTGTTCCTCATATTCCTTAATGTATGCTTCCGGCGTTTTCCAGAAGCCCATTCCCGTATCATTAATACCAAATACTAAGTATACGGTAGAGGGATTCATCTTTTTGGCGTCGTCTATCCACTCCGGAATCTTCCGGATAGTGGCACCGGAGGTGGCAAATACACGGTCTTTGTCTAAGAACTTATAGTAGGAGAAGCCGACTGCGCGCGAGTCGCCCATAATGACAGAGTCATTGAACATTTTCCAAATGTCCGCGTCCTCACTTTCTAACGCGGCTTTGCGCTCTTCGGCTTTCTTTTTCTTAATTTCATCTTCTACTTCATCTGTGTCCCGGTTCTCCAGGTTTTCTAAGTAGCTGACGCCGGCGCTCAGGTCGGCGTTTTTCTTTACATTGTGTCTGTGGACCACAAAGGCCACCACTCCAATTATGACAGCAACCACTACCACAGCCACAATCATAATTGTGGTCAAACGCCGTCTGTCCGCCGCCGTCATTGGTTGCTTTTTTTCTTTCTTGTCAGACATTTCCCTGTCTCCCTTTATATACTGAGTGCCCTTACTGTGGGGCTCTTTTTTGTTTTGTATTTACTATTTACTGTGGGTCCTTGTTGCGGGCTGCTTTTTGTTGGAACTTTATTTACTGGGGGCCACTTTTTGTTGGAGCTTTATTTACTGGGGGCTGCTTTTTGTTGAAGCTTTTCCTGTAGTCCGCTTTTCTGTGGACCGCTTTGCGGTTAGTTGATGCCGCTTAGCCCCTTCCTTGCGGCTTGCTTTCTGTGTCTTCTATCTACTGTTGGTCCTTACTGCGGGCCACTTTTTGTTGGAGCTTTTCCTGTAGTCCGTTTTTCTGTGGACCGCTTTGCGGTTAGTTGATGCCGCTTAGCCCCTTCCCTGCGGCGTGCTTTCTGTGTCTTCTATCTACTGTTGGACCTTACTGCGGGCCGTTTTTTGTTGGAACGTTCCCCGTAGCCTGCTTTACTACAGCGGCCACTTTGTGGTCTTACTTCCTGCGGAGTCCCTTACCGGTAAACCATCTTTATGGTTATTCTTTGTTAGGCGCATCCGGTTGGATCCTTTCCTGCAGACCATTTTGTCTGTTGGCTACACGCCAGTTTCCTACAGGGTCCTTCTGTCGGCCGCTTGCGGTTAGTTGCTACCGCTTAGCTCCTTCCCTACGGCTTGCTTTCTGTGTATTCTATCTACTGTTGAGCCTTACTGCGGACCACTTTTTTGTTGGGGCTTTTCCTATAGCCTGTTTTTCTGCAGGCCACTTTGTGGTTGGTTGCTGTCACTTGGTTCTTCGCCTACGGTCTGTTTCGTGCAGGCCATTTTTTACCAATCTTTCCCCTACAGTCTGCTTCCAGAAAGTAGTCTTGCTATTGGTGGTTGCCGGTTAGCTCTTTTCCTGCAGACCATTTTCTAGTTAGCTCTTTGGCGGACTCTTCCACGGGTATTCCTTGCGGCTGTTTTTGCCAAGCTCTTGCTGTTTGGTTACTTCCGCTTGGCTCTTTGACCACCGTTCATTCCCCTTACAGGCCGCTTTCCGCAAACTGCCCTATTTTAAGTAGTTTAAAGTCCGCTTTATCTTAGCACAAACTTTCTAAAAAATTTACCTTTTTTCCCTATGATGACAAATATTTGACAAAACAACACCGTTAGTGGTTTTCCAACCAAAAATATTGTCTATTTAGCCCTGTTGGCAAGCCCTGTTTAGAGGTCTTTCTTTTGCCTTTTTTCCTGCGGACCTTCTTTAGTTTTTTCCTGGCGGAGCCCCTTCTTCCCACAGTACAACCTTCTTTTAATTTTCTTTCCCAGCAGAGTACTTTCTCTTCCCCTCGTTTCTATGCGGAGGTCTTCAATTTTCTTCCCACTTCCCAAGTCAGAGCACTTTTCAAATCAGCCCAAAAACATACCTTTTCTCCCTTGGCAAAACTATCCGTACTCTTTTTTTAAAAGCATACTTTTTCCGCTCTGCGGACCTAATCTGCGGCTTTTTTAGCTGAAAAGCATACCTGCAATACCGTTTTGGCCTAAAAGGTATGCTTTTATTTTCCGTGCCATGCTGGGCGCTTTATCTGGTTAAAGCAAAAAGCATACCACTTTCCTCTCCCAAGCCCAATCTGCGGCTTTTTCAGAAAAAAAGCATACCTCTAGCCCTGTTTTAGACGAAAAGGTATGCTTTTATACTTTTATTATGTTTTTAAAATTCCCCGGCGGAGCCCCTTCTGTTACGTTCCCAGCGGAGCCCCTTATTTCTGCCAGATAGCGTCTTTTTACTTGCAACGGAAAAGTGCATACTTTTCAGAATTCAGGAGCCTTGCGGTATGCACTTTTCAAACAGAATGCATACTGTAGACGTGTTTCTGTCCAAAAAGTATGCACTTATAACCAGGACCCGGCGGAGCCCCTTTTCCAGATGAGGCAAAGAGCTATATTAGTTTTATTATTTTCTGTATTGGAAATTTACAAACGGCGTTATCTTTTAGTTGCGCTCATTTATGCTTAGGGAACCGAATATGCGGCTTTTGGTGGTGGTAAATGCGCTCATCTGAAGCGGCAAACTCCAAAATGAGCGCAATGATTTTCTGTATTAGAAAATTGCCAAATGGCAGGGTCTTTTAAATGCGCTCATTTATGCTTAGGAAACCGAATATGCGGCTTTTGGTGGTGGTAAATGCGCTCATCTGAAGCGGCAAACTCCAAAATGAGCGCAATGATTTTCTATATTAGAAAATATTAAAAGAAAGCACTTTTTGAAGAGGAGGGGTTTATCTCAGATGGCTGGCCACAACTGGGAATGAGGTAAATGGAAAGGCGTTTTACCTCAGAAGTGGCCGGCAGATAGCTGTCTGAGGTAAACTCAGCAACTGGCGCGGTGCTGGGGCGAAAGACATTTTCGTAAAGTACCCCAGATTATGGGGGCAGAGCTAAAATGAGGTAAATGGACTGTCAAAGTCCCGCAAGCAAAAGGAAACTGCCGCAGATTGGCCATTCAAACGCAACCTGCGGCAGTTTAGATTATGAATGTTAAATTGGGAAAGCTGCATTACCGCAGGAAAAAGGAAACTGCCGCAAATTGGCCATCCAAGCACAATCTGTGGCAGTTTAAATTATAAATTTTAAAAGGCCAAAATGCGGTAATCTGACAAAAGCCATTGCTTAGTCTAAGTTGCTTAGTCTAGGTTGCTTATTCTAGGTTGCTTAGTCTAAGTTGCTTAGTCCAGGTTCAGCTTGTGCTCCATAATGTAGCAGGTGGCCCAGAACAGGACCGCGCAGACAAGAATGCTGACGACCGAAGTGCCGATCAGCGTTGTCTGCAGCGCCACGCCTGTGCTGGTGCTGTAACCGGTGATGGCGTCTGCCAACACTTCGTTTTCAAACCACAGGAAAACCGTGGACAGGATGCTGGCCAGAATGCGCAGAATCAAGTACGCCCCGATGGCACCGACCACCTTGTGGTTCTTAGACAGCAACTGGCCAAACGCAATGGCAAAGTACCAGGTGATAATGAATCTGGAGAACCAAACCACCATGTACAGAACCAATTCCGTAATAAAGACTCCCGGCTCGGTGCCAAGGGCGTCCTTAATGTATTCCTTATCCCCGCTTCTGGTCAGCAGATTGTAGATTTCTGAAATAGTATCCATCAGCTGATCATAATGGCTAAAGGTAATATACAAAGAAAGAACGGTAACCAACAGTCCAATGACTACCCAGATAACGGAGTTAATGAATTTTGCGGTAACCAGGCTGTAGGACTTGGTTGGCAGCGTCATCATCAGGTAGCCTTCGTCGGTAAAGAAGTTCTTATAAAAGCGATATATTAAATAAAATATGGTAAGCACCATTGCCGCAATAAACGCTATTACATACAGCACACTCAGCAAGGATGCCATTCCTTCCAAAAGGCTGGCAAAGGATGAGGACACTGCGTCGGCAATGGATTTTCTGGTGGCAAGCCAAGTGCTGAATCGCCCGAGAAGAGACAGAATCAGAACCACAAGATACGTCGGCACCAGCATTTTAGCGTCCGCAAAGAATTCGTGTTTGATTAATTTTCCTAGCATCTGAATTCCTCCCTGAACAGGCTGTCCACCGTGTGGCCCATGGCTTTGACGTCCTCCACAGAGCTGTGTCGCAGAATGTCACCGTTGCGGATAAAGACGAATTCATCCAGGACCGGCTCAATATCTGCGATTAAGTGCGTAGACAATACCACAGTAGCTTCCTTATTGTAGTTGCGGATGATGGTATCCAAAATGTAATCTCTGGCTGCCGGATCCACGCCGCCGATCGGCTCATCTAAAAGGTAAAGCTGCGCCTCCCGGCTCATGACCAAAATCAGCTGGACTTTTTCCCGATTACCCTTGGAAAGCGCCTTAAACCGCTGATTTTCATCAAGGTTTAAGTGGCCCAGCATGTCATAGGCCTTTTCCTTATTTAAGTCCGGGTAAAAGTCCGCCATGAATTTGATCATGGACTTGATGGTCATGGTATCCGGCAGGTAGTTGCGTTCGGGCAGGTATGCCACAATCTGCTTGGTTTCTTTCCCGGGAGCCTTGCCATCAATAAGCAGTTCGCCGGCCGACGGCAGCAACAGGCCGCATGCCAATTTGATTAAGGTAGTTTTACCGCTGCCGTTCGGCCCCAGCAAGCCTACCACTTTTCCTTTGGAAAGCTGTAAGTCAATATCGTTCAGAGCGGTAAAGCTACCATATTTCTTACGTAACGCCTTACACTCCAGAATATAATCTGCCATACACATTCCTCCTTCATTTTAAAGTCATGCTCCATTTTAAAGGGAGCAACTTAACCGTACTTAAACCATTATAAACGGGGCTTTGGAATAGTCAAACTGCGTTGACAGTACCCCCAAAATTAGGTATCATAATTTTTAGTATTAACAACCGTGGAGGGCAATCTGCGGTGAGAGGGGTATATGAAATGAAGGTAAAAGATACAATTGTTACCGCTGTAGCCACTGTGCTTGGCTCCATCCACGGCGCAATTACCGTCCTTCTTGACGGCGCTCCGGCCGACGAAGTCTCTTCTGCTGCTCTTGAAGATTTCTTTTCTTCCAGAAGAACTGCCGTAGCATTTGCCAAAGACAAGAAGGCTGCCTTGGAAAAGGAACAGGCCGCTATTAACCGGGACAAAGCAAAGCTGGACAGAAAAATCAGAAAGCAGCGCCAGAGACAGGCCGAGCGCATCTACAAGCAGCGCATTGCGCAGGGTTATGACTCCACCCTTGCAGTCATGGACAATGCTGCCCTGCAAAATGCAAAGGCTCGTCGGGACGCCGCCGTCAAGGCACTGGCGCAGGATAATGCCGCCGTGGAAAAAGCAACGGCTGCAGCCAAGCACGCCGAAGCTGCCCGCATTAAGGCTGCCAAAAAAGCTAAATAAGCTGCCAAAGAATCTCCGTAAGCTGTTTACAGAAAGTCATGGGCACTGCAGGAATGGTTCCTGCAGTGCCCTTTTTATTCCCCAACCTTTTTCTAAATTTGAATTACAGAAATTGGATTACAGTAAATTGATGAAGTCTTTCATGGATTGGAAAAGCTCTACATCGCCCGGCTTAACCTTTACGTTGGTTCTGATTTTCCGACCGTTCGGGTATGTTACCGCAATTTCCACGTTGGTGCCCTCCGTTACCCCGCGGTTTGCAATGTCCTTCAGGAAATCCGGAAATCTCGGGTGATTCAGCTTAAACTGCTCCCAGGCCTGCTTTCCTTTTGCCAGCGCGCCAAAGTCAAAGCCGCCCATGTTTGGAATGTTCATGTCTTTTCCTCCTGTAGTGGTTTTCTACCCAGTGTTTTTCTATATCCATTGTTATAGTCTGCCCGGGCGGCTTTTGCAAGAGGGGGGCTGGGCAATTTGCGGTCCCGGTTGCAGGTCCGGGTGTTTACCCTCCGGCCGCCGCCTGATGCTCTACTCACTAGCCGCCAACACCAACCTCCTGTTGTTGAAAAAAAGCTTGCTTTTTCCAGGCAGGCCTACTATAATAATAGGGCACTAGGGAACAAGTGAATATATCGCAGGGTAGAGCAGTTGGTAGCTCGTCGGGCTCATAACCCGGAGGTCGGGGGTTCAAATCCCTCCCCTGCACCCATGTGAAAGCACGTAACTACGTTAGTTACGTGCTATTTTTTATTATTTCAATCTTCATTTAAGGCAAAATGTTCACTTTTTGTTCACCAAAGTCGCATTTGTTCACTGCTTAGGCCCTTAAACGCCTACCCTTTCTGCTTTTCTGATATAGTACCTTGCTGCACATGAGGTAAGACGCAAAATGAACCTGCACCAACAACAATCTGTGTTAGTGCAGGTTCATTCGCATATTAGTCTTGGTGTTTTTAGGCAAAGATAGCAAAAACCTATGCAAGCATACTTCCCAACGTGCTGCAGTTTTATCTATTTCTGGATATTCTAACCATTCTAATCATTATCGCCAATTGCTCATTTGTAAGTCCATCAATACGCTTTCCCTTTGGAAGGAATCTTCGAATCAAGCCATAAATACCTACCGGCATTTATGGAGCTGGCAAAATAGTTGAAACTGCGAAATGTGATGGCTATACGGCTATTTCCATCCAATTGCCACCCTTGAAAGCGGATTTTTTGCTGTTTGAAATCCGCTTTTGTGATGGTTATTGCCGATTTTAGGCTGATAGTCACCCTTTTGGGAGAATCTTTGTTTTTGACCGTGGCCAGCCACTATCCGCCCAACAGCTGAAGATGATCAGGTTTTATGGACAAGCTTTCTTTTTTAATGCCTTCCCATTTATGCTAAATGCACTCATACAGCTTTTGCGTAATTTCCTCCATACGGGAAACGTCTATGGAGGAGTAGTTCATGACAAAAATGTTCTGATACTCCGGGCGGTTGCCATGGTAGTAGTCAGCCAGGCTGACTAGTTTAATACCCTTGGCAAGCGCCTGATGGAGGATAGCTGACTCGCCCGCAGGAGAAGAAATTTTCATCAGGAAGTGGACGCCTGCTTCCTCCTCCATAATTTGGATGGAGTCTTTCAGCCGGGAGCGTGTGAAGGAGTCAATGATGCAGTCCCGTTTTTTCTGGTATTCATTTCTCAGGCGATTCAGGTGCTTTTCAAAACTGCCGTTCTGGATGAATTTGGACAGGGCATACTGTTCAAAGTTGGAGACGGTGCACGTGTAGAAGGACAGTTGCTTATAGAATTTTTCGGCAAGGGCCGGCGGTAGCACCATGTAGCTGATGCGCACGGTGGAGCTGAGGGTTTTGCTGAAGGTGTTCATGTAGATGACTTTGTCCAGGACGTCTATGCTTTGCAGGGTAGGGATAGGCTTGCCGGTCAGGCGGAGCTCGCTGTCATAGTCGTCTTCAATAATATAGCGGCCTTCTGCTTTGGCGGCCCAGCCCAGAAGCTCGTAACGGCGGGAAATCGGCATGACGATTCCCGTCGGGAAGTGGTGGGACGGAGATGTGTGGATAACGTCAATCTGCTTTTGCTCCAGTGCTTCGGCGGAAATGCCGTAGCGGTCAATGTCCACGTATTGATACGGGACATTCATGCTCCGGCAGATTTGCGCCGTTTTCGGATACCCCGGATTTTCCAGGCCGTATACGGTTTCCGGGCTGAGCAGCTGAATCAGAAGGCCGAAGAGGTACTCTGTGCCAACGCCTACTATAATTTGCTGTGCGTTTACGTGCATACCGCGAAAGTCATGTAAGTAAGCGGCAATATTTTGCCGGAGTTCCATGATGCCGCCGGCCGGCGGGTTCGTCATCAGCTGTTTCTGATTTTCATTCAGCACTTCCCGCATGGTTTTGGTCCAGATGGTAAAGGGGAACAGCTCCGTGTCCGTCTGGTTACTGGTAAAATCAGCAAGGTAGGAGGTTTCCCCGCCGGTCAGGGTTACCTGTTCCGTGGTGGGCTTTCCGGCAGCCGCGGTTAATTGATTAAAATCACTAACATAAAAACCCTTTTTGGGAAGAGAATAAATAAAGCCTTCCGCTATCAGCTGGGCATAAGCGTTTTCTACGGTAATAACGCTTATGCCCAGATTTTTTGCAAAGGGCCGCTTGGACGGGAGACGCTCCCCGGCCTTCAGATTCCCTGTAAGAATGTCATTTTTAATGCAAAGGTAAAGAGTTTCATACAGGGAATCTGACCCTGTTCCGGTAAGATTATAGGTTAACATTCCGGGGCTTGCCGCCTTTCTGACCTTACTGAATATATTAAAATTGAATATTTTAATATGGTCACACGCTAGTATAATAGGCCGCAACAAAGTTGTAAAGGAGTTCTTTTCCATGAGTAATGAACGATATGAATTAAACAAACAGCTGGCCCAAATGCTGAAAGGCGGCGTCATTATGGACGTTACCACACCGGAACAGGCAAAGATTGCCGAACAGGCCGGCGCCTGCGCGGTCATGGCGCTGGAACGCATTCCAGCGGACATTCGCGCCGCCGGCGGCGTCTCCCGCATGAGCGACCCGAAAATGATTCAGGGCATCCAAGAAGCGGTTTCCATTCCGGTTATGGCAAAATGCCGAATCGGCCATTTTGCCGAGGCGCAAATCCTGCAGGCCATTGAAATTGACTACATTGATGAAAGCGAAGTGCTGTCTCCGGCAGACGACGTGTACCACATCAATAAGCGGGAATTTGCCGTTCCGTTCGTCTGCGGAGCCAAGGATTTGGGCGAGGCACTGCGTCGCATAAACGAAGGAGCCAGCATGATCCGGACGAAAGGTGAGCCCGGCACCGGCGATGTAGTGCAGGCCGTACGGCACATGCGGAAAATGAATACCGAAATTGCAAGAATTGCAGGGCTGCGGGCAGACGAACTGTTTGAAGTGGCCAAAGAGCTGCAGGTGCCGTACGAATTGGTGCAGTACGTGCATGACAATAAGAAGCTTCCGGTTGTAAACTTTGCCGCAGGCGGGGTCGCCACCCCGGCAGATGCCAGCCTGATGATGCAGTTGGGCGCCGAGGGCGTTTTTGTCGGTTCCGGCATTTTCAAATCCGGAAACCCGGAAAAACGCGCCGCCGCCATTGTACAGGCTGTCACCAACTACACGGATGCAGCGCTGATTGCTGAGCTGTCTAAGGATTTAGGAGAAGCTATGGTTGGCATCAACGAGCAGGAAATTGAAATCCTGATGGCAGAAAGAGGCAAATAATGAAGATCGGCATATTAGCGCTGCAGGGTGCCTTTTTGGAACACGAACAGCGCTTGCAACAGCTGGGCGCCGACTGCTTTGAAATCCGACAGTTGAAAGACTTGGAGCAAGGCCTTGACGGCCTTGTCCTCCCTGGCGGCGAAAGCACTGTGCAACGAAAACTGTTGCAGGATTTAGGCTTATTGCAGCCCTTAAAAGAGCAAATTGAAAACGGCTTGCCGGTCCTGGCAACCTGCGCAGGGCTGATCCTTCTGGCCGAAGAAATTGACAACAGCGAAGCGCCTTCCCGCAGTAACTTGCCTTCCCACAGCAACTTGCCTTCCCGCAGTAACTTGCCTTCCCGCAGTAACTTGCCTTCCCACAGCAACTTGCCTTCCCACAGCAACTTGCCTTCCCACAGTAACTTGCCTTCCCACAGCAACTTGCCTTCCCACACAGAAGCGCCCTGCTTCGGCTCCATTCCCATGACCGCCAAGCGCAATGCTTATGGCCGCCAGCTCGGCAGCTTCCACACTGTGGCGGAAGTCCAGGGGATTGGTTCCGTCCCTATGACCTTTATCCGAGCTCCCTACATTGCATCCGTAAAAGAGCCGGTACAAGTCTTATCCGTTGTGCAAGGCAATATTGTTGGTGTACAGTACGGGAACCAAATCGCCTTGGCCTTCCACCCGGAGCTTGACGCCGACCCCCGCCTCCACTCCTACTTCTTGGACCTTGTAGCGCAGCGGTTTTCTTCGTGAATCAGCCTCTTTTTTATTATCTAAAGTAACTGAAGTTTAGGCTGAGCGATGTAGCACTTCTGCCTTATCTTCCAGCGCCGATTTGCTCAATCTATATTTTCAACCTGAAGCCACTTAGTGTAGCCCTTGCAAAGGAGACTACGTGTAATTTTAATTTTTTTCTGAATTTACACGTAGCTTCCACTCTGAATTACGTGTAATTTTTGCTTTTTTTCAAATTTACACGTAGTCGGGTGCTGATGACCTTGGTTAACACTGGCATTAATGTCTAAGACTACGTGTAATTTTAATTTTTTTCTGAATTTACACGTAGTTCCCGCTCTGAAT
>CAVHPJ010000009.1:0-3507 GCA_963638085.1 Butyricicoccaceae bacterium | reverse complement strand
TCTGAATTACGTGTAATTTTTACTTTTTTTCAAAATTACACGTAGTCGGGTGCTGGCCATCTTGGATCAGGATCAGGTAAAAAGCATGAGTACTAACCATCTTGGCTTAGTTCACAAAAGAAGGGTTGCTGAATCGCCAGGAAAAAAGCGCATCTGTAGTCGGTGGCGACTCCATCATCATACTGGCCGTTACCATTAGTATCGGCATAGACAACAAATTCAGCACCGGAAAGAGCTTCGCCGGTTTCCTTGTCGGACTTCTTTACGGAAATGTTGTACTGTTCAGCAAGCGTGTTGTTGAACCCAACAGAGCTTGTCTGCCCTGCGTTTACAGTGCTGTTCTGCGTAACCTGTACGGTGTACCGCTTTCCGGCACCAACCTCTTCAATGGTGTAGGACCCCGGAACCAGTTCAGTCAGTGTAACGGCCCCTTTGGCGCCATTATCCACTGCGGAAGTAGTTACGGTCTTGTCATACCCCTCCGGCCCGGTAACACGGAAATTAAAGTTCGTGCGGCCATCCTCAGACGTCTTGGTAATCGTCAGATTACCGGTTGCCTGCTTCGCCACCAACTTCACATACCCGTACAATGGGTCGGTCTTGTTGTCACCGGCACAAGCTACGTCCTGTACGCCGGAACCGCTGTAGGAATAACTGCCGTCACCCCAGATAAGCAAGGTAGACGTCTGATTGTTGGACGTCTTTGTAGCCGAAATGGTGGATACATCAAACGGCTGCGAGGAAGTCACCGTCAGCACATTACCGCTCTTCTGGAAACTCAAACCTGCCCCAGAGAAGCTGTAGTTGCCCAGAACGCCATTGGTGTCCGTCAAGGATACGGAATACACACCGTTGCTGTAGGTCAGCTCATACGTAGATGCCTGGTTTTTCCATTTGTTCATGAAACTTGGAATCTTCAACTGATTTTGAATGGCCGAAGCAATGGAATCGTAATAACTGAAAATCTTACTTCTCAGAGGATTGTTAGAACGAACATACTCCTTAACCGCATTGGAAGCCCCTGTCTGGGACTTGGAAATGTAGTTGAAGTTAATGTCACGTTCGCCAATCAGGACTTCCCATACAAGCAACTGGGTTGCCACGTACTTTGCAAGATCAGCATTGGAACTGCTCTGGCTTTTCCATGTACTGTAACTAACATTGCCTTTATAGCCGTTGTACAGAACGTAGGAAAGCATTGTTGTTTGTTGGTCAGCACTTAATGCGCCATTGCCCTTTAATTGATTTTCCAGGGTTCCTTCGCTCTTGGACGAGACGGACTGATTGTGACTAATGTTAGTAGCCATTTCAATACAGTAAACCGCCTTGCCGGATGCCGAGTTCTGCGCTTTAGCATAGAACGCACTGTGACCATTAAACTTGTACCCATTACGTAATGACAATGCCGGAGAGGACCAACCGGTACCTTTAATCTCTGTCATTGCCACTTTAATGGATGCAGCACTTGCTGTGGATGCAAAAGTACCCACAAACAGTGCTAACGAAAGCAAAATCGCTAGCAACCTTTTGACTTTCGTCTTTTTCATTTTATTACCCCTTTCTTTAAAAATTGGAACAGGACCGGATGAGTGGTTTCCGGTCCTTGTTCCTTTGGATATATAAAAAAGAGACTCCAAAAGGAATCTCTTCTTTAACACGTATCTATTTGATTTTAAGGAGAAATTATCATGTCACCTGCAAGCTCAACCTGCTTTACCGAAGTTAAGACGGTATCCGGAAACTACGCCATTGCTTCCTGCTTCAAACCAGAAAAGAACAGCTGTGCAATCTGGTTCATATTGTCTTAATTCGGCAATGTCTCTTTTTACATACTGTTTATAATTTTCTAAATCTTCTTTAGTTTCAAGAATTCCAGACCCAGTATATCCAGCAAGATCATTTTTATCTGCCCAAGCGTAACCCTGGCTAATGGCATAAGACTTTGCCCAAGCAATGAAGTTGTCCATATCAGCTTGCGTGATTTTGGCTGCCTGAGTGGTTGCCTTGGTGGTAGTAGTCTGCTTAGAAGTTGCTTTGGTAGTAGTGGTGGTTTGCTTTACAGTGGTAGAAGCTTTGGTAGCTGCTGTATTACTCTGCTTTGCTGTGGTATTTGCAGAAGCAGACTTGGTAGTACCTGCGGTAGAAGCAGAAGCCTTGGTGGTTCCTGCCGTGGTATCCTTCTTGGTCTGTTCTACCACCTTGGTAACGGTAATCTTAGTAGTGGTGGCCGGAGCAGTGACTTCTTCGCCATTTCTCTTTACTACTTTGCCGTTTTCTACTACTACCTTATTGGTAGTGGCGGATCCGTCCGCATTGGTAGCGGATTCTTCGGTTTCACCGCTATAGGAGAAGTCTACCATGCCGTCTTTAATGTACCATTCCCCTTCGCTATTGGATGCAAAGCCGGTATAGGTAAGGTCTACCTTACCGTCCTTGACGTAATACCAGGTACCGGAAGTGGGTTCCTGCAAAACACCGGTATAGGAATCTACTACGGTGTCATTATAGTAAGCGTAGAGGTTGCCATCTTCGCCCTGCTTAATAATCATATCGGCTTCGCTGATTTCCTCAGAGATAACCGTGGTTTCCGGTTCCGTGGCTTCGGTCTTTTTACCGCAACCGGTCAGATAGATAGTAGTCAGTGCTGTAAATACAAGTAAGAGTGCAATGTACTTGGATACGTTTTTCATAATGATGTCTCCTTTTAATCGATTCTTGGTGACGGTTTAATGCTAATCCAAAAACCGCCACATTTCCATACTTTCCTTAAATATTTCTTAAATTCATGACTGCCCGGTCACAACACCCTTTTCTATGGTGTATACCGTGCCGTCTGTTTCATACCACCCGGTATAGGTAAGCTCTGCCCTGCCGTGATGGAATAAATACTTCGTTCCGGCATAGTCTGCCAGTCCGGCAAAGTTGGTATCAACTCGCCCACCGGATACATAACAAATGTCACCGGCATATTCTGTTACCAGGTTGGCTTCGCCGTTGTAAACGCCGTTTTCAAAGAAGAAGTCATCCTTGTTTCCATCCGGGTCATTGATGCATACGTTGCAGATACCGGTGAAGTCGGATGCTTCCGCACCGTCAGCATAAAGAACATATTTTGTCCAGGCTTCCTCGGTGCCTTCGTTTTCGGTAACGGCCTGTACAGTGTATTCCGTCTGATGCTTTTCGGCTTTCAGCTTGGTAACCAGGATAGCAACGTGAGATCCGTTGTGGCCAACGACCGTTCCTTCCATGGTCCATTCCTTACCGCTGTCTGCTGACATTACCTGCTCCCGGATGTCATCATCAATGACGTAGCAGTCGATGGTGACGGAGATGCTGTTGCGGTTGGTGGTGGTAGTTTGCCACCAGAGTATGTTTGGAACAGGCGGGGCGATTTGGTGATTGGTGATTGTGGTGGCAAATTGGGGACTGCGGGTTTAATTGCCACCCGAAAGTGGGATTTGGGTGGCAAACGGAGTGTCTGTGCCGAATTTGCCACACAAGTAAGGC
>CAVHPJ010000008.1:0-73917 GCA_963638085.1 Butyricicoccaceae bacterium | reverse complement strand
CTGTATTCAGTTTTCAGGGTATAACCCAAGAAGGACCTCAACAGAGGTCCTTTTTTTGTTGCCCTTTTACAAATTACTGTGCTATACTTTAATGCGTGAAAATGAAACCATGGGGAAGTTTGTATTTTGGAGGTTCAACATGAAAACGCAAACATTTCTGACGCGGTGCATGGCAATTGCCGTGGTGCTGGCAGTAATGCTCTGTTCTTTCCTGTACCCGGTATCCGCAGCATCTGAAAAGGATTCTTATATTAATTCTTTGGTAAGTGCCGGATTCCCAAAAGCGTATGCGGAAAAATTGTATACGGTACATCAGTCCCATCCGAACTGGAAGTTTACTGCGGTAAAGACGGGATTGAACTGGTCTGATGCCTTAAGCGCGGAAACCGGCAATAATTTGAACTTGGTTCCATTGCAGAAATCTGCTGATGCCAGTGCTACACGCCTGTATCGGGATAAATCTGTCGGCGCCTATACTGCTAACGGTGGATTTACCTATTCTGTAGTAGACGGTTCCAATGCCAATCAAACCGGTTGGATCCGGGCTACGCCTATGGCCGTTTCTTATTTTATGAATCCGTACACCTTCCTTGGCAATGACATTACCATGATGCAGTTTGAGTCCTTGGAATGGAATTTTGATTCTTATGACGAAGCGGTAAAGGTAGTAACCAGCATGTTGGCCAACACGTTTATTGCAAGCACCTATACTACACGTAGTAAAAACTATGTTACTTCTGACGGTAAGATCAAATACACGGACACATCCGGAAATACCCAGACTATTAATAAGACTTACGCGGAAGTTATCTGCACTGCAGCAAAGAATAATAATGTAAATCCGTGCTTCCTGGTTTCCAAGATTTTAGGAGAGCATGGAGTAACCGGCAGCAGTAGCGTTACCGGAACCTATGGTTCTTATACGGGATATTACAATTACTTCAATATTGGTGCAGTAGACGACAGTAATGGCCAGGCAGTTGCCCACGGCTTGAAATATGCCAAGAGCTATGGCTGGAATACACCGGAGAAGTCCATTAATGGTGGTACTGAAATAATTGCAAAGTACTACATCGCCAGAGGGCAGAACACATCTTACCTGCAAAAGTTTAATATGACCTCCAATAACACGTATAATCACCAGTACATGAGTGCGGTTAATGGGGTTGTCAACACCACGTATTCCACTTATAAAGCGTATCGGGATGCCGGCGTTTTGGATCAGTCCAAGACCTTCTACATTCCTATTTTCAATAATCTTCCGGAAACCAGCGGTACGGCAGTTCAGTTCACCGGTTATCAGGGCTCTGGTTCTGGCGTAGCAACGGCTACCGTTAATTTGCGGGATGAACCGTCTGTCTCCGGCGGAAACCAAGCCGGATCCATTACCACCGGAGAAACTATCACGGTGGAGGGCGGCTTCCGGGACACGCGTGTTGCGTATACAGGCTCTGTGGATGCCACAAAGTATCGCATGTATAGCCCACTTTGGTATAAGGTAACCACGTCTAACGGCGCAACGGGATACGTTGTGGAAGAGTCGGTAGATGTTAGTGCGCTGGCCAAAGTTTCTAAGGGAAAAACCTTTAAATTGAAGTATTCCGTTTCTGGAAATGAAACGCCGTACTTCTTCAGTCAGGATACCCGTATTGCCACTGTTTCTTCTTCCGGTGTAGTAACCGGCGTAGGAGATGGCACCACTAACGTGGTTGCTTATTTAAGCAATGGTGCCTTTGATGTTCTGAAAGTGACCGTTGGTGATGGAGACACGGAAGAAGAAGCGTCTACTGATACAGAGACAGAGTCTTCTACCGAAAGCACCACAGATACAGATTCGGAAAGTACTACAGAAGCAGAATCTTCTACCGAAAGCACTACAGAAACTCCGTCTGAAGATCCGGTAACACCGGAAAAGACTTATCCGGATTATTCCAGTGAAGATATCCGTTTGGTGAAAGACTCTAACGGAGACTTCTACTGTTATCGCAATGGGGAATTTGTAAAATATACCGGCATTGCCAAAGGTGATAGCGGTGCATGGTGGTACTGTGAAGACGGTGCCCTTCGTACCAAGACAATCCTTGCCAAGAACCAAAACGGCTGGTATTACTGTGAAAAGGGTAAGGTAACCTTCCAGTACAATGGATTGGCAACCAATCAGAACGGGACCTATTACCTGAAGAATAGTAAGGTTCAGTTCAGTTATAATGGAACTTATACAAAGGATGGAACAACCTATACCATCAAGAACGGCAAGGTGGTTTCCTCTGCCAAATCCAGCACGGCGTCCTGCCCATATCGGGAACCGTCCTATGTGGTAAATCGTTCCAAGTATGAATACGGCAAGATTCGGAAAGGAAATGAAGGCGTTAAGTGGGTTCAGTGGTGGTTGACTAAGAAGGGCTACTACAATGACAAAATTGACGGCTTCTTTGGACCGGGCACACAGTCTGCAGTAAAGAAATTCCAGAAAGCTAACGGACTGGATGCAGATGGATCTGTCGGACCCATTACCAGAAAAGCATTGAAAAGCTGATTTGTTTCACATGGAGTGGACCAAAAAGAACAAGGGAAAGAGCGCGTTGCAAAACGCGCTCTTTTTTACTTGGGATAGCCCTGACAGAATCCCGGTTTTGCAAGCTTTTTTCCTTGACCAGGCCCTGGGTTTATGGTAAAGTAACTGTACCTCTTAAAAGAGGGCTCTTTTTTTGTGCGCATTTTTACAAAAAGAAAGCCCGTGCAGAGAGGGAGGCAAAGGGCTCCCCGCATTGTTTAGAGGAGCAAAAATTTATCCAGAAGTATGGAGGTGCCGTCAATGAGAGTTAGAGTTACTCTTGCTTGCACAGAATGTCAACAGCGCAATTACAACACAATGAAAAACAAGAAGAACTCCCCTGATCGTTTGGAGATGAACAAGTACTGCAAGTTCTGCAAGAAACATACTCTCCACAGAGAAACCAAGTAAAAGGAGGCTCCGTTTATGGCAAAGAATGCTAAAACGCCGAAGACTTCCTCCAAGCCGGCCAAAAAAGCCGACGCTACTCAGTCCAAGGGCAATAAAGCACTGGACTCCATTAAGAAATGGTTCAAGGATCTGAAAACCGAAATCAAGAAGATTCAATGGACAAAGGGCAAGGACCTTTGGAAAAACTGCCTGGTTGTTCTTCTGGTTGTTCTGGTTATCGGTATTGGTGTCTGGATTGAAGATGCCATCCTGGTTAAACTCAGAGAAGTTATCTACAATCTGTCTTTAACTGACACGGAGACCGCACTGATTATGGCCCGTGCCTTCCTTGGATCTCTAGCGTTGTAACGGAGGCGGTTTCTATGGCAGGAATTTCCAAGTGGTACGTTGTTCATACCTATTCCGGGTATGAAAACAAAGTAAAAGACAACATTGAAAAAGTAGTAGAAAACCGGAAAATGCAGGATTTAATCCTGGATGTTCGCGTTCCTACCGAAACCGTTCAGGAAGTCAAAGAGAACGGCGAAGTGAAAGAAGTAGAACGTAAGGTTTTCCCGGGTTATGTTCTGGTAAAGCTGGCTGTAGAACAAAGCGGCGAAGAATATACCATGAATGATGATGCCTGGTACGTTATCCGCAATACCCGCGGATGCACCGGATTTGTTGGTCCGGAAAGCAAACCGGTTCCGTTGACAGACGCTGAAGTAGAACACCTTGGCGTAGACATCAGAACCGTGGAAGTCAACTACGCAGTCGGAGACTATGTCAGAATTATTGACGGTCCGCTTTCGGACTTCTCCGGTACCGTAGAAAGCATTGACCTTGACAACAATAAGGTTAGTGTACGGATTTCCATGTTCGGCAGAGAAACCACTGTCGAAACCATGCTCAACCAGCTTGAGCTCGGCGTAGAAGGCTGAATCGCCTGAAATACGCAATATTAATCTTGGTAATGAGCGGATTTCCGCTTTCATTACGGGAGTCTCTTTCAGACTTCCGGTGGGAGGAACAATGATCTTGTTCCGCCAATTACCACAATTCTTTGGAGGTGCAATTATGGCACAGAAAGTTATTGGCTTTATTAAGCTTCAGATTCCTGCCGGTAAGGCAACCCCAGCCCCGCCTGTAGGACCTGCACTCGGTCAGCATGGTGTTAACATCATGGCCTTCACGAAGGAATTCAACGAGCGCACAAAGAACGACATCGGTCTGATTATCCCAGTTGTAATCACAGTGTATGCAGACCACAGCTTTACCTTTATCACCAAGACCCCGCCAGCAGCAGTTCTTCTGAAAAAGGCTGCCGGCATTGAAAAGGCTTCCGGTGAACCAAACAAAACAAAGGTAGCTACCGTTACAAAGGAACAGGTTCAGAAGATTGCCGAGCAGAAGATGCCGGACCTGAACGCTGCCAGCCTGGAAGCTGCAACCAGCATGATTGCCGGTACCGCTCGCAGCATGGGCATCACTGTAGTGGATTAATGCGGGAGGATAGACAGAATGAAACATGGTAAGAAGTATGTTGACAACAAAAAGCTTGTTGACAGAACAAAAACATATGAAGTAGGCGAAGCTCTTGACCTTGCCTGCAAGACTGCTACCGCAAAGTTTGACGAAACAATTGAAGCTCACATCCGTCTTGGCGTTGACTCCCGTCACGCTGACCAGCAGGTTCGTGGTGCTGTTGTTCTTCCGAACGGAACTGGTAAGCAGGTTCGCGTTGCTGTATTTGCCAAGGGCGATATGGCAAAAGCTGCTGAAGAAGCAGGTGCCGAAATTGTCGGTGCAGAAGATCTGGCAGAACGCATTCAGAAGGAAGGCTTCCTGGACTTTGACGTAGCCGTTGCTGCTCCGAACATGATGGGTGTAGTTGGTCGTCTTGGTAAAATCCTTGGACCTCGTGGCTTAATGCCGTCTCCGAAGGCCGGTACCGTAACTCCTGACGTTGCTAAGGCTGTACAGGAAGCAAAGGCCGGTAAGATTGAATATCGTTTGGACAAGACCAACATTATTCACTGCCCAATCGGAAAAGCTTCTTTCGGTGCTGAAAAGCTGACCGAAAACCTGGATACCCTGATGGAAGCCATTGTTAAGGCAAAACCGGCTGCTGCAAAGGGTCAGTACATTAAGTCCTGCACCGTTGCTGCTACCATGGGACCTGGCGTTAAGTTCAGCTCTTCCAAGTACGGCGCATAAGCCAAAACCGTTATTGACACGGGGGAAACCCCGTGTTAGTATATCAATGCTGTTTCTTACCGAAGACAGCAGGTGTCCGCAAAGACGTAACAGGCAAAGTCCTTACCTGCCGAGGAAAACACAGAAAACTTTGTTTTTTGGGCTCTTTCCGCGGTAGTGTGGAAAGAGCCTTTTCATATTCATCACAGGAGGTGAATATTTTGGCAAGTGAAAAAATTCTGGAAGCAAAAAAAGCTGCGGTAAGTGAATTGGCCGGTAGAATGACTGATTCCGTAGCCGGTGTATTGGTAGAATACAAAGGCATTAACGTAGCAGATGATACGGTTCTCCGTAAGGAACTCAGAGAAGCCGGTGTTGACTATTCCGTTATCAAGAACTCCATCATTAAAAGAGCTGCTGAAGAAGCACATCTGGATGGTTGGGAAGATGCACTGAAAGGAACCAGCGCTCTGGCTATTTCCAAGGAAGATCATACCGCTGCTGCCCGCATCCTGAAGAAGTTTTCCAAGGATCATCCGGACTTCAAACTGAAGGCTGGTTACCTGGAAGGTGCAGTTGTTGATCTTGACACTGTAAATGCTCTGGCAGATCTTCCGACCAAGGAAGTTCTCCTTGCAACCGTTTGCAACGCTTTCAACGCCCCGATTGCTGCTTTTGCACGCGTTATCCAGGCTGTTGTTGACAAAGACGGTGAAGCCGCTCCTGCAGAAGAAGCCGCAGAGGCTCCGGCAGCAGAGGCAGAAGCTCCGGCCGCTGAATAATACAGCGTCCACCTAAAACAAAGATTTTATACAAATTTATTTTGGAGGATATTAAAAATGGCATCTGAAAAAGTTACCGCTCTCCTTGAAGAGATTAAAACTATGTCCGTTCTTGAGCTCTCTGAGCTTGTTCATGCTGTAGAAGACGAATTCGGCGTATCCGCTGCTGCTGCTGTTGCAGTTGCCGCTCCGGCTGCTGGCGCAGAAGCTGCTGCTGAAGAAAAGACCGAATTTGATCTGTTCCTTGCCGATGTTGGCGCAAACAAGATCAAGGTTATCAAGGTTGTTCGTGAACTGACCGGTCTTGGCCTTGCTGAAGCTAAGGCTCTGGTTGACGCTGCTCCGAAGACCATCAAGGAAGCAATGTCCAAGGACGACGCTGAAGCTGCCAAAGCTAAGTTTGAAGAAGTTGGCGCAAAGATCGAACTCAAATAAGATTAGTAAGATTTTATCTGAACATAGGAAAGAGACCGCAGGCGGAAGCCTCCGGTCTCTTTCTTTTAATCAGAAAACCCCGCGTTGCACGCGGGGTTCCGTTTTTGCTTATAAAAGTTATTCTTGATAAGTGGCAAGGTCAGCAGCAACTTTGTCCTTCGGCAGCCGGCGTTCAAAAATGTTGTTGTATTTGGCGGCCCAAGCTTTTAAGCCTTCCAGACTGTAGGTCTTTGGAATTTGGAAGGACAGAATGTAATACTGAATCATGTCCAGCACGACCGGAGCGGCCTTCTTCAGCAGGCCCGGATTCTTTAACAGTGCAAGACCACGCTTTGGCAAATTCGGGTCAAATTGAATAAACTTTCCAATAGAGGTATGGTTTGCCGTAATGGTCATTTCATGATAGGTCAGGATGCCGTTGTCCAGTGCGTATGTAATTTCATCCTGGGAAACCCGGGTCAGGAGCAGCTTGGCAAGGGCAAGCGGGGCAATGTTACGGCCCATCTTATTGAAATATTCATATTGATAATGGTAAAGAACCGAAGCACTGTAGATTTCGGTTTTGTCAGAGGCAATGACATCCGCAAGAATTTTGGAATTCTTGATGGCGTTGCCGATTCCGGAGCCGATGATAGGTACGGTCATAAAGGCGGAGTCGCCGATGGCGGCGTAGCCGTCTGCCACCATAATGGCAATGGGCTGACGAACCGGAATCAGGGTAAAGTAACCGCCCCGCTTGTGTTCACGGCCAAGCTGCGGGTTGTCTTTCCGGTACCGCTCTGCAGTGGCGGCGGCGTCTTCTGCGGTGAACCGGTCCATGCGGCCGATTAACAGGTCCGAATGGGATTCGGTTTCCGTAGCTTCCGAAGCAATCCAGCAGATGCCAACAGATTCCTTGTCCGGGAACAGGACTACCTTGTACAGGTCGTCTACGTCCTTGATATCTACCGGTAGGTCAAAGAATTCCCGCCATACATAGAATTTTTCGCCCCATTTGGCATGCTTCTGAATGCCAAGGTAGTCCGGCAGGTGGACCCGGACAGGGGATTCACAACCGGCCGCATCAATGACCATGTCAGCGTAGAAGTCGCCTTTATCTGTGGCAATTCCGACAACACGGTCCTTTTCCATCAGTGGTCCGGTAATGGTAACCTCATATTCAAACTTAACGCCCTTGGATTCTGCAAAGCCGATCAGCAGATCATAAATGTCAGAGCGTTCCATTTTAATTTCCATTTCATTGACGTCGTTGGGAACCCGCTGCCGAATTTTGTGGGCCGGATTGATACCGGGAGCCCAGAAGGTCATGTCCGTTTTCCACTCAAATTTGTCTTCCGATGGCCATGGACAGCCAACAGCATCTAAGGCTTTTGGATCGAAGATGTCAGTCCAGTCATAGCCTAATTTTCCTTTTTGTCCCCGCTCATAAACGGTTACGTCAAAGCCTTTTTCCGCAAGAAGGGCAGCAGCGGTAATGCCGCCGTGACCAGCACCGGCCACAATAATTTTTTTACCCATAATTTTCACCTCATTCAGAATTCTAATAAACAGGCCTGCGTATCACGGCAGGCCCTTTTCAAGCATCTTTATTTTATCATAGATAGATTTTTGGCTATAGGTGGAAAGAATACATTTTTTGTCCGCTTCTTTTGTAACGTTTGCCTAGCGCGGATTTTATGGGCAAAAGCCCCATTCTATTTACTTTTATAGGGCTTTTTCGTATAATTGGATAACTAGTTTCTAAGGGAGAAGGAGCGTTTACTTTGACAGACAACAAGAAGCTGGCAGAGCTGTTATTTTCCAACATTACCAAGACACCGGAAGAGTATGAAGCCATGTATCCGGAGCGGGACCTTCCGGAAGGGGCTCGTGTTACCCGGTTTGCACCCAGCCCAACCGGTTATTTGCATATTGGCGGATTGTTTGCTGCCTTAATTGCCAAACTGACCGCAGATACCACCAAGGGCGTTTTCTTCTTACGCATTGAAGATACCGACAAAAAGCGGGAAGTTGCAGATGGCATTAGTCACATTGTAAACGGCCTTCACGGCTTTGGCATTGACCCGGATGAAGGCATTATGGGAATGGACTTGGAATCCGGCGCCTACGGCCCGTATCAGCAAAGTAAACGAAAAGAAATTTACCAAACCTATGCTAAACGCTTAGTGGAACAGGGCTTTGCTTATCCTTGCTTCTGCACGGCAGAAGAATTGGATGCCATGCGCACCAAGCAGGAAGCAGCAGGTGTTACTCCCGGTTATTACGGAGAATACGCTGTTTGCCGTAACTTAAGTTATGAAGAAGTAGAAGAAAAAATTAAGGCCGGTACGCCTTATGTTCTTCGTTTAAAAAGTCCGGGAACACCGGAAGGTAAAATTACGTACCAGGATATGATTAAAGGCAAAATTGAAATGCCGGAAAATCAGACGGATATTGTCCTTCTGAAAACAGATGGCATTCCAACCTATCACTTTGCCCATTGCATTGACGACCACCTGATGCATACCACCCACGTGGTTCGCGGAGATGAATGGATTTCTTCTGTTCCTACCCACATCCAGCTGTTTAAAGTCTGTGGCTTTAAAGTTCCAAAGTATGCACATATTGCACCTATCATGAAGTTGGATGACGGCAATAAGCGCAAGCTGTCCAAACGGAAGGACCCGGAGGCGGCAGTCAGCTACTATCTGGAGGAAGGATATCCGAAAGAATCCGTACTGGAATACCTTTTGACGCTTGCCAATTCCAATTTTGAAGACTGGCGCAGAGCCAATAAGGAAGCTCCGCTTTCCGCATTCCCATTCAACCTGAAGAAGATGAGCGTCAGCGGCGCCCTGTTTGACCTGGTCAAGTTGAATGACGTCAGCAAGAACGTTATTTCCGTGATGCCGGCGGAAACGGTACTGGAAAAGACGCTTGCTTGGGCAAAGGAATACAACCTGGAGTTTTATCAGTTGCTGTCGGCAGACACGGAAAAGGCAAAAGCCATTTTGCAAATTGACCGCGGCAACAAGAAGCCGCGGAAGGACATTGCAAAATGGTCTGACGTTCCTGCCTACGCTGCCTACTTCTACAACGAATTATATACGGCAGATTACACCTTGCCGGCAAACATTGCGCCCGCTGACGCAGCTGCCATTTTGAAAGCATACCGGGACGTATACAACCCGGCAGATGACAAGGATGCCTGGTTCCAAAGAATGAAAGACCTGTGTGAACCGCTTGGTTTTACACCAAATGTAAAAGAGTACAAGGCAAATCCGGATGCCTACAAAGGACATGTAGGGGACGTCAGCACGGTAATTCGTGTGGCAGCCACCTCGCGTACCAATACACCGGATCTTTATTATATTTTGCAAATCCTGGGGAAAGAAGAAGTGCTGCATCGCCTGGATCAGGCCATCAGCCACTATGAGGGGGAATAAAGATGGATTCCAATTTCATTCACGATTTTATAGATGAGGATCTGGCCTCTGGCGTATATGACCACGTCCAGACCCGTTTCCCTCCGGAGCCGAATGGTTACCTGCACATTGGGCATGCCAAGGCCATTTACATTAACTTCTTTACCAAGGAAAAGTACCATGGTGTCTGCAATCTGCGTATGGATGACACCAACCCGGGCAAGGAAGACGAAGAATATGCCGAAGCTATTAAACGGGACATTAAGTGGCTTGGCTATGACTATGACAATGTTTTTTATGCCTCTGACTATTTTGATTTCATGTATGAAAACGCACTGAAATTAATTCGGGCAGGCAAGGCTTTTGTTTGCGATTTATCCGCTGACGAAATGAAAGCTTACCGCGGAACCTTAACAGAACCCGGCAAAAACAGCCCGTATCGGGACCGTAGCGTGGAAGAAAACCTGGACCTGTTCCGCCGTATGACGGACGGGGAATTTGCGGATGGGGAAAAGGTGCTTCGTGCCAAAATTGACATGAGCAGCCCGAACATTAATATGCGGGACCCAGTTATTTACCGGATTGCGCACCAGTCCCATTATCGCGCCGGAGACAAATGGTGCGTTTATCCTATGTATGACTTTGCGCATCCATTGGAAGACGCCTGTGAAGGCGTAACCCATTCTCTGTGCTCTTTGGAATTTGAAAACCACAGACCGCTGTATGACTGGGTGTTGCAGAACTGCGAAATTGAAAATCCACCGCGGCAGATTGAATTTGCCCGGTTGAATTTAAATTACTGCGTTACGTCCAAGCGCCGTTGCCTGTATCTGGTAAACCACGGATATGTAGACGGCTGGGATGACCCACGCATGGTCACCATTGGTGGCATGCGCCGCCGGGGCTTCCCGCCGGAGGCCATCCGTGATTTCTGTGAACGCATTGGTATTGCCAAAGCGTACTCTGTTGTAGACTTCGGCTTGTTGGAAGCCTGCGTCAGAGACCGCTTAAACCAGGATGCACCAAGAGCTATGGCTGTGCTTCGTCCGCTGAAAGTCATCATTGACAATTATCCGGAAGGCCAGACGGAAGAGCTGGAAGTAGAAATCCATCCGCAGAAGCCGGAGCTGGGTACCAGAAAGGTAACCTTCTCTAAGGAACTGTTTATTGAACAGGATGACTTCATGGCAGAACCGATTAAAAAATACAAACGTTTTTATCCGGGCAACGAAGTCCGCTTGAAGGGTGCCTACTTTGCCACCTGCAAGAGCTATGAAACCGATGAAAACGGCAACGTAACCAGCATTCATGTAGAGTATGACCCGGCCTCCAAGGGCGGCGAATCGCCGGACGGAAGAAAGGTCAGAGGCACCATTCACTGGGTTTCTGCCGCGGATTGCATTCCGGCAGAGGTCCGTCTGTATGACCGACTCTTTAATGTTGAAAATCCGTCGGATGACAGTCATCCGCTGGAGGATTATCTGAATCCGAACTCTTTGGAAGTCCTGCCGGACGCGTTAATTGAGGGCGGGCTGAAGGATCTGAAGCCGGGAGATACCTTCCAATTTATGCGGAAGGGTTACTATACCGTAGACAAAAACAGTACGGCAGATCATCTGATCTTCAACCGTACAGTTGACTTAAACAGCTCTTGGAAATAAGTTTCCGAAATAAAAATTCCCGAAATGGGAAATAGAACCATCAGAAAAAGAAGGAAAGGAGTGTTCGGAGATATGCCCATCAAGATACCAACCGATTTACCCGCAATTAAAACCTTAAACAGTGAGAATATCTTCGTCATGACAGAGCTTCGGGCAGCCACACAGGAAATCCGCCCGTTGCACATCTTACTCCTGAATCTGATGCCGAAGAAAATAGAGACCGAAACTCAGTTTGCCAGATTGCTCGGCAACACGCCGTTGCAGATTGAACTGGAGCTGATTGCCATGAAGTCTCATATTTCCAAGAATACTTCGGAAAGCCATCTTTCCGCTTTTTATAAAACCTTTGACGAAGTACGGGATCGGAAATTTGACGGCATGATTATTACCGGCGCGCCGGTAGAGCAAATGCCCTTTGAAGAAGTGGACTACTGGGACGAACTCTGTGAAATTATGGAGTGGAGTTCCACCCACGTTTATTCCACCCTGCATATTTGCTGGGGTGCCCAGGCCGGCCTGTACTATCATTACGGTGTGCCGAAGGTGGACTTGCCGGAAAAATTGTTTGGCATTTATCCGCACATGGTGGATCGGAAGCGCTCCATGCTGTTCCGTGGCTTTGATGATACCTTTATGGTGCCGCAGTCCCGCCATACCACTGTTTTGCGGGAAGACATTGAAGCCGTTCCGGAACTGAAAATTCTGGCCTCTTCTCCGGAAGCAGGAATTTTTGCTGTCAGCACCAAGCATGGGCGGCAGATTTTCATTACCGGACATACCGAATATGATGCGGACACCTTGTACAACGAATACAAGCGGGACCTGGACGAAGGCCTTCCCATTCATATGCCGGTGAACTATTTCCCGAATGACAAGGTCACCAAAAACATTCCTGTTACCTGGCGATCCAGTGCTAATCTTTTGTTTTCCAACTGGATTAACTACTTTGTTTATCAGGAAACACCATACCTGTTGTCTGAAATTGATCAGATTCGGGAAAAGAAGGGAAAACCGGTTAAATAGGATAACAAGGCCCTTGGCAGATGCTTTTTCTGCTAAGGGTCCTTTTGTTTGGACAGTTTGGTATAGTTTGTCAAAAAGCTAACTCGCCGATTGGATGAAATTTACAAAAATTGCAAACTTGAGAGAAAACTCTTGTACAGTGTAAAAAGATGTGCTACAGTGTGATTGATTAAACAAGTTAATTAATTAAAATTGACTTGGAAAATGAGGAATCTATTAAAAAAGAAGAAGGGAGAATTTTTGTATGTCACATCTTGCATTCACACTTATTACCTTCGTCCTATTTACGGTACTGGTTGCTGTTATTTCAGGCAAAATAGTAGCCAATAGTGACGATCAGAAGACCTCAAAAGGGTATTTCCTGGCAGGCAACGGCCTGAGCGGCGTATTTATTGCCGGTTCCATGCTGTTAACCAACCTGTCCGCAGAAAACCTGGTTGGTCTTGCCGGACAGTCTTATGCCGCTAATATGTCCGGTATGGCTTGGGAAGCAACGGCTGTTATTGCCACCATTGTTATGGCATTTGTTTTCCTGCCGCTTTACTTAAGAAAAGGGTATACCACCCTTCCGGAATTCATGGAAGATCGTTATGGCGTCGGCGTCAGAAGAATGGTTTCCATCCTGTTCCTGGTAGGATACCTGATTATTGGTATTCCGGTTTGCCTGTATGCAGGCGCCATTGCCTTCAATCAGATCTTTGACCTGAGTTCTATTTTCGGCATCAGCACAACCACCGGTCTGACCATCCTGATTGTTCTGGTAGGTATTATTGGTGCTCTGTACGCTGTTCTTGGCGGTTTAAAGGCAGTTGCCGTATCCGATACCATTAACGGTGTTCTTTTAATTGTCGGTTCTTTAATGGTTGTTATTTTCGGCTTTATTGCTGTTGGTCATGCCAAGGCAGACGGCGGTTTCCTGGCCGGTATCAACTATGTTTTAGATAATAACTATGATCAGCTGAACGCTATCGGTGGAAAAACAGACCCGGTTCCGTTTGCCTGTATCTTTACCGGTATGCTTCTTGCAAACCTGTTCTACTGGGGCACAAACCAGGTGCTGATTCAGAGAGCACTTGGTGCTGCTAACCTGAAGGAAGGTCAGAAGGGTGCTCTTCTGTCCGGCTTCCTGAAGATGCTGGTTCCGTTCCTGCTTGTTATCCCTGGCGTTATTGCTGCAGCTTTGATTGGCGACGGTTTGGAAAGCAAAGACTTTGCCTATCCGACTCTGGTTGCTAAAGCACTTCCGTGGCCGGTCGTTGGTCTGTTCTGTGCAGCCCTGTTCGGCTCCATCATTTCCACTTATAACTCTTTCTTAAATGCTGCTTCTACCGTATTTATGGTAGATATTTATAAACCAATCTTTAATCCGAATCTGTCGGAAGAAAAGACCGTTAAATATGCCAAACGGGTTGGCTGGCTCTTTGCTGCATTCTCCATTTGCGTATCTCCGTTCCTGCAGGTTATGGCAACTGGTCTTTATGACTTCGGCCGTAGCTTCACCGGCTTCTACAACATCCCAATCATTACCATGGTATTGGTAGGTATGTTCTCCAAGAAGGGTTCCCGTCTGGGTGCTTACATCGCTACCGGATGGCACATCTTCTTCTACTCCGGATATAAGTTCTGGTTCAAACTGATTGATACTCCGCTTACCAATAAAATTGTCAGCATCAACTACATGCACATTTATGCCATCTCCTTCATTATCATGCTGATTATCATCTTCATCTGCGCTAAGATTTCCCCGAACGACAAGGAATTCAACAGCAAGAGTCAGAAGGATGAAAACTATGATATGACCCCGTGGAACAAACGAGTTCCGGTTGCTGTATGGCTGATGTCTTTCCTGGTTTATGAGTACTTCATTTTCTCTAAGGCCGGCATTGCTACAGCAGATAAGAACCTTGCCCTGATTGGCGGCGTAACCCTTGCCTTTGTCATTGAAACCGTTATTTGTATTCTGGTTGGCAAGAGAATGGATAAGAATCCGCCAAAGAAGGAAACTCTGAAAGAAGCTACGGAAGCAGCAGAACTGCCGGAAGCAACTGCAGAAGCAGAGGTTGAAGCAGAACTGGAAGCGCTTCCGGTAGAAACCGTAAAAGAGGTAGTTGAAGTAAGCGAGGCGTAAGATATGGAATTTCAATATGACAATCATTCCGTATCCCTAACCAAAGACGGCAAACCACTCCTTTTGCATACCAGTCAGTCCCCTATGATTTACGTAGGACAGGGACAGGAGTCTGTGGACATGTACCGCGGAAACTTCAAAATTGAAGATTACGTGATAGAACGAAGACCTCTTGCCCTGTCCGGCGTAAGCCGGGAAGAATCCGGTAAAATCAAGCTGGATTTTGAAGGCAAAATAGAAGCCCTGGTAGAAGCAAAAGAAGACCTGTTTACCATGTCTTTTGTTTGCAGGGACAGCACTATTAATCGCTTTTGGCTTCGCGTTTGCTCAGATGCGGAGGAAAAATGTTACGGACTGGGCGAGCAAATGTCCTACTTTAATCTGAAGGGCAGACATTTCCCAATCTGGACCTCAGAACCGGGCGTCGGCCGGGATAAAACCACCTATGTTACCTGGCGCTCTGATGTAGAAAACAAAGCCGGTGGGGATTACTACAATACCAATTACCCGGAACCGACTTTTGTGTCCAACAGACACTATTATCTGCATGCGGATTCCACCGCCTATGCGGACTTTGATTTCCGGCAGGAACGATACCATGAACTGCAATTCTGGGACGTGCCGGCCAGCATCCGTATAGAAACCGCAGATACTTTTATTGAACTTCTGGAGAAGCTGACCGCCTTCCTTGGCCGGCAGCCGGAATTGCCGGAATGGGTCTACAATGGCTTGATCATTGGTGCCCAGGGCGGCAATGAACGCTCTTTCGGTATCTTGGACAAGTCCCTGGAGCACGGTATTCAGGTGGCTGCCCTGTGGTGCCAAGACTGGTGCGGGAAACGCGTAACCTCCTTCGGGAAGCGACTTCAATGGGACTGGCAGTATCATAAGGAAATGTATCCTGCCCTGCCGGAAAAAATCAAAGACCTGCATGAACGCGGAATCCGCTTCATGGGCTATATTAACCCTTACCTGGTCAACGATGGCCAGCTGTATAAAGAAGGGAAGGAAAAGGGCTATTTCGCCACCAAACAGGATGGCAGTGATTACCTGGTAGACTTCGGTGAATTCTACTGTGGCGTAGTAGACCTGACCAATCCGGATGCCTTTACTTGGTTTAAGGATGAAGTCATCAAAAAGTACTCGTTGGATATTGGAATTGACGGCTGGATGGCGGACTTTGGTGAATACTTACCAACGGACGACATCAAGCTTGCATCCGGTAAGCCAGCCATGATAGAACACAACCACTGGCCGGTACTGTGGGCAAAGTGCAACTATGAAGCCGTAAAAGAGGCAAATCGCCTGGGCGATGTAGTGTACTTCATGCGTGCCGGCGGCAGCGGAAGTCAAAAGTACTGCACGCTGCTTTGGGCCGGAGATCAGTCCGTTGACTTCTCTCGGCACGACGGTCTGGTCACCGTCATTTGTGCCGCGCTGAGCGCCGGCATGAGTGGCTGCGGGCTGAACCACAGTGACATTGGCGGCTATACCTCGCTATTTGACAATTGCCGTAATAAAGAAGTGTTCTTACGGTGGGCAGAGATGGCGGCCTTTACCCCGGTCATGCGCACGCATGAGGGGAACCGGCCGGACACCAACTTCCAGTATTATGATGACGAAGACTGTATGAATCGACTGGCAAGACTGACCGGTGTTTACACCAAACTTTCCCCGTATCTGAAAACCCTAGTGGCGGAAAACGCCGCCCATGGCACGCCGGTGCAGCGCGCACTGTTCCTGCATTATGAGAACGACCCGCGCGCCTATGACGAACAGTTTGAATATCTGTTTGGCGCCGATATGCTAGTAGCTCCTGTCTGGAAAGAAGGCCAGACGGAATGGGAGGTTTACCTGCCGGAGGATGAATGGGTACACTTGTGGACCGGAACATCCTATTCGGGCGGTCAGCATACCGTAGAAGCTACTTTGGGCAACACGCCGGTATTCTATCGGAAAAACAGTCCGTTTGCGGAACTGTTTGCAGAAGTAGGAAGTCAGTACGGCTTACAGGAAAATTGAAGGAGGAAAACCCCATGAAATACTTTTTAGATAGCGCAAAAATTGACGAAATCCGAGAGGCGTATGATACCTTTGGCATTGACGGTATTACCACCAATCCGAACCACATCATGAACTCCGGAAAACCGTTTTATACCGTAATCGGCGAGTTAGCTGATTTTGTAAAAGAAAAGGATATTGAAGGCTGGGACAAGTTCCCGATTTCCGTAGAAATTAATCCACATCTGGATGATGCAGATGAAATGGTGGAAATGGGAACAAAGATTGCCTCCATGTGCAAAAACTTTGTTATTAAGATTCCTTGCACGGAAGCCGGTATTGCCGCTGCCAGACGCTTGGAACAGCAGGGCGTAAGAACCAACCTGACCCTGGTATTTTCTCCTTCCCAGGCTATGATTGCCGCCAAAAACGGTTCCCTGTTTGTTTCCCCGTTCATCGGCTGGAAAGAAAACAGCGGGGAAGACTGTGTTCAGTATATTCAGAACATTGTTGATATTTATGCCAACTATGGCTTCTATGGCAAAACAGAAATTATCTGCGCCGCTGTTCGTAACGGCAAGCAGATTGTAGACTGTGCCGTTGCCGGTGCCGATATTGTTACCGCCGGACTGCAGGTCTTCAAGGACAGCTTCTATCATCCGTTTACGGATTACGGCCTTGCCAAATTCCAGGCCGCCTGGGACAACACAGTTACGGAATAAAAAACGAAAAGGCGGTGCCCTGCACCGCCTCTTCCTGCAAATAGGTGATACGTATGAAAATTGGATTTATCGGACTTGGCATTATGGGCGAGTCTATGTGTGAAAACATTGTAAAGAAGCATGATGACACCGTTTATGTGTTTGACCTTGCAGAAGAAAAGGTCAAACAGCTGGTGGAAAAGGGCGCCGTTGCCTGCACCAGTTCCAAAGACGTGGCTGAACACGCAGATGTCATCATTTCCATGGTTCCGAAATCAGAGCACTCCAGAGCGGTTTATGAAGAAGTGCTTCCGGCTTTGGACAGCAGCAAGACCTGCATTGACATGAGTACCATTGACCCCAGCGTTTCCGTAGAAATTTCGGAACAGGTCAAGGCAACCGGCGCCCAGTTCATAGATGCACCGGTAGTTAAAAGCAAACCGGCCGCCATTGCCGGAAAACTGGGCATTTATGTCGGTGGCGAGGAAGCTACCTATGAAGCCATGAAGCCCATTCTGCTTTATATGGGTGAAAATGTCATTCGTATGGGTGACAACGGCAAAGGGCTTGTTATGAAAATCTGTCACAATGCCCTGGTATCCCAAATTCAGAACGGCGTAAATGAAACCGCTACGCTGGCGGAAGCCAACGGCATTGATATTCTTACCTTTGCCCAGGCCATTTCTTATGGCGGTGGCCAGAACTTCTATCTGGACTCTAAGAAGGAAGTTATTTCTAAGAAGGATTTTACTACAGCATTCTCTGTAGAAAATGAATTTAAAGATGTAAACATCTGCATGAACCTGGCTCAGGAATGCGGAGTTGCTATGCCGGGCGAAGCCAATGCCGTGAAGGTTTACGAAAAAGCAATGGAGGCCGGATATGGCAAAGAAGATTTCTCTGCCACTATCAAGGTTGTTGCAGCAGGGGATCGGTGATACGAATGGATTTACTAACTGCACTGAACCAATGTAATGATGTTCCTGTTTATTCGGTGGCAGATCCTGCTTTTAAGAGCTTTGGCCGCGTGTTGCAGGGTTATGACTTTTCTTCACTCATGACCTACCTGGAACAGTCTACGGAGATTCCGGCAGAGGGAAATATTTATGTAGCCTCTGTAGAAGAAATGGAGCAACTCCCGATTGCCGGTTTGGTTGCAACAGATGTGTATGGTGGTATGCCAATCCAGATTGGGTACTGCAATGGACGCAACTCCACCTATAACGGGTTTGAATACCATAAGGGCAGCGAAATTAATGTAGCTGTAACTGATTTTATGCTGGTGTTGGGTCATAGTTATGACATTGAAAACAACACCATTGATGTGTCTGAGGCTACGGTATTCTTTGTTCCAAAGGGAACTGCTATTGAAATGTATCAGACCACGCTACATCTGTCTCCGCTGAAGGTGACAGATGCCGGATTTAAGGGCGTTGTCATTCTTCCGAAGGGCACTAACTCGCCACTGACAGAGGAAGAAAAGAAAACGCGAGACCAGATGATTGCACAGCAGGGCGGAGACTCAGAAGCCACCCTGTTACTGCAAAGGAACAAATGGGTTATTGCTCATCCGGACAGAGAACCGCTGATGCGTCAGGGCGCTTGTGGCGGCGTAACAGGAGAAAATAAGGAATTGTTCTATCCGAAGGGGTAATCATGTCAGAAATCCTGTTTTATCTTATTGTTTTTCTAACCAATATTATTCAGGGGATTACCGGCTTTGCCGGAACCGTTTTGGCCATGCCGTTTTCCATTCGTTTGGTGGGGTATGCGGTGGCCAAACCGGTGCTGAATTTGCTGGGCCTGATTGCCGGTGTTTATGTTGTAATCGGCGGTTATAAAAATGTAAATCGGAAGCAACTGAAACGAGTGGCTCTGTTTATGGCAATTGGCATTCTTTTCGGAATTCTGGTGAAACACATTTTTGCAGGGTATGAAAAAATCATGTATCTCCTGCTTGGCGTTTTTGTTATTGCCATCGGTTTACGTGGCTTTCTCCGCTTTTTTCTGGAGCGAAGGAAAAAGAAGAATGGCCTAAAAACGGAAGACAAGCCGGAACTGCCGCAGGAAGCAGAATCGTTGCAGGAAGCAGAAGTATTGCAGACGGTGGATTCATCGCAAGCAGACGGAAAACTGCAGACGGTAAAACAACTGCAGGTAACCAAGCCAACACAGGTGGCAGACAAGCTGAAGCTGTCTTCCGGCGTACTTTTGCTGCTGGCCGGAATTGTCCACGGAATTTTTGTTTCCGGTGGCCCGCTGATTATTGGGTATTTGACAGACCATACGTCCAGCAAGGAAGAATTTCGCCGGACGGTATCTGCAGTTTGGGTTATCCTAAATGGTATTGTGTTTTTTAGCGACATTACATCCGGGTACTACACCCTGAATACCATTCGCATTCAGGCTATTTCCATTCCGTTTTTATTTCTTGGAATGCTTGTGGGCGGCTGGCTGTTCAAACGAATGAATCAAAAAGTGTTCCTATTGCTGACCTACTTTTTACTGATAGTAGCAGGGGCTTCCCTGCTGATGAAATGAGGGAGTTTACAGTATGAAAAAACCATTTCAGATTGCGTATGTTCCAATTGGGGTTCCTACCTTCCACCTGGAAAGTGCGCAACAGGAATTTGATAAATCCGTTGCACTGATTCAGTCTGTAACGGATGCCTGTGTCTTTCCGGAGGAGATGCTCCTGTCCCTTGATTTGCTGGATGCATTTCTGGACAGCGTAGATCCGGATCTGATTATTTTACAGAATATTACTTTCGCCAATGCAGCTTATGCCAGCGAAGTATTGAAGAAGACTGACTGCCCGATTCTGCTTTGGACTTTGCGGGAACCGGTCATTGACGGTGGACGGCTACGCCTGAATTCCTTAACTGGTGCCTATTCTGCAGCCAATGCCATTAAGGCCTTCCGCAAGGGTCCCCTGAATTATATTTTCGGGGCA
Source organism: Butyricicoccaceae bacterium (assembly GCA_963638085.1). Lineage (GTDB taxonomy): Bacteria > Bacillota > Clostridia > Oscillospirales > Acutalibacteraceae > RUG420. Next base: position 53,689 of record CAVHPJ010000008.1, on the reverse strand, counting down.
CCGGAAGAAGAGGCAGTCAAAGAAAAGGTAAGTGCTACCATTCGTGCGGCCAAATTGAAGTACGATCTGAAGAGCCTGAAGGTTGCCGCTGTTGGCCACACCCCACAGGGCTTTGGCTTTGGCCGTGCCCTGGATTTGGAAATGCTGGAAAACTTTGGTGCCACTTTAGAATGCATTGAAGCCCGCGAATTGATTGACAAAGCCAAGGCATTTACCGATGCAGAAATTGAAGACTACCTGGCGGATGCCTCCGGCCGCATGAATGGCCTGGAGTGCACACCGGAAAAGAATCGTAAGGATTTTGCACGGCTGTACAAGGCTTATAAAGAGTACGTAACAGAACAGAATATTGGGGCGTTAGCGTCCCGCTGCTGGCCGGATTTCTTTACCGCGTTCGGCACCCCGGTCTGCGCCGTGCTTGCCATGCTGAATGACCTTGGCGTGGCCGCCAGCTGTGAAGCGGACACCTACGGTGCATTGTCCATGTACCTTGGAATGCAACTGACGGATAAACCGACGTTCTTCGGCGATCCAGTGTCCATGAATGAAGAAGAGAACACCATTACCTTCTGGCACTGTGGTACAGCGGCATGCTCCCTCGCCCGGACCGATACCGGAGCCAAAGTGGATGTCCACTGTAACCGCAAAATTGGCCCGACATTGGATTTCGGCTGCAAACCGTGTGACAAGGTCACCATTTTCCGGGTAGGAAAGGACGCGGACGGAAAGTTCCGGTTCTTTATTGCCACAGGAACTGCTTTGGACAAGCCAAAGCAGTTCAACGGAACATCCGTTGTGGTACAGACGGATGCCGATGCACAGCGGATTGTATACGAAAGCGTAGAGGCCGGTTGGGAACCACATTTTGCAGTAGCATACGGAGATATTGCTTCTGAACTTGAAATTCTGGCCGGAATGTTTATGATGGAAGTACAGAAGTACTAAAATGAATTAGGACTTGTCTGAATGGCAGGTCCTTTTTTATCAGGAAGCAGGGGACTATGACAATGAAAAACACAGGCGCAAACATGGAATCTGTGCGGAAGAAAAATCGCGCAGCCATTTTGAAATACATTAATGATCATGGCCCTACTTCCAGAAAAGATTTGGCAGATATTCTGGGTCTGACTCCTGCAGCGGTAACGCAAATCTGTACGGACTTATTTGATGATGGTATTTTGGTGGAAACCGGAGAAAACGTGGAAAGTGCCCGAGCGGGCCGGAAAAAAGTGCTGCTGGATATTAATTACAGCAATGCGTATGTCTGTGGCATCAACATTGATCCGGAGACCACTACGGTGGCTATTGCAGATTATAAAGGAACGCTGTTGGCGCAGAAAAGCTGTCGGACAGATACCAATGTGACAGCACCGGAGTATATCAGAACACTGGCCGGTGTAGCTAAAAAGCTGCTGCAGGAAGAAGCGTGCAGGAATGGGGTGCTGGCAGCAATTGGTGTTGGTGTAGTTGGTTTAGTAGACAAGGAAACCGGTTCTTCCGTAAAAGCGTATGGTATCTGGAAGGAGCGGGTTCCCATTGCGGCGCTTTTGGCAGAAAGCTTTTCCGTGCCTGTTTATGTGGAAAACAACGTCAATGCATTTGCTGTGGCAGAACTACTGTACGGAGAGGGCCGTGAACACGACAACCTGATGGTTGTGAAGTGGGGTCCTGGTGTCGGCTGCGCCATGATTATTGAACAGGATATTTATGATGGTCGGCACTCTAAAGCGGCAGAGCTTGGTCATTTTATTGTAGAGAAAGATGGTGCCCTCTGTAGTTGCGGAAGACACGGCTGCTTAGAAACCAAGGTATCCTATGCGGCTTTAAATAAGATTACCCCATTTGAAGAAAAAGCCTTTGGGCAGGTTCTTCTGGATACGGATGGAACTGCTGTCGGAGCAAAATTTGCGGAGGCACTGGATCTGTTTGCCAGAAGCTTAGTTAACTCCGCTACCATTATGGCTCCAAACCGCATTGTGTTGACCGGACCGCTGTTTGAAAGTCCTTTTACAAGAAAAACCATCATAGATGCCTGCAAGGCATACGATGATGGCTTCAATGAAGAACGGATTATTTATTCAACCCTGGCACAGAAGGCTTACTATATTGGCCCTATTGCTATTTGTGCCAAAATGCAATTGTTCTCCTAAAAAATAGGTTATAACGCAAAAGCACCCGCTTTCTTTTGGAAAAGCGGGTGCTTTTTGTAAATAAAAAAGCAGGAACAACGCATTTGCGTTGTTCCTGCCATGGCGCGCCAGAAGGGACTCGAACCCCCGACCTTCTGATTCGTAGTCAGACACTCTATCCAGCTGAGCTACTAGCGCATGTGCTTTTTTACAGCGACATTTATATTACCACAGTGATTTTGGAAAATCAACCATGATTTTTATTTCTGCTCTAATTCTGCAAGAAGATCCCGTAAAGCCAGGAAGTCATCAAAGGCAGCCGGCTTATTGTTGGGGTTCCGCAGCAAGGCGGCCGGGTGAAACGTACCCATCAAATAGACACCGTTACGTTCCACAAACTGTCCATGCTGTTTGGTAACTTTAAAATCCGGAGTAATAATTTTTTGTGCGGCAATCCGGCCCAGGCAGACAATAACCTGCGGGCGGATCAGACGAACCTGCTCCCGCAGCCAGGTAATACAGCAGTCCTGTTCATCCGGCTTGGGGTCCCGGTTTTGCGGAGGACGACATTTCACAATGTTGGCAATGTAAATGTTCTCATGGCGATCCAGATCTACTGCCTGTAACATTTTATCCAGCAGTTGGCCACTACGGCCAACAAAGGGTTCTCCTTGCAAATCCTCCTGCTCTCCGGGGCCTTCCCCAATGAACAGGACACGTGCCTCCGGATTGCCGACACCGAATACCAGGTTGGTACGGGTTTCTCCAAGGCGGCACTGGCGGCAATTCATGCAGGCCGATTGCAGTTCCTGAAAGCTGTTGTACATAATGCGTTCTCCTTCCCGTGTTTACCGGCTCATTTTACCACATTCTGAACATTGAAAACAGGGGGACAGGTGCGTATAATAGTTGCGAAATTCCACTAGGAAAGTTTTTTGAAAGAGGATGCATTATGAAACAGATTTTACTTGAAACTTCCGCAAGACATGTTCACGTTACCAAAGAAACCCTGGAAACCTTATTCGGGGAAGGATATGAACTTACCGTAAAGAAAGCATTGTCCCAGCCGGGCCAGTTTGCTTCGGAAGAACGCGTTCGCGTTATCGGACCGAAAGGGGAATTCCCAAGAGTTTCCATTCTTGGACCGGTTCGTCCGGAAAACCAGGTAGAACTTTCTGCTTCTGATGCCCGCTCCATTGGCGTGGCCGCTCCTATCCGTGAATCCGGAGACGTTGCCGGATCCGGTGCCTGCAAGCTGGTTGGCCCGTGTGGCGAAGTGGAACTGTCCGAAGGCGTTATTGTTGCCAAGAGACATATCCATGCCACCCCGGAAGATGCTGCAGAACTGGGTATTGAAAACGGACAGATTGTTTCCGTAAAGGTAGAATCTGATGGTCGCTCTTTGATTTTCGGCGATGTAGTAGCTCGCGTATCCGAAAAGTATGCGCTTGCCATGCACATTGACACAGATGAATCCAATGCCTGCGGTGCTGTCCCGGGTATGATGGTAGAAATTGTAAAATAAAGTGACCGTTAAGCTGTATGATGCAGACAGCCATTTAAGTACCTTCACCGCTCTTGTACAGGAATGTCATAAGAGCGGTGCTTTTTTTCAGGTGGTTCTGGACCGGACCGCTTTCTTTCCGGAAGGTGGCGGCCAGTATGCCGACCAGGGTACTCTGAATGGTGTCAAAGTTGTTGATGTGCAAATCAATGACAGTGGAATCATCACCCACACCGTAACCGAAGAACTGCCGATTGGCACACAGGTAACCGGTCAGCTGGACTGGCCGCTCCGTTTTCGGAGAATGCAGTCCCATTCCGGAGAACACATTGTATCCGGTATGGCGTCCAGACTGTTCGGCTTTTCAAATATCGGCTTTCATTTAGGAGATGACGATGTTACCTGTGACTATAATGGAGTTCTGACCAAAGAGCAGATTCTTCTGCTGGAGCAAAAGGTAAATGAAGCAGTGTTTGCCGATTTGCCGGTAACGGCCTATTATCCGCCTACGGAGGAACTGAACAATCTGTCTTACCGTAGCAAACTGGATTTAACAGAAAATGTGCGTCTGGTTAACATAGAAGGAGTAGACCTTTGTGCCTGCTGTGCACCGCATGTTTCCCATACCGGCGAAATCGGCCTGGTGAAGATTGTCGGCTTTGAAAAGAGCCATGGCGGGACGCGCCTGCATCTGCGCTGCGGCTGGAGTGCGCTGACCGATTATCAGGAAAAGCAGGAAGGCGTGCTGCAGGTCATGGACCTGACGTCTTCCCGCCAGTTTGAAATCGGGACAGCGGTAGAACGTGTTCTTGCGGAAAAGGATAACCTGTCCCATGCGCTGACCCTGGCTAACCGCAAAATTGCCGAAGCCAGACTGGAGGCGGTTCCGCCAACGGACGGAAATTACGTCCTTTGCCTGGACGCCGCGGACACCGACACCCTCCGCGCCCTGGCCCTTGGAGGCAAGGATAAGGTGTCTGGCCTGTTCGTGGCTTTGACCCCGGATAAAAGCGGCTACCGTTACATGATTGCGTCAAATGGACCGGTTGCGGAGCGGGCCAAAGCCATTAACCACGCCTTGCAGGGGCGCGGCGGCGGTCGCAATCCGCTGATCCAGGGAAGCTTTGCCGCTCCTTTAGAGCAAATCAGAGACTACTTTCAAAAATTCCCGTATGATATTTAATTATTCCTTAAGTTAGGCCATCAAAATAGAGGCGTCATCGGGAAAAGAGTGGCAAGCCCTTTGGATTTATGTCATAATAAAACAGAACTATTTTGGGAGGTTTTATGACTATGGCAGGAGAAAGAATCCTTGTGGTAGATGATGATCAAAACATTTGCGAACTACTTCGTCTGTATATGGAAAAAGAAGGCTACAATGTAGCCATTGCCAATGACGGAGTACAAGCGCTGTCTACGTATCGTCAATTCAATCCGAACATTGTCATTCTGGATATTATGCTTCCGAAGAAGGACGGTTGGGAAGTATGTCGGGAAATTCGGCGCACTGATGATACCCCTATCATTATGCTGACAGCTCGTGGGGAAACCTTTGATAAGGTGCTTGGCCTGGAGCTTGGAGCAGATGATTACGTGGTAAAGCCGTTTGAATCCAAGGAAATCATGGCTCGTATTAAAGCGGTTCTTCGCCGCTCGTCCAGCAACACGGATGAAATCCAGCAGGTAGAATATGACAACCTGGTCATCAATCTGACCTATTACCAGTTGAAGGTGCGTGGGGAATTGGTTCCCACACCGCCAAAGGAGCTGGAACTGTTGTACCAACTGGCCAGCAATCCAAACCGGGTCTTTACCAGAGATCAGTTACTGGATGAAGTCTGGGGCTTTGACTATTACGGAGATTCCAGAACCGTAGACGTTCACATTAAACGGATTCGGGAAAAGTTGGACGGCGTTTCCACAGAGTGGTCTTTAAAGACCGTCTGGGGTGTCGGCTACAAGTTTGAAACCCAAGAGTAAAAGCCGATGAAAAAGAATGCAAAAACGGAGGCAAGGCCCAAAAACACAGCTGCACCGCAAGTGCCTGCCAACAGACTGTCCAGACACTCCCTGTTCCGTCGGTACTTCGGCTTTTCATTAAGTTCCGTTCTGATTACACTTCTGGTTCTTTTTGTTGTCTTTGTTGTCTTTGTAACCCAGTACTGGATTCTGACAAAGGAAGACGCCTTAAAGACCTGCGTTTACAGTGTGGCATCGGTGGTAAAGGAGGCTAACTCCAATGTAGAAGCCGGTGCAGACCTGTTTTCTAATACCAAGCTGGTGGGCAGCACTTTGGCTTCCCAGTCAGAAACTGCCGGAGCGGACCTGTTTATTACCGATGCGGAAGGTACTCCAATTTTCTGCAAAGAAATGATAGGACAGGATCAGCAGGTACGGAACGAAAAAGTTTGTGACCTCCACGAAGATTACCGCATCAGCAAAGATCTTTTAAAAGATGCGCAGGACGCTGACGGCCTGGCAACCGTTGGCGTTTTTCCAACTATTTCCCAAAAGAAACAAATCTTAGTGGGAACCGCTATTAAAATAGACGGAACCCCTGCCGGTTATGTTTTTGCCGTAGTGCCGTATCAGGCAACGGTAGTGCCGTACTTACTGCAACAATCCCGGCTGTACATCGGCGCCGCTTTTGTGGCTATGATGCTGGTTCTGTTTTTTGCTTATATTTTAAGTTATCGTATGGTAGCACCGCTGCAAGAAATGTCTCGTCTGACCAAGAAATACGCCAAAGGGGACTTTTCCGAGCGTATCTATATTAAGGGCGAAGACGAACTGTCTGATTTGGCCGTTTCCCTCAACAAAATGGCGGACTCCCTTTCTTTAATGGAAAAGTCCCGCCGTAATTTTGTCGGAAATGTGTCCCATGAGCTGAAGACGCCCATGACCACCATTGGCGGATTTGTAGATGGCATCCTGGATGGAACCATCCCGCCACGGCAGCAGAAGAAGTATTTGCAGATTGTCAGCAAAGAAGTAAAACGGCTGTCCAATACGGTGGTGTCCATGTTGTCTTTGTCCAAGATTGAAGCAGGGGAAGAGCAACTGCACTACACGGAAGTCAACATGAATCAATTGATGTTTGACTCCCTGCTCTGCTTTGAAGACTCCATAGATTCGTCCCATTACCACGTGGAAGGCTTTGAAAAAATGCCGTCTGTTACCGCCTGGGGAGACGAAGGTATGCTGTTCCAGGTGCTTTATAATCTTTTTGACAACGCGGTGAAGTTTACGGAAAGGGGCGGAACCATCCGCGTACAAATGAAATCCGATGTCAACCGTGTTACGGTTTGGATTTCAAATACAGGCCAGGGAATTCCCCAGGCCGAACTGAACCATGTTTTTGAGCGCTTCTACAAACTGGATAAATCCAGAAGTGAAAATGTAAAAGGGGTCGGGCTGGGCCTGAACCTGGTAAAAACTATTGTTACGCTACACGGCGGAGAAATTACCGCCTTCTGTTCTGACAATAAGGTAACCACCTTTACGTTCTGGATTCCACGGCAGAAACCGAAAGACATTTAAAGGACGTGAACCCTCTTGGAAACGGAAAAAAAGAAAAAGTTAAGAAAAGTTATCCTGGTAATTGTCCTGGCAGTTGCCGTTTTGGCAGCCGGTTGTTTTATCTGGACCCGTAACTCGCAAAAGGAAACGGAGAAGACAACAACCACCTCCTCTGAAAATTCTCTTACTGTCAGCAGTTCAAAAAGCTATTCCGCAAGCGGAGAAGACGGCACATTAACCAGCGTGGAAATTGCCGCAAAGGTAAAGCCCTCTGTCATTGCAGTCCTGACTTACCAGGACGGCTCGTTGGAAGGCGAAGGCTCCGGTATTGTCATGAGTGTGGACAAGGATCAGGGTGTAACGTACATTTTGACCTGTGCCCATATCATTAACTCCTCCGGCATAACCTGTCAGGTACAGCTGGAAGACGGCACTTCCTATGACGCCACAGTTGTGGGATATGATTCCCGGACTGATGTCGGCGTACTTCGCATTAAAACCACGGATCTGACCGCAGCCGAATTTGGTGACTCCACTGTTCTTCAGGTCGGCGAGCCGGTTTACGCCATTGGTAACCCGGGTGGTACCCAGTTCTATGGTTCCTTCACCGCCGGCGTTATCTCGGCTATTGACAGACCAACCTCTTCCTCTGAAAGCGGATATACCATGGAATGCATCCAGCATGATGCTGCCATTAACCCGGGTAACTCCGGCGGCGCCCTGGTTAACAGCTATGGCCAGGTAATTGGTATGAACTCTTCCAAGATTGCCAGTGAAGAGTATGAAGGAATGGGCTTTGCCATTCCAATTTCAGTAGTCAAAGATGTGGTAGATGACATCCTGCAGTATGGATACGTACAGGACCGGGCTAAGCTTGGTATCAGTTACGTTGCAGCCAGCTCCTACCAGACTTACTACTCTATTGTGCAGCAGAATAATCTGCCAAGCGGTTCCATTGTTATTGCAAAGATGGATTCCGACAGCAGCTTCTCCGGAACAGATGTTCAGGCAGGGGACATGATTATTGCGGTAGATGGTGAAGACATGGACAAGACGGATGTCCTGTTGAACAAGATTGATGACAGCAAACCGGGGGACACCCTGAAGCTGACCATTGCTCATGTTAACAATGACTACTCCGTTTCCACCTTTGATGTAACCATTACCCTGAAGGAAGATACCGGAAGCACTTCCTCATCCTCTTCCTCTTCGGAAGAAAGTAATTCTTCCGGCGGATTCCAGAATCCGTTCAGCGGAAACTAAAAGAAGCTCTTTTGGGCGCGTTTTTAACGCGCCCTTTTTCTTGCCCTTTTTTGGTTTGTACGTCCTTTGCAGGGGGCTTTCTGACAAGCTCATTTCTTGACAGAAAGGGGTCCAAATACGTATAATGTTCAGGATAGTGTGATAGTTTTGTCTGTCACCAACTATTCCGTTATTTTTCAACAGAAATGTTTTTGAGAAATGAAGAAAATTTAAGAAAAGGAGGTGTATTGCATCCTTGTTGTACGCACTCATTGCTATCGGATCTGCACTGGTAGCCGGTGTAGCCTGTTTCTTTGCCGGAATTGCCTATCGGAAAAGTAAAGCAGAAGCTGCCATCGGATCTGCCAATCAGGAAGCCACTCGGATTATTAATCAGGCCCTGACCACTGCAGAGCAGAAGAAAAAAGAAGCCGTTTTAGAGGCAAAGGATGAAATACATAAGCAGCGTTCGGAAACCGAACGTGACCTCCGCGAACGCCGTTCGGAAGTACAACGTCAGGAACGTCGTCTGATCCAGAAAGAAGAAAATCTGGACAAGAAGACCAATGCTCTGGAAAAGAAGGAAGAAATCCTTGCAGGCAAACTGAAAGACGTTGAAAAGAAAACCGAAGAAGTGGAATCTTTAAAAAAGAGCCAATTCGAAATGTTGGAAAAGGTTTCCGGACTGACTGAGGACCAGGCAAGAACCATCCTGCTCTCTCAGGTAGACGAGAAATTAGATCACGCAAAAGCCACCAAGATTTTGGCGTTCAAGGAACAAATGAAAGAAGAGTCTGACACGATTGCAAGACATCTTGTCAGCATGGCCATTCAGCGTTGCGCTGCAGAACGTACCACGGAAGCAACCGTTTCTGTTGTAGCTCTGCCGAATGACGAAATGAAGGGCCGCCTCATTGGCCGGGAAGGCAGAAACATCCGTGCCATTGAAACCGTTACCGGTGTAGACCTGATTATTGACGACACACCGGAAGCCATTACCATTTCCTGCTTTGAACCGGTTCGCCGGGAAATTGCCCGCTTAACCGTTGAACGACTGATTCAGGACGGACGGATTCATCCGGCCCGCATTGAAGAAATCTACAACAAAGCCAAACGGGAAGTGGAACAGGGCATTAAACAGGCCGGTGAGCGGGCTGTTCTGGATGCCGGTGTTACCGGAATCCATCCGGAGCTGATCAAACTGCTTGGCCGTTTAAAGTACCGTACCAGTTACGGCCAGAATGTTCTGGATCATTCGCTGGAAGTTTCTTACATTGCCGGATTGCTGGCTGCAGAAGTCGGTGCCGACATTAAGAAGGCAAAACGTGCCGGTTTGTTGCATGACATCGGCAAGGCGTTAGACCACGAATATGAAGGAACCCACGTACAGCTTGGCGCAGATGCTGCCAGAAAGCACAAGGAAAGCGAAGAAATTGTACATGCCATTTTGGCACATCACAATGACGTGGAACCGAAATCCACCATTGCTTTCCTGGTACAGGCTGCCGACGCTATTTCCGCAGCTCGTCCGGGTGCCAGACGGGAGAATCTGGAAAACTATATTAAGCGCTTGGAAAAGCTGGAAGAAATTGCCAATTCCTTCAATGGCGTAGAAGGCTGTTATGCTATTCAGGCCGGCCGTGAAATCCGTGTCATGGTAAAACCGGATAAGGTTTCCGATGACCAGATGGTAATTATAGCCCACCAGATTGCAGAACGCATTGAACAGGAACTGGAATATCCGGGACAAATTAAGGTTCACGTTGTCCGGGAAAGCCGCGTTATGGATTACGCAAAATAACGGAAGTGAAATGGGGGATTTTATCCGGCAAAGGCTGCCGGATAAGCCCCTGTTTTTGCCTTTGAAAGGAACGCCGAAATGAAAGTGCTGGCTATTGGTGATGTTGTTGGAAAAGACAGCGTTGCCTTTCTGCAGCAGGAGCTGCCGAAACTGAAACGAAGTCATGCCATTGACGTCTGTGTGGTAAACGGAGAAAATTCCGCAGACGGGAATGGGATTACTCCGTCCGCTGTAAAGGACCTGTTCCTTTGCGGTGCAGACGTGATTACCACCGGGAATCACGCCTTCCGGCGAAAAGAAATTTATGATACCTATGAAGACACGGATTGCCTGCTTCGGCCGGCCAATTATCCGGACGGCTGCCCGGGCCACGGCATCTGCCGTGTGGACAAGGGCCGGTACCAGGTCGGGGTCATAAACCTGATGGGTACTACATACATGGAGCCTCTGGAAAATCCGTTTTTAAAAGTGGATTCGTTGATACAGGAGCTGTCTGACTGCCGTATTATTCTGGTGGATTTTCATGCGGAAGCCACTTCGGAAAAGCGTGCCATGGGATTTTACCTGGACGGAAGAGTTTCTGCCGTCTACGGGACCCACACTCACGTGCAGACGGCAGATGAACAAATTCTTCCGTCCGGTACCGGTTATATGACCGACCTTGGTATGACCGGTCCGGTCCACTCGGTGCTTGGCGTGGCCCCACAGATTGTCATTCATAAGTTTAAGACTAATCTTCCGGCCCGCTTTGATTATGAAAAAAACAGCCCACTGATGATCAATGGCTGTATCTTTGAAATAGATGAAAAAAACAGCCGCTGTATCAGCTGTCAGCGGATTTATGTACAACAAACAGCTTTTTCTGGGAAGGAGGCACTCCGTTAATGCTGCAACAAAAGAAACTTCAAAAAATCAGTGCGCTCCTGTTAACGCTTTTGCTTGTGTTCTCTTTTGCTGCCTGCGGCAAAAAAGAAGAAAGCACATCTAACACGGAAGAGTATGTTTCTGTGGCGGAAGCTTCCGACCTGGTTTTGCCCTATTCCAGAGAAGATGGCATTAACCCCTATAAAGCTACCAGCCTGATGAATGAAGGCATTATGGATCTTCTGTATCAGGGCTTATACACCATAGATAAAAACTATAAACCAACGGCTACCCTTGCAACGGAAGCTTCTTTTTCCGGTAAAACCCTGACCGTCAAGCTGAACACCGACATTTCCTTTTCTGACGGTACTTACCTGAATTCCTCTGATGTGGTTTATTCCTTTAACCTTGCCAAGGATTCTACGTATTATGCAACGGGCCTGAGCCAGATTTCTGCCGCGAAAGCAACCACTGCCAATACGGTTACCTTCACCCTTTCCCGGGTAAATGTCTATGCTCTTTCCAACCTGACGTTCCCCATTGTAAAATCCGGAACGGCAACGGACTCTTCGTCCATTCCGGTAGGAAGCGGCGCATACACTTACGCCAAAGCGGAGTCCGGCGGTCTCCTGACCCTGCAAAAAGGACAGGAGGGCAAGACAGCACAAATTTACCTGCTGAATGTTACGGATTCTGATTCGTTGCTGAATAACCTTGCCATTGGCAATGTAGATCTGGTTTATGATGATATCTGTGATGGCACCTTAACCCGCGTGGATAATGCCAAAGAGGCACAGGTAGACATGAACCACCTGTTGTTTATCGGCGTAAATGAAAAGACGGCAGGACTGTCGGAAGCGGGAACGCGTCAGAACATCAGCGCAGTGCTGAATCGCACGGACTTAATTTCCACCGGAGTGGACGGGTACGGAACCCCCGCTACTTTGCCATTTAATCCGGCCTGGTATGGATTGGATGGACTAGAAACCCAGTCAGTTGATCAGGATGCGGCAAAAGCGGCAGTGGCGCAGACCTTTACAGGAACCACATTAACCATCCTGACGGATGCAGACAATGCCTTTAAGGTAAAAACGGCAAATGCCGTTGCCCAGCAGCTGGCAAATGCGGGAATTAATACCAAAGTAGAAGCACTGACCTACCAGGAATACGCCAAGCAGGTAGTTTCCGGTGGATATGACTTGTATATTGGAGAAATTAAACTGACCCAGGACATGGATTTAAGCTCTTTGTTAAGCGGAGAACTGTTAGATAATTTCTATTATCTGTGGTCCGGAGATTTGAAAGTATCCGATTTTGTAACCGCCTTTACCGAAGATATGCCGTTTATCCCGATCGGCTTCCGAAACGGGGTAGTTTGTTATACACAGGACATGACAACAGATGTGGAAACTCTGCCGGGCTCGCCGTTCGCCAACCTGCAGAAGGTGGCCAAACGTTCTAAATAATTGAACAGGACCGGGTTCTGTGGTAAAATGTTAGTCCAATACGGCAGATTTGCGCCGTTTTTCGTTCCAAAAAGGAGTGTTAGTATGATCCGAATTGAAAAGCCACTCGGCACAATTGAAACGAATGAATCTTATTTTTCCGAATTGCTGGGCAGTGTGGTTCCCACCTGCTTTGGCGTTGTTGGTATGGAAGATACCAATGCATTTCAGGGCATTCGCTCATTTTTTAATCGGAAACGGAAGTTTTTAGATAAAGGGGTAGCGGTTCGCAGTTCTTCCGGCGGGCTGATTATTGACCTGCATATTAAGGTGACTTATGGAATAAATATCTCCACGGTGGTACAGAACATTGTAGAAAAAGTAAAGTATACCGTAGAAAACGTTACCGGCATGAACGTAAAAGAAGTCAACGTTTATGTGGATTCCATGATTTCGTAAGGAGTTAAACAGAGTGATTACTGGGGCAATTTTCCGCGATGCAGTTATTTCTGCCGCGCATAACGTAAACAACAATCGGAAAGAGGTAGACGCATTAAACGTCTTCCCGGTACCGGACGGAGACACCGGAACTAACATGTCCATGACCATTGCGGCTGCCGCAAAGGAATTGGAACTGGTCCCGGATGATGCCACTATTTCTGCCGTAGCCGACAAAACGGCTTCGGCCATGCTCCGTGGTGCCCGTGGCAACTCCGGTGTTATTCTTTCCCTGATTTTCCGCGGCTTTTCCCGTGGCTTGAAGGGCAAAGAAACTGCCGGCCAGCGGGATCTGGTACTGGCACTTTCTTATGGGGTGGATGCTGCTTATAAGGCGGTTATGAAGCCGACAGAAGGAACCATCCTGACCGTAGTCCGCAAGGCTACGCAGGCCGGTGCTTTGTTTGGAACCGAAAATAAAAGCGCCTCTGCAGCAGAAGTCTGGGATGCTGTTATTGCCGGTGCTGAAGAAGCGTTGCAGCAGACACAGGAAATGCTTCCGGTTTTGAAAAAAGCAGGTGTAGTAGATGCCGGCGGACAAGGTCTGGTTTATGTATTCCATGGCATGGCCAGCGTATTCCACGGCGAAGGCATTGTGGAAGACCGGAATGACGAAGCCGTTTCCATTAACGTACAGCCCTTTGTAAAGAAGGCAACTGTTGCTGCTGCCAGCTCGGATATTAAATTCGGTTATTGTACCGAATTCATTGTTAACCGGGACAAGAAAGTAACCAAGGAACCTATGGCACTGCGTGCTTACCTGGAATCTATTGGTGACTCCGTTGTCTGCGTAGACGATGATGATATTATTAAAGTACACGTACACACCAATGAGCCCGGCAATGCCATTCAGGAAGGTCTGAAATTCGGTCCATTGGTAAAAATTAAAATTGATAACATGCGTCAGCAGCACGTCAATGCCGGCAAGGATGGCTCTTATGCAGACGTTGACCTGCAGCAGTATCATAAACGTCCGGTTCCGACTGAAAGTGTACCGGAAGAAGCTTCCACACAGGAAACTACTTCTGTAGAGCCGGAAAAAGAAGTCGGCTTTGTTGCTGTTGCAGCCGGAGACGGCTTAAAGCAAATGTTCCAGGAAATTGGGGTAGATACCGTAGTTTCCGGCGGACAAACCATGAATCCAAGTACGGAAGATATTTTAAATGCGGTAGAAACTACACCGGCCCGGACCGTATTTGTTCTTCCGAACAACAAAAATATTATTATGGCGGCAGAACAGGTAGATGCCATTTCTTCCAGAAAAGTCATTGTTCTGCCTTCCAGAACGTTGCCACAGGGCATTGCCGCCATGTTGGCTTATGATCCGGACGCCAGTATTAATGACAACCACCTGGCCATGACCAAAGCCTTAAGTACCGTTGAAACCGGTCAGGTTACCTTTGCCGCCAGAGACAGTTCCCTGGACGGAAGAACCATTCGGGAAGGGCAAATGTTGGGCATGGAAAATGGTGCCATTACTGTGGTAGAAGATGACCCTGTTACGGCTGCGTATAAAGTAACTCGCCACTTGGTCAGAAAACACAGCAATGCTACCATGATTACCCTCTTCTACGGCGAAGGCGCCACGGAAGAAGATGCGGAAAAGCTGGAAGCCCTTTTAAATGAGCGTTACAGTAACATTGAAACCGTTGTATTGGAAGGCGGTCAGCCGGTATATCATTTCATTATCTCGGTTGAATAACATCCCGGAGGTGCAAGCAAATGCTCCCGGATATTTCCATTACCAAACTGAAGGGCGTCGGTGAAAAGCGCGCTGGGCAATTAAAACAGCTCGGCGTGGATTCCATTGATGCTCTTTTTCATTATTTCCCGCGGGCGTATGAAGACTGGAGTAAGACCGTCCCCATTATGGGAGCCGAACTACACGAAAAAGTCTGTTTACAGGTCGTTGTAAAAGATTCTGTTCGCACCTTTCGGGCCAAAAGTGGCATCTGGGTTTTTGAAACACAGGTTTTTGACACCACTGGCCTGTGCCAGGTTCTGATTTTTAACAACCGGTATGCGGCCCAGCTGTTTCAAAAGGGAAAAGAACTGCTGCTTTACGGAAAGGTGACCGTAGAACACGGGGTACGGAAGATATTGAACCCCGCTGTTGCGGTTCATCAGGAAAAGCAGCGGATAAAACCGGTGTATCGCCGAAGTAAAGATATTACCTCCAATTATTTGGAAGGTTGCATGGAACGGGCAATACAAGACTATGCAGACTTTTTAGAAGATCCAATTCCAGAGGAAATCAGGCAGAAGTATCGGCTGATGCCGCTGCGCCAGGCCATAGAAGAAATTCACTTTCCTTCTTCCATGGCACAAATGCAGCAGGCCAGGAATCGCCTGATTTTTGAAGAACTGTTGGAATTGCAGGTTGGTTTGCGTCGTCTGCACAGCAAGGCGGAAACGGCTTTCGGCGTCCGTCTTCTACAGGATTACAGTGCAGATTTTTATCAGCTGTTACCGTTTACGCCGACCAATGCACAAAAACGGGCCGTTGCTGCCGCCATGGAAGATATGCAGAGCGGAACTCTGATGAATCGTTTGTTGCAAGGGGACGTCGGCTCTGGGAAAACCATGGTGGCTGCCGCACTTTGTTATTCTGTTATTCGGAATGGCTATCAGTGTGCACTGATGGCTCCAACGGAAATTCTGGCAGAACAGCACTTTGCCACCATGCAAAGCTTCTTTCGGAACACCGGTATGCAGGTGTCTTTATTGACCGGCAGCACCGGTGCCAAGGAGAAGACGGACCGGAAAACTGCCCTGCGCAGCGGTGCCACAGACCTGGTGGTGGGCACCCACGCCCTATTGACAGAAGACGTGGATTTTGCCAAACTGGGTTTGGTTATTACGGATGAACAGCACCGCTTCGGCGTGAATCAGCGCGGAAGCCTTGCCGGAAAGGGCGAAGGTGCCCATGTCTTGGTTATGTCGGCCACTCCCATTCCAAGGACCATGGCCCTTGCCATTTACGGAGACCTGGACGTCTCCATTATTGATGAGCTTCCAAAGGGAAGACAACCGATTGAAACGTACCGGATTACCGGAAAAATCCGGCCACGCGCCTATCGGTATATAAAGAAGTTCCTGGATGAAGGACGACAAGCCTACATTGTCTGTCCTCTGGTGGAAGAGGGAGAAGACACCCCGGAACAACTGGTATCCGCCACGGAGTATTATGAGCGGATCCGGACTCACGAATTTCAAGACTATTCTGTGGGGCTACTTCACGGACAAATGAAGAATGCGGACAAAGAAGCCGTTATGGCGCGATTTGCCCGGGGAGACATTCAACTGTTGGTAGCCACCACTGTAATAGAAGTCGGTGTAGACGTGCCAAATGCAGTCATTATGTTAATTGAAAATGCGGAGCGATTTGGCTTGTCTCAACTGCATCAGTTGCGGGGCCGCGTTGGGCGGGGACCGTACCAATCCACCTGTATTCTGTTGTCAGACAGTACATCTGACAACACGAAGGATCGGTTACAGGTTCTCTGTTCCACCAATGACGGCTTTGAAATCTCACAGAAAGACCTGGCCCTCCGCGGCCCGGGAGATTTCTTCGGACAGCGCCAGCATGGCCTGCCGGAGCTTCGCATTGCAGACATGCTGATGGATTTCTCTGTTTTAGAACAGGCTGGCGTAGCCGCAGAAGAGCTTCTGCAGGCAGATCCGGCGCTGTCCTTACCAGAGCATCAACTCCTGTCTCAGGAAATTAATTTGCTGTTTCAGAGGAATCAATCCACCTGTTGAAGTGAGGAAGAAGAGATGAAACTAAAACAAACGCGGGCAGCCAAGAAGGCCAGACGACGGACCATTACCGTTTGCATTTCCTTTTTGCTGCTGGTTGCTCTTTGTGTGGGGCTTTGGTTTGGTATTTCCGCCTGTGTTACCAGATACCAGGAAAAGAAAAAGA
Organism: Butyricicoccaceae bacterium; assembly: GCA_963638085.1. Taxonomy (GTDB): domain Bacteria; phylum Bacillota; class Clostridia; order Oscillospirales; family Acutalibacteraceae; genus RUG420. Next base: position 36,762 of record CAVHPJ010000008.1, on the reverse strand, counting down.
AAGAAGCAGCCGCTGCCAGTGCAGCCGCTGCAGAAGCCAGTATGGATGCACTGGACCATTATATTTCTAACATGACACTGGAAGAAAAACTGCTCCAGATGTTCTTGGTTAGCCCGGAAGAGCTTACCGGAGTCAGTGTGGTTACCACATCCGGAGACAATTTGCGGACCAGTCTGAACCAATATCCGGTTGGCGGATTAATTTATCACAGTATGAACCTGACTTCGGAAGCGCAGGTTACGGAAATGCTGACTTCTGCACAAAGCATCATGACCAACGCAAATCAGGCGCCCCTGTTTTTAGCGGTAATTGAAGAAGGCGGACCGGGCACTACCTCGCCCGTGGCCAATGCATTAAATACCACAGTGTACAGTGCTGCTTACACCTATGCATCCAAAGAAGACGGCGTAACGCAGCTTAGTCTGGATATGAGTGAAATGGGCAAAGGACTGTCGGCGCTTGGATTTAATCTGAATTTGATGCCGTATTCCAACTGCTCCAGTATATCGGACTCTACAGTTGGCGTCCGCTCCTACGGAGAGGACTACACGAAGACCGCCGAAATGGTCAGCACGGTTGTAAAGGGATTGCATACCGGTGGTGTGGCAGCCGCCATGAAGTATTTCCCAACCAGTGGTAGCCTAAACAGTAATGGCCTATATGTGTCCGACAAATCTCTGACGGATTTGCGTACCTATGACATGGTGCCGTTCAAGGCCGGAATTTCCGCCGAAACGGATATCATTATTGTCGGGCATGTACAAATTGAAGCGGTAGATGCCGGAACGCCTGCAGACTTGTCTTCCAAAGTGGTAGGGAATCTGCTCCGCTCTGAACTGGCATATGACGGGATTATTATGACCGCTTCTCTTTCGGATTCCGCTGTCAGTGCTTATTCTGCCGGGGAACTGGCCGTGCAGGCAGTGCAGGCAGGATGCGACATGCTGTATAACACCAATGACTTAAGTTCTGCTTTGGCTTCTCTGAAATCTGCAGTTAGTCATGGCACCATTAAGGAATCCCAGATAGACGCTTCCGTCAAACGCATTCTGACGGCCAAGATTAACCGTGGTATTATGGATGAGCCCAGCACGGAAACCGTAACCAAAAATTAGCAAAGTAAGACAGAAGATAAACAGCCAGAAAATGAAACAAAAAAGAGAGCACCTTTTCCAGCAAAGAAAGGTGCTCTCTTTTATTTTGCAATGATTTATTTTTGCCAAGCGTTATTTTACCCGCAGCTTTTCTGCCAGTGCCTGGTCTGGCTCAATTTGCATGGACCAGTTTTCATGGTAAATGACCTTGCCGGGCTTAGCGCCGACGGGCTTTTTCAAGTTTTTAGCCAGGGTGTAGTCCACTTCTACTTTGGTGTCGGCATCTGCATTGCTGTTGACGGCGGCAATACAGGCTGCTTCCAAAATGGCCTGGTCGGACACGGCTCCGTTCTGACTGCAGAGAATAACATGGGCACCAGGGAAATTCTTCACGTGGAACCACATGTCGGTTTTGGCCGCCTGCTTTAAGGAAAGCTTGTCATTCTGCAGGTTGTTTCGCCCCACCAAAACGGTGTATCCATCTGTGGTGCAGTACTCCATTGGCGGCAACGCGGCCGGCTGCTTTTGGGTTTTCACCTTGCCCTTTTTTGTCTTTTGGACGTTGTGGTCCTTCAAATAACCGCCGCTTTTCAGCTCCTGCCGGATAGAGGCAATGTCGCCTTCCTTTTCCACACGGGACAGGGCATCCAGAACGGTGTCAATGTATTGCAACTCTTCTGCACCGGACGCCAGCTGTTCTTTCAACTTCTTTTCGGCGGTATAGGTTTTACGGTACTCTTTGTAATATTTCTGCGCATTCTGCGCCGGGCTGAGCGCCGGATTGACCGGGACACGCATTAACGCGCCATCTTCATAGTAATTTTCCAAGTCAAAGAAAGGAGCCCCTTTGTCTAGGCGATACAGGTTGGCATTGATCAACTCTGCGCTGATGCGGAGTGTTTCCCGGTCTTTGCACTGCTCCAGTTCTTCCTTTTGTGCATTCATCTTTCTGGCGATGCGGCTTCTTGTCTTATTTAAGAAGTGCTTCAAATCTGCCGTGCGGCTTGCCATTCGTTCCATGCTGTCTCGCACGGAATAATAGTCATCCAGAAGAACGGAGGGGGAAGGATAAAATTTAGTTTCCACCTGGCTACCGTACTGGGTCAGCGGAAAGAAGGAAAAATCAAAGGGCTTACCGGTTTCATCTTTCACAACGCAAAATTGCGGTTTGCTTTCCTGCAAAACAGAGCGCATCTCCAAAAGGGCAAATTCCAATGCCGTAAAGTTGCTGATGGTCATATCTGAAAGGGCTTTGTCTTCTCCAACGGAGCGGTGGGCAAGTTCCCTTGCAACAACAGGGGAAATGCCTTGTAAGGCGGCCAGTAAAGCACCGGACAGGCGCTTGGTGGAGAAGCTGCGGAGGCGCTCCATAATTTCGTCTATGCCGTGGCTAAGCAGGGACAATTTGTCCTGCTGCGGCGGGAGTTCATAAGGCAGGCCGGGTAATACCAGACGTTTGGAGGATTTGCTGATATCTACCCGTTTTAGGGCATCAATAATGGTGCCGGTTGGACCCGTCAGGATGACATTACTGTACTGGGCCATAATTTCAACAATTAAGTGGAGTTCTTCCCGGTCTCCAAGCTCATTGGTGGCCTGAAAGCGCAGGGTAAGCACACGGTCCAGCTGTTCCTGCTGAACGCCGATAAAGGTGGCACCACCCAGGCGCTTGCGCAGCAACATGCAGAGCATGGGTGGGCTGGCCGGGTTTTCAAACTCCGCCTTGGTCAGGCTGACGCGGGGACTATTGGCTCTGGCAGACAATAACAATTTTACCCCACCCAGCTGACGCTGGCGGAGTAACAAAACCAGCTCTTCCGAGGAGGGCTGGTAAATTTTATCTACTTTTGCACCGATTAAGGTTTGGCTGAGCTCTTCTGCAAGGAAATGCAGGTAGCAACCGTCCAGTGCCATAGAGGTATCTCCTTATCCGATATAAGCTACTGGAGCAGATTCCAGGTAGCGGTAATCCAGTTCCGGAAACTCCTGTTGTAACAGCTTTAATAAGACCGGAACCGAAATGGTTTCTGTTTCATAATGGCCGGCAGCCAGTAGTGCAATGTCTAAGTCAATGGCATCTAGGAAGTCATTGTGCTTGGCGTCTCCGGTAACAAAGGCATCTATGTTTCCTTCTGAAGCTAATGCCGGAAGGAAGCTACACCCGGCGCCGCCGCAGACGGCAACCGTTTGAATTTGCTTGGTGGCGGAAGAAACGCGGACAACTGTGTTAAGTGCAGTTGCTACAATATCTGCAAATTCTGCTGCCGGGACGGCTGTTTTCAGCCGACCGGCCCGCAGCATTTGCACGCCGTTTTCTTCCGGCCCGATTTTATGAATGTCTGTCAGCCCAAGTACCGTTGCCAGTACGTCATTGACTCCGCCGTCTGCGGCGTCCCATGGCGTGTGTGCGGCCAACAGCCCAATGCCGTTTTCTATGGCATAGAAGACGGGACTGTCAGCGGTAACGGCCTTAAGCGGGTGAAAAATGACAGGGTGATGACTGACCACCAGATCTGCACCAAATTCCTTAGCCTGCCGCAGGGTATCCAGGGTAACATCCAGACATAGGGCAACTTTGTGTATCTCTTTGTTCTGGTCTCCAACTAGGAAACCGCTGTTGTCCCAGCCTTCCTGCGTAGAAAACGGGGCCAGGCTGTCTATAAATTGGTATAGATCTTGGGCAGTGTAAGTCATGCTCCGGTCCTTTCTTTAATTTCGTTTATGAGGGAAAGCAGGAAATTGCATTCCTCTTCCGTATGGTCCATAGTCAACAATCCGTTTAACCGTTTTCCCAGGCGATCCAGCACTTTCTGAAAATATTCTTCTTTCAGTGGATGATCTGAATCTGCCAGTGCACCAAGATAACAGGCAAGCGGAGAAGCATCTGACGGAGTGCCGGTATACTCTGCGTCCATGGCAAGATACAGACGGCCTCCTTCTTTGCACAGCTGCTCCTGTAAAATGGAGAAGCCGTTTCGGTACAGATAGTTCCGCAGGTCTTCCTGATGGGACTGCGGCTGTAAGACCAGGTGAATTCCTTCTGCCTGTAGCCAGGGAGCAGCGGCCAGCAGGTCTTCCATTAAGTTGCCGCCCATGCCGGCTAAAACAAATTCCTTGCTGTCCTCTGGGTTCAGGTTGGAAAAGCCGTCACTTAAAACCAGGGTGATTTTATCTTCCAGACCGTACTTCTCCACGGTTTCCCGCGCATTGTTGAGCGGACCCTGTCTGACGTCTGCCGCAATGGCAGAGGGAATTTTTCCGATTTGTAATAAATAGGCCGGGAGATAGGCGTGATCGGTACCAATATCGGTTAGTACCTGGTTTCCCCGAACCAATCCGGCCACCATTTGCAGTCGGGGAGAAAGTTGAATCATGATATTTTGTATGCTCCTTAGTTTTTCAAACTTTGCAGCGGAGCCGGAATCCGGCCGCCACGCTGGATGAATTTTGCAGGGGATGCCGTGTTAACCGGCATAACCGGTGCAGTGCCGAACAGGCCACCGTAGTCCACTTCATCGCCAACAGTTTTGCCGATGGCAGGGATAACACGAACTGCAGTAGTTTTGGTGTTAATCAGGCCAATGGCGGCTTCATCGGCAATGATACCGGAAATGACTTCCGGAGTGGTGTCTCCCGGAATGGCAATCATATCTAGGCCAACCGAGCAGACCGCAGTCATGGCTTCCAGCTTTTCAATGCGGAGTCCGCCGGAGCGGGCTGCGGCAATCATGCCTTCATCTTCGGAAACCGGAATGAAGGCGCCGGACAGGCCGCCAACCTGGGACGATGCCATAACGCCGCCCTTCTTAACGGCGTCATTCAGCAACGCCAGGCAGGCCGTTGTGCCGGCACAGCCACATTCTTCCAGCCCCATTTCTTCCAATACTCTGGCAACGGAATCTCCGACTGCCGGGGTTGGTGCCAGGGACAGGTCTACAATACCAAACGGGGTATCTAAGCGGCGGGAAGCTTCATTGGCAACCAACTGGCCGACTCTTGTAATTTTAAAGGCGGTCCGTTTTACGGTTTCCGCAATTTCCTGAATGGAGGCATCCGGCTGATTGCTTAAGGCGGCGCGAACAACACCGGGGCCGGAAACGCCGACGTTGATGACGGTGTCCGGTTCGCCGATGCCATGGAAGGCACCTGCCATAAAGGGGTTATCTTCTACTGCGTTACAGAAGACAACAATTTTGGAAGCACCAACGCATTCTCTGTCTGCTGTCTTTTCCGCAGATTCCTTAATAATTTTGCCCATCAGGCGAACGGCATCCATATTGATGCCGGCCTTTGTGGACCCGATGTTAACGCTGGAACAGATATGGTCTGTAACAGCAAGGGCTTCCGGAATAGATTGAATCAGGGCTTCATCGCCAGCGGCAAAGCCTTTTTGCACCAGTGCGGAATATCCGCCCAGGTAGTTAACACCTACTTCCTTGGCAGCCTTTTCCAAGGCAAGAGCGTAGGAAATGGGGTCTCCGTTGCTGGAGGCAAGCAGCATGGAAATGGGGGTGACGGAAATTCTCTTATTAATAATAGGAATGCCGTATTCCCGTTCAATGTCTTCTCCGGTTTGCACCAGGTGTTCCGCCTTCCGGCAGATTTTGTCATAAATCTTCTGGCATGCGGTGGTGCTGTCCTGATCCGCACAGTCTAACAGGGAAATACCCATGGTAATGGTACGAATGTCTAGGTTTTCGTTTTCAATCATCTGGATGGTTTCCAGAATGTCAGATGGGTTCAGATTGAGCATAAGTCAGGTTCTCCTCAAATACGATGCATGGAATGGAAAATGTCTTCGTGCATGGCATGAATAACCAGACTGTTTTCTTCGCCATAGGCTTTGATGCCGTCTGCAAATTCGCCGAACGGAATGGTCAGCTTATCTACGTCAATGGACATGATCATAACAAACATGTCATTCAAAATGGTCTGGGAAACGCCGATGATATTGGCGCCTTTATCTGCAAGGAAGGTGGATACTTTTGCAAAGATTCCAATGGTATCCTTGCCGACTACGGTTACAACTGCTTTCATGGGAAAACCTCCAGCGTTCAAAGTTAACCTATTCTATCACAATTCCCTGTGTAGTGCACCGCTTTTCCACTCCTGAAACCGGCAGGTCTTTTTTCTGCTTTTCCTCTACAAATAATTGCCATTTATGGTAAAATCATTATGCTTTTTCTGGAGCGGAGAAGGGGGAATTACTATGGTCTTGGCTGCCTATGCAAAAATCAATCTGTTGCTGGATATTTTAGGCAAAACAGAAAACGGCTATCATACGGTTTTTAACATTATGCAGTCAGTAGATCTGGCAGATTACGTTACCGTAGAATTGGACGGAGCCCCCGGAACCATTCAGTTGTCCTGCTCCAATGCTTCTCTGCCGTGTAATGCGGATAATCTGGCTTATGCTGCAGCAGAACAGTTCTTTCAGGAAACCGGAATTCCCACTCCGGGAATTCGTATTTTTGTAGAAAAACACATTCCCATTGCAGCCGGCCTGGCGGGCGGCAGTGCTGATGCGGCAGCTGTTTATGTGGCGCTGAACCAGCTCCTGCACGCCGGCTTGTCAGAACGGCAATTAAGCACTATGGCCGTGGCCACGGGTGCGGATGTGCCGTTCTGCATCCAAGGCGGCACCATGCTGGGCTTGTACACCGGAGGGGTGCTTGCTGCGCTTCCTGCGGTTGCGCCTTGCTGGTACGTGCTTTGCAATCCGGACCAACAGATTTCCACCAAAGAGGCCTATGCCGCTTTTGATACCGCACAAAACGTGCGGCATCTGAACCGGGAAGGCATGTTGCAGTCCTTAATGACCGGCAACGCAGAACAGCAGTTTTCTAACATGGGCAACCTGTTTGAACAGCTGTTGGAAGTGCCAGACCGGGTGGAAATTAAGTCCGTCCTGCGGCAGCACGGTGCCAAGGCGCATTTGATGAGCGGAAGCGGCCCAAGCACCTACGGCGCTTTCCCGGAGAAAGCAGACGCAGAGGCCTGCTTTCATGCGCTGAAAGCCGCCGGATATCAGCGTGTTTTCCTTTGCCGGCCCAGCGCCGTCGGCGTTGAAATCCTTTCTGAATAATGGTATCATCTTGGCAATAAATGAAAGTAGTTCGGAGGCATTCTCATGAAGACCAAAAAGTCCAAAATCAGTGCACTGCTTCTCAGTTTGGTGCTGGTGCTCTGTCTGTCTGTTCCGGCATTTGCCGGTTCCTCCGTCAGCGGAAATACAGCTTATATTACCAGCGGAACCAAAACCGTTACTTCCAATGACATTCCGGCAAGCATTGTAAACCGGGTCAGCATTACCACTATTTATGTACCCAATTCGGTTACCCGTATTTCTTCCGGAGCCTTTACTAGCTTTTCTAATTTGGAAACTGTTTATATTGACAATTATCAGGGCGGTGTAACCATAGAATCCGGGGCCTTGCCAAGTGGGGCCAAGGTGGTTTATACCGGAGAAAAGCCAACCACTACAACAAAGAAAACAACAACCAAAAAAAGTACCACTACCACAAGCAGCACCACAGAATCTACCACAGAGTCTGAAACAGAACCGTCAACCGAAGAAGAAACTTCAGATTCCGTTGTTACCAAAGTAGCCAATCCTACCGGAACAACCTCTGCTGCAAAAGAGATTTCTTCCGGCAGCAAGCAGGGAAGATCCATTTCCATCGGAGTGGTCACCCTAGTCGGTGTCAGCGCTGTGGTTCTCATGATCCTGAAGTTCAGGAAGTCATAAGAGTCCGGTTTTAACGCTCTGGCTTTTGCCAGAGCGTTTTATCTCGCAGTTTGCAATTGACAGAAAGGAGGCAACCTATGGCAAATAAGATTTTGCATCGCGCAGGAGAAGAAGGAAAACATTTCCTAGACCACTTTACAGTGTATTTGAAATGGCTGGTTTTATCCGTTCTGCTGGGCGGTGTCATGGGTCTGATTTCTACCGCTTTTTATTATGCGTTAACCTATGCCACCCAGTGGCGTACGGATTACCCGTTTCTTATCTGGCTTTTGCCGGTAGCGGGCCTCCTGATTGCCTTTTCCTATCAGAAATTTGACAAGCAACCAAAAGAAGAGGGGAACAAAGGCACTAATATGGTGCTGGCAGCAGTCAATGCCAATGAAGAAATTCCGGCAAGAACCACACCTCTGATTTTTGTTTCCACTATTTTGTCCCATCTGTTTGGTGCCTCCGTTGGCAGAGAAGGCGCAGCATTACAAATGGGAGCCAGTTTGGGCAGCACGCTGGCCAGACTGTTAAAAATGAAAGAAGCGGATAAGCGAATCCTGATTATGACCGGCATGGCCGGCGCCTTTTCCGCTTTGTTTGGCTCGCCCATTACCGCAGCCATTTTTTCTATGGAAGTGATTAGCGTTGGTGTTATGTACTATGCCGCGTTAGTCCCTTGTGTAGCCTCTGCGCTGACGGCCATTTCTGTGGCCAAAGCCTTAGGCGTTACCTATGCCGTTTATCAGTTATCCGTTATACCGGATTTCACTTTCTATACCGCAGGAATGACCACTGTTTTGGGCGTTCTCTGCGCTGTATTCAGCATTCTGCTTTGCATGACCTTGATTCTGGTAGAAAAATTCATGAGCACGGTGTTTAACAACACCTACGTCCGCATCTTTGTAGCCGGTACCTTTATCAGCCTGCTGACGCTGCTGGTGGGAACCCAGAATTACAACGGCCTTGGCGCTGCCATGATTCTTTCTGCAGTCATGGGGCACACCGTCTGGTATGCCTTTTTGCTGAAGCTCCTGTTTACGGCTGTTTCCCTTGCCGGTGGATACCGTGGCGGTGAAATTGTGCCTACCTTGTTTATGGGCGCCTGCTTTGGTTGCTTTGCCGCATCCTTCCTAGGAATGCCTGCAGGGCTGTGCGCTGCACTTGGCATGATTGCCGTATTTTGCGGTGTCACTAACTCGCCCATTGCATCCTTTATTATGGGCCTGGAGCTGTTTGGCGGACAGGGAATCTGGTTTTTTGCCATTGTGGTGGCGGTCAGCTACATGCTGTCTGGTTACTACGGTATTTACAAGAGTCAGCTGATTATTTACTCAAAGTATCGCAACGCCTATGTACGGCGGAATATTCTGCGGTAACAGAATAGGAGGATTTTGTTTGGAAGAAGTAAAAGAAGTAAAAACAGAAGAAAAAGAAAGCAAACTGGGAACCATGCCCATTAACAAGCTGCTGATTAGCACCTCTTTACCTATGATGGTGTCCATGCTGGTTTTGGCGCTGTACAACGTGGTAGACAGTTTCTTTATCGGGAAATATGACCCGTCCGGTATTGGGGTGGCAGCGCTGTCTTATGCGTTCCCCATTCAAAACCTGATGACAGCGTTCTCTGTTGGAACCGGTGTTGGTGTAAATGCCCTGCTTTCCAAAAGCTTGGGGGAAAAGAATAAGTCCCTGGTGGACAAGACCGCTAACAACGCCGTTTTAATTTATGCAGCCACCTTTGTTCTGATTGCCTTGTTAGGCCTAGTTCTTCCGGAGCCCATTTTCCGGATGCAAAAGGCATCTGATCAGGCCATTCAGTACGGCATGGAGTACCTGCCCATTGTCATGTATTGCTCCTTTGGTATGTTTGCCCAAGGCTGCATGGAACGGCTTTTAATTTCCACCGGTCGGACCATGTATTCCATGGCCACGCAATTGGCAGGAGCAGTTGTTAATATTGTCATGGACCCTATCCTGATTTTCGGCTACCTTGGCATGCCCGCCATGGGCGTTAAGGGCGCAGCCATTGCTACCGTTGCAGGACAGATTGTATCCGCCATTCTGGGTGTAATCTTCAACCGTCGCTTTAACCCGGAAATTACGCTCAGCTTCAAGATGATGAAGCCGGACTGGTGGGTTATCCGGAATATCTACAAGGTCGGTTTGCCGTCCATTGTTATGAACTCCATTTCGTCCATTATGGTTTTTGCCATGAACTTTATTCTGAATGCGTTCACGGAAGCTGCTGTTACGGTCTTCGGCCTGTACTTCAAACTGCAAAGCTTCGTCTTTATGCCGGTCTTTGGTATGAACAGCGGTGTTGTTCCCATTGAAGCCTATAACTACGGCGCAGGACGACCGGACCGGATTAAACAGACCATCCGCTGTGCTGTTTGTTACGCTGTTGGTATCATGACCGTCGGGCTCCTGATCTTTGAACTTTTCCCGGCACAATTGCTGGAACTGTTTACAGAAGAAACCAAAGTAGTAGAGCTTGGCACCATTGCCCTTCGCATTATTGCCATTCACTTCCCGCTTGCCGGCGCATCCATTATGTTTACGTCCTCTTTGCAAGCACTGGGACGTCCTATCCGCAGCCTGATTGTTTCCGTTTCCCGTCAGTTGGTAGTTTTGGTGCCGTGTGCCAAACTCCTTTCCATGACCGGCAACCTGAGCTTGGTATGGCTGGCCTTCGTTATTGCAGAAGGCGTTTCCCTTACCATGGTTGGACTCTTCTTGAAAGGCACCGTAAAAGCCATTCATAAAGAGCTGGAAGAAACATCTCCCGTTACAGAATAAGTACACAAAAAAATAAGGCAGTTGATCCTATTGGACCAGCTGCCCTTTTGTTATGAATGCTTTTCTTTTTTCTTCGGTGCCTTAGGGTCTTCCGGTTCCTCTTCCGGGACACTGGTGTCTATGATAGTACCCCAGGAGTTCTTTTGGACCCGTTGTGTTTCCTGTGGCTTTTGACCCCAGAGTTTTGGTTCTTTTCCGTTGACCAGACGGGCCAGATTGTTGCGATGTCTGGCAAAGGACAAAATGGGATACAGCGATGCCACGATGACAATCCAGTAGAACTCATCCGACTGGAAGTACAGAATCAGGAACGAAAGGAAGCAGGTAAATTCAAAGGTCAGGGAAGAAATGGACATAATCCGTGTCAGAAGCAGACAGAACAGAGAAGGAACTGCTGCAATCAGGAAGACACGCCAGTCAATGACCAGCATGATGCCGAGCGAGGCAGCCACTCCCTTTCCACCACGGAACTGCATATAAAACGGGTGGTTATGCCCGATTAACACAAAAATACCGGCAATCAGTTGAAAGCAAACAGACAGGTCGTGGGACCCGACAATGTCGGCGGTTAGCATTAATTTGGCGAACAGAACGCCAAGGGCGCCTTTGACGGCGTCTATGGCAAGACAAAGCAGGCCAAATTTCAAACCGAACACGCGAATGGCGTTGGTGGCACCGGAATTTCCGCTGCCTTCCTGTCGTAAATCTTTATGGTAAATCTTCATGCCAAGCAAGTACGAGGGCTGGAACGAGCCCAGGAAATAACAGGTCATGAAGCAACCAAGAATGCATAGAGTTCTAAGGGTAATATTGCTCATGGAAGACTCCTCTGCTTGTTGAAAAGCAAGTATAAAAAAGTTAAAATAGAGCAGGTGATAAGACATGATGATTTCCACAAAAGGACGCTATGCCTTCCGCATTATGCTGGATTTGGCGCAGCATCAGGATGAGGGTTATATTTCCCTGAAAGAAATTGCAGAGCGGCAAAAGGTTTCCATTAAATATTTGGAAGCCATAGCCAGCCGTTTGTCTAAAGACGAACTGATAACGGCTCATCATGGAAAACATGGGGGATATCAACTGTCCCGTTCGCCGGCAGATATTTCCGCCGGTGAAATTTTAAAAAGCGCAGAAGGAAAACTGGCACCGGTGGCTTGTGCCGGTACAGAAGTCGGCTGTGCCAATATGACCGAATGCTTAACCTATCCACTTTGGAAAAATCTGGACGAATGCATTTACCGGTATTTGGACAGCGTTTCCCTGGAGGATGTTTTACTGGGCCGTGTTAGCAGTTGAGTAGACCTGATTTAAAACGGCATTGACTGTAAAACGCTCCGTTTCGGTACGGGAAGTACAGGTGGACAGGGTTAATACCCTGGTATCTGTAGACAATTCCGAGGTACCTGTTTCTACTTCCGAAAGAGCTACCATACGTTGCAACCAGTAGAAGTAATCTCCGTCGGAGGAAAAACTTAATAAATAAATGTCATCTGAGGTTTCCGCCGTAAAAGCGGAAACAATTTTATATTCCAGGATTTGATCCTTCTGGATAATGTAAAGATACGGGTGGGCCTCTAAATAGGTTTTGTCCTTGTATTTTTTTAAAGAACCGAACATGGATCCGTTTTTGGTGTTGTGCCCGTAAATCAGACTGTGCTGGTCTGTAAAGTCGGAACCGCATTCAGCCGCCAGAAAAATACTGCCGAAGTCACTGTATGTGCGGTTGTACGTATGCTTCAGATAATACTGATTATTGTCCGTCTGCATTAACGGATAATTAACAGCGGTGTCCGGAATCAGAATCCAGCCAATGGCATCCGCGTTGGTTTTGGTTAAGGCATCAAAATCTACGGAAATGCCAAGATTAATAGAAGCGTTGTTGTCAGAGCTTTCTTCTTTTAGGAAGGAGTCGGAAGCCTGCTGGTATAACTGGTCTCCTTTATGATAGTCATAGGCCATGAGTCCCAGGCGGACAGCAGCCACCAGAAACAGGGCCAGAAAAAACAGCTCTGCAATCAGAAGAATGACCTTTTTCCCGGTCCACTTTTTCTGCTTGTCCATAATGAACTCCTCAATATCGTAATAAAATTACACACATTATAGCATAAAATATACTATTTGGAAAAGGACGGAAATACCCCATGATTTTAAACTGTTGCAATTTGGAAAAGTGGTATGGGGAACGTCTCCTCTTTCAAAATGCCAATCTTTCTTTGGAAAAGGGGGATATTGTAGGGCTAATTGGGGCCAACGGCGCCGGAAAAACTACCCTGTTTCGGATTATAACCGGACAGGAAGACGCAGATGCGGGCAACGTGGTACGCTCCTCTTTCCTGAAGATTGGATATTTAGAACAGCACGTCTGTGCCAATTCGGAAAAGACGGCCTATGAAGAGTGCTTAACCATTTTTGAACCGCTGAAGAAAATGGAACAGCGGCTGGCAGAACTGCGTTCCGCTCTACAGATGCATGCGGATACGGCTCTGATTGAAGAACAGGAACAGCTTTTGGAACAGTATAAGGCAGCGGACGGACTGACGTACGCCGCGCTGACTCGCTCGGTATTAAGTGGTCTTGGCTTTACAGAAGAAGAACAGGCTTTGCCGGTCAGCAGTCTTTCCGGTGGGCAGAAATCCAAAATCGGCTTGGCTAAATTGCTGTTGCAGAAGCCGGACTTAATGCTGCTGGATGAGCCAACCAACCACCTGGACATGCAGTCGGTTTCCTGGCTGGAAAAGTTTATTGCCGGTAGCCATATTACTACTTTGGTCATTTCCCATGACCGATATTTCTTAGACAAAATCTGCAATAAAATTGCAGAAATTACCACGCGGAAGGTCTACGTAACCGAAGGGAACTACAGCCGCCACATGGCGCTGAAGGAAGAGCGGGACGTCAGCCAGGAACGCCATTATAAAAACGTCATGGACGAAGTACACCGGCTGGAGGGCGTCATTGAACAACAACGCCGCTGGAACCGGGAAAAGAATATTAAGACGGCCGAAAGCAAGCAAAAGCAGATTGACCGCATGACCGCAGGGCTGGAAAAGCCGGAACAGGAAAATTTTGATTTTTCCTTTGCTTTTCGGCCCGCTACCATCAGCGGAGAAGACGTGCTGGAGCTCCATGACGTTTCCATGGCGTTCCCGGATAAAGTCCTATATGAAGGAGTCTCCTTTGAACTGAAACGTGGGGATCGTATGGTCATGATTGGGGACAACGGCATTGGAAAAACCACACTGGTAAAGCAGATTATGCGCCGTGGGCGCGGCGTTCGCTTTGGGGTTGGTGTCACTGTCGGATACTTTGACCAGCACCAGCTGAATTTAAGCCCTAACAAAAACGCCTTTGAAGAAGTGCAGGACAGTTATCCACGCATGAGTAACACGGAAGTTCGCTCTGCGCTGGCTGTATTTGGCTTTACCCAGGATAAGGTATTTGAAAAGATTTCTTCCTTCAGTGGTGGGGAACGTGCCAAGGTAGCGCTTTGCAAACTGATGTTACAGCAGTGCAATTTCCTGATTCTGGACGAACCTACCAACCATCTGGATATTTATTCCATGGCGGCATTGGAGGAAGCCTTGCAGGCGTATGACGGCACGTTGCTGGTCATCAGCCATGACCGCTATTTCATTAACCGGATTGCAGACCGTATTTTCTGCTTGCGGCCAAAGGACAGCGAACTCTGCCTTGGTAATTATGATACCTACCAGAAACAGCTGGAAGAACGTTTGGCAAGGGAAGGTGCTGACTCGCCCGGAGAAACGGAAGCAAAAAGGGAAATGGGAGCGGGCGGTAAGTCCTATTTGGAACAGAAAAAACTGCGCTCTGAGCAGACGCGCGCCAAAACGGCCTTGCGGAAAAAAGAAGAAGAAGTAAATGCTCTGGAGCAAAAGATAGAAGAATTGACAGGTGCACTGGATACGGAAGAAGTGGCTACCAATTTTGAAGAAGCCACACGCCTGTCGGAAGAATTAGCGGAAACCAATGAGCGCTTAGACGCGGCTCTGGAAGAGTGGGAAGCTCTGGCAGAAACGGTCAGCTCATTTACAGAATAAAGGAGGATTTCATGTTTACTTTGAAAGCAAGCTACAACTACATTGGCACAGATCATGAAGTAAGTACCTTTGACAACGAAGCGTTTACATTGGATCTGGAGGAACGGGAAGGGTATCTTGGTGCTGTTCTGACGGCAAAGAAACCTATCCGGATGAATTGCCTGGTGCTGGATAGCAATTATGCCTTTGCAGAGGAAGATCGCTTCTTCTCCAACGGATATCAGTCTTGGTCCACTTCCACGGAATATAAACGAAGTGACCGCTCCACCGGATACACGAAAATGGCGGACTGGGTGCGCCTGGGGCAATATCTTGCCACCGCAGTAGGGGATTACAATTTTACTTCCTATGGCCAGCTGGGCGTATTCCATTCGGAAACCTTTACGTATTTGCGGAAGCAGGGCAGTAACCGCATTAAATTGTACGGCTCCCGGTCGGAACGGCAGGGCTTTACTATTTTTGATGTGGATATGTACCATGACCGTTTTTCCATTGTAAAGGATGTGGACGGTCTGGAACTGGCCGAAGGACAGCAGTATCAACTGCTGGATGTGGCGGTCATTGAAGATGATTATGATTCTGCCTTTGACCAATACTTCTTTGACTTCTGCGGATTCTCCAAACCAAAGGTAACCCGCTTTGCCGGTTATACCTCCTGGTACAACTACTTCCGTAACATTAACGAAGATATTATTTTACGGGACCTGAACGGCTTGGATGCCGTTTCCGACCTGACGCAGATTTTCCAGATTGATGACGGTTACTCCAAGGTCGGGGACTGGACGTCGCCAAACCAGGAGAAGTTCCCACACGGCCTGAAGCCCATTGTGGATTCCATCCACGACAAGGGCTATCTGGCCGGACTTTGGTTGGCACCACTGAATGTTCAAATCAGTTCAGAGCTGTTTAAGGCGCACCGGGACTGGCTGATCCCATCCCCGACCTTCGGACCAAAGGTGCCACAGCTTGGCTTGATTAACTGGGGCCTGACCTTTACGCTGGACATTGAAAAGCCGGAAGTGCGTGACTTCTTAAAGAACACATTTAAGGTAATTTTGCAGGATTGGGGCTTTGACATGGTCAAGCTGGACTTCCTGTATACTGCCTGCATTTTGCCACGTGGCGGAAAGACCCGTGGCCAGTTAATGTGTGAAGCAGTTGATTTACTGCGGGAATGCTGCGGGGACAAGATTATCCTTGGCTGTGGCGTGCCACTGGGCGCCTGCATGGGTGTCTTTGATGCCTGCCGCATTGGCTGTGACGCCAATAAAGTCTTTGGCGGTGACCTGGTCAACAAGATGGAAATGAATGGGGAAGTGCCAAGCTGCTACAACGCCATGGTAGATACCATTTTCCGCCGTTGCCTGAATGGCCGCGCTTTTGCCAATGACCCGGATGTCTTCTTCCTACGGGATGACAATATTGACTTTACCTATGAACAAAAGCTGGATTTGGCTAAGGTTAATGACATTTTTGGCTCGGTTCTGTTTATGTCAGATAATGCCGGACAGTATTCCCATAAAGCCATGGAAAATCTGAAGAAAATTTTCCAGCCGAAGGACTATCAGGTAAAGCTGGTTGAATATGTAGAAAAGGATGTTGTCCGGATTGATTACACCGAGGACGGACAGGAAAAGGTACTGCAATTTAATCTCCGTACCGGAGACGGCAATGCTTTGGAAAACTTCTAAGCTTGCCCTAATAAATCTGTCAAAGAAAAAAGTATAGGAAAGCACAAAAACCCCCGCGTTATATAACTAACGCGGGGGTTTGATGCTTTTTAGAGTAATTTATAAACAGTATAAATTAGCCCTTGTTTTTAATGTATTCATCCATGGCGGCTGCGGCAGTTTTACCGGCACCCATGGCAAGAATAACAGTGGCAGCACCGGTAACGGCGTCACCGCCGGCGTATACGCCTTCACGGGAAGTCAGGCCGTTTTCATCGGCAACCAGACAGCCCCACTTGTTGGTATCCAGACCAGGAGTGGTGGAGCGGATCAGTGGGTTTGGAGAAGTACCGATAGACATGATAACGGCATCTACATCCAGTACGAATTCGGAATCCGGAATAGCAACCGGACGGCGACGACCGGAATCATCCGGTTCACCCAGTTCCATCTTGATGCACTTCATGCCGGTAACCCAGCCCTTGTCATTTCCAAGGATTTCAACCGGGTTATTCAGTAGCTTGAAGATGATGCCTTCTTCTTTGGCATGATGTACTTCTTCTGCACGGGCAGGAAGCTCTTCTTCAGAACGTCTGTAAACAATGTAAACTTCTTCTGCGCCCAAACGCTTTGCGGTACGAGCTGCGTCCATGGCAACGTTACCACCACCGACAATGGCTACCCGTTTGTCATGGGTAATTGGGGTATCATAGCCTTCTTTGAATGCCTTCATGAAGTTAACACGGGTCAGATATTCATTGGCGGAGTAAACGCCATTTAAGGATTCTCCCGGAATCTTCATGAAGCTTGGAAGACCGGCACCGGATCCAACAAATACGGCTTCGTAGCCCTGTTCAAAGAGCTCATCAATGGTTTCACATTTACCGATAACGGCGTTGGTGACAATTTTAACGCCCATGGCCTTCAGGCCTTCAATTTCCTTCTTAACGATAGCCTTCGGAAGACGGAATTCCGGAATACCATAGAGCAGTACGCCGCCGGCTTCGTGGAATGCTTCGTAAATAGTAACGTCATAGCCGAGCTTGGCAAGGTCTCCGGCGCAGGTCAGTCCGGAAGGACCGGAACCAACAATGGCTACGCGATGGCCGTTCGGCTGGATGTCATAGGTTTCCTGTTTGCCGTTTTCACGGGCCCAGTCAGCAGCAAAGCGCTCCAGACGACCGATACCAACTGGCTCGCCTTTGATACCGCGAACACATTTTCCTTCACACTGGCTTTCCTGCGGGCAAACACGGCCGCAAACAGCAGGAAGGGCAGAGGTGGTTTTGATGATGTCATTGGCTTCTTGGAAATTTCCTGCTGCAATGGCAGAAATGAAATCCGGAATCTGTACATTAACAGGACAGCCGGAAACGCACGGTCTGTGCTTGCAGTTCAGGCAGCGCTGTGCTTCTTCCTGTGCCATTTCTGCAGTATATCCAAGGGAAACTTCCAGGAAGTTTTTATTTCTTACATTAGGATCCTGTTCCGGAATGGCAACCTTGGTTAAAGACATATTAGGCATTATTCCACAACCTCCTTATGATACAGGTTACAATATTCTTCTCTGTCATGATCCTGCTTTTCCTTGAAAATAACAGAGCGGCGCATGGCTTCGTCAAAGTCAACCTTGAAACCGTCAAAGTCCGGACCGTCTACGCAGGCAAATTTAACTTCGCCGTCAACGGTAAGACGACAACCACCGCACATACCGGTACCGTCAATCATGATTGGGTTCATGGAAACAATGGTGCGGATGTCATATTGTTTGGTCAGCTGTGCAACAAATTTCATCATGATCAGCGGGCCGATGGCAATGACACAGTCATAACCGGCACCAGCTTCAATCTGACGCTTCAGTACGTCGGTAACCAGAGCCTTTTCACCATAAGATCCGTCGTCTGTGCAAAGATAAAGGTTATCACATACTGCTTTCATTTCATCTTCCAGAATAACCAGGTCCTTGTTACGGAAACCGGTAATCAGGTCACAATGAATGCCCAGTTCATGAAGGGCCTTGGCCTGCGGGTAAGCAATGGCGCATCCTACACCGCCGCCGATAACAGCAACCTTCTTCATTCCATCGAATTCGGAGGCAATGCCAAGCGGACCTACAAAGTCCTGGATGCAGTCTCCTTCATTCAGGTCACCCAGCTTCCAGGTGGATTTACCAACCTTTTGGAAGATGATGGTAATGGTGCCCTTTTCACGATCATAATCAGCAACTGTCAGCGGAATACGTTCGCCGTATTCATCAATCCGCAGGATGATAAATTGTCCCGCTCTTGCCTTTCTGGCAACCAGCGGAGCTTCTACCTCCATTAAGCAAACAGTCGGATTAAGATCTCGTTTTGTGACAATTTTGTACAAAGAAATCAGTCCTCTCTTTTGTTATTTACGAAGAATTCGTTACTAACATTCAAATTATACCACAAAGAAAATTATCATACAATTTAAACAATTCTTTATCAATCAACAAGGACTTCTTATTGCGTTTTTAGCAAAAAGAAGAAAGGGCGCACGTAGTGATGCACCCTAAAAGTATTGTTAAGAGCTGACTCGCCAGGGTTATAACTGCTCCTGCAGGAAGTCCAAAACTACTTTGGCCCACTTTTCCGGTTCTTCTGAAATAGGGCCATGGGCAGAGTCTTCAAACCACACCCATTTCTTATAGGGGGCCTTCAGGTCCTGATACCAGGCCAGCGCCAACGGGGCCGGTGTGTTATAGTCGTGACGGCCAATAGTAAAGAGGCAGGGCATCTTCAATTCTGTAATTTCCTTGCGGAAATCATGGGAGACCACTTCCGGCCAAAGCTTGGTGGACAGGAAGACGCCGCCGATGGCGTACTTTGGAATATCTTTCAGGTGATACCCGTCATTGGTCAGCATTGGCTTTACAATGTGGGTAAAGTATCCGCCGCGGTCTTTCCAGTCAGCACCGCCGTATTTGGCAAGAACGTTACGCTGGGTAGACATGCCGGTAGAGGTTGGATAAACCCCATTCACCGGAGCGCCACCTTCCAGTTTCTTTAAAGATTTCCGGTCCCCGGCTATCTGCGCATTGGCACGGGCATATTCATAAGACAGGGCTTCGTTTAACGTGCCGTCCACAAACTGACCCTGCGCAATGTAAGCGGCAATCAGCTCCGGATATTTTTTGCAAACCAAGCCGCCAAGCACAGTGCCCCAGGAGCGGCCAAACAGGATGATTTTCTTTTGATGGTATTTTTTGCACAGCCAAAGAATCAGCTGATGAGCGTCTTCTACACAGTCATCAATGCAAAGCCCTTTGTCCAACAGAATGGACGGGTGGAAGGACTTCCCGGCACCGCGCTGGTCCCAAAGGACCATAGTGTATCCGGCCTCTACCAGATTCTTTGCCTGCGCATGAATGGCAATATGGCGGTCTGGTGCACCCGGGCCACCGTGTACAAACAGAATCAGTGGGTTGGAGGTATCTTCCGTAATAACGCGGAAGTTTTGTTTATAGCCGTTCAGGCGCTTGTTGAATTCTTTGTCATAAGCATAATTTGTCATGCTGTTATAACCTCTTTTCTACTTCTTGGTAAATGCGGTCTGCCAGTGCTTCTCCGTTTGCCAAAAGGGGGAGAAGTTCGGCCTGTACGGAGCTACAGTAACCGTCATCTTCCATGGAACTTAAGTTGATTTTGACATTGAGCCATCCCATTTGCAGTGCGGCTTTCAAACAGAGGGCACCACAGCCGACATCGGAAAGAACCATGACGGATCCTTTTTGAACCAGTTCCTCCAAGCATTGGAGGGCTTGGAAGGACAGCTTTACCAGCTGGATGGGGGCGGAAATGGCAACCAAAAGTGCGGATTGAATACGGTCATGTTTTTCTTTCTTTTGCGATTCGGTTTCCGCCGGCAAAGAGTAGCATGCCGCTAAGGGAGCAAAATTCTCTGCATCCTGTTCTGCTAAGGAAAGGATCTCTTTTGTCAGAGCGTCAAGCTGATTCAGCAAACGCTGAATGTCCTCTTCGTATTGCGCGTATTTCTTTTTGCCGGTGGTTAAATTGCAGACCATGCCGCCCAGGGCGGCGCCAAGGGCACCGACCACGGCGGCTATGCCGCCACCGCCCGGAACCGGGGCCTTGGAAAAGCTTTCATCTACAAACTGCGATACGGTTAATTTCTGTAAATTCATAGAGCACCCTCCTTTTCTTCCAGGCCGTGTTGCAAACGGCAGGCCTGGATTACATTTTGAGCAAGAAGCGAAGTGGTAATGCCACCAATGCCCGGTACCGGGGTGTAGGCGGCACAGGCGGCCAGCGCCGCATCCGTACAGCATCCTCTGGTGATGACACGCTGACGCCCGGTTTTTTCATTCAGTACAGGATTACCGTTTTCATCTACGGCTTTTTGCCAAACCGTAGTGGCATCCAGCAGGATGGTGTGCGGGCCAACAAAATCTTCGGTAATCAAGTTGCAAGCGTTTAGGCCTGTTACCAGAATATCTGCCGCGCGGCATTTGGCGGCCAGGTCTCTAGTGTGGGTATGACATAAGGTGACTGTGGCATTCAGCTGGGTTAACATCATGGAAAGCGGTTTCCCTATGACATTGGAGCGGTTGACAATGACCACATTTTTTCCATCTAAATTAATATTATAAAACTGCAGGACGGCCAAAAGCGCCGCGGCAGTACACGGAAGGAAGCCACGTTTGTCACCCATCATAATGCGGCCCAGATTGGCTGTGGTGGAAGCGTCAACGTCCTTGTCCGGATGTAAGCAATCGGAGATAGCGGTTCCTTCGTCAATGTTGTCTAATGGGCGAAAGGCTAAGATACCATGCACCTTTTGGTCTGCATTTTCTGTCTGCATGACCCTGATATAGTCTTCTTCAGAAATATCTTCCGGCAAGGCGTGTACCTCTACGGCAATCCCGGCTGCTTCCATTACTTTTAGAATGGAACGTTCATAGGACAGATCCGGCCCCTTGGCGCCAACACGAAGCAGGCTTAGCTTCGGCTGAATTCCTTTCTTTTGTAATACCTCAGATTCAACCAAACACTGTTTCTTTATCTGCTCGGCAACGGCTTTGCAATCAAAAATCTGTGGCATAAAAAGACCTCTTTCCTAGTAAAATACGATATGCAAACATTATAAAAAATGAGCCCCCTGTTTTCAAGAAAACAAGGGGCTCAGGTGCTATATAATCAGTGCCTATATAACCATGCCGCCATTTACGGCAAAATCCTGGCCTGTAATAAATGACGCTTTTTCCGAAGCTAAAAAGAGGATGGCTTCTGCCACATCTTCTGCTGTTCCCAGGCGATTCAGTGGGGTTTCTTCTGCCAGCTCCTGCAACGTTTCTTCATCGTACACCGCATTCATGGGCGTTTGAATGACACCAGGTGACACGCAGTTAACACGAATATTGCTTGGACCGACTTCTTTTGCCAGTGCCTTGGTAAACCCAATCAGGCCTGCCTTAGTGGTACTATACACCACTTCACAGGAGGCACCGACTTCACCCCACATGGAGGAAACATTAATAATGCAGCCCTGCTTGCGGTGGATCATGGACTGCAGTACAGCGCGGGAAAAGAAAAACGCGCTGTCCAGATTGACCTGCATCATATGGTGATAGTCTTCGTCCGAGAAGTCTGTTAACAAGCCGGATTTGCTGATACCGGCATTGTTAACCAGGACTTCTACCGGACCAAGCTCCCGCTCTACTGCCGTCACAATGGCATCCACCGCAGAAGAGTCGGCTATGTCACCCTGATACACCCTTGCCGTCAGGCCCTGGCTTTGCAGCTCGGCACACAGTGCCTCCGCTGCCACCCGGCCGTTATGGCAAAGGATGGCGGTGGCATACCCGGCCTTTGCAAAGGCTTTGGCAGTGGCATATCCAATTCCGCTGGATGCACCGGAAACAATGACGGACATATGGAATTCCCTCCTAAAAAGAAAGAGTACTTTGCAAAAGAACAAGGTACTCTTTTCTGATTGCTTTTTGAATTACTTTTTGGATTTGGCTGCTTCGGTTTTTTCACTTGCTTTGGTTTCAGCTGCAGAGTCAGACTGGTCGTCCTTGCTGTCGGAACTATCGTCAGCTTGTGTTTTGGTTTCCGAAGTGCCGTCGGCACTGTAGTAGTGATAGCTGTTCAGCTGGTCAAAGTTTTGTTCACTGGCAGCATAAATATCCATGGTTAAGTATTCGTCTACACTGCCGTCATCGTTTACGTTGCATACCAGCGCCAGTTTATCGTCCTGGTTGAACAGGAAGCGGGTCCGCTTCTGCGTTACGGCAATGTAATAATCTTCATATTGATAGTCGGTTCCTTTGACAGTGCAGGTGCCCTCTTCTACAAAGGAGCCGGTTGTCCAGTTTTCAATGGACAGGCTGGTGGTATAAGCGGCAATCTGCTTTTTGGTGTCTCCGGTAGCATCTGTATAAGCAAACTTGGAAGGGGATACAATGTAGTAGTTATCTCCGTTGCGCATCAAAACAGCTGTAGTGTCTGCTGTGGTGATGGTAATCATAATTTTATCATCGCTGACTTTGCTGAATGTGGTTTTGTTGTCTGTGTCCCCTAAAGTAGCAGACTCATACGTGTATTTTCCGGTCATGACGGTTTTAATGTACGGTTCCATCAGCTTCCCTTTAAACTGATCCGGAACAGAAGCGCTTCCGCAGGCAGAAAAGCTAAGAATCATAAGCATGCTGGCCAGCAGTAGGGCCAAAAAACGGTTCTTTTTCATAAGAAATCTCCTTTGCTTGAACCACAAGTTCGGTTACTTCATGGTAGCATATGTACAGAAAGAATGCCACATTCAGGGCAAATTTTCTTGCAGTAGCAGGGAAAATCGTGTATGATTGATAAGCATTCGCTGGAGTGGCACAGTTGGTAGCGCAATTGATTCGTAATCAATAGGTCGTGGGTTCAAGTCCCATCTCCAGCTCCAAAAAGAGCGTACCGTCAGGTACGCTCTTTTTTCTGGTTTAACCGCTGTTTATAATTGTCCCGTATAATCAAAATGATCAAGCCGTGCTGCATAAAATGGGCAAGGAATAGGTGAGGCAAATGACAATCAAGAAACGACTTGCAATTTCTAACATTATTATGATTGTGGTGCCGGTCATGGCAACGCTTCTGGTAGGACTGCTATGTGTGGGTGCAGTTTATCTTACGTTAAATTATTCCAATGGGTTTGGTTTTGAAAGCAATAGCGAGTTTTATAATGTCAGCCGAGAAATTTCCGGTAGCATGCATGAGGTTTTTGAAGATGGAACTGAGGCAACCAAGGCACGGTTAGATACCATTGGTAAAATTATAGACCAAGATACCATGCAGATTTTGGTTTACCAAAACTATGCAGAATTTTATGCTCGCGGGAATGCGGCCCTGACGGAGAAAAGCCTGATGCAGGCGGCGGAAGAAATTGGTTCAACTGCGTTCGTTTCCAATGAAAAACGGCAACTATATTATTACACCTATCGGGATTCCGGCGGAAATTGGTATGAACTGTACCTGTTTTCCAACAACAATCACCAAGACAGTAACAGTGTAAGACTAGTTGCCTTTTTGTCAGCGCTATTGCTTTTGCTGGCCATTATCGGCTCTATTTTCATGACAAATCGCTTCCTGATTCGTTTTGTCTTTCGTAAAATAGAACAGCCACTAAATTTGCTGTCGGATGGTGTAACAGAAATTCGAAAGGGAAATTTAGATTATCGGATGACCTATACGCGACAGGATGAATTTTATCCTGTTTGCCGCTCTTTCAATGATATGGCAGAACGCCTAAAAAAATCTGTGGAGCAGTCACAAAAAGAGGAACAGAATCGGAAAGAACTATTGTTGGATATCTCTCATGATCTTCGCAGCCCGCTAACCGTAATTCAAGCCTATGTAGAGGGATTGATAGACGGTGTGGCTGAATCGCCGGAACGGAAGCAAAAATATTTAGAAACCATCAAACGTAAAACCATAGATATTGAGAAGATGGTTTCCGCATTGCTGACTTACTCCAAATTGGACATGGAAGAGCTTGCAGTTCAAGAAGAGGTCATTTCCCTTTCTGCTTTTTTGCAAGAGGCAACCGACAGCGTGCGGGAGGAATATCAGGAACAAGGTTTGTCCATTTTCCTTCTCCCTGGCGATACAGCTCCTGTTTATGCAGATGAAGAACTCTTACTAAGAGTACTTTCTAATATTTTGGACAACAGCTTAAAATACAAAAATTCTTCTTGCGGTCAGGTGAAAATTATGACTGTAATGGAGGGCGACTTTGTTAAAATTGCGTTGGCTGATGATGGACCCGGTGTGGAAGAATCTCATTTGGACAAACTGTTTGATGTGTTTTATCGCACAGACAAGGCCCGTACTGACACCGGCAACGGAAATGGGATTGGTCTTGCTTTTGTAAAAAAGGCAATCTTAGCCATGGGGGGTCATGTGGATGCAAAGAATAATGCAGACGGTGGCCTTTCTATTCTTCTTTACTTGAGGTGTGCACATGACAAAAATATTGATCATTGAAGACGATATTGATATTGCAGAGGTAGAGCGGGACTATTTACAAATTAACGGTTTTTCTGCAACCATTATAGGGAATGGTCCAGATGGAATTGCACAAGTGCAAAAAGAATCCTATGATCTGATCTTGTTAGATGTGATGCTTCCCGGAATGAATGGCTTTGCCGTTTGCCAAAAATTACGAGAGATAACAGATATTCCTATTTTGATGGTAACAGCTCTGAAAGAAGACGTAGATAAGATTCGTGGCCTAGGTCTGGGAGCGGATGACTATATAGAGAAGCCATTTTCTCCGAATGTCTTAGTGGCACGGGTAAAATCTAACCTTGCCCAATATGCCCGCTTGAAAAATGCAGATGCAAAAGAGGAAAACATAATTGCGGTGGGAGATTTTACCATTCATATTTCTGCACGGCGGGTGTTGAAATGCGGACAAGAAATTGTTTTGAAAAACAAAGAATACGAGCTTTTTGTATTCTTGGTCATGAATGCAGACATTGTGTTTGACAAAGAAACGTTATACGAGCGGATCTGGGGGCTTGATGCACTGGGAGATACGGCAACCGTTGCTGTTCACATTAACCGTTTGCGGGAAAAGCTGGAAGAGGATCCGTCTCATCCCAAACATATTCAAACGATATGGGGTGCAGGATATCGTTTTAAAGGCTGACGAAAGAGTTTAATAATTGTTTATCTTTGCTTTAATTGGTATTTAGAACCTTGTTTTAGGATAAAGGGCAAGGAGATGACAATATGCAAGTAGCCACAACAGAACACTTTGGAATTGCAAGAAAAATTGTTTCTAATATGACCACAGAAAGCTGGGAAACTATCCCACATACCTGTGTTACTTATGAGGCCGATGTAACGCAATTGATGGAAGAATTGCGTTTGTGGAATAAAGAAAAAGCCAAATCGCAAAAAATAACGGTCAACACGGCTTTGATGAAAATTTTAGTGGAAGGTCTTAAGGCTTGCCCGAAGATGAACGGCCACATAGAATTTAACCGGAAACTGGTCAGAGGAAAAGTAACAACCATGGAAAATATTGATATTTCCATGCCCGTTATTCTGAAGACTGGTGAGATGATGACTTTAAATATCCACAATATGGAGTCCAAGTCTTTGTCGGAAATACGGGATGCCATTGCAGATTCTATACGGCGTGCTAACAATTCTGATATGAATGAAGTCATGTTTGAAGTGTCCCTGGACAATACGATACAGGGTCTGAAGAAGGGAAGGCTGTTGCAGACCATTTTTCGTCTGATAGGATCCAAAACCGGAAAGCACAAGGTAAGGACGTTGTCCGGGGCTGCCAGAAAATCGTACTATTCCATTCCGGAAAATATGCGGTTGACTAAGCATGATATTGAACAGGGCACCATTACCATTTCCAATCTGGGATCATTGTACCGAGACTGGAGAGGCCAATGCACCATCTTGGAAATTATTCCGCCGCAACTGGTGGCAATCGGAATCGGTTCGGTGCAACGGAAACCGGTCTGCAATGAGCAGGGAAAAGTAATAACGGCCGAAATTTTGCCGATTACAGTGGCATTTGATCATCGGGCGCTGGATATGGGCGATTTAGTTCCCTTTTTCAACCGATTGGATGAAATCTTTTCTGATGCTTCTGTTATAAAAGAATGGCTGTAAGGCAGAAGCTCATATTAAGGAAAATCAAATCTATATAAAAAGGACCACCCTTTTACCTTATCAAACCGTTGGGACGGTAAATAAGGTAAAAGGGTGGCTTCTCTCTTGTTTAGGCTCTGCCGGTGGAACCGAATCCTCCACGGTCCGGCCCGGTCAAATGGTCGGTTTCCTGGAATTCAATGGTGGGCTGGTGACGCATGATGCGGAACTGGCAGATGCGGTCATTTACATGTAAGTCGGTGTCTCGAACAGCAAGAGCAGGGAAGAACCATTGGTCATTGTCTCCGGAGTAGGAGGCATCAATAATGCCCATAGAGTTTACCTGTAGAATGCCAAAGTTCTTAAAAGTGGAAGAGCGGGGAACCACATGGGCTTCGTACCCTTCCGGAAGACGCATGGCAACGCCTAGGGGAATCAGTTTAAAGTCTCCGGCATTCAGGTGAACCTCTTCTGCACAGCGTAGGTCAATCCAATCAGAAACGCCGTCAATATAGCGTAATTTTTCAATTTGGTCAGTAAAGTATTTGATGGTAATTCTTTGTGGGATATCCATGATAAAACTCCTTTATCAGACGTTCTTTATAAAACGCCTCTGAAATAAAGTCCGCGGGTAAAGTCTTTGTCCGTTGGAGGCGTGCCGGCGCTGTATGCCTGTACAATCCGGGAGACGGTATCGGCGGATTCGGTGGTAAAGTACAGCAAGGCAAAGTCCGTGTTCCGGAAGGCTTGCTGTTTATCGGCAAGATAAATTGGTTTGGAATTCAGCAATTCGCTGGCGCCGTTATTGCATTGCACCGGGAAAGAAACGCCTTTCCGGTCTGTCAAAGAACGACTTTTTTGACAGTGCCTGCAATCGGTTCCGTTTTTAATGGGACAATTGCGCGTCAGCATCAGTGGTAACCGCCCGTAAGCAAATAAACCAATGCTTGTATTTCCCTTTAAGGCATTGATTTGTTCTGCCTCCAATTCGGCAGACACTACAATGCCCTTTAAGCCTAAAGCGCTTAACTCATTTATAGTTAAAGAGTTGAATGCGTTTATGCTGAAGTTGGCAATGGTGGGTAAACCGGTGTCCTGTGCAAAAGCTACGCCATCCAGGTTCCCAACCAAGAGAAAGGCAGCGTCGTAAGCAGCACATTCCTTTATTTTTTCTGTTAGTTTGTCCTGCTTTCCATAAAGTGCTCTGGGCAACTCTACGCCGAAAGGTAAACCGGATTTCTGTAGCTGTAACAGAATGTGATCCGGAGTCTGCACCGGTAAAACAACATGAGAAATGCCGAAACTACGCAGAATTTCAGGACTTTGCAGCCACTCTTTTGGAAGCTGATGTATTCCTGTAAAGCGTACTAACTTTACACACTTTTTCGGGCGATGTACCGGCAATTCATCCGGTAGCAATCCCTTAGACATGGTGGCTTTCTTTTTCCCTTTGTCTAAAAGCTGTGCTGTAAGACTGTCCAGCGCGTTTCTGCGAAGCTCGTTTAAAGCAGAAACAGGAAGGAAGCAGTTGTCACCCAGACTAATATCTAAATCCTGGATGACATAACCGGTGCCACCGGATTTTCGAAGCTGTTTTTCTACAGATTCCGGGGTGGCCGCTTTGTTCTGTGCTTCTGCAACAACGGCTCCGATTGCCGTTGCCTGGAGCGGGCCGTATTCGGTAAATAAGTCTGCCTGTAAGGTCATGGGCTGTCCAACCTGTGCAGTAAAGCTAAGGTCTACTTCTGCCTGTTGCTGGTCTTCCTGATACAGAGCAGACAATTGCTCCAGAATAGGGGCGGCCGCAAGCACGTCCTCTTTTTGGCGCGTGCCGAACATGGAAGGACCTCTGTGGCCGGACAAATATCCATCGGTAAAGCCGGAGCGGGAGAATACTGCGCGCAGCTGTTCCTGCAACTGCGGGTCAGAAATTCCCTGCAGGGATTTCTGACAGGCGGTAACTGCAGCGGCTACGTATTCCGGCCGCTTCATCCGACCTTCAATTTTAAAAGAGGTAATGCCGGCTTCGGCCAGCGCCGGAAGCTGACTGATAATGCTTAGGTCTTTCAGGGACAGGTCGTGCCCGGTTCCGCCGGGTGCCTCAAAGGGCAGGCGGCACGGCTGGGCACACAGTCCTCTGTTTCCACTGCGGCCGCCCAACATGGCACTTAGGTAGCATTGCCCCGAAACGCACATGCACAGGGCTCCGTGTACAAACAATTCCAATTCTAAAGAGGTCTGTTCCCTGATGTCCCGGATTTCCTGCAGGGAAAGTTCCCGTGGCAAAACCACGCGGGTAAAGCCAAGGGATTCCAGCAGACGAAATCCGGCAGGATTCATGACCGCCATTTGCGTGGACGCGTGCAGGGGCATGTCCGGGGCAACGGCGTGCACCAGGCGTGCCAGACCAAGGTCCTGTATAATAAATGCGTCTGCACCAGAGGCACAGCCGCATTCAATAATTTCCAATGCAGCGGGTAATTCTGTATCTGAAACCAGAGTGTTTAAGGCCAGATGCACTTTTACTCCGCGGATATGGCAATATGTAATGATGTCTTTCAGCTCAGACAATTGAAAATTGGCTGCATTTCGTCTGGCGTTGAAGTCTCCAATGCCCAGGTAAACGGCATTGGCTCCGCTACGGACAGCCGCTGTCAGAGCTCCCCACGTTCCGGCTGGCGCCAGAATTTCCGCTGTTGTCATATAAGCTCCTTAGGAACGCTTTTGCAATTCTCTGTTCAAGCGGTCCACATCTCTTCTGGCAACTTCTGCTTCCATTTTATAGCGGGCAGAATCTTCCAGATATTCTTTAATCTGACTGCGTAGGTTATCTGCGGTTTCATTGGCTTTTTTGGCAGAATCTGCATATTCCAGCGCAACCAGAATGGCAGCCTGGGTCATGGACAGACGGGAGCTGCTTTGCACCACTTTGGAAAGAGCCTCATCCAATTCTACGCCCAACGCCTGAACGTACTGCGGATCTTCATCTGTTGTAATGTAATAGTCGTTTCCGCAAATGTTGAGTTTTACTCTCTCTTTTTCCATTCCGTACACCTCTTAAAAAATCAGTATAATACACGTAAAGTATAGCACAGCAACCAGGGAAACAAAAGGGAGAAATTGACAGGAAAGAAGGGCTTTCTTTATAATAAATCGAATTGATTTTACCCCTCTTGGAAAGGATTTTTATCATGAAGAAAAAAATCGGATTTCTCTTTGCAGATGACTTGGAATTTTTGCCGTTTTCAAAATATGCGTTGGAGCACGGTGGCGCAGAATTGGCGCAAAAACCGCATGCTGTAGTTACCTTGGAAACAGAAGGCGCAACAGTTTATGCCATTCACAGTGGCGTAGGTAAGGTTCGGGCCACTATGGCTGCCATGACCCTGATTCGGGAATATCAGGTAGAAGCGGTGCTGAACGCCGGATTGTCCGGAGCCATTTCTTCCCTTCACAAAGGCGATGTAGTTGCCGGCACCTCTTACGTAGAATGTGACTTTGACGTACGGGTTTTCGGCAGAAAGCTCGGCGAAAAAATAGAGGGCGATTACATCCACCAGGCAGATGCAGTCCTCCTGAACGCGGCTCTGCAGGTACAAGGAATGAAGCAGGGCGCACTTGGAACCGGTGACTTTTTCCTGCACACGGCAGACAAGAAGGAGGAATACAAAAACGAATTCGGCATTGCCGCGTTTGACATGGAGTCGGCTGCCATTGCCTGCGTTTGTGACGCCTATGCCGTGCCGTTCCTTTCTGTTCGCAAGATTTCCGACGACGCGGATGACGCTGCGCCGGAAACCTATCGGGAAATGAACGCTTTAGCGGAAATGGCGCTGACAGAAGTGCTTCTGAAAATTGTTGACAATCTGTAAAGCAGTCTAGCTTTACAGCGTAAATTCGGCGCAATTATGCACTCTTTTAAGGCTTGCTTTCAATAAACTTTACTGAAATACAAAGGACCCTCATGCGTATAAAATGCGCGTGAGGGTCCTTCTTTTGTAAAAATAGGTCTATTGAATAGCTTCTAAAGAGTCTGTCCAAGAGCCTCTGCCAAGAAAAGCACAGGTGTAAGGAGGGATAATAGCTGAATCGCCAGAGAAAGAGGAAACATTTTGGATTACCGTCAGGTCAGAAAGTTCTGGCGGGAGGTGATAGGTGATTTCTTCCGGGTTGTTGTTGGCAATTACAACCAAGGCATCTTTTTCAGCTACAATGTCCGGATGCGTTTCGTCAATTCTGGCGTAGCAGACGCAACCGCTGGCACCGGAAACGGGAACAAATTGGCCTTCTTTCAGAAGCGGGCAATGCTTGCGTAAAGAGGCAAGCCAGGCGTACCAGTCATGCAGATCGGAACGAATGTGTTCCCAGGGGAATCCTTTTCTATTAAAGGGGTCTTTATACCCTTGCATACCGGCTTCATCGCCATAATACAGGGATGGAATACCGGGCAGCGTGAACTGTAATGAGGCCGCAATTTTCTCCAGGCGGATGCCGTGCTCGTATTGCTCCTGGCTCAGACTTTGCACGGACTGCCATTCCCGGTCTTTGCCTTCGCAACTTTCGCCGACCAGGCGAGTCAGAATCCGCACGGTGTCGTGGGTCCCCAGCAGATTCATGAGCAAATCCGTAACCGGCTTTGGATAGTTCTCCGTAATGGTCAGGATCCGTTCCAAAAAGTCTTCTGCATTGTTGTTTCGGACAAAGTCAATGACGGCTTCGGCAAAGGGATAGTTCATGACACTGTCCAGCTCGTGACCAAGTAAATATTGCCGCCGACTGCTGTAAGCAATTTTGTTGGAGGCATCTTCCCACACTTCTCCCAGAATGATGGCCTCCGGCTTGGTGGCTTTGGCACGCTCGTGAATTTTCCGGATAAAGTCGTCAGGCAGTTCATCTGCTACGTCCAGACGCCAACCGTCGGCACCAAGAGTAAGCCATTTGGCAATAATGCCGTCCTTTCCGGTAATAAAATCAATATAATCCGGATTGCTTTCGTTAACGGCTGGAAGAGTTTGAAAGCCCCACCAAGAGTCATATTTGTCCGGCCACTGTTCAAAGCAGAACCAGTCATAAAACGGGGAGCTCTTGGAATTGTAAGCGCCCGGAATGGGGTACCGGCCTTTTCGGTTAAAGTAAATGCTGTCATCTCCGGTGTGGTTGAACACGCCGTCCAGAATGATTTTTATGCCCAGCTTATGTGCCGCCTGACAAAGGGAAACGAAGTCTTCTTCCGTCCCCAGTAAGGGGTCTACCTTTTGGTAGTCTGCAGTGTTGTAGCGATGATTAGAATGGGCTTCAAAAATCGGATTCAGATAAAGCATGGAAATACCAAGCTCCTTTAAATAAGGGAGCTTTTTTTGAATGCCTTGTAAGTCACCGCCCAGGTAATCCTGATTGGTGACCTCTCCATGCTCGTTTGGACGCCATTTGGGGGTGCTGTTCCAAGGACGCAGTTCCCTGTCAGACGGCACATCTGTTTTGGGAATGCCGGAGCAGTAGAACCGGTCCGGAAAAATCTGATACAGTGTGGCGCCTTTTAAACAATCCGGTGTGGTGTAGCCCTTTTCATATACAGTCAATTGCCAGCAGGCGGGATCCCCGCCGGAGCGGGCATTGCCGTAGGCGCCACGGTAAAGATGCTCTTCTCCATCTGGTTTGTCCAAAACAAAAGAGTACCAGTAAAGGCCCGGTTCTTCTGCCGTATACTGGCATTCCCACCAGGCCATCCCTTCGTCTGATTGCGCTTTCAAAGAACCTTTTTCTGCTGCAAGCTTTTCAAATGGGTAGCTTTTGACGTGCGCCTGCCCGTCTTTTTGCATGAGTAAACGGGCGCTGTAAATTACAGCGCCTGCAGAATCCGGGAGCTGCAGGCGGAAGACGAAGGTCTGGCCCGCCTGCACTGCTCCATATGTACTTTTATATTTTTGGTCTCTGGAATTAAATAATTGTGCCAAAAGAAACCACCTGTCTGCTTAGTCTTTTACCGGCTGACAGTGCCAAATGTCATTGGCGTAGTCAGCAATGGCACGGTCGGCAGCAAAGATGCCGGCACCGGCAATGTTCAGCAAAGACATTTTATTCCACTTGTATTTATCCTGATAGGCCTGGTACAGTTCCTGCCGTACCCGGTGGTAATCTGCATAGTCTGCAAGAACCATATACGGGTCGTGGTTGATCATGTTGCCGGCCAGTTCCGGGAAGTACTTGCCGTTTACGCCGTTGCCGATAAATTCAATAATGGACTTGATTTCTTCATTGTTCATGAAGTAGGCACTGGCATTGTACTGGTTTTGCAAGGCTGCTACTTCTTCTGTGGTCATACCGAAGATATAGATGTTGTCCTTGCCGACGGATTCAAAAATTTCTACGTTGGCACCGTCCATGGTCCCCAGGGTTACTGCACCATTAATCATGAACTTCATGTTGGAGGTGCCGGAGGCTTCTGTGCCGGCCAGGGAAATCTGTTCGGAAATGTCAGCTGCCGGAATCAGGGCTTCAGCAATGCTGACATTGTAGTCTTCAATATAAACTACCTTCATCTTCTGGTTAACGGCCGGGTCGTTATTGATGACTTCCGCCACGTTGCAGATGAGGGAAATAATCTGCTTGGCCATATAGTATCCGGAAGCAGCCTTAGCACCAAAGATATAGGTTCTAGGTGCAAATTCCATGTCCGGATTGGTTTTCAGTGCAAGGTAGTTGGAAATAATTTCATAAAGATTCAGATGCTGACGTTTGTATTCGTGCAACCGCTTAACCTGAACATCAAAGATGGTATTCGGGTCAATTTCTACACCCTGCTTCTTCTTCAGGTAAGCAGCAAAGACTTTTTTATTTTCCAATTTAATGTCTGCCAGGGCATCCAGTACCTTTTTGTCATCGGCGTACTTCTTTAATTTGGTTAGCTCGGAAGCATCGTGAACAAATCCATCGCCGATTAAAGAGGTTAAATAGGCACTCAGCTTCGGATTGGCCTGACACAGCCAGCGGCGATGTGCAATGCCGTTGGTTACATTAGTGAATTTTTCCGGCGTCAGTTTATAGAAGTCGGAGAAGATGGTTTGCTTCAGAATTTCAGAGTGCAGGGCAGAAACGCCGTTGACACAGTGACAGGTTGCTACGCAAAGGTTGGCCATGCGCACAATGCCGTTGGAAACAATTGCCATGTTCTCTACGCGGTTGGCATTCCCGGTCAGCTCCCAAATGTGGGCACGGTAACGGTTGTCAATTTCTTTGACAATTTCATAAATGCGGGGCAGCAGGCTGCGGAAAATATCTTCCGGCCAGCACTCCAGAGCCTCCTTCATGACGGTGTGGTTGGTGTAAGCAAATGTCTTGGTACAAATATCCCATGCTTTGTCCCAACCATAGCCGCATTCGTCCAGCAAAATCCGCATAAGTTCCGGAATGCTCAGGGTTGGGTGAGTGTCATTGATATGGATGGCAATGCGCTCGGGAATGGAGTCAATGGTTTTATGATGACGCAGATGCCGTTTTACAATGTCCTGCATAGAGGAGGACACCAGGAAGTACTGCTGGCGTAACCGCAGGGATTTTCCTTCCGGATGGTTGTCTGCCGGATACAGTACTTTACAAATGGCTTCCGCCATAGCTTGCTTTTCTACAGCACGGATGTAATCCCCCTGGTTGAACAGGGCCATGTCAAATCCCGGCGCTTTTGCTTTCCACAGACGCAGGATGGCAACACCGGCGCCGTCTTTTCCGGAAACATACATATCATAGGGAATGGCTACTACAGAAGTAGCGTCAACTACCTTGGAAGCATAATACGTGCCGTCCCAGCTGTTTTCCAATCGGCCGCCAAAGCTGACGGTGACGGCTTCTTCTGACTTTTCATTCAGCCAGACTTCGCCGCCCGGAAGCCAGAAGTCCGGCAGCTCCGTCTGCCAGCCGTCTACAATCTTTTGCTTGAAAATGCCGTATTCATACAGGATGCCGTAGCCCATGGCGGCATATCCGCCACTGGCCAGGCCATCCAGGTAACAGGCAGCCAGGCGGCCCAAACCGCCGTTGCCGAGACCTGCGTCCGGTTCGCATTCGTACAGGCGGTCCAGGCTGACGCCCAGGTCCGCGCATACGTCTGCTACCACGTCTGTCATATTCTGATTATAAAGGTTGTTTTTTAAGGAGCGGCCCATCAGGAATTCCATACACATATAGTAAACCGCTTTGGTGGTTTCAGAGTTGTGAATCTGATGGCAGAAGTCATAGGATTCCGCAGCAAGTTCTTCATTGCAAAGACTGGCAATGGCTTTATAAAACTGCTCGTCGGAAGCTTCTTCAGGTGTGACCCCGAAAAGATGACTCAGTTTGGTGATTAATTCTTCTTTAACCTGTTCCTTTGTCATTAATTCCTTCATGAAAAACCCTCTTATAGTAAAAATATCGCGACTAGTATAGCTTGAAACCCTGTGTAATACAAGAATTCATGTGCAAAAAAGAGAACAAAAAAAGAGCGCTGTTTTTGACAGCGCTCCTGAAAAGTAAATGGGATGAAATGTTACTTTTTAATCATAATGTCCTTGCGAATGAAGGCAGCAATTTCTTCCTTGGTGAAGATCTTCTTAACCGGATAGGTTGGCATAACTTCTGCCAGGCAACGTTCGGCAATCAGATCAACATCTTCGTCCTTGATTTCTTCAAAGCCATAAGGAATATTCAGCTTGTCTTCCAGTTCACGAACTGCAGCCATGAACTTGTGGGCAACTTCATAGTCGTTGAAACCGTCCATGCCGATATAACGGCCAAGTTCTGCAAGCTTATCATAAACATATGGCCCAAGGAAGTCGTCAGAGAAGACGTGCGTCAGGATAACGGACATAGCCAGACCGTGAGGAATGCCATACATGCCGCCAAGACGGTGGCCGATACCGTGAACGTAGCCTACACCGCCACGGGTGAAGCACATGCCGGCATCATAGGATGCTTCCAGCAGCTTTGCACGGGCGTCCAGGTTGCCTGGGTTGTTGCAAGCTTCTTCCAGGTTTTCAAAAATCAGCTTAACAGCATCTGCACCCAGCTGATTGAATTTCTTGTCGTTGTACCAAATGTTGGTGTAGCCTTCAATGGCATGAGTTAAAGCGTCAAGACCGGTGGTAGCAGTCAGGCCGAACGGCAGACCGGCAGTCATTTCCGGATCCAGAACAGCGTAGCTTGCACGGATCAGCGGGTCCATCAGCGGGAACTTGTCGTGGGTCTGCGTGTCGGTAATAACTGCGGCAATGGTGGTTTCAGAACCGGTGCCGGCAGTGGTCGGTACGGCATACAGTCTTGGTGGCAGGTAACCGTTCATGTGCAGAGACGGAAGAGCAATTCTGAAAACGCCCTTCATCTTCTTAACCGGACGGTCCGGACGGCAAGCGCGAGCCATGATGCCCTTTGCGCAGTCCATTGGGGAACCGCCGCCAACAGCAACAAGGCACTTGCAGTGGCTGTCATTGTAAAGCTTCAGGCCGGTTTCTACGTTTTCAACGCTTGGATTCGGCTGAACCTCATCATATACTACGTAAGGAATTCCCTTTGCGTCCATGGCTTCAAACAGGCCATCCAGAAGGTGCAGGCTCATCAGACCTTTGTCGGTAACAATAAGGGTCTTCTTGTCTCCTTTTTCCTTCTGTGCAATTACGTCGGGAATCTTTTTGATTGCACCTGCACCGTCAATGATCTTCGGGTCCGGGAAGAACCAGCCCCAAGCGTACATTGCGGCAGTAAATACGGTTTCGATGCCTCTCCAGGCATACTTTTGCATTTCAAATTTATAATCTTTCATGCAGGTAACCTCCTATTAAGTCTTTCGTCAAAATGCTGCTTATGACACTTTTATTATAGCCAAAGTAAAGGGCAGAAACACCACTTTTTTGCGAAAAATGACAGAATAACGAGATGGTATCGATTTGTCTTTTATTTTGACAATTTTTTATCATTCTTTTCTGCGAGTTAAAACTCACGTATTTTTTGCAGTCAAAACCTACAACAATTCTATTACCTTATATATACTTTCCACAAACGGACGGCACGCCGCCGGTAAAACCCTTAACAAAGAAAACTTGTTGAAACTTTTTTAAAAAAGTTGTTGACAGGGGAGGGGCTGTTTGTTATTATATATCTCGCGCCACACAGGGGCGCAAACACAGAAAACCGCACAGATACGCGGTTTCAAGTACCTTGAAAATTGAACAACAACGAACGAAAGAACCCTGAAATTTCAATTTGAAGTTTCAAAGTACTAGATTCCAG
>CAVHPJ010000007.1:0-109147 GCA_963638085.1 Butyricicoccaceae bacterium | reverse complement strand
TGCAGGAATGAATTTACACCAGTTTGAAAACGCTATTCGGAACGAGAAATACGAAGTTGAACGATAGGACAGAAATGGTGCATCGTTCAACACAAAAAAAATAAGCTCACCGTTGCGGATGTCGTTGTGCTGGCTATAACTGTTGCAGAGTTTATAATGCACGCCATCGAGTTTTTCCGTAACTGGTAAGCTTATTGGGTAGGCGGGTAACCGCCTACCCTTCCCAGAACAAATATACTAGAAAGGAACATGAAATGCAAGTTATTAAATTTATCCCTGTTATACTTCTTGCCACGCTTGGCATCTTAGCCCACCATGTTGGATATACCACACCTATGAAAATCGCAATCATCATTAGCATGATTTTGGCTGTTATTAATATAGTCCTGATTTTGAAAGGAGCATACCATGGAAGAAAAGAAAAAGTCTAGAACGTCCACCGCCGTCAAGAGACGGTATAACGAGAAAAATTATACAATCACCTTTTCGCCGCGCCTAAAGACTTGGCGGCAGAGTTGAACGATAGGGCAGAAATGGTGCATCGTTCAACTTCTCTCCACCTTTTTTGGTGAGAAAAGTAACCTTGTAAAACTTCATTGTTCTGCTCCTCATATTGATATTTATCTAATTTTTTGGTATACTTCCCGCAAACGGACTTGCGAGCTGGAAGACCGCTCGTAGTATCCGTTCTGGGTTAGGCCGCACCGGCTTCGATGGCTTCATCGATTGTCGAATACTCGATGCCATCGTTTCCGATGTAACCGTAGTCGGTATACATATGTATCACCGTCCTTTCTAAACCGCTTTTGGTGCGCTCACACCGGAGCGGTTTTTATTTGTCTTGGGAACTTGTGTTCCCTTGACTGTCTATATTGTTGAACGATAGGGCAGAAATGGTGCATCGTTCAACTTAGGACAATATAAAAAGACGCCGATTTCTCAGCGCCTTAATATTTAAATATAGGCATGAAAAAAGCACCCGATTAGATCGGATGCTTTTAAATTATTTTATGGATCAAATGGTATCTCAAATTCTATTTGACGCCCCTCTTCAGCGGCCTTTTTTTGAGTTTCTCTTGCCCATTTTCTATAAGACTCGAATTGTTTCATCTCATTATCTGTAAGCGGCGGTTCAAATAGATTGGGATCTGTATATCCGATTGCGGCAATATAGATTTTTGTATCTCTATTATTCATAAAACCGCCTCCTATAGTATTATATCATACAAATTTACAAAATCTGTAAATAACTTACTTTGCTTTTTTCAGGAATTCTTCAAAAAGCTTTGTTGAACGATAGGGCAGAAATGGTGCATCGTTCAACAAAAATGCCAGTTATAATGACAGTGTCATTAATTCGTCCCGTGGTGGTATAATTAAATCTGTCAAAATACCTGACGATTTAGAATATCTATTACAAGCAGACACCAACTTTAACAATAAAGATGTTGATGTTAAAATTTTGCAGACTATTAATAATTCTATCTCGTCAAGAAAAGCTGTAATAAATGACTTTGATTTTAGCGAAATCAAGATTGCTAGATTCTTAGACGATGATAAATCGGTATTTATAACAGATTACGAAGTCCTTGGTGGAAAAGAAAGAACAAATTTGTATTTGAACACAGAATTCTTTACAGGACAAACCGCTGAGCAGCTTGACAAGATGTGTGTGAGCTATTATGAAGCCGGTTGGTGGAAGAGTAAAAACGTTGGCGATTTAGTCAATCATGAAATAATGCACGCCCGAATCAATTACCATAATTCTTTTGAAAAAGTTGAAAGATTGTATAGTGAATTGAGAGGAGACGCAAGAACTAAGGGGTTCTGCCGAATGGTTGATACAAATCCAGAAGAATTTCTTAACGAAATGTATGTTGCCATGTGCAACGGCGAAGAAATAGGCCTTGAATATGTCGAAGTATTCAACGAGTATACGAAGGAATTTTTGGGTGGTTAGGCATGGCGAAAATGACAAGGTGTATTGTGTGCAAAAAATGCAAGTTTCCTGAATTAAAGTGTGAAATTTATGAAAACGGTATACCGCATGATATTGTAAATGAAATTAGTGATTGTAAGCATTATGAACGGAAACCTTTTGCCAATTATCCAGATGATGATCTGCCAACTGTAAAAGGTAGATAAATAAAAGCATCCTGAAAAGGGTGCTTTTTTCATGTCCATATTTAAATATCAAGGACGCTGAATAAGCGTCCTTTTTATATTGTCCCAAGCATGACGTTTAAACTACTTGAATAAAAATATTGTCCTCAGTACGACATTTAAAATGCTGATTTGCTCCGGAGACACCGGATATAAAAACAATGCAAATGGAGGAAATCAATGGAATTCTTAAAAGAAATTTTGGGAGAAGAACTTTACAAGCAGTTTGAAGAGAAAATCAACGCTCATAACGGTAATGAAGCGAATAAAGATAAGCAGATTAAACTTGCCAATCTTTCATCCGGTGAATATGTCGGTAAAGGCAAATATGACGCTCTTGACGAATTGCTCAAAGGCAAAACAACTGAGCTTGACACGGCAAACAGTCTTATTGCTGAACTGAAGAAGGGCACGAAAGGCAACGAAGAACTTCAAGGCAAAATTACCGGTTACGAAACACAGGTTGCAGACCTTCAAAAACAGCTTGCAGAAACCAAACTCAAGTCTGCAATCAAGATTGCACTTCTCTCGGAAAAAGCACTTGATGTTGGTTGAACGATAGGGCAGAAATGGTGCATCGTTCAACAATGCTTATGCAGTTTTCGTATTTCAATGATTTTTTAAAATTTTTATATGCTTCTGTCCCTGTGTCAATTTTCATTCCAAAAGTAAGTCCGTCAAATTGCACGGCATGCAGTTTCTTTTCCATGTGTCCCCTCTCTTTATTCTGTAACAAATTCTATGCTTAAAATTTCCACATATTCTTTGTATTCTTTAATTACTTTCCCGTTTTCGTCCCGCTGCACGTTATATTCTCTATTTGCATATTCAGTTGAACGATAGGGCAGAAATGGTGCATCGTTCAACGAAAGCTTGTACGATGTCGTAAAACGCCGTACAATAAAGTTGGAAAATGGTTTTTCGTGTTTTCCTGATAATGATGAGCTAATCGAGTACACAAAAAAAGTGAAACCGCTGAAGACATACTATGATGTCGCTTTACACGGTTCAGAAACAGGCGTTGGCTTCGGCACAACTAAATGCGATATGTCAGCGAGAGAGCTTGCCGCCGTCATCCGGCACAGTGAAGGTTGGAACGGGCAGAAAGTCCGATTGCTGTCTTGTAGCACAGGAAAACAAGTTGGTGAAGAATATTGCTTTGCTGAAGAGCTTGCGAACGCGCTTGGCGTTGAAGTCAAAGCGCCGAATGATGTTCTTTACATTTCGAAGCACGGTGCTTTAAGCATCGGTGAGAAGCAAGAAGGAAAGTTTGTATCTTTCACACCGAACCAAAGGAGGCGAAGGAAATGATACAATTTGGATATTTTAAAGGGCTCCCGTATAAAAATAGCAACGATGAATTTGACAGGTACAAAGAATTCAAGAACAGAATCCCGAAAAGTAAAATTATTCATCATATAGAATCTTTGGAGAAATGGGCCACTTCTCTGCCTTCATATGACTTATTTACGGGCGAACGGCTTCAGGCCGGTGTATTTTGGGACGGCGATTTTGGCTTCCCACGAGAGTTCCTTCATTATTACAAGAACTATGACATCGGCATCCCTTACGAATACGAAAAATACCTAAAGTCAATCGGAGTCGAATAATGCGGTTGGTGGGGACAAAGTCATAACGAATGGAACCTCTTTGAGTTGAACGATACACCGTTTTATCCTATTAATTTATTACTAAGACCACGATGCGAAAGCACCGTGGTTTTTTCATATCTAATAAAGCTTGTTTTTTAAGGAGGCTTGTATGGCTAGACTAGGCCGACAAACTCCCACCAAAAGCGTTATCTTGCCTTAATTGAACGATAGGGCAGAAAAGTTGTATCGCTCAACTTACTGTAGTCGGTAGTAGCAGGTGTTTCGGCCTTCCCTTAAAATGCGGTCAAAAATAAGGGAAAAGGCAACCTGCTAAGGGAAAACAGAAAAGCAGAGCATTTCGCTCTGCTTTTTCTTTTATCTGGCAATGCCTTATCGCATGGAAACTGTAGAAATCTAGATATTGGTAATTGGGGAACATTTTGGTATAATGTTGATGAAATTTGCTCCCCAAAGGAAGGATACAATGGCGGCACAATATAGTGAAATACAGGAATTGCTCAGAAGCCGTGCGGACTTTAAAGCCAGACTGAGCTTAATGCCCTATGATGGCACACCGGAAATCAAGGAACGCGGTGACGGAAGATACCTTTATGTAAGAAAACGGGTTGCAGGAAAGCAAACATCTACTTATGTGGGCATATATACCGAAGAGTTGTACAATTTGCTTTTGCGTAACGCCAGAGAAGCTCGGGAAATCAGGAAATCCCTTCGCAGTATTGAAAAACAACTTGCTGCAGCCGGGTACTCCGAGGGCGAACTTTCTGCCGAAGTAATAAATAACATGGCATTTGCACGTGCCAATATGAAAATGAATATCTATGATCAAGCTGTTTTGGAGGGTGTTGCAACCTCTTTTCCGCAAACGGAAGAAATCATAGAGAATGGAAAAGTGTCCGGTATGACAGCTACCGATGTGCAGAAAATTTTGAATTTGAAATACGCATGGGAATTTATATTAGACCGTGATGTGATTGCCAGCCGGTCGGACTATTATATGCTCAGTCATATTGCAAAGCTTGTCAATGAAGGTTTCTTTGCAGAAGGTGGTCGAATCCGTGGCGTTCCGGTTACTATAGGCGGATCCTCTTATGTTCCTCCTCTGCCAAACAAGATAGACGTAAAAGACAGGATTCAAAAGATTGTTGCGGAAAAGGACAAAACCATTAACATTGCCATCCGGCTGTGCCTTTATTGTATGAAGGCACAGATATTCTTAGATGGCAATAAACGAGCTGCTGTTATTTTTGCTAACCATTATCTTATTTCACATGGCGAAGGTTTTCTGGTAATTCCCAAAAGTGAAGTTCCGGAGTTCAAGAAACTGCTTGTAAAGTATTATGAAGGCGAAGATGTCTCCGTTATTGCGGATTTTATGAAAGCTCGTTGTTGGAAAACAGTAACGCCTTAATCAAGCAAAAAAGAAAGGCAGGGATTTCCTGCATATCCGTGAACGGAAGGTGCTGATTCTATGGGAAAAATGCATGAAGCAGAGTATGAAGAAAATTTTCTGACCTGCACGGTTATCCTATTGAAAAACTTAAAATGTTGCTTGATAAAGCGCAGTTTGGAAACAATGATTTTCTTTATATTCCATGAAACTATCCGAAGGTTTTATGGAAAGCTCCTGCCGAGCATAGTAGGCTTAAAGGTGTTGACCTGATTTATCCCATTTTTTGCATCTTCGCCATTATCTTTTCAAACCGGTTTTCTCCGAAAATCCGTTCTGCGGGTGCCATCCACGCTACGGTTGGGCCTGCAAGATAACAAATTTTCATCTTCTTTTTGTTAAGTACCTTCTCAATTTTTTTGGCTACAAGATCCGGACTGGAGCTCATAGAGCCACCCATCTTATTGATGAATTCCAGCGCATCATGGAGTTTATCATAGTAAATATCCCTGATTTCCGGTCCCATTCGTGCCCAGTTTTTTTCTGTTGCCTCTGCCATGTTGGCTGTCATCGGCGTTTTCATTCCACCTGGTTCTATGCTTGTTGCTTGGATTCCAAATGGAATCATCTCAAAACGCAAAACCCGGGTAATGCCTTCTTCAGCATATTTACAGATGGAATATGGTGCCGTAAATACTGCCGGTGAATAATAGCCGCTTGTAGTCACATTTACAATACGTCCCGGTCCGTATTTTCTTAAGAGAGGCAGGAATGAACGGCACATATTAATTGTTCCTTCTACAATTACAGAAATTGCATTGCGCATATATTCCGGAGAACAGCCCTCTAATAAACCTCCCACTGGAAGCCCCGCAACATTGATAAGTGCAGAAAGACCTGCGTTGCCCTGCTCTTTGTCCACAAAGTCAGCTGCCGCATCTGTCTGCTTCGGGTCAGAAATATCAATAATAATGGGAATAATTCCCAACTTCTTAAGTTCCTTATCGGACTGGCTGGCAATGATAGTGCCAAACACCTTCCATCCTTTGGCCTTCAGTAGCTTTGCTGTAGCAAATCCAAGTCCGGACCCTGCTCCAGTGACAATTACACTTCTGCTTTCCGGTTTCATAAGTTTCCCTCCTGGAATTTTTTCTTATTTCCAGTATACTAAGGGTGGATTGTTAAATTTCGAACGAAGTTTGCCCAATGTGTTCGATTGAAGGGGGATCAGCCTGGTGAAAGAATCTCAACGTGTATTGGTTACAAAGGGCCTATTAAAAGAAGCTCTTTTAAACTTGATGGAGGAGAGCTACATTAATCAGATAACCGTGGCAGAGTTATGCCGAAAGGCCGGGGTTAACCGTAACACATTTTATTCCCACTATAATTCTCCGGAAGATCTGCTTTTTGAAATTGAGCAAAGTTATTCTGATAAAATCTTTCAAATTATTGAAAAAACCATACCACGGAATGACTATTACCTAGTTCTTTTAAAGACACTTGAAGCTATCGCGGAAGAGCCACAAGCCACCCGGATTCTTGTACAAAACACGGAATCTACATATTTTTCACAGTTTATAGCAAAGGCATTTGAGAAGGTTACGACCATATGGGCAGAACATCATTGGAAAACAAACGCCCAGGACAAAGCAATGATTTACCGTTTCACAACTGGTGGAGCGGAATGGGTGGTTTCCAACTGGTTAAAAGATGGTATGAAAATTCCTCCAGAAACCCTCGCCAGAAAGCTGGCGCAGTTAACGGAGGATATTTATAAGAAATATTCGAAAATGTATGAAATTTAAGTAGCTTTTTGCACGGACGAATTTCTAAATCGCCAGGGGCAATGGAACCATTTTACAGCGAAGCAGAAATTGCAATGGCCGCGCATATAACAACCGGAATCATCCCAAAGATTCCAAAAATAATACTTAATCTTTTGTAGGATACCAGGTCATAATTTATGATGTAAGACTGTTGCGGGCGATTCGGATTGTATCTGATCTGTACTTCGTCACCCTTATGTGGAACATGCCGTTGCAGATATCCACCTGTGTTGGAGTATCGCTCTCCATCAATGAAATATTCATATTCCGGGTGCAGAGTAGGAGCCTCTCCATAGTTCCTGGAATGGACGGCAATTACTACGGCCGTTGAATCTTCCGTACAATTTTTCTCGTACTTCTTCTTCTGCGCCCAGAAGATTGCTGCCGGAATTAAGAATCCGCAACC
Source organism: Butyricicoccaceae bacterium (assembly GCA_963638085.1). Classification (GTDB taxonomy): domain Bacteria; phylum Bacillota; class Clostridia; order Oscillospirales; family Acutalibacteraceae; genus RUG420. The sequence continues at coordinate 101,752 of CAVHPJ010000007.1, read as the reverse complement.
TAAGCCGCATAATGTTAATGCTAATCCAAGTGGCATATTATTTACCTCCGTGCGATGTGATTATGAACCCACACAATACCCGCTGTTACACCAACAAAAAGCAGGATGCCGAAAACAAGCAACACTGAGATAATGGCGTATGCTGCAGGAAGGTTGATTGGTGACTCGCCGAAAAAACAGAGTTATACCTAACATTTTACAGAACGAAAGATACACCATACACCTTATGATTGATTTCAATGCCGGCATAGTAGGAACCGACCAAAGTAACCTGCATTAAAGGCGCATTGTAGATGTTTCCGTTGTGCCCGTCTTTCATCTTAAAGCCAAGGTGGTTATGCAAGGTGGTCTGATGATGTTTTGTTTGGCGAAAACTGGAATAAACAGGACATTACCTTAAAGACAAGAAGTATTATAACAGTAGTGGCTTTGATGTCACAAGGAATTACGGATACATCCCTGAGGTTTCATCTGGAAAATGCAAAAGAAATGGTATTTCCCATCGGCGAGCCAAACAACGGGTTTGCACAGTATTTCTCCGGAAAAAGTTATCTGGCTCCGATTTCCACAAGTCAGATTGGCATTTTCAATGTAACCTTTGAGCCGGGCTGTCGTAATAACTGGCATATCCATCACGCCAAAGAAGGTAGCGGGCAGATTCTGATTTGCGTAGCCGGCCGAGGATTTTACCAGGAAGAGGGGAAAGAAGCCATTGAAATGAAGCCGGGTGATTGCATCAACATTCATTCCGAAGTAAAGCATTGGCATGGAGCAGCGCCGGATAGCTGGTTTTCACATCTTGCAGTGGAAGTACCGGGAAAGGATAGTTCCAATGAATGGCGCCAGCCGGTTTCTGACGAAGAATATGGAAAATTATTAACCCGGGCAATCTAACCTGAAGCGTTCTATTAGCGCATCTATTGTGGTATAGTGTTGTTGAGGTGAGAATAATGAGCAAGGTACGTTGGATTCAGCACACCCACTTATTTAAAAGGGACGAATATGAATGTTCCGCCTGCCATGCAGTTTACCCCAAGGCTTATGAAGTTTGTCCAAACTGCGGCGCCAAAATGGGACGCTCCAAGTACGACCCATCCTGGGTAGACGAAATGGAAGCCTTTGATGCTATTTTTGATGATTAAAACAGAAGAGCCTGCTCTGCAGTGTGCAGAGCAGGCTCTTCTGTTTTAATTTATTTTGCCTTAAGCGTTTACGCTTTCTTCTACGGCTTCTTCCAGCTCCTTTACGGTTTCATCAAATTCCTTAACCACTTCTTGGTCTTTTAAGAATTCATATAATCCCGCTTTGGTCTGATAGTAATACGGGTTAACGTAGAAAATTCCAAGAATTCCCAACGTAAGAATGGATAAGATTTGCCACCCGAGGAAGGATAAATCAAGAACAAATGCCTGCCATTTGTATCCGTCCATCATCTGCTGGGATTTTTTGATAACTTCCATAGGTTGCAAGTCAGGATGATCCGCAATCAGGAATGGAACCATAGCATAGGAGTAACTTTTTACAATGCCGGGAACAATGAACAGTAAGGTCCACAGGAAAGTAAATACATCTGTTAACAGAATGGTTACCAGACTGTTGGCATAATTGTTTTTAAATGCATAAATTAACTCGTTCAGATCGGCCTTTTCCTGGTTATTCTTTTTGAAGAATAAATAGCCGCCAACTTTAAGAGGGTTGAACACAAACACATTAAGCAAACTAAAAACAAGTGCAAGAACAGCCCCGGTTCCGGCAACTGCAGCAGAAACATCAGCGTCAGCATTGTTAATATCTACATTCACGTTCGACCCGACAATTGCCGTTGTTACTGCAACTAAAACAAGAGCTGCAACTACACTGGCGGAGTAATTTGCCTTGAAGGCTACTTTGGCTTTTTCTTTTAGGTCAATTCTATCAATAGGTTTCATAGGCATAACGCAAATCTCCTTTAAAAAAGTACTTGTTTAGGAATTTTATTACAAGTCTATAGTAGTACGAGTTTAGAATTGAAACAACCAATTGACGAAATTTTCACAAGTGAGACAAATTCCCGGTTGCCTCTGGGTAATATTTGAAGTTTGTTGAATGGCCTATAACAGGATATAATAATTGCAATAAGAGACAATAATAGTAGGGAAACGTTATGACTTTGCATGTAAAACACTTCAACGAATTGACCGTAGACGAACTTTTTCATATTTATCAGCTGCGGGCTTCCGTTTTTGTAGTAGAACAAAACTGCGCTTATCAGGACTTGGATGACGCAGATTTGCAAGCGTATCACGTGTGGTTGGAAGACGAAAACGGCATACAAGCTTATCTTAGGGTCCTTCCCAAAGGAACTGTCTTTGACGAAGTGTCCATAGGCAGGGTAATTGCCGTAAAACGCCGCTGTGGACTGGGAACCCAAATTGTAAAGTACGGAATTGCCGTTGCCAAAGAAAAACTGGCAGCGGAAAGCATTGCTATTGCAGCGCAAACTTATGTTCGTAAGTTGTATGAAAACCTTGGCTTCCTACAAACCGGCCCAGAGTTTTTGGAAGACGGTATTCCGCATATACCAATGATTTTGAGGATAACTACATCGCCCCTTCTTTGCCCAAATTGCGGCGCGGAATTGAACCGGGAGGGTCGGCAATTCGTCTGCACATCCGGTCACTCTTTTGACTGCGCCAAGGAAGGATACGTAAACCTACTGATTGGGTCAAAAAGCGGGGATAACCGGGGCGATTCACGCGCTTCCGCTCGGGCACGGCACGACTTTTTAAACAAGGGGTACTACGCCTGCCTGAAGGACGCCATTGCAGAGCGTATGCAGGGAACGGTCTTGGATATCTGCTGTGGTGAAGGATATTATGACGACTACGCCGGGGATTTTTACGGCTTTGACATTAGCAAAGAAATGGTCCGACTGGCCTCCAAGCGGCATCGGGAACCGAATTATCATTATATGGTGGCCAATCTGTCACACATTCCGGTGCGGGATAATTCCATTGACACGGCAATCCACCTGTTTGCGCCGTTCCATGGGCCGGAGTTTTCCCGTGTTTTGAAGGAGGATGGCGTGCTGTATTCGGTTATTCCCGGACGGAAGCATCTTTGGGAGCTGAAGCAAGTGGTCTATGATACGCCTTATGAAAATGACGAGCAGGCTCCAGAGTGTAAAGGACTTTACCTTGTCAGTCGTGAAACGGTGACAGATGTGGTTCGGATAGGCCGGGAGGACCTGCAAACGCTGTTTTCTATGACCCCGTATTATTACCGCACCTCGACGGAGGACCGGGCTCGCCTGGAGTCGGTGGATTTTCTGGATCTTACCGTAAGCTTTGTAATTTTGGAATATCGGGCGAATCCGCATGTCGGGTAAATCCGCGTGTTAGGCAGTTTCTGCATGTCGGGTAGTTTCCACACGTCGGGCAGTCCCTACATATCGGGTAGCTCCAGTGTTGAGGCAAAACAATAAGATTGTTCTGTAATAGGGAAAGGACCTGTTCTGCTTGGCGCAGAGCGGGTCCTTTTTTGCTGCTATGCGGCCGTTTTGCCTCGCGTTGTCCCATTTTCTGGACAGTGGTTCGTTGAATATGAGGGAAGGATTGGTGTAGCATTGAAGAGAAGGAGAAAAAGCATATGAAAAACACATTACCTGTATGTTCTATCTGCATGCTGACTATGGTCGGTGCATCTAGTTCACACCCGGTTCCGTTTCGAATTATGATTGCCCTTAATGCTATGCTGATTATGATTAACACAATCCATACGTTGATGGGCATGGCTTCCAATAAAGAATAAGTTCACCAAGCGGAAACTGGAACATCCACTGCTGTTGATGCAGGTTACTTGTACCTGCGGTTGAATAGACTGAACCAAATGGGGGGAAGGATTTATGAAAGGCTGTTTCAATTTTTTAATCATTGCAATTCTTTTGGTTATAGTACTTCTGGAACTAATGGTGTACGGATCCGTTTACACATTGGCACTTTTAATCCTTGTAATCTGTTTGATGATTGAATTTGGGTAACAGCGGTGCCGGATACGGTTGGTTGCTTTCGGTATTTTATCTGTCAACGGCATCACTTTTTTCATCAATGTTGTTGTCCATATTCTAGAGGTAAAGAGTAAAGGATAAGCATCAGAAAGGTAAACTGTTTTTGCTTAGATTCAGAACGCGTGCTCTTAGTACAGAAAGGAAGCGGCTCCTTGAAGAAGTTTAAAGTTGAATACATTGGCCCTACTCCATATGAGTTTGAAACAGGAGAGATTGCAGAAGCTCTTGAAGTAAGAAACGACCCGGACAACAAGTGGTTCCGAATTACAGACGAGGACGGCGAAGAGTACGCCTACCCTCGCCGGTGGTTTAAAATTCTGGAAGAGACGGAAATTGAATAGTACTTACGTGTATGGGAGGGCGGAGGATATGGAGACGTCGGGCGGGTTGTCTTTGTTAGAAAAACTAAATAATGGAGAAAAAATTAAGTGTATGGCATGCGGGAAGGGATACATGCTTAAATGTAATCCAGAAATAGAAAAGAACTTCTTTTTTTACTGCTCTGAGTGTGGAGAAATATGGCAATTTGCGAAGCCTATCATAATTGAATAAGAAGTTTATTAAAACGTGCTTATCAGAGCTAGGAGGTGGCTCCGATCACCTTTGATTCGTTTAACAAAGCTTACCATGTAGTTGGCGAGAAAGTCAGCGATGCATGGGGGTGCCGGAAAGAAGTTTATGTAATATGAACAATCAGTTTATTCAGGGTGTTTTTGTTGACTGGAATAAAGTAGATGAAAACAGTTATCTCAGAAAAATAGAGACCTTGAGGGATATTGATAAAATTAAATTCTCAAAACCGGTAACATTTCTTGTTGGAGAAAATGGAACCGGAAAATCAACCCTGCTTGAGGCGATTGCCATAGCACATGGATTTAATCCGGAAGGTGGAACCAAGAATTATTCTTTTTCTACCCGTGATACGCATTCGGAGTTGTGCGATGCCATACGACTTTCTAGGGGATACCGAAAGGAACGATGGGGATATTTTTTGAGAGCGGAAAGCTTCTATAATGTTGCGACGCAGGAAGAAGAATATGCAGATTGTTCACACCCATCGGAGCACTACCATGACAGATCTCATGGAGAGAGTTTCCTGAAACTGGTGCAAAATAATGTTCGTCCTAATGGTCTGTATCTGTTTGATGAGCCGGAAGCAGCTTTATCGCCTCAGAGGCAGTTGACAGTACTAAGAGAAATATATCAGGCTGCCAATGAAGGAGCGCAGTTTATCATTGCAACGCATTCTCCAATCTTACTGGGTATTCCAAATGCAGACATTTTCTGCTTTGACGATGGAAGTATTCATGCATGTAGTTATGAAGAAACCGAGAGCTACCGGGTTACGGAAATGTTTATAAACAATCGGGAGAGACTGCTGAATGGGTTACTGGCGGCAGATGAGTAATTCATTAACAGAATAATTAAGGTTACTGAATCTACACATAAACGATGGGTGGTGATGAATAATGGGGTTGGATTTCGGTTGTGAATGGAGACAAAAAAGTGAGTAAGGTTTTAATTATCAACGGAAGTCCGAGTGTAAATGGCTGATTTTAAGTCAATAAAGTCGCACTTTCGGTGTCCACTTTATTGACTTAAGACCAGACTTTGACCTGTCGTATTGGCTGGTTGCTTTTAGCACTTTGTTGGTGGCTGGATCGCATGTAAAAGAACGGATTCAAAGTCATGGCCAATAAGCCGCGCAGATTTATTATGGTGGCAAATCGGAGGTTGATGCTTGGTTTGCCACACGAAAATGGATTCCGTGTGGCAAATAGCTGTGGCAATGCAAATTTGCCACCAGAGAATGGCTGGAATAGCGGAGTGCTGCTTGGTGGCAGTTGATTATGGTGGCAAATTCGGGGCCACTGCTTCAGTTGCCACCCGGAAGTGAAATTCTGGTGGCAAACCAGAGCTCAGCGCCAGATTTGCCACACAAGAAGAGTTGGAACAGCCGGGCACTGCTTGGTGACAGTTGATTATGGTGGCAAATTTGGTACCATTGCTTTATTTGCCACCCGAAAGAGGAATTCTGGTGGCAAACGGGGTAGCAGTGCCAGATTTGCCACCATAATCAATCTGCCGTTATTTCGGTCGGCTATATGCTATAATCTCCTCCGGAGGTGCGCGCATGAATATACAAATTTTTGGCACCAAGAAGAGCAATGACACAAAGCAGGCTAAACGCTTCTTTAAGGAGCGCGGCATTCAATATCAGTTTGTTGATATAAAAGAAAAGGGTATGAGCAAGGGTAAATTCAATTCCGTGGCGCAGGTAAACGGCGGACTTGAAAACATGATTAACTGGGATGGAAAGGACCAGAATCTGCTTGACAAGCTACTGCAAAAGCACTACACTCAACCTTGCTGAAGAGCAAATAAAAGTAAATACTTTATCGGAAGGCATGGAAAACCATGCCGTGCAAGGAATGCAACGTGTTTGCATATCCGGACTTAGGGTAATTAAGCCAGACAAGATAATCATTATCTTGTCTGGCTTTCTTTTTTAGGAGGAAAAAATCATGTCTGAAATTAAAATTCAAACCGTAACATTTTGTCCGGTACCGGACAAAGTAAAAAACAGAGACCGCTTTTTGGAATATATTAAAAAAGCGGCAGCAGAAGAAGTAAACCTGTTGGTATTCCCGGAACTTTCTCTTACAGGTCTTCATCCGGAGCTGAGTATGTTTAGTGTCAGCTCTAACGCCAAAAAATATTTTGAAGACAATGCAGAATTAGTGCCGGAAGGCGAATCCGTTCAGATTCTGGTAGACGCTGCAAAGGAATACAATATGTACCTTACCTGGAGCATGGTGGAAAAAGATCCCATTTATGAAGATCGGTTTTATAATACTGCTGTTTTAGTTGGCCCGGAGGGATTCCTGACCTCCTATCGGAAAGTTCATCCGGCCGGCACCGAAAAAATGACCCTGAATCAGGGATGGCGGTACGGTACAGTTGTGGATACCCAAATCGGAAAAATCGGGTTGCTGATTTGCTTTGATAAGGTATTCCCAGACACGGTACGGGCACTGAAAATTCAGGGCGCAGATATTGTTATTGCACCAACCGCATGGAATGGGATTCACAAGCGGTTTGGGGAAAAAGATCCGATGATGCAACTACATCGTTACAGCGGAAGCTGCCGCTGTATAGAAAATGGTGTTGTTTTTGTGGATGCTAACTTATGTTCTTCCCCGAAAACCGGATTTGGCGCAGAAGGGGGCCACTCCAGAATCCTTGCACCAAATGGCAAAATTTTTGTGGAAACCGGCTGGAATGAAGAAGCAGTAACTGCTGTAATTGACCCGCAAAAGGAAATTGCTGATTATTATCAGAAGCTTGGAATTTCAAAGGAAAAGCACATCGCCAGGTTGGAGAAAAAACAAGAACGGGCGATGCAGCGGAACGCACAACGAGAGCTTCTGCAGACCACACTTCGGTTTGCCGGTGACACGCTGCGTAACACGGTGGAAGAACTGCCGACCGTTGCGTATTATAAGCAGAAGTTGCAGTAAGCACGCAACAAAAAGCTGCACAGGCCCGGTTATGGATTCAGTTGCCCTTCTAAGTAGGCCATAGCTTTATCAATAAAACTTTGGGATACGGAAAGCTCTGTCAAATCCGGCGCAGGAGCCTGTAATGTGTAGGCAAACAGAAGGATGGCCTGGGTCATGAGTGCCTGAGGGTCCGTAGTCACGTTGCCCTGCAAATGCTGGTAAAGAAGTTCATAGATGCCTCCCATGACTAGGGCTACATCGCTCTGGAAATCCGACGGTTCTTTTAGGGAAAATGCAGAAAGATAGGCCGCTGCCCACTGCATATCTTTTTGAATCATGACCTCGGTCAGCTTTCGGTCTGAAAGTACGTCTGTGGTGAACTTCTGCATGTCCGGCAAAAGAAGAAATGAAAAATAAATGGTCCCGATCTGGTAGAGACTGCGAAAGTATTCCGTCTCTGCCAGGTCTTTTACTTTATAATACTGGGCAATGGCATCCAGCAAATCCTGAAAGAAATGTTCTACAAAAATTTCTTTCTTAGGGAAATGGCGTTGCACGTTTGTTTTTTCTATTCCCATTTCCTCTGCGATTTGCTGGTAAGACGTACCCGCAAACCCTTTCTGACGAAAGAGCTTGCGGGCAGTTTGTTCTATTTGAAGTTTTTTTTCTAAGTCTGGATTGCGACCCATTTATTCTGCTTCTTTCATACTGTATTCCGGAAGTTTCTTCCAGTAGATATAGTATGCTACAGCAAGCGCCGTTGCGCAAACCCCTGCAAAGTAAACATAGAAATTTTGCATGATGGGATCAAAGGACGGCATAATCAGGAAGTAACCGTCTGCTTGGGCAATGATTAGCGCAATGCAAACACTGGCAGACATACCTTTTTTGCTTTTTCGCTTAGAGGACATTTGAAAGTTCCAGATGACACAACCGGTAAAGGTAGTAAGGAACATGATGTGGCAAAGCGAATCTTCCATTACGCTCCACAGGAACCAGTAGGCAGCAATAAAGCAGACTTGAACGCCGCAGTACATGAAAATAGCATTTTTCTTATTTTTGGCGTTGGGGAAGATTTCTGTTGTCAGATCATATTTAATGGATTGATAATGGACGACAAATTCCATCAGGAACCAAACAACCAATCCGAACCATAAGAATTCCGAGAACCAGTGGTGGGTTGGGGAAAGCTTGCTGAACCATCTGGAAAAGCCCGCAACATAGACGAAATCATTGGCAAAGTTCCACATGTTGGATTGCCAGGACATACCGGAACACTTTTGCTGAAAGCCAACCCGGATGCATTTGTAGTAATACCAATAGAAGCATACCATGGCAATGCCCCAACCAATGTAGACTGGCAGATACCAATCATTCAGCCGCGCCAGATAAGTGGCTAAAGAATAATGTAGACCCATAAAAATATCTCCTTTCAAAGCGAACTGTATACGCGTATACTATTCATTTTGAAATATACGCCTGTGAAGGAGTTTTTGTCAAGGGTGCCACACGAGAATGGCTGGAATAGTTGAGTGCTGCTTGGTGGCAGTTGGTTATGGTGGCAAATTTGGGGCCACTGCTTATTTGCCACCCGAAAGTGGAATTCTGGTGGCAAACGGAGCAACAGTGCCAGATTTGCCACCAGAAAATGGCTGGAACAGCTGAGTGCTGCTTGGTGGCAGTTGATTGTGGTGGCAAATTTGAGGCCACTGCTTTATTTGCCACCCGGAAGAGGAATTCTGGTGGCAAACGGAGTAGCAGTGCCAGATTTGCCACCAGAAAATGGCTGGAACAGCTGAGTGCTGCTTGGTGGCAGTTGGTTATGGTGGCAAATTTGGGGCCACTGCTTTATTTGCCACCCGAAAGTGGAATTCTGGTGGCAAACGGAGTAACAGTGCCAAGTTTGCCACCAGAAAATGGCTGGAACAGCTGAGTGCTGCTTGGTGGCAGTTGGTTATGGTGGCAAATTTGGGGCCACTGCTTTATTTGCCACCCGAAAGTGGAATTCTGGTGGCAAACGGAGTAACAGTGCCAAGTTTGCCACCAGAAAATGGCTGGAACAGCTGAGTGCTGCTTGGTGGCAGTTGGTTATGGTGGCAAATTCGGAGCCACTGCTTTATTTGCCACCCGAAAGAGGAATTCTGGTGGCAAACCAGAGTTCAGCTCCAAGTTTGCCACCAGAGCAGAGTTGGAACAGCCAGAGCAGAGTCGGAACAGCCAGAGCAGAGTCGGAACAGCCAGAGCAGAATTGGAACAGCGGCCGCCTCCTGCTTGATAAGTGCCATCTGCCTAAGCCCAAAGTAGTCAGGTCTTCTTGGCCACAAATCAATCTGCCATTATTTTGCTCGGCAATATGCTATAATCCCTTCGGAGGTACGCGCATGAATATACAAATTTTTGGCACCAAGAAGTGCAATGACACAAAGAAAGCCGAACGGTTCTTTAAGGAGCGCGGCATTCAATATCAGTTTGTTGACATGAAAGAAAAGGGCATGAGCAAAGGCGAATTCAATTCCGTGGCGCAGGTAAACGGCGGACTTGAAAACATGATTAACTGGGATGGAAATGACCGGGACCTGTTGGCCCTAATCAAATATCTTTCAGAAGAAGACAAGTTGCAGAAGGTCTTGGACAATCCACAGGTTATTAAAACTCCGGTAGTGCGCAACGGTAAGCAGTCTACCCTGGGGTATCAGCCGGATGTTTGGAAAGGGTGGATGAAATCTTGATAAAACCAATTATGAAAGATCCGCTCTTCTTAGCACAAAAGTCTGTGCCTGCAACGAAAAATGACTTGCAGGTGGGACAGGACCTGTTGGATACGTTAAAGGCTCATAGGCAAGAATGTGTTGGTATGGCTGCCAATATGATTGGTATAAAAAAGAATGTCATTGTTGTAAATATGGGACTTTTAGACGTTGTTATGTTTAATCCGGTTATCCTTACAAAAAGCGGACCGTACCAGACGGAGGAAGGCTGTTTGTCTTTGAGCGGAGTTCGAAAAACCATCAGATATCAGGATATAGAAGTGGAATATTATGACCTTTCTTGGGAAAAGCAGCGGAAGAAGCTTTCCGGCTGGATTGCACAAATTGTGCAACATGAGATAGACCACTGTCATGGAATACTGATATAGGTTTTAACGTTTGAAGAGGAGAATTTATTGCACGGTATACCATACAATGGTTTGATGCATTTCTCTTGGGCGATTCAGTTCCCACCCTTTCTGCAGTTAAAGAAGGCGGTGGCCCTTTCCAAGGACAGTGAATTTACCGATTTCAATTGCAAAAACTTGAATACTGCCCCCAAAATGGGTAATATTGTCGGCAGAAAGGAAGGGACGCAAAGTGAAGTCCAGATCCAAAGGAATTATCTATATTACGTTGTCGGCACTGTCATTTGCATTTATGAATGCCTTTGTCCGGCTTTCCGGGGATCTTCCCTCTGTGCAAAAAAGCTTTTTCAGAAATCTGGTAGCCTTTTTTATTGCGCTGGTTATGATCCTGAAAAATAAGGAAGGCTTCAAAATAGAAAAGGGCAATCTGAAATATATGCTCCTTCGCTCCATTGCCGGAACCGTTGGTATTCTGTGCAACTTTTATGCAATAGACCATTTGGCGCTGGCAGACGCTTCCATGCTGAATAAAATGTCTCCGTTTTTTGTCATCATCTTTTCTTTCTTCGTCTTGAAGGAAAAAATGACGCCGGTTCAGATATTGGCAGTAATTGGGGCCTTCATTGGAAGCTTATTTATCATTAAGCCAACTTTTAGTAACATGGAGCTGGTTCCGTCCCTAATCGGCTTATGTGGAGGTCTTGGCGCGGGCTTTGCCTACGCAATGGTGCGCCTATTGGGCCAGCGGGGCCAAAAGGGCTCTTCCGTCATTCTGTTCTTCTCCGGCTTTTCCTGCGTGGTAACGTTGCCATACCTGATCTTTAATTTCCATCCGATGACCGGCTTGCAGGTGCTGACCCTCCTTGGAGCGGGCCTTGCAGCCGCAGGCGGGCAGTTCGGAATTACGGCGGCGTATTATCATGCACCGGCAAAAGAAATCTCTATTTATGATTACTCGCAGATTATCTTTGCAACTACGCTTGGGTTCCTTCTGTTTGACCAAGTGCCGGATAAGTACAGCCTCCTGGGCTACGTCATCATCTGCGCTATGGCCTTGTGGATGTTCCTATACAACAAAAAGCGGGACGCTTTGGCGGAAGCACAACTGCCGGGCGATGTAGAACCCTCAGACCAAGCAGAGCACCTCAACCACGAAGAGCTGTCAAACGCAAGCGCAGAAAGTCAACCCAAGGCCGCACAACCTAACACCAAATAATAAAAGGAAAGGGCACCCTTCATGGGTGTCCCTTTTCTTTTGGTCTAGTTACCTAGTTTCATCGCTATACTTTTCTATTCCGGCAAAAACCCCTCTGTTACAGAGCTTATCAATGTTATCAACATACTCTTCAACAGGCTCTTTCATTCCGCCTTCAAACCATACGGTTGCCATGGAAACCATCATAGTAGTGTAAAACGTAATCACATATTTTTTGTCTTTTTCCTCTAAATTCCTTTTAACACCGTCTTCGGTTTCCATAAGAATTACTGCATTGTCTACGAATTTTTCTATCTCTTTTTGGAGGATTTTTTTGACACGAAGCTCCACCTCCGGCCAAATTTTAGAATTATATATTTTGCGGCAAAACAACGCATGATCTTTCATTAAGTAGAAAACACAGCAGGTGATATCTGCCCAATTGTCTACCGTTGGTTCCTCTGTAAAAACACTTAGTAACTTTTTTTCGATTAATGATGCAGACAGATCTCCAATTCCCGAGTAGTGGTTATAGAAGGTTTTTCGATTTACCTCACTTTGTTCTACCAGCTCAGAAACGGTTATTTTATCAATTTTTTCTTTTTGGGCAATATCTAAAAATGTCTGTTCTATATGTTTTTCAATATACTTTGCCATAATCCACAACTCTTTTCGTCCGTGTCCCATTTTTACACATTGTACCAATTCTGTCCCATGTTACGCAAGTAGGATTTTATATAGAACAAAGTTAGTTAAAAATTGGGAGGATAGGTATGCAATATTATTTATCAAATGAATGGTTTTCTGGTTATGAAAAAGATTTAGAAAAGACATTTAACGGCTCACATAAGGTTACCGGCGTTTCCGGTGCAACATTGGAAGTATACAGACATTGTCCTGACGGTCAGGATCATTGGATTTATAAGGATTGGGAGGACGGCAGACTGGTAGAAGTAAAGCACGGCGTTGATTTTATGAAATCTCCGCGCGGAGCGGATTTTCGTATGGATGCAAGTTACCAAATATGGACAAAGATGCTCTCTTTGCGTGCTCCTATGATAGGCACAATTATGGGAGATGAATTCCAGTTTGTCGGTGCACTTTCCAAGTTTATGAAAATGGGTAAACCATTTATTGCAAGTGTCTTAATGCAAGGATTTATTCAGCCAAACGGGCTTGTTTTCTTTCCGGATATGATGAGACTGGTTATCGGTGGAGCACTTAAATTATTTGGAAGACCGGATTCGGTAAATACAATTGTTAGCAAATATGCTGACTGGAAATGTAACAAATGATAGGAGAATCAAGATGAGTAAACTTATGTATCCGGCATTATTTGAGCCGTTTAATATTGGAAACGTAACTATAAAAAACAGAATATGTTTAGCACCAATGGATCCAAAGCGAGATCCGGAGGACACGCCTCTTTGCGACAATACTATTGCATATTATGAAGAGCGTGCAAAAGGCGGTGCCGGTCTGATTGTACCGGGATGTCTTGCCCAACCAATTAATTTTGAGGGTGGCTTTGCGGTTTCAACAGAATTCAAACATCCTATCGTTCTCCGTAGACAGATGAAAAAGCTCGTGGATGCCTGCCACAAGCATGGAGCAAAAGTGTTTTTCCAAACATGGTTGAATTTTGGCCGTTCGGCATTCCCGCTCGGTGTAAATCAATTGATTGCACCTGATCTTTGTCGCAATCTTTGGGCACCCGAACTTTACAACCGACCGCTTACAACACTTGAGGTTGAAGCAATCATAAAATCAAATATCGACGTTGCACGTTTTTGCCACAGCAGCGGTGCCGATGGTATGGTTGTAGTTGGTCCTTACGGCGGATATCTTTCGGATCAGTTTGGAACGGCTGCTTGGAACCACAGGACGGACAAATACGGCGGCAGTGTTGAAAGACGTGCTACAGCCATTGTTGAAATGGTAAGCGGTATAAAGAAAAAGTGCGGAAATGATTGGCCAGTTTTGGTTCGTATGAGTACACGACATCATATTGAGGGCGAACACAAAGGTCAAATTCCCGGCAAGGAATACGTTGAATACGGACGTGACATAGAGGAAAGTATAGAGCTTGCCCAGTATTATGTTAAATCCGGAGCGGACGGATTTTTCTGTGCCAACGGATGCTATGATGCTTTGTATTGGCAGTATCCCCCAATGTATATGAAAGAGGGCCTTTGGCTTGATGACATGGAGCCTTTGACAAAGGCTGTAGATGTCCCGGTTATCTGCCCCGGTCGTATTCTTATGCCGGACATGGCAAACCGTGCAATAGAAGAAGGAAAAGTCACCGCAATAGGACTCGGACGTGCTCTTTTGGCAGATCCGTATTGGCCACAGAAGGCCTTTAACAATGAATCGGATGACATTCGCCCTTGCATTGGTTGTAATAACGGATGTATCGGTCGTGTTATGAATGGGGAAAGTCTTATGTGCGCAGTTAACGCAAATCTTTTCCATGAGTCAGAACCGGAATTTGTTGAAGCTAAAACAAAAAAGAAGATTGCCATAATTGGAGCCGGAGTTGGTGGTATGGAAGCGGCACGTATTTTGAAAAAGACCGGACATGAAGTTACCATATATGAAAAAGGAACTCACACAGGTGGACTTTTCATTTCAGCGGCAGCGCCTTCCTTTAAACACGGAGACGCAAGATTACTCTCTTGGTATGATAAACAAATGAAGGATCTGGAAATACCAATCAACTTTAATTGCAATATGTCTGTAGAAGATATCATTGCGCTTGGAGCAGATGAAGTAATTGTTGCAACCGGTTCTTCACCGAAAGTTCCACCAATCAAGGGAATTGAGCTTTCACACTTTGTAAATGCAACAGAGGTACTCCTCGGCAATGTGGAAGTCGGCAAAAATGTAATCATTCTTGGAGCGGGTCTTATCGGCTGTGAAACCACACATATGCTTTCAGAGGACGGAGTGTCACACAACGTTCAGCTTGTAGATATTGCCAGATATATCATGTGCGGAGGCGTAGGGCAGCCTGCAACGGCTAATGTAGAATATATGGATCGTATTCTTGGTGCACGTGATAATGTTAAAATGCATTTGCGCACAGCCGCCGCTGAATTTACTCCGACAACTCTTATCGTGAACTCCAAGGATAAGGGAACCTATGAAATACCATATGATACTGTTGTAATGGCGATTGGACTAAAATCCGAAAACGAGCTTTATACATTGCTGACACCTTCTCTCGCAAGTCACGTTCATCTTATCGGAGATGCAGCAAAGGTCGGAACAATTATGACTGCCATACAATCTGCAACGGAAGTTGCCAAAAAAATATAGTAAAGAGTTTCGTATGTTTCACCTTGATTGCTAGGACATCGAAAAAGGACACCCAGCGGGTGTCCTTTTTCAATTCTTTGTTTTAATTTGGGGGCTGTTTCATTTTGGGAGGTGCTCTTATTCCTTATCTTCAGCAGAACCGCTGTCAGAAGCTGCACCTTTTTCCGGCAACTTCTGGTAAATTACCAGGCCGCGGATGGCCATAATCAGGCAGATAAGGCCCATAATGTAATACCACGGATTTTCAGAAATGGAGAAGAAATCCGGGGCAATGCAGGCCCACATATTGCACCACGGGTTGAAAGAAACCACAGCTACGCAAATCAGAACAATGTGAAGCCAGAGGTTGTTTCCTTCCCGATAGCCACGCTTGTTCAGTTCCAGACCCGGAACAATGGTAATCAGAACCTGAGTAAAAATCCAGAACTTCCACATGGTGCTGTCATGCAGTTCAAAACGAAGGAAGTTCAAACCAACATAGAAGCAAACCACTTGAATTAAAATGTCAGTCAGTCTGGATTTAAACGGAGTACCCGGTTTCCAGTTCATGTCCTTTTCATAGGTCAGTGCTCTTTGTAAGCAATAAATTTCCATGCCGACCCAAACTGCCTCGCCGATGGCAAGAAGAAGGAATAAAAGGAAATGATTGTAGTTCTTCCAGGCGTCCAGGAAAACCCAGATTCCCATGAAGTCTGCTGCGCAGTAGAAGGTGTGGAGCCAAACCGGATAGGGGCCGCACTTATCTTTCTCCGTCAGATAAATGGGGATGATGTAGACCAGAAGGCCGAACACAACCGCAAGGGCAATGGAAATCCAAGCCATAACCCAGCCGTCTGCGCCGATGGACAGATGGTCAATAAAATCCTGTGGCGATACATCGCCGGAGGGATACCCCGAAACCAGTTTTTCATATAAATTCATTTCATAAAGCCAACCTTTCATGTAGATTTTCTCTTCACCCAAACTATATTTCTTTGACAAAATCAAAACAATGAGCAAAACTATACAATGTGATGATTAATTATCAAATGATAGGAAAATGCTAAGAAAGTGCTAAGAAAGTGGTGGGGAAATGTACAAGGTATCAGACGACAGAAGATTTCAGAAAAACAAGAAGGAAATTCGACAGGCCTTTATTGCGCTGGTCATGGAAAAAGGCTATGACAAGCTGACCGTTTCTGACATTGCAAGACGGGCTGACATCAACCGCATGACCTTTTATGCGCATTATGATACCGTTGAAGACGTATTTACGGAATTTGTGGATGACATGGAGGCGGAAATTGTAGATCTTGTTTCCGGCGAGTCAGAATTCAACATTGACCGGTTTCTGGAAATTTTAAACAGCTTTATGTATCAGGAGATTGACTTTTTTCGGTACGTTGCCAAGGAAGACAATCTGGCTTCCTTCCGGAATAGCTTTAAAAATACCATTAGTAAGCTGATTCGCGTGGACCTGAAAGCAAGCACGGGGCGAGATAAGGAAGAGCAACTGATTGTTGGTGATCTGACAGCTGTCTGCATTGCGTATTCTTATCTGGACTGGCTGGCAGGAGAATACGGAAAAATACCCCTGTCAAAAGTGACAGGGGTAACCAAAGAACTATTAAAAGATAAGTTGGATTGGATTTCTTATGCGTAACGGTTTAGTTGTGCCATTCCCAATTCCGGATTTCTTCCAAATCCTGGCCGTATTCGGCAATATACTGCTTGTGTTCTACCAGTTTGTCATTCATTTTCTGAATCAGGAAGGAGCCCTTGTTGCCAAGCTGTGGCAGGTGCATGATGGCATCCTTGACCAGATTGAAGCGGTCAATCTGATTTTGTACACGCATGTCAAACGGGGTAGTAATGGTGCCTTCTTCCTGATACCCGTGAACGGAGATGTTATGGTTGTGCCGTTCATAGGTCAGTTCGTGAATCAGGGTTGGGTATCCGTGGAAGGTGAAGATAACCGGCTTGTCCTGCGTAAACAGGGCGTCATATTCGGCGTGGCTTAAGCCGTGCGGATGCTTGCTGTCACATTCCAGCTTAAACAGATCCACAACGTTAACCACACGGATTTTAAGCTCCGGCATTTCATCCCGCAGAATGGTGACTGCAGCCATGGTTTCCAGGGTTGGGGTGTCACCGCAGCAGGCCATAACCAGATCCGGCTCTTCGCCGCTGTCATTGCTGGCCCAGTCCCAGATGCCAATGCCTTGGGTGCAGTGCTTAACAGCTTGTTCCATGGAAAGCCACTGGCAACTTGGGTGCTTAGAGGCAACAATAGCATTTACATAATTTTTGCTCTTAATGCAGTGGTCAAAGCAGGAGAGCAGGCAGTTGGTATCCGGCGGCAGGTACATGCGTACCACGTCGGCTTTTTTATTGGCAATGTGGTCTAAGAAGCCCGGATCCTGATGGGTAAATCCGTTATGGTCCTGCTGCCATACGTTGGAGGTCAGGATGAAGTTTAAAGAGGCAATCGGCTGTCTCCAGGAAAGCTGGTTGCAGACCTTAAGCCACTTGGCGTGCTGGGCTGCCATGGAGTCAACAATACGGATGAAGGCTTCGTAGCTGGCAAAGAAACCGTGGCGTCCGGTCAGCAGGTAGCCTTCCAGCCAACCTTCGCACATGTGTTCACTTAGCATGCCGTCCATGATGCGACCGTCTTTTGCCAGGCATTCATCGGTATCCAGAAGCTCTGCCTGCCAGTCACGGTTTTGTGTTTCAAATACTTTGTACAGGCGATTCGACATACTTTCGTCCGGCCCGAAAATACGGAAATTCCGGTTTTCTTTGTTTAATGCAAAGATGTCACGGATGTAGCCGCCAAGTTCAATCATATCCTGTGCAACAGTCTTACCCGGTTGTACTTCAATTCCGTAGCTGCGGAAGTCCGGCAGGCGAAGATCCTTCAGGAGCAGACCGCCATTTGCATGCGGGTTGGCTCCCATACGGGCGTTTCCTTTCGGGGCCAGTTCTTCCAGCTCCGGAATCAGGCGTCCGTTCTGGTCAAACAGTTCTTCCGGATGATAGCTTTCCAGCCAGTTCTTTAACAGCTCTAGGTGCTCCGGTTGCTCCATGGAGATTGGCACCTGATGGGCGCGGAAGGAGCCTTCAATCTGCTTTCCGTCAACCATTTTTGGACCGGTCCAGCCCTTCGGCGCCCGAAGAACAATCATGGGCCAGAACGGACGGGTGGGGTCATTGTTTTCACGGGCATTCTTTTGAATGGCTTTGATTTCTTCAATGACTAAGTCCATGGTTTCTGCCATTTTCTGGTGCATGGTCATGGGGTCGTCCCCTTCTACAAAGTAGGGTTTCCAGCCACAGCCTTTGAAGAAGTTTTCCAGCTCTTCATGGGAGATCTGGAGAAGATGGTAGGATTGCTGATTTTGTATCCGTTCAGATGGAGGATAGGAAGAACGGCCCCATCGGTAACTGGGTTCAGGAATTTATTGGATTGCCAGGAGGTGGCAAGAGGTCCGGTTTCGGCTTCGCCGTCACCGACCACAACGGTGGCAATTAAATCCGGGTTGTCTAATACTGCGCCGAAGCCGTGGGCAATGGAGTAGCCTAGCTCGCCGCCTTCATTAATGGAACCGGGGGTTTCCGGTGCGCAGTGGCTGGGAACGCCGCAGGGGAAGGAGAATTGCTTAAACAGCTTTTTCATGCCTTCGGTGTCCCGGCTGATGTTGGGGTAAATTTCACTGTAGGTGCCTTCCAGATAGGTGTTGGCAATCAGAAAGTTTCCGCCGTGTCCGGGACCGGAAAGGAGAATCATGTCCAGGTCATAGCGCTTAATGACACGGTTACAGTGGACGTAAACAAAGTTTTGCCCGGGCACCGTTCCCCAGTGACCGACAATTTTTTTCTTAATCTGGTCCTGCGTCAGCGGTTCTCTTAAGAGCGGGTTGTCCAGAAGATAGAGCTGTCCGGCAGAAAGATAGTTGGCGGCACGCCAGTAGGCGTTCATTTTTTCCAACATTTCCGTGGATAAGGGCTGTTTTTCAAGACATAGTTTGTTGTCCATACGGTTACCTCTCTTTGCAGATTTGTACTGCCAAATTTGTTTTGCTTGTTAAAATTTTAACTAACTGAATCATATCATCTGGACACAAAAGAGTAAATTGTAAATTCTGATAAGAAAAATACGTACAACTGGAATAAAAATGCCGGATTAGCTAAGAACAAATTCTTGAGCTAATCCGGCTTTTGTCTGTTAATTGTATGATAAAAGAAATATGACTTTACACTTCAAAGTCATAGCAGCTGCGAATGGCGGTATACGGCCGAACATAGGTGTCGGCAACTGCTACATGGGCTGGGTGCTTAGAGTATCCACTAAGGGCAGCGGCGTCTTCAAAGGTGGTGTCAAGCAGGCAGTCTCCGGTAGAGGAGGCAAGGCCGTTGATTTCTACTTTAATGTTAACCAGACCCGGAATCTGACCCTTCAGGGATTCCAGATTGGCTTTAATACCTTCTTTAATTTCGGCCTTCTGTGCGTCATTGAATTCTTCTTTCAGAGTCCAGATAATAATGTGTTTTACCATGGGAAAATTCCTCCTGTTATACTGCATATAGGCTATAAAACATATAGGTTATAAAACGGTTGGCTACTGCCACATAATAACACGTTTTTATGAAAAGGGGGAGCTCTGTCGGAAAAACCACATATTTTTTGGAGGTGCTCTTGACAGGTTTTGTGCTTTTGACTAAAATAGTCACAAATTCAAAAGTGAGCAAACCGTTGAAGAAGAGTAGTAAATTTTCTCCCCTTCCTGAAAAGAGAGCTGTAGATGGTGAAATTACAGTAGGAAGCAGAAAATGGAATGGACTTCTGAGGGCAAACCGAACAGAAATCAGTAGGGGCGCCGGAGCTGGTATCTCCGTCAACAAAGACAACGTATGAAGTAACGTGTAGCGTTAGAAGTGCGGAAAGTGGCTTTAAGCAGATTCGTGTTTAAGGCAAGCCGGGTGGCACCACAGGTTAAGTTATTTATCCTGTCCCAGCAGTTTTGCTGGGACGGGATTTTTTATTTTCAAAATTTTAGTATTGGAATGCAAAGGGGATTTCTATCATGTACAGAATGAGTAAACGATGGCGATGGCAAAGCTAAAAAGTCAATAGGCGGTGGGGCTCTCAAGGAGCAGACCGCACACAGAAATGCAAACAAGTTTAACTTTAACTGTACCAAAGAAAGGAAAATACCATGAAAACCTATAACACTACCTCCGGAACCGTAAGAAACCACTTGAACCGACTGATTGCAATTGTTATCTTAATAGCCACCCTGCTTGCCTTTGCGGCCTGCGGCAAAGCGGAAGCCGGCAGCAGCGGAAAGACCTATAAGGTCGGCATCTGCAATTATGTAGATGATGCTTCTTTAAATCAGATTGTAGAAAATATTCAGTCTCAATTAGAGACTCTTGGAAAAGAAAACAATGTTACCTTTGACGTAACTGTACAAAACTGTAACGGAGATGCTTCCGTTATGAACCAGATTATTTCCAATTACGTTTCCACCAACGTAGATCTGATGGTTGGCGTGGCTACGCCGGTTGCAGTTGCCATGCAGGCCGCCACGGAAGACAACCAGATTCCGGTTGTGTTTGCTGCCGTATCTGATCCGGTTGGCGCAGGCCTTGTTGCGGATGACGAAAAGCCCGGCGCCAATGTAACCGGTACTTCCGACTACCTGAATACGGACGCTATCATGGACCTGATTTTTGCCAATGATGCAGACGCTGACAACATTGCACTGCTGTATGACATGAGCCAGGATTCCTCCAAGACTCCAATTGAAAATGCCAAGAAATATCTGGATAAGAAGGGCATCTCTTACAAGGAATACACCGGCACCAACGCAACCGAAGTACAGCAGGCTGTATCCTCTATTATCAATGACAAGTGCGATGCAGTCTTTACCCCAACCGACAACACCATCATGGTTTCTGAGCTGTCTATTTATGAATCCCTTGCCAATGCCGGTATTCCACATTACACCGGTGCAGACTCCTTTGCACTGAACGGTGCCTTCCTTGGCTACGGTGTTGACTATGCCGCTCTTGGTCAGCAGACCGCCGACATGATTTCCGATATCTTAGTCAATGAAAAAGACCCGGCAACCTATCCGGTAAAATTCTTTGACAACGGTACCGCAACCATTAACACCGAAACCTGCAAAGCCCTTGGTCTTGACCTGGAAACTGTAAAGACCAACTCGGCACCGTATTGCACGGAAATTAAAACCCTGACCACCGCAGAAAGCTTCTAAACAGAAAGAGTGAAGATACAGAATGTCAACTTTTACCGCTATTTTTGATTTGGGACAGATGGAAACCGTCTTGGAGTTGGGCCTGATTACCTCTCTTACGGTATTAGCTCTGTTCCTGAGCTACTCCATGCTGAACGTGTGTGACCTGTCCACCGACGGCTGCTTCACCCTTGGTGCAGCAGTCGGTGCCATGGTGGCCGTCAGCGGTCACCCGTTCCTGGCCATTCCGGCAGCCATGCTGTCCGGCGTCCTGTCCGGTTTTGTAACGGCAATTCTGCAAACCGTCCTTGGCATAGACAGCCTGCTGGCCGGAATTGTAGTAAACACAGGGCTTTACTCTATTAATATAGCGGTTATGAAGAAGTCATCTCTGGTGAATTTAAATAATACAGACACCGTCTTTTCCTTGTTGAAAGCCCAATTGGAAGGCACAGCCTTGGAAGGAAAGCAGACTCTGATTATCTCCTTCATGGCAGTCGTCTTAGTGGTTTTATTCCTTTCTCTGTTCTTAAAAACAAGATTGGGCCTTTCCATTCGTGCAACGGGAAACAACCCGGATATGGTGAAGTCTTCTTCCATTAATCCGATTATTACAACCATTATAGGGCTGTGTATTGCAAACTCGTTTACAGCATTGTCAGGATGCTTGCTCGCCCAGACACAGAAGCAGGCAGAAATTAACATCGGGACCGGCATGGTAACCGTGGCACTGGCATCCCTCCTGATTGGCGGAGTGTTCGTCAGAAGAGGAAAAATTCCACTTCGTGCCATTGGTGCCGTACTGGGTGCCATTGTGTTCCGCCTGGTTTATCAGATTGCCATCGGCTTGCACATGCAGCCGTTCATGCTGAAGCTGGTATCGTCCATTATTGTTGTCCTTGCCATTGCGGGACCGTATGTGAAATCCAGAATGCCGGAATATATTCGGAAGGCAAAGCTGCGTGCGGGAAAGAAGGTTTAATATGCTGACGTTAGAAAACATTACCATGGTGTTTGCTAAAGGCACACCGGATGAAAAAATTGCATTAAATAACCTTTCTTTGGATGTGCAGAACGGGGACTTTATTACGGTAATCGGTGCCAACGGAGCGGGAAAATCCACGCTGTTTAACGCTATTGCCGGAACGTATCTGACAGACGAAGGCAGAATTCTGTTGGAGGGAAAAGATATTACCGCCATGCCGGAGCACAAGCGAGCCAGGTTCATCGGCCGGCTGTTTCAGGACCCGATGAAGGGGAGCGCACCCGGTATGAGCATTGAAGAAAATCTTGCCCTTGCGGCAGGCCATGGCGGCTGGTTCAGCATGATTTCCAAAAAGGATAAACAGCTGTTCCGTGACAAGCTGGCGCTGTTGGATATGGGGCTGGAAGACCGTATGAACTCGCCGGTGGGCTTGCTGTCCGGTGGCCAAAGACAGGCACTGACCCTGATGATGGCAACCATTAATCCGCCGAAGATTTTACTGTTAGATGAACACACTGCTGCTCTGGACCCCGGAACCGCAGAGAAGGTGCTGCAGCTGACCACACAGATTGTGGAGGAAAATAAAATAACCTGCCTTATGATTACCCATAACATGCAGTCGGCCTTGGATTTGGGCACACGGACAATTATGATGGATAAAGGCAGGATTATTTATGATGTTGCCGGAGCAGACCGGAACGGCCTGACGGTAACGGATTTGTTGCAAAAATTTAAATCTTCCGTAGGGGAAGAGCTGGACAATGACAGAATGCTGTTGTCTTAATGCTGGGAGTGTTTTCAAATAAAAAATCTGGGCTATTATAACGGTCGGTATGATGAAATAGAAAAGATGCAGATTCCCATGACGGACCGGGCTTGCTGGTTTGGGGACGGCGTCTATGATGCTACCTATGCGCATCACTATAAAATTTTTGATATGGCTGCGCACCTGGACCGCTTTTACAATTCGGCCCGACTGATGGATATTATCATGCCAATAGAACGGGCTGACTTAGAGCAACTGCTGCAGGAGCTGGTCCAAAAGCTGGATGATGGGGACCAGTTTGTGTACATGCAGGTAACCAGAGGTACCGGGATTAGAAACCACATTTATCCTGCAGATTGCAAAGCCAATTTATGGATTACACTGACACCGAGCCGGGTAGATGACACCTACCAGCCCATAGACGTCATTACTTATGAAGATAAGCGTTTTTATTACTGCAATTGTAAGACGCTGAATTTAATGCCGGCATGTCTGGCTATTACCGAAGCGGACCGGCAGGGCTGCCAGGAAGTCATTTTCCACAGGGGAGATATTGTTACAGAAGGTGCCCACTCCAATGTTTCCATTTTCAAGGATGGAACGGTAATTACGCATCCGCTGGATGACCTGGTGCTTCCGGGAACCGCACGGAAAAAGCTTTTGTACTTTGCGGAAAAGCTGGGCTTTCAAACGGAGGAGCGGGACTATACCCTGGGCGAGTTACTGTCTGCAGATGAAGTCATTATCCATTCCACCGGCTCTTTTTGCATTCCGGTACGTACCGTAGACGGAAAACCGGTCGGCGGAAAAGCACCCGCTATGCTGAAAGCCTTACAGGACGCTCTGGTAAAGGATTTTGAAGAAGACTGCAAATAGTGCCAAACAGCACTTAACGCTCTTCCGGGTACTTTAAATTCCAGTGGTAACGTAGGGATGTCATGATGTCCATGACATCCCTACTTTGGCTTAAGCGCATAGGAGCGGTATTGCCGGTCAGGATGGCCTGTTCCATGTCACACATTTCGTAGTAGAGCGCGTCGGCGGAATTGCCTTCGGCAATTTCCGTGCGCGCGCCACTTTCGGCATCTACAAAGACCGCTTTATCCGCTCTTGGGAATTCCATAATTTCAAAGTAGCCCTTCTCCAGACTGATCATGGCTCTTTTTGGTTGCTTAGAATGCATGGACAGAGCCACTGTGGCCATCTGACCGGCCTGGTTTTGCAGCAGAATAGTGGCTTGTTCATCGGAACCGGTTGGGGAGGGTAACCACTGACTCGCCAGGGAAGAGGGAGATTCTGTCATGAAGCTACGGACAATGGAAAGGGCGTACACGCCAATGTCCAGCATGGCGCCACCGGCCAAATTCATGTTGAAAAAGCGGTTGGACATATCATATTCCTTGAAGCTGCCGAAGTTGACGGTAATCATCTGTACCTTGCCGTAGTCACCGCTGGTAACCATGTCCCACAGCTTTTTGTATAAGGGCATGTGCCAAATGGTCATGGCTTCGGCCAAAACCAGGTTGTTTTGCTCTGCCAGCGCAATGGCTTTGTTCAGCTCGTCACTGTTCAGGGTAATGGATTTTTCCACCAGCAGGTGCTTGCCGTGGGTCAGCGCCTTCTCCATAAAAGAATAATGCGTGTTATGTGGCGTGGTCAGGTAAATGACATCCACCGCAGAATCGGAAAAAACGTCGTCTATGGTGTCATAGACTTTTTTTACGCCATATTTTGCTGCAAAGGTTTCGGCCTTTACATGTGTGCGATTGGCTACGCCATACAGTTTTTTGCCCATCTTCTGCAAGGCCTGCGCCATTTCATTGGCAATGACGCCGGTGCCGATAACTACCCAGTTCAGCTCTTTTTTCATGTGGAAATCCCTCTTTTCGGAGTCTTTTCTGTGTCTTTTCTGAGAAAAATGTTCCTCTTTTGTTGTATTATAGTAAAATCAATGTGTTTTTTAAAGTTGACTTAGGATCAGGAGGAAGCCATGACCTTACAACAATTTCACTATGCCATTGCCATTTCAGAGGCAGGGTCTTTTAATAAGGCCGCGGAGGTTTTATATGTGTCCCAGCCGTCTTTGACAACCTCCATGCAGGAGTTGGAAAAGGAACTGGGCATTACCATCTTTAACCGGAGCGGCAGAGGCGTTTCCCTGACCCCGGATGGCATGGAGTTTTTACTGTATGCCAGACAGGTTTACGGCCAGTATGAATCCTTAAAGGAAAAGTACAGCAATGTGCAGGGCCTGAAGAAAAAGTTCGGGGTATCAACACAACACTATTCTTTTGCGGTGAAGGCCTTTGTAGAGCTGGTAAAAAAATATGACACCTCGCAATATGAATTTGCCATCCGGGAAACCAAAACGCAGGAAGTCATCCAGGATGTTATGAATCTGCGCAGTGAAATCGGCATCCTGTATTTGTGTGATTTTAACCGTGCCGCCATTACCAAAATGCTGCGGAGCAGCGGGCTGGAATTCCATTCCTTAATTGACTGCCAGGCCTACGTGTATTTGTGGAGCGGGCACCCGCTGGCAGGAAAGAAATCCATTACCTTTGATGAACTGAAGGAATATCCCTGTCTTTCCTTTGAACAGGGCGATACAGGCTCCTTTTATTTATCCGAAGAAATCCTAAGTACAGCAGATTATGCCCGTACCATTAAAGCCAATGACCGTGCCACGGTGTTGAACTTAATGGTCGGCTTGAATGGATACACCCTGTGCTCCGGTATTATTTGTGAAGAGCTGAACGGTTCCGACTATACAGCGGTTCCCTTTGATGCCTCTTCCGCAGAGGAAAGCAGCGTTATGGAAATTGGCTATATTACGCGGAAAAATATGGTGCTGAGCCAGACCGCAGAGGAATACATTGAAGAGTTAAAAAATTACCTGAATGCAGTACATTGACAGAAGACCTATGGTATAATGTCACATAATTTAAGTTTGCGGAGTGAGCATGGTATGAAGGAAAAGGTAGTAATCGGCATGAGCGGCGGCGTGGATTCCTCCGTTGCAGCCATTGTGCTGCAACAGCAGGGCTACGAAGTCATTGGTCTGTTCATGCGTAACTGGGATTCCTTCGTGGACGGGGAAATGGAAGGCGCACCTACCACAACCCAGGGCATCTGTCCGCAGGAAGTGGACTACAATGACGCCAGAGCCGTGTGTGAAAAGCTGAATATTCCGCTTTACCGCAAGGACTTTATTAAAGAATACTGGGATTATGTATTCTCCTATTTTCTGGACGAACTGAAAAAGGGAAGAACACCAAACCCGGATATTATGTGCAACAAATATATTAAGTTTGATCAGTTTGCCAAAGAAGCGGAAAAGCTGGGCGCCGACTACATTGCCACCGGCCACTACTGCCGGAACCGGGACGGACAGTTGCTCCGTGCCGTGGATGACAACAAGGACCAGTCTTACTTCCTGTCCCAGGTTTCCAAAGAGCAGCTGAAAAACGTGCTGTTCCCCATCGGGGACATCTGCAAGCCGGAAGTTCGCAAAATTGCGGAAGAATACGGCCTGGTTACGGCCAAAAAGAAGGATTCCACCGGCATTTGCTTTATTGGAGAACGGAACTTCTCCAACTTTTTAAAGAACTATTTGCCCAATCAACCTGGCAATATAGTAGATATCAAAACCGGCCAGGTTATCGGCCAGCATATTGGCTTAATGCATTACACTATCGGACAAAGAAGAGGTCTTCGGATTGGCGGAACAGAAGAGCGGATGTTTGCGGTCGGGAAGGACTTGCAGAAGAACATCCTCTACATCGCCACAGGAGACGACAACCAATATTTAATTTCCGATGCGTGTCTGGTAGACCAGATTAACTGGACTTATGAGCAGAAACTGGAGCATTGCACCGCCAAGTTCCGCTATCGTCAGCAGGACCACGAAGTCCAGCTGGAGTGGTTGGATAACGGAGAAATACTGGTGCATTATCCGCAAGGAGTAAAAGCGGTTACGCCGGGACAGGCCTGCGTCTTTTATGACGGGGAAATCTGCCTTGGCGGGGGTATCATTAAAGAAGTCAGAAAGAATGGTACCAAGCTTTGGTATTTATAAGTTGGTATTTATTAAGAAAGTAGGAGATGTTTGTGAAAAACAAAAAGAATCTGATTGCATTGATTGTTTTTGTGGCTGTACTTGCCCTGATTCTAATCTGCAATGCATCCGGCGTAGTCTTTGTCAACAAGGCCTGGTCCCTGTTGCCGCCGTTGGTTGCAATCGTGTTGGCCCTGATTACCAAGGAAGTGTTTTCCTCCTTGTTTGTCGGCGTTTTACTGGGGTCGGTTATGGCCTCAGGCGGCAGCTTCATTGGGACGGTTGACCTGATGACGGTAGATGCGCTTACCGCATCCATTGCGGAAAACGCAGGTATTCTACTGTTCCTTGTTATCCTTGGTATTATTGTTGCTCTGGTCAACCTGTCCGGCGCAAGCCGCGCCTTCGGTGAATGGGCCCAGACCCACATTAAAACGCGTACCGGCGCCATGCTGGCCACGTTCCTGCTGGGTGTACTTATCTTTATTGACGACTATTTCAACTGCCTGACCGTTGGCTCTGTTATGGCGCCGGTTACCGATTCCAAGCGGATTTCCCGTGCAAAGCTGGCCTACCTGATTGACGCAACGGCGGCCCCGGTTTGCATGATTGCCCCGGTTTCCTCCTGGGCAGCTGCCGTATCCGGTTGCGTAGAAAGCGAAACCTACTCCGGCATTGGTCTGTTTGTTCGCGCCATTCCGTATAACTTCTATTCTATTTTGACTTTGGTATTTATTATTGCTATCTCGCTGATGGGATATGATTACGGCAAAATGGCCGGATATGAAATTAAGGCCCGGAAGACCGGAGAGCTTGGCATTCTGGATGAAGAAAGCAATGAATCTGAAAAGGTAGAAAAGCAGAACTTCGGTGACAAGCGCAATTATGGCGAAGAACCGCCACAGCCGCCCAGAGGCAAGCTGATTGACCTGATTATTCCAATCTTGATCCTGATTGTTCTTTGCGTATGGGGCTTGGTAAAGAATGGATTTGACGCGCTGGAAGGCAAGGGTACTATCTTGGAAGCGTTCTCTTCCACAGATGCCTATGTTGGTCTTCCTTGGGGCAGCATTATTGCTCTGGTTGTTATTATTGCTTACCTTGTTATCCGCAAGGTTATTACCTTCCAGGAAGCAATGGAATGTGTACCGAAAGGCTTCATTGCCATGGTTCCGGCCATTACTATTCTGACGCTGGCCACTTCTCTGAAGACCATGACCAACGAATATCTTGGCTCTGCTGAATTTGTTAAGAGCATCATGGCCGGCGCGGACCACCTGCAATGGGCTCTCCCGGCAATTGTATTCCTGATTGCCATCCTGATTTCCTTTGCAACCGGAACCTCCTGGGGCACCTTCGGTATCCTGATCCCGATTGTATCGGTTATCTTCCCGGAAACCAGCAGCTTGTTCTTTGTCGGTATTTCTGCCTGCCTTGCCGGTTCCGTTTGCGGAGACCACTGTTCTCCTATTTCCGACACCACCATCATGTCCAGTGCCGGAGCCCACTGCAACCACATTGTCCACGTAGAAACCCAGTTGCCATACGCCCTTTCTGTAGCAGGTATTTCCTTTGTTTGCTACATCCTTGCCGGCCTCTTTGACAAACTCGGCATTACCTGGCTTTCCATCCCCATTGGCGTTGCCCTTACCCTTGGCTTCCTCTTCGTCATGAAGAAAGTATCTGCCAAGAAAAACGCTGCTCTGGAAGCAGAGTTTGAGGAAGTTGCGGAGTAAAGCTGATTAGACTTAAAAAGTCCGTATTCTGATTGCAGAATGCGGACTTTTTCTATAATTTTTTCGTTTTTTGCTGTGTATTGTCCATAAAATTGGACATAAAAAGTGGAAAACATATGGTATAATTCAAGCATATGTAGTTTGCCTTTTGCCTTACAAAAGTAAAAAATTAAGACCCAAACAAGTTGGATCTTAAAGGTGCGCTCCTGCGCGGCCGAAGAATCGGCAATTTGAGCAAGCTCGTATTTGAACTTGTAGTGTAATCTCATAAGGTAGTAAAGAGATTACCTTCAGAATAGCAGAAATCCGGCAATTGTCAATATATCAAATTCATAAGGAGCTTTTGAACATGAAAGATTGCGCATACTATATCGGATTAGATATCGGAACCAACTCGGTTGGCTGGGCTGTTACAGATACAGAATATAACCTGCTAAAAACCAATGGAAAAGCCATGTGGGGCTCCCATCTTTTTGATGCAGGGCAAACTGCAGAAGAAAGACGCGCACATCGCACGGCCAGAAGACGGACAGCCCGGGCCAAAGAAAGAGTAGCGCTGCTGAATGAATTGTTTGCCGAAGAAATTGCAAAAGTAGACCCAGAGTTTTTGCTTCGTTTAGAGGAAAGCAAGTTCTTTGAAGAGGACAAAAAGGTGGCTGGACGGTTTACCGTTTTTAATGACCCGGATTACACGGATGCCAATTATCATGAGGAGTATCCCACCATCTACCATTTAAGAAGTGACCTGATTCACCATCCGGAAAAGCAATTTGATATCCGCTTGGTTTATTTGGCTGTTGCCCACATCATCAAAAAGCGGGGCCATTTCTTGTTCGAGGGTAGGGGCTTTTCTGCTGTGCCTTCCTTTGAAGTGGTTTTTGATGAATTGTTGCGGGTGTTAGAAGATTACGGCTTTGATACGCCAACCGTTACGGACACGTCTGATATAGAAGCTCTTTTGAAAGATAAAAACAAAACCATTACCGATAAGAAACGGGAGTTGGCCAGCCTATTTTCTGTAGAAAAAGGAAGCTCTCTGAAATTTGTTTGCGATTTACTTGCCGGCGGACAAGTAGAACTTTCCAATTTGTTTGGAGATGAATCCTTGAAAGACTCCGAAGTAAATAAAATAAGCTTTGGGTCCGGATATGATGACAAAGCAGATGCGTTGGATTCACTTTTGGAAGATAGATTTTTCCTGATTGAAAAGATGAAGGCGGTTTATGACTGGGCAGTTCTGGCAGATATTTTGAATAACTTTTCTTATGTTTCTGATGCCAAAGTAGACAGCTATGAAAAGCATAAAAAGGATTTAAAACTGACAAAGGAACTAGTTCGAAAATATTGTTCAGACGCCGTTTATAAGAAGATTTTTTCGGAAAATAAAAATAAAAGTATAAACAATTACATTGCCTATACCGGACATGTATCTGGCACCAACAAGTATGCAGAAAAATACAGCTGTTCCCAAGAAGACTTCTGTAAATTTGTTTTAAAGGAAATTGGTACCATAGAGCCAGAAACTGAAGAAGAACGTTATATTCTGTCGGAATTGCAATTAAATACCGCAATGCCAAAACAGGTAACCAAAGAGAATAGCGTAATCCCACATCAGTTAAATCAGATGGAATTGGAAAAGATTCTGGAAAATGCGGAAACGTATTATCCGTTCCTTTTAGAACGGGAAGACGGTATTTCTGTGAAGGAAAAGATAGAAAAATTGATTACCTTCCGTATTCCTTATTACGTCGGTCCTTTAAATGAAAATTCTCCGAAAGCCTGGATTGTTAGAAAGCAACCGGGAAAGATTTACCCGTGGAATTTTGAAGAAAAGGTGGACAAAACAACCAGCGCATCCAGGTTTATTGAACGCATGACCAACCAATGCACTTATTTGGTCGGTAAAACTGTCCTGCCGAAAGATTCTATTTTGTATAGCAAATATGTTATTTACAATCAGCTGAACAATATCCGGCTAGACGGTGAAAAGTTAGACGTTTCAGTAAAAAACAAGCTGTTCCAGGATTGTTATTTGGATACGGAAAAGGCAAAGCAGTACAGTAACAAGGCACTTTTAAAGTATCTTTGCCAACAGGGTAAGGCCCAAAAGGATTCTGAAATTACCGGCTTAGACACCGGAGTTGTAGGAACCATGAAAGCCTATGTTCAATTCAAAAAGCTACTAGGGGAATTGGACACACCAAAGATTAAAATGGCAGAAGATATCATCTATAAAATTACAGTGTTAGGTGAGTCCAAAGACCTTTTGAAAGAGTGTCTTCAAAGAGAATATGGATCTGTTTTATCAGAAAATCAGATTAAGGAAATTTGTAGATGGAGATATACCGGGTGGGGAAGATTTTCGGAGGCTTTTCTGACGCAAATTTATGATGTTGACCCAAGTACTGGAGAATGCACCAGAAATATTATCAGCGGATTGGAAGAGACGCAGGATAACCTGATGCAATTATTAGGTTCTTCTTATGGCTACGCACAACTGATTGAAGAGTTTAACGCAGAAAAGAATGACCTTAACGGAACAATTACCTATAAAGACATTGAACAGTTATATGTTTCTCCGGCAGTCAAACGCAGTATTTGGAGAACGGCACTGATTGTCAAAGAAATTGTGAAAATTGCAGGCCACAATCCGGACAAGATTTTTGTAGAGATGGCCAGAGATGCAGACGGCAGCAAAAAAGGCCAACGGACACAGTCCAGAAAGGCTAAGCTGCAAGCTTGTTATAAAGCTGCCAGAGCAGATTGTGAACAGTTAGCAAAATCTTTGGAAAAATATGATGAAAATCAATTGCGCAGTGACAAACTGTTCCTTTATTTCACTCAAATGGGACGGTGTATGTACAGCGGAGAAGCAATAGATTTAGACAACCTTTTGTCTGCTAACAGCAATTACGATATAGACCATATTTACCCGCAATCTAAGACAAAAGATGACAGCATAGATAACCGGGTTCTTGTTAAACGGAAGCTAAATGAAGAGAAGACGGATAAGTATCCTTTGCCAGCATCTTTTAGAACGAAAGAAAGAATAGCGTTTTGGAGGCACTTGCAAGAAACAAACCTGATTAGTAAAGAAAAATATAAGCGCTTAACGCGGACAGACGGTTTTACGGATAATGAACTGTCTGGCTTTATTAGCCGACAAATTGTAGAAACCAGGCAGTCTACAAAGGCAATTGCAAATTTGCTGGATAAGGCATATGACGACACAAAAGTGGTTTATGTAAAAGCAGGAAACGTTTCTTCTTTCCGCCAGCAATTTAATATTGTGAAGTGCCGTAGCATTAATGATTATCATCATGCAAAGGATGCTTACCTTAACATTGTGGTAGGTAATGTTTACAACACGAAATTCGGATATAACCCCATTCAGTTTGTAAGCAACAAGGACAATAAATATAGTCTGAACAGAATGTATGATTTTGACGTAAAACAAGGCAATTCTATTGCCTGGATTACAGGAGAAAACGGTTCCATTGGAACGGTTAAAAAGAATGTTAAGAAAAACAACGTTCTGTTTACACGTTATGCCACAGAGCAAAAGGGTGGCTTCTTTGACCAAATGCCGGTGGCACATGGAAGTGGACAGATGCCGTTAAAGACTTCTGATGACAGATTGGCTGACTTCAGCAAGTATGGTGGATACAACAAAGTGGCAGGTGCATATTTTGCTCTGGTTCGCCATGAAAAGAAAGGAAAGCCGGTAAAGACCTTTGAAGCGGTTCCCATTTATCTAAAGAGTAGGGTAGAAGGAAATAATTTGGCCTTGGCAGAATACTTTGCCACCCGTCCTGAAAAGCCGTTAACCAATCCGGAAATTCTGCTTCCAAAAGTAAGGATTAATGCGCTTTTAGAAGTGGATGGATTTAGAATGCATATTTCTGGACGAACTGGAAATAAATTGTCTATGAAATGTGCAGAACAGTTAGTGGTGCCGGAAGAGACGTATTGCTATTTTAAAAAAGTTGATAAGTTTGTTGCTCGTTCTAAGGTGGAAAAGAATGCCAAGATTTCTCCACTTCAGAAAATAACAGTAGAGGAAAACTTTGCGGTTTATGACTGCTTCCTGGATAAAATTAAAAATACTAAATATGGGAAAAAACTTCGTTCCCAAGAGGCTACTTTTGAAAAGGGAAGAGACATTTTCAAAACTCTTTCCTTAGAAGATCAATGTCGTTTTTTGGCCAATGCAGTAGTTTTGTTCCAATGCGTTCCAGGGACAGCTGATTTAACTTTGATTGGCGGAAAATCACAGGCTGGTGGTTATACGATTGGAATGAATATTACCAAGCAAAAAAACATCAAACTGATTAACCAGTCCATAACCGGTATCTTTGAAAATACAATTGATTTGGCGGCATTATGAGTTGGAGAATTGTAGAAGTCCAGAATCGGGCAAAATTAGATTATCGCTTAGGTTATATGGAAATTCGTAAAGAGAAACCTCTTCGAATTCACCTGTCGGAAATTTCCATGTTGATTATAGAAAGCACAGAGGTTTCTATAACAGCAGCTCTTTTGAATGAATTGGCAAAAGCCAAAGTAAAAGTTGTTTTTTGTGATGAAAAACGGAATCCGGCATTTGAAATGATGTCTTATTACGGCAGTCATGATTCTACGGAAAAGATAAGAACACAAATACAATGGTCTGATGCTGTAAAAGGACAGGTATGGACTTCCATTGTTTATGAAAAGATTAAGAAGCAGGCAGAAACACTGGATGCGCTTCATTTAACCGGATCGGAGTTGCTATACTTCTATTTGGAAGAAATGGAATTTGGTGACCGCACCAACAGGGAAGGACTGGCTGCAAAATCCTATTTTTCTTCCTTGTTTGGCAGCAACTTCAGCAGATCCTATGATATTGATATTAATAAATGCCTGAACTATGGATACAGTATTCTTCTGTCTGCTTTTAATCGTGAAGTAGTTTCCAATGGATACTTAACTCAACTTGGCTTATTCCATGACAATATGTTTAATCATTTTAATTTGAGCTGTGACTTGATGGAACCGTTTCGCCCGATTGTGGATCAATTTGTTTATCGTTTGGCTCCTTCCAAATTTAAATCGGAAGAAAAACTGGCTTTGGTCAACCTGATGAATCAGGAAATTATCATCGGGGAAAAGCGACAGACCATCAATAATGCAATAAAGATTTACTCAAAATCCGTATTTGATGCCATTAATGAGCGGGACACGTCCTTGCTGAGGTTTTATAGGAATGAGTTATAGATTTATGAGAGTTCTAATTATGTTTGATCTTCCCACCATAACCACGGAACAGCAAAGGAATTATCGGAATTTTCGGAAGTTCCTGATTAAATCTGGCTTTGTTATGATGCAGGAGTCTGTTTACACCAAGATGGCGTTGAATCAAACCACTGTGGAGAGCATTCAAAAATCGGTCAGAAAGAATAAACCCCCAGAGGGCCTGGTTCAAATGCTGGCGGTAACAGAACGGCAGTTTGCCAAGATGGAATATGTTACTGGGGAACACCATTCAGAAATCCTGGATACAGATGAAAGGATGATTGTGATTTGAGTATTCTGTTCGCTTATCCGGACCTTTTAGGGCAAGCAATTCCGATAGAAGAAAACGAAGTTCCTGTTTTAGTGGTTGAAAACAGACGGGCACTGCGTTCTTTGCTGCTGGATCTTCAGCTTCAAAAATCCGGCTTGTCTGGCCAGGCGCTGTTCTCTTGTAATGGCAAGGATATTAAATTTGCAAATGTGGATTTCCTGGGCGATGTAGTTAATTTAGATCTGAATAGCAAGAATCTGCTGGCAAAACTAATCTCTTCATTAGAACATAGGGCTGCTCAGGAGGATTACTTTGAGCAGGTAGAAAAAGTCAATCGCACGGTACAGGAATTACTTTTATTGTTGTCGGAAGATTTTGATGTTGAATTTACGTTTTCAGATCAGCTTGACATGAAATCTTTGCTGAAAATTTGTGGCATCCAGTTCTCGGAAATCGGCAATGAATATTTGGAAAGCTTGTGCAATTATTTGCTGTTGTCCCGGATTTTGCTAAAAACAGAGGTTTTTGTCCTGGTAAATCTGAAGCTGATTCTAAATGAAGAAGAACTGAAAAATCTGTATCAGTTTTTGGAATACCATAAAATAAAAATTCTTCTGTTAGAAGGTCTGGAAACGGATAGACTTCCCATTGAAAAGTATTATATAATTGACAAGGACTTATGTGTAATTTACTAAGTCCCACGGCTTACTATCCTATGGAATTACAGCATGTAGTGGTGCTTGCGGCGCTCCCCTCAACATTTAAGGTTTGAGCGTCGTGTAATTTCATAAGGTAGTAAAACGAACGACGCAGCGAACTCTGGCGCCGGCGAGTTTGAGCGTCGTGTAATTTCATAAGGTAGTAAAACCTTTTGACATCTCATTCCGGCGATAGAAACGTTTGAGCGTCGTGTAATTTCATAAGGTAGTAAAACGAGCTCGGCATAGGTGCTGTCACGATTCGTGTTTGAGCGTCGTGTAATTTCATAAGGTAGTAAAACTTCCGTCCCATCTAAGGATTTCAGCGTAATGTTTGAGCGTCGTGTAATTTCATAAGGTAGTAAAACGTGAGCAAGGGCCAGTCTGTCACGCACAATGTTTGAGCGTCGTGTAATTTCATAAGGTAGTAAAACCATTGTCTGTTGAACATCGTGCCGACAATAGGTTTGAGCGTCGTGTAATTTCATAAGGTAGTAAAACCTTTATGATATTGTCATTCAACTGCATCCGTGTTTGAGCGTCGTGTAATTTCATAAGGTAGTAAAACGTGCATGTATTTCGTTATGATCGCGTTGCGTTTGAGCGTCGTGTAATTTCATAAGGTAGTAAAACGCCAACCACTCGCAGCCGCTTTCTTCCCAAGTTTGAGCGTCGTGTAATTTCATAAGGTAGTAAAACAATAATATTCTGCATCTCTTTGCGCCTTCCGTTTGAGCGTCGTGTAATTTCATAAGGTAGTAAAACTGTAACACCACTTTGATAAATTGATTTTATGTTTGAGCGTCGTGTAATTTCATAAGGTAGTAAAACAATCTAACCAGTCGGATTGCTCCCAAGCGGGTTTGAGCGTCGTGTAATTTCATAAGGTAGTAAAACTGTGACTGGATGCTTGCCGGCTGTCGTCTTGTTTGAGCGTCGTGTAATTTCATAAGGTAGTAAAACAAGCCTTGCAAAGTTTGTTACTAAGCACGGTTTGAGCGTCGTGTAATTTCATAAGGTAGTAAAACATTTGCTTGATAGCAATCAGCGACAAGCGGGTTTGAGCGTCGTGTAATTTCATAAGGTAGTAAAACGCAAAGATTCAAACTTCATTTCTGCCGATAGTTTGAGCGTCGTGTAATTTCATAAGGTAGTAAAACTAAGTTTTTGTGCTTTTTCATCAGATATGTGTTTGAGCGTCGTGTAATTTCATAAGGTAGTAAAACTATGACCTTATGAGCTGCGGACTATCGAATGTTTGAGCGTCGTGTAATTTCATAAGGTAGTAAAACAACAGCCCTCAATCTATTCAGCATTTTATGGTGAATAGATTGAGGGCTTAAAATTTTGATTTTCGCCAATTAGCTGTTTACACTTGTTGCTGCATTAACCGCTGCTGCATTCTTTTCAATGGCGGCATCTATACAGAGAACAGTGGCAAGGATGGTTTCTATCTGATCCTCGGCAAAAATTTCAATTTCATAGAGGTCTCCCCAGGACAGCCAAGCTTTTTGTACGGCTGCAATGGGATGACCTGTATTATTGTCCATGATTTCGTAATTGTGTGCAAAGAAGTCTCCTTGGACAAACCAACTGGATCCGGCACCAAGACTTTCAATGTCATATTTTGGCTTGAAGGAAAAACGCTGGCTGACTTTGACCAGATCTTGTTTACCATCTGAAACAAAATATGTGTTTCTTAAAGCAAAGACTTTTTCATGGATGTAGCGTACTTCTGTGCCGCTTGCGTCATACAAATGAAGCTTTTTACCAAAGGAAAGGAACTCGCCTTCTACGGAGTATTTTTCCTTTTGATGTTCATCATAAATGGAAAATTTATCTTTCCAGGAAAAGACTTTTTGCTTCATATAAAATTTCATAGGTGTACCTCCTTAGACGAAAAAATTACTTTGTAAAGACGGAGAAGTTGCCCATGGTGGCAAATAGTTTAATCTTATTATGACGGGTGCCAAAACTTGTGTCAATGAACTGCTTTTTTCTGAATGTTTACTCTGTGGTACAATAAACCTAAATCGCAGACGAGGAGGAATGGATTATGCCACTGCAAATGGTACAGGGGGACATTACAAAAATAAAGTGCGATGTAATTGTCAACGCTGCAAATGAAACCTTGTTAGGTGGTGGCGGTGTAGATGGTGCCATTCACAAGGCCGCGGGGAAAGAACTGCTGGAAGAGTGCCGTGCACTACATGGTTGCAAAACCGGTCAGGCAAAGATTACCAAGGGGTACCGGCTACCGTGCCGGTATGTTATTCATACGGTGGGCCCCATCTGGCAAGGCGGTGGATACGGAGAACAGGAACTATTAACGTCTTGTTATAGGGAATCTCTGCGCCTGGCAATACAGTATGATTGCCAAAGTGTGGCGTTTCCACTGATTTCCGCCGGTGTTTACCGATATCCGAAGGCAGAGGCTCTGCATGTAGCTATGCAAACCATTACGGATTTTCTAATGGATGTGGATTTGGATGTGACCCTTGTTATTTATGACAAGGAAGTGTTTCGCATTGACCCGGTGGTAGAAACGGAATTGCTGGATTCTTTTTTGGATTCCATCCAACTGAGAAATGTGCGTTCTATGATGGACGTTGAGATGGCGTGTGCGGATGGATTGCCTGATGAACTGGAAAATGTGGTAAACCATCCGGATGAAAGCTTTTCCCAGATGCTACTGCGCAAGATAGACGAACAGGGTATGACGGATGCAGAGTGTTACAAGAAAGCCAATGTAGATCGGAAATTGTTTTCCAAAATCCGAAGTAATGTCAATTACAAACCCAGCAAGGCAACTGCGGTAGCCTTTGGAATTGCATTGGAACTGCCAATGGAGGAATTGGATGATTTTCTGAGAAAGGCTGGATACGCCTTATCTCCAAGTAACAAGTTTGATCTGATTATTGCTTACTTTGTGCAGCGGGGAAATTACCAAATTTATGAAATAAACGCAGCACTATTCCAATTTGATCAGTGCCTGCTGGGTGCGTAAATGTCGCTTTCCAAGCGACCATCTACGCCGCTCCGAAAATTAAAATGTGATTGCAAACGGAACTTCCGGGTGCAATCACATTTTTTAGGAGGATTTTTAAGATGAAGAATAATATAACGGAACTGGTTTTTATTTTGGATCGGAGCGGTTCTATGGCGAGCTTGGAAGAGGATACGGTGGGAGGTTTTAATTCCCTTATTAAAAAGCAGCGGAATGCGCCGGGGGATTGCCTGGTTTCCACAGTCTTGTTTGCCAACTCCAGTCAGGTAATCCACGATCGCATTCCGCTGCAAAACGTGCCGCAAATGACCGCAGAGGACTATGTGGTTGGGGGCTGTACCGCATTGATAGATGCTATTGGATGCGCCATTCATCACATAGGAAATGTGCATAAGTATGCCAGAAAAGAAGACGTTCCGGCACATACATTGCTTGTCATCATGACCGATGGTATGGAAAACGCCAGCCACATTTACAGCTCTGAAAAGGTCAAAAAAATGATTAGCCGTCAACAGAAACGTTATGGTTGGGAATTTCTTTTCTTAGGCGCTAATATTGATGCAGTGGAAACTGCCGAAGGACTTAATATTCCAAAGTCCCGCTCTGTAGATTTCCACACAGATCAAGATGGACTGGAGTTATCCTTTGATGTTCTTGCTGAAAATGTGGCTGCGTTTTCCGCCTGCGGCCGCATTGAAGACAACTGGAGTGAACGATTGGAAAGAGACAATCAGCGGCGCGCAAAACAAAAGTAAGTTTTTGCGGGAATTTTTACAGAGGCCACTAAGGTGTTCTAGTGGTGGGACCAGACAACTATGGGATGACCAGTAGCGGCTGTTGATTGTGGTGGCAAATTTGGGGTTGCGGGTTTAGTTGCCACCAGAAAGTGGAATTTGGGTGGCAAACGGAGACACGTTGCCAAATTTGCCACCGGATTTGAACTGAAACAGCCGGGAACTGTTTGACGGATGTTGATTGCGGTGGCAAATTTGGGGTTACGGATTTAGTTGCCACCGGAAAGTGGATTTTGGGTGGCAAACGGAGGTGCGTTGCCAAATTTGCCACCAGATTAGAACTGAAAAAGCCGAACAGGGCTTAACTCTGTTCGGCTTTGCTGTTGCATGGTTATTTGTTTTCTACAATGGCTTCAATGGTGTGGTCATCGTTCATGCGGATGAAGCGGTGACCGAGCTCTTCGGCCAGGGCATTGTTGTGGGTGGAGATGATGAGCGTTTTTCCAGCGGACTGGAGTTCCTTTAAGAAGGAGACTAACCACTGTTGCGTTTTGGTGTCCAGACCGGCAAGGGGTTCATCTAAAACCAGGACCTCCGGGTTCATGGACAGAATACAGGCAATGGCGGTTTTCTTTTTTTCGCCACCGCTGAGGTGGTAGGGGGCCCGGTCACGGAGCGCAGTAAGGCCGGTCAGCTGTAAAACGTCATTGACCCGCTGCGTGACCGCTTCCTCAGGAAGGCCCATTTGGCGCGGCCCGAAGGCAATTTCCTCCTCTACGCTGCCGGTAAACAGCTGCAGGCTGGAGTCCTGGAAAATGAAGCCAACCTTTTGATGGAACTCTTTGGCAAAGCGTTTATCTTTCAGGGCCTTTTCGGTAATGTCTTTGCCCTGAAAGCGGAAAGTGCCTTCCGCCGGGAAGAGCAGGCCGTTCAGAAGCTTCAGCAAGGTGGATTTTCCGCAGCCGTTGGGGCCTTGCAAAACCACGGTCTCTCCGGCAGAAACGGTAAAGGTGACCTGCCGCAGGGCGATGTAGTTGTCATAGGCATAGCAAAGATTATTGCATTCAATCATAGGTACGTTGGACATAGAAAACCTCTTTTTATCAATCAGTCTGTTTAAACGGAGCTTATCCTTTTTGCAGGAAAATAAAGAGTGCAACGTTAAGGCAAAGGATAAACAGGTAAACAAAGTCTGCTTTCTTCATGTGAAAACGGTAAGAAGTAGTGTAGGTGCCGTCAAAGCCACGGCAGGTCATGGCCTGGAACTGTTCGTCTGCCATGGCACGGGACTTTAAAAAGGTAACCCCCAGAATGCCGGAGAGACCCTTGGTTTTGTCTTTGTTTTTGCCTACGGAACGAAGCTTGAGGGCTTCCAGCATGGAAAGGCATACATCGCCGAGGAGAAGAATGTATTTTAAGGTCAGATCCAGGGTAAAGATAAATAGGTTGGGTACACGGAAAAACCGAAGACCGGCAGTCAGTTGGTTCCACGGGATGGTGGAGTTTAAGAAGCTGATGAGGCCGACGGACAGGAAGACCTTTAAGCCGACGGTAAAAAAGGTGTGGGGCGAGCCCAAGAAAACAGCGGGTAGCAGAATCAGAAAAGAGAAGCCGGTGGCAGCCAGTGTGCTGCGGAGGCTTCGTTTCAGCTGCTTGCCCGGTAAAAGGCAAAAGCATGCCAGCACCAATGCCAGCATACAATAACTGAAGAAGGCGTTGGTGGAGCATGCGGTTAAAACAATTAATATGAAAATAGTTAGCAGGGCAATGGGGGCATTGGCCTGCAGGCGTCCCTGCGCCGGAATGCTCCGGGCTTTAGACAGGACGCTCATCAGTTTTAACAGGCTTTTTTGTAAAAAGCCATCCGAGTCTTTGGATGCGGTGTAGGTTTCCTCTGCCTGCATCCACTCGGGAAGGCTGGTGTTAGGCATTGGTGGTTTCGCTTTCTCCAAAGTCCGGCTTGGACTTCATGGTGGCGGCAATCAGCCGGAACAGAAGAACCGAAATGGCAACGCCGATAATGGCGCTGATAACGTAGGCAACCCAGTCCGGAAGTCCGGCAAGACTGTAGTCCGGCATTAAAGCGTGCCATTCCCAGCCATTCAGCATTCCTTTCGGGGTGTAGCCGAGGACGGTGCCACCGGTAATAACTTCGGCAATTTCATCGGCGCCCCATTCGCCCCAAGCGGTGCCTTCGGCCAGAAGACCAAGCGGGACGGCAATAATCAGGGCAGCCAGTAACAGATACATTGGAATGTGGTTTTTGGGCTCTTCGTGCTGATGCATTAAACCCGGTTCGGTCTTCCGCAGGAAGGCCAGAACCGAAGTGGTAAAGATAACTTCGGCCAGTCCCGCAATGGTCAGATGGCCAAGCATCATGGCCGGGATGCTGACGCTGAGGCCGTAGGGGCAGTACAGCGGCTGCCCAGCGGCGTCATGGAACAGATACGGCTGCAGGCCGAATTCAATGGCAGCCGCCAACGCAGCCGCGTTGATGCCTACGTAAGAGCCGACTGCGGCCCCCAGCATCTGTCCTTTGTTGCCCTTGACCCGGGCGCTGATGGTATGGTAGATGGCGTGTCCCAAATAAGGAAGCAGGAACGCCATGTTAAAGCAGTTTGCTCCGAAGGCTAACACGCCGCCATCACCAAACAGCAGCGCCTGCACCAACAGGGCAATGGTGACAGCTATACAGGCCGCGTCAGGCCCCAGTAGTAGCGCAATTAAGGTGCCGCCGACAGCGTGGCCGGTGGTGCCGCCCGGCAGCGGAATATTAAACATCATGCCAAGGAAAGAAAAGGCTGCGCCAATACCAAGCAGTGGCATTTTTTCCTTTGGTACGTCTTTGCTGACTTTCTTAACAGCGTGAACCCAGACCGGCACCATGGCAACGGCCATAACGGCACAGGTTTCCGGGCTGAGATAATTTTCGGGGATGTGCATAAATTGTCCTCACTCATTAATTCATTTGATTTTTTTATTTGTGGTCGTCTCCACAGTGCTTCCATTATAAGGAAAGCGTTCCTTCTTCGGAAGCTCCCAGGGGGGATACGATTTTTCCATTCTATGTTATAATCAGGAGAAACATTTTTGCAGAAAGGATGACTTTGGTGGAACAGCAAGCACATCACCACACCCATACCCATGATCCGCAGGAAAAGAAACGGCAGATTGCCAGGATTTCCCGTATGATTGGCCACCTGGAATACATTAAAAAGATGATTGAAGCGGATGAAGACTGCTCACAGGTTTTAATTCAGTTGTCCGCTGTTCGCTCTGCCATGAATGGCCTAGGACGGGAAATCATCAACGAACACCTTTCCCATTGCATTCACCACGCCATTGAAGACGGGGACACGGAAGCGGTAGAAGAGTTTGAAAAGGCCATTCAGCAATACTTGAAATAGGGGACGCATATGCAGAAAATACAGGGCCTGATGCGGAAGGCCATGGATGATTACAATATGATTCAACCGGGCGATGTAGTGGCCGTCGGTATTTCCGGCGGCAAAGACTCCATTGCCCTGTTATTTTGTTTGGCGGCTTTGCAGCGGTACTACCCGGTTCCCTTTGCGCTGCAGGCCATTACCCTGGACCCCTGCTTTGGCGGAACTCCCGGCGATTACTCCGCCGTGGCGTCCCTCTGCAGGGACCTGGGTGTGCCCTACACCGTGAAGGAAACCAACATTGGCCACATCGTCTTTGAGGCCCGGGACGAAAAGTACCCGTGCAGCCTTTGCGCCAGGTTGCGCAGGGGAACCCTGCACAAAACCGCAAAGGAGCTGGGCTGCAACAAACTGGCCCTGGGCCACCACAGAGACGACGTGGCGGAAACCTTTTATATGAACCTACTGGACCAGGGGGCACTGGGCTGCTTTGCGCCGGTAACCTACCTGTCGGAGGCTGACCTGACCATGATCCGCCCTATGATTTATGTCCCAGAGCGGGACATCAGGGCGGCGGTGGCCAGGCAGGGCCTCCCGGTCCTGGCGTCTTCCTGTCCGGTGGACGGGAAGACGGAGCGGGAGCACATGAAGCAGCTTCTTGCTTCTTTGCAACAGCGTTATCCCGCTTTGCCGCAAAATGTCATTTCCATTTTGCAGGAAAACGGGATTAGCCATTGGAAAAAGCAAAATTCGTAAACGAGCAAATCGCATGAAAAAACGAGCAAAAAAGAGAAAAACAGAGTTCTTATACTGGTAAATTAAAATATTGAAAAATATTGGTTGACTCCCGGAAATCGCAGTGTTACTATAGTCGGGCAACATTCATATTATTTATTGGAGGAAACAAGCATGTCATCTTATATGCCAAAAGCCAACGAAGTTGACCGCAAGTGGTATGTGCTTGATGCTGAGGGCAAAACCCTTGGTGCTCTTGCTGTAGAAGCCGCTAATCTTCTTCGTGGTAAGTATAAGCCAATCTTTACGCCGAACGTTGACACCGGTGACTTCGTCATTGTTATCAATGCTTCCAAGGCAGT
This sequence comes from Butyricicoccaceae bacterium, assembly GCA_963638085.1. GTDB lineage: Bacteria > Bacillota > Clostridia > Oscillospirales > Acutalibacteraceae > RUG420. Next base: position 58,320 of record CAVHPJ010000007.1, on the reverse strand, counting down.
ACTGACCGGCAAGAAACTGGATCAGAAAATGTATTATCACCACACCGGATACATTGGTAACATGAAAAAGGTTAAGTATAAAACCCTCATGGAAACCAAGCCGGAATTCGTTGTAACTAAGGCTGTTAAGGGTATGCTCCCAGACAACACTCTGGGCCGCAAAGCTCTGACCAGACTTCATGTATATGCAGGCGCAGAACATCCGCACGCTGCTCAGCAGCCGGAAGTTCGCGAATTTTAATAGGAGGGCAACATAATGTACGAAAGCAATTATTATTACGGCACCGGCCGTAGAAAGAGCTCCGTTGCCCGCGTTCGCGTTTACCCGGGTAGTGGTAAAATCACCATCAATGACAGAGACATTGATGAATACTTTGGCCTTGAAACCCTGAAGCTGGTTGTTCGCCAGCCGCTGGAGCTGCTTGGCTTAACTGAAAAGTTTGACATCGTTTGCCGTGTAAACGGCGGTGGCGTATCCGGCCAGGCCGGTGCCATCCGTCACGGCCTTTCCCGTGCTCTTCTGCAGTATGACGAAAACCTTCGTCCGCAGCTGAAGAAGGCTGGCTTCCTGACTCGTGACCCACGTATGAAGGAAAGAAAGAAATACGGTCTCAAAGGTGCTCGTCGTGCACCGCAGTTCTCCAAGAGATAACTGCCGTCCAGACGGTTTCAAAGACAGCATATTATGCAACAAACCCCGGAAGCTTCGGCTTTCGGGGCTTTCTTTATTTACAGACTGGATTTAAAGAAGAACAAAATATTATTGGTAATAATGCTTTTTACATTTTTGTTTACAGATAACGTGGCAAGCAGGGAGGTGATAGTATCAGAAAAAAGGCGGATGTCTTCATCTGTAATTTTGGTAAGGTCCGGATTAAGGTCAAAGAAGGCATGCAAAGAACCCTGAACTACAAAAGCGCTGATAATTTCCTGCTTTTTTTCTGCTTTTCCTTTCAGAAACATATCATGGAAAAGGTCGGATACTTTTTGTTCAAGCACATCCATACGTCCTTTAAAGAGCAGGGCTAACCGCTCCGTGTGCCCGTTGTCCCTGGCAACTGTAATACAACGGACCAGATAATTTTTTCCAAGAATGGAAACCTGTTTTATGTCTGCCAGCATGGCCTGGATTGCTGCGTTCTCCAGTTGATCCGATAAATCATAAATATCCTGGTAATGTCGGTAAAACGTAGTCCGGTTAATCTGGCATAACTCACACAATTCTCCGCTGCGAATCTTTTCCAGCGGTTTTTTCTTTCGTAATTCCAAAAACTTGTCCTGAATCAGCTGCTGCGTTTTTACCACCCGAAGGTCCATAGGTTCCACTTCCTTTTGCATAACGTTCACTTTCCCAAGTCTACTTTAATATACCTGCAACCCCTTGTATAGGAAACAATTTGCCGTAATTGTTGCATAAACTGCAATCCCCGCGGGTTGTGGCTTGGTTTGCGATTTTTTTAACAATAGAATGAGGGTGACAGAGGGCTACGGCGTAAGGGAAAAGCCAAATCGCCCGAAAAAACATTGTACAAATAAAGGAGAGAAAAAGCGTGAAAACCAACGGATTTACCCTAAAGTCTTTCAAATTGAAGGTGACGAACGGAACACTACGGGGCTACTGGATGGTCCCGAAACTGGAGGGAAAGACAAAATTTCCTACGGTCATCCTAAGCCACGGCATTGGATCCAACCAGTTCATTTCCTTTACCTATGGGATTCCTTTTGCCCGCAGAGGGTATCAGGTGCTGTGTTATGACTTTGCCAACTCCGGCTCCGGGTTGTCTGGCCTGGATAGCACGAAGATGAGTTTGCTGTCCGAAAAGCAGGATTTACTGGAATTGATTGATTATGTGAAGACCCTTCCAAGTGTAGATACGGATCATTTGATTTTGTCCGGTTGCTCCCAGGGTGGACTGGTTTCCTCGCTTGCGGCGGCAGAACGGGAAGATGACATTGAACGGCAGATCCTTTATTATCCGGCCTACAGCATCCCGGATCTTGCACGGGAAGGCCATTTGATGACGGCAAAATATGATCCGAAGAACATTCCGAATAAGCAGCACATTCTCTTTTTGAAAATTAATAAAAAGTATCCGGAAGATGCCATGACCCTGGACCCGTATGCGCAGATGTGCACCTATCAAAAGCCGGTCTACATTGTGCATGGCACCCAGGACGGCATTATTGATGTGAACTATTCCCGCAAGGCGAGGCAGTTATTCCCCAATTGCAAGCTGGACGAAATTAACGGAGATCATGGCTTTATTAAGCGCGGCGCGTTTGCAGGTGCTATCAGAACTATTGTTTATATTGAAAAGGAGATGAATCAATGATGGATTATTCGGTACTGTTTACTCCTATTAAAATCGGTTCGTGTGAAATTAAAAACCGGTTTGTCATGTGCCCTATGGGCCCCGGCGGATTCTGTGACAAGGAGGGCTGCTACAACGAAAAAGGCGTGGAATATTATGTGGAACGTGCCAAGGGCGGTTCCGGACTTCTGATTACCGGCGTTACCTACGTGGAAAATGACATTGAAAAATGTGTCATGCCGTCTATGCCGTGCCCGACCATCAATCCGCTGAACTTCATTAAGACCGCACGCCCAATGATAGAACGTGTTCATGCTTACGGCGCAAAAATTTTTAGCCAGCTCTCCGGTGGCTTCGGACGTGTTTCAATCCCCAGTATTGTTGGGCGTGTGGCAGTTGCTCCGTCACCCATCCCGCACCGTTTCCTGGATGGCGTTACCTGCACGGAGCTGACCATTGAGCAAATCCATACCTACGTGGATAAGTTTGCGGAATCGGCTGCCATTTGCAAAAAGGCAGGCTTTGACGGCGTGGAAATTCATGCCGTGCATGAGGGCTATCTGATTGACCAGTTTGCCACATCGTTTTATAACCACAGAACGGATGAATACGGCGGCTCCCTAGAAAACCGGTTGCGCTTTGCGATTGAGATTGTACAAGTTATTAAAGCCGTCTGCGGACAAGACTTTCCGGTCTCTCTCCGCTACAGCTTGAAGAGCTTTACAAAAGACTGGAGAAAGGGCGGCTTGCCCGGAGAAGACTTTGTAGAAGCAGGTCGTGATATTGAAGAGGGAAAGCTTGCTGCCCAAATGTTGGTGGCAGCCGGCTATGACGCACTGAATGCGGATGTCGGGACCTATGATGCCTGGTATTGGAACCATCCGCCCATGTATCACAAGAAAGGAATGTATCTTCCTTACAATGAGATTTTAAAGGGCGTTGTAGATGTCCCGATTATTACGGCGGGACGGATGGAAGATCCGGGTCTTGCCGTGAAAGCCATTGAAAAGGGACAGACAGATCTGATTGGTCTGGCACGTCCGCTTCTTGCTGACCCGGAAATTCCAAATAAGATTATGCGTGGAAACTTTGCTGACGTTCGTCCTTGCCTGTCGTGTCAGGAAGGGTGCATGGGCCGTCTAGCTGTTTATGCTCAGATTTCCTGTGCGGTAAACCCGGCCTGCGGTAGAGAAAATGAATATGGACTGACCCCGGCACTGGAGAAGAAAAATATTCTGATTGTCGGTGGCGGTGTAGCCGGCATGGAAGCAGCACGAGTGGCTGCCATTCGTGGACACGCGGTAACCCTTTATGAAAAGAATACGGCACTTGGCGGAAACCTGATTCCCGGTGGTGCACCGGACTTCAAAGAGGATGACCATGCGCTGATTCACTGGTACGAACGCCAACTTGCAAAGTGCGGTGTTAACGTAATTCTGAATAAGACCGTAACAGCGGAGGAACTTGAAGCTTCCGGTGCAGATGAGATTATTCTTGCTACCGGCTCCACGCCGAAGATGATTCACGTGGATGATGTTCCGATGATTCCGGCAGAACAGGTTCTGACGGAAAAGGTAAGTTGCGGCAAGTCCTGCATTGTTGTCGGCGGCGGTTTGGTAGGGTGTGAAACGGCACTGTGGCTGAAAGAAAGCAAGGGCGTGGACGTAACGATTGTGGAATTGATGCCGGAAATCCTAAGCGTTGGCGGGCCTCTTTGCTCCGCTAACAAAGATATGCTGAAGGACTTGCTGGTTTTCCACAACATTTCGACGCTGACGGGCTCCTGTATTACAGGCGCTTCTGATAAGGGCTATGTTGTAAAGACGCCGGACGGAGAGCAGATGGTTGCCGCTGATACCGTTGTTAGCGCCGTTGGTTATGTTTCCAACAGAAGTCTTTATGAGGAAGTCAAAGCACACCTTCCATACGTTCATACGCTTGGTGACGCCAATGAAGTCTCCAATATCATGTACGCCATCTGGGACGCCTATGAACTGGCCAGAGGAATTTAAGTAGACTGGAACTTCCCTATTTTGCTGCGTTGTGGTAGACTGATTGCAGTTAGTTGTAGCTAACTACATAGTAGGAAGCTAACTCGCACAAAAACAGTTTTAACAAATAAGGGGCGAACAGTATGATTGCAAAAATTTGCGTGGTTGTAGGAATGTGCCTGTTTTGGTGGCTCATGTGCTACCTTAACACCGGAGGCGATAAGAAAAACCTGCTTGGATTCCGTTCCTACCCGACGGAGGTTCAGGAATTGGTCAGGAAAGACCCGATTCTGGGGCCATCCGCTCCGGCAGAAGCAAACCTGGTAAAAATCTTTTTCAGCAACCTTCTGCTGTTCGCCGTGGTGTTCCTGATCATCGGCGTAATTTTGAAGTACACCGTGGGGTTCTCCGGGTTTGTGGATGCGTTCCTGTATATCCTTATTCTTGGCGAGGCACTGAATTTCTTTGACCTTCTGGTCATTGACCTTTTATGGTGGAGAAACACACCGCGGATTCGCTTCTCTTGCGTACAGGATAAGGCGTTGTATCAAAATCCGAAGATGCACGTAGACTCCTTCCTTAGAGGCCTCCCGATGTACCTGGTGGTGGCACTGATTGTAGCCGGTATTTTAGCGGTACTGCCCTGAATTCCTAAAATTTTTATAACAAATTCAATTTTTTTAAGGAAGTGCTAAGGCAATATGTTATAATCCTCCTGCTTTTGACTTGCAGGAGGATTTTTATTTATGTGGCTTGCAGAAAAATACGCGGAAGCGTTTCATGTACAAGATCCGGAATATCTGGAAATTGTCGGCGAATTGCTGGCGCTGGAAGGCGTAAGGCAAATGGCTAAATATAAACAGCATAGTGATATTACATTACTGGAACACACCATGTGTGTCAGCTTTGTAGCTTACAACGTTTGTAAGCGGCTGGGGCTGGATTACCGGGCGGCGGCCCGTGCCGGACTGCTGCATGACCTGGTTTATTATGACTGGCATGATCCGGATCCGTCCCATCGGTTTCACGGGTACCGGCACCCTGGCTTCGCATTGCGCAACGCCAGGGAATTGACCACCCTGACCCCGGTAGAAGAAAACAGCATTGTCCGGCATATGTGGCCGCTGACGCCAATCCCGCCCCGCTACAAAGTAGCCTGGATTATTACCCTTGTGGACAAATACTGTGCCACCAAGGAAACCTTACGAAAATACCAAAGAAAGCCTGTGAACTACCATGGATAAGCTAACCGTCTTAACCACGCTTGCACAATACTTCCTTTATTTCATTATGTACTCGGTCCTTGGCTGGTGCCTTGAAATGTTATATTGCGGTATTGGAGACAGCATTAAAAATAAGAAACTGACCGTCCATAACCGTGGCTTTCTGTATGGCCCGTTGACGCCAATTTACGGAACGGCTACCACTGTTATGCTGCTGACACTGTCTCACTTTAAGGACAATATTCTGCTTCTTTTTATTGTCGGTCTTGTCATGTGCGACATAGTAGAATACCTAACCAGCTTCCTTATGGAAAAGCTGTTCCATGCGCACTGGTGGGATTACACCGGAAAGTTCTTAAATATCAACGGTAGAATTGACTTTGTCCATTCGCTGGAATGGGGTGCTTTGTCGGTTGTCTTTATCCGGTATATCCATCCGTTTTTCAGCGGACTGTCTATTTTCCAAATGTTCACTGACCGCCAGATCCGTGTCATTGCCTTCGGTATTTTCATTTACTTTATGTACGATCTGATTAACACGGTTATTGCTACGGTTAACGTACGGAATCTGCAGACCAAAATGGCATCTTTCAAAGATACGGTTACAGAGAAACTGGCTGGCAGCAAATTTAATCCGGAAGAAGCTGCTAAGGCTGTAACAGACATGAAGGACCGTATTACGGCCATGTTTAAGGGTCGTCGTACCCGACATATCCTGATTGAATTTCCGGATTATCTGAAGGCAATGATGGACAATATGGACAGCATTCAGAGCAACTTTACCGGTCTGAAAGACGAATGGAAAGAGGACTGGAAAGAAGAGTGGAAGACGGAATGGGACAGCATGAAAGAAAGCTTTTCTGCTTTCCTGGAAAACCATAAACCAAGAAAATAAAGAGAAATGTCCCTCGGCAAAAACTTGTCGAGGGATTTCCTATATTTTCAAAGCCTAATATGGTAGAATAGCAGTCAATTTAAAGGGCATTGCCACAAAATGTGTGGCTGACCGAACGCGCCGGACATTCCACGGAAGCCCGAGCGGCGTTCAGAAAGTAGGATTCTTATGAAAGAAAAAGGAAAAAAGACGTTTCAAAAAGGAAAAGGCTTTTTGAATGAGATTTTTATTGATGGCTTGTCCGGCATGGCGCTAGGGTTATTCAGCACACTGATTATCGGCACCATCATTTCACAGCTTGGCACCTTGATTGGTGGCACGTTCGGTGCTTACCTGGTGGTCATTGCCAACGTGGCCAAGAGCCTGACCGGCGCCGGCATTGGTGTCGGGGTGGCAACCAAGCTGAAACAGGGACCGCTGGTCACGGTTTCGTCTGCAGTTGCCGGCCTGATTGGCGCTTTTCCCGCCATTGGTACCCTTTCCGCTCCGCTGGAAGCCATTAAACTTGGCACCCCGGGCGAACCGCTCGGCGCCTTCTGCGCCGCCATTGTAGCGGTAGAGCTTGGCAAACTGGTTGCGGGAAAAACGCCGGTAGACATTATTGTTACGCCGTTAGTTTGCATTCTGACCGGCGCCGCCGCCGGCCTGGTGCTTGGCCCGCCAATTTCCACCTTTATGACGTGGCTTGGCAGCCTGGTTAACTATAACGTAGATCTTCACCCAATCATCGGCGGTATTATTGTTTCCGTACTGATGGGTATTTTCCTGACCCTGCCAATTAGCTCCGCAGCCATTGGCATTTCCATGGGAATTACCGGTCTTGCCGCCGGAGCCGCAACCATCGGTTGCTGCTGCAACATGGTGGGCTTTGCCGTTATCTCGTATCGGGAAAACAAAACCGGTGGCCTGATTGCACAGGGCCTTGGCACCTCCATGTTGCAGATGCCGAACCTGATTCGCAAACCAATCCTGTGGCTGCCGTCCATTATAGCGTCGGCCATTCTGGGGCCAATCTCTTCTGCGGTACTGAAAATGTCCAGCACTCCCATTGGGTCCGGCATGGGCTCCGCCGGCCTGGTTGGTCAGATTGCCACCTTCCAGACCATGGCACCGCAAATCGGCTGGGCACTGACACTGGTAGAAATTCTGGTTATGCAGTTTATTCTGCCAGCCGCTATTTGCCTTGCCATCTCCGAATTTATGCGCAAGAAAAAGTGGATTAAGCCAGGCGATTTAGCCTTAGACTTATAACGCATCCACACGAGGAACTATCATGAAAAAAAGAAGCACTCTGACAAAAGAAGAAAAGCAACTCGCCAAAAAGAAAACGGTTGCAGAACCGGTAACGGAAGAAGAAGCAGCCAAAGCAAAGAAGAAAAAGCGCAATAAAATTTTGTTATTCGTTTTGCTTGGCTTGGTTGTAATTGCTTTGATTGCCAGTTTCATTGCCGGCAAGACCAAAGATAACACCGCTAAGACCTCGTCTGCCCGAAATGCGGAAGTAAACCTGCTGGATGGCACGGAACTCTTGGGCTTAAGCCAGGGGGGACAGCAGTTCGGCTTTTATGAGGATGGCACTTACAAGGCGGCAGGTTTTCTGATTGTGGAAAATCAGACGTATACATATGAAACCTCCGGTCAGTACACCGTATCAGACGGAAAGCTCAGCTTTACGGAGTGCAAGCCACTGGAAGTAAGCACAGAGGGGAAGACCACGGAGTGGGAATCCGCGGTGTCCAGTGTTATTTATGAAAATAAGTGGACGGTTACTTTGACCGGAACGGATGCGTCGGAAAAGACATATACCCTGGCTCAGTATGATCTGGGGAAGGAAGAGGCGGACCAGATTGGCGTCAAGGGCGTAAAGGCTGTCTCCACACCGGAAACGGCTTACTTTGATGTAGAAGATTCCAATACGGATATCAGCAGTCTGTTAAGCGGCTTCAGCATGGAAGATATTGCTGCCATGATGGGTATGTCCAGCTTCCAGACCTCCGGTACCGGTGCAGAAGTGGAAAACTATGACACCAGCGGAGCGTTGGTTGCACAGACGCAGGAAGGAATTACGCTGGCTTTCTATCAGGATGGCACCTACACTTTAAGCGGTACAGCCACCTACGAAGGCCAAAAGATTTCTCTGTCCCAGAAGGATACCTATTCCGTAAAGAACAACAATCTGACCTTAGCTAACAGCTCCCAGGCCGTTGTTTCGGCAGATGCGCTGAAGCAATATGGCATGGATAACCTGTCGGTTTCTACAGCGCATACCTGCACAAACAACAACGGCACGCTGACCGTAAACATTACCTTTGTCATTCCTTCCTACGGCAACCAGACGCTGGGCTCTTACACCATTTCGGCGGAGGATGCCGCCAAACTTGGCGTCACCGGCGCCTCTACGGACAGTAGCAACAATGGTAGCTCTGACAGTGGCAACAGCGGTAATTCCAACGGAAACACCGGCTCCAACGCCGCCCTTGCCCGCTTCTGGGCCGCCTTCGTACAATTCTTTAAAAACCTGTTTTAAAAAATAGGGTTCCATTTAGGTATCATACCTTCATGACTACAAAGGAGGAATTTGAAATGAAAAAAGGAAGCAAACGGTTGCTTGCCTTACTGCTGGCACTGACGCTGATGGGCAGCCTTCTGGCGGTTGGCGCATCGGCAGCATCCGGCAGTACGGTAAAGCATTATTCCATTTATGTGAATTTGGGGGACAGCATTGCCTCTGGTTATGGTTTGCCAAATGACCAGACGCCGAAGACCATTGTGCCGAACAGCTACGGTGCTCGTCTTGCCTATGCCGTACAGGCAGATTACTACTATGCTTATGCGCAGCGTGGGTATCGGGCTGCAGAAGTGCGTATGCTGTTGGACAACAATTATAACGGCGATGCCTTAACTGACTCCGCAGAAATGCTGGAAGCAACCGCCAATTACACTACTACCAAAAGCTTGAAGAACCAGCGCAAAGGCTATCAGCAGGCTGTAAAATCAGCGGACCTGATTACCCTGGATGTTGGCTTTAATGACATCTGGCTTCCTATGAAGCACTACGTAAACCAGTGGACGGAAAACACCGTGGGTGCCGCCCTGACCTTCCCGGTACTGACCGCACAAACCGTTTGGGAGTGGACCGGTGAATTCATGATTAACTACGCCAAAGTAGTGGATAAGATTCTGGAACTGAATCCGGATTGCACCATTATCCTGGTTGGCTCTTACAACCCGTGTGACACCTGGTCTTTAACCGGCATGCCAATTGGATATGGCAAGCTGATTGGACCGGTATATGACGCCATTAATGCCTACAAGAAGACCATTGCAGCTCTTCACTCCAACTGCACCTATGTAGATGTCAGTGGGGTAGATGTTGGTACCAAGCAGCTGGACCTGTCCCAGGGTGGCTTTGAACCGCACCCGACCAAGAAGGGCCACGAATACATGTTTAACCAGATTGTGGCTGCACTGCCGACTGGCAAAAGACGCAGCACTACGTATCCGACTTTGACCAAGACCAGAATTGTCAGCCAGAGCGTATCCGGCAAGTGGAAGAAGAGCAATGATTACTGGGTGATTTTGACCCAGAACGGATTTGTTCGGAATTACACCGGTAAGGCCTGGAATTGCAACGGAACTTATCGGGTAACCCACGGAATGTATAACTGGTAAGTCTTCTGACCATGCAGCTTGCCCTTGCAAGGGTAGCACAAAATCTGTAAAGCTTTTAATCTTTACACTATAGACCCAAAAAGAGCATCCTTTGGATTTTCAAAGGATGCTCTTTTCTTTGCTTTTTCCACCGTTTGTGGAAAAAGCGCGTTCTTACCACAAAATCTTGCACTTTTCAGCATTCTGATCTGCGCTGACCGGGATGATGTTAAAAGTTTTTGTGTAAAAGGCATAGGTTAAAATTTGTAAAGAAAAAATACTTTACATGTTCACAATTTATCCATAGACAAACGAACAGGGTTGTTGTATAGTGTAGAAAACTGAATTTGTCTTATTCTGAACAGGAGAACTTGCACCTTGCACCATTTAAACTACAAAAAACTCTTCTCTTACTACACGGACACGGAACATGCACCGGAATTGTTCCTCTTATTAAATGAACTCTTTTTTAATGGGGAACTGCCGCCGGTAGATATCCGCTTTCAGAATTTAAAACTGAAAGAAGATCCGGATTCCATTTATGTAAATGGAGAATTCCGGATGCATGAAACGGAAACCGGAAATCCAACCCTCTATTTGGATCCGTCCAGTATTCTTTCCTGCCTGTTCAGCAATAACTGGAACCGCAGCTTTCACCAGCTGTGTGGCCACATGGTTCACGAAATGGTGCATTACTATTGCACCCTGAACCATATTCCGGAAACAGACAACCATGGTGTTTTTCATAACCGCAACTTTCGGGACGCAGCGCAGGCCCACGGCCTGACCGCCACCTATTCCATGAGCAACCCCATGGTAGACGGTTACAACAGCACCGCTTTAACCGTCTGGGCCGAAGCCCTGATTGACCGGAACATTGGTGCCACGCGGAAGGTTTCCGCTTAATCCTTCGGGAGCAATGCTCGAGCTTGCTCTAGCATTAATATATTTACAAACGAATCCCACTGCCAAACGGCAGTGGGATTTCGTTATACTACAACGTTATAATACAAATTTATTCAGAGCTTCGGCCACGCCATCGTGGTCACAGTCATGGATGGTGACATAGTCGGCGTGGGCCTTCACTTCTGCTGTGGCGTTTTGCATTGCCACAGCAATGGCGGCCGTGTCCAGCATGGGTAGATCATTGTCAGAGTCTCCCATGCCGATGGTCTCCGCCATGGGAATATTCAGGTAATGGCTCATCCATTGGATGGCGGAGCCCTTGCTGACCCCGGCCCTGACAAACTCTACAAACTCTTTGCAGGAAAAGAAGCCGTTTAAATCAGAACCGCTCTGCTGCAGGATGGTCTGCCGAAAGCGCTCCAGGCGGTCATGGTCCTTTAAGTCAATACACAGCACCTTATAGGGCGCTTCGGTCAATCCATCCGGCAGCTCCGGGTGAAATTGCACCGTCATGTGCGTCATGCCGGCATAGTAATGCACCTCCGGACAGTCTTCCTTTGTTAAAAGGTAATTGCTGTCATAGGTTTGCGTGTATAAGTTAATTTTGGAGGCCTCCTGAAAAAGGAAGGAAACTTCATCGCCCGTTAAAGGGGCAGAGAAAATGGATTTCTGCTGATAACAGTCATAAATGACTGCGCCGTTGTAGGCAATGACGTAGCATCCCTGTTTTTCCAGGTCCAGGCTGTGAATGGTTTCCTTCATGGCGGAAAGGGGACGCCCGCTGCAAAGAATAATCTGGTGCCCTTGTTCCCTTGCTGCTTCCAGTGCTTCCCGGTTTCCTTTGCTGACCTGTTTCTGGCGATTCAGCAATGTTCCGTCCAGGTCCAGAAATACCATCATATGACCACATCCTTATTGAGAATAGCATGATTATATAATAAAATAGGTTCAGTTATTTTGAAAGAGGTGAACGTTCTTGCGCATTGTTATTAAGTTGGGTAGCTCTACCCTGACACACGACAGCGGGAACCTGAATATTCGCCGGATTCGGGAGCTCTGCACGGTGCTTTCGGATCTGAAAAATGCCGGAAATGAACTTATTATGGTTTCTTCCGGTGCCATTGCCATGGGCGTAGGGAAGCTGCCGCTGAAGGAGCGTCCGTCGGACATCCCCGGGAAACAGGCCGCTGCCGCCGTCGGGCAGTGTGAACTGATGTATATTTATGACAAGCTGTTTGGAGAATACAACCACGTAGTTGGCCAGTTGCTTCTGACAGCAGATGACGTAGTGAATGAAACGCGGCATACCAATTTTAGTAATACACTGAATCGCCTGATGGAAATGGACGTCATTCCTATTATTAATGAAAATGACACCATTTCCATTGATGAAATTGCACTTGGAGACAATGACACCCTTGGCGCCATTGTGGCCAAGTCCGTGCAGGCAGATTTGCTGATTATTTTAACGGATTGTGACGGTCTTTATACCGCAGATCCGCGGAAAAATCCGGAGGCCAAACTGATTCCGAAGGTAGAGTCCATTACGCCGGAGCTTATGACTTTGGGCGGCGGTAGCGGCACCAAACGGGGCACCGGAGGCATGGCTACCAAAATCAGTGCAGCCAAAATGGCTACGGAAGCCGGCATCAATACCATTGTTATGAATGGCAATCAGCCGAAAGCACTTTATGACGTCATGGAAGGCAAACCTTATACCGGTACGCTGTTTGTAGCGCAGAAATAAGGGAGGAGTAAAAAATGCTGTCTACCACATTAGAACTTTGTAAAAGATCTAAAGCTGTTTGCACAGAAATTGCAGCGCTGTCTACAGAGCAGAAAAATGCAGCCCTGCTGCGGATGGCAGATGAATTGGTATCCCAGACGGAGGCCATTTTGGCCGCCAATGCTCTGGATTTGGCAGAGGCCAAAGACAATGGCATTGGGGACGTTATGGCAGACCGTCTCCGACTGACTCCGGACCGCATCTGCGGCATGGCAGAAGGCCTGCGTGCCCTTGCGGAACTACCGGACCCGGTTGGAAAGATAGAACGGCAAATAGAACGTCCGAACGGCCTTGTTATTCGTAAAGTACGGGTTCCACTTGGCGTGGTTGCCATTATTTATGAAAGCCGTCCGAACGTAACTTCGGATGCCGCTGGCATTGCTTTTAAGGCAGGAAATGCCTGCGTACTGCGGGGCGGAAAAGAAAGCTACCGTTCTTCTAATGCCATAGTTGCAGTATTAAAGAACGCCTTAACGGAATGCGGCATCCCGGAAGATGCCGTTAACCTGGTTTCCGACCTGACCCATGCCAGTGCGGACGAACTAATGACGGCCACTGGCCTGGTAGATTTGCTGGTTCCGCGCGGTGGCGCAGGCCTGATTAACCGTTGCGTCCAGAATGCCAAGGTGCCCTGCATCCAGACTGGCACCGGCATCTGCCACATTTATGTGGACGCAACTGCGGACGAAGCGCAGGCTCTTGCCATTGTCAACAATGCCAAGACGCAGCGTCCGTCCGTTTGCAATGCCATGGAAGTCTGCCTGATTCACAAAGATATTGCCCCAAGCTTTTTACCAAAGCTGGAACAGCTTCTGGTACAGGAGCGGGCAGATGCCGGCCTGACTCCGGTGCAGCTGCGTCTGGATCCGAAGGCCGCTGCAATTATTCCGGGCACCGCTGCCGGACCGGAAGATTTTGATACCGAATTCTTAGATTACATTATGGCTGTTAAAGTGGTAGATACTGTGGAAGAAGCCATTCACCATATTGCACAGCATTCTACAGGCCATAGTGAATCTATCTTGACCAACACGCAGGAAAACGCAGACCGCTTCTGCATTTGTGTGGACAGTGCGGCTGTGTATGTAAACGCTTCTACGCGCTTTACAGATGGTGGCGAATTTGGCCTTGGCTGTGAAATGGGCATTGCCACCCAAAAGTTGCACGCACGTGGCCCTATGGGTTTGGAAGAAATGACCACCTATAAATACCTGATTCACGGCAACGGCCAAATTCGGGAATAATTTATCTGAAAAGGAAGTAATTTCATGTTTAAGTATGGCTTTATTGGCGCAGGAAATATGGCTAAGGCACTGGCTTCCGGCCTGGTGCAGAAGGTGCCTTCGGATACCGTTGCACTGTCAGACCCCACGCCAGCAAAATTGAACGCTCTAACAGATGCCATTTCTGCGCACGCTTCCACCAATGAAACTATTGCAAAGTCCAGTAACTATGTGGTTTTAGCTGTTAAGCCGCAGGTGCTTCCCACGGTTTTGCCAGAGCTGCAGGGGCCGCTGTCCGAAAATGACGGGCCGGTTCTGGTTACCATGGCGGCCGGCACCAAAATGGCTACCATTTGTACCTTGCTGGGCAAAGAATATCCGGTTATCCGCATTATGCCGAACACCCCGTGCTCTATTGGTGCCGGCGTCATTTTGGTTACCAGAAACAGCTTGGTAACGGATGAGCAGTTCCATACTTTTATAAATGACTTTTCCGCTTGTGGAAAAGTGGTCCCCGTAGAAGAAGAAAAACTCATTGATTCCGGCTCCGTCATTTCCGGATGCGGCCCGGCATATATTTATATGTATATAGAAGCGCTGGCAAAAGCTGGGGAAGCCCTGGGGCTCCCGGCGGAAACGGCGGCAGAATTGGCCAAGGCCACCTGCCGTGGCTCCGCCCTCCTGGCCGAGCAGAGTGCGTCGTCTTTGGAAGACCTCCGCATTGCCGTCTGCTCGCCCGGCGGTAGCACCATTGAAGGTGTAAAAAGCCTTCAGAATTCCGACTTGAACGGAGTTGTGAAGGCAGCACTAGATGCCGCCTACCAAAGAACCCTGGAACTTGCCGGAGACAAGTAAAAATAGCGTTGAAAATAAAAGCATACCTTTTTGCCAAAAACGAGGCAGGAGGTATGCTTTTTTTCTGAAAAAGCCGCAAATTGGGCACTTAAGGTGGAAGTGGTATGCTTTTTACTTTAGCCAAATAAAGCACTCGGCGGGGCGAAGAAAATAAAAGCATACCTTTTTGCCAAAAACGAGGCAGGAGGTATGCTTTTTTTCTGAAAAAGCCGCAAATTGGGCACTTAAGGTGGAAGTGGTATGCTTTTCACCAACTTATTCTCTAAGGTAACTGGTAGAACAAATAGCAGCCCTAAATCGCAAAAAAACGACAAAAAAGTAGCATGGAACTGGGATCTGGCGCACCAAAAAAGTAGCATAAAACCGGGATCTGGCGCACCCAAAAAGTAGCATAAAACCGGGATCTGGCGCACCCAAAAAGCACCCAAAAAATGGTATAAAACTGGCCCCCCCGACACACCCAAAACCCAGCCCGTAACCTCCCCAAAATCGGTAACAAACAGTAACAAATTGTAACTCTTTTGTAACCTTTTGTAATTTTTTAGGGTTTGCACAAAGAATACTGGTTTATTTTTCTAATAAAGAAAAAAGCTTTTAAGCTTTCTCTAAATCGCAACAAAATCTCCGTCAATTTTCACAAAAACTTCTTCTGAAATAATTTGACTTTATTTCAACTCGTCATTACAATGCCTGACGTCAAGGTCAAAGAACGTCACTCATAATAATGGCGTGGCTCCCAAACATAGGAGAAAGACAGGCTGACTACCTGCCGCGGAGCCATGAAGATAAAGGAGATTTTTGATGATTACAAACCAAGACGGCCGTAAATTTGTAAAGGCAGTTCGAAAACGCCTGATTGTAGCTTTGGCATTAATTGCTGTTTGCTGCATGGCGGTGGTTGCGGCAGCCGCCTCTGTATACACGGTAGACGTGACTGCAGACGGTGACACGAAGACGGTCAAAACATCTGCCCGCAACACAGATGTCATTATTGAACAAGCCGGTGTTTCTGTTGGAGACGATGATGCTGTAGATCTTACCAACTTCCGCGCCGGAACAGACAGCAAGGACGGAAACGAAATTAAAGTACACCGTTCCCAGACTGTTGAAATTTACGATGATGAAGAACTTGTTGCCACTGTCACCGTAGCCGGTACCGTTCAGGATGCCCTGGACAAAGCCGGAATTGAACTCGGTGAAAAAGACACGGTCAGCCCTTCGGCTGACACCATTCTGACCGAAGACCAGGAGGTCTCCATTACCCGCTCTGAATCCGTAAAAGTAATTGCGGACGGAAAAACCGAATACGTACCTTTTACCTCTGGCACAGTAGCTGACGTCCTTGACAGACAGGGTATTAGCCTGGGTAAAAACGATGAGGTTTCTCCATCCCTTGATACAGAACTGAGCATAGGTGATACTGTGGTTGTAGAACGGGTTACTTACAAAATCCGCGTAACAACCGAAACTTTGGAGTATGACACGGTTACCAAGTCTGACTCCACCGTTCCTTCCGGAACAACCAAAATCCTGCAAGCAGGAGAAAACGGGGCTCGCACCGTTGCTTACAAAGACAAAATTGTAGACGGTGAAGTGGCTGAAAGCGAAGAACTGAAAGAACAGGTTTTAAAAGAACCGGTAGATCAGGTCATTGCAAAAGGTACTAAGGTTGCCGTTACCGCAACCAACACCATCAGCCAGATGTCACTTCCAAGCAAATATACCCTGAAGGATGGCGTTCCAACCAATACGTTGAAAACCATCACAGGCCCCGCTACCGCATACTCTGCTTCTTCCGGTGCCAAGTGTGCTACCGGCGTAACCGCGCAGACCGGCTATGTAGCAGTAGACCCGAAGGAAATTCCTTACGGTTCTGAACTCTATATTGTTTCTGCAGACGGTAAGCAAGTATATGGATATGCCATTGCTGCCGATACCGGCGGATTTACCAAAACTACGAACGTTGTAGTTGACCTCTACATGAATACCAACGCACAGTGCTGCCAATGGGGCCGCCGAAACGTTGTTATTTACGTTCTTAGCTGGGGCACGGGGAAAGTAAAATAACCCATAGAAAAAAGAAGGATCTCTACCCTGGGGTCCTTCTTTTTTATGCCTTGCACAGTTTACAGACCTGTTTCATAATGGAGTTGAATAACGAAGTAGGAGAACGGTATGGATTTTCAAGATGAAACAATTACGGAAATCATGAACTCCTGTGAACAATATCGGCCCAATTAATCCGGTATTGTTCGCAGTTCTTTCAGTATGAGCCGGAACAGGCAGAAGACTGTGTACAAGAGGCATATTTGGCTCTGTTGGAAGCGTTGCAAAAGGGGCAGGAAATCCAAAACTACGAAGGCTGGCTGTTTAAGGTGGTCATGAATCACAAAAACAAGGCCATGAAGGAAAAAATAAAGCAGAAGGAATGTGAAGTTTCAGACGCGCCGTCGGCCTATGACCCGGATTATCTGGACGTTATGGTAGGCGATGCAGCAATAGAACAAAAGGCACTGGAAATCCTCAAATGCCTTAGCCCGCAGGAGCGGGATCTATACTATGACTATTACGTAGAACAAAAAAGTCTGAAAGCAATTGCAAGGAAATCCGGTATTTCCTATGCTGCTGCAAGACAACAAAGCTCCACTCTTCGAAAAAAGCTTTTGAAGATGGTAAAAGACCGGGAAGGGGAGGTGTAACCATGACAACAGCACAGATGCTTTATAACGGCTTAGAAGATTTAACCTATGAACAGTTGCAGGCCAAAATCAAGGAGGAATCCGAAAAAGATCTGGAAGAAATTGATATGGACTACGTGGATTTCTGCTTCCGTTTGTTAGAACAAAAGAAGCCGCACGCCAAGAAGCACGTTCGGTATTCCATGAAAATAACCCTTGCAGTGGCAGCCGTACTGATTGTTCTGGTTTCTTCCTTTGGTGCATTGGCAGGGTTCAGGTCACAAAAGACGAATGATTTTGTGCAGGTAAAAAATGGAAATGTCATTGTTGATTGGTCGGTAGAGAATGCAAAGACAACAGCTACATCGCACGCATTAATGGATACAGAATTGGGAAAACAAATCCAGACCCTTGGAATTTCTCCCATTACCATTCCGGAAGAGTTGACGAAGGAAAACGGAACAATGAATGGAATTCAGAATACAACAGCGGACGCAACGATCTCCACGGAAGTAACGGCAAGTTTCCGGTATTTGAACTATGATGGGCAGCTGGTTTTAACGCAATATTCGCAGGCGTATGAAAAATCCGGGAAGACGACCCTGAGTGATGTTATCCACAGTCGTTCCATTCAGGTCAATGGAATGGACGTCCTCCTTTTTGAGCAGAAGGACAGATGCGTAATCCAGTACAAAGATGGTCTGACCTATTACAAAATTACGCTGAGTCATGCTGACATAGATACGGCTTTGCAATTGGCCCAGTCTATTCGGTAGGAGGATGGTATGAAGATATCAAAAAGAATCCTTGCGGCGGCAATTTTGATTTGCATTTGTATGCCCATGGTTTTTCGTACTTTAGGGCTACCGCTTTTCGGAAAATCAGAGAATCCACAAATTGTTTTGACAGTACGGATATCAGAGAAAGACAATTAGGCATTATTAATGTGGATGACACACTGGTAATAAGGGCATATGTACAAGGACGGCAAGGGGTAGAAAAATGTGGATTTAAGAAAATTATGATACAGCGAAGGACAAAGGGACAAGAAAATTGGACTACATACAAAGTGTATAGACATTTATATACAGATGGGAACGAATGTGTTTTTCAAAAAAAGCAGGAAGTAGAGGCAGGATACCAATATCGTGTCGTGGCAACCTATTATATGAAAAGAAATATATTTGTTTCATCACAGGAAAATGAGGTTACAGGAGCATTAAGCTTTTAACTTACGTTTTTACCAATACAGAAGTCTGCCATTGCATATGGCAGACTTCTACCTTTTTTGTAATTTTTTCATCCTCTTTCCTCACATTTTAAGAAAAACCGACACTATATTTTTGAAGGAACATAAAGTATCCTAAACAAGGAGGTAATAGTTATGAGAAGAAAAACCAAAGCCAGGACCATCATAATTTCTGCAATTGCAATTGTGCTATGCGCAATTATGGGTGCCAGTTATCTTGAGTTTGGTACGGTCAATGCGGTTCGTGTTGCTTATGGTATTTCTGCCGTAAGAGAAGGAAAAAAGCATTATGTCATTGTAAAAAATAACATATTGACGTCTCCTTACAAGGTAGTAATAACGCAGTTTGATGGGAATTACACTTACGAAGATTGCTTGGAAGAAATGGGCTACACCGTACAGGAACAGTTTGGGAGTTCTTTTATTGTGGAAAAGGATGGAAAAGAGGAAACGGCATACATTGAAGGATCTGGCAATCCTTGGTGTGATATGTTTCAATTCCGATAAACCGGTTACCACTACGGCATAGACTTGCGTGCAGTTTAAAATTCAGTTAAGATACCCGATAAGTGCAGAAATGTGCTGATCGGGTATTTTGGTTTAAGTAGCTTTAAGCTATTCCATCTATGATAAAGACACTTTAAGGCAGTTCGAAAGGGGGCGTGGCCTTGAAAGATCCTTATGAGGTGCTAGGGGTACCGCACGGGGCTTCGGAGGAAGAAGTTACCAAAGCGTACCGGAAGCTGGCAAAGCAGTATCATCCTGACTTGAACCCGGGGAATGAAGCTGCGGCGCAAAAAATGAGTGAAATTAATGATGCCTATGACCGCATAAAAAAAGGCGATGTAGGTATTCACACCTCCCGCACTGCCGGACCGCAACAGGGCAATGCCCAGTACGGATATGGCAGCGGCGGATATTATACCCAGGATTTTGACGAATTCTGGAAGTGGTTCCAGCAAAACCGGGCGGAGCAGCAGCGGCAGCAGGCCCAGAGAAGAACCACTACCTATACTTCAACCAACCGACGTAGCGGCGGGTGTGCCCGATGGCTGCTTTGGATGATTGTTATCAATTTTATCCTCTTTCTGGTTCCGGTTCTTTTCCGGTCCTGCTTGTACCGCAACATTGCCCGGTATAACTATGCGCAGAATGCGGACAGTTACAGCAGTTATTCTGCTCCGGACAGCGGCTATTATGAGCAACGTTCCCAGCAGGACCAGGACAGCCGCCAGCAGAGAAGCGAACTGTATGATAAATATAATCTCAATTACAATGCTGAAACAAACGAAGTTACAATTTTAGAAGGTGAACCACAAGTATGAAGGAAAATAAGGGCAAGGTATCCAACTGGTTCAAGGACTTGGACCGGAAGTGCACCGAAGGAATGGCTGGACGCAACGGCATAGACGGACTGAATATTTTGCTGTTCGTTCTTTACGTTGTGCTGATTTTCTTAAGTGCATATTACAGAATCTACTGGATTGGCGGATGCGCACTGGCCGTTCTGATATGGCTTTTGTTCCGGGCCTTTTCCAAAAATTTGGAAAAGCGGCGGAAGGAAAATGCGTTTCTTATTCGGATCCGGGATTTCTTCCGCAAGAAGC
Organism: Butyricicoccaceae bacterium; assembly: GCA_963638085.1. Lineage (GTDB taxonomy): Bacteria > Bacillota > Clostridia > Oscillospirales > Acutalibacteraceae > RUG420. The sequence continues at coordinate 37,944 of CAVHPJ010000007.1, read as the reverse complement.
GACACTTTCTAAAACAAAAGCATAGAGACCGGAAAACCTATGTCTATAAAAAATGCCCACAGTGTAAAAAGATGCTCCGCGTAAAAAAGAAAAAAGGAACGCGAACCATCAATTGCCCGCACTGTAATAAGGAAATCAAAATTCATTGCTCCTCTGATGCACAATAAGTGTTTCAACAGCCCGCCGGAAGGCGGGCTGTTCGTTTGTGTTTTAAGGTGGCCTATGATAAAATGGAGCAATAAAACAGACGGAAAAGGAGGCGGTAAAAATGTATGATTACCTGGTGGTTGGTGCCGGATTATTTGGTGCAACCTTTGCCCATGAAGCCGTAAAAGCAGGACATTCTGTCCTAGTGGTAGATAAGCGGAACCACATTGGCGGCAATGTGTACACAGAATCCGTGGCAGACATAGACGTGCACCGGTATGGTGCGCATATCTTTCATACTGATGATGAAACCGTTTGGAATTACGTTACCGCACTGACTCCGTTTCATCCGTATGTCCATCAGTTAAAGGCAAACTACAAAGGGCGTCTGTATGACATGCCCTTTAATATGTACACGTTTTCGGAAATCTTTGGCATTCAGACGCCGGAAGAGGCCCGCACCATCCTGGAGCAGGAGCGGGCGGAGGTCCAAGGGGAACCGCAGAACCTGGAAGAACAGGCCATTGCCCTGGTGGGCCGTACGGTTTACACCAAACTGGTCAAAGGCTATACGGAAAAACAGTGGGGCAGGGACTGCAAGGACCTGCCACCCAGCATTATCCGGCGCTTGCCGGTTCGGTACATTTATGACAACAACTACTTTAATGACCGCTTCCAGGGTATTCCGGACCAAGGGTATACCGCTTTGGTGCAGGCATTATTGGAAGGTTGCACGGTAACATTAAATACGGATTTCTTAACGGACCGAGCTGCACTGGAAGCGCAGTGCAAAAAGGTGGTTTATACCGGGCCGTTAGACGAATATTATCAGTACTGTTACGGTCGGCTGGAATACCGCAGCCTCCGCTTTGAAACAGAACTGTTAGACCGGAACAGTTACCAGGGCATGGCCGTGGTTAACTATACGGACCGTAGCCCGGAATATACCCGTATTATTGAACATAAATTCTTTCATGATAAAAATCAGCCGCAAACCGTTATTACGCGGGAATATCCGGCAGCATGGACCAAAGGCATGGAACCGTATTACACGGTTAATGATGCCAAAAATACAGCATTGCATGAACAGTACGCCACGCGGGCAAGGGAAGACGGTCTTCTCTTTGGGGGCCGCATGGCAGACTATCAATACTATGACATGGATGATACCATTGCCGCTGCTTTACAGCTGGCACAGGAGGAACTAAAATGGAACGACCGTTAATTTCCGTTATTATGCCGGTTTATGGCGTAGAAGCCTATGTGGGCCGTGCCATTGAAAGTATCCAGGCACAGACCTATGACAACTGGGAACTGCTTTGCGTAGATGACGGCACAAAAGACCGCAGTGGAACCATCTGCGAAGAGTATGCGTTCTCTGACGAGCGCATTACGGTTTTTCATAAGGAAAACGGCGGTGCCCCCAGTGCCAGAAACTTTGCCATGGATAAAGCGTCCGGAGATTACTTCTACTTTATGGATGCTGATGACTGGGCAGAACCGGATATGCTGGAAGACATGGTTACTCTGGCAGAAGAAAATCAGGCACAGTTGGTCGTGTCCGGATTTTATATTGATACTTATTACAATGACGACCAGTGCTTTACTCAGGTGCAAACCTGTCCAAGCGCGGTTTATACATCGCAAAAAGAATTCCGGCAGAATGCCATGGAATTATTTGACCAGAACCTGCTGTATTCTCCATGGAACAAGCTGACCCGGGCGGATTACCTAATGGAAAATCAGATTTATTTTCCGCAAACGTTCTGGGATGACTTCCCGTTTGTGCTCATGGTTATTCGGGACGTGGAGCGGGTTGTTGTAACGGGGAAAGCGTATTATCACTTTATTCGTCAGCGGCAGGAATCGGAAACGGCCCGGTATCGGGAAGGTATGTTTGAAAAGCGTCTGGAGGAAGACCGCTGGATGATGGAGCTGTACCAGTACTGGGGGTTCATGAATCCAACCATTCAGGAATTCCTGGACCGGCGTCATGTGGAACGCTTATTCGGTTGCCTGGAAAACTTTATGAACAAAGACTGCACGCTAAGCGCTGTGCAGAAAATGAAGGAAATTCACCTGATTCTGAAGAACCAGCGGACCAGGGAAGCTGCTTTTGGTGCGGTTCCCAGATCCACCTATATGCGCATTATGCTGATTCCCATTAAATGGGGACTGGTTCTGCCGGTTTATATTGAAAGTCAGGTTATTTCCGCAGTGAAACACAAAAACGTGCGCCTGTTTGCCAAGCTGAAAGCGTACCGCTGACTTGACTTCTGGCAAACGGCCCTATTTCCAACGCAGGAGGACCTATGTTAAGTATTATTATCCCTGTTTACAACGGGGCTTCCTACCTGGAACGCCTGTTTCAAACCCTGCCTCAAACAGAGGCAGCAGAGTACGAACTTATTTTTGTCAATGATGGCTCTACGGATAACAGCGCTGAACTTCTAAAGGAATACGGTGCTTCCGGAAAGTACAACATGAAGCTTTGCAGCATTTCTAACAGCGGCGTGTCTGCGGCCCGCAACAAGGGCCTGGAGTTGGCCGAAGGAGACTACATTGCCTTCTTGGACTGTGATGACCGCATTCCGGCCAACTACCTGGCCGCTTTCCGTGCGCTTACAGCGCCACAAAGCGGCACGGACGCGTCTCCGGACCTGGTTGCCTTCCAGTCTCTGCGGACGGCCACTGCGCCGGAAGCAGGTACGGAAAGCCCGTTGCAGGCCACTAAGACACTGACCGGCGTAGAAATGCTGTTTCAAATGGCAAAGAATCCAACCAGATACGGTGTCTATAATTTCTTTTACAAAAAAAGCCTGCTGGAAGCGCAGCAAATGCGCTTTGCAACAGGCTATGCTTATTATGAAGATTATGACTTCCTATACCGCCTGCTGGCTGTAACGGACCAGGTGGTATTTACGGAAACCGTTCTTTATTATTATTTGCTGCAGGAAGGAACGGCAGTGGCCACCTTTAAAGTAGAACGTCTGCAAAACATAGAATTACTCCGTGCAGACATTCCGTTTATTGCCGTCCATGCGCCGGAATTCCTGTCGGAATACCGTAAGCATGTCCTGAACCGGATTTACTGGTCCGTTATGTGGCAGGCGGCCCTGGCTTTTCCCGTGGGGAAGGCTTTGCAATTCGGGCACAAAAGCCACATGCGCCGCCGGATGTTCCGCCTTCGGAACCATCCGGACCGGAAGGTTCGCATTTCTGCCAAGCTGTATTTACAAAGCCCAGTGGCTTTTGTACTGGCAGCCAAGCTGCTCGGGAAAAGCCACAGCCGGGTCGGCAAAACCGATTGGGAACCATTCGAAAATTATTTTCGTTCTTTGTAACATGAAGTCTGTAACTACAATATAAAAGAAAAAGCACAAGCCGGATGGGGGAACATCCGGCTTGCGCTTAAAATAGGAGAAAATGAAATGAAAAAGTGAGTAGGGGAAAAACACCCCTATCAGTCTCAAGTTTAGGGGAGTGACTAGTTCCCCGCCTGAGAACACCGTTAGTTTACCGAACTATCCTTAAATCACCCTTAAAAAATAGACAAACTTTTGAATTTGTTTTACTTTTTCACGAATGTGCAGAAAAGGGAAAAGCCCGGACTTCAGTCCGGGCTTTCCCTTTTGAAATAGGAGAAATGAAATTAAAAAAGCGAGTTATGGGGTTTCTACTTTTTTTCTTCCAACTCAGCGGGGGGAGAAGTCCCGTTGAGCTTGTCTTAACTATAAAGGCCGCAACTTAAATGAACTTAAAAGGAAGGTTACAGTTTCATGATTTGCTATGCTTTCTTATCCGTGGTAAAATACGAATATCTGTGAAAAGAACGAGAGGGTAGTGAATGAGCGGATATTTGGCAACAATCAAGGAAATCATAACAGATCATTCTGACTATAAAGAACAAACATTGAAAATGGCAAAATCGGATTTGATCCGTACGTACCGTGGATCGGCACTTGGCTGGTCCTGGGCCGTTATCAAACCGGTTATTACCATCTTTATTTACTGGTTTGCCATGACCATCGGACTTCGTGCCGATAAGGGAATGACAGACTATGATTATTTTCTCTGGCTGATAGATGGCCTGGTACCCTGGTTTTATATTTCAGATATGTTAAACCGCGGTACGGACTGTATGCGGAAATATCGGTACCTGATTACCAAAATGCATTATCCGGTGTCCACCATTCCAACCATTGTCAGTCTTTCTAACTTCTCCGTTAATATGGTTCTGATTGTAGTGGTTTGTATCCTGCATCCAATTCGTGGCTATATGCCGAATATTTACTGGTTGCAGATTCCGCTGTTCCTGCTTTTATCCTTTGTTATGTTTACAGCTTGGTCCCTGTTTGCTGGACCGGTTTCCGCCATTTCACAGGACTTCTCCCAATTGGTTAAATCCTTGGTATTTGCGCTTCTTTGGGGTTCCGGTATCCTCTTTAATGTGGAAACGATAAAGAGCCACGCGGTTCAGATTATCCTGAAGCTGAATCCCATTACCTATCTGGTTTACGGTATCCGCCACTCCTTCATGGGGTCTTGCTGGTTCTGGGAACATCCGCGCCAGTTAATTGTCTTTCTGGTGGAACTGTTCATTATGCTCTTCCTTGCTGTCTGGAGTTACAAACGTCTGCGCAAGGAAATTCCGGATGTACTGTAAGGAGGATTCCGTGCCATGGCAAAGAAAAAGAAAGAAGAACAGGTCCTGCAGCCGGGACAACCCATTATTGAATTCCGGGATGTTTCCAAGCGATATAAGCTGTATTCCGGCAATAAGCAGCGGCTGTTAAGTATCTTTTTTAAACATTTAAAAGTCAAAACCAAAGATGCAATAGACCACGTCAGCTTTAGCGTTATGCCGGGCGAAGCAGTGGCTTTGGTTGGCAGTAACGGCGCCGGAAAGTCCACTATTTTAAAGATGATTACCGGTGTCTGCTTCCCAACGGAAGGCGAAATAATGGTTCGTGGCCGTGTTTCAGCCTTGTTGGAATTAACTGCGGGTTTTGAACCGGAAATGACCGGACGGGAAAATATTTACCTTCGTGGCACTACCCTGGGCCTGGAAAAGGATGAAATTGAAAGCCTGGAACCGGAAATCATTGAATTTGCCGACATTGGCGAATACATGGATCAGCCGGTTCGCTCTTATTCTAGCGGTATGAAAGCACGGCTTGGATTTGCCATTAACTCTAACGTACGGCCGGAAATCCTGATTGTGGATGAAGCCCTTTCCGTTGGAGACGCAAACTTCAAGAAGAAGTGCCTGGACAAGGTAAATAAACTGATTGAAGAAGAAAATGTAACCTTGCTTTTGGTTACCCACAGCGCCGGAACTGCCAAACAGTTCTGCAAGCGGGGTATTTATATTAAAAATGGAAAACTGGTATTTGACGGTACCATAGATGAAGCGGTAGCCAAATACGAAGACTCCCTTAAGAAAAAGAAAGGTGGAAAAAAATGAAAACAACTCTGGTTGTCATGGCTGCAGGAATTGGCAGCCGTTTTGGAAAAGGCATCAAGCAAATGGAACCGGTTGGCCCAAGCGGGGAACTTATCATTGATTATTCCTGCCATGATGCCATAGAAGCCGGCTTTAATAAAATTGTTTTCATTATCCGCAAGGATCTGGACGCGGATTTCCGTGAAGCTATCGGAGACCGGATTGCCAAAAAGATTGAAGTGGCCTATGCCTATCAGGAACTGGACAATCTGCCGGACGGTTTTACTCCTGGTGAACGAACCAAGCCATGGGGAACCGGTCAGGCTATTCTTGCCTGCAAGGGCATTGTAAAAGAGCCGTTTGCCATTATTAATGCAGATGACTACTATGGCAAAGAGGGTTTCCGTCTGATTCACGAATTCCTAGAAAGCGGAAAAGCCAATGCAGCAGATGGAAAGCTGCACCTGTGTATGGCCGGCTTCCAGCTGATTAATACCCTTTCAGACCAGGGAGGCGTAACTCGCGGCGTATGCAAGGCCAATGGCAATTTCCTAACCCAGCTGGATGAAACCTCTGACATTGAAAAAATCAACGGCAGAGCAGCACTCCGGAACGGAGACGAAATTAACTATTTCCCGGATGACACCCTTTGCTCTATGAACATGTGGGGTTGTCCGCCGGAATACATTGATTCTTTGGAAGAAGGCTTTAAGGACTTCCTGAAGAATCTGCCGGAAGGCAATCTGAAGGCAGAATACCTGGTTCCCATTGTCATTGGGGACTACGTAAAGGAAGGAAAGGCAGACGTAGAAGTACTGCCTACCAAGGATAAATGGTTTGGCGTTACCTATCAAGAAGATAAGTATATTGTAAAAGAAGCCTTCCGGAAGCTGGTTGCAGACGGAGTTTACCCGAACAGCATCAAATAAAAGCAAAATACAGCACACAAAAATTAGCACTAAGACTTCGGGCTCCTTCCAAATGGTCGGAGCTCGTCTTTTTGTGTCTCTTTATATTTTTTTAAGAATTATCCTATATAATGAAAGACCCAAACTCAGGAACGGGCAAAAGAAGCAACAGGCAGAAAGGAGGGGAGACCACTGGCCAGAAAAAGACTTACCAAAAAAGCTGCCTATTCGCAGCGGAGGCGGAAAAATAGGACCCGGAAATCCACGGGCGCTTGGAAGAAAAAATGGAATGCGTTTCAACGGAAAATCCGGCAGCAGAAGTGGTGGCAGTTTTTAAGTAGCCACAAAACCGCATTTAAGCTGGTGGGAAGACCCCTGCTTTTAATCCTAGTTTGCATTATGGTTTGGACCACCGTTTACCGGTACCAGCAAAATACGCCTTGTGGTATTGACGTGTCTTCTCACCAGGGTTTCATTAACTGGATTGAAGTAAAATATGACCGGACAGAGTTTGCCATTATCCGCGCGGGCGTTACCACCTGGGACAACGGCAATTTAAAAGAGGACGAGCGGTTTAACCACAACTTTTCTGCCTGTGGGCGGCTGAATATAGACCGTGGGGTTTATTACTATTCCCAGGCCATTACGCCGGAGGAAGCCGTACAGGAAGCCAACCTGGCGTTGAAAATGGTAGATGGGCGGGAGTGTCAATTGCCCATTTACATTGACGTAGAGGATACCGGCACAGGCGGCAAGGGCCGCGCGGACAAGTTAACTAAGGAAGAACGAACTGCCGTGGTCAAAGCGTTTTGTGAGACCATTGAAGCAGCCGGATACCGTGCTGGTGTATATTCTAATGCCAGTTTCTTTACCAATAATCTGAACGTAACAGAACTAAAAAGTTATTCTTTCTGGGTTGCTGCTTACAGCACTACTATGCCAGCCTATTTGCCCATGGCATATGATATTTGGCAATATACAGACAGTGGCACTATTCAGGGAATAGAAGGTAGTGTGGACTTAAACCGGTATTCCGTTTTTAAGTCCAATACTACTAGCAGTTCTGCAACCAAGAGTTAACTTCCGCTCCTGCAAAACTGTCTGTTAAAAGAGAGCATTCCAAAAGAAAAAGAACAGGAAAAAACCGGTGTTCCGTTTGGAACACCGGTTTGCTTTGCTTTTCTGCGTGTGCTTATTTTGCAGCCTTGGTCATCAGAGCAGACTTTTTGCGAGCAGCATTGTTCTTATGAAGAATGCCCTTGGCCTGAGCCTGGTCAATTTTCTTTACGGCTGCCTTAACAAGTTCATCCTTATCTGCAGCATCAGTTTCAATGGCGATATTAGCCTTTTTAATGGCGGTCTTGAGCGCGGAATTGGTGGACTTGTTTCTTTGTGCTTTGGTCTGGTTTACAAGTACACGTTTCTTAGCAGATTTAATGTTAGGCATAGTTGCACCTCTCCTTTAGTCGTTACAGTGAAATAATATAACACTTAGCCTTAGAAAAAGCAATCCTTTTTCTTGGCTCTTTCTTAGGATTCATAAAGATAAACGCGACATTCATAGGGGCGTAGCTTGCAGCTTCTTGCAGAGGCCGGCGCTTTGTCATAATTCTGCAGAATCAGCTTGCCATCGGTCAGCTGATATCCCTTTGGCGCCTTGAATTTTATCTTATGTTTGGAGAAGGAGCATACTACCAGGGCACGGCGGCCGTTACAAGTGCGTTCATAACAGTAAACTTTGCGGTCCCGCGGATAAAATTCCTTATACGCCCCATGCACAAACAGTTCCTTGTCTGCTTGGCGGATTTGGAACAGCTTGCGATAGTAGTTCAGGATGGAATCCGGATCCTTCTCTTCGTCGTCTCGGTTGACGCCCTTCTTATAGTTCTGATTAACAAAGAACCACGGCGTTCCGGTGGTAAAGCCGGCATTCTTTTCCCGGGACCACTGTACCGGAGTACGGGCATTTTCCCGTGTGGTTTTGTTGGTAATCTTCAGGGTCAGCCAGCCAAGACCAAATTTCTTGAAGAGCTTGGCGTTATTAAAGGTAACAACGTCTTTGAAATCTTCTAATCTTTTCAGCTTGATGTTCATCATGCCAAGTTCCTGGCCCTGATAAACAAAGGCAGTGCCGGATTGCATGTAGCACATGGTGGCCAGCATCTTACCGGATTCTTTCCAATATTTTTCGGAACCGTAACGGGAAATAATGCGTGGATGGTCATGGTTTTCAATGTAAAGAGCATTCCAAGCGCCACCCTTGGCCATCTTATACTGCCAGCTGGAGAAAGCCTTCTTCATGCGGCGCAAAGAGAACGGAATATGAATGGTATCCGTGGCAATACAGTCTGCCGTCATGTGGTCAAAGCTGATCATGATGTCAAAGGCTCTGTCTTCCCCTGCGGTGAAATCCAGCGCACTTTTGGCATTGGTCATGGGCGATTCAGCTACAACAAAACAGTCATACTGATTAATAACGTCATTGCGGAATTCATCTACATATTCATGAATGTGCGGTCCCTTATTGTAGTGCTCTATGCCACAGGCAATGGGGAGCGGGAAGCCGTCCGGCAGGCCTTCCTTCTTGGAAATGAAGGTGATGACGTCTTCACGGAAGCCGTCCACACCCATGTCCAGCCAGAAGCGCATAATGTCTTTGACTTCCTCCCGAACCTTTGGGTTGTCCATGTTCAAATCCGGCTGTTTCTTGGAAAAGACATGCAGATAATACTGGTCTAAATCCTTGTTGTATTCCCAGGCGCCACCCTCAAACATGGAAACCCAGTTGTTCGGGGGATTGGTGCCGTTTTTGGAGTTGCCGCCACGGCCGTCCCGCCAGAAGTAGTAATCATGATAAGGGTTATCTTTGGATTTGGCGCCCTCTTTAAACCATTCGTGTTCATCAGAGGAGTGGTTGACCACTAAGTCCATAACCACTTTCATATCTCGCTTATGGGCTTCGTCCAAAAGCTTCTTGAAGGTGGTCAGGTCACCAAAGTCTTTGTGAATATTGCGATAGTCGGAAATATCATATCCGTAGTCTGCATTCGGTGAAGGGTAAATAGGGGAAAACCAAATGCAGTTTACACCAAGGGACTTAATGTAATCCAGTTCTTCCAGAACACCGTTTAAGTCTCCAATGCCGTCTCCGTTACTGTCTTTAAAGGAGCGGCACCAAATCTGGTAAACCACAAGGTCTTTAAACCAGCTGTTATCGTATTTTGCTTTTGCCATGAAAAATGGCTCCTTTCAAAAAAATTCCGTAGTAAAAAGCGGGCTGGGGCGTCAGGCACGGGCCTCATACAGAAGCTGTGCCAGTTCCCCGCGGGAAATGGTACCCGTTGCTTTAAGGCTGTTGCCTGCCGCCCCAAGGTCTTTGCCGAGCACGGCCGTTAAGCCGCTGGTGGCAAGCCGGACGGAGGCACTGTCAAATTTAGAGTACCTAGTAGAGGAGGCGGCCGAAACATAACCTTGTTCGGCTGCCCAGACAATGGCCTTGCGGACTACCGGACTGGTATTCAGTTCGGTAATGTCGGACCACTTGATGTTGGACACGTTTACGTCCGGCATGCCTGCCAGACGGTACAGAACCACGGCCAGCTCGGCTTTGCGCAGATCCTGCCCCGGGAAGAACTGGCTTCCGCAACCGACCATCAGTCCTTTTTTATAGGTATAGGAAATGGCTTTGTAATAAGTATCTCCTTTTTCCACATCCGTCAACGGAAGGGCGGTTGCGGAATTATGCGTTGCAAGATAATCTTCCGGAAGCACGTACAGATATCCGGTGTCATACTGGATAAAGTGGTTCAGCAGGATGCTGTAGATGTTGCAAAGCAACGTAGCCACTTCATTCGGGCAGGCCTGCGCCAGTGGAATAATAGTCTTAACAGCGCCCTTCAGTAACGCATGTACTTCTTCAGTGTCATACGTTGCACCGCCCTTGTCCTGCAGGGACTGATTCAGGAGCACTTCCAATTGGCTAATCACACTGTCCGTGTTTCCGTAGAACAAGTGGAAGAAAATCTGCGGAGCATTTTCCTGTACGTTCATTAGGAAGTCTTCCAGTACGTCTGCATAGGTTCCGTCGCTGCTGATGACGTAGGTCAGCGTTCCAAGCAGTTCATATAAACCGTCTTCCAAATCCTGGAATCCGTCCCGTCCGCCAAGGGCGGTGCCCAGAGTCGGCATGGCACGGTTTAAAAACGTGTACTGGGTTTCCGAAGTGTTGTTACTTCTTTGAATCAGGTTGTCCATGGTGCCGTTTGGGGTAACCGTAACCGGCTGGAATTTTCCAAGGAACTGTTTCCGAAGTCCCCAGTTGGAGTCATCTGGGCACTGGTCCAAACAGGCTTCATGGTATTTTTCAAAGTCTTTGTCTCCGGCTACCGGCAGGTAGTAGTCAATGCCGTACCGGGAAAAGCCCATGTTGGACGGGGCAACGTAAGTAACTAAATCGCCGCGGAAAATAATATTATGGATATTGGCGTAAATTTTTGCATTGGCAGTGGCGTCTTTGACGTCTGCACAAAGCGGAGACTCCAGGGTGTAGCAATAAATATCTTTTCCCTTTAACGTAACCCCTTTGCGCAGGGTGCCTCCCTGGCTCAGCAATCGGTCAATTTTGCTGACCATGATATTGGTGGCCGCTCCGCCTCGGCTGTGCCCGCAGGTCCAGATTTTCAGATTGCCTTTAATTTCCGTGTGCCGTTTCAGATAGTCAAGTAAGAAACGATAGGCAATGTCTCCGGCTTCCGCAAAGCCCTGATGGTCTCCTTCGGTTCCGATTTTTACGTTGGAGCCCCACTCCGCTTCATATCCGGCGCCACGTTGAACAATGGCAAGAAGCGTATAAGATTTTCCGTTAATCTTAGTTTCTTTGGAGGCAATGCCAACGCCGTAGGTGTCACGTTCCGGCTTGCTGACATAAGCGTCATTGAATTCTATGTTCTTGTACCCACATTCCGTTAGGAAGGCGCGGGCATTGGAATCATAGGTGTCGTGGGTGGTGTCGGTACGGTTTTGTGCGCAATAAGCCAGATAAGAACAGGCAATAGCAACGTCATTGTCATATTGATATCCGTCTCCGGAGAAATAATCATCTGTATAGGTGTAATCATATTCTCCGTCAGTGTAAGAAATTTTGCCTGAGTACGTTTTGTTTTTGCCTGAAGCCACGGCCGCAATGCTTGTGACAGACAGCATTAAGACCAGTGCCAACAGGGCACTAATCAGCTTTTTCATTATTTTCTCCCTTCGTTATTTGATTTTAAACAAACACGATTTCAGCCAACTTCATTATATCTTGTTTCCTTCTGTCTTTGTAACCAATCGTAACTTCTTTTTTTTGGCATGGGTGTTATACTTAAGGCGCAGAAAAAATAGGAATGGGGGTTTTCCTATGAAGAAAAATACAGATACCAAAAAAATTATCGGTATTGTTGCTGCTGTCCTGGTTGTCATCCTTGCTTTGGTCATTGTTGGCAAAGAAGTCATTGGAAGACAAAGCGCACAGACAAAGAATTCCACCACGTCTTCCAGCGCCAGCACTACCTCTTCAACAACGACTACAACTACCACTACTACAACAACTACAACAACCACCACAGAACCTGCTGAAACAACCAAGACCGGATCTAATGAATCCGAATCTTCGGATGGCTCCGGTAAGGTTGTTTATCTGACCTTTGACGACGGTCCAAGCCAGTACACACAGGACCTGTTAAACACGCTGGATAAGTACAATGTAAAAGCTACCTTTTTTGTAACGCATCAGTTCAGCAAATATGAAGACATGATTGCCGCTGAAGCAAAGAAGGGCCACACCGTAGCCATTCACAGCTACAGCCATGACTATGCCAAAATTTATGCCAGCGAAGATGCCTATTTTGAAGATCTGGACAAGATGAATGCCATCATCCAAAAGCAGACCGGCCAAAAGGCATACTTACTTCGTTTCCCGGGTGGTAGCTCCAACACGGTGTCCAGAAAGTATAACAATGGCATTATGACCAAGCTGACTAATTCCGTAACTCAGAAGGGTTACCTGTACACGGACTGGAACGTAAGCAGTGAAGACGCTTCCAATAAGACTTATTCCGCTGACACCATTGCCAATAATGTTATCAATGGCATGAAGAAACATAAGGTTTCTGTTGTATTGCAACATGATACCAAGGCCAACAGTGTCAAGGCAGTAGAAAAGATTATTCAATATGGTCAGGCCAACGGCTATACCTTCAAAGCCATGACCAAAGACTCTTACATGGTGCATCATAAAGTAAATAACTAAGAAAGATGAACAACTGAGAAAAAACAGTGGTTTTCCTTGCAAGTTAGCCTTAGTCAATGCATAATATACACCGTAAGAAAAAAGACTTCTGTAAAGGAGAAACATCTATGTTAGTATCTGCAAAAGAAATGATCACTGCTGCCAGAGATGGCCACTATGCCATCGGCGCAATCAACATTAACAACCTGGAATGGATTAAAGCCGTTCTGCAGGGTTGTGAAGAAGCTAAATCGCCGGTTATTATCCAGGTTTCTGCTGGTGCCGGTAAATACATGGACGGTTTCAAAAACGTAGTAGACATGGTAGAACACTGCATGGAATACCAGAACATTACCGTTCCGGTTGCCCTGCACCTGGACCATGGTACTTATGATGCCGCCAAAGAATGCCTGGAAGCAGGATTCTCTTCCATTATGTTTGACGGTTCTGCTCTTCCTATTGAAGAAAACTTTGCCAAGACCAAAGAGCTTGCTGAAATCTGCAAATCCAGAGGAATCTCCCTGGAAGCAGAAGTTGGCGCCATCGGCGGCGAAGAAGACGGCGTTGTCGGCATGGGCGAATGCGCAGACCCGGCAGAATGCAAGCTGATTGCCGACCTGGGCGTAGATATGCTGGCTGCCGGTATCGGCAACATTCACGGCGTTTATCCGGAAGGCTGGCCGGGACTTCGTTTTGACGTTCTGGAAAATATCACCAAGGCTGTTCCGGGCGTACCTCTGGTTCTGCACGGTGGTTCCGGAATTCCGGATGAAATGGTACAGAAGGCCATTTCCATGGGCGTTTGCAAGGTAAATGTAAATACGGAATGTCAGCTGGTATTTGCCGCTGCCACCCGTAAGTACATTGAAGAAGGCAAAGACCAGGAAGGAAAGGGCTTTGATCCTCGTAAGCTGCTGGCTCCGGGTTGTCAGGCCATTGTTGATATGGTTAAGTACAAGATGGAAGTCTTCGGCTGCGCAGGAAAAGCCTGAGCCTAAGCAACAAACAAGGCGGATCGAAAAGATCCGCCTTTCTTTTTAAAAACAGCAAAAAACAAAATGAGGAAAGCCTATGTATTTCAATGAAAAAATGGAAACCCTTCCACGGGAAGAGCTGAAGCAATTGCAAAGTCAGCGGCTGGTAGAAACCGTGAAACGGGTGTATGACAATGTACCGGCATATCGCAAAAAAATGGAAGGAAAAGGTCTGACACCGGATGATATCCACGGGGTAGATGATCTTAGCAAACTTCCGTTTACCACCTATATAGATTTACGGGAGGCCTATCCGTTTGGTATGGCTGCCGCACCGAAAAGCGAATGGGTTCGCCTGCACGCCTCCAGCGGCACTACCGGAAAATCCAAAATTGCCGTTTATACCAAGCACGACATTGACGTATGGTCTGAAGTAGTGGCCAGATGTCTTGCCATGGCCGGCCTGACGAAGGATGACGTCCTGCTGGTTGGTTACGGCTACGGTCTCTTTACCGGCGGTCTGGGTGCCCATTACGGTGGAGAAAAGCTGGGTGCGCTGGTTCTTCCGGTTTCCACCGGTAACACGCAAAAGACCATAGATATGTTAATTGACTGCCAGGCAACAGCCATTGCCTGCACACCGTCCTACCTGCTGCATGTTGCCGAAGCGTTGGAGCGGGAAGGCTTACTGGACAAGATTGCACTGAAATATGCTGTTTGCGGTGCAGAGCCGTGGACGGATGAAATGCGTGCCAGACTGGAAGCTAAACTGAACATTAAATGTTATGACATTTACGGTTTAACTGAAATTATCGGACCGGGTGTTGCAACTGACTGCCCGGCACACGCGGGCTTACACATCTGGGAAGACCACTTCCTGCCGGAAATCATTGACCCGGTAACCGGGGAAGTGCTTCCGGAAGGCTCGGAAGGGGAACTGGTTATTACCACACTGACCAAGGAAGGCATGCCAATGATCCGTTACCGGACCAAGGACCTTACTTCTCTGGCTTATGACACATGCACCTGCGGCCGCACCTGCGCCCGGATTCAGCGCTTCAAGGGCCGCTCGGATGACATGCTTATTATTAAGGGCGTTAATGTATTCCCGTCCCAAGTGGAAGCTGCACTGCTTACCATTGACGGCATGACACCAAATTACTTCATTACAGTAGACCGGGTAAATGATCAAGACGTTATGGAAGTAGCCGTAGAACTGGACGAACACTTCTTCTCTGACGAAATTGCCGACCTGGAACGCCTGACCGAAAAGGTAAAACACGTTCTGAAGACCGCCATTGGTTTGAATGTTCAGGTACGTCTGGTAGAACCCAATACCCTGGAGCATTCCCAAGGCAAGACCAAGCACGTGTTGGATAAACGTAAACTGTATTAAAAGGAGGTTCTCTTATGTTTGTAAAGCAACTTTCTGTTTTTCTGGAAAATCGTGAAGGACGGGTGCTGGAAGTATTCAACATCCTGAAAAACGCAGACATTAATGTTTGCTCTGTCAGCCTGGCAGATACCTCTCAATACGGCATTCTTCGCCTGCTGGTAAATGACGTAGACAAGGCGCAGATGGTGCTGAAGGACCACGGAATCTCCTCTAAAACCACGGAGGTTATTGCTGTTAACATTCCGCATGTGGTTGGCTCTCTGGAAGGTGTTCTGAACGCCATCAGCTCTGCCGGCATTAACATTTCCTATATGTATGGACTGTCTCTGGGCGGCAGTGGAGCTTCTATTGCCATCAAGGTCAATGACACCGAAGGCGCCAAAAAAGCCCTGGAACCGCTGAACATTACCTTCTACACAGACGAAGACCTGAAGAATTTGTAATCCGAAAGGACCTTCCCATGAGTAAATATTTTATTGCCAGTGACATCCACGGATCCTCTTACTGGTGTCGGAAAACGCTGGAGGAATTTCAAAAGAGCGGGGCAGAACGTCTGATCCTTCTAGGGGACATTCTGTATCACGGCCCCCGCAATGACCTTCCCCGGGACTACGCTCCCAAAGAAGTCATTGCCATGCTGAATCCGCTCAAAAATAAAATTTACGCGGTCCGCGGCAACTGCGAAGCCGAAGTAGACCAAATGGTGCTGGATTTTCCCGTTATGGCAGATTATGCACTTCTTTGCCTGAACGGCCACACCATTTATGCTACGCATGGCCACATTTACAATGAAGAACATCTGCCACCCCTTTCTTCTGGCGATGTACTTCTCCACGGCCATACCCACCTGCTAAAAGCCGAGCAGCTTACCGTAGAAGACACCACGTTTTACCACTTAAACCCGGGCTCCACCTCTATTCCAAAAGGTGGCAACCCCAACACCTACGCAATCCTGGACGGTGACACCTTTACCGTTTCTGATTTTGACGGCAACACAGTGGCAGAAATTACATTGGAATAAGCAAGTATTAAAATACCGCTGGCAGAATGAGCTGTTCTGTCAGCGATATTTTTTTTGCTTTGCATTTAATGAAGTAGCTGTTTGTTAGCCTATTGTCGGGGTGGATGGCTATAAAACAGGGGAGGTGGAAGCACCATTTTGCCCTGCTTCACCCTCTGAAAGATACTGTCAATAGTTTTTCGCAAATTCAGTCCTAAGATTAACCGCCAGACGCCTTGGTACCAGACTGAGCATTTCCGTAAGGTATGCTCAGCACAACGCCTGCCCGTGGTTTAAACGGGCAGACCGATATTGCGCAGTGGCGGAAAATACATAATTACCTTGTAGAATTTAAGTTATCCTCATTGCTTATGAGGCTATGTTTTCCTCCTCTTGGGAGAGCATCATCGATCTAAGGTGGTCCATATTGAGATATCGTTTCAATCCCCATTCGCTGGAGGCTACATATCTTAACCTAGCACATACAAGCATCAGCGCAGATTGTCCATCAGGGAATGTGCCGACTACTTTCGTACGGCGCTTAATCTCTTTGTTCAAACGCTCCAGCGTATTATTTGTCCGGATCCGAATCCAGTGTTCTGTTGGGAAGTTCATGTATGTTAGCGTTTCACCGATGGCCTCTACCATACCAAACGCCTTGTCACCGATAATTAGCTTTGTACCGGATAGGCCTCTGGACTTTAGCCACACAAAAAAGTTTTTCCAACTCTCTGTGTCTTCCTTAAGGGATATTCCTCGGTCAGAGGACGATTTCTCCATTCTTCAATATGTTCATAAGCTTTTTTGTTGAGGTTGCTGATTGTACCAGGAGAAACTTTGGTTCCCCACAAAGCCTCAGAAATGTCTTCTACACACCGTACAGACACACCGGCTAAATACATCTCGATAAGGGCTTCCTCAACGCTGGTACGAACCAAATCCTTTAATTCAGTATGGATAGCTTCCTCGTTAAGGCTTATAATGGTGTCAGACATAGTTCTGAACTCCTTTCGAATTTGGTGTGGTAACTTAATTCTACTCAGTGGTTCAGGCTATGTCTATTTTATTGTTAGGTTTCAGAATGGCCTGAATGAATTTGCGAAACTTATTTTACGTTATCCGGGTCTTCTTTTCAGAGCGGGGCAGGACGCCGAGCTCTACTACTTTGACCAGTGGCGTAAAGCAAAAAAATTCCTGCTGCATGTACACATTTCTCCAGAAAATAAAAAATCCTGCCTCGGAGAAAGTCCGAGACAGAAGGAGTTAGTCCCGGAAATCATACTCTTCCTTGTGAGATTCCCGGAATAATTGGTAGACGGCCTGCACCGTTTTGGGGTTTTCTACCAGAGAGAAATCGTCCCCTTCTACCAACAGAATCAGCACTTCGTCTGTGCTGGTACCTTCCGTGGGGCGTAAGGCAACATATTGCCCACCACGGTAGTCTATTTCATCTAAAAATTCAAAGGCAATTTCATTGCCGTCTTCGTCATAAAGATAAAGGATACTGTCCATTCTTTAACCCCTTTCTTTTCTGCGATTCAGTATAACAGAAACGTTAAAAACTTGACAAGAGAAAACGCTCAAAACCGCGTACTTATTTGCTATAATGGGTCCGTATTGCAGGAATGCAATTCTCTGATGAAGGAGAAGAAGGAACCCCTATGGATGAAAACAAAGTTGTTTTTTTGGATGTGGATGGAACGCTGATAGATTACCACGGCGTTTTTCCGGAATCGGCAAGGGAAGCACTCCGAATTGCCCGCACCAATGGCCATCAGATGGTTATTTGTACCGGACGGGCCCTGTGCCAAATGGAAAGCTGGTTTCCCATGGACCTGGTGGACGGCATGATTACGGCAGCCGGTTCCAGTGTCTATTATGCGGGAAAACTGATTTATTCTACCACATTTGAAACAGAACATACCAAACAGATGGTACAGTACTTCCAGGAAAACCGGATGCCGTTTTTCCTGCAGTCCGAACAGAAGTTATATTCCGCCGATTGGTGTAAAGAAGCTGGAATGGCTTTGTTTCGTGGAAAAGGCTTAAATTCAGAGGCGGTAGAAAAGGTTTATGGTACTGTTGACTTTGTAAAGGAGCCCTGGCTGCAGCCGGGTATTGAAAAGGCTCTTTACTATAACTGCCGTAAGGCGCCGGAGCAGGTGGAACAGGACCTGGACGGATACTTTAAAATTACGGATTCCAGCTTTAAGCTGTCCCGCTTTTGCGACGGCGAAATTACCCTTGCCGGCATAGACAAAAGCGCCGGCATGAACGCCTATTTGCAGAGTGCCGGTATTGCAAGGGAAAACTCCATTGCCTTTGGAGACGGTCCCAATGACATGGAAATGATTCAATATGCAGGTCTTGGCATTGCCATGGGTAACGGCACCGCCGCCTTAAAAAAGGTGGCAGACCGTGTTTGCGGAGACGTCAACAAGGACGGCCTTTACTTTGCATTTCTTGGCCTTGGCTTGCTGGACAAATAAGAGTAGATAAAACTACGTTTTTTGTGACCTTACAATTTTGGGATGACCTCCTGTACCGTAAGGGTATGCGCTGCATCATCTATGCTGAATTTTACATCATAATTTAAATAGGTCAGACCATATACACGACCGGGCTTTCGCTGATATTGCGGACGCGGGTCGTGTTTTAATATGCCCAGCAATTCCGGCCGACAGGCCTCCGGAATCTGCTGCAGCAGGTTGTCCGGGACGACAACCTGTAATTGCAGATCCGGCAGTGTGTCGGTATAACCACCGGTGGCGTCCGGCACAGCGTCGGCGTACGGCAGATAGGGCTTAATATCAAAAATGGGCGTTCCGTCCATCAGATCCACGCCGGAGACGGTAATGACCGGCCCTTCCGGCCCCTCTAAGGAAATGGATTCTATTTTAACTACGGTCAGACCCAGATTGTTTGGCCGGAAGGGGGAGCGGGTGGCGAACACACCCATGCGGGTGTTTCCGCCCAGGCGCGGCGGCCTTACCGTTACCGGCGGTTTTTCTCCGGGACGGACCGCCTCTGAAAACTGCCAGATCAGCCAAATATGGGAAAAGGTTTCCAGTCCGCGCAGTGCATCCGGGTTTCTGTAGCCCGGTTCAAAGACAATGCGCCCCTGCAAAGCGGAAATAACACCGCTTTGCCGCGGTACGCCGAACTTGCCGGACAGGTTGGTTTCCATATGCGCAATTTGCTCCATAAAACGGCCTCCCGTATTGTATTTTTAAGTTTCCTGGATTAGAATTATACCACAAGTTCCAGGAAAAAAAGGAAGTAGCAGAATCATGTTAAAACCAATGAGAGTCTACGCACAAATTGACTTAAACGCTCTTCGGTACAATCTGAAACAGAATATGGACCATGTCGGTGACAAGGTCAAAGTCATGGCCATTGTAAAAACAGACGCCTACGGTCATGGTGCAGTGCATGTTGCCAAAGCACTGAATGAAGAAGGCGTCTATGGTTTTGCGGTTGCCACTGTGGAAGAGGCAATGGAACTGCGCAAAGCCGGTTTGCAAAACTCCATTTTGGTTTTGGGCCACGTTTTCTTCCGTGACTTACCGGAAGCCATTACCAATCACATTCTGTTGACAGTAGACAATTTGGTAGATGCCAAGCGTATCTCCGAAATTGCGGTTGCCATGCAGACCACTGCGCGGATTCACATTAAAGTGGATACCGGCATGGGCCGTCTTGGCTTCCAGCCAACGGAAGAAAGTAAACAGCAAATCTTGGAAATTAACGAACTGCCGCAGGTGGATATAGACGGTATTTTTACCCACTTTGCCATGGCGGACAGCAAAGATAAAACCAGCATGGAACACCAGGAAGCCATTTTCCTGGACTTCATCAAAGATCTGGAAGACCGGGGAATCCACTTCCATCTTCGCCATATGTGTAACTCTGCCGCCACCATGGAAAAAGAAGACGGCTTCTTAGACATGGTTCGCGTTGGTGCTACGCTGTACGGCTTTAGCCCAAGTAATGAAGTTTCCAACAAATATATTCAGCCGAAGCCGGTTCTTAGCCTGATTAGCCATGTTTCCCATATTAAGGATGTTGGTCCCGGCTTTACCGTAAGTTATGGCTCCACCTATGTAACGAAGGATGAACATACTGTAATTGCCACTGTTCCTGTCGGTTACGGAGACGGTTATCCGCGTAGCCTTTCTAATAAGGGCTATGTTTTAATTGGTGGTAAAAAGTGCCCCATCTTAGGTCGTGTAACCATGGACCAGTGCATGGTAGACGTTACGGCACTGAAACACGTCTCCATTGGAGACGAAGTAGTCCTGATTGGCAAACAAGGGGACCAGGAAATTACCCTGGATGAACTTGGAGAACTGTCCGGCCGCTTTAATTATGAGTTTGCTTGTGACCTGAACCAGCGGGTTCCCAGACTATACGAATAACATGAAATTCATATGGAATATTATTCTTTAAGCCAATATTTAAAAGACGAATACGGAGAAAAGCTGTATAAGCTTTCTCTGTCCGGTGTCGGGACCTGTCCGAATCGGGACGGGTCCCTTGGCGTTTCCGGATGTGCCTTCTGCTCCGAAGGCGGCTCCGGGGACTTTGCGGCCCCGGTGGATTGGCCGTTGGATAAACAAATGGAATTTGCCAAACGCCGCGTGGCCGGGAAGTCCCATGCAGACCGGTATATAGCTTATTTTCAGAGTTACACCGGAACCTACGGAGACCTGGGCCGCTTGAAAGCACTTTACACCGAAGCGGTCAACCGACCCGAGGTGGCCGTGCTTTCCATTGCCACCCGGCCAGACTGTCTTGGCCCGGAGGTCATGGACATGCTGACCGAACTCCGGGCCAGGAAGCCCGTCTGGATAGAGCTTGGACTGCAGACCACCAGGCCGGACTCCGTTCGGACCATACGCCGCGGCTACCCAAACGAAGTTTACGCAGACGCGGTGCATGCTCTGAACGCCGCCGACATTAAAGTAGTAACCCACGTCATCCTGGGCCTCCCCGGGGAAACTCTGGATGACATGCGGGCCACGGTGCAATATGCCTGCCGGCAGGGCACCTGGGGCCTGAAGCTCCAACTACTCCACATCCTGGAAGGCACAACCTTTGCCGAAGAATACAAGGCCGGAAGAATAACTCCATTAGACGAAGACACCTACATTTACTACGTCTGTGAAATTTTAAAAGCTCTTCCCGAAGACATTGTCATCCATCGTCTGACCGGGGACGGCCCCAAGAATATCCTGTTGGCACCCATGTGGAGCGCCAACAAAAGAGAAGTGTTGAATCGCCTGAACAAAGCAATTAAAGAAACCACCAAAACAACCACGAATGAAAGCACCATAGAAAGCTGTAAAGAGGCTGTGGTTTCGTCTTGCGTGCAGGAGGATTTTTCGCTATAATATCCCAGCAGATGCGCCTGTGGTGAAATTGGCAGACACGCATGTTTTAGGAGCATGTACCTCGGTGTGCGGGTTCAAGTCCCGCCGGGCGCACCAACAAAAGGGACACACCAGACCGGTGTGTCCTTTTCAATTGGCAACTTCATTCCTTTTCCATGGTGCAATGGAACGGTCCGAAGCTGCCTTTTTTTAAAATCAGCTCCATGCCAGTAACGTCTATGGCTTCGGCGGTGCTTAACAGTTCATACTGCCCGGAAGGGTCAAAAACCCGGTAACCACTCAGGTGGAATCCGTTGCGTTCATAAAAGCGTAAGCGGCTGACTCGCTGGGCATAATTCTTGGCGGATTCATCCAGCGGTTCTATGCAGAGGTACAGCTCCTGCCCGGCATAGGTGTCCTTCAAAAAATCCAGGATGCGGGAACCATTCCCTTGTCCGCGCAGCTCAGGATTTACCGCAAGAAAGATGACAAAAACCGTGTCCTCTTCCTGTGTCAGGTGCGCAAGCCCTAAAAATTTTCCATCATCATAAAAAGCCAGCAGCTCTGTGGTTTCTTCATAGGCAGTGGCTCGTAAAAGCCAGACCGGCATTCTTTCATTGAATGGAAATGCCTGGCGATACAGTTTTCCTACGTCCCGATACGCTTTGCTAAAATACCGAACTTTCCTGACTTCCATAGAAATCTCCTTTGTTACTTTTTACAAATATCTTCTCGAATATTTTAGCATATTTTTTATTCTTCTCTTGTCATAAAATTGCCACTCTTTTGCACCTTATAAATAGAAGATATTTAAGATGGGGGTGGTTCCTTTGGCTTGATTGGGAGCAATTATGATAAGTACGAATAATTGAATTTGTTTGATTAAAAAACAAGGAGGCATTTATGTTGGAAAAAAAGATTAGCGCAATTTCTATGTCCCTTTTGCTTTTATTAACGATGGGCCTTTCGGTTCATGCTAGTTCTGCTGAAGTACAAGATAGGCAGGCAATACAAAATACAATTGTAGAATATTATGATCGGTCTTATCATTCTTGGTCAAATCTTGAATTGGACAGCTTTGAAGATCTTATAGATTCAAATTCTGTTCAAATGAAGAATTATTTAACGTCTCTTGAGGGCACGATTTATAGATGGAGCCAAATCGCAAAAACGGAACCAGAAGAAGTTGATGCCAGAGAAAAATACGATCTTTTTTATGACTTCGATGAGATCTCTTTCAGCAACAATAATACGAAGGCAGTTGTTTCTGTCACGCTTTCCGGAGAAACGGAAGGAACTCCCACCTATCCTATCTTTGTTTCGTTGGGCACCAATGTGTTTGGTGTTGAAAAGATAGGAAGTCAGTGGAAAATAACCGGTCATGCCTATGACGATATTATTTTGTATGAGGAGTCTTTATCTCAAGAAATTGCATTGGATACGGATTCCATCAAGAAAGAACTTGTGCAACAAAACTATGTTGAAGCAACCAGTGCACAGGTAAAAGAATCAGATGATTTAATGGCGTATCCGTATACGGATTATTCTTATTCTGCCTCCCGTGCGGCTGCCTATGCAAAGGCCTATTGCAAAAGCGGAAATTCAAAGTTCTATTCCAGTAGCAAAGATTGCACTAATTTTGTTTCGCAAGCTGTTTCTTACGGCTTTGGATCAAAATCAAGTTATAGTGATTTTTCCTCTTACCGCATGGTAACAACAAGTAGTTATTCTACTGGGTGGTATGCTGGCTCTGGAGGAGGAAGCTCTAGTTGGGAGGGCGTTTCAGCCCATTGGAATTACATGACGTCGTCGAAAACCGGTCAGCCAGGACCAAGAGTTTCAAAAATTGCAGTCAGCGCGATAAAAACTGGTGATGTTATGCAGATCGACTTTAATAAAGATGGCACATATGATCATACGGTAATTTGTGTTGATGGATCTTCTGGTAAGTTCGCTCAACACACATCAAATGTATTTCGCTATGCTAAGGAATATTCTGGTAATAAAAGAGCTTATTATCCAAAGTCTTTTCGTGTTTATTAATTAGATGAGGAAGAAAAATGATACCAATCATAAAGCCGTCATTCTTTTGCTTTGTGTGGTAACCTTGATCTTCGGTCTTTCTGGATGTAAAGATGGTCAAACAGAAACTTTTCAGGATTCCTTGCGAGCTAGTTTTGCGCCGCCATCTGGATATGTTATTGTAAAAGACGAGTATGGAATGGAAGAACAAGATCTTGTTATGCTTAATAATGCAGATGACTTTATTCGTATCACCAGTAAAGAAAAGGAGTCTTCTTCGGAGTGGCCTCCTATAGAATCTGAGTGGCAATCCATTTTTGTTGGTAACCTGAAAGGGTATTATATGGTAAAGGATAACTATATAACGCTTCTGTGGTGCACAGGACGATATGTACATATGATATGGGGCCCATTAACTGATGATTTTACTGTTGCTACAGCTACTCAACTGGCCAATTCCAGAATGGAAGTGTAAAGGAGGATTCTTGTGAAGAAAAAGTTTTATTTACGGTTGATTTTTGTCATTCTTTTGGTGGTGGCAATAGCGATTGCTGTTGTAGCATTGCTCTGCAAACCGCGGGTGAATTATTCTGATGCAGAGATTGAAGAGGCTAGGCAGGTGGCAGAAGATAAATTTTATGAATCATATTTTACCCTTGATGGGTTGCAATATGACCAGGAGGCAACCAAGAAGTTTTATAAGAAAAATAGGAGGGGAGACTGGGGAACAGAAAAATATGACGAAATAATGGTCCTGAAAGGAAACATTATTGTTTCTGATGAAGTCCCTCCATTTACTTCATTTGAAGCCGGAACCACTGAGCAGGGTTGGATGTTTATTTTGGCAAAAACGAAAAATGATACCACCTGGAAGTATGTAGACGGTGGATATTAACTAAACCAAAGAGCCGCAATTGTAACTTTGCGTTGCAATTGCAGCTCTTTCCTTTTTGGTCTATTTTTCCGTTCTGGAATTGGCAAGCTGGATGGCACTATCTACTGTGAAACTACTGGTCAAAGGCGCCCAAATGAGATGCTCATACTGGCCGGTGCACCAGAGTAAAGTAATGTAATGATCTTCTATGACATAGTACCCAACATGTCCGTCAACCATAATCCGGGTAAGCGCAGACTCTGATACGCTGAACGTATGCTTTTGTCCGGCTTTTTGCGTAGTAATCAGTATAAATTCTTTCTTTTCATTTAAGAAGAGGATTTCCTGCTTGGTGTTGCCTACTTCTTTTTTTGCCAAAGCAAATCCATTCGGCGGTAAAAAAACAGAGTCAACAGAATCGGATTGCGTAGTTGGTGCGAAACTGATTGTGATGGAGTCATGCGGGGTAGCAATAACGGCAATGGTTAATAATATCAAAAGAACAGCAATCAGCAATACCATTTTCAGATTCTTTTTTAAGCTGATAGGAGGCTGAGCTGACAAGAGCTTTTTGGGCTGGTGGTCTAACCGGCTTAAAGATTTTAAAATCTTTCTTCGTTTGGCAACAGGCAATACCACATCTGCCTGCCGATTTAGAGACTGCAGTTCCTCTTCTAACAGTTGGCGGTTTGCTTCAACACAGGCATTTCTTAAAAGCAGATCATCGGTCATGTTTGTCACCTCCTGTTAAGGCTTGACGAATTTTTTCTATGCCGCGATGGAGCCGCTGTGCCACCAAATTTTCGGAAAGACCGAGTAATTCGGCAATTTCTGCATTGGTATATCCATCTGCGTATTTTAATAAAAGTGGAAGACTGTACTTTTCATTTAATGTCTTAATGACCATAACCAATTCCGCCTGACTGTAGTCTGTAAAAGATGTTTCTTCCGGGCGATACAGTTTTTCCTCTGTGATATCTTCTAAAGAGGACATAGTTTCCTTGCAGTTTAGTTTATAGGCACATCGTTTACAAATGGTAATTAAATATTTCTTTTGTTGAGGTTCCTTTAAACCAAGAAAGATAGAATAGACTGGAATTAGCTGGAGGAATGTTTCCTGGATACAGTCTTCTAACAGTGCAGGGTTATCTAAGTGCTTATAGGAAACTTTTAAAATGATTTGTTCATACTTCTTATAGATTTTGGTAAAGCTGAGTTTGTCTTCCGGACTATCCAGATTTTCCAGTAGTTGTTCTAACATAGTAAACCTCCCATCATGGATATTGTAACACAGAGCAATGTCCAAAAGAATGGACAATAAAGTGCCGGGGTGGTAGAGTTAGGATAGGTAAATTAACTTGGGGGTGACAGGGTGGAAAGCGGAAAAAGAAATACCAAGCTGAAGCTGTTATATCTGTTGGATGTTCTGAAGGATTTGACAGACGAAAGTCATGCTTTAAATTCCGACAAAATTATTGCACGGCTGAAAGAACGGTCCGGGATAACGGCAGAACGGAAGTCCATTTATGCGGATTTGGGCGCTTTGCAGGACTACGGTTATGACATTGTCAGAGTCTCTTCCGGAAAAAAAGGTGTATTCCTTGGAGACCGAAAATTTGAACTGCCGGAAGCCCGGCTGCTGATTGATGCAGTCCGCTCCGCCGGATTCATTACTGCGGAAAAAACAACGGCACTGACGGAAAAAATCCTGTCGGATTTCAGTATTTATGACCGGGATTTCTTACAGGAGTCGGTTTACTTCAGCCAGAACGCTAAAACCACAAACAGTAAAATATATTATTATATTAATGATCTGGCGGAGGCCATCAGCAAAGGAAAAAAAGTACGGCTCAGTTATTATAAGTTCCGCTATGTGTCCGGAGAAGCACCACATCGCGAAAAAAGAATATTTACGCTGACGCCATATGCTTTAATCTGGTCCAATGACCGGTATTACGCCATTTGCAACAGAGAAACCCATGACAACTTCATGCAGATTCGGGTGGACCGGATTGTGGGCGTTGAAATTTTAGAAGAGCCTGCACGGAACTGCGCCGAATTCAGCAATTATACAGATGGCTTTGATGTGGTAGATTACATGGAGCAGAACTTCAATGGATTCTCCGGAAAGCCGGTGAAAGTGGAACTATTGTGCAGTAATTTGCTGTTAGATGAGGTAAAGGACCGCTTTGGTCAGTCCACGCCAATTTCCTTCCGAAAAGGGGACCGGTTTGTGGCAAAGGTGCACGCCTCTGATTCAGAAGGATTCCTGAACTGGGTCAACCAGTTTGGAGATAAAATGCTGGTGTTAAATCCTCCGCAAATGAAAGAAAAGCTGAAGGAGCGGGCTTCCGCTACATTAGCTCTTTACAAAAGCCTGGAGGAAACATCTTAATGGAAAAAATAAATTACCAGAAGCAATTGGAACAGGTGCTGGCGGGGCTGACGGACAAGCCGCGGCTGCTGCTCCATAGTTGCTGTGGACCTTGTTCCAGTTATGTTCTGGAATATCTGGAGCCCTGGTTTGACTTAACCGTGTTTTACTATAATCCGTGCATTGCTCCGGCAGAAGAGTATCTCCACCGCAAGGCAGAGCAGCAGCGGCTCATAACAGAAATGAATGCCGCCGGTTCCGCCATTTCCTTTGTGGAAGGGGAATACAACCACGAAGAGTACCTACAGAAAATTGCAGGCCTGGAGCGGGAACCGGAAGGCGGCAACCGTTGCCATGTCTGTTATGAACAGCGGTTGCGCGGTGCAGCAACCTACGCCAAAGCCGGAGGCTTTGACTGGTACTGCACCACGCTCTCCGTCAGCCCCTACAAAAACGCTGCCCTTCTGAATGCCATCGGGCAACGCTTAGGAGACCAGTACGGGGTTCCGTTTCTGCCATCGGACTTTAAAAAGAAAGACGGCTACAAACGTTCTATTGTGCTTTCCAAAGAGCACGGGCTGTATCGCCAAGATTATTGCGGCTGCGAATTCTGCAGTCATGGAGGTTAAACAAACATGAAGACAAAACCAAACCGGGAAGAATTCCGCAAAATGATCATGTTCTTCCTGGTCATTTCCATATTGGCATCCCTGACGGTGGCCTTTGCATACGCCTGGATTCACTACTTCAACGTCGGCATTATCTGGGCCTTTGACCGCAGAGGTAACTACTTAATTATTGCTTTGTACTTTGTATTGCAATATCTGTTTTCCCGCATTTATGGTGCCTTGAAGATAGACCAGTACAAGGTGGGAAATATTGTTTACTCCCAGGGTCTGTCTACCGCCATTGTAGACGTAGTAATGTACTTTGTTATGTCCCTGGTTGCCCGTAAAATGGTGGCCTTGGTGCCACTGTTACTGCTGTTTGTGGTGCAGATGGGTATCATTATTATCTGGGCCTACCTTGGCTCTTATCTGTATAACAAAATGTATCCGCCGCGCAACCTGGTAGTTATTTATTCGTATCATTCTGCCACCAACCTGGTGCGGAAAATGTCTGTTCGGGATGACCAATTCCACATCTGCGAGGCAGTGGATGTAGAACAGGGACTGGACTACATTAAAGAACGGATAGACCAATATGATGGTGCCATTATTTGTGATATCCAGGGTTCCTTACGCAATGACATTTTGAAGTACTGTTATGCCCAGGGAAAGCTGACTTACGTTACCCCGAAGCTGTCTGACATTATTTTAAGCGGCTCGGAAGAGGTTCACTTATTTGATACGCCGTTAAACCTGTGCCGCAACAGTGGCCTGTCCTTTGAACAGCGGGTATTTAAACGGCTGATTGATATTATTGTTTCTTTGGTCGGCTTGATTGTTACCGGATGGCTGATGGTTATTGTAGCCATCTGCATTAAGCTGGAAGATGGTGGCCCCGTGTTCTTCCGTCAGGACCGCGTTACCAAGGATGGCAAAGTGTTCCGCATTATTAAGTTCCGCTCTATGATTGTAGACGCGGAAGCGGATGGCAAGGCCCATCCGGCCGAAAATGACGATGACCGCATTACCAAAGTCGGCCGGATTATCCGTGCCACCCGCTTTGACGAAATGCCGCAGATCTTTAATATTTTAAAGGGAGAAATGTCCGTTGTTGGTCCGCGTCCTGAACGCGTGGAACACGTGGCCAAGTACACAAAGGAAATCCCGGAATTCAAGTACCGTTTAAAGGTAAAAGCAGGCTTAACCGGTTATGCCCAGATTTATGGCAAATACAACACTACTGCGTATGATAAGCTGAAGCTGGATTTAGACTACATTGAAAAGTATTCCGTCAGCACAGACTTGCAATTGATTTTCCAAACCGTCAAAGTTCTTTTCATGAAGGAATCCACAGAGGGCTTTGAAACAGAGTCCGTTCCGGACGCCACCGGAAAGCCGCAAAGCTAATAGTTGGAACAATAAAGCAAGATATAAAAAGAGGACAGCCGTGCGGCTGTCCTCTTTTCTGTGCTTTTTTTGGATGTCCCTCTTTAGGGTGTTCTTAGCGCTGGGAAATTAGTACTTCTCAGCTAACTCTTTCTTCTTGCTGATGATCTTAACAAGTCCGGCTCCGCCAACAAACAGTACGGAAAGCCAAAGAGCAATGTTGCCCGGGTTATTCGGGTCATTTGTCTTTACCGTGGTAGCCTTCTTGACAGGCTTAGGTGCTTCCGTAGGAGCTTCTGTTGGTGTTTCTGTCGGCGTTTCTGTCGGTTCCACTACTGCCTGATTGGCGGTATAGGTGTTTTCAAAGGTCATCTTGTCTGCAATGGCGCTTTCGTCCCAAATGTAATATCCGCCGTTGTCAGATTCTTCATAAATGGCAGGATAGAAAATAACATTTTCAAAATTCAGTTTTGGCCATTCAAAGTCTTCACCTAAGATAACCTGTACGCCCCATACGGCATCCGAATAAGTCCAGCCTTCTGCAGAACCTTTTTTCTCACGAACCATAAATCCTTCAATTAAGAAATTGAAAATCTGGTTTTCCGGTCCGGTAAAGACAATTTTTCCGGTTTGCTGACCGGCACCATTGGTGGTGACGGTAGCAGTGTAGCTGACGTCTGGGAAATCAGCTTCCTCGCCCGCGCCGATGTCAAACAGTTCCAGCGTAAAGGTTTCCTGGCCGGGAGCAATGTTGCCGCCCTGCTTTACCACTTTGGTAAACGGAATTTCATAGGTGGTAATTTCATATAACGGATCAAACACATAGGACAAATAGGCCCAGGTTTCTTTGTTGCCCTGTTCATCTTCATTTGCCTGGTAGATATCACCATACGTGTTATTGTGTGGGAATCCGTTTATGGTGCCGGTGATGGATTGTGAAATGACAAATCCTTCTACCGGGTCAATAAAAATCTCGGACGAGTAATAATATCCCGGTTCAAAGACTTCGTCGTCTTCTACATATTCCCAAACGTCGTCTGGTGTGCCGGTAAAGTCTGCTGCTGCAATTTTGTACCAGTCTACATAATCCAGCTCTACGCTGTTTTCCTGATCTGCAGTAAGGGTAGGCTGATAATCCGGAGTCTGTCCCAGCTTCGGTTCCGTTATGGTTGCCGCAATTTGGGTAACTTCAAGAAAAATGGGTTGCCCCGGGTTCGGGTTTAGGTTTTCGTCTTCTTCTGCCAGCGCCACAATGGGGAACAGGCAGAGAATCATGCTAAGAGCAAGTAAAATGCCAAATAGTTTTTTCTTCATGTGCTTTTCCTCCAAAAACTTCACGTGGTTATTCTTACCTGTTTATTGTATCAATTTATATGGCATTTTCCTTTATACGAAAGTATAGTCTTTGGGAAGAAAGTGGGAAAAAGGAAAGAGGACAGCTGGTGGGCTGTCCTCTTCCTGTGTGTGTTTATTACTTTTTTGTATGAATGGATGTTTTAAATTAGGCAATGGTGAAGGACTGAACTAAAGGCAGTGCCATGTAGTTGCCGCCAACTAAGAAGGCAGTAGCAACATATTTTCCAGCTTCTGTAGGAGCGGTTGTGGAGATGTAAGGTTTATTTGCGGAAGTAAGACCGCTGTAAATAACCTTTACGCCATCCTGTACGTGACCGGCAGTGCCGCCATACATTACAACTGCGCCCTTGGTTGGATCATTGTCTTTCCACTGCAGGGTTGCACCCCAACGCTTCTTGACAACCAGAGTGCCATAGTCCTGTGCATTTTCATAATTGCTACCGGTTCCAAGAGCAACTACGGCATAAGCGCCGGCGCGGTTCGGAGTACCAATGGCAATGCGGGAATCATCAATGACGGTAGATACTAAGTCACTGTTCAGAATCTTCAAAACGGCTTCAAATCCGCTAGTGTCAACACCAAGAAGTTTCATGGCGGCAAGTAAGGCTTCGTTGCTCAGGAATGCTTTGAACTGCTTTACGGTCATGCCTTCGGCAAGACGTTCTTCCAAGGTGTAACCCTGCTCATCAAGTTTTGCCCAAATTTTACCAATTGTTTCATTGCTGATAACGGAAGAAACCTGCTTCGGAAGGTCAACATACAAACCAACATCAGCAGAAGTGTTAATGCCGGCGAAGATGGTGTAAGTATAAATGTCATCATCTTCCGGGGTTACGGTTACATAATCAGTCAGCTTTTCGTCACAGTAAACGCTCTTGAAGAAGGGGACGTCTACTTTCATGGTAGCTTTGGTAACGGTTACAGTACCAGATTCAGTACTGGTGATATATCCATCTCTTGTCTTGAAAGTGAGGGTGAATAGCTTATCTTTTCCTGCATTGCGATCAACCATAGTGAAGATGAAGTCATCAACGGAGACATCCTCTGGTAAGTTGGAGTTCTCTTTGTCAACAACAGTATCGAAGATTTCTTGCTTCATGACATCTTTCTCTTTGTTGTAGGTGATAGATTGTCCCGATTTTAATACTATCTTTGTTTTTGCTATAGAAAGAGAAGCTACAGATGGAGTCTTTGCAGAGGCTGCAAAAGAACTCAGGCCGACAATGTTGAAGGAAAGAACCAGTACAAGAACTAAAATGGTACTGATAATCCTTCTTGTAATTTTTTTCATACGAAACGCTCCTTTGCGTAAAATGGGTACGTCATTTGACAGCTTTATTATAGTCTTTTAACTAATTCCGATAAGGGTAAAAACAGGGAAAACACAAATGTGCGCGCATTTGTGAGAGTTGTGACTCACGCTGTTACGCCATTTTTACGGTTTTGCTTGTCTGCTTTCCTTAAAACAAGTTTAAAGAACGGCAAAGGATGGCCATTTCTGAAGGGTGAAAAATCAGTGGACCTGTGCCAGGTAGGCACAATTGTCCGTTTTAGGACCTTTTTGACAAACCAACACTTGCACATTTGTCCAAAAACGGACAAGAAAAGTGTTGGTTTGCCCTTTTTATGCTTTAGGAAATGGTGAAGGTCTGAACCAGTGGCAGTGCCATATAGTTGCCGCCGGCCAAGAAGGCGGTGGCAACATAGTTACCGGCTTCGGTAGGTGCCTTTGTGGAAACGTAAGGCTTTTTTGCAGAGGTAAGGCCGCTGTAAATAACCTTTACGCCGTCCTGAATGTGACCGGCAGTGCCGTTGTACAGAACGGCTGCACCCTTCAGCGGGTCATTGTCTTTCCATTGCAGGGTTGCGCCCCAGCGTTTCTTGACAACGAAGGTACCATAATCCATTGCGGTTTCATAATTGCTGTCAGACCCCAGGGCAACTACAGCATAGGCACCAGCACGGTTGGGAACTCCGATGGCAACGCGGGAGTCATCAATAATGTAAGAAACTAAATCGCTATTTAAAACGTTCAGAACGGATCTGAATCCGCTGGTGTCCACGCCGACAAATTCCAGCGCACCCAGGAAGGTTTCATTACTCAGGAAATCCTTGAACTGCTTTACGGTCATGCCTTCGGCAAGGCGTTCTTCCAGGGTGTAGCCGTCTTCATCAATCCATGACCAAACCGTACCAACGTATTCGTTGCTGATGACGGAGGAAATCTGTGTGGGCAGGTTTACATACAACCCAACATTGGCAGAGCTGTTAATTCCGGCAAAGAGGGTGTAGGCGTAAATGGCGTCGTCATCCGGGGTTACGGTTACGTAATTGGTCAGCTTTTCATCACAGTAGATGCTCTTGAAGAAGGGAATGTCCACCTTCATGGAAGCTTTGGTAATTTCAATGGAGACGGATTCATAGGAGGTGATGTCATAGCCATAGCAAATGTAGACGGTTGTGGTGCCGACATCGGAATCCATAATAAGATAACTAAGGTCATCCCACTTAGTGTTTTCAGGGAGGACGGACTGCTCATGGTCTACCACAGTGTCAAAGATTTCCTGCTTCATGACATCTTCACTCTGGTTGTAAGTGATGGACTGATTTGCTTTTAATACAATCTTGTTGTCATTGAACCAGGAGGCTGTGGTTGGCGTGTTTGCGGAGGCTGCAAACGAACTCAGACTGGCCGTGCTGAAGGAAAGAATCAGCACAAGGACGAAAAGGGTGCTGAGGATCCTTTTTGTCAAATTTTTCATACGAACTGCTCCTTTGCGTAAAATGCTTTCGTCTTCCGACCGAGTTATTATACTTTTTTAATTAATTCCGGTAAGGCGGGAAAAGGCGAAAACACAAACGTGCGAATATTTGTGATTTTTGGGGAGCGCACGGTTATGCTGGAGCCTAGGACTTTGCTGGGTCGTTTCCTTTGCGGTGGGGTAAAAATGGCGTAGAATAGCCTATTTTGGTTGGCTGGAAAGGCGCGGGAGCGGTGTGCTTGGACTGTGTTTTGGTGGGCAACAAACCAACAACTGCACATTTGACAAAAACGAAATCTGCAAAGTGTTGGTTTCTGCTTGCTGTTTTTTCCTTCTTTTTTTTGCGAGTCAGTAATGGGCATAAAAAAAGAAAGGAGCAACTCCGCCAAGTTGCTCCTTTCCCGTTGCTTTTGAGTTTCTAAAAGAAACTCCTGCACAGAAAGGATAGGGTGTATCCTCAACTACATAATACCTGATTCTTAAGCAAATGTATACAGGTTTGTCGTTCTGTCACACATTTTCGGTGACGAAATTTTTCCGGTTTGCAGTAATTTTTTTGTCTGCAATTTTGTGAACAAGTACTGATTTTACTTGAAATATCGCAATTACAGCTTTTCTACAATGTCTCTGGTGTCCCGGGCAATCATCAGCTCTTCGTTGGTTGGAAGAACATACAGGTCTACCTTGGAATCTGCGGTGGAAATCTTAGCTTCTTCCCCATGAGTGTTCTTGTTGACCGCTTGATCTACATAAATGCCAAGGCATTCCAGCTGCTTCAGGATGGAAAGACGGGCGGTGGAGTCGTTTTCACCAATACCTGCGGTAAAGCAGATGGCGTCACAGCCACCGAGGGCAACGTAATAAGAACCAATCAGCTTGGCAATCTGGTAAGCAAAGATGTCTAGTGCCAGCTGGGCGCGTTCATTGCCGGCCTGTGCGGCGGCTTTTACGTCACGCATATCGGAAGAAACGCCGGAAACACCAAGAAGACCGGATTTCTTGTTCATCATGTCGGAAGTTTCTTCCGGATTCAGACCTTCTTTGGACTGAATGTAGGTAATAGCGGACGGGTCAACGGCGCCGCAGCGGGAGCCCATAATGAAGCCGTCCAGCGGGGTCAGACCCATGGTGGTGTCAATAACTTTTCCATCTTTAATTGCGGAAAGGGAAGAGCCGTTGCCGAGGTGGCAAACAATGACTTTTTTGTATTCCGGATGAAGCTTGGCCAGGCGGGCGCTGACAAAGCGGTGGGAGGTACCGTGGAAGCCATAGCGGCGAACCTGGTACTTTTCATAATATTCATACGGCAGCGGATAAATATAGGCTTTCGGCGGCATGGTGCTGTGGAAGGCGTTGTCAAATACAACAACCTGTGGTACATCTTCGCCGAAAACGGCCTTGGCCGCCCGAATGCCTTGCAGGTGAGCCGCATTGTGGAGTGGAGCTAAATCGACCAGGGATTCAATGCCTGCTTCTACTTCGTCTGTTACCAGAACGCTTTCTTTATAAAGAGCGCCGCCCTGAACAATACGGTGACCAATAGCGCTGATGTCATCCAGAGAGTCAATGACTTTGACTTCGCCTTCGGTCAGGTTTTTCTTTACTTCCAGGAAAGCCGAAGTATGATCCGGGAATTCCTTGTCATATTCTACTACTTTTCCGCTTGCTGTTTTGCTGCAGATATGACCGCCGATGCCGATGCGTTCTACAATGCCTTTTGCAATGACGGATTCATCTTCCATGTTGATCAGCTGATACTTTAAAGAGGAGCTGCCACAGTTAATTACCAAAATGATCATTTTCAAAACTCCTTGTCTCAAATTCGATTGATTTTAACATAACAGCGGACGTAAGAAAAGGGGAAACAGGCTGAAAACAAGGCATTTCTGCTGTTTATTTCTTGTCAATCTTGTTGCTTTTTTGCGATGCAGTTTTCACCAAAATAGAGTACACTGAGAACAGAAAGCAAATCTGAATGCAAAGGAGTACCTAGGCAAATGAAAGTAACCGGAATAGTTGCAGAATATAATCCGTTCCATAAGGGGCATGAAGCTATGATTGAAGAGTGCCGCAGCGGCGGCGCTACGCATGTTGTTGCGGTGATGAGCGGAAACTTTGTACAGCGGGGCAGCGTTGCCATTATGGACAAGCGTAGCCGGGCCGCTGCGGCACTGCAGGGTGGCGCAGACTTAGTGGTAGAGCTGCCGGTTCCGTGGGCGGTTGCCACGGCGGAACGCTTCGCCTATGGCGGCGTTTCGGTGCTGAACGCCCTTGGCTGTGTAGATTTGCTGCAATTTGGCGCTGAGTGTACGGACCGGCAGCAATTTTTACTGGTGGAACAGGCGCTGCGCAACCCTGCCACGGATGCCCGTATTAAAGAAGAGCTGGAAGGTGGAATCAGTTACCCGGTTGCCAGAGCCAATGCGGTAGAAGCTCTTCTTGGTGCAGAGCAGGCCGCATTTTTAAATGGGCCGAACAACATTTTAGGCTTAGAATATGTAAAAGCACTACAGAAGCTGCACTCCAAAATGGACTTTTGTCCGGTGCCGCGTTCCGGATCGGAGCACGACGCTTTGAAGATTACCGGAGAATTTGCCAGTGCTTCTGCGCTCCGTATCCGACTGGAACGCGGGGACAAAAGTGCCTATGACTATATGCCGGACGCTTCGGTAAAGCTTTTTGAACAGCAAAAGCGTGTCGGCCGTGCCCCTGTAGTGCAGGACGAATCCGAACGGGCTATCCTGTCCCGGCTGCGTATGCTTTCCGCCGAGGACATTGCGGCGGCTCCGGATATCAGCGAAGGACTGGAGAACAGAATTTACAATGCCATTCAGTCAGCTACCTCTTTGGAAGAGCTGTATGACATTATTAAGACCAAACGGTACACCCATTCCCGGATCCGCCGCATCATAACGGCACTTTACCTTGGCCTGACGGCGGATGTCAATCAACTGGAAGTGCCGTATATCCGCGTCCTCGGCTTCAATGAACGCGGCCGGGAACTGCTGAAAGTAGCCAAACAAACAGCCACTCTTCCCATTGTTACCAAAACCGCCCAAATCAGCGCGCTTAGTCCGGAAGCCAAGCAGGTGTTTGACTATGAATGCCGGGCCACCAATCTTTACAACCTTGCCACCCCGCGCATTCTGCCTTGCGGCACAGAACTTTCAGACGAACTGATGATTGTTTCCTGATTGCTACTTCTGATTCCTACTTCGGCTTTCCGTCATAGATTACGGTTACGGATTTCTGTTATGGACTACCGTTCCTGATGGCTGTTTTGGATTGCTGTTATAGATTACTATTACTGATTACTGTTATTTATTACTGTGGGTTCCTTTTTTAGGGAAACTCACATTTAGGAGGATATAAAAATGAGTAGAAAAGACTTTGGAGCAAAACCATATAGCTTTCCGCAACCAGTATTTATCATCGCCTCATATGATGAAAATGACGTGCCTTGTGCCATGAACGCCGCTTGGTGTGGCATCAGCGGGGCAACGGAAGTAACTATGTGTATTTCTGCAAGCCACAAGTCAACCAAAAACATTCTAAAAAAGAACGCATTTACCATTAGCATGGCGGATGCTGCGCATGTGGCGGAATGTGATTATTTCGGAATTGCCACCGGCAATAAGGTAAAAGATAAACTGGCTGTAGCAGGAATGACTGTCACCAAAAGCAATCATGTAGATGCACCAATCATCAATGAACTGGCCGTTTGCATGGAGTGCAAACTGATTTCTTATGATTCGGAAACCGGTATCATGAAGGGCGAAATTGTCAACGTCAGCGTTGACGAATCTGCCCTGACCGGGGACACGGTGGACGTTGACAAGGTGGCTCCCATCACCTTTGACCCATTCAACAATACCTACCATGTAATCGGCAAAAAGGTTGGCGATGCATGGTCCTCTGGCAAGAAGTTTATCTAATTACCTAGAATCCGTGTCTGCCTTCTTAATTTTATAATTTCCATCTCAAACTACCGCAGATTGTAACCGAAAGTTCAACCTGCGGTAGTTTCCTTTTTATTCAATTACTTTATATTTGGCCGTGGCTAGCTACATAAGGTAATTTTCTTTCCCGATTACCTCATATTGGCCCCACCTCGTCAATCTGCGGTACTTTACGAAAATGACTTTCATCTCCAAGCAGTTCCCTTTGCCCCAATTACCTCATTTCCAGCTGTAGCCAGTCATCTGAGGTAAATTCCTTCTCTAATTACCTCATATCGGCCCTAGCTCGGCAATCTGAGGTACTTTACGAAAATGACTTTCACATCAGAACTGCACTGGGTTCCAGATATACCTTCCAGATATACCTCAGATAGCCCTCTATTGACTACTTCTGCGGTAAATCGGCTTCCCATTTATATCATCTTCAGCTGTGACAAGCCATCTGAGATATTTCTTTTTCTTTTAAAAATGACCTTCTTTAATATTTTCCAATGTAGAAAATAAATGCGCTCATTTTGTCATTCACTGACTCAGATGAGCGCATTTCCCAACCTCAAAAGCCGCATATCCGGCTTCCCAACCAGAAATGAGCGCAATTAAGCGATACTGCCTTTTTGCAATTTTCTGATATAGAAAATCCTTGCGCTCATTTCGGAGTTAACTATCCAAGATGAGCGCATTTCCCAACCTCAAAAGCCGCATATCCGGCTTCCCAACCAGAAATGAGCGCAATTAAAAGACACCGGCATTTTTAAATTTCCGATTCGGAAAATAATTGCGTTTATATAACTTTTTACTTTTTTGGGAAAGAGGCTCCACCGGTGAAACAATGGGCTCCGCCGGGACCGGCTTTTAAATGCATACTTTTTGGACAGAAACACGCCTTCAGTATGCATTCTGTTTGGAAAGTGCATACCGCAAGGCTCCTGGACCCGAAAAAGTATGCACTTTTACTTAGCTAAATAAGGGGCTCCGCCGGGACCGGTTTTTAAATGCATACTTTTTGGACAGAAACACGCCTTCAGTATGCATTCTGCTTGGAAAGTGCATACCGCAAGGCTCCTGGACCCGAAAAAGTATGCACTTTTACTT
>CAVHPJ010000006.1:0-165598 GCA_963638085.1 Butyricicoccaceae bacterium | reverse complement strand
TGGTGATTGTGGTGGCAAATTGGGGACTGCGGGTTTAATTGCCACCCGAAAGTGGAATTTGGGTGGCAAACGGAGTGTCTGTGCCGAATTTGCCACCAGAGTAGAGTTGGAAAAGCTGGGAACTGCCTGGCGGCTGGTGATTGTGGTGGCAAATTTGGCGTTATGGGTTTAATTGCCACCAGAAAGTGAAATTTGGGTGGCAAACGGAGTGTCTGTGCCGAATTTGCCACCAGAGTAGAGTTGGAAAAGCTGGGAACTGCCTGGCGGCTGGTGATTGTGGTGGCAAATTTGGCGTTATGGGTTTAATTGCCACCCGAAAATGGGATTTGGGTGGCAAACGGAGTGTCTGTGCCGAATTTGCCACACAAGTAAGGCTTCCACACAAGTAAGGGAGGTCCAGTTGTGCGCTGCTTGGCGGTTGTCTGGGACTGCCATCAAGAAAGCCAGCAAAGGAAAAGAGAGAGGACAGCTACTGCTGTTCTCTCTCTTTTTAAGTTTTGTCTTTTAGTTTGAAACCAGAAGCGTTCCCCAAGAAGGATAATGGTCGGATGGGGTTTGCCTTTCTCCAAAAGGGTAATAGACAGACAGGGTTAGTCTTTATCTAGGAGAAGATCTGTCGGAGAAAGTTGTCTTTTCTTAAAAGGCGAACTGTGTGGTATTGCTACAGGGCAAGTGCTTCTTTTTAGTCTTTATCTAGGAGGGTGACTTGCTGGACGGGGTCGGTTAGGGCTTCACCTAGGAGGATTTCTGCTTGTTCCTGGAAATTTTCGGCGGCGTCACTGACAAAGAACTGGCGGGTGCCGGGGTCGGTGCTGTCCCGCTCCAGGTGTTCTTTCTGCAAGGTTTCTTTTAAGCAAGCCGCTGCCGCTGTGCTGGAGCTGATTAAGGTTAGCTCCGGGAACAAGGATGCAATGGCATCCGCCAGTAGCGGATAGTGTGTGCATCCTAACACTAATGTGTCAATACCTTCTTCCGCCAGTGGCTTTAAGTAGTCTGCCAAAATCAGGTTGACCACCGGATTGCCGACCCGGTACTGGCCGTTTTCTACCAGTGGAACCAGCAGCGGGCAGGCCTTCATGTAAACCTGCGCCTCCGGATTATATCGGGCAATTGCCTTTTGGTAGGCTTTGGTTTTTACAGTGGCGTTTGTGGCAATGACCCCGATTTTTCCGTTGCGCGTGGTTCTTGCGGCCTGCGCCGAGGCCGGTTCCACTACGCCGAAAACCGGCATATCCGGGTAGGCTTCCACTACTTTTTCTTTTGCCACTGAATCCGCCGTGTTACAGGCAATTACCATAGCTTTTAAATCAAACTGCCGCAGAAATTGCACATCAGCCAGAACGTATTCTGTAATTTGTGCTTTGGAGCGAGTTCCGTAGGGAACATGAGCAGTGTCTCCAAAATAAATGATGTTTTCTTTTGGCATGGTTTCTACAATGCTTTGCACTACGGTCATGCCGCCAATGCCAGAATCAAACACGCCTATGTAACTATCTTTGCTCATTTTATTTTCCGTCTTTCTACGTTTTCGTCTTTCTGCGTTTCTGTTTTTCTTTTGCGATTTAGCTTTGCTCTGCAATTTAGTTGATTGTGTGTTCCTGCAAAGTTCACTTTTATAATCCACTTTTATAGTGTGTTGTTTTTTTACCCTATTTTTTCAAGTTTTATAAAGCGTTGACTAGTTTCTTGAAGTGTTCGCCGCGCTCTTCAAAGCAGGAGTACTGGTCAAAGGAGCTGGTACTTGGGCTGAGGAGGACGGTGTCACCCGGCTTAGCAAGCTCTACGGCTTTGGCCAGTGCGGCAGGCAGGTCTTCTACTACGATGCCGTCGGCACCGACGGTGTCGTCCACCAGCCGCTTGCCGCAGGCCCCAAAGCCGATGGCCTTCTTGACGCAGCCCATGTGGGCTTTGACGTCGTCCATGGCCAGACCTTTTTCAAAGCCGCCAAAGAGAAGGATGACGCCGCGGTCAAAGGATTTCAGTGCGGTAATTGTGGCATCGGTATTGGTGCCCTTTGAGTCATTGTAGAATTTTACGCCATTCCATTCCCGAACAAATTCCATGCGGTGTTCCACCCCATGGAAAGCGTCTACCGCGGCGCAAATGGTGTCTTTGTCCACGCCGGCAGCTCTGGCCATGGCCACGGCAATCATGACGTTCTGCAAATTGTGTTTGCCGACAATGTGGATTTTATCCAGCGGCAACACCGGGTCTCCGGCCACGCAAACGTAGCCGTCTTTTACGTAATCATCCGTGTCCTGGTTATCCAGGCTAAAACTCTGCACGTTGCAGGAAATGGGATACTTTTCTGTATATTCTTTTACTAACGGGTCATCCGCATTCAGGATAAACAAGTCGTTCTCCTTCATGTTGCGGTATACTTCCGTTTTGGACTTATAGTAATTTTCCAGGCTGCCCATGAAGTCCACGTGGTCCGGAGACAAATTAATAATGGTTGCCACTTCCGGACGGAACTTATCAATGTTAACCAGCTGGAAGTTGGATACTTCCAGGGCAATATAGTGTCCTTCTTCTTCCAGCAGATTTTCCTTTAGGACGATCTCGCATAAAGGAATGCCGATGTTGCCGCAGAGATGAACTTTCTTGCCGTAGGCCTTTTCCAGAATATGGTACACCAGCGTACTGGTTGTGGTCTTGCCGTTGGTGCCCGTAATGGCAAAGTAGTGTTGCGGCTTGGCCACCTGGAAGGCCAGTTCAATTTCCGTAATGACCGGAATGTTCTGGGCCTCCAAAGCCTGAATTTTATCCGAGCGGTACGGGATGCCCGGGTTCTTAACGCAAAGGTCATACGGCTGCCTAAACACGGCCAGGCTTTGGTCCACAACGGTAACCCCCAGCTCTTCCAACAAAGGAAGCTCTTTCAGATCTTCCTTGGCTTTCTGTTCGGACAGGGTTACCGTGGCCCCAAGCCGGGTCAGCACCTTAATGGCGGCCATGCCGCTCCGGGCAAGACCCATGACCAGTACGTGTTTTCCTTCTAAGTTCATCTTTATTGCCTTCTTTTACTGCATGAATTTCAAAATAAATTGGAGTGTGTGTTTGGCGGTGGTTTGTAACTCGCCCTTGGTCAGGCCATGCCGTTTTCCAAGCGTTTCTAAAAGCGAGCTGTCGGCTTTGTAAGACCGGGCCAGGCGATTCATGTCTCCCGGCATCAAGAGGTCTACTCCGGCACGCACGCGGTACGCATTGTTCTTAAGCGATGGAAATTCCGGACTGTGCGCGGGCTTCATCCACCAGTCAGTCATGACCAGTCCATCATATCCCCAGTCTTTGCGGAGAATGGTGGTAACTAAGTCATAGTTGTAATGGGACCAGACGCCGTTGACCTTGTTGTAGGAGGTCATAATGCAGAGCGGTTTGCCTTCCTTAACGGCAATTTCAAAATTGCGCAGGTACAGCTCCCGCAGGGCGCGTTCCCCGACAACGGAGTCATTGTTGGCGCGGTTGGTTTCCTGATTGTTACAGCAGAAATGCTTTGGACAGGCGCTGACGCCGTTGCGCTGGATACCGCGGATAACGGCGGCGGCCATGAATCCGGACAGCAATGGATCTTCGGAAAAATATTCAAAGTTTCTGCCGCAAAGTGGATTCCGGTGCAGATTCATGCCCGGCGCCAGAAGCACGTCGGACCCGGCGGACACCATTTCTGCGCCAAGCAGCTCATAAAGGTCTGTAACTAAATCCAGATTCCAGGTGCACGCCAGTGCGGTGCCGCACGGCAACAGCGAGCTGAAGCGGTTCAGCCGGATACCGGCTGGGCCGTCCGTGGTGGTAATGACCGGCACTTCCTTCTCTTGCAGAGACGGAAGGATGCCGCCAAAGGTACCAGCGTTGCCGTCCGTGCCAAGCGGGCTGTGCATGAAACCGTGTCCGCGGGTCAGGGCTTCCAGTTCCTGGTTGCTGAGTTCTGCAACAAAGTCATCCAGGGTTGCCCTTCCCTCCTTGACGTCCGTCAGGCGCAGCAGGTTTTGGCCTTTTGGCTGAAGCTCTTCCGGCAAGCGCTTTTCAATGCGGGCGCGTAAGTCTACGCCTGGGACAGCGGCCTGTTCACACTGCTTTTGAATGGTTTCTTCCTTCATGAAAACGGAACCATACAGTGTGTCATTTATCATAAAGCGGTATTCGCCTTGTTCATACAGGAATGCGTGCTTCCATTCATCATAGGAAGCCATGTAATCCAGCTTAGCGGTAACCAGTAAGTTCTGCCGCTCTCCGGGCAGCAGTTCCTTGGTTTTTCCGAAGCCGACTAAAACGCGCTTCGGCTGTTTTAACCTGCCCTCCGGCGGCAGGCACCAGAGCTTGATAACTTCCTTGCCCGGATACCGTCCGGCGTTGGTAATCCGCACCTGAACGGTAACTTTATTTTCCCCTTCATTGTACGCAAGTCCCACCGGATTTACTTCAAAATCCGTGTAACTGAGGCCGTATCCGAACGGGTATAGAATCTGGTCTTCCCGATATTTTTCAAAGTAGCGGTACCCAAGGAAGATGTCCTCTTCGTATTCGTTTTTCAGCTTGTCTCCAAAGTGACTGCTGCTTGGGTAGTCCTGATAACTTCTGGCAATGGTGTCGGTTAGTTTCCCGCACGGAGAAACCTTGCCGTACAACACGTCAGCTACGGCATTGCCGCTTTCCATACCGCCCTGCCACGCAAGCAGGATGGCATCCAGCTTATATTTGCCAGTCCAGGAAAAATCAATGATGTTACCAATATTTAAAACCACAACGGTCTTGGCAAAGGCCGAAGAAACCGTTTGCAATAGCTTTTCTTCTTCGTCTGTCAAATAATAACTGCCGGGCGTTAAGGTGTTTTCCCGGTCTTCTCCGGCCGCTCTGCCAAGAACCACAACGGCGGTATGGTTGCGTTCGGCAATGCCCTTGACAAGCGACGTGTCTACCGGCATTTCCGGATGGGACATTGGCCAATGCCCCCAAAAGCCATGGTAAGCGGCGTGCTCTTCTGAATGGGTCCATTCATCATAAATTTGCGCCAGTCCACGGTCATACAGTGCTCCGGCATTTTTCAGGCCTTCCATTAAGTTGACCGTGTACGGCGGATGAACGTCCCCGCCACTGCCGTAGCCAACATAAAACCAGTCCTGCTGACAACGGCCAAACACGGCAACGGAGTCATCCTTATCCAGTGGCAAGGCGCCGTCATTTTTCAACAAAACGCAGGACTCCACAGCAGCCTGTCTGGCCAGTTCCGGCATGCCCTCCGTAACGGAGCGTGGTCCCAGTGCTAAACTTTCATCCTGGGACAGGCCGGAACCGGTCACCTTATTGATTACTTTCTGGAGCTGCTGCTCCGCCAACCGTTTCAGATTTTTCATTCCGGCACCTTCCTTCTTTTGCTCCTTTAAGCTGTTTTCATTATAGTATATTTGCTTCTTTCCCGCTATAAGTACATGGAGCCTGCCGCAGACAACTTGTCTGCGGCAGGCCCTATTTCTTTTTTAGAATTAGCGAATGTTGCCAACGGTTCTTGGGAACAGGATAACGTCCCGGATGTTTTCCATTCCGGTGCAGTACATAACCATCCGTTCAAAGCCAAGACCGAACCCGCTGTGCGGTACAGAGCCGTAGCGACGCAGATCCAAATAATCCGCATACGCATCCATATCCATGCCGCGTACCTTCATGGCTTCTACCAGCTTGTCATAATCTGCTTCTCTTTCGGAGCAGCCGATGATTTCACCGACACCCGGAACCAGAAGGTCCGTGGCAGCAACGGTCTTTCCATCCGGGTTCTGCTTCATGTAGAAGGACTTAATTTCCTTCGGGTAGTTGGTAACAAAGACCGGCTTGTTGAACACCTTTTCGGTAATATAACGTTCATGCTCTGTACCAAGGTCAAGGCCCCATTCTACCGGAATCTTAAATTCCACATCTGCTTTCTGCAGCAGTTCAATGGCGTCTGTATAATCCAGAATCTGGAAGTCATTGTTGACAACGTTGTGCAGCTT
Source organism: Butyricicoccaceae bacterium (assembly GCA_963638085.1). Lineage (GTDB taxonomy): Bacteria > Bacillota > Clostridia > Oscillospirales > Acutalibacteraceae > RUG420. The sequence continues at coordinate 159,611 of CAVHPJ010000006.1, read as the reverse complement.
TTCTTTCAGACCCGGCGCCACGCGCTTATCAAAGAAGTCCATTTCCTGCGGGCAGCGTTCCAGTACAGCATTAATCAGGAATTTGATCATTTCCTCTGCAATGGCAATAATGTCCGGCAGCTCTGCAAAAGCCACTTCCGGTTCCACATGCCAGAATTCTGCCACGTGGCGCTGGGTGTTGGACTTTTCGGCCCGGAAGGACGGCCCGAAGGTATAAATCCGACCAAGGGCCGTAGCGGCCATTTCGCCTTCCAGCTGGCCGGATACGGAAAGGCCGGCCTTCTTGCCGAAGAAGTCCGCAGCATAGTAATCCTCTGCGGTTTCATACTTCTTTTCAGCGTCATAGCCAATGGTGGTAACCTGGAACATTTCTCCGGCGCCTTCACAGTCAGAGCCGGTAATCAGCGGGCTGTTAATGTAAACATAACCGTTGCTCTGGAAATATTCGTGTACGGCGGCGGCCAGTACGGATCTGACACGGAATACGGCGTTGAAGGTATTCGTACGAACGCGGAGGTGTGGCATGGTACGCAGGTATTCCAGTGTATGCCGCTTTTTCTGCAGCGGATATTCCGGTGGGCAGGTGCCCAGAATTTCAATGGCTTTGGCGTTGATTTCCACGCCGCCGTCTTTGGCAACGGCAGACGGCACCACGGTACCGGTAACGCAAACAGCTGCGCCCAGCTTCATGGCTTCTGCCAGGGAAGCGGCGTCATTGAATTCTTCCTTATCAATAACCACTTGGATATGTTTAAAGCAGGTGCCGTCATTCAGCTCCATGAACGCCATGGTTTTGGAATCCCGGCTGGTGCGGACCCATCCGCAAACCGTTACTTCCTGCTGCAAGAACGAGGCATCTGCCAAAATGTCCTTAATATCAATATGTTTCATACGAATTCCTCCTTTGTGCGTATGTAGTTTACCATAAGTATGGGAAATTTCAAAGAGTTGTAATATAATGAACGGCAGAAACGGAGGGTCGTTCATGGAGCAAGAAAAATATCAAAAACTCCTCCAAATTTTGAAGAGTTATAACAAAGTTGCCGTTGCCTTTTCCGGCGGCGTGGACTCCACGCTTTTACTGGCCGCCGCCAAAGAAGCCGTTGGAGAAAACTGCGTTGCCATTACGGCTGTTTCCGAATTAAATCCTCACTGGGAAACAGAAGAAGCAGACAGCTTTTGCAAGGACCGGGGAATCCGGCACGTCGTCGTGCAGGCAAAGCCGCTTTCGCTTCCGGCCTTTACATCCAACCCGAAAGACCGTTGTTACCATTGCAAGAAGGCGCTTTTCCAGCAATTCAAAGAGCTGGCGGAAGCGGACGGCTTCACCCTTGTGGAAGGGTCCAACACCGACGACCTGACGGATTACCGTCCGGGACGCAAGGCCCTGCAAGAGCTTGCCGTAAAAAGTCCGCTTCTGGAAGCGGGCCTCAGCAAACAGGAAATCCGCAGCATCAGCGAAGAGCTGATGCTGCCCACCTGGTACAAACCAAGCTTTGCCTGCCTTGCGTCCCGGGTCCCGTATGGAGAGCCCATTACCAAGGAAAAGCTACATCGCATAGACCTGGCAGAAACCTACTTAAAGGATAATGACTTTCCCAATTTCCGCGTCCGCTGTATGGACGGCGGCACCACCGCCAAAATAGAAGTGGAGCCGGTAGACATTCCCGCGCTGAAAGAAATTCTGCCTTACCTGCGCCCCTATTATCAGGTACTGGGCTTTACCAAAGTTATCATTGATGAAGAAGGCTACCGTCGCGGCAGCCTGAACGAAGGAGTTACTGTATGAAACAAATTGCCAGCTTTGCCATTGACCACGACAAACTGAAAAAAGGACTTTACGTTTCCCGTGTGGACGGAGACGTGGTTACCTATGACATCCGCATGAAAGAGCCGAACAAAGGAGACTACGTCTCCAATGGCGGCCTGCACACCTTTGAACATCTGTTTGCCACTTATGTACGCAACACCAAATATTCTGACCAAATTATTTATGTCGGGCCAATGGGCTGCCGCACCGGCTTTTACTTCCTGACGCGGGACACCCTCCCCAAGGAAGAAGTTATCTCCCTGCTGCAGGACACCTTCGCCTTCATACGGGACTTTGAAGGGGACATTCCGGGTGCCAAGCGTCAGGAATGCGGCAACTATCTGGAGCACTCCCTTCCGGACGCAAAGGTAGTAGCCGTTGATATGCTCCATGTACTTGATGGCTACACCCCGGAGCAAATGCAATACACCGCCTTCTTGGACGTCAAAGACGTCACCTGACACCACCAAAAGCAAAATACCGCATCTAGGGCTCCAGCCTCAGATGCGGTATTTTTTTGCCATTCTTTTGCAAGCAACGCTTACAGCAGATAGTTTTTTTCCATCCAGTCATGGATGTCTTTTTCATAGTCCTTATGATGCAGGAAACGGGATTGTGCATGGAAGGCGTGGCCGTAAACATGCAGTTCTGCTTTGCCCCGCTTGGCCTTTGCCATATCCTTGGAGAAGTGAGTTGGTACAAAGAAGTCCCCACCACCATGGGCAAAGAAGACCGGATAGTTCGGCCGCGCGGCTTTGACATGAGCAAGACCTTTTACGTCTGTGTATGTTACATCGCCGACGGAAGAGAGTTCATTTACCAGGTCATGCAAAGCGGCCTTCGGGTAGAAGAAGAACAGCTTTTCAATCCAGCAGGCCATTTCATCCATGCCGGAATAGCCGCAGTCCAAGACGGCAAAGTCCGAAGTTTCATCAATTCCGTCCAGTGCCTGAGCCAGGGTGCCGGAGCCCATGGATTCCCCCTGCACACCAATGATGGCGCTGCGCCCGTGCTTTTTGCGCAGGTATTTTACAATATCAATCAGGTCAAGGGCTTCGTTGTAGCCCATGGTGCATTCGTATTTCTTAGCCTTCTTGTGTCCGCGCTGATCATAATAGACCGCGGAGAAGCCCTCTTTCATGTAAATGGAATAGTACTGCAGCATGTAGGTGCTGACAGAGTTAAAGCCGTGGGACAGCACAATAATCCGATCCTTGCCGTCCTCTTTGCGGTACTGTTCCGGGCACTCCACAAAGGTCAGTTTCAGGCTGCGGCCGTTTTCCAGCTTAACCTTTTTCCTGGTTCTGGACTTTTTCAACGCCTTCCAGTCTTTCTTGGAATAAAAACCCATGACCCGGGAGCACACCATTCCAAATGCATACGGCAGTCCGCCCGGATGCTTGGTCATGTTGGTCAGGTACTTGGCAACCCGTATCATACTGAGTTCCTTGAATCCCGGTTCCGTACAGCCAACTGCCTGCAATTGCTCTGCGGTCAGGCCGGAAACCTTCTGTTCTTTTGCCAGATAGTCCATTCTTTTTCCTCCTTTATATTGCGTTGCACCGCATTGCTCTGCGATGTAGTACTTACTGTTGCTTTACGCCCTTCATGGTTAAAGAAATGCGTCCCCGTTTTTCATCTACGTCCAAAACTTTAACAGTAACAATGTCTCCAACGGAGAGCACTTCGGAGGGATGCTTAATGAAGCGGTCCGCAATCTGCGAGATGTGAACCAGCCCGTCTTCGTGGACACCAATGTCCACGAAGGCACCAAAGTCAATGACATTGCGGACCGTGCCCTTCAGCTCCATGCCGGGCTTCAGGTCTTTCATGTCCATAACGTCAGAGCGAAGCAGAGGCTGTGGCAGTTCGTCCCGCGGGTCCCGGCCCGGCTTGCACAGTTCTTTGGTAATATCCTTCAGCGTGGGGACACCGCAATCCAATTGCTTAGCCACTTCTTTGTAGCCAAGCTTTTCTACCTTGGAGGGCAAGTCGGACAGCTGCCCCGCGGCAACGTCTTTGGTGTCATACCCACAAAGCTGTAATAACTCTTTGGCAATGGTGTAAGACTCCGGGTGCACGCCGGTATGGTCTAACACGTTTTTAGATTCAGGCACCCGGAGGAAGCCGGCGCACTGCTCGTACGCCTTTGGCCCCAGTTTAGGTACTTTTTTCAGCTGTGCACGGCTGGTAAAAGCACCGTTTTCTTCCCGATAGGCCACAATGTTTTTGGCCACGGTACCGTTGATGCCGGCAATGTGGGAAAGCAGGGACGGAGACGCCGTGTTCAGGTCTGCGCCAACGGCGTTGACGCAGTCTTCCACCACGCCGTCCAGCGCCGCTGCCAATTGCTTTTGCGGCATATCATGCTGATATTGTCCCACACCAATGGCCTTCGGGTCAATCTTGACCAGCTCGGCCAAAGGATCCTGCAGGCGCCGGCCAATGGAGACCGCCGAGCGCAGGTTAACATCAAATTGCGGAAATTCCTCCGCGGCCAGCTTGGAAGCGGAGTAAACGGAAGCACCGGCTTCGCTGACCACCATATAGGATAAGCTTCTACCGTACTGCTGTTTTACCTCATTCATGACTTCCACCGCAAACAGCTCTGTTTCCTTGGAAGCCGTGCCGTTACCAATGGACAGCACTTCTACTTTATCTTTCTGAATTAATTTCTTCAGGGTTTCTTTTGCCTGGGCATATTTGTAATCCCCTTGGGTAACGTAAATAACGGCGGTATCCAGTACTGCGCCGGTGCCGTCCACTACGGCCACCTTACAGCCCATGCGGTAGCCCGGATCCAGAGCAAGTACCACTTTGTTTTTCACCGGCGGAGCCATTAACAGCGGACGCAGATTTTGCGCAAACACTTTAATGGCGTTGGTGCAGGCATCCTCCGTTAGAAGGGAACGGATTTCCCGCTCCACAGATGGGTAAATTAATCTGTCATACGCATCTTCTGCGGCCGCCAGCAGGAACCGGTCAGTTTCCGTGCCCTTGCTGCGGACCAGCGTGCGGTCAATACAATGCAAGGCCTTATCCCGGTCAAAGGAAACAGAGACTTTCAGGAAGCCTTCCTTTTCCCCGCGGTCCACGGCAAGGACCCGGTGACCGGCAATTTTTGCAACCCGCTCCGAATAGTCATAATACTGGGCGTATACGCTGTCTTCCTCTTTGGCAGCCTTGGCATCCAGCGTAGCGGATTGCAGGAATTGTTCCCGCAGGCGGCCCCGCAGCTCCGCATCATCGGAAATCCGTTCTGCCAGGATGTCGGATGCCCCCTGCAACGCCTCTTCTACCGTTGGCACACCGTTTTCTTCGGAAAGGTAGGCCTCTGCCTCCTGGGCCAGGGTGCCGCGCACCGTTCTGTCCCAGATGCTTTGTGCCAACGGCTCCAGTCCTTTTTCCTTTGCCATGGTGGCTCTGGTTCTTCGTTTCTGTTTATACGGGCGATACAGGTCTTCTAATTTTGCCAATGTTTCCGCTTTTAAAATAGCGTCTTCCAGTTCCGGTGTCATTTTTTCCTGTTCGGTAATGGAATGAATAATTTCTTCCCGGCGCTTATCCAGATTCCGCAGGTACTCCAGTCGTTCATTCAGTTCCCGCAGCACCTGGTCGTCCAGTGTACCATGCGCTTCCTTCCGGTAACGGGCAATGAACGGAATGGTATTTCCTTCATCAATCAGGTTGACGGTATTTTCTACCTGCCAGCGCTGCAAGCCAAATTCGGTGGTTAAAGTCTGTATAATATCCATATAAATCCTTTCAGAAAAAGCCGGCCCGAAAGCCGGCTTTTTGGTTTTCCTTTGTTATGATTTCAGCTGACGGACGTCTTTTCCCAAGAACTCCAGCGGCGTAAAGCTGCCGATGATGCGGGAGTAAACCCGTTCGGAATACTTGTCCCCGATTTCATCATACATCAGGTTGGTGCTAATGATGGTGGGAAGTCCTGTCAGAATACGAGTGTTCAAAATGTTGTAGACTGCCGAAATGGTAAACTGAGTGGTGAATTCGGCTCCTAAGTCATCCAGGATGAGTAAATCGCACGTAAGAAGTTGTTCTTCCGGAGAAGAGTCATCCTTCAGGCGCCCGAATTTTTCCTTTTCCAGCAGGGTTAACAGATTCTGCGCAGAGCCGTAAATGCAGGAGTAGCCCTTGTCTATAACTTCGTTTGCCATGGCCAAGGACAGGTGAGTTTTGCCCAGGCCGGTCCGGCCGTACAGTAGCAGGCTTGGGGATTTGCGATTAAAATCCAGTGCCCAGCAGCGGCAGTAATTGTAAATCTTGGTCATCTGCTCATAGGCGTCCGTGCCGTCCGCTTCCGTGGCGCCCTTGTAATAATCAAGGTCAAAGTTGTCAAAGGTGGACTGCTTGGCCGGTGCGGCCTGGTTCAGCCCGTCATATTGCATCTGCTTGACCAGCGTACGCAGGCAGGTGCAATAATGGCCGTCCACCACGCCGGTGTCCTTGCATTTTGGGCACACATACTGTACGTCCAGTGCGTCTTCCGGCAAGCCCATTTCCGTCAGCAGCATTTTGCGACGTTCCTGCGCCATCAGGTTTTCTTCAGCCAACTGTTCCAGATACGGTTTGGCGTCCTTTCCCATGCCAATGGCCTTCATGGCCTTCAGGCCGGCAGACGCAATGTCCGCATTCAGCTGTTTTAATTCCGGAGAGATAGTTTCCAGACTCCGGCGGCGTTCCTCCGCCGTTTTTTCCGCATCCTTCCGGCGCTGAGCCACAATGGACTTGGCGCGTTCCAAAAGGCTTTCCATCAGTCATCTCTCCTCTTGTATTCAATGGGCCCCCGCGCCTTTTTCCGGTAGGCATCGGAATCATAGGACACGGTTTTCTGCGATGCAGTTTTTCTGCTTTTTTCCGGCAGTGCCGGCTTATCCTGCTGCAAAACGTCCTGCGGCGTTTTCCAGCCGTGGTTGTACCAGTTTTCTAAGATTTTATCCAGGTAATTAAAGTTAATCTTGTTGATGTTGTTGATCATTTGCTCATAGGCATAAAAGATTAAGTCATTGCTCTGCTGCCACGTCAGGCGCCACTTCTTTAAGAAGTTGACGCGGCTGGTCGTGGCCTTTGGCGCATCTACGGCAAACTGCGCGGCAAAGTCTTTCCAGAGCTTTTCCGCCTGATCCAAACTGCGTAGCCGTTCTTCCGCCGCTTCTAAAGAATCAACGCCATCTTCTGCCCAGTTTTTCCCCACTTTGCAAATATACGCAATGGAGTTTTTTCCGTGGGAAACAGAGTATTCAATAATGGTCAGGATAACCTCCGGCGGAAGACCGTAGGAGTCTATCATCATGAGCAGTTTGGCCTGGGTGTCATACCCTATGGTCTTCCCCAGCCGTAGCTGCGCTTCATTGAACAGCTCTTTAATTTCCGGAGACTCCAGAATGCGTGCCGCCACCGTTTCATGGGTTGGAGCCACGTCTGGGATATCCGTCAGCGGTGCCTCTTCCTTGGTCGTGGTAAGCGGTGCCGAAGCAGCTCCGTCCTGATAAAGATAACCGGTTTCTACCCAGTAAGAAAGAGCGTCTTTGGTGTCCTCTACGGAAAGGCCAATGTCCTTTGCCATTTGCTCTAAGGAAGGGCTTTGTCCGTTCCAGCGAAGCAGATAAAGCAGGGCTTTCAGCTGCTGTCCGCTGACCCGACGCAGGTGTTCATCCACTACGGAAGTGGGCACTACCAGTACCGAATTCCAGAGGTCCGGATTCAGTTTATAGCCCATCTGCGTCACTTCCTTCCCCTACTGAATCATGCTATAATGAGCGTACCATTTATTCTAAACGAAAACGGATTTAATGTCTATGTTAAAGAAAAACCAGGAACTTATTTTGCACGTTGACGGGATGTCTGCCGAAGGGACCGGAATCGGTCACCATGACGGACAGGCCGTCTTTGTTTCCGGCACTGCCATTGGAGACGAAATACGCTGTCATATTATCAAAGCCAAAAAGAATTATGCTGTCGGGAAGCTGCAGGAGCTCCTGCAGGCTTCCCCGGACCGGATTCCGGCGGACTGCGCCGTGGCCGGCCGTTGCGGCGGCTGTTGCTTCCGACACGTTTCCTATGAAGCCGAGCTCCAATACAAGCAGCAGCGTGTAGAAGACGCCTTCCGCCGCATCGGCCACATAGACTGCGCCGTCAGTCCCATTCTGGGCAGTGCGGAGCAGACCCGCTACCGGAATAAAGCACAATATCCGGTCGGCAATCAGGACGGGATGCAGGTCGGCTTTTACACCTTCCATTCCCATCGCATTGTTCCCTGCACGGATTGTCTTTTGCAACCCGCCCTCTTTGCCGACTTAATTCAGGTTATTACGGATTGGGTGCAAACCTATTCCATTTCTATTTATCAGGAAGCAACCCACACCGGGCTGCTCCGCCATCTCTATTTCAGGGAAGGCCACTTTTCCAAAGAGCTGATGGTCTGCCTGGTGGTAACCGATTTTGCCGTTCCGCATCTGGATGAACTGCTGCAAGCCTTGCAACAGTTTTCCACGTTAAAAACCGTTGTCTTAAACCGCAACGCAGAAAACACTAACGTTATTCTAGGCAAAGACAACAAGGTATTGCTTGGCAACGGCTATATTCAGGACCAGCTCCTTGGCAAGCGCTTCCGCATTTCCCCGCTTTCCTTTTATCAGGTCAACAGCGCCCAATGCGAAGTGCTTTATTCCAAAGCAGCCGAATACGCACAGCTAACCAAAGAAGATACCCTTTTAGACCTTTACTGCGGAACCGGCACCATCGGTCTGACCATGGCAGACCGGGTCAACCGGATTTACGGCGTGGAACTGATTCCGGAAGCCGTAGAAGACGCCAAGCGCAACGCAGCTGACAACGGCATTACCAACGCTGTCTTCTTCTGCGGAGACGCTGCCAAGGCAGCGCTCCGGCTGAAGCAAGACAAGGTCCACGCCGACGTCATCCTGGTTGACCCTCCACGGAAGGGGCTCAGTCGGGATCTCATTCCAATCCTTGCCGACTTCGCCCCCAAGCGCATTGTCTACGTTTCCTGTGACCCAGCTACTCTTGCCAGAGACTGTGCCCTTTTAAAGGAAGAAGGCTACATCGCCCGTGCCATTACCCCGGTAGACATGTTCCCCAGAACCAGCCACGTTGAGACGGTAGTATTGCTGTCACGCGTTCAGCAGTAAGGTTTGAGGTGTTTTTGTCCAACAGATTGATTTTTCGTCCAAAATCAATCATAATTGGACGAAAAAGAGTTGTTGGACGAAAGGAGTTCTAATGAGATCGTTTGATTACAGCAGGCTTTACGACAAAGTCTGGGATACAGATATTTTAAACCTTGTTGCAAAGATCCACGAGTGCAAAGGACGGCAAGATTTATTTATTAGACAGAAGCCGGTTGAATTGGATCGACTTGTTGAAGTTGCAAAAATACAGAGTACAGAAGCGTCAAACAAAATTGAAGGAATCGTCACAACAAGCACCCGAATAAAGCAGCTTTTTGAGGAAAAAACAACTCCAAGAAACCGTGATGAAGATGAGATTATGGGTTATCGCGAGGTCTTAAATACGATTCATGAGAGCAACGAGTATATCCCAATTCGACCATCATATATACTTCAGCTTCATCGGGATCTCTTAAAGAGGGCTGGATTCTCTTATAGCGGGCACTTTAAAAATGTTCAAAACTATATCAATGAAACAAAGCCTGATGGAACGGCAGTCACAAGATTTACGCCAATTGCGCCTTATGATACACCGGAAGCGGTAGAAAATCTGTGCACTGCTTATGAGCAGGCTATCGCAAGCGAAAAAATAGATTCGTTAATACTGATTCCGACTTTTATCTGTGACTTCCTCTGCATTCATCCATTTAATGATGGCAATGGAAGAATGAGCAGGTTGCTTACATTGCTTCTCCTGTACAAGAACGGATACAATGTTGGAAAATATATAAGTATTGAAAGACAGCTAGAAAAAACAAAAGATCGTTATTACGACACTCTTGAAGAAGCAGATGCCGGCTGGCATGAAGAAAAAAATGATCCTACACCGTTTATCAGATATATGCTGCAGGTAATTCTTGCCTGTTATATAGAATTTGAAGATCGTGTCGGATTAATGACTGAAAGAGAAAAAGGCAGTACGGCATACGATATTGTTAAAAAGTATACCGAAGAAAAAATCGGCAAGTTTACAGGCGCAGATGTTGTGGCTCATTGTCCAAGCATAGGAAGATCTTCTGCTTTGGCAGCATTAAAGAAACTAACCGAGGAAGGACATATTATTAGAGAAGGTTCAGGCAGAAGCACATTTTATATTTGTGCAGACAGCAAATAGTTTTCGTTCAAAGCAGGCCTGGTAGCCGCTTGTAAAGCACGCGAAAAATCGCGTGCTTTTTCTTTTGGCAAATTTTGCAGGAGAGCAATAAGTATTTCCTATAACTGACCATAAAGTATATAAGTTAGACAATGACAGGAAGCTGTGATAAATTGGATGCAAGGTAATTACCTACCTGGCAGGTAGGTAATACAAGGAGGATGCATATCATGGGAAAAATTTATAAAAGTATTACGGAACTGGTTGGCCATACCCCACTGGTGGAACTGACCAACTATGAAAAGAAAAACAATCTGAATGCCACGTTGCTTGGAAAACTGGAGTATTTTAATCCATCCGGAAGCATTAAGGACAGAGCCGCACTCAACATGATTGAAGAAGCTGAAAAAGCAGGGCTCTTAAAAGAAGGTCAGACCATAGTAGATAACACAAGCGGAAACACCGGCATTGCCCTTGCTGCTTTTGGACACGCAAAGGGACATGAGTTTGTAACATTCCTTGAAAATGGTGTTTCCAAAGAGCGTGTAGATATCTTTAAAGCCTATGGGGTAGAACAGTTCTGGTTTGCAGACATCAGTCCAAGAGTAAAAGAAATGTTGGAAACCGGAGCCCTTAACATTGCCGCAATTGAAGAAGATGTCAAGGCTTATGGAGATGAACGCGGCTACTATTACACAGATCAATGCAGTAATAAACATAATGCACTGGCTCACTATAAAACAACAGGTCCCGAAATCTGGGAAGACACCGATGGCAAAGTGGACATTGTTGTGCTTCTTGGCGGAACCGGCGGTACTATTTCCGGCCTCAGCAAGTATTTCAAAGAAAAGGACGAGAACATCCAGATTGTCGGCGTACAGCCTGACGTCCATTCCCGACTTGACGAAAATAATAAGACCGGAGATACCATTGACGGCGTATTTCCACTAAAGATTGGGGAACAAATTATTATTCCGCTGATTAATCAGTTTGAAGCCAAGATTGATGAAATTATAGATGTTTCCGCAGCGGATGCTTATGCAGCAGCCAAAGAATTAGTAAGAACAGACGGTATCTTTTTAGGACAGTCTGCAGGTGCCGCACTTGCAGCCGCCACACAGCTTGCAAAGCGGCCGGAAAATGCCGGAAAGAATATTGTCATTATTATGGCTGATGACGGAACTAAATATCTTTCCACTAACGAATATAAGTAAATCTGCGTTGCCACTGGGAGGGGTACATCATGGCTGTAAAGGAAATAAACGTTTTCAGAAAAAATGAAACCGAAGACTATCTGCACGCAGCGGAAGACACGGCTGCATGGATTAAACGGCAGGAAGTTACAGATAAGCTGGGCAAGCGCTGGAAAATAAGCGGTACGGAAGGAAAAATCCTGGACTCCACGGAAAGCTCCTTTTTAACGGACACTTCGCTTTATGGTGGCGCATCCGGTGTAGGGTATTTCTTTTTACAGCTGTATGAAATTACCGAGAATGCGGACTACCTTGCGCAAGCAAAAGACGCTGCCGACTACCTTATTACTTCCTATCAAAAGGCAGAGGTTGTCAATCCCGGAATTCACAACGGACTTTCCGGGCAAGGGATTTTTGCCCTTTATCTTTACAACATAACCAAAGAGCAACGCTATGCTGACTTTGCAAAGCAACTGGCAGAGGATTCTTATACCCAAAGTGTGAAGGATGCATCCGGCATCCACTGGAATGGCTTTTATGATTACATGGGAGACGGTGGCGTTATTGCTTACTGGATTTATCTGGCAGAAAAGTTTGACGACAGTCATTATCTTACCTATGCCAAAGAAGCGCTTGACGCCATCCTTTCCCTGAAAAAGGAATCGGCTGACGGTGCAATTTACTTCAACCTGTTTGACCCAAGCGTCTATTTCACCGTACTTCCCAAAGGTGGCGTCGTGCCCAATTTTGCCCACGGCACAGCTGGTGTCATCTACCTTCTGGCAAAGTATTATGAGGCAACCAAGGACGAATCCTATTTGAATTATGCAAAATCAGGTTTTCAGTTTTTAAAAGCAATTGCAAACAATACGGAAAAGGCCTCCATTGTCCCCTATCTGTACTTTGAGGGCGAAGAAAACAAGTACGATGTCAGTTATCTTGGCTTCTGCCACGGACCGGTAGGCGACGGAATTGCCATCCGGGAACTGTATCATGCCACGGGCGATGCAGCCTATCTGGACTTTTATAAGCGGCTGACCGAGGCTCTTATTGAAGCTGGTGTTCCCTATAAAAAGTCTCCCGGTTATTGGAACAACTGCATCTGCTGCGGTGCATCCGGTGTACTGCTCCATTTCATTGAAGCGTCCAAGCTGATCCAGGATGAACGGTATACGGTTCTGGCAGACCAACTGGCCAACAAATTATTGAATGACGCCTTCCAGGATGAAACCGGCAAACGCTGGTATGACGCCTGGACCAGAGTAAAGCCCTGGGATGTAGACGCGCATATCGGTCTGTATGTAGGCACCGCCGGTAATGCCAGCACCTTGCTTACCTACTATGCGGATAAAACCGGAAAGAAGATCACTCCGATATTTGAATATTGCTGATGACTGGTTCCAAGGAACAGGAGACGTATCGTGGCAACAAGAATACCTTATTTATTTAAAAATTATGAAACCGAAGACTATCTGACAGCCGCAATAGAAGCCGCTGAATGGATCAGCCAGTATGAAATCCAGAAAGAAGAAGGAATTTCCTGGAAAAGCTTTCCGGATCATCTACAGGGTCTTTCCGGCTCCGCCTTTCTGTCAGACACTTCTCTTTACGCAGGTGCTGGCGGAATTGGCTTCTTTTTCCTAAGACTTTATCAAGTTACCAAAGATCAGAAGTGGCTGGATAAAGCAATTGGGGCCTGCGACTACCTCCTCAGCCAGGAAAAGGATATATCCTTTTATAAAGAAATACAGAGCTGCATCGCAGATGAAAATGACAAAAAACACGCATCAAGGTTATACGGTTGGGCTTTTTCTTACAAAGTAGGTCCCATCGGCGATGGTCAGTTTGCTCATGCGCTCTACCTTGAGACACAGGAGCAGAAATATTATGATTTTGCAATCCGGCAGGCAGACACCTTCGTCAAGGCCGGGATTGAAGAAAATGGCAAGATTCACTGGAGCGATGCAAGGGATATCGTAGGCGATGCAGGCGGTATTGTTTACCTGTTACAGGTATATCAGCAAACCGGTGACAAAAAATATCTGGAGGTTGCAAAAAAAGCCGGAGAATATATAGAGGATTACGCTTACCCGGCAAAACACGGCGGAACTTACTATTATTTGTATGATCTTGTTGCGGCAAAAGAAGGCGCTGAAGATACCGTGCATGTCAACTTCTCTCACGGGAGCGCCGGGATTGCATATCTGTGGGCCGTTCTTTATGAAGCAACCAAGGATGAAAAATATGTAAAACGGGCGGAAACAATTTTTGAATATTTGGAAGGCATCTCCAGTGGGGATGAATCTGCCGTTTTATATCCTTATCAGGACCACCCAAAGAAAGGGGTTGCCGATGACAGATTCTACCTGGGGATGTGTGGCGGACCAGTGGGTGCAAGCTTTCCTTACAAAAAGCTGTACCAAATAACCGGTGACAAAAAATATTTAAAACAAGTCCAACGGTTGGCAGAAGGTCTGGTCAGAGCAGGTGTGCCTGAGCAGCTTTCTTGGGGATATTGGGGTAGCAAATGCATCTGCTGTGGTGGCCCCGGCGTGCTGGAGTACTATGCGGATCTTTATGAATTAACCAACGAGGAAGCCTATAAAAATTATGCAATTAGAACTGCCGGCAAGCTTATCCGTGATTCCCATGAAGAAAAGATAGGCCGCAGCTGGTATGGTGCCTGGGACAGAATATCTCCGGAGAAAGTGGTTAACTACACCGGCTTTTATATTGGAGCTGCAGGTGCAGCGGGTGCACTACTTCGGTTATACAGTGTTTTAAACGGCGTCAAAATTGCAAATTTCTTTGAATATTATCTGTAAGCACGCACACACCAGTTTAAAAGAAAGGCAACCAGCATAGACATGAAATTTGATACAAAATGCCTGCATTTAGAAGAGGACGAGTCTGTCTGTAAGCACTACGGTGCCATTAGTTTTCCAATCTATCAGACTGCCACCTATGAACACCCGGAAGTAGGCAAAAATACTGGGTTTGACTATTCAAGAGTCCAAAATCCAACAAGGCAGCAGCTTGAGCGAATTGTGGCATCCTTGGAAGGCGGCGTTGACGCTCTGGCATTTTCCAGCGGAATGGCTGCAATTACTGCCTTAATGGAACTTTTTAAGCCTGGAGATCATCTGATTACTGATGCTGATCTCTATGGCGGAAGCATTCGTCTTTTTGACAGTATCAGTGCAAAAAACGGCATTACATTTACCAGAATTAACACCTGTCAAGAGGACGTAGAACGTTATATAAAAGAAAATACAAAAGCAATTTATATTGAAACGCCCACTAATCCTATGATGAGAGTGACAGATATTGCCAAAATGGCAGACCTAGCAAAACGGCATCATCTTTTATTGATTGTGGACAATACCTTTTTGTCACCTTATTTTCAAAATCCGCTTCCCTTAGGGGCAGATATTGTAATCCATAGTGGGACAAAATTTCTGGCCGGGCACAATGACACACTGGCTGGCTTTTTAATTACCAATCGGGAAGATCTTTCCGAAAAGCTTCGATACACATTAAAAACCGTCGGCTCCGGACTCTCCCCTTTTGATAGCTGGCTGGTCCTTAGAGGAATAAAGACTCTGGCAATCCGCATGGAAAAAGCACAAGAAAATGCAGTTGCAATTGTGAAGTATCTGCAGACAGAGGCAAGTATCAGAAACGTTTATTATCCCGGCATAAAAGGGACCAAAGACTATGAAATTTGTTCTCGGCAGGCCCGGGGCTTTGGGTCCATGCTGACATTTGAAGTAAGCAGTGCCGCACTTGCGCAGCATATTTTAAAGGTTACGAAGCTCATTCCCTTTGCTGAAAGTTTGGGTGGCGTTGAAACCCTTCTTACCTATCCCTGTACACAGACCCATGCAGATGTACCGGAAGAAGAACGTATCAAAAATGGAATTACAGACTGTGTGCTTCGCATGTCCGTAGGCATTGAAAACGTAGAGGATTTGATTGCGGACCTAAAGCAAGCAATAAAATCCTATGAAAACAGGTGAAACGATGGCAGAAAGAAATCTGAATTTTGACCAAATCATAGAACGAAAAGGCACAAAATGCCTGAAGTATGACTTTGCGGTCAAGCGAGGGTATCCTGAGGATGTGCTTCCGCTTTGGGTAGCCGATATGGATTTTAAAACCTCCTCCTATGTAGAAGATGCCATGCACAATCTGGCATCCCATAACATATACGGCTACACAAACATACAGAATGGGGATGGCTTTTTTGAATCCGTGGCAGGTTGGATGAAGAGACATCATAACTGGGAAGTGCAGCCGGAATGGCATGTACATACGCCCGGAGTTTGTTTTGCCATTTCACTGGCCGTCAGAGCCTTTACCAGCCCAGGCGATGCAGTGCTCATCCAACAACCGGTTTACTATCCTTTTAGTAGCATCCTGTTGCAAAATAACCGAAAGCTGATAAGTAATGACCTTTTGTACGGTACGGGCGGTCGTTATAGCATTGATTTTGATGATTTTGAAGCAAAGATAAAGGACAATAACGTAAAGCTTTTTATACTCTGTAATCCCCATAATCCAGTGGGAAGAGTCTGGACCAGGGAAGAGCTTGAAAAATTAGGAGATATTTGCAAGAAATATCATGTAATTGTATTTAGTGATGAAATTCACTTTGATTTTATATGGAAAGGGCCTCATCACGTTTTTCAAGAAGTAAAAGAAGAGTTCAAAGGCTTTACCGTTACAGCAACAGCGCCTAGCAAGACCTTTAATTTGGCCGGTGCGCAACAATCCAATATTTTTATTCCCAATAAAGAGTTAAAAGAAAAGTTTGTAAGAGAATATCAAATCTCCGGCTTAGATGAACCTAATATTTTCGGGATTGCGGCAACGCAAGCGGCTTATTCCTATGGAGACGAATGGTATCATGGGGTCACGGATTATATAAAGGCAAATATTAATTTTGCAAAAGAATATACAGAAAAAGAGCTGCCTGGTGTACGGCTTGTGCCAACAGAAGGAACCTATTTGCTGTGGTTAGATTTTAACAGCACCGGCATTGACGCGGGGAAGCTGGATGACCTGATTGTCAACACTGCCAAACTATGGCTTGATAGTGGAAGGATCTTCGGCCAGACGGGAACCGGATTTCAGAGAATCAATGCAGCCTGTCCTAGAACGGTACTGAAAGAATCCTTTGACAGACTAAAAGTGTATATAGATAGTTGAAGCGTAAATGCAACGAAAATTTTTTCGTTGCATTTACGCTTCTTTCGGTTCTATAAGCGATAGTTTAATATACGATTGCGTCTTCTACCGTAAAGCCACCAAGAGATTTTTCCTTAGTTTGAATGCAAACATAGGAAATTTCGGTGTCTTTTGCAGCAAAGAACTGACGCTTTGCTACAGGAGAAATGCGCAGCCAGTCACCAGCTACAAGTGGAATTTCTTCCCCGTCAATAATGACCTTACCTTTCCCAGAAAGGATTCCATAAACCTCTTCATTATTCTTGTGAGCATGTACAAAAGGAACATTGGTGCCAGCAGGAAGATGATTGATGCTGATTTCAGCTCCTGTCAAAGAAAGCGTGTCATGCAACTCTACTCTTTCTTCCGTTCCAATATTTGTTTTTGCATAGTTTAACATAATAAGTACCTCCATCTGAGTTTTGTTACGAGTACAGAATAACGTGTGACACACTCAAAAAACAGTACGCACCTTTTTATAACTATATACTCAAAAATGAATGTGTTATACTTTATGCGGAGGTGATCATCTATGAAAACAAAAGAGGAGCTCCCCGCTTGCCCAGTAGCAACAGCTATCTCGCTTGTGGGAGGAAAATGGAAACTACTTATTATCCGAAACTTAAGAAGTCGTCCATGGAGATTTAATGAACTGCAAAGAGATTTAGATGGAATTTCACAGAAGGTTTTAACGGACAGTTTAAGGCAAATGATGGATGACGGTCTTGTATACCGGCATGACTATCAGGAAATGCCACCTCGAGTTGATTACAGTCTTACGGAATTAGGGGAACAGTTGTTGCCAATCATTGATGCTCTGGCAGACTTTGGAAATTACTATAAATCTGTAACCTCATAACTTATAAAGTTGAAGCGTAAATGCAACGAAAAAATTTTCGTTGCATTTACGCTTCACTCATTTTACAATAAAGCTAGATAAAGGAGGTGCTTAAAATGAAAGAAAGCCGCACGTTGGAATACAAAGCGGAAATTACAGATACCTTTTTAAAAACAGTAAGCGCCTTTGCTAATTTTTCTACAGGATCCATACAGTTCGGAATATCGGATGATGGCACTGTTTCTGGGATCATGCACCCTGAGCAAGCTTGTTTAGATATTGAAAATAAAATAAACGATAGCATTGAGCCAAAGCCAGATTACACATTATCCATTAATAAACGAACCAACGTGATTACTCTAACTGTATCAGAAGGCCCATACAAGCCGTATCTTTATAAAGGAAAAGCCTATCGAAGAAGTGACACCGCAACCGTAGAAGTAGATCAATTAGAGTTAACGCGACTCACTTTAGAAGGTAGTAATCTCTATTTTGAGGAGCTCCCCTGCAAAGACAAAAATCTATCTTTTTCCGTTTTAGAATCTAAGTTGATTGAAAGACTCGGCATTGAAAAGCTTACAAATGATATGTTGTATACCTTTGGCTTTTACACAAAAGACAAAAAGCCAAATATTGCTGCTGCACTTTTTTCTGATAAAAACAGCTTTTGTGGAATTGACGCCGTTCGATTTGGTAACACCATCAATGATATCCTAGACAGAGAAACCTTTTCTCATATATCTATTTTGCAACAATATGACAATGTCGTTTCCATGTTTCGTAGATATTATCAGTATGAAACCATAAAAGGATTAGACCGAATTCGTGTAGAGCTAATACCCGAATCCGCTTTTCGAGAAGCTATTGCAAACGCGTTAGTTCATAGGACTTGGGATATTAACTCGCATATTAAAGTGGAGATGTTCCCAGACAAAATTGAAATCACCTCACCTGGTGGATTGCCCAGAGGACTTTCAAAAGAGGAATATCTTCATGGAAATATTTCCAATCTTCGCAATCCAACTATTGGAAATCTATTCTTCCGATTGCAATACATTGAAATGTTCGGTACTGGAATTAGAAGGATTCAAGAAGCATATGAAGGGCATGCACTAAAGCCAGTTTTTACTATCTATGACAATTCCATCAGGGTAATTCTCCCTCTGCTATCACAAACCTACGCTGTTACATCGGAAGGAGAAGAAGTGCTTTTGCAACTTGAAGGAGGAGCCCTGCTCTCCACTGTGGAGTTGGCAGAAAAACTGGGTTGGAGCAAAGCAAAGACCCTTCGTGTTCTGAACACGTTAAAGGAACAACACTATATAATAACCGTTGGAAATGGCCGCGGTACAAAATACAGAAAGGATTCATTATGAGCTCACAACGAAAAATCGGCATCATTGGATTAGGACATGTTGGTGCACATGTTGCCAACAGTCTTTTGCTTCAGGGAATTACAGATGAGTTATATCTATGTGGACTGCATGACCAGAAGGTCATTTCGGAAGCGCAGGATCTGCATGATTCCCTTAGCTTTGTACCTTACAATACCCGCATTTTAAACTGCGGAGACCGGTATGAAGATCTTGCGGAGTGTGACATTATTATCAACAGTGCAGGGAATGTGGCCTTAAGCTCTACCAACAGAGATGGTGAGCTGTTTTCTACTTCCCAGTCTGCAGAAGTCTTTGCCAAAAGAGTGCTAGGTACCGGATTTAACGGAATCCTGATTAACGTTTCCAATCCCTGTGACGTCATTTGTACTGCCATTTGGAAGCTTACCGATTATGATCCTGCCAAAATTATCGGCACCGGTTGCGGACTGGACTCGGCACGCCTTCGTTCGGAAATCTCCAAGGTAACCAATATCAGTCCGAAATCCATTGAAGCCTACATGATCGGGGAACATGGATTTTCCCAGGTTGCCGCCTGGAAATGCGCCTCTATTGCCAGTAAAAGAATTTCTGATCTGGCAGTGGAATATCCGGAGCAGTACGGTTTTGACCGCGCTGACGTGGAAGAGAAAGCACGCAAGGGCGGTTACGTCACCTTTGCTGGCAAGGGCTGTACCGAATATGCCGTAGCCAACTGCACTGCACGGATCTGTGCGGCAATTTTGCACAATGAGCACGCCGTTCTATCCGCCTCCACCCTCATGACCGGCTATTATGGAGAAGAGGGTATCTTCTCTTCATTGCCATGCGTTATCGGCGCAAACGGTGTAGAGCAAGTGTACACTTTGGATTTGACAAAAGAAGAATTACAGGGTTTCCACAACAGTTGCTCTCATATCCGCGAAAACATCAACAAATTACAGTTAAACTAAAAACCAGTAGCCCGCCCGGCACCCCGGGTGGGCTACTTTCATCCCTCATTTCATCAATCACAAATCGTTGAAAAATGATTGATGAAACATTAAAACAGCCCGTCCGGTAATTCCGGGCGAGCTGCTTTTCTTTTTCCCATTTCATGCGCTTCATTATTTCATACGCTGCTTTACTTTGTGCGCAAGTGGCGTTAATGCCAGGCCTTCCTGACTGGTTTCCCGCAGACAGGCAGGAATCAGGTTGCCGGTGCGGCGCATAACTTCTATGACATCATCCGGTGCAACCTTACTGCGCACACCGGCAATTGCCAGTTCGGCAGAGCTGACGGCGTTGACGGCGCCGGAGACGTTCCGCTTTACACAGGGAACCTCTACCAGGCCGGCCACTGGGTCACACGTCAAGCCAAGCATATTCTTGATGGCCAGGGCGGCTGCATGAACAATGCATTCGTTGTCTCCGCCAAGCAGGTATGCAAGAGCGCCTGCTGCCATGGCAGAAGCGGTGCCGATTTCGGCCTGGCAACCGCCTTCTGCACCGGCAATGCTGGCGCTTTCGGCAATTACTTCGCCAATTCCGGCCGCAACAAACAGGGCTTTTACCATGTCGTCTTCCGCACGCTTTTCTTCCTCTTCAAAGCTGAGGAGAACGGCCGGAATGACGCCGCAGGAACCTGCGGTTGGTGCGGCAACAATGCGTTTCATGCAGGCGTTGGACTCGGCCATCTTAACAGCCTTTTCCATTACTTTAGCTAAGAACGGGCCGACCAGAGTGTTCCCGCTTTTGCGGAACGCCTCCAACTTGGCGCCGTCCCCGCCGGACAGCTGGCTGACCGAACGGGCGCTGGCATCATACAGTGTATCTGCATTCCGCATGGCCAAATACATAGAGCGCATGGTTTCAAAGGAGTCTTCCTTGGTCACATCCCGCTCTTTCACGTCTTCTGCGCAAACCACTTCCCAGAATTCCTTCTGTTCCTTTTCGGAAAGGCGGAGGATATCTGACAATTTAGCGTAACTCATTTAGAAATCCTCCTTTGCGCTGTAATAGGTCAGGCGTTCTACGCCTTTTTCCTGCTTTAAAAGTTCCAGTGTTTCTTTCGGAATTTCTTCGTCACACTCAATAATCATAACGGCGTTGCCACCTCGACCGGTACGATACAGCTGCATAGTGGCAATATTAATAGACAGGTCGGAAAGCACGCCGGTAATGTAGGTAACACGACCGGGAATATCCTTATTGTGCACAATCAGCGTTGGGCGTTCCCCTGAGAAGTTGGCCTGTCGTCCGTCTACGCTGGCAATATTAATCAGGGATCCGCCCAGGGATTCTCCCACTACGGAAAGTGTTTTTCCGCTGACGCCTACTAAGTTCAGGACAACGGAATTCGGATGGCCGTTCTTCAGGTGCGCCTTTCCGAACTGCACCTCCATGCCGGCTTCCTTGGCGTATTCCATGCTTTGCGGAATACGGGTGTCATCCGGCTCCATCCCCAGCAAACCAGCCACAATGGCACAGTCTGTACCATGCCCCTTGCCGGTTGCCAAAAAAGAACCGTAAAGCAGAATTTCTGCCTTACGAACCGGCTCCGCCATCAGCTTTCGAGCCACATATCCGATTTTTGCGGCACCTGCCGTATGGGAGGAAGACGGGCCGACCATAACCGGCCCTATGATATCAAATAAATTCATAGACTAGCTTCCCCTTCTATTTTCCTATCTTTATTTCATTAATGTCCGGAGGGTTTCTGTTCCAGACTTTCTCTGTTATCTGCTACGTCTGCATAAACCAGGGTTCCAAGCAGAACTGCAAACGGGATCAGTGTCAGCAAAATGGCTCTTCCCGAAATTAAGCGGCAGAAAATGGTTCCTACCGTAACGCCACCAAGGAAGAATACCAGCATCAGGAAATGCTTTTTCAGCTTTTCCCGGTGGGACTTATCCTCTGAATGAAGCTGTCGGATTTCATTGGCAAGGCCAATGCCAATCTGCCGCACATGGTTGGTGGCAAAGGTGGTGGCCATCGGCGTTCCTTCCGCCTGACGGAAGGTGTTATATTGCATGGAAGCAATAAAGTTAATGGCAATCTGCGCAATCTGGATGGGCGCAGAATCCGGCAGCACCCCAATGACCAAAACCACGGCCATTTCTATGGCAATCAGCAGGGTATCCCAACGAATGGGAATACTGTGCTTTACCGGGTCCGGAAGCAATTCCGAAATCAGGGTCCCTAAAAGATACGCAAAAATGGGAAGCAGGTAATGGCGGGCTAAGCTCCATTCCCCATGTCCTAGTGCCATTCCCAGCAAAATAATATTGCCGGTCTGCGCATTGCAAAAGACACCGCCCTTCAGCAAATAGGTGTATGCACCGAAGAATCCGGCAATACAAATCAGGGTGTAATAAACCCAGTTTTTTTCACAGGTAAGATAAAAATGAGTGTCCGACGGTTGCTGGTCCAGGGGTTCCCCAACCGGGTCGTCCAGCAACTCTTCCAGGGAATCTGTTAACGCCTCTTCCCCACTGACTAAGTTCGGCTTTTTTTCCATTTTCATCCCTCTTACTTTGTGCAAAAGATATTGATTCAATTGTAGACAAAGGGACCTTCTTGTCAAGCAAAAAGGTCCCTCTTATTTTGTTTAAAATGGGCACTGCGAATACATGGCCACATAGTCAACCAGGAAATCCGTCGGGAAGGTTCCCTCCGGGTTTTTGAAGACCGATTTGGCAAGGACGAAGGCCGGATCGCCAGGGACACCGTCAGATCCATTTAATTCAATGGATAGGTTCCAATAAGCGGTCAGCGGAGAAATGTATTCCTTCTCTGTTACTTCGTATACCAGTTGGCGGTCATAGTAGAAACGGTAATAATCTTCCGTCCACTCCACGCCGAAGGTGTGCCATCCGTCATAAATGGAAATATCTGCGCGCGATTTATTGGTCATCGGGCTAATGGTCTTTTCCTTGCAAATGAAGTTTGGCCCGCTCCGATCATAGTCTCCAACGTGCACGGCGCACTGGTAACTGTCATTCGGCACCAGATCCGAGTTGTAGTACGGTGCTTCAATAATGTCAATTTCCGAACCGCCTACGGTTACATCAGCAGTTCCTTTTTCTGCCATAAGCGGGCTCATCAGCCAGAATGCGGTCCAGATACCGCTGGCCTTTGGTTGGTACAGACGGGCTTCGTAATACCCATAACCGGTTTCCATCTTACCCTGGGTATCTACGGTACCCATGTAATATTTTCCGTCCTTTTCCTCTGTCCGAAGCACCAGACAGCCATTTTTGGTAAAGGCTTCGTCTGCGGACCAATAGCCTCCGCGACGTACCCCATCCTGAATGTTCCAGACGTCGGTATTAATTTCGTCTTCTGTAAAGTCGTCTAAGAACAGCAGGTATTTCTGTTCCGTTTCATTTGGGGTAAAAACATATTGGGTCTCTTCGCTGTAAACTTCTCCCTCTTCGTGAGTACGGCTAAACAGGTTGTAAACCACAATAAACACACACAACAAAGCAGCAAGCACAATTAGCAGAATGGAGAGTACTTTTCGTCCTCTGCCTTTCTTCTTTTCTTTTTCCGGTTTTGTTTCCGGCTTACCTTTCTTTTTGGCCATAGCTTTTCTCCCTTTTCTTAAATTTGCCTTTTGGCATTTTCCGAAGCATTATGTTCTTATTGTATGAGAAAGAACGGACGGGTGCAAGAAAAAGCGTTGCATTCGGCGCAAAGTGTCATTGTTTTCTTCTCTTTCCATATGGTACAATTTTGACATTCTGTATTAAAGGAGTTGCCACATGAGCAAAAAAGAAGAAGGAAAGCTTTCCCTCCGAACCATGTTGTGTTACGGCATCGGCGCGGTTGGGTTGGACTTAAGCTATGGCATGTTTTATTCGTTCCTGTCTTACTACTTATCCAGTGTATTGGGACTGAAAGAAGCCTTTCTGTTAATCTTGACCCCGATTGCCCGTATCTGGGACGGCATTAATGACCCTATGATGGGTACCATTGTAGACAACACCCGCACCAAATTCGGCAAATACCGCCCGTGGATTTTAATCGGTGCCTGCTGTAACGCCATTGTTTTGGCACTGTTGTTTACTTCGTTCGGCATGAGCGGATTACCACTCTATATTTACATCGGCGTTATGTACATTCTGTGGGGTATGACCAACACCATGGCTGACATTCCGTACTGGTCCATGGTTCCCTCCTTCACCAGCGAAGAAAAAGACAGAAACCTGGTTGCCACCATTGCCAGAACCTTCTCTGGTTTAGGCCAGGCCATCATTACTATTGCCACACCAATTGTTCTGCCGTTACTTTCCTCCGGTGTTACCACAGAAAAAGGCTACAGTGCCACCGGATTTTCCAGATGGGCTATCATCTGCGGCATCCTTTTGGTCTTCTTCTCTTTAACCTGTGTGCTTTCCACCAAGGAAACCAATGTGGTTTATGAAGAAAAGAAGAAATTCAGTCTGAAGCAAATCTTCCGGGTTCTGAAGAACAATGACCAGCTGATTACCTTTATTGTGTTTGCCATGTTGTCCAACGCCGGTTGGTATCTGACCAGTTCCACCGCCGTGTACTACTTCACAGACGTTCTGGATCAGCCAAAAGGACAGTCTTTGTTCCAGACCATCGGCACCATCGGTTCTGTTCTGGGTCTGTTTGTTATCCCATTCCTGTCTAAATGGTTTTCCAAGCGAGCCATCTATACCATTTCCCTGGGCTCTGCCATTGTCGGCTACGCACTCATGTTCCTGTTTGGACCAATTCTGAAGCTGACCATTGTCATGGACATCTGCTACATTCTGGCTTCCACCGGAATTGCTTCCATGTTCGTGGCGCAGACCATCTTCCTTGCGGACATTGTAGACTACGGTGAATATAAGAACGGCACCAGAAATGAAAGTATTACCTTCTCCATGAAGGGTTTCCTGCAAAAGATGGCATATACCATCCAGACACTGGTTCTGTTCGGCGGCCTTGGCCTGATGAACTACAACCAGCAGATTACCAGTGGTAGCATTAATGCCGGCACCAAAGTCGGCATCGGCATTATTGCCTTTGCTGTTCCGCCAATTCTGATGCTTGCTTCCATGATTGTCTTCCGTAAGAACTTCAAGATTTACGGAGAATTAAGCAACTCCATTCATGACTTCATTACCGAAAAGCGTGCCGGCGAACAGGCCGATGCTGCTGCCACGGAAGCAGAAGCAATTCCGGCAACAGAAGAATAAACAAACGCAGAAATTCCAAAATAGAGTTTCTCTAACGCGCAAAAAGAGGGGCCGTTCGGTCCCTCTTTTCTTGTTCTTTTTTCGGCTTTTCAGAGCCTTAAAGTTTGCAATTTTTCAGAGTTGTACAACTGTCCAGAAAATGCCTTGTTTTTTCCAAAGCGCTGCCTATAATGAAGGGTATCTTATATCAAAAGTGTGGGCTGACTCGCCCGCAAAAGGAGATTATTATGGCCAACAAATATCCTACTATTTTCATTCATGGTCTGTTCGGTTGGGGCTCTGGGGAAAAGCTTTATGCAAAGCTTCCTTACTGGGGTGCCTCCAAGGACAAAGAACTGACTCACTTCCTGACAGGCAAGGGTTACGAAGTTTATAATCCTTCCGTTGGACCGGTTCTGAGTGCCTGGGACCGCAGCTGTGAACTCTGGGCTTTTCTGATGGGCGGTACCGTTGACTACGGTAAGGTTCATTCCGAAAAATATCATCACGCCCGTTACGGACGTACCTATGAAAAGGGCGCCATTGAAGACTGGGGCATGCCCGGAAATCACCAGAAAATCAACATTGTCGGGCACAGCTTTGGTGGCCCAACCGTAAAGCAATTTGCTGAACTGGTTGCCCATGGTTGCCAGGAAGAAATTGACGCCACCCCGGAAGAAGAGCTGTCCGGCCTGTTTAAGGCAAACAAGCCACAGAAGCTGCACACCGTTACCACCCTGTCCGGTGTAAACAACGGTACTACCTATGCTTCCAAGGACGGCAAGCTTGGCATGGTTGCCATCTGCAACTTCCTGCTGTTCTTTAACGTACTGTTCAGCAGAACCAAAGCAAACCAGTGGTGGGACTTCCACACTGACCACTTTGGCATTATGCCGGAACCGTCTACCGTAAAGGGTTTCAAGCTGACCAACCCGTTCTCCAAGCGCCAGGAAGTTCACAACTTTGCCTGGAATGACTTTGACTGCATTGCCCGCGAACTGCAGGTAGAAACCCAATGTGACATTAACGAAACGGAAAAGGTAGATCCTTCCGTTTACTACTTTGCACGCCGTGCCTGCCGTTCCAACCCGGCACCATTCGGCGCCACCTATCTGGATCATGACGGTGACCTGCTTTGCAAAATCCTTTGCCCGATTACCGCCATTGCCACCGCTCGTCCGGGCCTGAAAAAATACGGCGTAGACAAGAGCTGGAAGCCGAATGACGGTATTGTTAACGTGATTGGCCAGAGTGCTCCGCTAAACGCACCGCAGACGGATTACAATCCGGGTATGGATGTAAAACCGGGCATCTGGTACAACATGCCGGTAGAGCGTAAGGACCACATGTCTTGGGCTGGCCTCGGCGAAGACACTACTGTTTATACCAAATACTATGAAGATATGGTAAAATGGTTCTCCGAACTGCCGGACGGCGAAGAAGCCTCCGACAAATAATTTCTAAGAGAGAAGAATTTTCATGCAAGGAAAGACAAAGCAAATTACGCTTACGGCATCCTTTGCCGCCCTGATTTTCCTATTCACTTACTTTGTGAAAGTTCCGGTTGCCTCCGGATATGTTCATCTTGGAGACACGCTGATTTACCTTCTGGCCTGCATTATTGGCGGCCCGTGGGCAATGCTTGCCGGAGCCATCGGAGAGGGCCTGGCTGACGTTGTTGGCGGTTATGTCATGTACGCACCGGCAACGGTTCTGATTAAGGCGGCTGTTGCGGTTCCGTTTCTCTTCTTTACCAAGAAGAGTGACAAGATCTTAACCCTTTGGACCGGACTCATGACCCTGCCCGCCGCGCTCATCACCGTTGGCGGTTATTTCCTGGCTGACTGCATCATTGATAAGACCTATGCCGTAGCTGACATTCCCGGCAACGCCATCCAGGCCGTTGGTTCTGCAGTCCTGTTTATTGTCTTGTCCCTTGCCTTTGACCGTATGAATCTGAAGCAGCGTTTGCTGAAAGAAAAAAGTACGGTTTAATTTCCCAGAAAACAGCAAAACAACAAAGCAACAAAAGAACGACTTCCCGACGGGAGGTCGTTCTTTTTTGTTAAATAACTGTTAACAAAGTGCACAAAATCCCTGTTCTCATTCACGAAATGTTCATAAACCAACACCATTGTCCGGACATGCTACATCACCTATAATAGTCCCCACATTAAGATTACCTTAAGACTTCCTTAAGCGTATTTTAAGAAACCAAAAGAATGAGGAAGAATATTATGAAAACCATGAAGCAAATTTTAGCTACTATGCTTGCCGTTGTCATGCTGGTTTGCTGCTTTGCCATGACCCTGGCCAATGCAGCAGAAGTAGAAGAAGTCATCAGCACGGACGGTATCTATAGCACCTCTGCTAAAAGCAAAAAGAAGGTAACGGAAGAAAGCGTAAACAATTCTGACACCGTTTATACCGACGTCACCACCGATCGCATTGCCGAAGTTACTGAGCGCATTACAGACTACGCCGCTGACAGAGACAGCAGTCTGAACAATTCCAACCTGATTTTTTATGATACCAACCCGCTTCTTTATATTCCTACCATTGTGGAATATGCCACCAAAGAAGGAAACTCTGAAAAAACGGAATACAAGGATACGCTGAAGGATTTAACTTTTGTGGTTCCGGCCAACTTTGCTTCCGCTTTTACCAAGTCCTTTGCCAGAAACCTGGCCAAATCCTTCTCCACCTATATTGAGGAAGGAACGGAAGCTGCTTATACCGCAAGCCAGACCATCTCTGAGCTGCCGGTTGTCGGCACCGTATATAAGGGCACCTCGGAGCTTGGTAACGTTGCCATTTATGCAACTACTGTTACTATCAATAACGTTTCCAACACCGCTCTTCTGTTCTTAGTCGGCGGCGTAATTGCCGTTGCCACCGTTGTCCTGATTCCCATTACTTGGATTGCTCTGCCACTGATGTTCCTGCAAAGCAACAAGTATGTCACCGCCACCATCCAGATGATGATGGATAAGTTGAATGAATCCGTTTAAGAAAAGGAGTTCCCAATGAAAAAGATTCTTTCTGTTTTGCTTGCCCTGGTTGTCATGGGCTCCACCCTGCTGGCAGTAACCGCCAGCGCTGCAAGCAAGAAATCCGCCAAGCCAAGTTACTATGGCAAATATAAAACCGTTACCTGCCTCGGCGATTCAGCCAGCTCCGGCTACGGACTGGAAGACTATGAACAGTATGACCGTCTGGTTGTCTGGGAGACCCGAATTGAGCAGTCTTATCCTGCTTTAGTAGCAGATGACTGTGGTGCGGAAAAGCTGTACTCCTACGGCGTTTCCGGCATCCGTTCCACAGAGCTGAGAATGCTTCTAGACCCGGACTATACCGGGGACTACCTGCTGAAGAACGGCACCATGTCCACCCTTTCCGACGGCGAAATTACCGTTGATAAAATTAAGGAACTTCGTCCGGATTATATTAAGGCCGTCAAAAATGCCGACCTGATTATTTTAGATATCGGTTTTGATGACATCTGGCTTCCGACCATTGCCACCATTTACTCTCAGGCAGCAGAAGGCCGCTTTGACACAGATGAATTCAGTCTGAAAGAATATGTTGCGGAACACGGTGCAACCATGACCGTAGTTAACAACGTGCTTTCCTACCTGCACGCCTGGCTGACCAAGCCGCAGAACTGGGTTCGCTACTGGATGGAGTGGGACAAAGCAGTATTGAAGTTCCTGTTTGACTACACTGTAAACTACAGCGCAATCCTGGCTCGCATCTATGAATTAAATCCGGATGTTACCGTCATTGCCAACGGCATGTACAACCCATGTGAAGGCTGGAGCATCCTGCCGAACGACCGTTCCATTGAGCACGTCATTCAGCCTTACTTTGACTTCATGAATGCATACAAGGAATCCTTCACCTCCCTGTATTCCAACTATTATTACGTTGCAGAATCAGACATTCCGCTGATTAACACCAAATCCACTCTTCCTCTTTACGAAAATCTGACCTTGGATGACAGCGGATTTAACCCGCACCCGACCGCAGAAGGTCACCGCATTATTGCCGACCTGGATTTGGCCATGATGGAAGAAATTAATTCTTAATTGCACTAACACGCCGAATTTCACGTTCGCTTTTTAGGTACTTTTGCCGTTTAGTCTGAGTCTCGGCTCATGCTATACTTCTTTTGTTGTATTTTATAAAGGAGAAACGTGCTATGAATTATATCGGCAAAAAAGAAAAGCGCAGTTACTATGTCGGCTTATGTGGACAAAATATGCTTTATTCCCTGATTGGAGGCTCTTTTTTTACCTACTTTATGACAGACATTGCTCTGTTCCCAGCAATAGTAGTCTCCGTGCTCCTCATCCTGATGAAAATCTGGGATGGCATCAATGATCCCATTGTCGGCTCGTACGTGGACAAGCATCGCTTTAAAACAGGCGAAAAGCTCCGTCCGTTTCTAAGATATACGCCGCTTCCGGTGGGGATCTTTACGGTATTGCTGTTCCTGGTATTTTCTACCGAAGAAAGTCTTCTTTGGTTGCGGATCAGCTACTTCGTTATTATTTACATTTGCTGGGACCTGACCTACACCTTGCAGGATGTTTCCATCTGGGGCATTACCGCCTCTATTTCTCCGAATTCGGAAGAACGGGACCGCTTTGTGTGGGGTGCCAGAACCATTGGCGGCATTGTTTATGCCATTTTCAGCGTAGGCCTCCCCATGGTACTGGAAATTATCGTCAACGCCTCTGGTGCTTCCATGCGACTGATGGTCTTGGTCTTTGCCGTTATCTTCGGCTTAGGCGGTGCCTTAATCAGCGTACGCGCCTCTGCCGCTCAGGAGCGCATCCGTGTAGTACAGGAAGAACAGCAGGCCTCTATGTGGGAAAGCTTCTCCCTGTTATTTAAAAACAAGATGTTGCTTTTGGTTACCCTTGCCAACCTGCTTGGCGCCTTCGGCTTTGGTGTTAACCTGGTTACGTATCTGTTTAAATACAAGATTCCGACAGATTTTCTTGGCACTACCGGACTTCTTTCTTACATTGGTGCCCTTGGCCTGACCACGCTTTACTTCTTAATTACCGGTGGCCTTGGCTTTATTGGTATGGCTCTGGCAGACAAAATGAAGAAATGGCTGAAAGGATACGTCAATGTTCTCTTCCTGATTCAGATCTTCAACATTGTCTTCCGCGTGGCAGCTTACTTTGTTGGCTACGAAGGCAACGCTCTCTGGATTTCCATGATTCTGATCGGCATCGGCAGTATTCCGGCCGGCGCCTCGTCCATTGCCCAGACGGCCATTTTCTGTGACAGTATTGATTACATGGAATGGGAAACTGGCAAACGCACCGAAGGTATTTCCTTCTCTATGCAAACCGCTTTCACCAAAATATCCAGCGGCATCACGGCCGGTCTGGCCACCCTTGCTTTGCACCTGTTGCACTACAAGGCCATTCCGGACTCCGCAGAAGTCTTCATCGGCACCCAGACGGCCGCCTTTGACGCCTGGATTTGGCCGCTGGTCGTCCTGACGCCGGCCATTGCCAGCGTATTGTATATGATTCCGCTCTTCTTCATCCGCTACACTCCGGAAAAGCGGGCGCAGGTTGAAGCTGACCTGAAAGAGCGCAGAGCCCTGGCAAAGTCTGAATCTGTAGACAAGTAATTACCACTGTATCGCAGATAAAAAGATACCAAAGAAAAAGCCTGTTGTGGAAATCCACAGCAGGCTTTCGGTTTTATATTTCAGTTTTTGCGTTAGCCAAGAAGGCCGAAGGATTGCAGCAACAGAGCTACCAGGAAGAGTGGTGCTACGTAGCGAACCATGATTCTGTAAAGAATCTTCCGTGGGAACTTTTCTCCATTGCGGGTAACTTCGTCGGTAATGGTTTCCGGACCGGCAACCCATCCGAACAGAATGCAGGTAAACAGCGCAACCAGCGGCATAAGGATGTTGTTACTGATATAGTCCATAAGGTCAAGTACCTGGCCGGTGGTGCCGTTTGGCAGTGGCAGTTCAAAGTACAGGATGTTATAGCCAAAGCAAACAATCAGGCCCATGATTACCGAATATATGGTTACCGCAATGGCGCTCTTCGTACGGGACCAGTGCCATTTGTCCATCAGACCGGAAATAACCGCTTCCATAATGGAAACAGAGGAGGTTACGGCTGCAAAGGTAACCATCAGGAAGAACAATACGCCAATGGGACGTCCAATCCAGCCCATGGCATCAAATACCTTTGGCAAAGATACAAACATCAGTCCCGGGCCGGCAGACATGCCTTCGGTGCCCATAAAGGTGTATACAGCCGGAACAATCATTAAACCAGCCAAGAAGGCTACCAGGGTATCAAAGATTTCAATCTGATTAATGGACTTCATTAAGTTGGTTTCTTTTGGAACATAGGAACCGTAAGCAACCATGATGCCCATTGCTACACTGATGGAGAAGAACAACTGTCCAACAGCGTCAATAACCAGCAGGAAGAAGCTTTTTGCTGTCATACCTTCAAAGCTTGGAACCACATAAATCAGGAATCCTTGCAGGCCGCTTCTGGAAACGCCGGATTCATCTGTATAAGACAGCGTCAAAGAGAAAATAGCAATACCGAGGATTAAAACAACCAGGATTGGCATTAATACACGACTATATTTTTCAATGCCCTTTTCTACGCCGCCAATTACAATGAAGGCAGTAATGGCAAGGTAAAGAATCATCCAGAAAATGGGAGCGCCCTGGCTGGTAATGTAGCCGGTAAAATAACCGTCTGCAGCAGCATTAGCGCCATCTCCTGTCAAAAAGACGCCCAGGTATTTCAGAACCCATCCACCAATGGTGCAATAATACGGAAGAATAATAATGGGAACAATCCAGGCAAAGAAGCCGGTAAAAGCAAACTTCTTATTAATTTTTCCGTAAGCAGTCAACGGACCCTGTCTGGTTTTCCGCCCCAGTGCAATTTCCGTTGTCAAAAGTGCAAAGCCAAAGGTCAACACTAAAACAAGATAAACTACCAGGAAGGTTCCTCCACCGTTTTTGGCGGCCAAATATGGGAACCGCCAAATGTTTCCAAGGCCAACCGCACTACCTGCGGCAGCCATAACAAAGCCAATGGCGCCGGTAAAGCTTCCTCGCTTGGCTTTTTCTTTGTTTGAACTCATGTCATCTCTCCTTCTTCAATTTTCCGTCTTTACAAAATCTTCATTTTGTAACTCACTTTTGCATATTGGAAATAATTATATCATGTTATAGCCATATGAAAATACCCCAAAATTTGAGCAAGCACAATTTCGCCATTTTTATATTTATTCATATTTTGAACATGGGAAAAGTTATAATTTAAGTATAAAAATAAATTCTTCATTCAGGAAATGGAGCTTAGAAAAGGGAGCTGATACAGAAAGCCTCACCTATTTTGCTACTTTTGTTTGTACAAGTTTTTCGGAGAGAGACTCTACCAACAACCGCATCCATTAAGAGGTGACATAATGAGAAATAAATTAGGAAAACGGATTATGGCATCTGCCGTAGCCGCGACAATGGCGTTTAGCCTTGTTGTACCCACATTCGCTGCCGGTTCGGAATATTCCAAAACACCGGTAACTTACAGTTCTTCCGGATATACCTTCGGAAAAATTTCACATGCAAACAAGGGCTTAAAAGAAGCCGACGGTCTGGTTGACTATACCGGCAACGGCACGGTTGCCGTAACCGGCAGCACGGAAGATGCTGACGGTCAGGGCGACAGAGGCCAAAGCTACGCCTGGTCCGCTGCCACCTACGGAGACTATGTTTATGTAGGTACCTGTTATGCAGCCATGGGACAGACCCTGTCAGCTATGGACTCCCTGATGGGACATGATTTTGATGAAGAAACCATGCGCGCCGAGCTGAACGCCATCTTTAACGGCTCTTTCTTCTATGGTCAGGAAGACGGCGGAAACTCCAAGGGCGTTCTGGTTAAAGTTAACGTGAAAACCGGCGAAATGAAGCTGATTCTGGCCAATTCCCTGAACGGAGTTGCACCATTGTTCCGTAATGCAATTGAATACAACGGAAAGCTTTATTTCTGCGGAAGTGTTAACAAAGACAATAAAGCCGGTCTGCCAAGTGTTTATGAAATTGATCCAACAGATGACTCTTACAAGTGCGTCTATGAAGGATTAAGTAACATGCAAGACTACATGCAGGCATACCAAAAGGGCATCTGCACCGGCATCAGAGGCATGACGGTTTATGATGGCAAACTGGTTATCAGCAACGTTGGCCTGGAAGGCTCTTATCTTTTAATTTCTGATAATCCTTCCGCCGGCTTTACCAAGATTGCTACCCAGTCTGACCTCTACAATTATCCGGCCATCCGCTACGTAGACAGCGTTTACGGCGGCGGTGTCTGGGAAATGGTACAGTACAACGGAGACCTTTATGTTGCCATGTGCACCGGCACCCCAGAAACCCGTGAAGGAGACAACATGCAATCCTTCGCTATTGTCCGCGGTGAATGCAACGGTGACTGGAACAATCCTAATGCTTGGACCTGGACTCCGGTTGTCGGTGACAAAGCAGACGGTGCCAAGTACACCTTCGGTATTGACGGCGAACGCACCCGTGCTGCAGCCTGCAACATGTGCATTTATGACGGATATCTTTACATTGGTGAATACAATGATGAAGAAATCCCACTGGAAGAACTCATGTTTAACCAGGACTTCGGCTTCCTTGCCAGAAACCTGGAGCAATCCATTAACCTGTATCGCATGAAAATCGGATCCGACGGAACCGAACAGTTCGAGTTAGTTGTCGGCGAACCCACCAAGTTATTCCCGAACGGCGGTATTCTTTGCAAAGAATCCGGCTTCGGAGATTATGAAAACCAGTACTTCTGGCAGTCTGAAGTCTTTGATGGCAAGCTTTGGCTTGGCACCTTTGATACCAGCTCGCTGCTGGAACCGCTGGCCCAGTTCACCAACGGTGACCTCCTGAAGATGTCCGCATCCGAATGGCTTAGCCAGATTAACTACATTAAGGTTCTGGTTCAGATTCTGATGAAGAAGAATCAGGAAGAAAGCACCAAGCTTCTGCCATCTGTTACCACAAAAGCAAAAGCCGCTTCTCTGGTTGACGAAGCAGTAGAAGAAGCAGCTGAGGAAGACAGCAATGTTACTATTACGGAAGAACAGCGCAGCTCGCTGATCAGCGGCCTTTTGAACGGCAGCCTGTCCTCTTCCCTCAGTGACTTCAGTAAACTTCTGAAGCTAAACGCACTGCTTTCCCAGATGACCAGCCTGGTAGACACCACCGACATTTCCGGTTTTGCCACTAAGTATGAACAGGCCATCAACCTGTATTCTGACCTGGAAGACAAGCTTCCTGACAGCCTGAAGAAGGTTTACAACGTTCTGCTGAACCTGGCCGATCTGGAGAACATGAAGGATCTGGTTATCTGCATTAGCAAGCTTTCCACCGCAACCCGTGGCTTTGGACTGTATACCATCAGCTCTGAAAACGGAAACCTGACCATGGAAACCATTACCCGTGACGGTTTTGGTGACCCTTACAACCATGGTCTTCGTGCTTTTGCTACCAATGAAGAAGAAGGCTGGATGGTAATTGGAACTGCCAACCCATTCATGGGAACACAGCTGTGGAGAACCGTAGTAGACACCGACGCATCAGAAGATACTTCTGACAGTTCTTCTTCGGATCTGGACACCCTGTTCAACAGCAGCATTTTTGAAAATGCAATCAAAATGATTAAAGACCTGCTTTCCGGATGGTTTAAAAAATAAAGCGGCATCTGCCGCTCTCCGGAAAGGTTTCCCCTCTCTCCAAAATCTACTATAAACTTAGTACTTTGCCGGCTGCAGAAATGCAGCCGGCATCTTTGTGTGTAAGCAAGCCTCTATTCCCATTTCTTTTTCCACTTCAGAAGCAGCGCAGAATTTATGATAACTGCTACACTTCCGGCGTTGTGCACCAAAGCGCCGACAACAGGACCCATTAAACCTGTAATAGCAAGCGTAATAGCCAGGAAATTTAACGACATGGAAAAGGTAAGATTGATTTTTATGGTTGTCATCATTCGCCTGGACAGTGCAAGCAGATGCGGAAGCTCTTTAATTTCATCATCCACCAATGCAATATCAGCTGCATCTACAGCAATGTCACTTCCTACACCACCCATGGCAATTCCCACGTTTGCCTTTTTTAGTGCCGGGGCATCGTTGATGCCATCGCCAATCATGCAAACTACATCGCCCGCGGCCTGCAGGCCTTCAATGGTATTCAGTTTTTCCTCTGGAAGGCAGTTTGCTTTATAGTCCGTTATGCCTAACTTTCCGGCAATAAAAGACGCCGCATTTTTATGGTCTCCGGTCAGCAGCACCGGTGTAATTCCTAGCGTATTCAGCTGGTTTATCATCTGGCCGGATTCTTCCCGAACAGTATCAGAAAGCACAAGATACCCAGCCAATATTTGGTCTATTGCCACATAAATTACCGTGCTGCCCTGATTGGTATATTGCTCTGCTTTGACTGCACCGGACAGAGAAACGCCCAGCTTTTCAAACAGCTTTTCATTGCCGGCATAAATCATCTTCTCTTCCACGCGGGCCGAAACCCCTTCGCCCGGTTCCATATAGAAATCAGAAACAGACGGCAAATTCTTCTCATAACACCGCACAATTGCTTTTCCTAATGGGTGCTCGGAAAGCTTCTCCGTTGCAGCAGCATAATAATAGATTTCCTCCTCCGAATAGGAGGATACCGATTTTATTGCAGTAACAACCGGCGTTCCGTAAGTCAGTGTTCCGGTCTTATCAAAGGTAATTTTATTCACTTTTGCAAGCCGTTCTAGGGCATCTCCTTCCCGAACAAGGAATCCATGTTTGGTGGCATTCCCAATGGCTGCCATAATTGCAGTAGGCGTTGCCAGCACCAACGCGCAAGGGCAAAAAACAACAAGGATAGTTACCGCTCGGATAATTTCCCCGGAAAAGAGCCAAGTAAGCCCGGCTGCCGAAAGAGCAATTACCACAATCCACGTGGCCCACCGGTCCGCAAGACCTACAATCTTTGCTTTATCTGCATCCGCAGATTGCACCAGCTTTATCATTCTTTGGATAGAGCTATCTTCCCCGATCTTGGTAGCTTCCATTTCAAAGGCCCCAAATTGGTTTACCGTGCCACTGGAGACTTCATCTCCTGCCGTTTTATCCACCGGAAGGGATTCTCCCGTCATTACCGCCTGATTAATAGAAGTCTGTCCAGTTAAAATGACTCCGTCTACCGGGACGGTTTCACCAGGAAGGACACGAATTCTGTCACCGATAGCGACTTCTTCTGCCGGGATTATCTTCTCCACACCGTCAGTCAAAACGCGCGCCGTTTGTGGTGTAAGGTGCACTAGCTTTTCAATTCCAGCTCTGGCTTTTGCCACGGTTAATTCTTCCAAAAGACCGCCCAGTTGCATAATAAAAGCCACTTCCCCAGCAGCAAAATCTTCGTGAATACATACGGAAGCAATCAAGGCAAGGGACACCAGCACGTCCGCTTTTATGTCAAACTTTGTAATCAGTCCGATGAGTGCCTCCATAATAATTGGCACACCGCATAACACAATGGCCACCCAGGAAATATCAAATGGCAGTGGCAGGAACGGAACCTGACTATTAATTAAGCTGAGAATCAACGAAATTCCGCCCAAAGCAAGAAGTACTATGTCCTTTTTGGTACCGCCAATCTCCATCCATTTTTCCAATTGATACATGAGTTTCTTCATGAAAGCGCCTCCTTTATACCCATGGGGGTATGGGTGCATTATACCCATAGGGGTATGCGCTTGTCAAGAAGAATGCCCGAGATGCAAGCACTGCAGCCCGGGCATTTTACTATTTCATTCAATTTGGCTTATTGCATGTTGGCGAATCGCTCAATCGCCTTGGTAAAGTTATCAATCTTTTCCATGTCGCCCTCTTCCACGGCGTCCTTAATGCAATGGTTAATGTGTCCTTCCAGCACCACCTGGCCGGCTTTGTTCAGCGCGGATTTAGCGGCGCTAATCTGAGAAAGAACATCTTCACAAGGCACATCTTCGTCAATCATGCGGTCAATGGCTTTGATTTGTCCCATGATTTTTGCCAATCTGCGATGTAGATTATCTGCATCCATGCACTGCTTCATAACATCACCTCCATACCTTAAGGGGTATGTGTATTTTAGCTTAGAAAAAACTGTGCTGTCAACAACACAGGGGCCTGTTTTCCCTTAGTGGGTTGTCTTTTCCCTTATTTTTTGGCCGCATTTTAAGGGAAGGCAGAAGCACCTGCTACTACCGATTACAGTAAGTAATAGTAAACAAAAATGTCGTCATGGGTGCCATCCGGCAAGCGGAACCCGCCTGGAATTCTGCCAAGCTTAGTAAAGCCAAGGCGCTCATACAAGTGCTGTGCATGAATGTTTCCTGCTACTACAGCATTGAATTGCAAAATCCGAAATTCGTGAAATTTAGCCTGCTGAAGGCAATCCTTCACTAGTTTTTCACCGATGTGCGCACCACGGAGTTCCTGAGTTACAGCGTAGCTTGCGTTGGCAATATGGCTGCATCGCCCAACATTGTTCGGATGCAAAATGTACAGGCCGACCACGTTCCCGGAGTCAACGTCTTCCGCAATTCCGGTGTAGGTCTGCGATTCAAAAAACGCATTTCCCTCGGCCTCCGTCAAGGCCTGTTCCTGTGGGAATGCCGTTCCTTCCTCTACCACCTGATTCCAGATGGCGCAGGCCTCGGCAGCGTCCTTCGGTTCATAAGCGCGAATTTTAATTTCCATGTCACTCGTTTCCTATTCTACTTATTTTCTCCTTGCTATCCTGCTTTTGGATTGAGACTGTACTTGCCATCGGCCATGATTTTCTGAGTGCTGCATAGGAAATCAGAAAGTTGACAAGCCAACCGGCCGGTACTGCAAGCCAAACAAAAGCAATGCCAAAACGCGGTGCAAACACCAATGCAACGAACAGACGAATTGCAAGGTTTACCATATTTGCAACAAGGAACGGCTTCATGATTCCAAGTCCACGAAGGACTCCATCTGTTGCCATCTTGATTCCCATAAAGATGAAGAAGTACCCAATCCATTTCATATAATCCCCTGACACCTGATAGGCTAAGGCTGTTCCGTCTTTGCCAAGGAATAGCGATGCAATCTGCTCATGCAGGATTTCAATAACCAGAAAAGCAATAACGGCGAAACACGCATCCAACACCAGCGCAGCATAGTACCCTTTTTTGATGCGCTGGTTTTTGCCCGCTCCAAGGTTCTGGGAAACATAGGGTGATACCGCATTGCCAATGGATACAAAAATCAAGGAAAAGACATTCTCCACTCTCATTGTTGCCGAATAACCTGCAAGAGCCTGTGTGCCGAACGGATTTACTACTGCCTGTACAATCATCATACCGACTGATACCGTAGACTGTTGAAGGACTGACGGAACAGCAATCCTAAGCATGGAACGTAACGCCCGTCCATCAAACCAGTTAAAACTACTCTTATATTTCCGCATCCGATAAAAGAAAATGGCAAGCGAAAACACAGCAGAAACACCCTGTGCAACAAGAGTTGCAAGTGCCGCGCCAAATACGCCTAGTCCAAGACCGGCTACCATCCAGAAATCCAGAAAAATATTTAGAACGGAAGAAAAAATTAGAAGCCCCACCGGAATTTTGGATTCACCGATTGAATTGAACATGGTTGAAAGAATGTTGTACATAAACAAAAAAGGGAAACCTACAAAATAGACTTGCAGATACAGTACCGCATCATCCAGTATGTCGTCTGGGGTTTGTAACACACTCATCATTGAACGGGAAAAGCAAAAACCCAGGAGTCCAAGAACTATGCTTAGAATTAAGAAGCTAATCATGGACGTTGACACAATCGTTTTCATTTTGCCATAATCTTTGGCTCCAAAATAGCGGCTCACAAGCACGCCGGCACCAACGCCGGCCCCCAGTGCCACACATACAAAGACATTGGTCAATGCTGCACAGGCACCAACAGCCGCAAGTGCAGAAGAGCCAACCAACTGACCAACAATAATGGAGTCGGCCATATTATATACTTGCTGAAAAAATCCACCAAGAATCATTGGCATTGCAAATACAGTCAACGCTTTAAAAGGCGGATCAGTAATCAAATATTCATCTTTTGAAACTTCCATCTTCCTCTATCCTTTACCAACTTATTTCCGGTTATGCTCTGTCTGTGCACGGCTTACTGCCAATGCGTGACAGCAATACTACCGTCTCAATGTGCGCCGTGAAAGGGAACATGTCGACTGGTTGGATTTTTTGGACACGGAAGCCTTTTTTGGTAAGGACGCGGAGGTCTCTGGCTAGCGTCTCCGGATTGCAGGAAATGTAGACCAGGCGCTTCGGCGCCAGCTTGGCGCAGGCCGTCAGGAAGGCTTCGGTGGAACCGGCCCGTGGCGGGTCCATCATGACCACGTCTACTGATTCGCCGGCCTGTGCCATTTCGGTGATGAAGCGCGTGGCGTCACCGGCATAAAACGCGGCATTTTGGATCTGATTGCGCCGTGCGTTGTATTTTGCGTCTTTTACGGCGTCTTTGTTCAGCTCTACGCCAATGACCTTTCCGGCGCCCATAGTGGCGGCAATCAGGCCAATGGTGCCCGTTCCGCAATAGGCGTCAAAAAAGGTTTCGGCTCCGGTTAATCCGGCATACTCTATGGCTGTCCGATAAAGAACTTCCGTCTGCGCCGGATTAATCTGGTAAAAGCTTTTTGCCGAAATGCGGAACGTGCATCCCAGCAGTTCATCTTCAATGTAGCCCTTTCCGTATAATACGGTTTCTTGTTTTCCCAGCACCAGATTGGTGTGGTAGGGATTAACATTATGAATGACCGTGGTAATTTCCGGATGCTGTTTTAATAACGCTTTTAGGAAATTATTTTTGGCCGGAAAGATAGGTGTTCCGGAGACAATAACCACCATAATCTGGTTTGTGGTAAAGCCGCGTTTTACCAGTACGTGACGAATAAAGCCACGTCCGCTGTCTTCATCATATGCCATAAATTTGAAGTCCTGCATTAAAGCGCGGATATCCGTAATCATCTTGTCCGCTACGGTGTCTTCAATCATACAGTTATTTACCGGCACAATGCGATGGGAGCCGGACTGATACACACCGGAAATCAGCTTTCTGTGTCTTGCATCATAGGCAAAAGCCGCCTGTACTTTATTCCGGTAATGCGTGGGATTTTTCATTCCCAGAATGGGTTCCGGTTTGCAAAAGCGCCCCAAAAGATACTCTTCTCTATTCTGTTTATATTGCAGCTGCTCCGCATAACTTAAATGCTGTAGCTGACACCCTCCACATTTCTTCCGCAGGGGGCAGGCGTTAGGCTCTTGCATAAACCGTCCTCTTTTCTGTGTTTTACTACATGGGAGTTTAGCACAGTTTTGCCCTGTTTAAAAGGAAGCGGTAGACTTTCCCGTTCCTTTTTGGTATCATGCTTACGGATTTAAGCTGAAAAAAGAAGGAGTCCTTGTATGCGTTTTGCTATTTACCTTGTTCTTATAAATATCATTACTGCCCTAGTCTTCTTCTGGGACAAGAAAAAAGCAGAAAACCAGCAGTGGCGGATTCCGGAATGGGTGCTGTTTACCCTAGCCTGGTTGGGCGGAGCTGTTGGCGCCTATGTTGCCATGCAGATGTTCCACCACAAAACCAGAAAGAAGAACTTTGCTTACGGCATTCCCGCCATCTTTGGTTGCCACATTATCATGGTGCTGGCCGTCCT
Organism: Butyricicoccaceae bacterium; assembly: GCA_963638085.1. Classification (GTDB taxonomy): domain Bacteria; phylum Bacillota; class Clostridia; order Oscillospirales; family Acutalibacteraceae; genus RUG420. The sequence goes on along the minus strand of CAVHPJ010000006.1, from coordinate 118,877 downwards.
TATTTTAGCCGTATCCGGACTTGCCACCATGTAAACCACCTAAACAAAAGCTAAGAGCTTGTTGCAGCATGCGCAACAAGCTCTTTTTAAATTGTCTGATGGGGCACAAGGCCCTCATACAGTTTTTGCCAGAGTTTAATTTGCAGTGGGTGGTAGTGCTTCGGAATGGATTTGGCCACTATCAATTCCAGGACTCCACGCAATGCAGTGGTCACGGCTCCGCCGATAATGTCCGGGCGATGTAGCAATATTCCAATTTTCTTCAGCACACTTACTGGTGTCAGTGTGGACTTTTTGTTTTGATCTGTGCTAACCATCAGCATATCTTCCGGCGTAACAGCACCACAGCCAAACAGCCAATTCAGCTTTTCCGGTTCCAGATTCAGCACCCAGCGTTTTAGGATATCAACAAAGGCGTAGGTTGCGCCCTGTTCCTGATAATACGCCACCTGATAGTCCCACAAATCGGCGGCGGTAAGCTTACTATCCGCTTTTCGGATGACCGTTTGTGCCAAAAGGCTACCGGCCAACATGGACGCCTCCAGACCAGAGCCCATGAACGGCATTGTCATGAAGGCGGAGTCACCGACTAGGGCGAATCCGTCAGCCACCATGCGGCCAATGGTGCTCCGCAGGGCAATGGTAACAATTTGCCCCGGAACTACAACGTCGTCACTGTAAGTGGGGTTGATTGCTTTCATATCGGCCAGCGAAGCCTTCCACTCTTCTTCCGGCAGCTTTCCAATGCGGCCAACCAAGAGGTCTATTTCGTCATGGGAATTCACGTTGCACCAGCTGATGCCCGCTCCACCCCTATGGCGGATATAATAATGGCGTTCCGGGTGCGGTGTTTCCGTATCCGGAGCTTTTTTATGAATGGCTCTGTACACTTCCATACGGTCATCTGGCGCCGGCTCTGCCTGCACGCCGAACTGTTCCGGGACCTGGGCCCGGAACGGGGACAGGAAGCCGCTGGCATCCACAACCAGATCCGCCGGTAGCACGGAATCTGCTATTTTTACACCAACCACTCTGTTATCCAGGATAACCAGTTTTTCTACCGGCGTCTGGTACCGGATGTCAGCACCGGCCTGTTCGGCCAGGGATGCCAAATGGGCAAGCAAGCCCTTTCTGGAAATAGAGATATCTTCCATTGGCTTGCCCTTTGGCAGCGGCAGTGCGCTCAGATCCGGCGCAATAAAGCAGCGCTGTGTCTTTTGGCAATACAGTTCTTCCGGAGGAGCCGGGATGTCAACGCGGGAAAAGATATCAAAACGGATGTCATCTTCCCACGGGTATCCCGTCTCCTCCTTGGCTTTCTTTTCTAAAATGACTACGTTAAATCCGGCCTCGGCCAGTTTTTTGGCGGCCACCAGGCCGCCGTGGCCCAGGCCAATTACAACAATATTTTTCATTTCATTACCCCTTCAAAAACGGCAGAACCTGTTCCATGGTTCGCGCCCCTTCGTCATACAGGAAGATGTGCCCGGAATCCTCAAACGTTACAAAGGTGGCCTCCGGAAGCACTTCCTTCATCCGGTCTATTTGCATATACGGCATAGTGGCATCCAAGGTTCCCCAAAGCACTAGGGTTGGAATCTGCCTTTCTGCCAGCCTCTTATAATTCTCCGTAGTGTGCTCCGTTTTCAAAATGGTATATCGCAGACTGGACAGCAGGCACCGGGCCATGCCCTTATACTGTGCATCGTGCGCAAACTTGCGCACATAGTCATCTTTCACCGTCTGGTCCGCATGCAACAATTCCTTGGCACAGCCTCCCATAGAAAGTTTGACTCCGGCAATAGCAAAAATCAAATCGCCAAGGAGTGGCATGTCCGCTAACTTCATATAAAACGGTGGCTGAAACGAATCCATGCCCGCCGGGGCCAGCAAAATCAGCTTCTTTACCTTGTCCGGATGCAGGGCGGCGAACGTGGACGTAATGGATCCGCCCATGGACGTGCCGAACAGATAAAACGGCTGATCTCCCAGCACCGCTTCCGTAATTTCCTGCAATTGTGTGGCAAAGAACTCCGGCGTATAATCCGTCTTTACCCGCTCCGACAGGCCGCGCCCCATCAGGTCATACCGCAGCACCTGATATCCGTTTTGTACCAAAGACGCTGCCACCTTGTCATACAAATAATATGGAGTGGCGTACCCCGGCACCAGCACGCAGGGCTCTCCGGTGCCCTCCAGCACATAATGCGTCTTCCCACTGGGTAGTGCCAAAAAACTGCCGTCTGCCTTCTCCCGTTCTGCATCCGTCAGCTCCTTGCTACCAATAGCCTTCACTAACCTTTGATATTCTTGTTTTTCCATAACACACCTCATTTCTAAGTCATCTTTATCTTATCATACAATGCCCGTGCGATTCAGCCCTTTACTAGTCAAAAAAAGCCGCCCCACGTAGAGGCCTTACCAGTTGCAAGGACACCACGCGGGGCGTTTCATTCTTTTATCTTATTTCTGCCGGCTGTTGACGTATTCGCTAATGACACGAACCGTTTCGTCCAAACCAATTTTGCTGCTGTTAATGCAAAGCTCATAACTGCGGGAGTCTCCCCACTTGCCGGGGCAATAATGGTTGTGATACGCTTTGCGCCTCTTGTCACACTGCTCCATTCTGGCCTTAGCTTCTTCTTCAGACAGCTGATACCGCTCCATTAAATGCGCAATCTTGGCGGGGGAATCCCCAAGGACAAAGACGCTTACCATGTTGGGGGTGTCCCTCAGCACATATTCGGCGCATCTGCCCACAATAACGAAGGATTCACCGGCGTCCGCCTTCTGCTTCAGAAAATCAAATTGCAGTTTGGCAATGTTTTCCTCTGGCGAGCTACTGTGTCCCCGTACCGTACGGGTAAACAGCTTATGCCGTGGGTGCTCATCATACTTTTGCAAATTGGAAGCGTTGACGTCTTTTTGATCTGCAATGTCTTTCAACAGATTAGAATCATAAAAGTCAATCTGGTACTGTTCTGCCAGCTTTTCCGCAATTACGCGTCCGGCACTACCGTGTTCACGACCTAATGCAATAATGAGTTGTTCTTTCATATGGTTACCTCATCTTATAAATAACGAAGATAAATACAGCCCATGGAAATTAAAATAACAATGATGACTGCCGGTACCGACGCCTTGCAATATTCTTTCCAGCTGATGGGATATCCTTCTCTGGAAGCAATAGAGGTACCTACTACATTGGCAGATGCACCAATTGGAGTTGCACTGCCGCCGATGTCGGTTCCCATTGCCAGCGTCCAGGCAAGTACAGACAGGTCTGCACCGGTGGTTGCGGCCAGGGTTTTAATAACCGGAATCATGGTTGCCGCAAACGGGATATTATCTACAAAGGCACTGGCAATAGCAGATACCCAGATAATAATAGCAATCATCAGCATCATGTTTCCGCCGCTGACCTTTTCAATAAACTGTGCTACTACTTCCAGTACGCCGGTCTGTTCCAGACCGCCGACAACCATAAACAGGCCAACAAAGAACAGCAGGGTTTTGTAGTCCACGCCCTTTAAAACATCCTTTGCGCCCTTTCCGGAAACGAGCAGGGTGATTAGTCCAATAACCACGCCAATAAAGGCTACCGTTAATCCGGTTTGTGCGTGGGTAATCAGCAGGACTACTGCAACAAGGAAAATAATGCAGCTGATAATAAATGCTTTCTTATTGGTAATTGCCGTATGCGGAGCAAGACCTGCAATGGTTTCCTGATCTACACCTTCTACTGTTGCATACTGTTTTCTGTAGCAAAGATAAAAATACAGCAGAACCACAATCAGAGAGACACCTGCCATTAAGCCAGTATTAGTCAGGAATGCGGTAAAGGAATATTTCAGAGATGTCCCGATAATGATGTTTGGCGGGTCTCCGCACATGGTGGCCGAACCGCCAAGGTTAGCACAGAAAATTTCTGTCAGAATCATTGGAATTGGGTTAAACTTCAGCAGTTGGGCCAGTTCTACCGTAACCGCCGCCAGGAACAGAATAACCGTAATACTGTCAATGAACATGGCCAGAATAAAGGACATAATCATAAAGGTAACAAAAATGGGAATGACCTTGTAATGAACCGCTTTGGCAATGGTCAGACACAGCCAACGGAAGAAGCCGGCCTTTGCCATACCTTCTACCATAATCATCATGCCGGCCAGGAATAAAATAGTGGCCCAGTTAATGCCACTGGTGCTTTCTGCGGCACCGGACTTGTCATACCAGAAACCCAACGTAAAAATATTCCGAACATTTAAGGTTTCCAAAAAGGCGTCCATACTGCGCATGGAAAAGCCAAATACAAAGATGGATGTTGCTGCGCCACAAGCCAACGTTACCCAATGGCGTTCAAATTTATCCAGGATAATCAGGATAAACATGACCAAAAAGATGGCCAGCGCTAAAATTTGTGAAATCATTTCTTCCTCCGTTCACAGACTACTGTGTGAAAATTTTGACAGTAGTCAAACTTTCACTCAGATTATAACAAAATTATTGTGCCCTGTCCGTCTTTTTTGTAATTTCTTTCGTCAAGAATGTTTTGCTGTAAAAATTTACAGCAAAACGCCATTGTCTGCCTCTTCTGACTCCAGCAAAAGAGTGGCATCCGACTCCGTCAGTGTTTCCACGTTTTTCAGCTTCTTCTGGATGATTTCATTTCTATGGTCTGCTTCATCCAGTACTTTACCGGCTTCATCCACCTTTTTCTTGGCCTTGGCAAGAAGGTCTCCAAACTTAGCATACTGTACTTTGGCCGCGCCCAGTACCTTATAAACTTCATCGGCTTTCTGGTTAATGGCAATGGACCGGAAGCCCATGGCCAGAGAGTTCAGCAAAGCAGTAATGGTGCTTGGTCCGGCAATCATGATATTTTGCTGCTGCAACTGTTCACACAGGCCGTAATTGCCCATGGCTTCGGCATACAGTCCTTCCGTTGCCAAATACATAATGGCAAATGGCGTGGTCTCCGGCGGTGCAATATAATTCTGAATGGCCTTGGCTTCTCCTTTCAGGCGAACCTCCAGGGCCTTTTTTGCTGCCTCCAGCGCCGGTAAATCTCCTTTTTCAGAAGCCTCTGCCAGACGAGCGTAGTCTTCCATTGGGAACTTGGAGTCAATAGGCAGCCACGTGGTTTCGTCTGTACTGGAATTGGGAATTTTAACGGCAAATTCCACCTGTCCGTTGTACTTCGGATTGGTTTTGACGTTGGTTTCATACATGCCGGCCGGGATGGTCTGATCCAGAATATTGCCAAGCTGCACTTCCGCCCAGGTTCCGCGAGACTTAACATTGGTCAGCACACGGTTCAGACCCTTAACATTGTCCGTAACCCCTGCTGACAATTCCTTCATTTCCCCTAGAGACTTGTGCACGTTTTCCAGTTGGTTGGAAACCTGTTCAAAGGACGCATTAATGCGCTTGTTCAAGGTTTCCGTCAGCTTTTCGTCTACCGTCAGCCGCATCTGCTCCAATTTCTTTTCGTTGCTTTCCTGCATAGTTGTAATGGCTTTGGATACCGTTTCTGATTGTTTCTGCGAGTTAGCGTCCACCGCATTTCGCATCTGGTCCAGCTTCTTTTCATTGCTTTCCTGCAGGTTATGAATGGATGTGGTAATGACCTGATTCTGCTTTTCATTACTGGCATTCAGCTCTTTCATCAGCTGAATCTGCTGCTCGTAATTCTTGTTGGTCAGGTCTGCCATGCTCTGGTTCAGGTTGCTGAGCTGCCCCTTGGACTGCTGGCTGATTTCTTCAATTTTGTCCAGCTGTGTGGTATCCAACTGTGGTTTCTTAAACAGCACAATTACAAGCAGCGCCAGCAATAAAAGAATAATGACCATGCACAGGATTTCTACAGTTGCCGACATATCAATTCCTCCGTTTCGTTGTTACTCCTATTATAAAGGAAAATACCATTTTCGTGGTACCACTTTTGGGATATAATGAAAAAGCAGGATTTTCCTAATTTGGTCCGGCCTGGCCACTGGCGCCTCCTGGATTTGTTATTACCGGGCTATTCAGCTTGGAGACGTTTCCAAAGTCGTCCCCATTGACAAAATGAGCGTTGTCCTGACACTGATCTTGGCTTTCACCTTCCTGCATGAAGAATTCGCGGTAAAAAACCGCCATTGGGTCTGTGCTGATTACCCTTGGCACTGTGCTCATGGTTTTATAAATTTAAGTCCCTACAATGAACAAGCCGGTGACTGCACTTTGCAGTCACCGGCCTTTTTTGTTTACAGCTAATGCGCTTATCCTTCCCAAAGCCCATGCAAATTACAATAGGCCAGTACGGATTCTACCTGGTCTTCGTGGGCAATCAGGAAGCTTGCTTCCGGAGGATCTCCCGGATGTAGTCTCTTCAGTTGCGCACCCTGTCTGGTTTGCAGCCAGATCCATTCAATGTAGTGCTCCGGAATCATGGGATGCGCTACCTCGCCGACGGAAACGGAAACCACGCCGTCTGACACTGTGTAAACCGGGACGTGTTTTTCCACGGCAGCGTCCATTTTGCCCGGAATCAGTTCGGTCATTTCCTGTCCGCAGCAAACCACCGGTACGCCGCGGTTTTCAAGAAACGTAATAACATTTCCGCAGTGTTCGCAAATATAGAATTTTTGTGCCATGATAACGCCTCCCTTTCAGTTAATAATTTTCTGCATGTACTTCAAAGTAGCTTTGCGGGTGCAGGCAGGTGGGGCAGATTTCAGGAGCCTCTGTACCTACTACAATGTGTCCGCAGTTACGGCATTCCCAAACTTTAACATCACTTTTGGCAAACACTTCGGCCATTTCCACATTATGGAGCAAGGCCCGGTAGCGTTCCTCATGATGCCGTTCTATAGCCGCCACTAGCCGGAATCTTGCGGCTAGCTCTGCAAAGCCTTCTGCTTCTGCCGTCTTGGCAAAGCCGTCATACATGTCGGTCCATTCGTAGTTTTCGCCTTCGGCTGCTGCAAGCAGATTGGCTGCAGTGTCACCAATTCCTTCCAGTTCCTTAAACCACAGCTTGGCATGCTCTTTTTCATTGTCCGCCGTTTTCAAAAAGAGGGCGGCAATTTGCTCATAGCCCTGCTTTTTGGCAACTGAGGCAAAGTAAGTGTACTTGTTTCTGGCCTGGGATTCACCGGCAAAGGCTTCCCAAAGATTTTTCTCTGTCTGTGTTCCTGCATACTTATTGGTCTTGTCCATTTTCATCGTCCTTTCTGTTAAAATTTGGTTTTTGGAAGCGGGGCGTTCCCCACCTTTACTATAGCGTATCCTCGGCTTTTTCCAAAATAGAAACTATTGTAAAAGAGCCAAAGTTTCTCCCGTGCTTTCGGTTGTTTTGCCGAAAAAGCACCCATCAACGTACCTGACGCTGATGGGTGCTTTTTATTGGTGGAGATGGTGGGAGTCGAACCCACGTCCGAAAACAGATCCACACAACTTTCTACGGGTGTATTCAGTCTACTAAGATTCCCCCGTGTACCCGCCGGCCAACAGGCTGATACAGTCGGTAGCTTCCTTTTTCATGACAGAACCGAAGCAAGTACTCTGTGCACGTGCACTGCTAAGATGACACCCTGACACCGGGCCGCAGTCCTCCCGGGCAGGATGCAGGCTTACTTACGCAGCCTGGAGTTCAAAATTATCGTTGTCGTTTATTTTGAAAAAGTTTGCAAGTTTTAAAGCGGTCTTGCGCCTCTACCCGCTTATCGTGGTTCACCGTCCCCGTCGAAATCCTTTCATCCCCTTATTGGGTTGGGTGGTGTTATCTTTGACGGTCCCGGAGAGCCCGCTCGGCTTCCCGTTGTGCGTCTTTTCTGGCAATGCTTTCCCGCTTGTCATAATTCTTTTTGCCCTTGCAAAGACCAACCTGAATTTTCAGCTTGCCCTTCTTAAAGTAAGCAGAAAGCGGAACTAAAGTATACCCCTGCTGCTTTATTTCTCCAAACAGGCGATTAATTTCCCGCTTGTGCATCAGTAACCGGCGCTTCCGCAGGGGATCCCGGTTAAAAATATTACCGAATTCATATGGACTGATGTGCATTCCGTTGACAAACAACTCTCCGTCATCAATGGTACACCAGGCGTCCTTCAGGTTGATTTTTCCCTGGCGAACGGACTTTACTTCGGTTCCGAAGAGCTCTATTCCGGCTTCATAACTGTCAATGACAAAGTAGTCATGATATGCCTTTTTGTTCCGTGATACGGTTTGCAATTCACTTTGTTGTGGCACGGCAGAGCCCTCCTTTCTTCCGTTTTCCTGATATCAAATAGTTAAATTTCCCGGCGGCCTTCCATGGCTCTGGACAAGGTAACCTCATCTGCATACTCCAAGTCGGCCCCGACGGGCACACCATACGCCAGACGGGTGGTCCGGATACCCATGGGCTTCAGCAAGCGGGAAAGATACATGGCGGTAGCTTCCCCTTCTACCGTTGGGTTGGTAGCCATAATGACTTCGTTGACGCCGTCCAGCCGGGCCAGTAGCTGCTTAATGGTCAGCTGGTCGGGGCCCACACCGGACATGGGCGAGATTGCTCCATGCAAAACATGATAGGTACCGCCATATTCGTGGGTGCGTTCAATAGCCATGACATCCCGTGGGTCTTCTACTACGCAGACAATGGACTTGTCCCTGGCCTCATTTTTGCAAATGGAGCAAAGCTCGTCCTCTGTCAGGTTACAGCAGATGGCGCACTGATGAATCTTTTTTCGCGCATTCAAAATGGAATCCGCAAATTTTTCAGCGTCTGCTTCCGGCAGATTCAGCACGTAAAATGCCATTCGTTGGGCACTTTTATGCCCAATGCCCGGAATGCGCTCAAACTGTTCTATCAGTTGGGAAAGCGCGGCAACATCAACACTCATGGTGGTCCTCCAAAACTGGGATTTTGGTTAAAAGAGACCCGGCATGCCCGGAATATTCATTCCACCGGTTACCGAACCCATGGCATTTTCCATGGCATCAGCAGCCTTGCGATTTGCTTCGTTCAAAGCAGCCGTCAGCAGGTCTTCCAGCATTTCCACATCTTCCGGATCTACTACATCCGGCTGAATGTGAATGGAGCTTACTTCATGCGTGCCCTTTACGGCAACGGATACGGCTCCGCCGCCGGCAGAGGCGGTAAATTCAGCTTCCTGTACTTCCTTCTGCTTGGCTTCCATGTCTTCCTGCATTTTCTGGATTTGTTTCATCATGCCGGCCTGATTGGCACCAATGCCGGTCTTTGGAACGTTCGCTTTCATTGCTTTACTCCTCTATGGTCAGGTCTACGCCTAACGCGGTCAGTTTGTCTATAAACGGAAGGAGCGGATCCTCCGGTTCGTCTGTTTGTGTTGCCTGCGTGGCTTGGGCTGCTTGCGCAGGTTGCGTCGTCTGTGCAGCCTGTGTTGCCTCTTCCGGCGTACTAATAATGGGAGTTAAATACTGGCCCATAACCGTGTACGTTGCATCCATGAAAATCCGGCGATGATCTTCCTTCGGCAGGAAATTCTTTACCAGGATATTGTCTGTGTCAATAAGTAAGGCTTCCCCACGCTTATAGGCTTTGGCGGAATTGATGCATCCGATAAGGGGCTTATCCTGAGCACAAATTTCCCGGACTAATGCATTCCAAACGTCTGTTGGAACCGGTCCATCCGGCAATTCCTCCTGCAGAGAAACATACGGTGCATCCGGAATCGGCTGCATTGGCGGTTCTTCCGGTAGCGGTTGGGCTTCTTCCGGTACAGGTGGCACATACTCTTCCCCATTTTGAAATGCCGCGAGCCCTTCATGCGGGGCCTCTTCCGGAATAGGTAACGCTTCTGTATAAAGAGCGGTCTGTCCTTCCAGTGGCGTGTTGTCTACCGGCTCTTCCGGTTCGTCTATGTCAAAAGGTAATGACTCTGGTACAGTTGGTGCCACTGGGGCAGGCGCACTGTGCTTAACTGGTTCCGGCTGAACAGCAGAAGCCGGTCTGGCCGGTGCTGCACTTGCAGGCGCTACCGGTGCGGCTGGCGTTGCAGTTGGTGCAACATGCGGCACACCCGCTGTTACTGCTGAGGCTGCCGTGCCAAGATCTCCGCAAAGGCGAATCATGGCCATTTCCACTTCTACCCGGCGGTTTAAGCCTTTGCGCAGGTTGTTCATGGTTTCCCCAAGCACATCCAGCGCCTGCAGGATCTGCTCCATGGAGCAGCTGGCCGCCATGGACCGGTATTCCTGCAGCTCCTGATCAGAGCAGACAATCAGGCCATGCGGGTCCTTAACCGCCTTTGCAATCATCAGGTTGCGGAAATGATTGATTAATTCATTGCACAGGCGGTCCATTTCACAGGACCCGCTGTACAACAGGTTGATCTGATTCAGAGCTGCGGCGCTGTCATGCCGCAGAATGCTGTCTGCCAGCGCAAACAGGTGGTCCTTGCCGGCCAAACCGACAACCTCATTGACCACGGCTTCGTCTATGTCCCTGCCGTGACTGATGCACTGGTCCAGAATGGACAGTGCGTCCCGCAGGGCGCCGTCTGCCAGCCGGGCAATCAGGTTGGCCGCCTCCGCAGTTAAGTTCAGGTTTTCCTGCCCCGCCACGTAGGTAATCCGTCCAGCAATATCTTCCGGCCGAATGCGTTTAAAGTCAAAGCGCTGGCACCGAGACAAAATGGTGGCAGGCAGCTTTTGTACCTCCGTGGTGGCCAGGACAAACTTCACGTGCTCCGGCGGCTCTTCCAATGTTTTCAGCAAGGCATTAAATGCGCCGGCAGACAGCATATGAACTTCGTCAATGATGTACACGCGGTACTGTCCGTTAACCGGCGTAAATTTTGCTTCGTCTCGGATATCCCGAATGTTGTCTACGCCGTTGTTAGAGGCGGCGTCAATTTCCACCACATCCAAAATGCTGCCGTCATCTATCCCACGGCAAATGTCACACTGGTTGCACGGGTCCCCATTTACGGGATGCTGGCAGTTAACCGCCTTTGCAAAAATTTTTGCGCAAGTGGTTTTGCCCGTGCCCCGGGACCCGGTAAACAGGTAAGCGTGGGAATGCCGCCCGGTCATGATTTCGTTCATGAGGGTTTCCGTAACATGGGACTGTCCTACTACATCTGCAAAGACCTTGGGTCTCCATTTGCGATACAGTGCCTGGTACATTTCCGCGCCTCCTTTTCCGGTGAAAGATGATAAAAATAGCGAAGCTGCTTTTCCTTGATCATATGGCATGCAGGCGGACTGTGGCGCTCGAGGCAATCCGCTTAATGCTGCTCGGTTCCCCGCCTGACATGATTCACGGCGCTTCGCCGCACAGGACCCACACGCCATATGACCAAACAAAAGCGCACTCCGCTTTTATCGTGTAAACATTATATCGAATAGACGGCGTGAAATCAATATTTCATCTAGGATTTTAACGTAGTCTTATGCTATAATGTTGGAGTATATGTAGAGGTCTTCCCGCTACCCCTATCGGGCAAGGCCAAACCAACTAAAAGGAGACCGCACTCAATGGGAGTTTTTAAAAACCTTTTTGATTATTCCGCAAAAGAAATTCGGAAGATGACCCCGATTAAAGACGCCGTTCTGGCTTTGGAGGACACCTATGCCGCCATGTCAGACGACGAATTACGTGCCGTTACCCCGGCCTTAAAAGAACGCCTTGCCAACGGAGAAACGCTGGATGACATTCTGCCGGACGCCTTTGCAGCCTGCCGTGAAGCAGACTGGCGTGTTATCGGTCTGAAGCCATATCCTGTTCAGGTTCTGGGCGGCATTGTCCTGCACAACGGCGGTATTGCCGAAATGAAAACCGGTGAAGGTAAAACCCTGGTTGCCACCCTGCCGGCTTATCTGAATGCCCTTTCGGAAAACGGCGTTCACATTGTTACCGTAAATGACTACCTCGCCCGGCGCGACTCCGAATGGATGGGTAAGGTATACCGCTTCCTTGGCCTTTCCGTCGGCCTGATTGTCAATGGTCTTTCCACGGACGCCCGTCGGGAAGCTTATGCAGCAGATATTACCTACGGCACCAACAACGAATTCGGGTTTGACTACCTGCGTGACAACATGGTGCAGTATAAGAAAGATAAAGTACAGCGTGGCCACAACTACGCTATTGTGGACGAAGTTGACTCCATCCTGATTGACGAAGCCAGAACCCCGCTGATTATTTCCGGCATGGGCACGGAGTCCACCGAGCTTTATGCCATGGCAGACGCTTTTGTAAGCACCCTGACCATGACTAAGGTTAAGGAAGCTGAATCCAAGGAAGAATACGAAGACCTTGGTGACGGTGACTACATTGTGGACGAAAAGGCTAAGACCGCAACTTTGGCACAGTCCGGTGTAAAGAAGGCAGAAGAGTTCTTTGGTGTAGAAAACCTGACAGATGCTGAAAACACCACTCTGTTCCATCATATTAACCAGGCTCTGAAGGCTCACGGCATTATGCACCGTGACATTGACTACGTTGTCAAAGACGGCGAAGTTTTAATTGTAGACGAATTCACCGGCCGTATCATGAACGGCAGACGGTACAATGAAGGTCTGCATCAGGCCATTGAAGCCAAAGAAAAGGTACAGGTAAAGCGGGAGTCCAAGACACTGGCTTCCATCACCTTCCAGAATTACTTCCGTCTGTATACCAAGCTGGCTGGCATGACCGGTACTGCCATGACCGAAGCAGATGAATTCTCTGAAATTTACAACCTGTTCCCGGTTGAAGTTCCAACCAACAAACCTATGATCCGGGTAGACCATGAAGACGTGGTTTACAAGACCCAGAAAGCTAAGTTCTATGCCGCCATAGATCAGATTATTGCCTGCCATGAAAAAGGACAGCCGGTTCTGGTTGGTACCGTTTCCATTGAAAAGTCTGAAATCATGAGCCGTCTGTTAAAGCAGAAGGGCTTAAAGCACGAAGTGCTGAACGCAAAGAACAACGAACGCGAAGCAGAAATCATTGCCCAGGCCGGTAAGCTTGGTGCCATTACCATTGCCACCAACATGGCCGGTCGTGGTACGGACATTATGCTGGGCGGTAATCCGGAATTCCTGGCTAAGGCACAGCTTCGGAAATTCTTTGCACCGGAAATTGTGGCAGAAGCCATGGGTTATGCCGAAACCGAAAACAAAGATGTTATGAAAGCTCGGAAGCAGTATGCCGAGTTGATTGAAAAATACAAAGAGCAGATTGCTCCGGAAGCCGAAAAGGTAAAAGAAGCCGGCGGTCTGTTTATCCTTGGTACCGAACGTCACGAATCCCGCCGTATTGATAACCAGCTGCGTGGTCGTTCCGGCCGTCAAGGGGACCCCGGTGAATCCAGATTCTTCCTTTCCATGGAAGACGACCTGATCCGTCTCTTCGGCGGCGAAAAAATGAGCCGTCTGATGGACAACCTGAAGATTGACGAAAATCTTCCTATTGAACTTCGTACCTTAACTAAGACCATTGCCAATGCGCAAAAGAAGGTAGAAGGCCAGCACTACGCTACTCGTAAGAACGTTCTGAAGTATGATGACGTTATGAACCAGCAGCGCGAACTGATCTACAAGCAGCGTGACCAGGTTCTGGATGAAGCTGACCTGAAGGATTCCATCCTTTCCATGATGGACGAAACCATTGACCTTGCTGTAGATAACTTCTGCGCCTCGGACGACGGATGGGATAAGTGGGAAATCAACGCCCTCCGGGACAAGTTCCTTGGCTGGATTACCGAACCGGAAGACCTGCAGGAAAAGATGTCCCGTGAAGAAATTCGGGAATACCTGAAGAAGAAGGGTCATGACAAATACAACGCCCGTGAAGAAGAATTCACTCCGGAAATTACCAGAAGTCTGGAACGGATGCTTCTGCTTCACCATGTAGACGCTCTCTGGATGGAACACATTGACGCCATGGAAGAGCTGAAGCGCGGCATTGGTCTGCGGTCCTATGCACAGCAGGATCCGGTTGTTGCCTTCAAGTATGAAAGCTCTGACATCTTCAATGAAATGACCGCTCTGATCCGGGAAAACACCGTTAAGGATCTCCTTACTGTAAAAGTCAGAAAGCAGACTCCAATTCAGCGGAAAGCCCAGGCAACCGTAACCGGCACTTCCTCTGCAAAGGACGACCTAGACCAGGCCGCGCGTGGCGGAGCCAACAAGCCGGTTGTAAAAGACAAGAAGCCGGGCCCAAATGATCCCTGTTGGTGCGGCAGTGGCAAGAAATATAAGAAGTGCCACATGATGTCCGACATTGAAGCCGGCGAAAAATAAGCGCTGCATCGCCTAAAAAAGGACCAAATCGCCAAAGATGGCGAAAATAAATGTAAATATGGAAAGGGGTATTTCTATGAACAGAACTTATTCCAGCTGGATGGACGGCACTTGGACCTCTGCGCAGAAAGAATACACCGAACCAACTACTATGTTGGACGAAACCGGCAAGCTTCTTTGTGCAGGATATGCCAAGCATAATGTGTTTGACTATGACCGGAATCGGGTCAGACACCAGATGCATCGGAAAGAGTGGGATTTTTATCAAATTTCCAATGGCAAGATAACCGTTCAACTTAGCTTTGCCAACATTTCCCTAGGTGGATATATTGCCGCAACGGTAATAGACGTCCAAAACGGAAACAAACCCATCAATGCCATGCATCTCTTCCTTGGCGGCAAAGACAAATATCCGTTGCCACCTAAAGGGGACGTGCCAAACGTGCTCAGTTACAAAATTGGTTCTGCAGAATTTGAGTTCAAGACGGAAGCCAAGTCCCGCACCCTGACGTACAAGGACAAGAAGGTAGAAGCGTCCTTCCAGATGGACATGTATGATGACCATCAGAACCTGACCACCATCCTTCCCTTTGACGGCTATGAAGATCGCTTCTTCATGACCACAAAGGCCGTATGTATGCCGTGCGCCGGTTACATCAAGTCCAAGGACAAGGAATTTACCTTCACGAAAGAAGACACGTTCTGCTCTCTGGACTGGGGCCGCGTATGCACCCCATACAAACTGGTTTGGTATTGGGGCAGTGGCTCCACCTACCTGACGGACGCAGAAGGAAAGAAACACACCTTTGGCTTTGAAATTACCTGGGGCATTGGTAACGAAAGCAACGCTACCGAAACCGCCATCTTCTATGACGGCAAGACCCATAAGTTTGATGCCATTGACGTAGAAACCTTCCCAAAGCCGGACAAGTACATGGAACCGTGGAAGTTTGTTTCCAAGGACGGCCGCTTTGATATGACCATGACACCGTTTTATGATTATCATGCGGACACCAACGCACTGGTACTTCGTATGAATTCCCACCAGGCACACGGTCTTTGGAACGGCACGGTCACCTTAGATGACGGCAGCAAATTAGAAATTAAAGATATGTATGCCTTCTGCGAATACGTAGAAAACAGATGGTAAAAATGGGGCAGACTAAGCCCCACCCGCAAAGCAATTTGTAGCAAAGGAAAAGAGCCCGCTCCGTTTGGAGTGGGCTCTGATTTTCTGTTTTGCAGGATTTCCTGTCAGCTAAGCTTAGCCAAGTTCTGCAAAGTATTTGATGGTACGAACCATCTGAGAGGTATAGGAGTTTTCGTTGTCATACCATGCAACAACCTGTACCTGATAGGTGTCGTCATCAATCTTAGTAACCATGGTCTGAGTTGCGTCAAACAGAGAGCCATAGGTGATACCGATGATATCAGAGGATACCAGCGGTTCTTCGGTGTAACCGAAGGAAGCGGAAGAAGCAGCCTTCATGGCAGCGTTGATGCCTTCCTTAGTAATGTCCTTGCCCTTAACAACAGCAACCAGGATGGTGGTAGAACCGGTCGGAACAGGAACACGCTGTGCAGAACCGATCAGTTTGCCGTCCAGTTCCGGAATTACAAGGCCGATTGCCTTGGCAGCACCGGTGGAGTTCGGAACAATGTTAACAGCAGCGGCGCGAGCACGACGAAGGTCACCCTTTCTGTGCGGGCCGTCCAGAACCATCTGGTCACCGGTGAAAGCGTGAACAGTGGTCATGATACCGCTCTGGATTGGAGCATAGTCATTCAGGGTCTTAGCCATAGGAGCAAGGCAGTTAGTGGTGCAGGATGCAGCAGAAATGATCTTGTCTTCCTTGGTCAGTACGTTTTCGTTTACGCTGTAAACAACGGTCGGAAGATCCTTACCTGCCGGAGCAGAAATAACAACCTTCTTGGCGCCAGCGTCAAGGTGAGCCTGTGCCTTATCTTTGGAGCAGTAGAAACCGGTGCATTCCAGAACAACGTCTACACCCAGTTCGCCCCAAGGAAGGTCAGCAGCATTTGCTTCCTTATAGATGGTGATGGTCTTACCGTCAACAGTAATTGTGCCGGCTTCGTCATCGGAAGTAACTTTGTCACAAAGAGCATAACGGCCCTGTGCGGAGTCATACTTCAGAAGATGAGCAAGCATGCTCGGCTTAGTCAGATCGTTGATTGCTACTACTTCGTATCCGTCTGCGTTAAACATCTGACGGAATGCCAGACGACCAATGCGGCCGAATCCATTAATTGCAACTTTTACCATGGTGAAACCTCCATATAGTTCAAAAAAGCTTTTGGTTTTGACAATTT
This sequence comes from Butyricicoccaceae bacterium, assembly GCA_963638085.1. Taxonomy (GTDB): domain Bacteria; phylum Bacillota; class Clostridia; order Oscillospirales; family Acutalibacteraceae; genus RUG420. The sequence goes on along the minus strand of CAVHPJ010000006.1, from coordinate 102,307 downwards.
CTTGTCAATCGCAAGTATTATAGGAAGAAAAGCGCATTTTTGCAAGCCTTATTTCCGCCAAAAAAGGGAGCGGTTTCCCCCATGAATCAGTACAAAATAACAGGGTTCACCGCTCCTATGGAATTCAGTTGTTTTCTTTTGAACGGACAGGCTCTTCCGTGGCCGCTTCAGCGGGGTCAGGCAGGGCCTCTTCCGACGGAAGACGGGCCGCTAAAACCGTGCCGATCCGGCGATCTTCCATCTGGGTACAGGTAAAGCGGAAGCCGGCGAAATCCACGCTGACGGTGGAGCCGTCTTCGGGGATGAAGCCCAGCCGGTCTATCAGGAAACCACCAATGGTATCATAGTCTCCTTCCGGGAAGACCACGTCCAGTTCTTCGGCAACATCATCTAGGGCCGCCGTGCCTTCTAGGCGGAAGGAATCTTCCCCGATGGAACGGATGTCCTCTTCCTCTTCGTCATATTCATCCTGGATGTTGCCCAGAATGGACTCAATCAGGTCTTCCAGCGTAATAATTCCCGCTGTGCCGCCATATTCGTCCACTGCAACGGCCAGTTGAATATGCTTTTCGGTCATGGATTTAAACAGGCGGTCACAGCGCATGGTTTCCGGCACAAAGACCGGGCTGCGCATAAAGTCAGACACTTTGCGGGACTTCGGGACCGTCTTGTCAATGTAATCCAGCAAATCCTTGACGTGCACTACGCCAACAATGTTGTCTATGTCTCCTTGGTAAACCGGGATACGGGAATAGCCCTCTTCAATGGCCAGATCCCGCAGTTCCGTAACAGGTGCGTCTGCATCTATGGCAACTACGTCCGTGCGATGTGTCATTAACTCCGACACGAAAACATCATCAAATGCAAAGATGTTGTGAATCATTTCCGCCTGATCATCTTCAATGACACCGCTGTCTCCGCCCTCTGCCACCATGGACAGAATTTCCGCTTCCGTTACACTGTTTTCTTCCTTCAGGCGAGTCAGTCCGAATATTTTCATCAGCGCAAAGCTAATGGCGCTGGAAACCCGTACTGCCGGAACGTTCAGGACGTAAAAGATCCGTGCCGGAATGGCAAGGCCGGTCAGAACCGCCCGTGGCTTTTTCTGACCGATTCGCCTTGGCACAATACCGGCCACGGTCATCATCAGAAAAGCAGCTCCCAAAATCAGAATCAGCAAGCTTGCCAGTCCTGCCCACGGCTCCGGCAGACCGGCGTTTTCCAGCGCTTTTTCCAGCGGGGCCAAAAAGCCTTCTGCCGCAACGAAGGAAAACAAAACGACTAATAAAATACTGCCAAAAGACGTGGCGGTAATCAGGTCGTCTTTCTTTTCCATGAGCTTGCGCAGACTTTTTTTGGCCCCGCTTTTCATGCGCTCCGCTTCCGAATCCGGAAGCTCCGCTACCGCAGCTTTCAGCAGATAAATAAACACTTCTAAAATTAAAATGAGTACTAAAAGTACAATGGGCAAAGTATAATTAGCAGCCCCAGGGTCGTCCATAATAAGTATGGCTCCTTTCCGTTTTTCAAGATGTTGCGCCCATTATATCATGCTTTAGTAAAGATTACAAAAAAGCCACTGCTCTCGCCAAATTTACTGTTTGCTTTTTAGATTGATAAGCCATTTTCATTGTGCTAACATATTCAACTGGAATTTGGGCTTACGCGCGTATTTAATGTATATATTCCCGGCCGGATGTATGCTGAATCGCCCGGTCCAAAGCCAAGAAGAATGTCCTGCAATAGTTGCAACTTGCAGGACGAATAACAGTGAATTTTTCACTTGGAGGAGTATTATGTCTAGAAAACTAAAAACCATGGACGGTAATACTGCTGCCGCACACGTATCCTATGCGTTTACGGAAGTAGCCGGTATCTACCCGATTACCCCGTCCAGCCCAATGGCTGACTACGTTGACCAATGGTCCGCTCAGGGCCGCAAAAACATTTTCGGCACCACTGTTAAGGTTGCTGAAATGCAGTCTGAAGCCGGTGCTTCCGGTACCGTTCACGGTTCCCTTGCTGCCGGTGCTCTGACCACCACCTACACGGCATCCCAGGGTCTTCTGCTGATGATCCCGAACATGTACAAGATTGCCGGCGAACTGCTGCCATGCGTATTCCACGTATCTGCCCGCTGCGTATCTTCCCACGCTCTGAACATCTTCGGTGACCACTCCGACGTTTACGCCTGCCGTCAGACCGGTTTTGCCATGCTGGCAGAAACCAACCCGCAGGAAGTAATGGACCTGGCTGCTGTTGCCCACCTGGCCGCTATTGAAGGCCGTGTTCCGTTCATCAACTTCTTTGATGGTTTCCGTACTTCCCATGAACTGCAGAAGATTGCCATCTGGGACTATGATGACCTGAAAGAAATGACCAACATGGATGCTGTTGAAGCATTCCGCCGTCATGCACTGAATCCGGAACACCCGACCATGCGTGGTTCCCACGAAAATGACGACATCTTCTTCCAGCACAGAGAAGCCTGCAACAAGTACTATGATGCTGTTCCTGGCATTGTTGAAAAGTACATGGACAAGGTCAATGAAAAACTCGGCACCAACTACAAGCTCTTCAACTACTATGGTGCAGAAGACGCCGAAAACATCATTGTTGCCATGGGCTCTATCAATGACGTTACGGAAGAAGTTATTGACTACCTCAACGCACACGGCCAGAAGGTCGGCCTGGTAAAGGTTCGTCTGTACAGACCGTTTGCCGTTGATAAATTTGTAGAAGCTCTGCCGGCCACCTGCAAGAAGATTGCAGTTCTGGACCGTACCAAAGAGCCTGGTTCCATTGGCGAGCCGCTCTTCCTTGACGTTGTTGCAGCACTCAATGCCAAGGGCAAGAATGACATTAAAGTAATCGGTGGCCGTTACGGCCTTGGCTCTAAGGACACTCCTCCAAGCTCCGTATTTGCTGTTTATGACGAACTTGCCAAGGAAGATCCGAAGCCACACTTCACCATCGGTATCACCGACGACCTGACTTACCTTTCCCTGGAAGAAAAACCGGCTCCGAACACAGCTGCCGAAGGTACCATTGAATGTAAGTTCTGGGGTCTTGGCGGCGACGGTACCGTAGGTGCCAACAAGAACTCCATCAAGATCATTGGTGACCACACTGACAAGTATGTACAGGCTTACTTCCAGTATGACTCCAAGAAGACCGGTGGTATTACGGTTTCCCACCTTCGTTTCGGTGACAAGGAAATCAAATCCCCGTACTATGTAAATAAGGCTGACTTCGTTGCCTGCCACAACCCGTCCTACATTGAAAAGGGCATGCACATGGTAGACGACGTAAAGCCGGGCGGTGTATTCCTGATTAACTGCCAGTGGGACGAAGCCGAACTGGCTCAGAAGCTGAATGCAGAAACCAAGGCTTACATTGCCAAAAACAACATCCAGCTGTACACCGTTAACGCCATTGACCTGGCCATGAAGGTTGGTATGGGCAAGAGAACCAACACCATCCTGCAGGCAGCATTCTTTGCTCTGGCTAAGGTTCTCCCAATTGATGACGCCGTTAAGTACATGAAAGACGCCGCAACCGCTTCTTACTCCAAGAAGGGCGAAGACGTTGTTAAGTGCAACCACGACGCTATTGACGCCGGCGTTTCCGCTTTCGTTAAGATTGATGTTCCGGCTGAATGGGCCAACGCTGTTGATGCTCCGGTAGAAAGCAAGCTCTCCGGTCCTTCCAAGCTGGTTAAGCAGGTAGAAACCATCATGAAGCCGGTTGGCAACATGGACGGTTACAACCTGACCGTTGGTGCTTTTGCAGACCACGTAGACGGTGCCTTTGAACAGGGCGCTTCCGCTTATGAAAAGCGCGGCGTTGCCGTTATGGTTCCGGAATGGAATGCAGACACCTGTGCAAAATGTAACAAGTGCGCTTATGTTTGCCCGCATGCTACCATTCGTCCGTTCGCTCTGAACGCAGAAGAAAAGGCAGCTGCTCCGGAAGTTACCAAGTTTGCACCGAAGCCAATCGTTAAGACTGACTACACCTACACTCTGGCTGTATCTCCTATGGACTGCATGGGTTGCGGCGTCTGCATCGGCGTTTGCCCAACCAAGTCCCTGAAGATGGTATCCCGTGAATCTCAGGATGCACAGCAGGCCGCATTTGACTACTGTGTAGAAAAGGTTTCCGACAAGCCGGAACTGACCGAAAAGATGACGGTTATCTCCAGCCAGTACAAGAAGCCGCTGCTTGAGTTCTCCGGTTCCTGCGCAGGTTGTGCTGAAACCTCCTACGCCCGTCTGGTTACTCAGCTCTTCGGTGACAGAATGTATATCTCCAACGCAACCGGATGCTCCTCCATTTGGGGCGGTCCTGCTGCAACTTCTCCATATACCACTGACAAGAACGGCAAGGGTCCGGCTTGGTCCAACTCCCTGTTCGAAGACAACGCTGAACACGGTTACGGCATGCTGCTTGGTCAGAACGCCATCCGCGCTCACCTGATTGAAGAAATTAAGGAAGTTGCCGCTTCTGACAAAGCATCTGATGCTCTGAAGGCTTCCATCGCCACCTATCTTGACACCGTAGATGACGGTTCCAAGAACACCGCCGCAACCGAAGCCATGGTAGCTGAAATGGAAAAGGCAGATTGCCCGAAGATCAAGGCTATCCTGGATCAGAAAGATTACCTCAGCAAGAAGTCCGTATGGATCTTCGGCGGCGACGGTTGGGCATATGACATCGGCTTCGGCGGTCTGGACCACGTTCTGGCTTCCGGCGCAGACGTCAACGTCTTCGTATTTGACACCGAAGTTTACTCCAACACCGGCGGACAGGCTTCCAAGGCTTCCAACATCGGTCAGGTTGCACAGTTTGCGGCAGCCGGTAAGACCATTGCCAAGAAGAGCCTTGCTGAAATGATGATGAGCTACGGTTATGTTTATGTTGCTCAGGTTGCCATGGGTGCTGACCAGAATCAGACCCTGAAGGCCATCCAGGAAGCAGAAGCTTATCCGGGTCCATCCCTGATCATCGGTTATGCTCCTTGCGAAATGCACTCCATTAAGGGCGGTATGACCAACTGCCAGGCCGAAATGAAGAAGGCTGTTGACTGCGGTTACTGGAACCTGTTCCGCTTCAACCCGACTTTGAAGGCAGAAGGAAAGAACCCGTTCTCCCTGGATTGCAAAGCCCCAATCTCCGAAGATTACAGAGCCTTTATCATGAATGAAGCCCGGTACTCTCGTCTGACCAAGGCCTTCCCGGAAAGAGCAGAAGAACTCTTTGAAAAGGCAGAAAAGACTTCTGTTGACAGATACAACCAGCTGCTGAAGCTGAAGGAATTCTACGCTCCGGACGGAGAATAAGAGCTCCTTTGTTGGACTGTCTTTCAACTTGCAGAAAGTCCCTCAATGAGTTAAACTAATAGTTGAAGTGGCGCTGAGCTTCGCTCAGCGCCTTTTTGTTTCGGTTATTAAAATTCAATATAAGGAGGCTTTTCTGTAATGGCTAAGAAATACGTTATGGCCCTGGACCAGGGAACTACTAGCTCCAGAGCAATCGTTTTCGACAAGCACGGAAAAATCATCACCAAATCGCAAAGAGAATTTGAGCAGCATTACCCACATGCCGGTTGGGTGGAGCATGACCCAATGGATATTCTCTTCTCTGAATATCAATCCATCTCCACCATCCTTGGCGAAGGCCAGGTAAAGGCAGAAGAAATTGCCGGCATCGGCGTTACCAACCAGCGGGAAACCACCATTCTTTGGAACAAAGAAACCGGTCTTCCGGTATACAATGCCATTGTTTGGCAGTGCCGCCGCACCGCTGCTTTTTGCGAAGAATTGAAGGAAAAGGGCTTAACCGAAGAGGTTAAGGAAAAAACCGGCCTTCTGATTGATGCTTATTTCTCCGCATCCAAGATCCGCTGGATTCTGGATAACGTTCCTGCCGCCAAGGAATTGGTAGAACAGGACAAGCTGTTATTCGGTACTGTTGAAACCTGGCTGATCTGGAACCTGACCGGCGGTGCAACCCACCCGGAATCCGCCGTGCATGTAACAGATTATTCCAACGCTTCCCGTACCATGCTGTTCAATCTGGAAAAACTGGATTGGGATGAATCCCTTTGCAACGCCATCGGCATTCCTATGAACATTTTGCCGAAGCCGGTTCCATCTAGCCAGGTTTATGGCTACGTGGCCCCGGGCATCCAGGGTCTGGAAACGCTGGAAGGCTGTCCGGTTTGCGGCTCCATCGGTGACCAGCCGGCGGCTCTGTTTGGCCAGGCCTGCTTTAAGGAAGGCATGGTTAAGTCCACCTACGGCACCGGTAACTTCCTGTTAATGAACACCGGCAATAAGCTGGTTCACTCTAAAAACAATCTGACCTCCGGCATTGCTTGGGCCATTGGTGACGAAATTACCTATGACCTGGAAGGCTCCGCCTTTAACGCCGGCTGCGTCATCCAGTGGCTGCGGGATGAAATCCATCTGATTGACAGCGCTCCCCGTTGTGACGAACTGGCAGAATCCGTACCGGACGCCAACGGCATTTACCTGGTTCCGGCGTTTACCGGCCTGGGTGCCCCATACTGGGACATGTATGCCCGTGGCTGCATTGTCGGCCTGACCCGCGGCGTAAACCGCGCCCACTTTGCTCGTGCCGTACTGGAAGCCATCTGTTATCAGTGCGTTGACCTGCTCCGTGCCATGAAGGATGACTCCGGCATTGACATTAAATCCGTTCGCGTAGACGGTGGTGCCTCTGTTTCCAACATCATGATGCAAATCCAGGCCAACCTGCTTGACTGCGAAGTAAACCGTCCGAAGATTGTAGAAACCACCGCCCTTGGCGCCGCTTACCTTGCGGGTCTGGCCGTTGGCTTCTGGAAGGATACCGATGAAATTGCTGAAAACCGCGAAGTATCCAAGGTTTACCAGCCGGAAATGGACTCTGAAACCAGAGAAGAACTGTATGCCGGTTGGAAGAAAGCCGTAGAACGCGCCAAAGACTGGGTTAACCACTAAGCACAACGTGCTTTCTGAAGCAACAACCACCCATCATATAAAAGGATCTGCCTTCGCGCAGGTCCTTTTTTGTATCTTCCTTTACAAAGAAATTTGGAGAATTCCACCCCAAAAGAATCCTCCTTAAAAAGCTAACAATTTTTTAAGGAAACTTTGTTGCTCTTAACGTTTACAGAAAGGGCCGTCGTTGGTATAATTCCATGGAAATTATCAAACGGAGGCAAAGTCAATGAATTCCGAAAGATACCTCAGACAAATTGAAATTCCGGAAATTGGGGAAGATCGTCAGACCCTTCTGGAAGATGCCAGCGTTTTGGTTATCGGTGCCGGCGGAGTCGGTACCACTGTCCTTTATGACCTGGCAGCTGCCGGGGTCGGCACAATTGGAATTGCAGACCATGAAATTGTCAAAATGAGTAACCTGAATCGCCAGTTCATTCATTTTGAAGAAGACATCGGGTCTTTAAAAGTCAATTCCGCCGCCAAGAAACTCCGGGCATTCAATTCTGAAATCAACGTTATCCCACACGCTACCGCTGTCAACAAAGACAACGCGTATGAACTGATCAGCCAGTATGACATGGTTGTTCTTACCGTAGACAATGCGCAGGCCCGCATGATTGTAAATGAAGCCTGTGTAGACCTGGGCAAGCCGTTTGCGTACGGCCAGTGCGGCGGTGTTATCGGCGCCTGCTGCTTTGTAGAACCAGGCAAAACACCTTGTCTTGCCTGCCTGTATGGCACAGCAGAGCCGCCCGAAGAACACTTCTCTTCCTGCAGCCCGGTTGTTTCCGTCATCGGCGGAATTGTTTCTTCTGCCGTACTGAGTGAACTCTTCGGCGAAGACGTTCCCCTGGCTGGCAACATTATTACTTATAACGCCAAAACTGCTTCTTTTGAAAAGATTCCTGTGGAACGTAACAAGAATTGCAGCGTCTGTGCTCATCAGGAGGGGTCTGAAGAATGAAAGCTTATGAAACCAGTGAACGCTACGTTGGCAAAGTCCGTGAATGCTGCAATTACAGCGTGCGTTCCGCCAAGAAGTACCTGGATGAAGAAGATGCACTGCATCGCCAGTGCGGAGGAGAAGGCGTAGAACAGCTCCGGGACCGCTTACAAGCCGATCTGAGCGAATTTGCAGATACCATAGACCTGCAGCCCATTTCCATTGACAAGCAGACCTACGTGGCTTCCAACATCATTAATGCGGTCTTCATGCTGATTTCCGCAGCCTTTGCCATTCTGGCCTATTACTTTCTGGATTACTACACACCCATCATCCTGGCTGCTTTGGTATTTTCCACACTGGCCCTGATTGCCTTCTTTGGCGGCTTTGGTTTTACCAGTAAAAATGTAGCCACCGCCAATCTGTTTGCCGTCAGAAAAAGCAACAATGCACCAAGCAAACGGGTTATTCTGCAGGCCAATCTGGACGCACCTAACAAGCGCAAGCTGGCCAGAAAGCCAGAGCTGATCATTAAGGCTCTGACCTTCTTGTCCATCCTGCTGTATATGGCCTTTGATATTGTAGAGCTTCTGATTTTTTCAGAAACCATTCACTTTACTTGGGACAACAAGCTGGTCTATCTGCCGTTTGGTCTGGCTGTTCTGGCCTTCCTGCCGTTCATTCTGACCAAGACAGTTGCCGTTAACTCTTCTAACCTGGGTGTTTCGGACAACCTGATTGGCTGCTACACCGCCTGTGGCGCCATGCGTTACCTGTCCGAAATGGATCTGCATCTGGAAAACACGGAATTCTGCGTTCTTCTGACAGATGGCAAAAGCAGCGGTAACGAAGGCGCCAAGAAGTTCGTGAAGGAATATCAGGACGAACTAAAAACCACCGACACCACCTTCCTTTGCCTGGATTCCATTTATGATCCGGACAGCCTAAATCTGCAGGCCAAAGGCAGAAAGCTGAACAAAGTCATTGATCTTGCCGTTGCCAACTCCGGCATCATGGTTACCGACCACAACCCGAAATATCATAAGAATGAAGCCAAAGTCTTTACCAAGGCCAAGTTCAACACCGTATCTGTAACTACGCTTCCGGATACACCACCGGTATTTTATCGCTCTGACGAAGACAACCAGGACACCCTGAATGTCCATGCCGTTGAAGCAGCCATCAAATTCAGCCTTGAATTTGCTTATGCCAAAGACGCCGGCACCATTGCCTAATTGGACGTAAGGTTCTTTATCATGATTACAGAAAGCCACTCTGTCATAGAACAGAGTGGCTTTTTTCGTAAAACAGGTACTTGCAACCAAGATACTTTTTAACTATGATTGCCTATGAACAAAACAGATGGCAAAAAGTGCGGGAGGGACACAATTTGGTAAAGCTAGTGGTATCAGATATTGACGGCACATTGGTTGCACCGGGCGGGAATAAATTGAACCCGGAGTATTTTGACGTCTTTCAGCAATTGACGGACAAAGGAATCCACATTGCACTTGCCACCGGACGGCATGCGGTCAGTGTGGAAAAGACATTTACACCGGTTTTGGATCAAGTCTGGATTCTGTCCCAAAACGGCGCTGTTCTCTGTGGGCAAGGAGAAACCCAATTGCTGCACCCCATTCCAAATGAGTGGTTAGCGGAATTCTGGCAGGATTTATCCCAGTACCCGGAAACAGACAGCATTTTGGATACCGCAACCGAAACCTTTTGCCCTTTCCCAGACACGCCCATGTTCCACCTTGTTACGGAGGAATATGGATATAACCTTTTCGCCACGGGCGATTGGGCTTGCATTCCAGATAAAGAGTTCAGCATGGTTACCATTTACCATCCGGAAGATGCTGACCGCTTTTGTCAGAAGTACTTTTACGACAAGTGGCAGGGCCGTCTGAATATGATGTGTACGGGACAGTACTGGGTGGACTGCACTATGCCCGGCATTTGCAAAGGCGGTGCGGTACGCAGTCTTTGTGCCCGCCTGGGCATCAATCCTTCTGAGGCCATTGCGTTTGGGGACCAGATTAATGACATCAGTATGCTGGAAGTTGTCGGTACCGCTTACGCCGTGGACAATGCCAGACCGGAAACCAAGCAAGCCGCTGACTTTATTATTCCCGGATATACTGAAGACGGTGTTCTGCAGGTTTTAAAAACGCTACTTTAATTTTCCGTTATTTTCCAATGGTGTATGCCGCATAAACGGTGCCGGACGGTTGCATGGTCAGGCCATCCAATTTGTTTTGATAAACAAGGAAGCTGGTCTGCTGCGTAATGGGAAGAATGCAGCCGGTGTCAATCAGAGCAGCTTCTGCCCGTTGCAGGTACGGTGCCATTGCCTCTGCGGAAGCGGCATCCATGGCCTCCTTAATGTAGTTGTCATAGGTATCATTCTTCAGATTGATAACATTGTTTGGGCTACCACTGACGAAGCGTGCTAACGTATTGGTTGCAATGGTGTCACTCTGAAGCGGTGCGTAGGCAACGTCATAGGTTCCGTTGGCCATTTCCTTTTGTAACGCATACGGAGTGTCATATGTGGTGACGGTAATATTCAACCGAACTCCAAAAATCTTCTGCCAATTCTGAATGACCTGCTTTACCGGAATTTCATCTGTTTTCAGGCAAAGGACGGTCATGTTGTAGGTGTCGTCTGTTGTGGGGAAGTCAGAAATGCCCTGGTTATAATAAGATTTGGCCGTGTCCAAATTGAAACTTGGAATGCTCTGCGAGCCAGTGGCCTTCCGATACGAATTCCCCGGCGTAATTAAAGCGGCATCCGGTATCATTCCGGTGGCCGGCGTACTGGTCAGCGGTGTGCTGTCTGTGGCATAAACCAAGGCCAGGCGAAGCGCTTGCACGCCGACTAATTTGCTGCTTAGGTTAAACAAAAACGCCTTGGTTGTGTTTTGGTATTTGATAACGGAGTATTTATCCGACACCCCACTGGCGTCCGTCAGAACGGCCGCATTTAAACTTTCGTCTGTCAGCAAAGCAGTATTCAAATTGGCATCATCTGTCAAAACAAAACGAACGGTTTCCACTTTTGTTTTGTAACTGCCTTTGTACTCCGTATTCTTGGACAATTGAATGTATCCGGAGTTGGAAGAATACAAGCTGTAATAATACGGTCCGTTGCACAGGGTGTAACCCGGTTCCATGCCATACTTTCCGGCAGTGGCCTCAAAGAAGGTCTGGTTGCACGGCATGCAGACGGCAGATGCTAACGTTGCAAGCAGATTGGCGTCTGGCTTTGTCAGACGGATGACTAAGGTGTAGTCATCCGTTGCCGTGACGCCAAGGGTACTTTTATCCTTTTTGCCGTTGTAAATTTCTTCCGCATTTTCCAGATTCCAAAGGGAAGACGCAAACGGCGAATTGGTGGTGGGGTCTATGGCCCGCTGTAACGCAAAGACAAAGTCCTTTGCGGTTACTGTAGTGTTAATCTGGAAGTCATCTCCGAAGACCTTTTTCATGGCGTCAGTGTAATTCCAGCGGGACGTATTTCTTAGGTTAAAGGTGTAGGTTAGTCCATCAGAAGAAATGCTCCAGTCTGTTGCAACGGCAGGCTGAATATTGCCGTCTGCATCCATGCGCACCAGACCTTCAAAGCAGTTATTAATAATGCTTTGTTCGTCATTGGTACCGGCAATTTGCGGATCCAGGCTGGACGGAGTTTCCTGCATGGGGAGGTTTACCTTGCTTGGCACCCGTCCGCAAGCGGTCAGGGACAGACAAAGAAGCATGGCCAGAATGAATGCAGCCAGTCTTTTCATGGGAAAAACCTCCTTCCTTAGTAGCCTTTATTTTATCACAAATGCTATAATAACTCTATGTTATTTTAGGTAGGTGCAGGGGGCCATGCGCATGAAAAAAGCAATGATTATAACCTCATATCTGGATGGCGCTGAGCAGCTGACGCCGGCCGTTCTGGATGCGGCGTCTTATGACGCCATCATCTGCGCCGACGGCGGATTGCGCTGGGCACAGCGGCTGGACCTGACCCCCACTATTTTAATTGGGGACTATGATTCCATGGACAAACCGGTAGGCGAAACGCTGATTGTTCTGCCGCAGGAAAAAGACATGACGGATACAGAAGCAGCCCTGGACCTTGCCATAAAAGAAGGCACTAAGCAGGTTACCATTATTGGTGGACTTGGCGGCCGCTTTGACCACACCATGGGCAACATTGGGCTACTTTGCAAATCTGCCACTTCCGGAGTTGATGTGTGCCTGGAAGACGGTTATAACAAAGCGTTTATCTTAACACCGGGCACGTATCCGTTAGAACGTGGTCGCTTCCACTATTTCAGTTTGATTGCCTACGGTGGTCCTGTTACCGGACTTACCCTGGAAGGCGCCAAATACTGGTTGCATAACCATACGCTGACCTATGACACTTCCCTTGGTGTTTCCAATGAAGTGGCAGCCGGATATGATCATGCCACCATTTCCTTTACTGAAGGACTGCTGCTTGTCATTCAAAGCAATGACGCCAAACAAAGATAAAAAGCTTCAAAAAGCCTCTGTGTAAACTTTACACAGAGGCTTTTCGTTTAATTTTCTTTTGTCTTATTTCCAGCTTATTTGGCAGGCTTTGGGTCCTTTACGGATTCCACCAGACCAGTGGCAAGACCGGCAAGACCCTGCAGTTCGCTTGGAATAATAATCTTGGTTGCCTTGCCGTCCGCAGCAGCAGAGAAGGCGTCCAGGCTCTTCAGCGTCAGGTATTCCTGAGACGGATCGGCTTCATTGATGAGCCGGATGGCTTCCGCCTTACCTTCGGCTTCCTTAATGGCAGCTTCTTTAACGGCCTCGGCCCGCAGGATGGTGGCCTGTTTTTCTGCTTCTGCATCCAGAATGGCAGATTCCTTCTTACCTTCGGCAACCAAAACGGTAGATTTCTTTTCGCCTTCTGCTCGCAGAATGGCTTCACGGCGTTCCCGCTCTGCTTTCATCTGCTTTTCCATGGCATCCTGAATGGCTGCCGGCGGCATGATATTCTTCAGTTCTACACGGTTAATCTTGATGCCCCAGGGGTCTGTGGCAAGATCCAGCGCTGCACGCATCTTGGTGTTAATGGTTTCACGAGAAGTTAAGGTTTCGTCCAGTTCTAAATCGCCGATGATGTTACGCAGGGTGGTGGCGGTCAGGTTCTCTATGGCAATCATTGGATTTTCTACGCCGTAGGTATACAGCTTGGTATCCATAATCTGGTAGAAAACAACGGTGTCAATCCGCATGGTTACGTTATCTTTGGTAATAACCGGCTGCGGATCAAAGTCTACTACCTGTTCCTTTAGGCTGACTCTGTTGGCCACACGGTCAATAAACGGAACCTTGAAGTGAATGCCGTTTTTCCAAGTGGCACGGTAGGAGCCTAAGCGTTCCACAATATATTCTTTGGCCTGCGGTACAATCTGAATACTACAGATCAGAATAATCAAAAGAATGACAACAACTGCAATAATGAAATACATACTATTCCTCCTTTGGAATGGGAAATCTGTCTCCGGTTACCGGAGCAAAAAGTTTTTGAATTCCTGATTATGGGAAATAAAGGTCCGAGCAAATGCCATAACATTTTCCCGCTCTTCTGCGGAGGATTCCGTTACCTTTCCCTTTTCAGAAACAAAATAAACTGCATCCAGGGTGTTTTCCGTGCGGTTTTCCGCATCAGAGAATGAGAACACCATCAACGATGCCTTTGGGGACGCCAGAACAACCAGTTGTTCCGGTGCCTTCCCGGATTCCTGGGCTACCAGTTCAACAAAGCCGTTGGAGCTGTCATCTGAGACAATGGCATTTCCAACCTGAATGGTGTTTGGGCCCTTCCTTTTCTTTGGCGAGTCAGTTTTTTCCTTTGCTGGAGCCACTTCCGGAGTTGGCTCTTGCGGGGCAGGTGCCGCTTCTGGTTGAGCGGCCTCCTCTTCCTTGGAGCTGTCAGAGTAAATATCTTCAAAGTGGTCTTCAGCAGGAGCAGGAGTGTCTACAGGCGTTTCTACTTCTTCTGGTGTAGGCTCTTCTGCTACTGGTGCAGATTCTTCAACAGGTGGTTCTTCTTTGGTTACCAATTCTTCTTCCACCAGAGGTTCCTCTTCCGGAGTTTCCGTTTCCGGTGCTTCCAACGCAGGGACAGCAGCAATTACCGGTACTGCTTCCTCTACGGGAACCTCTTCTATGGCGGGAGTTTCTTCTACTTTCAGAGTAGGCTCTTCCGAAAGTGTCTCTTCAGCCGGGGCCGTGACGGGCTCCGCAGGCGGTTCCTCCGCTTCCGGAAGCGGAACAAATTGTCCGTTTTCATCTTCAAAGGCCACATCCTGTACCGGTTCCGCTTCCGGGACATTGGTGGGTGCCTTGCTGAAGTGATTAATAGATCCAAGGTCAAAGCCACCGCCAAGACCAACGCCGTTTTCTGCGTGTTCCGTAAAGAAAGCGTCGTCCTGGTCCTTGGCTACCTTGGATACAATGCGTGCCGTTCCGACTGCGGTAGCCAGCGTTGCGGCCCCGGCAATCATGATTTTGGCAAACGTGTTCATTGTAAGTTCCTCCTGGTTTTGATGATCATTTTCATTATAACAGAAACCGAAGGAAAATGGATATAAGAAAAGGAACCGCCGAAGCGGTTCCTGGTTTCTTGTTAACCTTCCTTTATCTTTGCGAAACATTCGCTACAATAAACTGGACGATCATTTCTTGGTTCAAAAGGAACCTTGCATGCTGCACCACAAGAGGCGCAAACTGCGTCATACATTACGCGTGCTGCCTTTGCCTGGTTCTTCCGGGCATCGCGGCACTCTTTGCAACGCTGCGGTTCATTTTCAAAACCCTTTTCGGCATAGAATTCCTGTTCTCCGGCAGTAAAAACGAATTCTTTGCCACATTCTTTGCAGACAAGTGTTTTGTCTTCGTACATAGTGCTATTACCTCGCTTGTTTTTCCATTTCTGGAATGTAGGATGCATATATCGGGAAAACTTCCCTTTATATACTTCCTCATTTTACTTGTTACGGTAAAATAGGACAATACCTGTTCTTTCCAAAAAATCGTGAAAAAATTAGCAAAGTGTCCAAAAAATTGTAAAATCAAGTCATAATCTGTACATTTCCGTAAAATCGTCTAACTATGAACAGAAAATTTACATTTCCCTCTGCGGGCGATGCACCGGCCCATACCTGCGCAACAACCACCACTATTCCCAATAACATGGTTGCCGCCAGAATCAGAGCAATGACTTTAGTCAGCTTTTGCTTCATGCGGCTCAGGCCTCCAGCCAGGATTTGGCGTCAGCCAGGACGGAGCCGTAACAGGCATCTGCCTGATCAAAGGTCTTGCCGGTTGCGGTAATGTAGAATTTAATTTTCGGCTCCGTGCCGGAGGGACGGACAATAATCTGGGCCCCGTCCGGCAGGCGGAAGGACAGCACGTTGGATGCCGGCAAACCGGTTTCTTCCGTGTTTTCATAGTCCAGTACCGCTTCTACCGGCTTGCCGGCAATCTGCTTAGGCGGATCCTTCCGCAGGCCGGACATAATGGCCTGCATCTTTTCCATCCCGGAGGCACCATCAAATTCAAAGCTGTCTACCTTATTCAGGTAGATGCCGTATTTTTCATAAAGGCCGTTCATGACTTCAATCAGGGATTTGCCTTGTAATTTATAGTAAGAAGCCATCTCGCAGATCAGCATAGAGGCCACAACAGCGTCCTTGTCCCGGGCATGGGTTCCGAAGAGATATCCGTAGGATTCTTCCATGCCGATAACGAAGTTATCCTGCTTACCTTCTTTTTCCAGCCCGGTAATGAATTCTCCAATGTATTTGAATCCGGTCAGGGTGTTGTAAACCGTGGCGCCGTAGGTGGCGGCAATGGCTTTAACCAGGTTGGTGGTAACAATGGATTCTACAACCACCGGGTGTTCCGGCATCAGGCCCTTTTCCTGATATTGGGAAAGCACGTATTCCGTAAACAGGGCGCCCACTTCATTACCGGTCATCAGCTTGTAGTCGTCCCCATCTTTTACGGCAATGCCGACACGGTCACAGTCTGGGTCCGTGGCCAGCAATAAATCGGCGCCGGTCTGGGAAGCCAGCTTCAGTGCGCATTCAAAGGCCTGGCGGATTTCCGGATTTGGATAAGGGCAAGTCGGGAAGTTGCCGTCTGGGAGCTCCTGCTCCGGCACCACGGTAACGTCCCGGACGCCGATGCTGTCCAGGATTCTGCGGACCGGCTTATTGCCCGTTCCGTTGAGCGGTGTGTAAATCACTTTCAGGTTGGCCTTGGCGCAGGCATCCAGGTTCAGGTTCTTCTTCAGAACCTGACGGAAGAAGTCTTCGTAAACCTCATCCGGAACGTAGGCAATGGAGCCGTCCCGCAGACCTTCGTCAAAGTCTTTGGTTTTCACGCCCGTAAACAGGTCCACCTTCTGAATGCAGCGGTATGCTTCGTCCGCGGCTTCGTCCGTCATCTGATAGCCCTCGGCGTCATAACACTTGTAGCCGTTGTATTTTGCCGGATTGTGCGATGCAGTAATAATAACTCCGGAAGCGCAACCCAGTTTCCGAACAGCAAAGGACAGCATTGGCGTAGGTACCAGTTCTTTATAGATGTAAGCCTTAATGCCGTTGGCGGCGAAGACGCCGGCCGTTTCTCTGGCAAATACATCTGAGTTAATCCGGGAGTCATAGGCAATGGCAACCGTCGGGTCGGTAAAATTCTGATTTAAGTAATCAGCCACGCCCTGGGTAGCCTGATTTACCGTGTAAATATTCATCCGGTTGGTGCCGGCGCCTAATACGCCGCGCAGACCTGCAGTGCCGAACTGCAGACTGGTATAAAATCGATCCAAAATGGCGTCTTCGTCATTTTGGATTTCTTCTAATTCTTTTTTCAGTGCCGGGTCTTTGCACTGTTCCATCCAAAGATGATAGAGCGCATTGTAATCTTCCATCTGGAGGGCCTCCGTTTCTATTCATTTATTCTGGCATGACTGCCGTCTGTTCTCATTCTAATACCTTTGCTTCCCCGCTGTCAACGAAACGAGAGACAAGCGGGAAGCCTTGTTTTATACTGTTTTTAGCAACTTGTGTTTGGCCTTTTCGGAGGTTCATTATGTATGCAAAAGTAAACAGCATGGGAATGCAGGGACTGGATGCCTTACCGGTGGTGGTAGAGGCAGATTTAAGCAGCGGCCTTCCGCGCTTTGACCTGGTTGGCCTGCCGGGAAGCTCTGTTTCCGAGTCTCGGGAGCGGGTTCGCTCCGCCTTGAAAAACAGTGGACTCAGCTTCCCGGTCAGCCGGATTACGGTCAATCTGGCGCCTGCGGATTTCCGCAAGGAAGGCCCCATTTATGATCTGCCGATTCTGCTGGCCATCCTGCTGGCATCCGGTCAGCTCAGCGCGGACCTGTCAAAGGCCGTGCTGCTTGGCGAGCTGTCCCTGGACGGGAAAACCCGGCGGATTAACGGGGCGCTTCCCATGCTGATTGCTGCCATGGAAAAAGGCCTGCAAACAGCTTATATTCCGGCAGCAAACGCAGCGGAAGCGGCCGTTCTTTCCGGCATTACGGTTTACCCCGTCCGGGACATTGCCGAGCTGCTCCGGCATTTTGACGGCACCGCACCCCTTTCCCCCGTTCCCTGCCGGAGTCCCTGTCAAGGAGAACTGTTAACGCCGTCATCTTCCACTGTGCAAGGAGAAGCGGTGGATTTTGCACAAATTAAGGGACAGGGGGCGGCCAAGCGGGCCATGGAAATTGCTGCCGCCGGCGGCCACAATTTACTGCTGGTTGGGCCGCCCGGCTCCGGCAAAAGCATGATGGCTAAGGCGCTGCCCGGCATTTTACCGGGGATGACCTATCAGGAATCCCTGGAAACTTCTAAAATTTATTCCATTTCCGGCTTGCTCCCTGCTGGCGCAGGCTTGGTTATGGTGCGCCCGTTCCGGTCACCGCATCATACGGTGACGGAAGCGGCACTGACCGGCGGTGGGAACAATTTCCGTCCCGGAGAGGTTTCCCTTGCCCATAATGGCGTTCTGTTTTTAGATGAGCTCCCTCTGTTTTCCCGCCGCACCTTAGAGTGCCTGCGCCAGCCACTGGAAGACCACCAGGTAACCATTTCCCGGCAGCGGTATACCGCCACTTATCCGTGTACCTTTATGCTGGTCTGCGCCATGAACCCATGCCCCTGCGGATTCCTTGGAGACCCGCACCACGTCTGTACCTGCACGGAGCATATGCAGAAATCTTATCGAAACCGACTATCCGGCCCACTCCTGGACCGGATAGATTTACAAATCCGCGTGCAGCCCGTCACCTGGGAAGAGTTCCGTCCGGGAAGGACAGACGCCGAAGAGGAATCTTCGGCAGTGGTGCGGGCCCGCGTGGAAGCCGCCAGGGCCATTCAGCGGGACCGCTTCCGCGGAACCGGCATTTCCTGCAATGCCGGCATACCCGGAAGCCGGGTCCGCCATTACTGTCGGCTGACGGTGCGGGCAGAACAGTTGTTGCAGCAGGCTTTTGACCGCCTGGGCCTATCGGCCCGCGGCAGTGACAAAATCCTGCGCACCGCCCGCACCATTGCCGACCTGGCCGCTTCGCCGGAGCTGGATACCGTCCATCTGGCGGAAGCCATCGGGTATCGCTCCGGCGAAGACCTCTTCGGCTAACAGCTCCGTTCAAGAAAAGCCCTCCACACAGCACAATCACTGGCTCACCCGGCAGAAAATTCTTTACTACTGCACTCTTAGAGGAGTATCCTTGTAAGGTAAGACTAAAATAGAAAGAGGTTGCTTTATGACCGCATTTTTCGGCACCGTTTATGGCGCCATTCTGTTATTAATTATCGGCTTTGTCCTCCTGATTAAGGGCGCGGACGTCTTTGTAGAAGGCAGTTCCAGCGTTGCCAAGCGTTTTAAAGTTCCTTCCTTAATCATTGGCTTAACCATTGTTGCCATGGGTACCAGCCTTCCGGAAACCGCTGTTTCCGTATCCGCATCCATTTCCAACAATAATGCGTTGTCCATTTCCAACGTGGTCGGCTCCAATATCTTCAACATGATGATGGTTATTGGTGTCTGTGCCATTATTACTTCCGTTCCTGTACAAAAGAAAAGCTTAAAGGAAGAATTTCCGTTTTCCATTGTCTGTGCCCTTTTGCTGGCCGGACTTGGTTTCCTTGGCGGAAAAATCCTTGGCCGCGTAGATGGCATTGTTTTCCTGGTTCTCTTCATTGCTTACATTTTGTTCCTGATCCGCTCCGCCAAGAAAGCGGCTGCAGAAGGCAAAGCCATTGAAGATGAAAACCTGGAAGCCGCTGAGCATATGGAAATTCTTTCCGTACCGAAGAGTATCATTTACATTATCCTTGGCGCCGCAGCCATTGCATTCGGCGGTGACTGGACCGTAGACGCAGCATCCACCTTAGCTTCTGCCATGGGTATTTCCCAGACCTTAATTGGTCTGACTATTGTTTCCATCGGCACCAGCCTTCCGGAATTGGTTACTTCCATTGTAGCCGCCCGCAAAAAGGAAATGGACCTTGCCCTTGGCAACGCCGTCGGCTCCAACATCTTCAACATTCTGATGGTTCTTGGTCTGTCCTCTGCCATCAGCCCGCTTAGCCTTGCCACCACAGACTTCATTGACATGGCTGTCCTTGTAGCCTTCTCCGCCATTGTCTGGCTGATGGCCTGGACACAGAAAAAGATTGGCCGCAAAGAGGGTATCATCATGGTTCTCCTTTACGCCGCCTACGTCGCTTACATTATTATAAGATAACTTATTGTAAGATAAGATTTTGTCACGAAAGCCCCGGGAGGAAACTCCCGGGGCTTTCGCTTGGTACTTTTTTGATTATAAAATGGAGTAGCGGTTTCTTTGGAAAGCTATTCCTTTTTATTTATGCCAGTGCGGCGCCAAGGGCTTTGCAGGCTTCGGTTGCTTCATCATCCGGAGCATCATTGCAAATAACAGGATCTGCTGCAAGAACAGCGCCGTCATTCTTGCAGGTTTCTGCCCAGTTGCGCATCCATTCGCCGTCGCCCCAGCCATAGGAGCCGAACAGGGCAATCTTTTTGCCGGACAAATCGGATTCACAGGACTCAAACATAGGCGCAAATTCACTGTCTTCCAGTTCTTCCGAACCCATGGACGGGCAGCCAAAGGCTACTGCGTCATAGTTTCCAAGCTGGGAAGCGCTGAAGTCAGCAGCAGCAAACTGTTCTACTTCGGCTCCGGCGGCTTTGGCGCCGTCAACAACAGCGGAAGCCATAGCTTCGGTGTTACCGGTGCCGCTCCAATATACAACTGCAATCTTACTCATACTATTATCTACCTTTCTTATCTTTCATTTTCTATTGTTAAGCGGCTACTGTAAGAAGCATCCGCTTAATCAGCATTCTTTTGGGAATCATCAGCCAACCACAATCAACCGGCCACGGTCAGCCGCTCAATGGACTTTCCTTTGGCAAACTGGGAACAATATACTGCCGTACACTTTTTAAATTTAGCAAAGGTCTTTTCGGCGGTGGCTGTATCGCCATAGACCTTCCAGCATCCAACGGATTTACATCCGCTTGCCCCGTGTTCAATGAAGCCGGACACGTCCTCCGGCGGATATCCAAGAAACAATCCGATTTCATGCGGGAACTCCTGTTTTTGACGGAGTAGCTTCATTAGCCGTGCAACACAGCAAGTTGCATTCTCCGGGCAATATCCCCTCTGCTCCAGCAATTTGCTAGCGTCATTCTGCTGCAGGTCTTTGGATAATTTGGTTGGACGATACACGTAAATCAGCGCGCGGTTTCCCTCTATTCTCAGAGGTAACACCCGCAGGCCTTTTCCGCCTAGCAGTTGATTCCAACAGCGGATGCAGGTGCGCAGCTCCTCCTGATTGGAAAAAGTCCACGAAAACAGATTTCCGGTTTTCATACCCGCCAATGTTGGTGAACAGTGCTGTACCAGCAATTCTTCCGACACTCCGATACCCCTTCCCACCGGGTTGCAACTCCAAATGCAACCGAGCAAGCGTGATTTCTTTCCTACTAATTACTCCAACAAGTTAGCATCCGCTAACTTCATAAACAGTGTACACTATTTCCACAAAAAAGCAAACTTTTTTTGCCGTTTTTCCCACGTTTTTAAATGTAACAATTTGGTCAAAGCGCTTTACAGCATTACCGCAAAGAGGGTAAAGTATACGTGCAAAAAGCAGACCCCTATCTACTCTATTCCAATAAAGGAGACTTTCTATGACAGCTACAGAAACAAGAAAGTACCGTGGCATTACCCTTATTTTTGTTGCAATTCAAATTGCCATTGCGGTAATGCTGTTCGTAAAAGTAGGTAACATCCAAGTGGTGCCGGGCACGTATCTGGCTCTGGGCGCCGCAGTTGTTGCCGTTATTGACTTAATTTTGGTTTTGGTTGCCAGAAACAAAGTCTCTACCATTGTTACCAGTGTTATTTCCGTACTGCTGACCGCCGCCATGCTTGCCGGTTATGTAGTGGTACATAAACTGGACTCTACCTTAAACAACATCAGTACCGGCGAAAAGTATGAAACCATTCAGGTTTCTGTTCTGGTACTGAAAGACGACACGGCCCAGAGCCTGTCAGACCTGGCCGGTACCACTGTCGGCAGCCTGAAGGATGATGATGGCGTGTCAGACGTTCAGGAAAAAATTAATGAAGCAGTTTCCACTGCTGTTACCTATGCAGACTACATGGACCAGGCCGCTTTGGCAGATGCCCTGCTGAATCAGTCTGCCCGTGCCATCATCATGAACCAGGCGTACGTTGACGTCTTAGATGAGCTGGAAGGCTATGAAGGCTTTGCCGACAAAGTCCGCGCCCTGTATACACTGGAAGTCAAAATCCCAATTAAGGATGACACCAGCACAACCGACAACACCAAGGACGGCACCTTCCTGGTTTATGTCAGCGGAATAGACACCTACGGCAGCGTCAACGTCAAGAGCCGCAGTGACGTCAATATTCTTGCCGCCGTCAACACCAAAACCGGCAAGGTACAGCTGATTAATACCCCACGAGACTACTTTGTAGCATTCCCGGAAAAAAACAACGCCAAAGACAAGCTGACCCATGCCGGCATTTATGGCATTGACTGTTCCATCAGCACGCTGGAACAGCTTTACGGTCAGAAAATTGACTACTATGTCCGCATGAATTTTAGCGGCTTTGAAGGCATCATTGACGCCATGGGCGGCATTGACGTTGAATCTGACTACGCCTTCAGCGTAGACGGCTACTCCTATGTCAAAGGAACCAACCATTTGAACGGCGCCCAGGCCCTCCGGTTTGCCAGAGAACGCCACTCCTTCTCCGAAGGAGACGTACAACGCGGCAAAAACCAGATGGCCGTTATTACCGCTGTCATCAAGAAAGCCGCTTCGGCAGACACCCTGAAGAACTTCAACTCCATCATGAATCAGCTGTCCGGCACCTTCCAAACCAACATGCCAACCGAAACCATGTACTCTCTGGTTTCCAAGCAGCTGTCCTCCGGCACCAGCTGGAACGTAGAAAGCTACACTGTAACCGGCACCGGCTCCATGTCCACAGGAACCTACTCCATGCCCGGCCGGAACCTTTACGTTATGATTCCGGACCAAACCACCGTGGACCAGGCCAAGACGCTCATGAACAACGTCCTGAACTCCTAATCCGCGCAACAGCAAAACCAACCATCAAAGGCAGAGGGCTTTCCGCTCTCTGCCTTCTCTTTTTCTCTTTTTTCCTTTTCCCCGGCGATCTAGTCCTATCTTTTCATGCAAGTCCGCTTGTCAAATGCAAAGCGGTACGGTAGAATTGTTATAAGAGACATATAAATATGTATATGAGGTTTAAAAATGATTAACAAGATTTTGAAAGCCAACCCCATAGACGATCCCTCTGTATTGTCTAGGCGGGAACGAAAAAAACTAAACCAAAAATACACCATTATCAGTGCCGCACAGATTCTGATTCAGCAAAAGGGATATGACCAGACTTCCATCAGCGAAATTGCCGAAGCTGCCGACATTTCCTATGGCACCTTCTTTAATTACTTTGCCACCAAGGATGACATGCTGTTGGCCATAGAACAGGTAGAATACGAAGACCTGTATGAAATTCTGCAAATTCGCCACGCGGACGCCATCAAAATCCGTCCGGTGCTGGAAGATATTTACTATGAATGGTTTTCCGATGACGTTAAGTATTCCAAAGTGTTCTTACGCATGGGAGAAGTACTGGCTCGCGCACATGACGAGCCTTACATCAGCAAGCCTGGCATGATCCTTTACCACTTAATTGAAGAAGGCATTGACCGCCACGAATTCCGCAAGGACGTAGACCCGGCCACCGTGGTTATGATGATGGGCGGCTTTGTACACGACCTGGTGGTTACCAAGCACTATGATTGCTTTGAGCCTGGCATGAAACTGATTTTGGACAGCATTATGCGGTAACGGACACCACGCCCAATAACAAAGCAAACAAGTTACAAGAAAGAAGAAGGCCAGGACAACTGTCCCGGCCTTCTCCTCTGAAGATGATCAAAAAGCGTTTATTCTGGCTGCGGCAGGAATTATTTCCCTGCTGCAGCTTTTTTATACATTTGTGCCAGTCCTTGCAGGGCAGCTACCTCTTCTTCCGGAAGCGGTTTTTCGCCACCAAGGATTTTGGCGCAGATCATGATTTTAGCAATCTTTTCCACTGCACGAGCCTGGGAATACGCCACAAGCAGATTGGGGCCAACGGCCACCATGCCATGGTTTTCCAACAGAACTGCGCTGTATCTAGGAAGATATTCTTCAAATCCGGCGGCAATTTCCGGCGTACCGGGACGGCCGTACGGAACCAGTGGAATTTCCTCAAAAATTTCCAGCACTTCGGCAAGGCCTTTACTTTGAATGGGAAGTCCTGCCGCCGCAAAGGCAGACGCATATGCACTGTGGTTGTGCACTACTGCATTTACCTGTGGGCAAACCTTGTAGGCCTGCAGGTGCATTTTAAATTCAGAGGACGGCCGCTTGCCGCATTCCGGATTCAGAACGGTACCGTTCTCATCCACCTCTAAAACCATGTCAGCTGTCATGGTTTCCTTGTCTGTCTGGGACGGAGTAATCAAAAACCGGTCTTCCCAACGCATGGAAACGTTTCCTTCAAACAGGTTTACCATGTCCTGATGGTACATTTCCCGCATATAATAAACAACTTGTTCTTTTGCTTCCTGCAATGTCATGATTTACATCCTCTGCACTTTAGTTCATTTTGGCAAACAGGTCTTTCAAGGACGGATAAATTTCCTTCCACTGTTCATACAACCGGCTGTACCGTTCTGCATTTTCCGGAATCGGCGTGAATGTACAATCCTGCTGAATGAACTGGTCAACCTCATCTTTCTTGTACATACCGGAGCCAACGGCTACAATGGCGGCCGCACCCAAAGCACCGGCATGGCGGCAATTCTTCGGGCGATAAATTGGCGTATTCATAATATCAGCCATCATCTGCATCCAGTGGTCCCGGAGCGCCCCGCCGCCAATGGCGCCGATCTTATCCGGCCACATGCCGGTGTCATGCTGGTAATAATCCATCTGCATCCGCAAACTGAAGGCAATGGACTCCATCATGGCGTTTACTAAATCGCCACGGGTGGTCAGATTGGACAGGCCGATAAACACGCCGCGGGCTTTTTCGTCCATAATAGGGCAACGTTCGCCCATTAACCAGGGCGATGCAAAAACCCCGTTTGATCCCGGTGGTACCTGACAGGTTTCCTCTTCAATCAGGGGATAAATGCCATCTCCAAGCTCCTCTTTTTCTTTGTGATAAAAGCGGTCAATGGTCCAGTCCAGCGCCAGACAGGAAGACTGTACGCAGCCTCCGTAAATCAGGGCATCTACATCCAGACTTGGCAATTGGTAAATGCCGGTGCTGACGTCGGTCAGATATTCAGAGCCGGTAATGGCGGAGATCCAGCCGGAGGTGCCAAGATAAACATGAACATCTCCTTTCTTACAGCAGGCTGCGCCAATGGCAGCAACAGTTACGTCAACTACGCCCATGTAAACCTGGACGTCTTCCGTTACTCCCAGTTCTTCTGCTGCTTTCGGGGTCAGATCTCCGACATAGCCGGAGCACGGAATGAGTGGTGGGAATTTTTCCAGATCCAGGCCCGCAGTAACATAAAGATTCTTTAGGTAATCATCTATTGCAGGGATAGGGGAATACGGTGCGGATCCGGTATAATCTGCCACGCACTTTCCGGTTGCTTTCAGTACCAGGAACCCGGTGCAATCCAAAATATATTTGGTTTTGGCATAAAGCTCCGGTTCATTCTGCTTGTACCATAAAAGTTTAGACAGGGTGTCACTGGCGTCTACTACGTGGTCACCCAACTTTTCATTAATTTCGTCGGCCTGTTTTCTGGCGCGACTGTCAATCCAGGTAATGTTGTTGTGTAGGACGTCTCCGGCTTCGTCTACCGGAATAATACCCATTCCCTGGGTACCAAAGGACATACCCAAAATGCTGTCCTTTGGCACATCTAATTTCTTTATAACGGCATTGGTGGAGCTGCAAATGGCCTTCCAGTAATCCGTTGGATTCTGTTCGGCGTAACCCTGCTGTTCGGAAATCAGTGGGTACGCACCCGTTTCATATCCATACAGGGTTCCGTCAAAGCCAACCAGTGCAGCCTTTACTCCGCTAGTGCCGAAATCATAAGCAAGAATATATTTCTTCATTATTCTTCCACCGCTTCAACTACCGGCGTTGCTTCTGCTTCCGGAGCACCTTCTGCTACTTCATGTTGCTCTTCTGCTGCAGCTTCCCGTTCGGCCAGGTCTGCCTTAATCTGCGCATACTGTTTTTCGTTGATGCCGAAGAACAGCTGTACAATGGCATGTGCTACACCAAGCAAAGCCGGTGCCATCATACCAATAAACAAGAGTCCTTCTTTAATGGATGCTGTCAGCTCTACGCCTTCTTCATAACCGATGGCACTGAGAGCAAAACCAACTAATGCGGTACCAATTGCGCCGCCAGCGGTCAGGGTAAAGCCGTTCAGGGAATAAATGAAACCAGACTGGTTGTAGCCATTCTTCCAAGTACCATATTCTACTGCCATTGGCAGTTCCAGGTAACAGAAGTTGTAGTAAGCACCCTGGATAAAGCCACCCAGGATAAACAGCCAGAACAGAAGGCCCCAGGACAGAGATTTCTGTGCGGCATCAAAGCTCATGGTCTTAGCAAGAACATAGAAGATAACGCTGTCAACAACCAGGAGGATAGTCCAAAGGATATAAGCGCGGTTGGTGTCTTTCAGCAATTTAATAACCGGGTTCATAACCAGTGCACCAACTACGGCAGCAATGGTCATGGCGGTCAGGGCAATGGTGCCCATATCCGGCATTTCAAAGTAATAGTTAAATACATAAACTGCGGCAGAGGAACGGAAGGCCTGAATAACGTACATCAGGAAAATACCAACAACGGCAATAACCGCAGGTCTGTTAGAGAACAGGGTTTTGAACTGCTGACTGATCTTCGGTTTTTCACCACTGCTGTCCTTCAGTTCCAGTTCTTCCTTCCAGGTGCCGTCCGGATTCAGTTCATACTTCTTGGACATAACGTAGTCTGCAATCAGAAGACCTACATACGGAATACCAAGAACAATTGCGGAAAGCAGGAAGCTGCTGCTGTTTCCGCCAAACCAGTTAACCATCGGCATAAAGACGGCAACGGCTACAACGGAAGCAATGGATCCGGCAACGCCCTTCCAGGCAACCAGAGAAGCACGTTCGCCTTCATCATTGGTCAGAACCTGCAGCTGGCAGTTAGTAGGAATGTAATATAACGTACAGCCAATAGCGCCCATGCAACCGTAAGCAATAACAGCAAGGACAATGTTCAGGGTCATGTGTCCTTCTACCGCAACCCACATTAACGGCCACAGAATAATATTGGCAGGGATGGCAAAGCGAATCCAGGTGCGGAATTTGCCCCATTTAAAGTGGCAGTTATCTACCAGGCCGCCAATTAACATATCGGTAAAGGCGTCAAAAATTTTGGCGCCGGCCATGATGGTACCTGCCAGTGCTGCGCTGATTTTCATGTAATCTGTATAGAAATACAACAGATAGTAACCAACGATAACCCAGGGAAGACTTGCAACGAAGCCCTGAGCGCACCAGATAAATTTGTCTCTGAACGGCAGTTTGCCGGTTTTGGATGACTTTTCTTTCATACTGGTTCCTCCAAATCGTTTGATTTTGATTTGTAAATTTAATAGGCACAGCAATATTGCATTTCCAGTATAAAAACAGATTTTCAAGATGTCAATAAGGCAATTTGCTATTTTTCATGTGAGTCATAACTCACGCAGTTAAGCCAAAAACTTATCATTTTTGAAAGATATTTCTTGCAATGCGGCAGAAAGCATTTTATACTTACAATATAAAAATTAATCTGCAATTTACAAAGCTGAATCGCAAAAGATACAGAAAGGAAAGAGGGAGATTTTCTTGTCTAAGTATATTGACGCATATGATTATGAAGCCATTCACGCACAGGCCGGACAGCTGATGCAGCACCGGAAACACCTGAAGCGGAGTGCAGTGGATAATTATTTAAAATGGTTTGATGAACACTGTGACGGCTCCAAGAAGGAAGCGGAACTTGCGCAGCAGACCATTCCGGGTGGTATCCAGCACAATTTGGCTAACAACCATCCGTTTGCACTAAGCGTGAATCGCGCCGCCGGCCCATATCTTTATGATATTGACGGAAACCGGTATATTGATTTTCTTTGCGCCGGTGGTCCGACCATCCTGGGTAACACCTACCCGGCTGTTGTGGAAGCCACTTGCAAGGAAATTGCCGAAAATAATATGATTACCGGCCTGTACAGCCCATATGAACGGGAACTGGCGGAATTAATTCACCACTATATGCCGCATGTTGAAATGTATCGCGCACTGGGGTCCGGAACAGAGTCCAATATTATTGCGCTCCGTCTGGCCAGAGCTTATACCAATAAGAAGCACATTTTACGGCTGGTAGGTGGTTACCACGGATGGTCGGACCAGATTGTCTACAATGCAGACAACGCCGCTGCCGGCATGCTGAATGGTATCCCTTCCGACTGTTTCCAATACACACACCAGGTTCCGGTCAATGACCTTGCCGCACTGGAAGAAGCCATGCAGCAGTATCAGGATGACGGAGGCGTTGCCGCCTTCTTCATGGAACCGTTAGGCCAGGACAGCGGCGCTGTTCCAACCACCAAAGAATACGTAGCCGGCGCCCGGGAGCTCTGCAACAAATACGGAATCCTACTTGTTTTTGATGAAGTAGTTACCGGTTTCCGCATGGGCATGGGCGGCGCACAAGGTTATTTTAATGTATATCCTGACATTACCATCTTTGGTAAAATCATCGGTGGCGGCTTCGGCTGCAGTGGCGGCATCGGCGGCAGAAGAGACATTATGGAAATGCTGAGCGCCGGTGTTCAGTGGACCACCAATACCAAAGTTAAGGTCGGCGGCACCCTATCCGCCAACCCACTTACCACCCTTGCCGGTATTACCGTCATTAAGGAACTGGACAAGAAGAACGTACATGAAGAGCTGGACAAGGCCGTAAATTACTTCATGCAGGGCATTGCCGACATCTCCGAACAGTATGATGTTCCCGCCCTTATCTTCAACCACAGATCCATCCTGCACATTGACGTACACGGCATTCAACACATCCCCTATTTCTTTAAACCGGAAGATCCGGAATATAACGATCAGGTAAAGAGCGCTTACCAGAACTACATTGAATTCTCCATGGCTCTTGCAGCAGAAGGCCTTATTATTGCCAACGGCGGGAAAACCTACTTCCCGTATGATGCAATTGACATTGTAGATGACGCATTGGGTTGTTATGAACGTGTATTCAAAAATTTTGAATAACCCCTGGATACCGTACATATAGAGTGCATATTACCAAAAGGGAGCAGCGTTGCCATGTGGCAACGCTGCTTTCTTGTTCCTATTTTTATTTATTAACACAAAATATACCTGAACGGGTGTATTTTAATCGTTTTACCATCCTTTTGTACCCGATAGGGTGCACTGCTAATTAAATGTCTCTTCTTGTTGACTTCTTTTTCCTTACACCTTACAATGATGTTAGCTGGAAGGGGCGTCCCCCTCCTGGCAGTAAGCATCTACAGAAGCTACTCTAACCAGTTAGAGTAGCTTCTTCCTTTTAAGTCTTATTGTTGCAGTTAACCAACCTTTAACAGACAAGAAAAGAAGTCAGCAAGGGTTCCTCCCCGTTGACTTCTTTTCTCAAATATCCTACAATGAAATCAACTGGAAGGGATCTCCCTCCTGGTATGTAATGTGTTTGTAGGACCACTCTACTACCTGGTAGAGTGGTCCTACTTATATTAATTTATAGCAATGCCAAGATTGCTACAATTAAAGCAAGAGCTACCGTGGCCAGAATGGCCATGATCAAAATCATAAACTCCTTCTGACTCATAGTACCACCTCCTTCGCCAAAAGACTCAGGAGGAAGACCTCTCTATCCAGTTGATTTCTTCACCGTTATATCACAGCGGCACATGCTTATTCAATAAATTAGAACGAATAGCCGAAATCACGCCTCCAATGGTAGCCTATTCAGATCAACTTTCCTATCATCTTTCGTATGCCGCACCTAACTTACGCCACCCAAAGTAATAACCATCTAAACCTTTTGGCCCGCTCCACCCCACGGTAGAGCGGACCTTTCTAATCCCACAGCAAAAGGGAGCCATCCTCATCGGATGGCTCCCTTCCCTATAATCCTATTTATCCGTTTCTCTTCCGTCTAAACACTCTAATTCCAACAATGGTTCCACCAAGAAGGACTATAAAGCCGAGTAATGAAGTCTGGAACAGTGTGCTGTCTAATACTCCAGTAGGTGTAATATCCTCGCGTGTAAAGATGACATCTACTGAGGTATCTCCTGTCAACATTCCTGTTTCAGTTCCATCAACATTGTAGGTGACGGAATAGGCAGCATCATCCGTTTCCCCTTCTACTGCATAACTCCAGCCATAAGGGATTGTCAACGTTTGAGTGTCATTTCGTCCCATGTTGCTGATTGTCACAGTAAGAGACTTCCCATCATCGCTCTTTGAATATACCAAGCCATTCAAAGCGCCAGAAGCAATGTAGTCATCAACATCAACAACCGGCAAAGCACCGTTTGGCGTTAATGTTATGGTT
Source organism: Butyricicoccaceae bacterium (assembly GCA_963638085.1). Taxonomy (GTDB): domain Bacteria; phylum Bacillota; class Clostridia; order Oscillospirales; family Acutalibacteraceae; genus RUG420. The sequence goes on along the minus strand of CAVHPJ010000006.1, from coordinate 72,063 downwards.
ACATCAAAAGTCTTAAGGTAGTTGGCATATGCTCCTTCTATCTTTTCTGTCACAGTCAGATTCTGGTAAGTTGAATCATAGTAATAAATCAACTCATTATCTGTATTCCCGTCCGCTTTGAAGTTTTCAAGCTTTGTAACACTCTTATCTGACAAAACATATCCTGCTTCCGGATCACCAGGAATACCAATAATGGTTTCTCCAATTAAGCCAACATAGCGTTCTTCGCTAGTAAGTGTATACCACTTTCCGTTTTTCTGTTCAGCACCTTCTGTGTTTTTATTTACTTCCTTGTACGTCTTAATGGTGTAATTGGCTTTTTCGGTTTCATCATCTTCCGATTTCCAAAGAGCCTTAAAGACGAACCTATGGTTTCCGCCGGAAACGGCATTGTAATCCGTATAAGTTACTCCGTCTAATTCATATGACGTTTTTTCGGTTACCAATCCATATTTGTATGTGTTTTCATTTATAACAAATTTTCCAGCAACGTCTAAAACCAATGGTGTTGCCATATCTGCATATTCCTGGTTGGTTGGAACCAACTGCCAGCCTTCAAAAATATATCCGTCTTTTTCGGGCGTTACTGTCGGAAGAATAATTCGGTTCTTCCCATCTTCTATTGTATATTTTGCAGAATCTGTATAGGAGTCAGCGCCATCAATGGTGCCGCCATCTAAGTCATATTCTGCAGAATAAGAATATGGATCTACTGCCAACGACAAATTACGGAAATCAATTCCTACACCAGTATAATAGACAAACCAATCATATCCAGCTTTTTTTGCTGTTGCCACAGATTTGTTTTTATCTGTGCTAAAAACGCCAAAGAAGGACGATGTTTTTTGTGATACAAGATCGGCAATATTGCCGCAATTTAATGCTGCGTCTTGCCCCGTTATATAGGCCTTCATCGTGGTTGGATCATATCCTACCTTTGTCTTGAAATATACATATCTTGACCCATAACCAGAGCTACTATGCTTATAGTCAACCGATGTATGTTTGGTGTCCTCAGATGACTTTAACCCTGATTTATTGCTACCAAAATATTCGTTGACTAGTTGTGTCCCTATTGGGTCAGTTGAAGACCAGACATGATTGGGGAAATACGCCTTTTTTCCACCCGTTTGATCTTCTCCATTATAAATGCCATCCCAATAATCTTTAATCTTTGCCCAGTCGCCATAGTCTTTTGTTCTGTCAAAAGAAGAGGCCACAACGTTGGAAATACCATCCGCCTGTACAAGGGTCAAAACCTCCCTTTGATTACTTTCGCATTTATAGTCTACACGGATATCATCAGAGACATTTGTAACCCAACATTCGTATTTGTTTCGTTCCGCCTTTGCATTACTGCTCAAGTGGCTGTCTTTTTGACTATCCCCCAAAGAGCGGAAATACGCGGTCATTCCATTTCCAATATCCGTAGCATGAATTTGGCCATCGCAAACAGCATCAACAAACACTCCGTTAATCAACAACCGTTCAAACTCCCATTTGTCCCCGGTTTGTGAATACATGACGAAATAAATTGTGCCACCGGGAGTTGTCATTACATTGGCTCCTACGGTTCCCGAGGACCCAGTAGCATCATACGAACAGAACAGGGACGGATCTACACTGTATGGATCAGCCACATTACTGTTTTTTTCGTCACTATGACCAGCCCAACAAATATGCCCTTTTGTTTCACTTGCAGTATGAGCATCAATCAGATAGTATTTTTCAATTTTTTCGACAACAGCTACCAACCGAACATTTTTCCCTAGAGATGACAAAGTTGCCATGTTGTCAGAATCTAAAGTAATTGCTTCTATTGTGCCGTCCGAATAAACAGCTTGCATTTCTTTTATTCTATAGTCCGCATCCCCGCTGGAAGCATTTTTGGCAGGAGTAAAGCGAATGTTAATAGAATCACCTTTATCTACTTTGGTCACCGGAGATACAAAGGAGCCACCTTTTTCTCCGATGCTTTCACCGCTAATGGAGTTCAGGCGTACTTCATAAGAAATAGAAACTGTAGTTTTATAAACCAGTTTAATATACTGCTCACTTGTCAACAACACACCAGTATTCGGTGTATCTGCAAAAGAGTAGTAAACGTACGTATCGTCACCCTCCGAATAGCTTCCGACATAAGAAATTTCTTCTACTGTTTTCGTACCATCAGCTTTTGTGGTGACTACATATGCTCCTTTATATTCTTTTCCACTGATTGATGGAGCATTGGAAGAGATTTTGCCAGTTGGAATGCTTCCGTCTGATTCTGTCCCATCTTCTTCAATTCTCACTGACACCGTTTTATCCGTAGTTACAGCTGTATCATTGCTGGCCAATTGTTGTAAATTGATAAAAGACATTTCCGGCTTAAAATTCGGATTTATAGTGGCAGCAGTGGTATCTTCCACACTACCATCCACAGCAGAGCCTTCCTCCGCATCAGCCTGCGTTGCAGGCTCAGACGTAGCGTCAGCCGCCGTAGTGGTGTCCGTAGTGTCTTCGTCCACCGTAGTGGTGTCAGATGCTGCAGTGGTGGTTTCTTCGGAATCTACCGAGTTAAGGGTAGTGCTGGCATCAGCAAGGTTGTCGTCGGCCGACGCAAAGTGGAGGCCGACGGGGACGGCGGAAATAACGAAGAGGGCGCAAAGGCAGAACGCCAGGACACGCTTCAGCGCTTCATGGCTCTGCGGAGAGCGGGCAGACTTATCCCGCTTATTCTTATTTATGGTAGAAAAAGAACGTTTCATTCGTTGCGCCCTCCTGTTTGTTTTTTCCGCCCCAGCAGTACGAAAAGGACTGCAAAGAAACCAATGAAGCCGACGGCCAGCAGGCTAAGCCAGAGGCCGATGTTGGATTCGTCATTGGTGTTAACATTCGTACGCGTCTGCGTTACGGATGTCTGTTTTTGGGTGGTCGTTTCCGGGGTAACAGTCCCCTGAATGGTGTAGTTGCATTCTACGCCATTTTCGTGGAGGATGAGGTTGTCATTCTCGCAAGTATACGGGGTTAGGTCTAATGTGCTTCCTTCCCCGTTTTTTACAATCATGCCAAAGTCATATACTTCGGCCTCTGGGTTCGGTTGGCCGTCCGACTTCAGCTGATACAGCTTGTAGTCGTATACGCCGGGCTTGGCGTAGGTAATAGAGATGGATACCTTGTCATTCCCTTTCAGGGAAAAGACATATCCATCTGTACCGGCGCCGTCCGGCATAGGTACGTCTGTGTCATCGGGAACAAGGAGGTACTGATAGGTGTCAGTAGCCAACTCGCCCGTAACATGCTGGGACACAATTACCAAACACTTGGTGGCCTCCACGTAAGCCGCGCTTACGCTGACAGCCAAAGTCCCCAGCAGCAGAACAACCGCCACCAGAATAGATACTAGTTTAGATCTGTTTTTCATGTTCTGTCTCCTTCTCTGACAGCGCGCCCTTGCACTTGTTGCTCCTGCGGTTGTCAAGTAGGCGTGAAAAAAGATATATCAACAAAATAAAAATTAACAGGATTAAAATCCATGCCCATTTCGGGAGCTTCTCCAGCCACTGCGTCAGGTGGTACACGTCTATGCCCGTACCGGTGTTCTTTTCCTCTTCCGGGAACGGATCTGAAACCGGTTCGTCCAGAATCTTCCCTACCAGTAAGGACCGGCCATTGGTCATATCCGTGGAGCACGTGCTCATAACCACAATGTGGTCTGACGGGCTTAAGCCCACATCCCTAAAGTACGTTGCCTTTTCCATAATATAGGAAAGGTAGCTCTGTCGGCTGCTTTCCGCGGAAAGCGCCGGGTTATAGATGGTATTGTCATACGCATCCACTTCCAGCACGGCAACAATCTGCAGCCCGTGGTCTTTTCCGTCATAGAAAAGATTGCCATATTCGTGGGTGTTAAAGTACTCCTCTTCCAAGAAGTTATCTATCCCGCCGAACATAACCTCACCGGCCATGTGGTGCCCGTAAATAAGCGTGTTAAAATCCGTAAAGTCAGCAGCATTCCGGTAGTCCAAAAACAGGGACCCGGAAGCCGTTACTTCTCTTTTTGCATTTAATGAAAGGTATTCGTCATTGCCTGTCTTAGATTGGACCAAAGGATAATCAATTTCCGTGCCGTACAGGGTCAGCCACCCCATAACATCGGGGTTAATGGCCACCAGTTCGTCATAGGATTCGGTATCCTCCTGCGTCGGCTTATACATTTGAAACTGGCTTTTGTCCGCACTTTCATGCACGCTGTTAGAGTCATACCAGGCGTACCCGGCCACAATAATCAGCAGCACTAAAATGACAAGTACAATGGCATCTGTCAGCTTATCCAGAAAACGAACGGCTTTCTTTCCCCGCAGTTCCGCTTTGGAAACAGAAGAAATGTCCTTCATGCCGTTCTCCCTTCCTTTTCTGCGATTCAGCTGTTGCACTCAAGGGGCCGGTCCCTTCGTCGGGCCCAGCCCCAAGTCTACACAAGGTTAAAACTTAGTTCCGCTTATTGCGCTATTAGTTTTCCTTTCTCTTCTTAACAACGTAGAACGTCATACCGCCGGCAGCAACCAGAGCAAGAATGATGTATGGTGCGTTGTTAATGAGAATACCGGTTGGAGATACGGTAGAATCATCAAAGGTGTTGGTGTAATCAACGTCATCCTTCGTTGCAGTGCTGTCGTCAATTACATAAGTTTCAACGGTAAGGTCGGTGTGCTTGGCAACAGTAGGAACGTCTACAGTTGTACCCTTATTTGTAGCTACTGCGGAAGCCGTATACTCTGCTGCCTTAGTAACGCCAGAAGTGCTAAGCTTTTCAGTTACGCTGTACTTGGTACCTGCTTCAATTTCATAGAAGCGAAGGGTTTCACCATGCTTCAGGGCAAATTCTTGAGCAGTACCATAAGTCATTGTGCCGGTGCCGGTCTTATTGCCGTCTGCATCGTAAATGCTGTACTTTGCTTTTGCGTCTGCTGCAGCAAGTCTTGGAGCCGTCAGCGTAATTGCAAATTCAAAGCCGTAGGTCTGGTCACCATAGGCGCCTTCAACAGTCTTGGAGATGTTCAGGTAGCCTTCGGTGTTATCATCGGTCTTGGTGTTGGTCTTCTTATATTTGTTGTCAAAGGTGAAGCCCTGTACGGTTACGTTGCCGTCACCGGTTCCGGTTTCTTTTTCATCTTTGGTCGGATCCTGCTTCTTTACGTCAACCTTTTCGCCTTCATCAGTTCCATCCGTAGATTTCTTTACTTCAACGGTCTTGGTTCCGTCATTCTTAACGTAAACATTCAGAACATACTGCTGTTCATCATAAGTAAAACCATCTGTGCTTCCTTTAGTTTCTTTTACGGTGTAGGTATAAACACCAGCTGCCGGGAAAGTAGCCGGCAAAATGTCGGACATGGCTTTCTTCTGATAAACGGAAGCTTCATCATCAGCATCATTGGTTTCAGTCCATGTGCCAGTTTTGGTGTTCATGGTTACATCAGAAATAGGTGCTTTGTAAGTATCAGCATACGTGGTTTCACCGTTGTATTTGGTCTGCGTGAATGTAAAGGTAAAGGTTTCATCAGGAATGGTAATACTTTCGCCAATTTCCAAATACTTCATCAGGTAGCTGTCTGCTGCTGCACCAGAATTGTTTGTTGCGGCATCTTCTGCAAAAGCAGCCACACCCATGGTGCCAATCAAGGCTGTTGCCAGGGTAACAGAGGTGAATCTTTTTAATAGGGTCTTCTTCATTTGGGGTTCCTCCTTCAAGGAAAAATTAATACATGTGTAAGGGTATTTGCTGTGTACACCGGTGGACATCAGAAGTTTCTGCGCCGGAGAATCATCATAACTTTACCAAGCGTGTCCTCTGCCTTAACGGCGCCCATGACACGGGAGTCGGTAGAAGCCGAACGATTATCCCCTAACAGAAAGATTTCTCCTTGCTTCAGCGTAATGGGGAAATCTACCTGATCCACATACGGAAGGGTCGTCTGTGTTTGATCCGGTTCCTGCTGTCTATGCCCATTAATGTACAATCCGTCCTCTTTGATATCTACCGTGTCACCGGCAACGGCAACCACGCGTAAGATATGCACTTCGTCCTGATACTTCAGTGCTACCAAGTCGGTGGCTACGTAACGTTTGTCCAGTCGGTAGTAGATGACTGCATCGCCCGCCCTGACATAGGGTTCCATTGCTAAATTGTTGTAGCGGGTAAAGCCAAAAAGGAAGGTAAAAAGTAGAACAAAGAGTAGCAAAATAATCAGAATTTTCAGCAACAGATGAAAAAGATCTTCCCAAACGGAAGTGGTCTTTTTCTCCGGCGTTTGTTCCGCTGCCGGGGCTGTGCTATTCCGCTGTTCTTTCTGATTCATTGGGCTAACCTCTGTTCCGTGGATTCTCTGTAGGAGAATCAGATACGGGGACCCGTTGTGGGATTTCCCTGTGACTATACTTTAACTTATCTTAAGGTCAAATTTAAACAATTTATGAATAGATTTCACATTTGTTTTTGTCATATCGACAAAACCTTGCTGCTTTGTCTATTTTGATTGTCGTTTTTTTGTCAATTACGCATCTTTTTTGCTATTTGTCCTGTCGATATGCGATGGAGCGGCACTTTTGGTGGGTGGATTTGTCACAAATGTGAGAGGAGCAGTGGCCGGTGTGCGGGTTTGCGCCGGGCGGTGCTGACCGACCTCCTTGCTGGCCCCGTCTGCGAGGTCCTGGCTTGCCATTCTCTGGCCACCGCCTTGCAGGCTGTCCCCGGCCGCTGGAGTCTGCCTTGCCGCGGGCCAGCTTTTAGAGTATAATTTTGCTTGTGTTTTGTCCCAGTAGCTCAGTAGGATAGAGCGTCCCCCTCCTAAGGGGAAGGCCGGGGGTTCGATTCCTCTCTGGGACGCCAAGAAAGCCGAAGGCCGTAGAGGCCTTCGGCTTTTTTATTTCCGTAGAGCCAAAGTTCTGGCACCGCTGTAATTTAACCTAAAAACTTTACATTTAACATTGCCTAAGTTAAAATGAAATAAACTAAGTTAAATAGAGGTGAGAGGCATGCTAACAAACGTTTTCGGACTTCCCATAAAATATGAAGCATGGCAACAAAAAGAGTCTTTGCCGATTTATATTACCGAACGTTACGATTTCCGCACAGCGTATATTGGTAAAACACGTTGTATTATGCTTACTCCAATAGAAGAACTGGGAACCCTTCCGGCATTAAAAAGCCAAATCGCAAAAATACAACAGATTGATCCCGTTCCGGTAGCATTTGAACTTGAAACCATTTCCAAATACAGACGAAGAAATCTTATAGAAAACAATATTCCGTTTATTACCGAAAAGCAGGTTTTTCTTCCTTTTATTGGGTCCATTCTTATGGATGAAGCAGCGTCCACGCAAAGGGCCGAAAAATTTCTTTTTTCCACGCAACAGCTGTTTTTATTTTATCTGTATAACAATAGTAACCGGTTGTACATTTCCGAAGCCGGGAAAAAACTTCCATTTACGGAAATGACCCTTTCCAGAGCAACAAGCCAATTGGAACGCTCTGGCTTGTTCCTTGTAGCAAAAGACGGCGTGCGTAAGTTTATCGAAGCAAACTGTAGTCGGCAGAACTTGTTTGAAAAGGCAAAAGCTTATTTGCGTAGTCCTATTCAACAGGTTGGATATATAAATAAATCTCTGATTACGGACGATTTGGTCTTTGCGGGAGAAACAGCACTTTCTGAAAAAACAATGCTAAACCCTAGTCGGATTGCCACCTATGCAATTAATAAGAAAAATTATGATAAAGCGCTGTTGACAGAAGAGCTGATAGATCCAGATAAGCAAGTACGGCTTGAATTGTGGGCATATAACCCGAAGCAGTTTTCAGAGGATAACTGCGCGGATGATCTTTCCGTTATATTGTCCTTTAAAGACACCGAGGACGAAAGAATTGAAGCAGCAACAGAAGAATTGCAGGAAAGAAGGTTACAGGGATAATGGTTACTGGTTTTACAAAATTTAAAGAGTACTTTCACGGCTTTGAAAATCAATATGTCATCATTGGCGGAACCGCCTGCGATTTGATTATGGAAGATAACAAATTGCCTTTCCGTGCCACAAAAGACATTGACATTGTGCTGATTGTTGAGGCAATGACGGCGGAATTTGGGAAACGTTTTTGGGGCTACGTCAAAGAAGCAAGATACGAACATTTGAACAAAAGCACTGGCGATGCACAATTTTACCGTTTTATCTAACCAAAAAGCAAAGAATACCCATATATGCTAGAGCTCTTCTCAAGGAATCCAGAGTTCATTATTCTGGAAGAGGAGTCTCTTCTTACTCCACTTCCAATAGATGATGAGGTTTCCAGCTTATCAGCAATTCTCCTGAATGAAGCGTATTATGAATTACTAAAAACTGGGCAGATGTTGATTGATGGTATTCCTGTCCTGCGCCCTACTTGCTTAATCCCATTTAAAGCGAAGGCCTGGCTGGATTTAAACCAGCGCCGGTCTAATGGGGAACAGGTTGATAGTAAAAATATAAAGAAGCACAAAAATGATGTGTTCCGCTTAGCTCAATTAATTACAGTTAACACAAGGCAGTCCCTTAATCCAGAAATAGCAGAAGACATGAAAAATTTCTTATCAAAGATGTCTGATGAAACAGTAGACTTAAAGTCCTTGGGTATAAAGAGAGCCAACCAGCAGAAACTAATTGGGTTATTGTACCGGTGCTATGGGCTGAGTGACGACGCATAGCGAGTTAGGAAAGCATACCTTTCCCGCTCCAAGTGCCGGATTTGCGGCTTTTTTAGATGAAAAGCATACCTACGGTACCATTCTGGCCCAATAGGTATGCTTTTATTTTGCCAGTCTGTTAGGATCCTTAGACAAGTCAGCAAAAAAAGCATACCTTTCCCATGCCAAATGCTGTATTTGCGGCTTTTCCAGAAAAGAAGCATACCTATGGCTCCGTTTTTGCCGAAAAGGTATGCTTTTTGTTTTTTCTACCCTGGCGGAGCCCCTTCTTGGGCTAAGTGGAAACACAAGTAAAAACATATTGGAGAAGGAAGAAGGTAAAGCAAACGCAGCCCCTTAGTTCCATATTTTTCCAATATAGAAATACTTTGCGCTCATTTCTCGGGAAGGCGGTTCATATGCGGCTTTTCAGGGTGTGAAAAGCCGCATATCTGGCTTCTTAAGGCCAAATGAGCGCACTTGGAAGGCTCCTGTTTTTTCTGATTTTCTAATATGGAAAATATTTGCGCTCATTTCTCGGCCAAGCAGTTCATATGCGGCTTTTCGGGGTGTAAAAAGCCGCATATCTGGCTTCTCAAGGCCAAATGAGCGCACTTGGAAGATTCCTGCTTTTTCAATTTTCTAATATAGAAAATATATGCGATCACTTCCTGGATAGACGGGTAATTTGCGACTTTTCTGCATATAAAACACCCATTTTATATGCAGAAAACTCTGCAGTATATGCAGAAAGCCCCACTGCCAACCGGCAGTGGGACCTTTCTAATTGTTATTTGCTCATCTGTTATTCGGATTCCTTTAATGTAACGTCATCCGAAAGAACGCCGAATAGTGCCTTGGCCACTTCCACTCAGTCCTATTGAATCAGTTGCTTGGCGGCAGCTGATGCGGAAGCGGAAGCTGCCTGAAGGCTGTTTGCCACGGCGGACGGGTCAGGGATATCCGTTCCGTAGGCACAAACTGCCTGGAAGTGCGGAATGCCGTACATTCCGCACAGGTCCCGCAGGTTGGCTGCGCCAGCATCTTCGGCATTGCCTTCCGGGAACCCGCCACGGGTGCATAAGTACAGCAGATGTGTGGCATGGCACAGTCCTTTCAGTCCGGCATCTGTGGCAGTGAAGGTAATGCCGTCAACAGAGACCCGCTCCAGGTACAGCTTAAGCAGTGCAGGATAGCTCATATCCCAAAACGGAGCGGCCACAACGATCCCGTCCGCTGCAGCAAACTGCCGTGCATACCGGAAGCAGGGCTGATCATACTTTCCTTCCACCACCAGCCGGTCCCGTTCCGCCAAACGAGCGGCGTTTAACGGCAGAATTTCTTCTTGGCCCAGGTCCACTTTTTCAAAGGTAACAGTTACATTATGCGCTGCTGCTTCCTCCTGCACGGAAGAAACCGCAGCTTCCAGTAGTTGCCGTGTACGGGAAACCTCACCGCGGATACAGGCATCAACAATTAAAATTTTCATAGGAAAACCTCCGCTCTCCGTTTTTTTCTCATTTTAACACAATGCCACGGCAACAGAGAAGTCCCACTGCCGGATGCGATTGGGTGACGGAGACACCCCCTGCTGCCAGGGGGATGCCAGCGGAGAACCCACACCGTCAGGGGATGGGGACAACAGAGAAGCCCCCGCTGCCAACCGGCAACGGGGGCTTTGGTTTACGTTTGGAAACGCAGGTCTGTTAACGGAACAAGCCTTTCTTTTCATACGGTTCAGTTGTAATTGCAGTTACCTGATAGCCGGTGTCTGCAATGGCTTTCTTCAGCTTTTCTTCGTCCAGTGGCTCTTTGGAGATAACCACTGACTGGCCCTTCTGATAGGACGATTTAACGGATTTCACCGAAAAGTTTTTCCGAATGGTGTCATTCATGTGGCTTTCACACATGGAGCAGGCCATGCCGTTAATATTCAACGTTGTTTTCGTCATGAAAAATCACCTTGCATTTCAGTTTTTGGGCTGCTCCGGATTAACCGGACCGCAACCGCTACAGCCGTTGCAGCTTCCGCCGCACGGGCTGCTACCTGTAGCTTTGCTTGCTTTGTTTTCCTTCACCAAACTTCGAATGGCAAAGAACACAATAACAGCAAGGACTAAAGCAACAATAACAGTTGACATAACTTATGCCTCCTTTGTTACTGTCTCCTTCATCTTCTTGGCCTTGTCCTGTTCAGGAGAGTATCTCTTCTTGAAGAAGAGCAGGTAGATGAAGCAGGCAAGTACTAAGAATGCAGCAATTACGCTGACAATATTGTAAGAAGCGTAGTTGGTGCCATAGGCAATCAGGGAGCCAATCTGGTTAATCATAAGAGCAACACAGTAGGCCAGTCCGCACTGATAGGCAATGGCAAACCAGGTGTACTTCTTGGACATCATTTCCCGTCTCATTGCACCAACAGCGGCCATGCAAGGTACGCACAGCATGTTGAAGATCATCAGGGCGTAACCGGCAACAGGAGTGTAAGCGGCTGCCAGCTGCGGCCAGAATTCGGTACCGTCTTCCGAAGCTTCAGCAAAGCCGTACAGAACGCCGAAGGTACCAACCAGGTTTTCTTTGGCGATTAAGCCGGTAACGGATGCAACAGCCGCACGCCAGTCTCCAAATCCAAGCGGATGGAAGATCCAGGCAAAGACACCACCAATGGAAGCCAGGATGGATTCGTTGGTGTCAACCATGTCAAAGTGCCAGTTGAAGCTCTGCAGGGCCCAGATAACAATGGTGGATACCAGAACAACGGTACCAGCACGTTTTACATAAGCCCATGCACGTTCCAGCATAGTTCTGAGAACGCCCTTTACGCTTGGCAGATGGTAAGCCGGAAGTTCAATAACGAACGGAGCCGGGTCACCGGAGAACATCTTGAACTTCTTCAGGATGATACCGGAAACAATGATAGCTGCAATTCCGACGAAATAAGTAGATGGAGCAACCCAAGGATTGCCCGGGAAGAATGCACCGGTAATCAGTGCAATAATCGGTAACTTTGCACCACACGGAATGAATGTGGTGGTCATAACGGTCAGACGGCGGTCATTGTCGTCTTCAATGGTACGGGATGCCATAATGCCCGGAACACCGCAGCCGGTGGAAACCAACATAGGAATGAAGGATTTACCGGACAGTCCGAACTTACGGAAAATACGGTCCAGAACAAAGGCAATACGTGCCATGTAACCGCAGTCTTCCAAAATGGCCAGGCAGATGAACAATACCATCATCTGCGGCAGGAAGCCAAGAACGGCGCCGACACCGGCTACAATACCGTCCATAATCAGGCCATACAACCAGTCGGCAATGTTCAGGCTTTCCAGCCAGCCGCCAAGATAAGTCGGTACCCATTCTCCAAAGAGAACGTCATTTACCCAGTCGGTCATCTTGGTACCAACCGTGACAATAGAAATGTAATAAACAGCAAACATAACCAGAGCAAAGATTGGAAGAGCTGCCCAACGGTTGGTGACAACGCGGTCAATCTTATCAGAGGTGGTCATGCCGGACTTGTTTTTCTTGTCATAGCACTTGTCAATAACCGTTGCAATGTAAGCGTAACGGTCTGCAGTGATAATGCTTTCGCAGTCATCATCCATCTTTTCTTCGCAGGCGGCGGTCAGGGCTTCTGCCTGATCCAGCGCGCCGGCATCCAAAGAAAGATCATTGATAATTTCACTGTCTCTTTCAAATACCTTTACGGCATACCAGCGACGGCTGGTTTCTTCCGTAAACGGAGCAACAACGTCTTCCATCTTTTCCAACGTTGCTTCTACGTCGTCAGAGAACTTGTGCTTCGGGCGGTCGGCAACTGCCTGACCGGCCATGGAAACAGCTGCTTTTGCAGCTTCGTCAATGCCTTCGCCTTTTAAAGCGGAGATTTTTACAACCTTGCAACCAAGTAACTCGCCCAGTTTATCGGCGTTTACAACGTCACCCTGCTTGTCCACAATGTCCATCATGTTCAGGGCAACCACAACCGGAATGCCGACTTCAATCAGCTGGGTGGTCAGGTACAGGTTTCTTTCCAGGTTAGATGCATCCACAATGTTCAGGATAACATCCGGCTTTTCATGAATAATGTAGTTTCTGGAAACCACTTCTTCCGATGTATACGGAGAAAGAGAGTAAATGCCCGGTAAGTCTTCTACCACAACGGACTTGTCGGACTTCAGCTTACCTTCCTTCTTTTCTACGGTAACGCCAGGCCAGTTACCAACATGCTGGGTACTGCCGGTCAGTGCGTTGAATAAAGTGGTTTTACCGGTGTTCGGGTTACCGGCTAATGCAATTTTAATCGCCATTTTTGTCCTCCACTTCTTCAACTTCAATCATTTCTGCGTCGCCCTTACGGATGCTGAGCTCATAGCCGCGAACAGTCAGCTCAATCGGATCTCCCAAAGGTGCTACTTTGCGAACATAAACCTCTGCGTTCTTGGTCAACCCCATGTCCAGGATGCGCCGGCGAAGCGCTCCGTCACCATGTGTCTTAACCACTTTGACGGTCTGACCCACAGCAACGTCTCGCAATGTTTTCATGTATATGCTCCTTTCAATCTGCAAGGATGACATGGTTTGCCATAACTTTGTTAACGGCAAGCCGTGTTCCTTTGACTTCAATAATCAGATTTCCGCCCAGCTGTGAAACCACTCTGACGGTATCTCCTGATATAAAGCCCAGATCTTCCAGGTGCTTCTTCATTTCCGGTTTCCCGTGAAGCTCCTTAATAGTTCCGGTGGCTCCTTCTCTTAACATGGATAATGGCATCATCCACATCTCCCTTTCTATTAGAATAAGTTAGCATCATCTAACCGATAATATTCTACACGATTTCCGCAAGATAGCAATAGCTAACGCAAAGAATTTTGTTGACAAATAAGCCAAGCTTTCCCTTTTGCTGTCGGTAAAACTAGACAAGTTGTTGGAAAGATAAAACGGGCCTTCTTTGCAGAAGACCCGTCTTGTTATGAAGTTACGCTGAAGACGCCCACCGTTATTTAATTGGTTCAAAGTCGGCGGCACCATGTTTGCAAATGGGACAGATAAAGTCATCCGGCAGCACTTCGCCTTCGTAAACGTAACCGCAGATTTTGCAAATCCAACCCTTGGTTGCGGTTGGCTTTGGCTTTGGTTTTACATGGGCATGGTAATAGGCGTAGGTCATGCTGGGCTCTTTGTTCAGCACCTTGACTTCCGCAATGGAGCAAAGGAACAGACCATGGGAACCCAAATCCAGATAATCTTCTACCTGCAATGCCAAAGCCGAATTAATGCAGAAATCCAGGTGAGCCAAGCCGTTTTCCATGCGAGTCATAGAAAAGTCCTTACACTTGTCCACCGTCCGCCCGCTCTGAAAGCCAAAGTTTTGAATAATTCCAAAAGGACAGCTTTCCGTCAGACAGTTAACAACCAGCTTGCCGGTATTTTTTACCACTGCATGCGTATAGTTGCTTTTGTTGATACTGACGGCAATACGGTCATTTGCCACCTGCGCTACGGCGTTCACAATGCAGCCGGTGTCTTTGGTGCCATCGTGGCAGGTAATGACGTACAGACCATAGCCAATCTTGGCCAGTGCGTTTCCTAACGTTTCTTTGTCATACATCAGTTCCACCTCCTAAGTTTACGCTTGGCTTTTATTTTCTTTGACTCGGCGAGTCAGTAGACTGTCCTTGCAAAGAGCTGTCTGTGCCCTGGCGAGTCAGTGAGTCCACTTTTAAGAAAAGTTGTCTTCCGTTTATAGCTCTTTAATAAAGATGCCGTCTTTCATGACAGCTTTTAGGGTAAGGTCAGGGGCCCAGCGGACCAAGTCGGCCTTTTGCCCCGCAAGGAGATATCCGCGGTCGGAAAGGCCGAGGCGGGCTGCTGGGACCATGGTGGCGGCGGTGGCCGCCTGCTCCAGTGGAACACCCATGTGAACAACGGCGCGCACTACGTCGGCCAGGTTGGTAACGGAACCGGCAAGGCAGCCGGTTCCCTCCAACACGGCCTTGTTACCGTGCTTCATAACCGGGTGTCCGCCCAGCATGTAGGTGCCATCCGGCATGCCGGTGGCACGGATGCTGTCGGAGATCAGGCAGATGCGGCCTGCCATTTGCCGGAACAGGTCTGTGACCTGCTCCGCCGGCACATGGATGCCGTCGCCAATCAGTTCCGCCGTTGTTTCCGGGTGTTCCAGAATGGCGCCGGCCACGCCGGGATCCGAGTCGTCCCACTTGCGCATGGCGTTATACAGATGGGTGGCGTGGCTGGCGCCTTCCGCAATGGCCTCCTCCGCCACCGCTTTGGTAGCGTTGGTGTGCGCCATAGAAACAATGGCCTGCTTGCTCAGCCACTTAATCAGCTTTTTATTTAAGCGGATTTCCGGTGCAACGCCAACAATCCGAATGGCGCCGCCGGCCGCCTTTTGGTACTTCTTGAACAGCGCTTTGTCTGCCGTTCTGATGTAATCTGCATCCTGGGCGCCCTTCTTTTCCGGTGAAATGAACGGGCCTTCCAGGTTCACGCCCAGCACATCGGCCATGGTTGGAATGGTCTGCTGCATTTCAGCATGAATGGCTGACAGCGCTTTCAGCAAATCCGGGTCTGAGATAGTCATAGTGGCTAGCAAAACGGACGTGACCCCTTGGCCCGCTTCATATTCCCGGATTTTGCGGATGCCATCCCCGTCGGACGCATCCGCCCCCATGGCGCCGTGCAGGTGCAGATCAATCAGCCCCGGCAGCAAATAATCCGCGCCGTCTTTGACGCCGTCCTGCAGGTACTCCACCGCCACAATTTTATTTTTCCAGGTTTCTACTCTGCCTTCCCGAAACGTGCCGTCCGGCGTCAGAGCGTTTACATGTTCAAAAATCATAAGCCTTTACTTTCTTCTTTTATTTTCTTTACCGCTGCCAAAGATTTTCTGCCATACCCCATCATATAACGGGAATAGTGTGCCAGGTCTTTGACCTTCTGCCATCCGTGAATATTAGCTTCTTCCACGGTTCTTGTATTAATGTTGTCTTTCCACAGGAAAGACACGTAGTTACTGGCTCGCGGAGCAAAATCTTCATAATCCAGGTCCTTTGTCCAGAACACTTCCATGGCGGCCACCACGCGCGGGAAGAGCATGTACTCCAGACGGTCAATGGTGGCAATGTGCTCCGCCCAAATGCAGGATTCATATCCATAAATCTGCGATTCCGGCAACGTTTTCATTCCTTTCATATGCGGCTCATATTCATAAACCGCTTTCAGAGAATACATAGAGCACGGATAGTCTAGGTAAAGCGGCTTGAAGTTGGAAAGAATAAACTTCCGCCCAGCGGCCGCTTCTTCTTTGCAATAGCCGCCCTGGTCCATCCAGTATTGCACCACAATATCCTTATCCAGGTAACCTGGGCCAAGCTTTACACTTTCATTCCAGCAAATTAAGGTTTTACCGTACGGCCGCAGCAAGCTGGCCGCATAATTCATTAAGTGCGCCTGCAACTCCTCTTCGTCTTTCATGCCAAGGTCTTTCATTTTGGCCTGACAATGAGGGCAGAGCTTCCATTCGTCTTTCGGAGCTTCATCGCCCCCAAGATGGAATTCCTTTGCCGGAAACAGGTCAACCAGTTCCACAATGACGGTTTTAATAAAGGTGTAGGTTTCCTCTTTGCCGGCGCACATGATGACGGGGAAGATGCCTCCGACGGTCGGTGGTGTAATTTTGTTGTCGCGGCAGGTCAACTCCGGATACGCGCTGAGCGCTGCCGATTCATGACCCGGAATTTCAAACTCGGGAACAATCTGCATGTTGCGCTGTGCCGCATAGGCAACTAAGTCCTTTACTTCTTCCTTAGAATACTTCTGCGTTCCGTTGGCTTCTGTCAGTTTTGGGTACGCGTCTATTTCAATGCGCCATGCCTGGTCGTTCACGCAGACCCAGTGCAACACGTTGCATTTTAACAGTGCCAGCTGTTCAATGGTTTTCTTCATTTCGTCTATGGCAAAGAAATGGCGGCAGGAATCAAAGGACTGCCCCCTGCGGGTGCACTTCGGCCAGTCGTGAACCGTCAGGCATGGCAGCGTGTCCGCTTGGCGCAACAGCTGATACAAACTAACCAGTGCATTACTTGCGCCTGCGCGGTCCCCATATCGGATGGTGACGCCCGCTTCTGCGGCCTCAAGGTAGTATTCTTCGGCTTTTGGAAGAGGTTCTTCCAAAAGCGTTACGTTCACCTTGAGCCCGCCCAGCGGCGCCAAGCGGTCCTCTAACAGCCGGGTCAGGTCGCGGACGTCGTCATTGCACGCAATGACTCCCTGCGCCACCTTCCCCACCGTTCCGTTCTTCCTTTTGAATTCCCCATTCGGCTTTGGAATCAAATACATTTCATCAACCCCACTTACCCGGATTTTCTCCTGTAGTATTCTTTCTGTTCAACCTCATTCTATCATACAAAACAGAAAAAAGCTTCTGCCTGTGGGAGCAGAAGCTTTTCGGAAAGCATTCGGTTATTAAGAATTCAGATAGGAAACTTAGGTTGCTTTCACGGAACAGAATACAGGACCTGCTTCCAAAAGGCAATCCATCTGTTAATAAAATAACAAATGTGAAAATTTGCAAAACTTTTGCACAAAAGCTACGTTAAAAAGTATTTAGAAAAACGACAGAGCCTATTACAGATCAGTCTTCTGCAATAGGCTCTTGTCTATGGATGAATGAATGAAGGAGTGTATGTGCTATTTGCAGTCGGCCGTTGGCTTTTTGATTCCGTTCCAGGTAGGAGCATCCCGTTGCGGTTTCGGTTAGCCATTGCTAACTGCTTGTCATTAGTTTAGTCTGTTTGCCCCTTCCTGTCAACTGTTTTCTAAAAAAGAAAAGGCCCGTTTTACAACGAGCCCTTCAGCTTTACGAATATATTTTCTTTTTGGGTGTAATTTCCGGCTTCCTCTTTCCGGACTGCCTTCTCCTTAGAACAGGTGAATACCGCCAATATTAAAGAGGCCTACAAAGCCGTCAATCATAGCTAAAAGAGCATTTACCAGATACGGAACATCTGCAATATTAAACATTTTCTGTCATCCTTTCTTCTCCTATTTGGTGGTCAACCAAAGTTTGCTTTCTATACGCCACTATTTTACGGGTTTCCGCCGCTGCTGTCAATTACTCTGCCACAGAAGAAGCCGCCCAGTCTTGCGACTGGGCGGCTTCCCGTGTAAGCATTAATTAATATTTACATGCAGTAAATTCGGACTTGTGTGTAATACTGAGAAAGACATTTGCGGGCGGAAGCTAACAAGTCATGTTGGCTTCCGCCAAAAGTCTAAATTAAAATTAAGCTTTGTCTACTAAAAAGAAGTAAGTAAAACTTACTTTCTCTTAGCGATAACGAAAGCAGCGCCGGAAACGGCAGAGATTGCTACAACAGCAGCGAAAGCGGCATCACCGGTCTTGTCGGTGTCTTCCGGATCAACATCAGTTACCGGATCAGTGTCGGTATCAGTGTCAGTGCCGGTGCCAGTACCAGTGCCGGTACCAGTGCCAGTGCCTGTGCCAGTGTTGAACAGGCCGGCTGCAGAAGCAGAGATAGCCATGCAAAGAACAAGGCTAAGAGCTAAAACAGTTGCAAGAACTTTCTTCATGTGTATCATTCCCTTTCCTCAGATTTGATTTCAGTATCAGGGACACACTTCCCACTTACTTACTCTTCCAATTTTAAGCATCAAAAATGCCTTTGTCAACGTATTTACGCTTTTTTGTGCATGTTTCAGCCCCCGTGAAAACTTTCACGGGGGCTTTTGGTAAGTGTTAACAAATTTTTTACAAATAAACAGAACTGTCTATTTCTTAGCGGTTTCTCTGGGAAACTACAATACCGTTTCTAACCGTATAAACCTTGGTCTTTGTGGTTACGGTTCCGCTGTAGCTGGTATCTACCACACCATTGCGTACGTAATAAGACTTGCTTGCACCGGCAACAATTCCGGTATAAGAGGTTTGTACAACGCCCTTTACTACGTAGTAGGTCTTGCCTCCGGTTGTAACCATTCCACTGAAGTCGGTCTTTACAACACCTTCCTTCACATAGTAAGTGGTCTTGCCAGCCTTAATAACACCGGTATATTCGGTAATGACACGGTTCTTCTTAACGTAATACTTCTTTCCGCTGACGGTAACAATACCGGTTACGTCAAACTTAACGGTACCGTTCTTTACGTAATAAATACCGTAATCAGATTCACCAAGGCCCTTGTAAGACGTTTGTATCTGTCCGCTCTTGCGGTAAGCCCATACGCCATTTACTTTGGTCAGCCACGGATATCCGTTCGGACCTACAGAGGCAACAGCACGCTTACCGGTAGGCAACTCCTTAATAATGCGGTTTGCCATATCCTGGTGTCCTGCAGCTGTCGGGTGCGGATTATAAACAATGGTCAGAGAACCATTGCTGTTGTCAATGCATTCCTTAAAGCTCTTGGTAATCAGATCTACGCCGGTCATGTCAACATAGTAGCAGTTGTCATACTTAGCAGCCAGATCCTTCTTGGTCTGGTTCATCTTGTTGTAGGAAAGTGCGTCAAGCAGAGGTCCAAGCATAGGAGCATCTTCCCAGCCAGAGAAGGAATTGTAGCTACCAACCAGAACCAGGGTAACGTCCGGATTCAGGTCGTAAATCTTTTCTACAATAGCCGGGTAGTTGGTGTAATAACCCTGCAACAGGTCATATCCAACTTCTACCATGTATGCCATGAATGCCGGCCAAGTAACTAAGTGCATGATGGCACTCAGGCCTTCATTCATTATGTTACCAACGGTACCGTACTGCTTCAGGGCATAGGAAATTGCTTCTGTTACGTCAGTAGCACCTGTGCCGGTGTCACGCCAGAACAAAGAGATTGCAGATACCGGAAGCCAGGTATCGTTCAGTCCGATATCCAGTGTAATCAGATCTGCGTTCTTAACTGCGTTCTGATAGGTGCTTCTCTTCTTTAACAGGTTCTGGTAATCATAAACGCTGCCGCTAGCGGAAGCCAATTCGCCAACATACTTTTTGGTAATGTTGTCTCCGGAATAATTATCATCCAGCATCATCCGTACTTCCTGGGTACGGAAGCCAGGTGCACCTAACGGATAGGTTTTTCCGCCATAGTTAGAGGTGGCCTGAACTGCCTTGGAAACCAGGTTCGGGTAACTGCCGTTAATGTTCTGCCACGGCCATACATACTGGCCGTGCTGATTGTATTCTTCCAGAGAGAAGCCGGAAGCAATACTGTCTCCAATAAAGGCATATTGCTTATATTGTCTTACGGTTGCAGCGGAAGCTGCGTTTGCTGCCACAGCAGCAATGGATGCCAACATGGAAATTGCCATTACAATTGCAGCAAGCTTTTTGATTAGTTTCTTTTTCATGAGGCCCTCCTTCAATTATCGGTTCTTAGAAGATACCACAACACCTTTCTTAACCGTGTAAATCTTGGTCTTGGTGGTCACGGTTCCGCTGTAGCTGGTATCTACAATACCGTTCTTAACATAATAGGAGTTACTGGAAGCGCCTACAATGCCAGTGTAGTTCTTCTGCATGACACCGTTCTTAACATAATACTTGGTGCCGTTAGAAGTAACAATGCCGGTGTAGCTGCTTTGTACCATACCTTCTTTGACATAGTAAGAAGTGCTGCTGGTATTTACCATGCCGGTATAACCGGTCTGTACCTTGTTCTTTACAACATAGTATTTCTTGCCGTCTACGGTAACAATACCACTTACGTCAAATTGAACCTTGCCGTTCTTAACGTAGTAAATACCGTATTCGGATTCTCCAAGGCCGTTATAGGAGCTCTGGATAACGCCGTTCTTACGATATGCCCATACGCCGTCTACCTTTGTCAGGGTTGGGTAAGATCCACTTACATAAGTACTGCTACGCTTTCCGGCAGGAAGAGCTGCAATAATCTGGTTGTACATATACTTATGACCGGTGGCAGTTGGATGCGGGTTGTAACCGGAGTCATCCAGTGTCAGGTTGCCAGGTAACGGCATAGTGAAGTGCTTGCCGATAACGTCTACATCGCCAACATCGGCATAATAATAGTTGTCATAGCTGTTCTTCAGACCCAGCTTCAGGGAGTTCATTGGGATGTAGCAGCTAACCTGCGGAATAACGTAGATTGGAACTTCCCAGTCCTTGAAGGAGTTGTAGCATCCAACGGAAACTACCGTAACGTCCGGGTTCAGCTTATAAATGGCATCAATGGTAGCAGTGTAGTTAATGTAGAAGTCCATCCAGAACTTGCGAACAGCGTCTACTACCAGGGCAGTCAATCCCGGTGCAGTCATAATCTGCTTGAACGCATCTCCGAAGGCCTGTTCCATGGCTTCCCAGCTACCAAAGTAATTGAAGGCATTCTTCAGAACTTCATTTACATCCTCACCGTTAATGGCATAGCCAACGGTCATGACAGCAGCAACAACAGAGAACCAGGTGTCATTCATACCAACATCAATGGTAATCAGGTCTGCCTGCTTAACAGCTGCTCTATAATAAGGTTTCATTGCTATTAAGTCATTGTAATTGTATGCACCCATGGATAGCTCTGTAATTGCCTTCCCCTTAACAACCCAGTCACCATCATAGGAATCATCAATCAGCATGCGGATTTCAGAGGACCGGAAACCAGGGCAGGCATAAGCATATACCTTGCTTGCGCCAACTGCTTTGGCAACAAGGTCGGTATAAGAGCCCTTAATTCTGGTTGGAATACTTACTTTCCCGCCAGTGGAGCTATAATAATCCCCTTTGCTTAAGATGATATTGTCACCCTTCAGCTTGTTGCAGTAATCTGACAAGCCAAAGCCGGATGCAATACTGTCACCCAAAGACAGATAAGTATTATAAGTCTTTACGGTGCTTGCGGTTGCTGCGTTTGCATAAACAGCAGCAATGGACCCCAGCATGGTAACGGTCATCAACAAAGAGATGATTCTTTTCCATGTCTTTTTCATTACATCTTTCTCCTTTACTTTCAGTTTAACGGACAGCAAAATAGCCACCCCGTATTACAGGATAACACACGGTTATTTTAGCCTTGCCCCCGTGCCGTGTCAAGTAAACCAAAGGCCGTCAAACTGTTGGAATTCAGCCATTTTTCCCGCTTCCTTTTTCATATTTCCCATAATTTTGCAGCTATTTTTGGCAAAAATCGTAATTTCTTTGTCTGTTTTGTGCGATTTAGCCAGTTAGATTTGCTAAAATCTGACAAATCAAACAAGAATGTGTGAACAAATTAAAAACAAAATTGATTTTTGTACATATTTGTGTTAGCATAAGACCCAGTGAACCAGAAAAAATCCACATCTGGTGTGTAACGGGATGTTAGCGGCACTAACATCCACAATTTTTGGAAAGGAATCCTACGGAAATGGTTAAAACTATTAATCTCTTAAATGATGAGGCAAAACGCCTTAATGTTTACCACCTGGAAGACTATGAACAGTTCTTCATGGATGATCCAAGCAAACCGTCCGCACGTATTTATCAGACAAAGAAAGGCCGGAAAGCCATTGAAGGTCTGAAAATGATTCAAAAGGAGTACAACATCTCCTGGTACAAAGCAGTAAAAGGCCGCTGGGTTGACAGCATGGACAAAGAGTTTATCTTCTACCGTGGCAACAGCATCTCTGCAGCAGAAGCCTTCCAAAAAGCCGATCAGTTGGCAGAAGCACTTGCTTACATTGGCATTCAAAAAGGAGACGAAATTCCGTGTTGCCTTGGCAACATTCCGGAAACCGTTTACTTAATGCTGGCCGCCAACAAGCTGGGTGCCAAGATTAACTTCTTCGGCGCACACTATGACCCGAAGTTTATTGACATCATCCTGTCCCAAACCTCTCATAAGCTTTTCATTGCTTCTGATGAATATTACGGTCAGGTAAAAGATGCCGTTGCCAAGCAGGATTTCCTTTATAAATTAGTTATTTCTCTGGCCGATTCCCTTCCGCAATATCCGGAAGAATGCCCGGAATATGAACCGGAACTGGATTCTTATTATCGCTATGAAAACAAAGCGCAGGAGTACATCGCCGAAGATATCAGCCTGCTGAGCTGGCCTGAATTCCTGGAGCTCAGCAGCAACTTCACCGGCGAAATTGTGGATGACAATGACCTGTACACGGACTTCCTGGTTACTTACACCAGCGGTTCCACCAAGGTTGGCTTCCCGAAGCGGATGATTCACTGCAACCGTTCTCCAATCTGCGTTGGTGTGTTCCATGATCCGGAGCTCTGCGGCAACCCGGCCAAGAAAGGCCTTCGTTCCCTGGCCCACATTCATACGGACTCCAATACCAACTTAATTACTTCCATTTCTGACGCATTCTTCCAGAACTGGTCCGTTGCCATGGAACCGGAATATGACCGTGAACACTTCATTGACATTCTGTTCCTGGATAAGCCGAATGTCTGCATTGCAACCACCAGCTTTTATATTGAAACGGCCAGACGCTACCTGATTGAAGGCAAGTACAATGACCGGAAACTGGGCTTCTTGCTTTCCCCACTCTGCGTTGGTGAAGGCACCGCACCTGGAGAAGAAAAATTCATTAACAAGTTCCTGAAGGCAAGCAAGGCCGGTAGCACTGTCAACCTGGCAGGCCCAATCCACTTCCCGTATGTTACCATCGGCATTGGCGGCGGTGACACCGAACACGGCGGCATTTATTATTCCCTGTGGAAGGGCTTCTACCAGAAGTTGAACAAGTTCAAGCTGAAGGGCGAATCCTTCGGTATGCGCCCGGTACCATACGTTCAGGTTACCGTACTTCGCAAAGATGAAAACGGACAGTACGTAGAATGTGACTACAATGAAAAGGGCATTATTGTTGCCAACTCTTTCACCAACCTGTCCACCTATAAGAGTTATGAAAAGGTACAGGACAAGATCATTACCGACAACAAGGGGCGTGACTGGCTTTCCTGTGATGTATTTGGTTACATTGACTCCATGGGCAATGTCCACATGAAGGACCGTCGGGACAGCCTGGTTACCATGGAAAACGGAGACAAAGTATATCCGTTCCGTCTGGCCGATGTAGCTTCCGAAGATGACCAGAATATCCTGACTGCCGTAGTAACAGAAACCGACTATGAAGGCAGAACGCACTTTGTTATTAACTATGAAGTATCGCCGCTGGCAGACCTGAGCGCCGACGCCGCCTGCCAGGCCATGGACGAACGTCTGAAGGCTGCATTCCCGCAGTTGCATGACCGCATCCTTTATCGGTACTTCAATGATGTTTACCTCTTCCCGCTGACCGGTTCCGGTAAGCGGAACGTAGTGGAAGTATCCAACAAGGGATACGCTCACACCTTCCGCCTGGAAGACGGCAAAAAAGTAGACGTCAAATAAGACGTCTACCATAACAAGTTAAAAAGGACCCACTCTTATGATGTCCTTACCTGGGGGTTGGACATTCATAAAAAGTGGGTCCTTTTTGTTTGGATTTAAGATAAAACGATTGGCTTCTTGGCGGGTTCCGCAGCATCTGTAGCTGGCTCTGCAACAGGAGAAATAGTGTCAACAGAAGAAATAGATGTATCTTCTGTTGGACGGGTAGAGCCGGAATCCAGCCAGGAGTTAATCATGTGAAACAGGACTTCAATGGCGCGATAAATCAGCTCCGGAGGGGTATCTCCGGGAAGTGCGGTTACCTTTGCTTCGTTTGCCGTGCGGCCATCTGAAATGCTGACATAAAGATAATAATCTTTGGTGCCGTCTTCCAGCGTCCGGGCATATACCTTAGAAACCACTGCGCCCAAAGGGGTTCCGGACTGTTCCTGTGTCTGGCGGGCCAGGCGAACAATATAATCCTCTGACGATTCGCCTTCTGCTTTATCCTGCGTATACTGGCTTAACAGAACCGTATCCTGCATGTTGATAAGTGCTGCCACATTTTTCAGAAAATCTACGGTTTTGGTATTTGCAACGGAAACCTGCTTTCCGGCAGCATACAGCTTTGCCACTACCTGGGCCACAAACGGTTCATTAATAGGAATACGCTGTGGCTGCGGTTCTACAGCCTTTGGTTCGTCTTTGCCGGAAGCGTCTTTTATGGGCGCTACTTCTTTTGCCTGTGCACTGACACCGGTAAAGAACAGCTTGGCATCCATATGATCCTGCAAATAGGGCAACACACTGTCCTGCATCAGATAATCCATCCGTGTCGGATCCAGTGGCAGCGCCACCAGAATCTGCCGGTTTGCCTTAATGGCAAAGCCGGAATACAGGCCATCTTCCGACAGCAACGCATCCGCCTCTGCCGGCAGCTCTGCCTGTTCCGGAATGGCTTCCTGTGGAAGATCCGGGCAGGTCTTCTGCAAATGCTTTTGTAAGGAGCGATTGCTTCGCATTTTTAAGCCAAGTGCATCGCCCATGAATTTTTTAAATAACGGAAACAGTTCCGGGTCTACGGTGACCACCACAACATCACTGTCATCCAGTGACGCACGAAAGCCGTCCAGGAAGGAGGCTTCTGTGGCGTAACCAACAAAATCCGGCACCTGACAGACGTCACCTAGGGCTTCCTGAAACGCATCCAAAATACGTTCCTGCGCTGCCCGCATGTCCGCCGTCAATTCAATTCCAAGGTTCAGAAAGTTGAGCTTCATTCCCATTCTCCTTACGTATCCTGGTTGTACCACTTCTCCGCGTTCTTATACGGATTGCTCAGACCCTTGGCGTCATAATACGCCTGCGGATACCGCGGATTGCTGTTCTTGGTGGCAAGGCTGGTATCTACGGTTTCATCTTCGCCGTCCCGAACCATACGGCCGACCACAACCAGACGGGCTTCAGTAAAGTCATAGGTGCAGGTGGACAGGGTAATCAGCTTGTCTCCTACTTCAATGTCTACGCCCGTGGTGTAAAGAGCACGCTGGTTCAGCTGTTCCACATAGCCAACAAAGGCTTCGTCACTGACAAAGTTGGACGTTGGGTAGTTGAAGAGGTAACCGTTGTCTCCGGAAGCAGTACCATTGGTAATGAAGACAGCATAAACCTTAAACTTATAATTTGCATAAAGCGTGTCATATTCAATGATAGGATTCTTCTTGAATCCGTCAATGGTCTTGTATTCCTTCAGATTGGTAAACATCTGGTCATCCCGCCGCATAGAGTGTGCATAAATGGTGGAGTTGTCATCCAGCGGGTGAACTTTATTGTACTGATCCAGATACGGCGCACCGTAGGCACTGTACGTCTTGCTGAAGTTGTGCTTTAAGTAATAGTCCGAATTCTGCATGACAGGGTAGTTAATGCCCAGACCTTCAATGGTAATCCAGCCAATCAGGTCCTGATTTTGTGCATACAGCGTTGCAAACTTAACCTGCATTCCCTCCGGGAAATTTACATCCGGGTACTTGGCCTTGATTTCCTTCCACTTAGCTTCTACTTCTTCATCCGTGTATTCGGTATTTACAGCAGCCTGTGCATTCTGGTTTACATGGGTGTTGTCATACCGTTCCTTGATGGTGTAGCCAAAGTAAATGGCGCAGAGAATCAGGGAAATGGCAGAAACAATAACCACCAGTTTGCGGACTACTTCAAAGGCAGAGTCTCCTTTTTTAGGAAGAATGGAGCCTTTTTTCTTGGACTTCTTAGACTTCTTGGACTTCTTTCCGGACGCAGGCTTCTTGCCGGACGCCGTCAGCTTTTCATTGCCTTCTCCGGCAGTCTTTTTGTCCTGCTTTTTATTCTGTTTTTTCTTGTTTCTTTGTTTGCTTTGCGAGTCAGCTTCCGCATTTTCCTGCGGCAATTCTTGTTCTATTGGCGGTTCCTGTCTTCTTGGACGCCGTACCGGCGCTCCTTCAAAGGCAGCTAACGCTGCATCCACATCTGCGCGGGAATGTGCATTCTCTGGAGCAGGTTGCTGCGCCTGGTTTTGCGCAGATTGCGCAAAATACTGCGGAGCTCCCGGATATACAGGGGGTTGCGGTTGTGCCTGCTGCATAACCTGCTGTGCGGCCTGTTGTGCCGCCATCCGCTCCTGCACCATTTGCTGCTGACGAATCCGTTCCTGTCTGGCAGCATAGGCCCGCTCCGCGGGTGTGCCATACGGGATAGGATTTGGTTCAACCGGCGGTTGTGGCGTTTCCACTGCCGGTTGATTTTCTATTGTGCCCGCTGCAAGAGCAGCGGATTGCTGTGGGAACGCCTCAGATTTTGGGTAGCTTTCACCCGTTGCCTGTTTTCCATCATCAAAATGATCCAAAATGGAGTCTACGTAGCTCCAGTATGCTTCATCTTTCCCGTCTCCGGTAACTTCTTCCGCCGGTGTCTGGGCAGGTGCAGTCTCCACCTGTTCAGAGGAAAGTGTTTTTGGTGCCGAAGCAACTGGTGGCTTCGGTGCAGCTTCCGGTAGATCCTCCTGTACCTGTTCTCCTTGGTTCATGGCACGGAACATACTCTGCATGGCGTTCATGTAGTTGAAATTTTCTTTTTCCGGTGTTTCCGGCACTTCCGGCTGATATAGCGGAGTTCCAGAGGACATAAATTGTCCGAAATCCGGTGTCTTATTATCTGACAAGTTCCATTCCCTCCTTAAAATTGGTAGCTGGCGCATCCGTTAAAATAACGGCTACGTTGCTTTGTGGCTCTGCCACTGTTTTGCTGGAAGTGCCGCCAGATATAACAAGCCAAACGGTGCTGGCCAGAATAATGGCTAAGCAAATCCAAACAATCCCCTTGCGAATCAGTTTCCCGGCGGAATCCCCTACCACCGGCAGGAACAATTCCATAAAAATATTGGTCTTTCCCGAAGGAACTGATTCCGTTGTATCAAAGCTGTCAGCTTCTGTTTCTACCTCTTCTACATAAGGTTCTAAGGTGTCCGGCGGAACCTCTTCTTCCTGCTCCGGAACCGGATCCGTAAAGAAAGAAAAGCTGATCTTTCCTTCGGCCGGCGAATCAGGAATGTCCTGTTCCAAAGCGGCGTCTTCGGTAGAAGATTCTTCTTCCACTGTGGCCTCTTTCAGAGCTGTCTCTTTGTCTACTTCAATTTCATTATGGACTTCTTTTTTTATTTCAGACAGAACCTGGTCTACATCAAAGTTTTCCAGTTCCTGAAAGAATTTATCATCCATGAGTAACCTCCGCAATGAGTAATTGCAGGGCGGCGTCTGCGGCTACGTGCCGGTTGGCCTCCCTTTGATTTTCTGTACCGGTCTGCAGGTGCCGGACCACAACATGCGTGCTGCTGGCAACAGCAACGTAAATGTCTCCTTCCGGATGGGAACCATCCGGTCCGGGACCGGCCACACCGGTAATGCCGATTCCGTAGTCAGCGGAACCAAGGCGCCGCACGCCACAGGCCATGGCGGCAGCCGTTTCCCTGCTGACTACGCCGTAGGCATGAATCAGAATAGGGTCAATGTGTAATAGGGATTCTTTCATTCGGGCCGAGTAGGTAACCACGCCGCATTCAAAAACAGTGGAGGCGCCCGGCACGTCCGTTACAGACGCCGCCAGTAAACCGCCCGTACAGGACTCTGCCAGGGCTACCGTTTTGCCGGTTTCCTTTAAGAGCTGTACTGCCTGTTCTTTCGGCGTTTTCATAGGACTACTCCTTCCCGTAAGTTCCCTAGATTATACCATAATAAAAAGGCGCTTGTATATCTTTAGTCTTCCCGCTCAATGACTACCAGGCGGGTGTTCTTAACAGCACGTTCTACTAAGGCGTCCATATCCAAAGCCGTTTCTGCCTTTTCCAGAGTTTCCAGGCCAGGGTGTAAGCGAGGGTGCTTTGGCGTAAAGACGGTGCAACAGTCTTCGTACGGCTGAATGGAAGTGTCAAAGGTTCCAATTTGACGGGAAATGGCCACAATTTCATTCTTGTCCATGCCAATAACTGGCCGGAAAATAGGAAGTCCGGCAACTGCATCCGTACACTGGATGGCATCCAGTGTCTGACTGGCAACCTGACCCAGGCTTTCACCGGTAATCAAGGCGCCACAGCCCTGGCTGCGGGCAATCCGTTCGGCGCAGCGCATCATCATACGGCGCATAATAATAGTAAACAGGTCTTCCGGGCAATGGTCTTTAATCTGTTCCTGGATTTCCGTAAAGTTCACCACAAACAAGTTCATGCGTCCGGCATAGGCCGCTACTTCTTCCATTAATTCGTGTACTTTTTGCTCAGCACGGTCACTGGTGTAAGGAGGACTGGCAAAGTGAATGCCGGTCAGAACTACACCGCGCTTGGCCATCATGTAAGCCGCAACCGGGCTGTCAATGCCACCGGAAATCAGGATGGCTGCCTTTCCTGCGGTGCCAACCGGCATACCGCCGGCGCCCTTCTGCTGGTTTCCGTGGATAAAAGCATATTTTTCCCGAACTTCTACATTCACCACGACGTCCGGATTGTGTACATCTACCGTCAAATGCGGATTATTCTTCAGCAGGTAGCCGCCTACTTCTCTGGAAATTTCCGGAGACTTCAGTGGAAAGTGCTTATCCGAACGCTTGGATTCTACTTTGAATGTGGAAATTCGGTCCAATTCCGGTTTTAAGTACTCTGCCGCCGCACGGACAATGGTCTGCATGTCCTTTGGCACGGCTGCTGCTCTGGAGTAGCCGGCAATACCAAAGACTTTGGAAACCACGTCGGCTGCCGCGTCCATGTCAATATACTCTTCCATGGGTTCTACTGTAATGGTGGACTGTGCAATGCTGATCTGGAAATTGCCCAGCGGCGCCAGACGCCGTTTCAGATTTTTAATCAGGCAGTCCTCAAACGTACGGCGGTTTAAGCCTTTCAGGGCTAACTCGCCGTTTTTAATCAAAATGATTTCTTTCATGAATACTCCTTGTGTGTTCAGGGTGTGGTCAGGATTTTTTGCGCAATGTCTGCTGTGCTTCGGCAAGACATTGATATAAGTAGTCTGTTTCTTCCATGGTGTTGAAGCGGGAAAAGCTGATGCGAACAGCAGAGTCAATCCGCTCCGGAGGCAGTTCCATGGCCGTCAGCACCGGGCTGCGGTGCCCTTTGGAGCACGCAGAACCTGTGGAAACATAAACCCCTTTGGAAGACAGGAAATTCCGCAATACTTCAGACGGAATCCCAGTCAGGGAAAGATTCAAAACAAAGGGCAGCGCATCCGGGCCGGAGTTGAACTCTACGCCCCCAAGGGCTGTTAACCGTTCTGTCAGGGAGTCCCGTAACGTCCGGACTGCCGCCAGATGCTTCAGCGGGTTGCCAATGGCTGCTGCCGCTGTGCCAAAGCCGACAATGGCCGGCATGGCCTGGGTGCCGGAGCGGATTCCATTTTCCTGTCCGCCGCCTAAAATATACGGTGTTAAACGGATGCCCTTCTTTACATAAAGAGCCCCGACGCCTTTTGGCCCGTGGATTTTATGCGAGCTGACGCTAATCATGTCCACGCCAAGTTCTTT
This sequence comes from Butyricicoccaceae bacterium, assembly GCA_963638085.1. Lineage (GTDB taxonomy): Bacteria > Bacillota > Clostridia > Oscillospirales > Acutalibacteraceae > RUG420. Next base: position 41,940 of record CAVHPJ010000006.1, on the reverse strand, counting down.
CGGATTGATAGGAAGCTTGCCAAAGGCCTGCACTGCGTCACAGTGAATGTAGGCCGGGGCACCGGCTTTGTCCACTGCGGCACGGGCCGCCTTAATTGGCTGAATGCTGCCAACTTCATTATTCACATACATCAGGCTGACCAGGATGGTATCCTTTGTAACAGCCTGAAACAAAGCTTCTTCCTGTACGCGGCCCTGTGCATCCACCGGAAGGCGAACCACTTCAAAGCCCTGTTCTTCCAGGCGCTTCATGGGTTCTTCCACACTGGGATGCTCCAGGCAAGTGGTAACAATACGGTTGCCTCGGCGTTTTAACGCACCGGTGGTACCAAAGACGGCAATATTATTGCTTTCGGTCCCGCCGCCGGTGAAATAAATTTCTGCGGGAGTGCAGTTCATTGCTTTGGCAAGCTGCTTGCGGGCTTTTTCCAAAAGCACATCCGCCTCGTTGCCTATTTTGTGCAGAGAAGAGGGGTTTCCATAAAAAGTGGTCAGCACCGGCAACATGGCCTCTGCCACTTCCGGCAGCGGCTGGGTTGTGGCGCTGTTGTCAAAATAACATTCCATTTTCCTACTCCTTAGCCCTGATAAGCGGCTTCTGCCTTGGCAATTAAGGAGTGAATCATCTGTTCTGCGTCCGGCGCCCTGAAAATGGTGGATCCGGATACAATGACATTGGCTCCTGCTGCTGCAGCGTCTACTACGGTGTCTTCGTTAATGCCACCGTCTACCTGAATCAGCAAGTCCGTTTTTCCTCTGCGATTTGCTTCTTCCCGAACCGCACGCACCTTCGGCATGCAGTCATACATAAAGCTTTGACCGCCGAAGCCCGGCTCTACTGTCATAACCAGTACCATGTCCACGGAATCTAAATACGGGAAAACCGCTTCTGCCGGGGTCTTCGGCTTAATGGCAAGCGCAGGCTTTGCGCCGGCCGCGCGGATGGCCGCTATGGTGGCCTCCACGTCCGAATCTGCCTCCAGGTGGAACGTAATAACGTCCGCGCCTGCTTTGGCAAACGCTTCCACGTAATCTAACGGATCTGTAATCATAAGGTGTACATCTGCCACACCTTTTTGATGTTTCTTTAAAGCGCGGACAATTTCCACGCCAATGGTCAGATTCGGAACGAAGTGGCCGTCCATAACATCATAGTGGACCCACTGCGCGCCGCCGGCCTCCATGCGTTCTACTTCCTGTCCCATTTTGGCGTAATCGCACGACAAAACAGAGGGAGAAATAATAATCATGACAGAAACCTCCTAATTTAACGGGTATACTATACCATAAAAAAGAAAAAGAAAAAGCAAAAACGGCGGAGAAAATCCCTTTATTTTGGGAAACTGCTATGGTAATATATGCTACAACCTATTCAAAGGAGGACGTCTCGTGAATATAGCTGTTTTGGGTTATGGTACCGTTGGTTCCGGCGTGGTAGAAATCATTGACAAAAAAGAGGCCCGCCATTGCGCAGAGGATCTGCACCTGGCCCACATTCTGGATCTCAGAGACTTCCCGGGAGACCCGCACGAAGCCATCTTGACCAAACGGTTTGAAGACATCTTAGAAGACGACAGCGTCGGGGTTGTGGTTGAAGCCATGGGCGGAACCCACCCTGCTTTTGATTTTACATATCGCTGTCTGGCTGCCGGAAAACACGTGGTTACATCCAACAAAGAGCTGGTTGCCACCAAAGGCCTTGAGCTTTTGGAACTGGCAGAAGAAAAGAACGTTAACTATTTATTTGAAGCCTCTGTCGGCGGTGGTATCCCGATTATTCGGCCGCTGTCCATTTGCCTGGCAGGGAACACCATTTTAAAAATTAACGGCATCCTGAACGGTACCACCAACTTCATCTTAACCAAGATGATTCAGGAAGGCGTTTCTTTTGCAGAAGCCCTTCGGACCGCACAGGCAAACGGATACGCAGAAGCGGATCCCACCGCCGATATTGAAGGCATTGACGCCTGCCGTAAAATTTCCATTTTGTCCTCTTTAAGCTTCGGCTCTTATGTAGATCCGAAAGACATTGTTACAGAAGGTATTTCCAAAATTACGGCAGAAGATGTGGCCTACGCCGAAGACGCAGATTGCGTCATTAAACTGATCGGCACCGCCGAACAGTTGGAAGACGGCAAACTGCAGGTACAGGTTTCTCCGGCTTTCATTCACAAAGAAAGCATGCTTGCCAAAGTAGACGGTGTTTATAACGCTGTTGCTGTTACCGGCTCCAATGTCGGAGACACCCTCTTTTACGGGCAAGGCGCCGGCAAACTGCCGACCGCCAGCGCTTGTGTTGCTGACGTCATTGACTGTGTCAACCACAAGGACCGCCGTCGTCCCATTGGCTGGGGCCCGGCAAAAGAAAATATTGTTGCAGACTGCAATGCATTGCCAATGGTTTACTATGTCCGCCTGCCGGGCAGTGTAGACTGCGGCGCCTTGGGCAAAGTACAAATGCTGCATCGCCCGGGGGCAGAAGACGAAACCGCCTTCTTAACGCAACCCATTTCCAAAGCAGACCTGCTTCAGACCTTGGCAGACAACAACCTGCCGCAGCCACTTGCCATCATTCGCATGGCCCACTGCTGATTTCCTGAAAGTCAGCTTTCTTACACTATTTTCAGCACTCTGCTGTTGCAAAATATCCTTTAGCAAAATCAACTAGAAGGAGGACCTTTTATGGCTCTTATCGTTCAGAAATTCGGCGGTTCTTCCGTAGCCAATGCCGACAGAGTAAGAAACGTAGCCTCTATTGTTGCCGACACCTATCGGGAAGGCAATGACGTAGTTGTTGTCGTTTCCGCCCAGGGCGACACTACCGACGACCTCATTGAAAAGGCCGCTGAAATTTCCGAAAAACCGTCTGCCCGGGAAATGGACATGCTCCTTTCCGCCGGTGAACAAATTTCAATTGCCCTGCTTGCCATGGCAATTGACAAGCTGGGTGTTCCGTCCATCTCCTTACTTGGATGGCAGGCCGGCTTTAACACCAGCTCCACCTACAAGAGCGCCCGTATTAAGAAAATGAATACCGAACGCGTTCGCAAGGAACTGGATACCCACAAAGTAGTCGTTGTTGCCGGGTTCCAGGGCATCAACAAATATGATGACATTACCACATTAGGCCGCGGTGGTTCTGATACCTCCGCTGTTGCTCTGGCTGCTGATCTGCACGCAGACAAATGCCAGATTTTCACAGACGTACGCGGGGTTTATACCGCTGACCCACGGAAGGTACCGGGCGCCAAAATGCTGCAGGAAATCACCTATGATGAAATGCTGGAGCTGGCCACCCTTGGAGCACAAGTTCTGAACAACCGTTCTGTAGAAATGGCCAAGAAATATAACGTCCCGTTGGAAGTACTTTCCAGCATGGAAAGAGTACCGGGAACCATTGTTAAGGAGGCAACTAAAATGGAAAAAATGCTGATCAGAGGCGTTACCAGAGATAAAGACACTGCCCGCATCTCCGTTATTGCACTGCCGGATACCCCGGGTGTTGCATTCAAGATGTTTTCTAAGCTGGCAGCCAAGAATATTAACGTAGACATCATCCTGCAGTCCGTTGGCAGAGACAACACCAAGGACATTACCTTCACCGTTCCGGCCGCAGATGCCGAAACCGCCAAAGAGGCCATTCTGGATGCCTTTGACCTGGAAGACAGCAACATTGTTATTGACTGCTCTGTTGCCAAGGTATCCGTTGTTGGTGCCGGTATGGAAACCCATCCGGGTACTGCAGCCACCATGTTTGAAGCTCTGTACAGCGCTGACATTAACATCCAGATGATCTCCACCAGCGAAATCAAGATTTCCGTTCTGGTAGACGAAAAGGATGCCGACAAGGCCGTTACCGCTGTTCATGCCGCTTTCTTCCCGGAAAAGTAAGAACGGCAAGCGCTTTTTCATTACAAGCAATCATATAAAAAGCAACCATCCGCTTTTGCAGGTGGTTGCTTTTTTAGTTGTAATTTTTTACCGTCTTATTTCTTTGGCGTGTAATATTTCACTGCGCCAAAGATACCGGTAACAGAATCAGCAAAGTTCAGCATATCGGTAATGCCGGTAATTTTCTGCTTGGTGGTCAGAGGCGGAATTGGCCAGGCAATGTAATCTTTCTTGGCATCTTCTGCAGACAGAGGTGGCAGCTCAAAGATTTTGTCTTCATGTGCGCGCGGTACGTCTACTGCCTTGCCCTGCAGAATCCACTTGGCACGATAAATCATGGTGCCAACCAGCATTGGAGCAGAAGTGGTAACCAGACTGGTATTCCGGTGCGGACGCAACTGCGGGTTAACAATACCAAGGGCATTGCAGGAAGCATTTAAGCACTCGGCCGGGTCACAACAGCCACGGATTGGATAGTCTGCAATGTCCAGCATATCCTGACCACAGCATTTACCCATAACCATAACCCGTTTACCGGAGTTCTGGATGTCCTCTTTGGTGTATGGCTTACCATTGCAGTCAAACCAGTAACGCTGTCCGTCAATTGGAACACCGTGTCCTTCTACTACAATCAGGTCCGGATTCTTTGGTTCCGCCGGTCCATACAGGCCGGAAGCAAAACCCATGCCAATAGAGGAAAGACATCCGCCTACGCAGGCCTGTTCCAAAGCAAAGGCCTGATCCGGAGTAACGTTGTTCGGATCCGTAATTTCCGGAGCACCCGGAAGAGTATGTCCGGCAACGGCTACTACGGCCGGATACTTATCATGTAATTCGCCGCGCATTAAGGATGGGCAGGCCGGACGGAACGGGGTTACCCGTACATTACCGACAATTTCTACATCAGGATCTCCGAAGCCACGGATGTCTGCTTCCTGAATCAGCTTATTTTCATCCGGATTGAAGCCCATCATGTAAGTGGTAATTCGGTCTGCTTCTACCGACTGGTTGGAAGCTACAATCATATGAACATCTACCGGGTCAACCGGAGCCGGGGTGTTGCCTTCGCCACCGATGATACCATCAATAACGGTCAGGTTCGGTTTGAACAGATACAGCATATCGGCCAGTTTTCCGTTGATGTCATGGGTGTGGTTCCGTTCCCGCAGGAAGTAAGGGATGGTACCCATGGCGTTCTTGAAGCCCAAAGTAACACCGGTGTAAATGTTGGTCTTCATCTTTGGTACGGAAATGTAGAATGCCTTGCCCTTTACAATGTCATCAAAGGTATCCGGAATCAGGATTTCCTTCATGATTTTGGCCTTTGGCAGCATGTACCGCACTACCGGACGGCGTTCCAACGGAACCAGCTGGGTGTTGTAATATTTTGCGATGTAGTCATAATGTGCAATTTTAAAGGATGCCGCAGCCGGGAACGGCTTACCGGAGGATTCCGCAATAATAATGTTGGGGTTGTAATCCTTTACCCAGTTTACTACCGCTTCAAATACACGCGGGTCAGTGGTTTCCGGGAAGTCGGTTTTTCCGTCTTTATCATAGAATCCGGAATTGTGGTATACATCTACCAGGTTCGGTTTAATGATAACCTTTTCATATTTTGCCATTTCTTCTGCAAACTGGGTCCGTTCATTCAAATCATCCAGTGCAGCAAAAACAGTTTCACGAATTGCCTTGACATCTTCTCTGTTAAAGTAGTCATAGGTTCCGTAATTCTTCGGAAGCGCTACGAAGTCATGGGAATAGTCCAGCTCCGGAGCATCCTTCAGAATGACATAACTTTTTGCCATGGGAAATCCTCCTATTCATTCACTTGTACATCCCGTAACAGGAAAGCCTGTCTTTCCTATTACAAATAGCATATCCATTGTATCACACAGACTTACGCCTACGGCAGTAGAAAGTCAAAAGGGCCTTCCAAACAGAAAGGCCCAATTTTGTTGGTTTTGCTTAGTTGTTTTCTTTTTACATATGCTCCGGCACGCTGATTTTCAGCATGGTCAGCACGTTTGCCAGGGTATTTTTTACGCACATGCACAGATACAGGCGAGCACGGCTGAGGGCTTCGTCTTCTGTGTTAACACGGCAGGCATTGTAGAACTTGTGGAACAGATTTGCCAGGGTAATGGCATACCGGGTAATCCGGGCCGGGTCATACGCCTTGGCGGCCATGATAATTTCGTCTTCCAGATTAGACAGGTGACGGATTAATTCCCGTTCTTCCGGTTCTTTCAGCAATTCCAGTTCTGCAGCAGTGGCCACTTCCGGCGTCTTGCCTTCTTCCGCAAGCTTGCGAAGAATACTACAAATACGGGCGTGTGCATATTGGCAATAGTAAACCGGGTTCTGACTGGATTGCTCTACGGCCAGATCCAGGTCAAAGTCCATCTGGCTTCCGGCTTCCCGCATATTGAAGAGGAACCGGGTGGCGTCAATTGGAATTTCTTCTAACAGGTCTACCAGTGTAATGGCTTTTCCGGTCCGCTTGGACATCCGGACCACTTCCCCATTGCGAGTCATGCGTACCAATTGCATCAGAACAACGTCTAAGCGGTCTCCGCCGACACCCAGCGCTTCCAATGCGCCCTTCATACGGGCAACATGACCGTGGTGATCTGCGCCCCAGATATCAATGGCCTTATCAAAGTTGCGAGTTACCAGCTTGTTGTAATGATACGCAATATCGGCTGCAAAGTAGGTTGGATTTCCGTTCTGACGAACCAGAACGTCATCCTTCAGATCCAGCTTATCAATGTCTTCCTGACTTTTGCCCTGCTTCTGCAGGATTTCAGTCTGAATTTCTTTATTTTTATACCAAAGGGCGCCGTCCTGTTCATAGGTCAGGCCCTTTTCGGTCAGCTTCTGAATGACATCCTTTACCGCTCCGCTTTCATGTAGCGTGCTTTCTTTAAACCAGGTGTCATAATGAATGCGGTATTTTTCCATGGCAGCATGCATGGCCTGAATGTTTTTCGGCAATGCAAAATCTACCAGAGCGGCCCGGCGGTCTTCCGTGGAAGCATCCTTATACTTGTCTCCGGTTTCCGCAATAAAGGCTTCTGCCAAAACGCGAATGTCTTCTCCATGGTAGGAGTCTTCCGGCAATTCTACTGCTTCTTCCCCAAGGAAGTGCTGCTGATAGCGAATATCCAGAGAAAGGGCAAACTTGTCAATCTGGTTGCCGGCGTCATTAATGTAGAACTCCCGTTCTATATAGTATCCGGCGTAGTCCAGGACGGCAGCCAGACAGTCACCCAGGGCGCCGCCGCGGGCGTTTCCCATGTGCATAGGCCCGGTCGGATTGGCGGAGACAAACTCTACCAGCACCCGTTTGCCTGCGCCAAAGTCCGACCGACCATAGGCGTTGCCAGACTCCGTAATTTCAAGCAGGATGTCTGCGTAGTATTGATCATTTAAAAAGAAGTTCATGAACCCAGGTCCGGCAACCTCTGCTTTTGCAAAGTAGGTGCCTTCCAATTGCAGGGCCTCCGCAATCAGGGAAGCCGCCTGCCGCGGCGCCATCTTGAACAGTCTGCCGTTTACCATGGCAACGTTGGCAGAAAAGTCACCGTTGTCTTTGTTGGCAGGAACTTCAATTTGGAACGGGGCTAATTCCCCTGCCGGAAGGGTTCCTTCCGTTTGTAATTTACAAATAGCGTCTGTCAGTGCACCATGCAGCTGTTGCTTGGCCAGGCGTACGGTTTTGGACATTAGAAGATCTCCTTTACGGTAATGCGGAGCTGATTGGTGGATACCAGCTCGCCATCAAAATCTAGGGTATAGGTTAAAGAAAGAGTTCCGCCGAAAGCGCTCATTTCCGAGTGCACTTCGGATGCGTAGATTCCCATCATAACCGTGCCATACGGGGTACTGTAATGGCACAGATGGCGAACCCCTTCCTCCATGGTCATTTCCGTGGTCATGGAACCGGTCCGGCAAATGGTAACACGGTCTGGTTCCGTTACATGGACGCGGGTTTTACACCCGGCAAGAATACCGTCTTCATCATCATATTCAATAATGTAACGGCCGGCATGATACCCAAGGCGGCCAAACAGAAGCACATCATCCGTGTCTATTTCTCCGTTGGTTTCATGCACATTGTATAGCTTAATTTGGAAACGGCGTTCCTTGGACTCCGTCATGATTTAGCTCCATTTTTCCTGTGCCAGCTGCAGCAGACGGTCTAACAGATCCGAATACGGCAGACCGGCCGCTTCCATCATTTTCGGGTACATACTGATATTGGTGAAGCCCGGGATGGTGTTAATTTCATTAAACAGGACTTTTCCGTCCTTCTTGGTTACAAAGAAGTCTACTCTGGAGAAGCCGGTGCATCCAAGGGCCTTAAAGACCTTCTTTGCCTGTGCCGCTACCTCTTCACGGGTTTCTTCCGGAACCAGGGCCGGAATATGCAAAAGACTGGCGGCATTATCATACTTGGCGTTATAGTCATAGAATTCGTTGGCCGGCGTAATCTGGCCAACTACACCGTTTTGTAAGTCGTCATTTCCAAGAATAGAGCACTCTACTTCAAAGCCGTCTATAAACGCTTCAAACAGAACACGGCTGTCATGCTGCAACGCCAGTTGCAATGCGGATTCCAGTTCTTCTCTGTTATGTGCCTTGGTAATGCCGACAGAAGATCCGGCGTTGGACGGCTTTACAAAGATAGGATACGCCAGTGTCTGTTCAATGTCGTCTAGACCTTTTAATCCATTTTTATATTCATACTCTGTCAGGTAGTCCCATTCCGCCTGCGGAATCTGCACGCGATCAGCTACCATGTTGGTAAAAATTTTATCCATAGATACGGCGGAGGAGGTCATGTCACAGCCTACAAAAGGAATGCCGGCCAACTGGAACAGGCCCTGGATGGTGCCGTCTTCTCCATTCTTTCCGTGTAATACCGGGAAAGCAACGTCTATCCGAATGTTTTCCGCACCGGATTCCCGCAGTACCGTAATTCCGTGAATGCTTCGGTCCGGAGAAACAAAGGCCTTCGTCTTCTTTTCCGAATTCACCCAACGGTCTTCCGGCAACAGGTCCACTGCGTCCTCATAAAGATACCATTCGCCCTCTTTGGTAATTCCCATCAGAAACAGGTTGTAACGGTCTGCTTTCAGGTTGGAAATAACGGATGCGGCAGACACAACAGAAACGTCGTGTTCACTGGAAACGCCGCCGAAGAGGATTAAGACATTTTCCATACCAATTAATACCTCCTTTAATGCTCTGACTATCTTATCACACCGCCCATGGCTTATCAATTGAAAATCTTAATGACAAAGACCGGCAGATATGCTAAAATGGCCCTGATTTGTAACCTGTTACATGCACGGAGGATTACCATGGTTGAAAAGAACATTGCAAAAGAAGCTCTCCTGAAAGCACTGGACGGCACCCTGTCTGCTGCAGGGCTTTCCCTGTCTGCAGAAGAGTCCACAGACGCCCAGGCTGTTTATCAAGGAGAAACCGGTTCTCTTTGCATTACCTTTGAAGATATTGTCATTACCGTTTCCGGTACCAAGGACGACAAGGAAAAGGAAGTTTCCCGTACCCTGTTTGAACCGGAAAGTGACTCCTGGACTAACAAAGACACGCTTTCCACCGCTGCCGATTTAGCAGACAGCATTGCCTCTTTCTTTGGTGTGGAAGCAGTTTCTGTTACCACCACGGACAAGAAGGCCAACGGCAATGGCAAAAAGCAGGAAAATAAACCGGCTGCTCAAGCACAGAGCACGCCAAAGAAGAGCAAAAAGCAGAAAGCCGACTCGCCCGCCTATGATGCCATTCATCTTGCTTACCGCATGGAAGTTATCTTCCCGCAATTGGTTGGTCTGGCCCAGGAAAACCTGGAACAGTACGGTGAATTCCTGGCGGAAGAATATTTTGAAACCACCGTTAACCCGCTGATTCTGGAAACCCTGAAGAAGAATGACCGACAGACCCTGAAGAAAATCTTCAAGACCTTAAACAGCTACTATGAAGAAGGGGAAAAGGATACCCAGTCCCTGGTTGCCGTTACCATCCTTGGCATGAACATGGCAAAGGATCCGGCAGTGGACGAAGCCGCAGCAAGCTGGCTGGATGAAGACCTTGGCCCTGCCGTAAAGGAAATTGTAGCTTTCCTGAAGAAAAACGCCGGCCAAAGAGCCATTAAGAAATATCAAAACCCAAAGCCATACAAGGAATCCGCTTTCCACAAACTGAAAAGCCGCTTCTCTAAGGGCTTTAAGGACAAATTCGGTGACCCGTCCCAGATGATGCTGGATGCCCAGTCCATGCAGAACATGAACCGGTAACTGCCGCTGTCCTCCCACACCTTACTTTATGATGAAAACCCGTATGTCACATTTTTCTGTGTCCTGCGGGTTTTTTCGTTCTTTCTGCATAATGTTGCCAAACTTTGAATTTCCACTGGTTTTGCTATCATTTTCCTTTGCTTTAAGGTAGAATGAACAGTGGTTTAGTCCGCACTAGCCCTACTTTAACGAAAGGAACCAAATTCCTATGAAACGTTTTTGTTCCCTTGTCTTGGCCCTTTGCCTGTTGGCCGTTACGCTGCTTGCCTGTGCCTGCGGAAAAAGCGAAGAACCTGCCGAACCGAATACGGTTACCATTACTTTCCCGGAGGGATATACCATTACCCAGTATGCATCGCTATTGGAAACGAACGGTGTCTGCAGCGCATCTGATTTTATGGAAGCCTGCAAAACTATTCCCGAAGGATATGAAGAGCTTCTCAGTGGCACTTCTCAGGACGGCCGCGTCTTTGCTCTGGAAGGATACCTCTTCCCAGACACCTATGAATTTTATAAAAACGAAAGCGTCTCCAGCGTTCTGGCCCGCTTCTTAAAAAATACCCGCTCTAAGCTTGGCACGGACACCCTGTCCCAGGCAGAAGCACTTGGCATCAGCGTAGATCAGCTGTTGACCTTTGCTTCCGTTATTCAAGCGGAGTGCAGCATTGCTTCCGAAATGCCGCATGTGGCTTCGGTATTCCACAACCGCCTGCAATCTTCGTCTTTCCCGTATTTAGGAAGTGACGTAACTCGCCAGTATATAGAGCAGAAAATGAAGAGTTACATTACCTCCTGCAACGAAACCACGCCAGGCACCTATGACTACAACACCCTGTTTGGCAACTATTGCACCAATGACAGTTACACTTACAAGCGGTCCGGCCTGCCCCTTGGTCCGGTCGGCAACCCCGGCTCGGAAGCCATTGCCGCAGCGCTGAACCCCAGCACCACTTCGGACTACTACTTCTTTACCGATGCCGATGGCGGTTTCCACTACTATACTAATTACAAAGATTTCCAGACAGAATGGAACACCAAATACAAGCACTAAAGGAATCTAAACCATGAAAAAACTGATTTCCTGGAACGTCAATGGCATTCGTGCCTGTGTCAAGAAGGGCTTCTTAGAAAGCTTTCAGGCGCTGGACGCCGACGTGTTTGCCCTGCAGGAGACCAAGCTGCAGGCCGGCCAGCTGGAGCTGGATTTGCCCGGATACCACCAGTACTGGAATTACGCCGAAAAGAAAGGCTACTCTGGCACTGCTGTCTTTACCAAAGAAGAACCCCTTGCCGTCTTTTACGGGCTGGACAGTCCGGAGCATGATTGTGAAGGGCGAGTTATTACCCTGGAATTTCCAGAGTACTTCTTTGTTACCGCCTATGTCCCCAACGCACAGGACGAACTGCGCCGCATAGATTACCGCCTTCGCTTTGAAGACAAACTGCGGGAATATCTCTGCTCTTTGTCCAAAGACAAGCCGGTTGCCTATTGCGGGGACCTGAATGTGGCACATCAGGAAATTGACCTGAAAAATCCCAAGCCCAACGTAGGGCACCCTGGCTTTTCTGACGAAGAGCGCAGCAAATTTTCTGAACTGTTGGATGCCGGTTTTACCGACTCCTTCCGTTATAAATATCCGGACGTAACCGGCGCCTATTCCTGGTGGTCCTACCGTGCCAAGGCACGGCAGAACAATGCCGGATGGCGCATAGACTACTTTGTGGTTTCCAATTCCGCCAAAGACAAAATTGCGGATGCCAAAATTCATGCGGAAATCCTGGGGTCGGACCATTGCCCGGTAGAATTAGATTTCAACATCTGACAAACTCTTTACGCGAAAGGACCTTTTTATCATGAGTAACCTTGTTATCACCACTGACTCGCCTACTGACATTGCCCCAAGCAAAGCAGAAGCATACGGTATCGGTATTATCCCGCTCCACGTAAATCTGGATGGAAAAGATTATAAAGACGGCCAGTCCATTACCAACCAGTTCATTATGGACACCTACCGTCAGAAGAAAATTTTGCCAAGCACTTCTGCCGTTGCTGTTGCAGAATATGTTGATTTCTTCGGCGCTTACCTGGAAGAAGGAAAGACCGTTATCCATATTGCCTTTAGCTCCGGCGCTTCCTGCACCTATCAGAACGCCTGCATTGCCGCAGATGACCTGAAAGAAAAGGGCACCGTACACATTATTGACTCCAAAGCACTTTCTGTTGGTACCGCTGTGGTTGTTTACAAAGCCTGTGATTTACTTGCAGCCGGTGCATCGGAAGAAGAGCTTTTAAATGGCATTCAGGACTACATCGCCAGAGTAGACAAGACCTTTGTCATTACTTCCCTGGAATTCCTGAAGCATGGCGGCCGTTGTTCCGCAGTAGAAGCCTTTGGCGCCAATCTGCTGAAGCTGAAACCCTGCATTGACATGGTAGACGGCAAAATGGAAGTCATTAAGAAGTTCCGCGGTTCCGATGAAAAAGCCTACCTGGCCTATCTGGCCGACCGGATTGCGGAAGCCGGCAGTTATGATGACTCGTTGGCCTGCGTTTCCTCCGTACTGGTTCCGGAAGCCACTTTGGAAAACGTGGTTTCCGTGTTAAAAGAAGAATATCATTTTAAAGAAGTTGTGCTGTCCGAGTGCGGTTGCGTTATTGCAGCCCACGGCGGCAAAGGCGCCCTTGCCCTCAGCTTCTTAAGAACGTAAAGGAGATCTTAGTATGATCCAACACAAGAAAGCCGTTGCTGTCCTGATGGCACTGCTCTTGCTGCTGACCTGTGCTTTCCCGGCATTTGCCGTGTCAAGCACCTCTACCGGTAGCAGTTCCGGCTCTAGCAGTTCCAGCAGTTCCGGTAGCTCCAGCGGTTCAGGCTCCAGCAGCTCTGACAGCGAAGAAGATACTTCCCCCATTACGGAAATTACCGCCAGCTTCAGCAACCCGAACGGCCGCGTTCTCAGCGTTGCCAAAAGCGGGGATTACCGCAACTATCCGGAGGACTCCCTGGTAGCCCTGGAAGCCAGCATTGAAATGGGCGTGGATATCATTTCCGTTTCCGTGCAGCAGACCAAAGACAGCCAGCTGGTGTTAATGGAAGATGAAACCCTGGACCGGATGCTGATTGCCAGAGACAGCGGTTCGTCCGCCAGCGGGAATGTTTCTTCCTATTCCTTAAGCGAGTTACAAACCAACTTTTACCTGCGGCAGGGCCGCGGCGGTAGCCAAAGCTCCACTACCAAAACAACGGTAGCCTCTTTGGAAGAAGCCATTAAGGAAACCAAAGGCCATTGCATGCTCTTTATTGCAAATGGTTGGGAATATGCAGATGCCATTAACAATCTGGCTCGTAGCGCCGATGCCTGCAATACCATCATCATCGGCGGTGCCACTGACGCCTCCGCCATCAGCACGTTCCTGCAGGAAAATGACTCCCCGGTTTGTCACGTTGCTGCAACTTATAATGACAAAACCAATAAGACAAAAGCAAAGGATTTTACTTCCTCCGCATTAAAAGCCGGTGCCAGTATGATTCTTTATGAAGCCTCTAAAAGCTCCTCTGCCGTCTTTAAGAAGTCCAACATAAACACCTTAAAGGATGCCGGCCGTGCCATGATCAGCTTTACCGACACAGATTTGTGCGGCGGATACCGGGATATGCAGACGGACTGGGAAGCCTTAATTGACAGCGGCTTCAGCGTCATTGAAACCGATTATCCGAACGCACTAGCTGATTATCTGTCCATTGTGGAAGATTATCGCTCCGACATGACCCGCCTGATTACCGCCGCCCAAAGTCTGAATACCGTCAACTATTCCCGTTCCACCAAGAAAGCCATTAACCAGGCATTGGAACCGGCTTTGGAATTGTCCGGTGTTGGTGCACTCAGTCTGAGTAAAACCATAGAGGTTCGTTACAACCTGCAGGAAGTCATGGACTCCATTGACCAAACCGGAGAAGCCTCCTACCACGCAAAAGTAAAATGGTGGGTTGTTCTCCTGATTATTCTGGGCTCCCTGCTTCTGTTAGCTGTTTTGACCATTCTTGGCCTGCGGCTCTTCAATAAACGGAAATCCGCAGAATATAAGAAGCGGCAGAAATTTAAAAACCGCTTTCGCGCCCAGGCGGAGGCCAATCTGAATGAAATGGCCGAACGCCTGCCGGATCAGGAAGACTTTTCCGAGCCCACCTCGGAAGCCGAAGCCATGGCTGCCGAAGCGCTCCGCCGGGAACAGGAAAGCCTGAGCAACAAGCTAAACCAGAAAATGCACTCCAGCAAAGAAGCCATTGGCCAGAAAACAGCAGCCCGCAAAGAACAGCGTGAAGCAAAGAAGGCGGAACGCCAGGCAGCCAGGGAGGCCGCCCGGGCAGAGAAAGCGGCACGGCTGGCCGCAGACGAAGCGGCAGCTGCGGAAGAAGCTGCTATGGAAGCGGAAGCAGCGGTTGACCAGTTCTCTGTTCCATCTGATCCAACTCTGGTATCGGATGCACCTGCAACCCCGTTCCAGTTCATCAATTTAGATGAACCTGTCTCTACTGTACAGCCGTCTGTCTCTGATACACAAAGTATCCCGCAAGTACAACCGCAGACTGCCGCTGACGTCAAGGCCAGCGCAGAGGCCGACATCAACAGCATTGTAGAGAATGAGCTTCCAAAACGGCAGATTCCAACTGCAGAACCTTCCGAACCGGAAGTGTTACCTGCCGCTCCGGTAGCAGAAGACGAACAGTCTGTTACTCATTAATCCCAAGCGTTAACCACTACAAAAAGAGCCCGCATTAAAGCGGGCTCTTTTCAAAAGCAACGTTTCCCACGTGCAACGCGGAGTTTTCTGATTACAACAAGAAAGTCCGCTTTGTGTGCAGACTTTTTTAGCAAAAAACAGCCGACCGGAATGTTCCGGTCGGCTGTCCGACTTTTGCATATGAAATTCTACTCTGGGATTTCCCCATCAATAAACCAGGACTTTGCCTGGGCTTAGCCCTCTGATCAGTTAGAGCTAAATTAGATGCCCCGTACCGGAAGTACGGGGCATTTCACTTTACTAAAATTCTCCGTAGTAATTAGCCAAGCAGAGCCTGGATGGTCTTGTTCAGATCTCCAATGGCACCGGATACGGCATCAACGGTATTTTCATCTACCAGAGCGTCTGTAATTTTAGCACCGGCGTCAGCAATCTTTGCAACAGAACCGATGGTGTTAGACATCATGCTGGAGATGGTATCCATGTCAATTCCCATGCCGCTGAGGAGGCCGTCAACACCGCCGCCAAGCAGGCCGTCAAGGGAACCGAGAAGACCGGAAAGATCAATACCGCCCATCATGTCAAGCAGCATGTCAAGCATTCTTACTACCTGGCTCATGAGGATTGGAAGGTAAGTGGTGGTTTCGGTCATTGCGGTAAACATAATGTTCATGCCGTTAAGCATGTTCTTCAGGAACGGAAGAACTACTCCCATTAACGGTTCCTGATAAGAAACCAGCAGCCAAGCAAGAATTCCGCCGACTACCAGCAAACCAAAAGCTAAGCAAATGCAGATGATGGCAATGATCAGTCTGATGTTGGATCTTGTTCTCAGCTTTTCTTGATAATCCAAGGACTTGGTCAAGCGCTGTGCTTCCAGCGTGTTGGACACACGCATAAGCGCTTCGCCGATCATAGACTCCTCAGAGGAAATGGTGCGTCTCCTATCGTCCATTTCACTCCCTCACTTTCAATTTAATTTTTAACTACGAGCAGAATTTCATCTACTTTCCAGTCAAGTATACACGACAGAAAGCCACAAATCAAGAGTTTCTGTAGGGTTCTGGCCCAACACAACTGTTCATTTCTTGCAAAAATTTGCGTCTTTTTTCGGAATCTGTCACCTTGAACGCCTCTCCTTCATCTGTTATTATTAAATAAAGATAGCCTTTGCTTTCCCAATGTTTTTTGTTGGTTTTCCCCAAATAGGTTAGCAAGGCTTCTCGGATTATTTTAGTTTTGGGGTTCATATACTATGAAAAGCACCAATCAACCGGACTTAAGCGTTCCGGTATTCCTGTTCCATCAGGGAACCAATGCAAAAGCATACGAATTCATGGGGGCCCACCGGGTGGCGGATACAGAATCCGTGGTATTCCGGGTTTGGGCGCCGCACGCCGCTTCCGTCAGCGTCGTCGGGGATTTCAACCAGTGGGACGAAACCGCAACCCCAATGGAAAAAATCAGCACCGACGGCATTTGGGAAGCGGAAGTGCCCGCCGGCATCCGGGAATTCTCCACGTATAAATACTGTATCCGCACTGCGGGGGGCACCACCTTAATGAAGGCGGACCCCTACGGGTTTCATACAGAAACCCGTCCCGGAACCGCCTCCAAGTTTTATGAGCTGGAGGGCTACAGTTGGGAAGATCAGGACTGGCTCGCAAAGCGGAAGGAAAACGTTATCTACAATGAACCGGTAAACATTTACGAAGTGCACGCCGGCTCCTGGCGCCGGTACGAAGACAAAAATCCGCTGTCCTACCGGGATTTGGCCGACCAGTTAATTCCTTACGTAAAGGAAATGGGCTACACCCACATTGAATTTATGCCGCTGTCGGAATATCCGTTTGACGGCTCCTGGGGATACCAGGTTACCGGTTATTATGCCGCCACCAGCCGTTACGGCACGCCGAAAGACCTTATGTATCTGATTGATCAGTGCCATCAGAACGGCATCGGCATCATTTTGGACTGGGTTCCGGCGCATTTCCCGAAAGACGCACCCGGCCTGTATGAATTTGACGGTCAGCCCTGTTATGAATATGCGGACCCTCGCAAAGGAGAACACAAAGGCTGGGGCACTAAGGTCTTTGACTACAGCCGGAATGAAGTCCGCAGCTTCTTAATTTCCAACGCCATGTTCTGGTTTGAAAAATTCCATGTAGATGGTCTGCGGGTAGACGCCGTAGCCTCCATGCTTTACTTAGACTATGAACGCAAGGACGGCGAATGGCTCCCGAACGCAGACGGCGGCCGGGAACACCTGGAAGCAGTAGAATTTTTGAAGCAGTTAAATGAATCCGTTTTCCGTGAACACGGAGACATCATGATGATTGCGGAAGAAAGCACCGCCTGGCCCATGGTCAGCAAGCCCACCAACATTGGCGGACTGGGTTTCAACTTTAAATGGAACATGGGTTGGATGAATGACGTCATTAAGTATTTCAACTTAGACGGGCTCAGTCGCAAATATAATCACGACTGTCTGACCTTCTCTTTCTTCTACGCTTTTTCGGAGAACTTTGTTCTTCCCATTTCCCACGATGAAGTGGTACACGGCAAAGGCTCCTTAATTAACAAACACCCCGGGGACCCGACAGACCCAGTTCAGTATGCCGAAAAGTTTGCTGACTTCCGCGCCATGCTGGCCTATATGTATGCTCACCCGGGCAAAAAGCTCCTGTTCATGGGCTCGGAATTTGCCCAGTTTAAAGAATGGGATTACCAGGATGAACTGGACTGGGGTCTTCTGGATTATGAAATGCATCAGAAAACCAAGGACTTTGTTCAGGCCCTGAATTTATTTTATCGGAATACCCCCGCACTTTGGCAGATTGACTACAGTTGGGAAGGCTTTGAATGGCTGATTTCGGATGATGTAAACAATTCGGTTTTGGCATTCAAGCGCAAAGACAAGGAAGGCAACTCTCTTTATGTCATTCTGAACTTTACCAAAGTAAATCGGGAGCAATATTGCGTCGGCTGTGAAGAGGGCACCTATGACGTTGTCTTCAACACCGATGACAAAGCCTTCGGCGGAACCGGATGGGGAACGGCAAAGAAAGCCATCCGTTCCAGAAAAGGCAGTATGCACGGAAACCCGGCACATCTGTGCCTGGATTTGGCCGGATTCTCCGCCATTTATTTAAAAAAAAGAACTGCAAAAAGCGCAAAAAGGAGAAAAGCTAATGGCACGTAAAACCGAATGCATTGCTATGCTGCTTGCCGGCGGTCAAGGATCCCGACTGGGTGTTCTGACCCATAAGATTGCCAAGCCAGCCGTCCCGTTCGGCGGGAAATACCGCATCATTGACTTCCCGCTGTCCAACTGTGTTAACTCCGGAATTGACACCGTTGGCGTGCTGACCCAGTATCAGCCACTAGAATTGAATGACTACATTGGCAACGGAGAGCCCTGGGACCTTGACCGCGTAAATGGCGGCGTCCACATTCTGTCTCCGTATCAGCAAATTAAGGGAACCGAATGGTACAAGGGCACAGCCAATGCCATTTATCAAAACATCCACTTTATTGACAAATACAATCCCACTTATGTGGCCGTCCTGTCCGGTGACCACATTTATAAAATGGATTATGCCGACATGCTGGCCTTCCATAAGGAACAGAATGCCGACTGCACCATTGCCATGCGGGAAGTAGAATGGAAAGAAGCCTCCCGCTTCGGTCTGATGCTGGTCAATGACGACCATACCATTGCCGAATTTGAAGAAAAGCCAGCTCACCCGCGCAGCAATAAAGCGTCCATGGGCATTTACATCTTTACCTGGTCCAAGCTGCGGGAATACCTGATTGCAGATGAAGCCAAGCCGGATTCCAGCAATGACTTCGGCAAGGATGTCATTCCTGCCATGCACTCTGCCGGGGAAAAACTGGTTGCGTATCAGTTTGATGACTACTGGCGGGACGTCGGCACCATTGACTCCCTTTGGGAAGCCAACATGGACCTGCTTTCTCCGTCTGCCAACATCAATCTGGATGATCCAAACTGGAAAATTTATTCCAGGAACTCCGGCGCTGCGCCACAGTTCCTGTCAAAGACGTCTACCGTTAACAGCTCTTTAATTACGGAAGGCTGCCGGGTAGACGGCAGTGTAGACTGGTCCGTCCTGTTCGCCAACGCCAAAGTGGCAGAAGACGCCAGCGTTACCTATTCCATTATTATGCCGGGCGCCGTTATTGGACCTGGCGCCGTAGTAAAATATGCCATTGTCGGTGAAAATTCCGTAGTGGAAGCCGGCGCCCATATCGGCAACGGCCCAGAAGAGGTTCCGGTAGAAGATTGGGGCGTTGCTGTCGTCGGACCGGACCTGACCATCGGAAAACAAGCCGTCGTCCCGGCCGCAAAAATGGTTACTGCAAATGTAGAGGAGGGCACTACCTATGAGGGCTAACAATATACTCGGCATTATTCATTCCCAAGCCTACGACTCCACTATTAAGGAGCTGACCTCCAACCGTACTATTGCATCCGTACCGTTTGGTTGCCGGTATCGTCTGATTGACTTTCCGCTTTCCCATATGGTCAATGCAGGCATTTCCACCATTGGCATTATGACCCAGGACCACTACCATTCCTTAATGGACCACGTTGGCTCCGGCAAGCCATGGGACCTGGCACGCAAGAATGACGGCATGTATCTGCTACCACCGTATGCAGAAAACAAGTTCAACGAATTCAGCAATACCAATGCCAGGATTGCTTCTCTTTACAACAACACCAACTTTATCCGGCGCGCCAAGCAGGAATATGTTCTGATGACAGACGCCAACAGCGTTTATAACTTTGATTTACAGGAACTGTTTGACGCCCACCGAGCCAGTAACGCAGACGTTACCATTGTCTACAAGACCGGTAAGCTGCCAAAGATTGACCACAACATGGTTCTGACACTGGACGGGGACAAGATTACGGATATTTCCATTGCCAATGCAGAATCTGCCGGCACAGAGGCTACTTATTCCTTTAACATTTTCTTAATGCGCAAAAGTGTACTGGAATATTTAATTAAAACCGCTGCCTCGCACGACATCGGTTCCTTTACCAAAATTTTGCAAAACAACCAGCCCAACCTGAATATCCACGGCTTTGCCATTCCGGGTTACGCCGAAATTATTGACGACCTTCACAAGTATTATGAAGTGTCCCAGAAGCTGTTGGATCCAGACATTTGCGCATCCCTGTTCAACACGGCCAATCCCATTCAGACCAAAATCCGGGATAACGTTCCAGCTCTTTATGGAACGGACTGCCGCGTAACGGATTCGCTCATTGCAGATGGTTGCCGCATTGAAGGCACCGTCAAGAATTCCCTGCTCTTCCGCGGCGTTGTGGTAGAAGAAGGGGCCGTAGTGGAAAACTGCATCCTGATGCAGGATACCGTAGTTCACGCAAACTGCCATCTGAACAGCGTTATTACCGACAAGAACGTGGTTATTACCGCAGGTAAGAGCCTGCACGGAGATTCTTCCTATCCCATTTATATTGCCAAACGAATTGTGGTATAAGCATTCCTTTTCCGGAGGTTTTTTATGAAAGTATTATTTGCATCCAGTGAAGCCGTTCCCTTTGCCGTCAGTGGCGGTCTTGCGGAAGTGGCCGGATCCCTGCCGAAAGCCCTGGTGGGCAAAGGCGTGGACGTCCGCGTCATTCTTCCGCTGTATGACTGCGTTACCGAAGAGCAACGGGCCGGCCTTACCTATCTTTTCAACTTTGATGTTTCTGTAGCCTGGCGAAAGCAGTACTGCGGTATTTTTGAAGGAAAGGTCGGAGACGTTACCTATTACCTGGTAGACAACGAATATTACTTCAAACGCTCCGGTCTGTACGGCTACTATGACGACGCCGAACGCTTTGCTTTCTTCTCCCGTGCCGTACTGGAAACCATTGCACACCTGGACGGGTACAAGCCGGATATCATTCACTGCAATGACTGGCAAACGGCTCTGGTTCCGCTCTACTACAATTGTTTCTACGAAGACCGGCCGGGTTATGAAAACATCCGCACCGTTTATACTATTCACAACATCCAGTATCAGGGTATGTATGGCCTGGATGTCCTGGGCGAGGTAGTTGGTCTTGACCCTGTAGACTACTCCTTAATTGAATACGACGGCTGCGCCAACTTCTCCAAAGCCGCTATTGAATGCTGCAACAAGGTAACCACTGTCAGCCCAACCTATGCCAATGAAATTCTGGACCCGTGGTACTCCCACGGGCTGGACAGCATTTTGCATAAGAACTACTGGAAGCTGACCGGTATCTTAAATGGCATAGATGTAGACAGTTATAATCCTGCCACGGATCCCGCTCTGCGGTATCATTACTCCCAGGCAAACAAGACCGGGAAAGCCAAAGACAAGGCGGAATTACAGCGCATCTTCGGACTGGAAGAGCGCCCGGATGTTCCTATCATCTCCTTAATTTCCCGCCTGGTTTCCCATAAAGGTCTGGACTTGATTACCGCCATTCTGGACGAACTACTGAACACTACCGAAGTTCGGTTCCTTGTCCTTGGTTCCGGAGACCAAGAATATGAAAACTTCTTCAAGGGCGTTGCCGCCCGCCACCCGGATAAATTCCGGCTAGAACTGGGCTTCCGTCCGGATCTCAGCCGCAAAATGTACGCCGGTTCGGATCTGTTCCTGATGCCATCCAAGAGCGAGCCCTGTGGGCTTTCCCAAATGATTGCCCTTCGTTACGGTGCGCTTCCCATTGTCCGGGAAACCGGCGGCCTGAAGGACTCCGTTTCGGACTGCGGAGACGGCAAGGGAAATGGGTTTACCTTTAAAACCTATAACGCCCACGATATGCTGTGGGCCATTTCCCGCGGCATTGACCTCTATTACAATGACAAAAAGACTTGGAAACAGGTGGTCAACCGCGCTATGAAATGTGACAACAGCTGGAATCGATCCGCGGATTTGTACATCGCCATGTATAAAGAGGCCATGATGTAACAAAAACAGAAAGAGACTACCCGCACAGGTAGTCTCTTTTTTTGATTTGTGCTATACTTTTGCGTGATTACAACAAATCTGCAATTTTCATGTTTAGATAGTCATTAATCCAGGCAGACAGGGTAACTACGCTGGCCGGCACATCAATCTGGCGTGCGGCGCTTCCCCGGGGCTGGATTTCATCTAAAGAATCTAAAAAGCTGGTTACCAGAAACCGGTACTGCTTTTCATTGGCGGAGTTCTGACCCAGCCAGCTGGCCGGCAGAATCTTCCGTTTTACCCCGGCGCAAATGACAAAGTAGGTGCCAAGGGAATACACGGATTTTACAAACTGCTTTAGGGTTTTGTCCTTCATGACGTAGCCACCGGTTACCAGGGCCGAACGCAAAATGGTGTTGGTAGTCCAGTTTACGTCCTCCTCTGTGTCCGCCAGCTGTGGTCCGGTTTTTAAAGAAACTTCATTGGTTGTCCTGCCCAGCAGGTAGTCACAACTGACACCATAATATTCGGCGGCCTTTACCACAAAGGCCAGGCCGCATTCCCGAATCCCATTTTCATAATGAGACAGCAACGCCTGAGATACTCCCAAGTCTGCAGCAGCCTGTTTCTGGCTTAAGCCGCGGGCTTTTCTTTGTTCTGTTAAACGGGATGCAAAGCTTCCCTGCATCATACTATCCACTCCTTAAGCACGTTATGATAAGCTTTACATGTAAGCTTTATACACAATGTATATTTTATAATTCCATTATATTTTTTAAAATACTTGGAGGCAACATGCAAACCTATACCATTCATCTGATTCGCCACGGAATGACCCAGGCCAACCTTGACGGCACCTTTACCGGCCACCAGGATTTGGAGCTTCTGCCGGAAGGCAAAGAAGAATTGCAAAAACTGAAAAAGGATTATGTGTATCCGGAAGTACCGGTTGTTTTTTCCAGCCCAATGAAGCGCGCCCGGGAATCCGCCTCCATTCTGTTTCCGGAAAACGAAATCTTAATTCTGGAAGAACTGATTGAATACAACTTTGGTGAATTTGAAGGCTTAACCGCAGAGCAGTTAAAGGATAACAAGCACTTTCAGGAGTGGTTTACCGGAGACGGTACCGTTCCGGCACTGCACGGAGAAAGCAACCAGGAATTTTCTGTCCGGGTTGGCCGCGCCTTTGAAAAGATTGTTGACGGCCTGTTGAAAACCGGTATTACGGAATGCGCCGTAGTAACTCACGGTGGCGTTATCATGACGCTGATGGCCATGTATGCACTGCCGGAAGCGCCCATGACAGACTGGATGTTGGAATGCGGCGCCGGTTATACCCTGCGTCTGACTCCAACCCTTTGGACCCATGGACGCAAGGTGGAAGCGGTCACCAAAATTCCACTGATAAAAGAAGAAAGTGACAAGGAGGCACACTGATATGGCTATTACCGGTGCCATTTTTGATATGGACGGAACCTTAACGGATTCCATGCATCTTTGGATCAACGCCTGGCGGGACTTCCCAAAAGTCAAAGGGATTCAGGCAACCGAAGAGGAATTGCAGACCATGCAGGGCATGATGCTGAATGACATGGCCCGTTATTTAAATGAACATTTCGGACTTCCCGGCACACCAAAGAAAATCCGTGCAGAAATAGACCAACTAACCGAACAGGGCTATTTCCATGAAGTAGAATTAAAGCCCGGCGTAGTAGAAACCTTGGAGCGGCTGAAACAGAATAATGTCAAAATGGTTTTGGCAACCGCAACTGACCGGTATCTTGCCGAAGGCTGTCTAAAACGGCTTGGTATTATAGATTACTTCCAGAAAATTTACACCGCCGCCGAATACGGCAGCAAGTATGACTCCCAGATTTTCCTGACCGCCTGGCAGGAAATGGGCACACCAAAGGAAGAAACCTACGTTTTTGAAGACACCTTGGACGCCATCCGCGGTGCAAAGAAGGCTGACTTTAAGGTTATTGCCGTTCATGATAAATGGTCTGCTCATAATCATGACAAAATTGTAGCCTTGGCGGATCAGTTCTATGACAGCTTAAAAGACCTGGACTTCTCTACCTTAGGCATTCCCCTGACCAGAAAAGAAAAAGCCATGAACCTGTTCCTGGAAGGCTACAATTGCAACCAGGCGGTCATTCTGGCTTTTCAGGATCTTCTCCCGCTCAGCAAGGAAACGCTGGCCAGACTTGGCTCTGGATTCGGCGGCGGCATTGGTCGCTTACGGGAAGTGTGCGGTGCCGTGTCCGGCATGGTTACCGTCCTGGACCTGCTTTATGGCTACACAGACCCGAAAGACACAGCCACCAAAGCCGCACAATATAAGGATATTCAAGAGCTGGCTGCAAAGTTTGAGCAGCAAAACGGCAGCATTATCTGTCGCGATTTACTCCATCACCGTATTACCAAAGACAATCCCACACCGGACGAACGCACTGCACAGTACTATCATGATCGCCGTTGTAAGGATATGGTTGGTACCGGTGCAGCACTGTTAGAAGAATACATTGCCACTCACCCGATTCCAGAAAAATAACAGGAGTAAGCCCATGAAATGGACCAAGAAGAAAACCATCATCACTGTTCTTGTCCTCCTGCTTCTGATTGGCGCAGGGGTTGGCGTTTGGGCCGCCTGGCCATACCTTCGCCCCAAGGAGGTAACACCTACGGTATCCGCAGAACCGGAACAAAAAGAACTGACATCATACCAAGATGTGGTACTGTCTGCTGCCTCCTCTGAAAAAGATGTAACTATCTCTTTCCGGGACGGTGCAGAAGCTGCCATTGCCGGACAAAACTTCTCTGTTAAGGTAATCCGTCTTGGCAGTAAAGATGAAATCAATCTGGATGAGCTGAGCAAAACCACTGCAGACAGCATGTTTACCATGTCTGCATATGCCACTTCTGTGGAAGATCAAGTGCAAGAAGACGCCTCTGACGCAAGCAAAAAAGCTGTGTCTTCGGACACCTACACCAACGGGATCAGCACCTACCAACAACAATTAGACGCTGTTGAAGGCACCGTCTACACCGATGAAGACGGAGACGGCAGCATTTACCAGAAGAACCTGGACCCCGGCATTTACCAGATTTGGTATATCCCGACAGACGGTTACTTCCCCAGCACACCCATTGTCAATGTGGAAGTCAAGGACAAGGTCGAGCGTGTGGTAGACACGAAAATTGAAGAAAAGGTAACCCCGTATGTGGCTTCGGAAGATGTAAAACCGGCTCGCCCGGCAACCGTAGAAAAAACCGTAACCAACACTACGGAAAAGGTGGAAAAGAAAACGGAGACCGTAACTAAGCCAACCTATGCCACTGCCGTTGCTGTCAACCCATACGCAAACTGTCCCGCCCTGGCAGACGGTTCCATAGACAAATCCGGTGTGGACACTTCGGCACAGTTGACCGACGCCAGCGGGCACCTGCTTTACACAGACTCTGCCTGCACTAAGCCGGCAACCGTGGCTATTTACAGTGAATCCGCCACCTATTACTACAAAACCGAAACCACGGAAGTGGTGTACACCGGCTGGCAGACCATTAAGGGTAAAACCTATTATTTTGACGCTAACCATCAGAAGGTAACGGGGCAGCAGACCATTAACGGGCTAATGTACCGCTTTAACGAAGATGGTAGCCTGGTCAACTCGCTTGGCGCCGGGATAGATGTTTCCAAGTGGAACGGCACCATTAACTGGAGCAAAGTAAAGGCTGCGGGTATCAATTATGTTTTCGTGCGATGTGGCGGCAGATATTCCGGCGCGCGTACGCTGTTTGAAGATCCCACCTACGGACAATATGTTTCCGGTGCATTAGCCGCCGGGCTGAAAGTTGGTATTTACTTCTATTCTTCCGCTACCACCACAGCAGAAGCGGTGGAAGAAGCTTCCCTTGCCGTTACCATGGCAAAGAAATATAAGATTACCCTTCCTATTTTCATTGATATTGAAGATAGCGCCATGCCGAAAGGCCAGCTGACGGAAATTGCACAGGCGTTCTGCCAGACCGTACAGTCTGCCGGTTATACCCCAGGCGTTTATTCCAGTATCAGCTGGTGGAAGAGTTATTTAAACTACAGTGCCCTGTCCTCTTATAAAATCTGGATTGCCCGTTTTAATACGGTGCTTTCCGGCGGAAACTACACCTGGACCGGTCGCTGTGATTACTGGCAGTACTCCGGCTCCGGCTCCGTTGACGGTATCAGCGGTAACGTGGATCTGAACATTGCCTATTAACCTGTACGCAAAATTTTAAGGAGAAATGAGTTCATGACAAAAGCACAAATTGGCATCATGATTTCCATTAGCATTTACCTGGTAGCTATGGTAATGGTGGGTGTCCTGTATGCCAAAAAGACAAAAAACGTAGGAGACTTTTATCTGGGTGGCAGAAAACTGGGGCCCCTGGTAACCGCCATGAGCGCAGAAGCTTCTGACATGTCCAGTTACCTGCTGATGGGCCTTCCCGGCCTGGCACTGGCCTCTGGTCTGGCAGAAGTTGGCTGGACTGTCATTGGCCTGGCTATTGGCACTTATCTGAACTGGCTTATTGTTGCCAAACGGCTTCGGAAATACTCTGAACATATCGGCGCTATTACCATCCCGGATTTCTTTGCCAAAAGATACCATGATGAGCACAATATTATTACAGCCATTGCCGCCATCATGATTATCATCTTCTTTGTACCGTATACCGCTTCTGGGTTTGCTGCCTGCGGCAAGCTGTTCGGTACCCTGTTTGGTATTGATTACCACCTGGCCATGATTGTATCGGCCATTGTCATTGTCGGATATACCTCTTTGGGCGGATTTACCGCCGCCTCCATTACCGACTTTATCCAGTCCATCATCATGACCGTTGCGTTACTGATTGTTCTGATCTTCGGCGTCCAGCAGGCCGGTGGCGTAGACGCCATTTTGGAAAATGCCAAAAGCCTAGACGGATATCTGAACTTCTTCCAAGGATATAACGCGGAAACCAATTCGGCCGGGTCGTACTCTGTCCTATCCGTTATTTCCACGCTGGCCTGGGGCCTTGGTTACTTCGGTATGCCCCATATCCTTCTGCGATTTATGGCCATTGAAGACCCGGAAAAAATCAAACTTTCCCGGCGTGTTGCCACTGTGTGGGTTGTCATCTCCATGGCCGTTGCCGTTGCCATCGGCGTTGTCGGTATGGGCATGGTAAAGCACGGCTCTCTTTCTGCCTTTGCAGACAGCGAAACCGTTATTGTACAGATTGCCTCTTTGCTTTCCCAGCAAAACTTTGTTGCTGCCCTTTTGGCCGGTGTTATTCTTGCCGGTATCTTAGCAAGCACCATGTCTACAGCAGACAGCCAGCTTTTGGCCGCCTCCTCCGCTGCCAGTGAAAACATTATTGGCGGTCTGTTCAAGGTCAAGCTGACCGAACGCTCTGAAATGGTAGTTGCCCGCTCCACACTGATTATCATTTCCGTCATCGGCGTATTCCTTGCCTGGGATTCCGACGCTTCCGTCTTCCGGATTGTATCCTTCGCGTGGGCAGGATTCGGTGCCGTATTCGGCCCGCTCATGCTGCTCTCGCTCTTCTGGAAGCGCGGCAACCGGTATGGCGCCGTTGCCGGCATGGTCGTCGGCGGCGTTATGGTCTTTGCCTGGAAATACGGCATTGCAAAGCTCGGCGGCGCCTTTGCCGTATACGAACTCCTTCCCGCCTTCCTCCTTGGCCTTGTTACCAACGTAGTTGTCTCCCTCCTGACTCCTGCACCGGAGCAGACGGTGGTAGACGATTTTGACTACGTAAAGACCTTAAAGTAAGTCATCTAAACACAGAAAAAACAGCCCCGCTTGCCATAAACTCTGGCAAGCGGGGCTTCTTGTATCTATTTGGTTTGTGCTTCTTCTAATGAAACTGGGGACCGTCCGTTACCCAATTATCAGTGCTATTACGTACGGCAAACCAACAATTTCTAGGAGGCCAAGGAGAAGGGTTAAGCCGTATTGTTCCAGCCAGGCACCGCCGTAAAGGATGACGGCAAAGGGGCTAAGCAACACTTTTACTACCGTTTTGGAAGTGGAGTCTTCTCCGTACAGCTGTTCCCAAAGATTCATGGCATCTTCCATTAGCGGGAAGCAGTTGGTCAGAAGGCACAGGCCTACGTAAAAGAGCAGCAGGCAGGACCAGTCAAACGCACCAAAATAAAAGAAGCGTATGCCAGCCGGCAGGGATATGGCCAATCCGAATAACAGCATAATCAGGTGAGGAAAATAACAAATACCAAAGCTCCCTTTTTTCGGTGCCAGGAAATGTTCTACGTGGCCACACAGACTGTTGGGCTGCAAATATTCAGCGTATTCTACCGGCACTTTAAAGGCACGGCAGAACAGATGCTCTAAGAAGCCTTTTAACAGTGCGCCCGGCGCTGTAATAAACTTGATAACATAATACACAATTACCATGTGAAGTCCCCCTCTCCGCTTAAGAATATGTCTTCAAAGGTGGTTTCTCCGGAAAGGATAGAGTCTACATCGCCGGAGATGGTATATCCATAGTTGGAAAGGTCTTCCACAATCTGGTCATACAGTTCGGTCTGATCCCGCTCTTTGGCAATCAGTGCATACAAGCTGCCGGCAGACAGGTAGCTGTTGACCGTGTCGGCATAGGTGTAAGCGGTTTCCACATAAGAGGCGGCCTTGGTCAGGTCTCCGTCCAGAACACAATAGATAGCCATCTGGTAATTCAGAGCCGAATTTTGGTCATTGGACTTCAGGCCGGTCTGGATGGCGTTGTAGGCCTTTGGCAAATTGCCTTGCATGCGGTAAGCAATGGCGCGATATACATAGGCGTAGCTGTCTTCCTGGTTCAGCTTTAACAGCTCTGCGGAATAGGACAACGCCTTATCGTAGTCTTTGTCATTCAGAGAAATTTCCGAATACAGCGGCAGATACAGACTGGCGTATTTGGTTCCGTCAGCAGCAATGGCGTCTACGTACTTCTTCTGGGTTGCCGTGTCTTCGTCATAAACCAGGCAGGCATAGTAGCGGAAGTAATTGGCATAGGCTTCAGCATAGGTCTGGCCTTTCAAGGCTTCCTCATAGGCGGTCAGGAACGAAGCCAGATCCGACACATCATCCGAAGACGCCGCCGTAGAGAAGGCGTTGTAGGCCGCCGTATACCCTGCAATTTCTTCATTCATCTTTTTGGCATACCGGTTCCACGGCTTTTTCAAATCTGCCGTAGTGTAGCTGGTGCCGATGAAATCCGAGGTGTCCGTAAAGCTTTGAACGCCCAAGGCATTATATACTTTCAGCTGGCGCTTCAGATAAATCCAGCCTGGCGTCTGATCCTTGTCAGACAGCAACGTGTTGGTATCCGAGTATGCGCTGATGGACGAAGTCAGCCGGTCTGCTCTGGCATAAGCGTCCGCCTTGGCTGCGCTGTGATACGTAGACCATCCCAGCACCAGCAGGACAATGGAAAGCGCCAGGAACATAACCGCAATAACGGGGTACGCCACGTCCCATGCGTCAAAAGGATAATGCCGCATATAGTTCAGGCATTTGTCACAGTACGTCCGGTCCTCCGGAATTTCCACTTCGCCACAGCATTGGCAAAGATGCTTGGCTTCTTCCGTGCTTTCTTTTTCCGGCGATGCAGCCTCTTGCATTTCCTCCAGAAGCTCTTCCGGTACTTCCTGTGGCAAATTACTGGTTAATTTGTTTTCTTCGTTTGCCATTCGGTTCACTCCTTTAAAGTTTGTTTTCCCCTTTTGCAAACAGCAACATTCTATCATAAAACAAAGGGCCCTTCAATGAAGGGCCCGTCTGTTCGGATAATGAAAGCGTATTCAAATTTTTTATTTTTTCTTCTGTACCAGTCTGCCGTTTTCGTCCAGTCTTGGGAACAGGAACAAGCTGAGCAAAACGCAGCCGATGATGGTAATAATGGTTTCCGGCAGCATGTAACTTCCGTTATAAGTTAAAGAATAGAGGAGAACCGCCTTCCAGGTTTGATTGTCTGTCCAAGATGCCCAAATGGTAATGCCGCTGATGAAGTGGCAAAGGAACCGCAGGAAGCAAACCAGAAATGCCCCTAAGGAAATAGCCAGGGTATCATTTTTAATGTGCCCGCGGAAAATACCGCCAAGGCCAAGCAAAGTAAATGGGAAAATATAGTCTGCAAAAATCAGTACCACATAAGCAACAAAGCCGGAGACATATCCAAAGTTACTAAAGCCAAAAAGCAATTGAATAATGGACATAACCCCACCGGTCAATAGGCCCCATTTGGTTCCATACAGCCAGGCTACCACAATAATGGGAACCATGCTGAACAGTGTAACGCTTCCGCCCATCGGCAGCGAATATGGCTGGATAAACGAAAGCACCGTTGCCATAGCTACCATAATAGCGCTAAGGACAAGACGGTACGTGTTGTTTTTGTTGTTCTTTTGTTCTGTCATAAAATCTTCCTTCCTACGCAGGCATTATCCTGATCAGGTTTCATGGGTTTTCGGGTCTTCCCTTCTCTCAGCCGGCTACAGCCAGCTCCCCTATTCACTTGACTCTTAAATTCTACTGATAATAGGCTTGAAATACAAGCGTCCGGGTGATAAAATTTTGCGGAACTTAAACAAAATTTGACTTTTTGAAGGTGTATGCGTTGAAACTCAGAGAAGACATCCGCAATGTGGCAATCATTGCGCACGTAGACCACGGTAAAACAACCCTGGTAGACGCCCTGTTAAAGCAGAGTGGTACCTTCCGTACCAACGAACAGGTGGACGAACGCGTTATGGACTCCAATGACCTGGAAAAGGAACGCGGCATTACCATTCTCTCTAAAAACACCTCCGTTCACTACGGAGATACCAAAATTAATATTATTGACACCCCGGGCCACGCCGACTTCGGTGGCGAAGTAGAACGTATCCTGTTGATGGTAGATGGCGTTCTTCTTCTGGTAGATGCCTTTGAGGGTTGTATGCCACAAACTCGCTTTGTATTAAAGAAAGCACTGGGCTTAAAAAAGAAGGTCGTTGTTGTTGTCAACAAAGTAGATCGCCCGGGAGCCCGTCCTGCAGAAGTGGTAGACGAAGTTATTGACCTGTTTATTGAGCTTGGCGCAGACGAAGATCAGATTGAATTCCCGGTTGTATTTGCCTCCGCCAAAGACGGTTACGCTTCCTATGACATGCGGGACCGCGAAGGAGACATGCGGCCTATTTTTGAATCCATCATCAAGGAAATTCCCGCTCCGAAAGGAGACATAGACGCGCCGCTACAGGTTCTCTTCTCCTCTTTGGACTATGATGATTATGTAGGCCGGATTGGCATTGGACGCATTGAACGCGGCACCATTCGCCAGGGCCAGCAGGCCATTCTGTGCAACACCGAAGACAAGGCAGAAAAGGTGAAAATCACCAAGCTGTATACGTATGAAGGGCTGCGTCGCACGGAAGTTGCCAGCGCCTCTGCCGGTGAAATCATCTGTGTGGCTGGCGTTGCCGACCTGAACATCGGCGAAACCGCCTGTGACCCGGAACACGTAGAACCCATTCCGTTCATCAAGATTGATGAGCCCACGCTGTCCATGAACTTCTTGGTAAATGACAGCCCGTTCGCCGGACGGGAAGGCAAGTTTGTTACCTCCCGGAACCTGCGGGACCGTCTGTTCAAGGAAGTGGAAACCAACGTTTCCATGCGCGTAGAAGAAACGGATTCCACCGACACCTTTAAGGTTTCCGGCCGTGGCGAGTTACACCTTTCCATTTTAATTGAAACCATGCGCAGAGAAGGCTATGAATTTGCTGTCTCTCGCCCAAAGGTTATCTTCAAGAAAGATGAAAACGGCAAACTGCTGGAACCAATGGAACAGCTGTTTGTAGAAGTTCCGGCGGAATACGTTGGCGCCGTTATTGAAAAGCTAGGGTCCCGGAAAGCAGAACTGCGGGACATGATGGCCAACGAAGGCGGCACCACCCACCTAGAATTCAGCATTCCTTCCCGTGGCCTGATTGGCTACCGTTCCGAATTCATGACGGACACCAACGGCAACGGCATCATGAACCAGATTTTTGACGGCTATGCTCCATACAAAGGAGATATCTCCACCAGAGAACGTGGCTCCATTGTGGTTCATGAGCAGGGCACTTCCAGTGCATATGGCCTGTTTAACACCCAGGAACGCGGTACCCTGTTTATTGGGGCTGGCGTAGACGTTTACGAAGGCATGATTGTCGGTGAATGCTCCCGCGGGGAAGACATTGTTTGCAACGTTTGCAAGACCAAGCACCTGACCAACACCCGTGCTTCCGGTTCAGATGATGCCCTGCGCTTAATTCCACCAACCAATCTGTCTTTGGAACAGTGCATGGAATTCCTCGGGGACGACGAAATCCTGGAAGTAACACCGGAAAGCCTGCGGCTTCGTAAGATTATCCTTTCCAAGGAAAAGCGCATGAAGAGCCAGTTTAAAAAGAAATAAGCCCTTTGAGGTAGAAAAAAGCCGAGCTTGGTAGCTCGGCTTTTTGTTTTGGTTTTCTTTATTTGATTGACGGTTTTGGAAAGTTACTTTTCTTCGTCTTCTTCCACTACTTCTGCTGCTGCATCAGCGGCTTCTGCGTCGTCATGTTCTTTGTTCTTGTCACCCAGTTTCATGGTGCCAACAATGCCAAGAGCCAGCGTGATAATACCGGCAACATACTGCATCCAGGATACATCAGCAAAGGAGAAGTCTGCGGTGGCTGCAAAGAAGTTGGTGTACAGAATGGCAAAGCCACTGCCGACAACAAAACCAATGATGGCCCAGTAGGTGCCGTGGTAATGTTTCTTCAGGCAGTATTCAATCAGCTTGGAAATTCCAAAGATGCCGCAAAGGATACCAATGCCGCAAGGAACCAGAATGGCTACTGCGTGGAGTTTGTCAGTGCCGGAAGTGGTCAGTGCCTTTACCTGGTTCATAATTGGGGTATAGAAACCGAAGGTCATGAGCAGGGCAGATCCGGACAGGCCCGGAACAACCATGGCGGCAGCGGCAACGGCGCCGGAAACGAAGAGCAGCAGAATGGTTAAGAAGTTCAGGTTACTCAGATCCATGGAGTCTGCAATTGGCAGGAATGCGGAGCCGACAACAGCGGCGCAGGCCAGGACTGCAGCAACGGCATGGGACGGTTTGAACTTAACGCCCTTTTCTTCCCGGAACAGCATTGGCAGGGCACCTACAATGGCACCGAAGAACAGCATGATGGTCGGGAACAGGAAATTGGTCAGGCAGTAAGTAACTGCATGGCTTAGGGACAGGAACGCAATGGCAACACCGATAACAACCGGAATTAAAACGCCCATGCTTTGCTTAAAGTTCTTTTTCAAATGGCTAATGGAATTAATTAGCTTATCATAGATGCCCATGATTAAAGCAAGGGTACCGCCGGAAAGTCCGGGGATAACATTGCCGAAGCCGATGGTAAATCCGCCAATTAAAAGTCTGATAAATTCTTTCCATTTTTTCATCAGGTATGCACCTCGTTAAAGATTAAAAATTGAAACTCGAATCGGCTAACACTATAACAGAGAACATTTGCAAAAGCAACACAAAAACGTTTTGTTTTTGAAGGTGGCTGAATTGTATCCCCTCCGGACTGGTGTTATACTATTATATCCGGCGAAAGGAGTAGGCGTAGCATGGAACTACAGTTACAGGATACCGTAAAACTGAAGAAGCCACACCCCTGTGGAAACGATACCTTTACCATTACCCGTGTGGGCATGGACATTAAGTTACGTTGCACCAAGTGTGGGCATGAAGTTATGCTGCCTCGCAAAAAAGCCGAAAAAGCAATAAAACAAATCCTACCGAAGGAGAATGACTGATGTTTGAAAAACTGGCCGGTGTGGAAGAGCGCCTGTCCTTTCTGGACACGCAGTTGGCTGATCCCACGGTGGTGACAGACCGGGAAAAATATACAGAGTATATGAAAGAGCACAAGCAAATTCAACCGGTTGTGGAAAAATATAAAGAGTTTAAGGCGGCGGAGGCCGACGAGGCCGACGCCAAAGGACTGCTGGAGAAAGGCGGTCTGGAGCCGGACTTTAAAGAACTGGTTACCGAAGAGTGGGAGGCCGCCAGGGCCCGCCGCGAACAGATAACCGAAGAACTGAAAATTATGCTTCTGCCACGGGACCCGAATGATGACAAGAACGTTATTGTGGAAATTCGTGGCGGAGCCGGTGGCGAAGAAGCCGCGCTGTTTGCCGGAACGCTTTACCGCATGTACACCATGTATGCCGAAGCACACGGCTTTAAAACGGAAGTGCTCAGCAGCAACGAAACCGAACTGGGCGGCTTCAAGGAAGTTTCCTTTGAAGTAAAAGGAGAAGGGGCTTACAGCCGCTTAAAGTTTGAAAGCGGAGTGCATCGGGTACAGCGGGTACCGGAAACGGAGTCCCAGGGCCGGATCCAGACTAGCACGGCCACTGTGGCAGTCCTTCCGGAAGCAGAAGATGTGGACTTTGACCTGGATTTAGCCGATGTCAAAATTGATGTTTTCCGTTCCAGCGGTGCCGGTGGACAGAAGGTCAACAAGACTTCTTCCGCCATTCGCGTAACGCATATTCCCACTGGTATGGTGGTAGAGTGTCAAGACGAACGCAGCCAGTACCGCAACAAGGAAAAAGCGCTGACCGTACTGCGCTCCCGTCTGTATGAAATAGAGCAGGAAAAGCACAACGCTGAAATTTCCGGTGCCAGAAAAGCTATGGTGGGAACCGGAGACCGGAGTGAACGGATTCGGACGTATAATTTCCCGCAAGGGCGAGTTACCGACCATCGTATCGGATTGACTCTTTACAAACTGGAAGCCATTTTAAACGGGGATCTGGATGAAATTATGGATGCCCTGATTGCGGCAGATACCGCAGCAAAGTTGGAAGCGGCAGGGGACGACACAGAATGAAGACAGAACAATTAAAACCGGCGCAGGCCAAACGCGCCGGAGAAATTTTACGGAACGGCGGCATAGTTGCCATTCCAACGGAAACCGTATATGGCCTGGCGGCCAACGCTTTGGACGGTGCCGCTGTGGCCAAGGTCTTTCAGGCAAAAGGCCGTCCAATGGACAATCCGCTGATTGTCCATATTACGGACCTTGCTGCCTTAGATGACTTGGCCGCCTACGTGCCAAGCTCCGTTTATGATTTGGCAGACGCCTTTTGGCCGGGCCCGCTGACTATTATTTTGGAAAAATCGGGACTAATTCCCGATGAAGTCAGCGCCGGACTGGACACGGTAGCCATTCGGATGCCGTCCCATCCGGTGGCACGGGACATTATTAAAGCGGCCGGCGTGCCCTTGGCTGCGCCAAGTGCCAACACCTCCGGCAAGCCAAGCCCCACCACGGCACAGCACGTACTGGATGATATGGACGGGAAAATTGATGCCGTGGTAGACGGCGGGCCTTGCTCCGTTGGTGTAGAGTCCACCGTTATAACGCTGGTCACTCGCCGCCCGCGGGTACTGCGCCCCGGCCGCGTTACACCGGAAGAGCTGTCCGCGGTTCTTGGAGAAGACGTAGATATTGACGACGCAGTGCTGAACGACTTAAAAGAAGGCCAAGTGGCAGCCAGCCCGGGCATGAAATATAAACATTATTCTCCGAACGCCAATGTGGCCATTGTAACCGGGTCCTTAGAAGCGTTTGCAGATTATGTGAATCAACAGGACCCGGATACCACGGCCGCATTGGTCTTTGACGGAGAAGAACACCTGCTGCATTGCACCTGCCTTCCGTTCGGCAAAGAAGGAGACGAATTGGCACATGCCAACCGGCTCTTTGCCGAACTCCGGAAGTGCGACGACCTTGGCATGAAGAATGTTTATGTTCGGTGCCCGGGCAACAGCGGCGTGGGTCTGGCGGTCATGAACCGACTGCTGCGTGCAGCTGCCTTTGAAATCATTAAGTTATAAAAAGAAAGGAGCCGCCCATGAGACACGGAATGATTGTCGGCCTGACCGGCCAGACCGGCGCCGGAAAATCCACGGTGGCTGAATTTCTGTCCCGCTTCGGATACAAGGTCATTCAGGCAGACGAATATGCCCGTCTGGCAACCGAAAAGGGCTCCCCTGTTTTGAAAGAGTTGCAAGCAACCTTCGGACAGGATATCCTTAAGGAGGATGGGACACTGAATCGCCCGAAATTGGCGGAGAAAGCATTTGCCACGCCAGAGCAGACCGCAAAGCTGAATGCCATAACCCACCCGTTCATCAGCCATTTAATGCAAAAGCAGATCCGAGGGGCCTTCTTTGACGGCTATGAAGCGGTTATCTTAGATGCCTCTCAGCTGTTTGAAGCAAAGCAGGATCAATTTTGCAATCTGGTTATTTCCGTTACCGCACCGGAAGACGTGCGGAAAGCGCGGATTATGGAGCGGGACGGGTTAAGCGCTGAAGAGGCAGAGCGCCGCATGCATGCGCAACTGCCGGAAGATTATTTTCTGACCCATTCTGACATTATTATTGAAAACAAACAAGGAACAGACCACCTGCATGAGCTGACCACAAAGGCAGCACAGATCATTGAATCTTATATTGCAGGGGAAGAATAAAAGGAGGAACTTTCCATGAACCAAGAAAAAAGTGCAGCCTCTAAACTGAAAGAGGAACTGTTCTATCAACCAAAGCACATGGCAAAAGTGGTTGACGACAGCGTTGCTGCTGCCTCGGATGCCTTTGCCGAAGATTATAAAGCCTTTATGTCCGCCGCCAAAACCGAGCGGGAATGTGTATCCTATGTTCTGGCAGAAGCCGAAAAGAACGGATATACCAAGTTTGACAAGACAAAATCCTATGCTTCCGGAGACAAGGTTTACCACATCAACCGGGAAAAATGTATTCTTTTATGCACCTTTGGTAAGCAGAGTGTTGCGGAAGGCGTAAAAATTTCCGCTTCCCATATTGATTCCCCGCGTCTGGACTTAAAGCCAAACCCACTGTATGAATCCGACGAAATGGCCTTCTTTAAGACCCATTATTATGGCGGTATTAAGAAATATCAGTGGACGGCCATTCCACTGTCCTTGCACGGAGTTGTGGTAAAGGCAGACGGATCCAAAGTTACCGTAAACATCGGAGAAGATCCGGCAGACCCACAGTTTGTTGTAACAGATCTGTTGCCGCATCTTGGCAAAGAACAGGAAAAGCGCTCTTTGGCTGACGGTATCCGTGGTGAAGAACTGAACCTGTTAATTGGCAGCCTTCCGTTCAAGGATGATGAAGAATCTGAACTGGTAAAGCTGAACATTTTAAATCTGCTGCATGAAAAGTATGGCATTGTAGAGCGGGACTTCCAGACGGCAGAGTTGGAAATTGTTCCGGCCATGAAGCCGACCGACATCGGCTTTGACCGCTCCATGATTGGTGCTTATGGTCATGACGACCGTGTTTGCTCTTATCCTGCTGTTCGCGCCAACTTTGCATTGGACGTACCGGAACACACCGTAGTTACTGTTTTGACAGATAAAGAAGAAATCGGTTCTGACGGTAACACCGGCCTGAACTCCTCTTACTTCAAATACTTTATTTATGACCTGGCAGAACAGGCTGGCGTTCCGGGCCATGACGTGCTTAGCAGAAGTGAATGCCTGTCCGCAGACGTAACCGCTGCTTATGACCCGACCTTTGCTGATGTTATGGATAAGCGCAATGCTGCCTTCATTAATAAGGGCACCTGCTTTATGAAATACACCGGAGCCCGCGGTAAGTCCGGCACATCGGACGCCTCTGCCGAATTCTTCGGACGGATCCGTAAGCTGCTGGAAGAAAACAATGTGGTATGGCAGACCGGAGAACTGGGTGCCGTTGACGCCGGTGGCGGCGGAACGGTGGCCATGTTTGTTGCCAACCTTGATGTGGATGTCATTGACGTTGGCGTGCCGGTTCTTTCCATGCACGCTCCGTTTGAAGTGGTATCCAAGCTGGATCTGTACAGCACATATCAGGCTTTCCTGGCATTCTTCCAGTCCTGATATCCCCCCAAAAAAGCACAAGACCCACTGGCAACCGCCAGTGGGTCTTTTCTTATCTGAAAGCAGGAACTCTTTTAATACATTTCCTCTTTCCGGATTTTCTTATGTAGTTTTTTGACTTTTTCAGAGTGCTTCCGAATGCCATGGTAGGATTCTTTCAGCTCTTCCTTTTCCACAAAAATCTGGACTGCTAACCCAAGGCATCCCATTAGAACTGCAAAGGCGGTCATCAGAAGATGGGAGAAGGACAGCTGGTCTTCCATCCAATTCCAGAACAAAAACGAACCGGAAAAGGACGTAGTAATCATCAACATCATGTACTTGTACTTTATGCTAAGAATACCGGCTATCAGCGCTAACAAAAGGCCCACTAAAATGCCTATCCCTTTGCCAATGGTAATCAGATAATCTGAAACCGTAATGTACACCATAACAAAGGTGGTAATGAACAGCTTGGTTTTGAACAGATGTTTAGAGTAAACAGCACACAAAACACCAATGGCCAGACAAGCCAGCACCAGAATCCAGAACAGGACACCGGAAGGCTCCTTCAAAACCGCAAACAGGATAATCAGCGGCAGAAAAAAACCAATGCTGAAAAACAAGCACGCATTCCACACCTTGTGCATAAAGTGTCCAAAGAAGCAGGTGGCTAGCGTAAAAATGGCATAAAGCCATGGCAAGCAAGCTTGGCACATGGCTTTTGCACTTTCATACCCTTCCGGGAAAAAATCAATCAGTTTTTCAAAAAACTCATAGAATTCCATTTTACTCTGCTTTGGTTACAGAAATGGCGGTAGCTTCTCCGTTGATCTTCCAGTCTGCTTTGTATCCGGCTTCATCCAGAGAACCAACTGTTACGGAGTCAGCAAGTACATCGCCCGCAATGGCATCTTTGTTACCGGAAACAATAGCGTTAATCTTATCCGATCCGGATACGCATACGTGGATGTGGTTCTGCACTTCAAAGCCGGCGTCCTTCCGCATGGTCTGAATCTTGGAAACCAGTTCGCGGACAAAGCCTTCTTCTACCAGTTCGTCGGTCAGCTTGATATCCAGGGCAACCACCAGGTCTCCTTCGGACAGGGTGTAATAGCCTTCTTCCTGCTTGGTTTCAATCAGGAGGTCTTCTGCGGTCAGGGCAATTTCGCCGATGCTGATGGTCAGCTTCAGGGTACCGGTTTCATCCAGTTCCTTCTTGGCAGCACTTCCGTCCAAAGCGGCCAGTGCTGCCTTAATTTCATTCAGCTGCTTGCCGTATTTCGGACCAAGGGTTCTCATTTGCGGCTTGAAGCCGTAGGTCATAAGAACGTCGGTGTTTTCCACAAATTCCACTTTCTTCACGTTCAATTCATCTTTGATGATGTCCGTGTAGAAGTTGCCCAGTTCCTTGGTTGCCTTCACATACATACCGGCCAGCGGCTGACGATTCTTCCGATTGGAACCGTTGCGGCAGGCACGACCCAGGCTGACAATGTTCAGGACTTCCTGCATGTCATCTTCCAGAGCCTTGTCAATGTGGTCCGGATTGGCAACCGGGAAGTCACACAGATGGATGGAAACCGGAGCGTCCTTGTCAATGCTGCGAACCAGGTTCTGATAAATGGACTCCGTAATGAACGGAATCATAGGAGCGGCTACCTTGGCGGTAACAACCAGCGCCGTGTACAGCGTCATGTAGGCGTTAATCTTATCCTGTTCCATGCCCTTGGCCCAGAACCGGTCACGGCAACGACGAACATACCAGTTGGACAGGTCGTCTACAAAGTCGGAAATGTACCGAGCGGCTTCCGGAATCTTGTAGTCATTCAGGTTCTGGTCCACGCCCTGAATCATGGTATTCAGCTTGGACAGACACCACTTATCCATAACGGAAAGCTTGTCATAGTCCAGGGTATATTTGGTGGCATCAAAGTTGTCAATGTTGGCATACAGTACAAAGAAGGCGTAGGTATTCCAAAGGGTACCCATCACCTTGCGCTGCCCTTCAATAACCGCCTTGCCGTGGAAGCGATTCGGCAGCCACGGTGCAGAGTTGGTATAGAAATACCAGCGGATGGCGTCTGCGCCATAGGTTTCCAGGGCCTCCATCGGGTCAACAGCGTTGCCCTTGGACTTGGACATCTTCTGTCCGTTTTCGTCCTGAACGTGGCCCAGAACAATAACGTTCTTGAACGGAGCCTTGTTGAAGATCAGCGTGGAAATGGCCAACAGGGAGTAAAACCAGCCACGGGTCTGGTCAACGGCTTCCGAAATGAAGTCTGCCGGGAACTGTGCTTCAAACAGGTCCTTGTTTTCAAACGGATAATGGTGCTGTGCAAACGGCATGGAGCCGGAGTCAAACCAGCAGTCAATTACTTCCGGCACGCGGGTCATGCATCCGCCGCAGTCACATTTTACGTGAACCTTGTCAATGTACGGACGATGCAGTTCAATTCCGTCCGGGCAGTCATCCGACAAGGATTTCAGCTCTTCAATGGAACCAATGCTGACGCGCTTGCCGCAGTCCGGGCATTCCCAAATGTTCAGTGGAGTACCCCAGTAACGGTTCCGGGACAGACCCCAGTCCTGTACATTCTCCAGCCAGTTTCCGAACCGGCCTTCGCCGATGCTTTCCGGAATCCAGTTGATAGTCTTATTGTTGCGGATCAGATCTTCTCTGACCTCTGTCATCTTAATGAACCAGGATTCTCTGGCGTAGTAAATTAGAGGAGAGTCACAGCGCCAGCAGTGCGGGTAGCTGTGTTCAAACTTCGGTGCGTCAAACAGCAGTCCGCGGGCATCCAGGTCTTTCAGCACTTCCAGGTCTGCCTTCTTGCAGAACAAGCCGGCAAACGGAGTTTCTTCGGTCATGTTACCCTTGTCGTCTACAAACTGAACAAACGGCAGGTCATATTTACGGCCGACATTGGCGTCGTCTTCACCGAAGGCCGGTGCAATGTGAACAATACCGGTACCATCGGTCATGGTAACGTAGCTGTCACAGGTAACAAAGAAGCCCTTCTTATGCTGCTTTTCTGCAACCGGAACGGCACAGTCATACAAAGCTTCATATTCTTTGTATTCCAGTTCCTGTCCTTTGTAGTGCTCCAGTACTTCGTAAGCAGGCTGGCCATCCTTGGCCAGAGAGCCGAGAACTGAATCGCAAAGGGCGGTGGCAATATAATAAGTGTAGCCGTCTGCAGCCTTTACCTTTTCATAGTCGTCTGCCGGGTTTACGCAAAGGGCCACGTTGGACGGAAGGGTCCACGGGGTGGTGGTCCATGCCAGGAAGTAGGCGTCTTCTCCCACTACCTTGAAGCGGCAAATGGCGGAGCGTTCCTTTACGTCCTTGTAGCCCTGGGCTACTTCGTGAGAGGAAAGCGGGGTTCCGCAACGCGGGCAGTACGGCACAATTTTGAAGCCCTTGTACAGTAAGCCCTTGTCATAAATCTTTTTCAGTGCCCACCACTCGGATTCAATGAAGTCATTGTGGTAGGTAACATACGGGTTTTCCATGTCTGCCCAGAAACCGACCGCTTTGGAAAAGTCTTCCCACATGCCTTTGTATTTCCATACGGACTCTTTACACATATCAATGAACGGTTCCAGTCCGTATTCTTCAATCTGCTCTTTACCGTCTAAGCCAAGGGCCTTTTCTACTTCCAGCTCTACCGGCAAGCCGTGGGTATCCCAACCCGCTTTCCGTGGCACGTAGTAGCCCTTCATGGTGCGGTACCGCGGAATCATGTCTTTGATAACGCGAGTCAGTACGTGACCAATATGCGGCTTTCCGTTTGCCGTTGGAGGGCCGTCATAGAAAACATAGGATGGGCCTTCTTTTTGTTCCGTCAGCTCAAAAACCTTTTCGTCTTCCCAGAACTTGGAAATTTCTTTTTCTCTTTCCACAAAGTTTAGATCCGTGGAAACCTTTTCGTACATTGGAATCCTCCTTCAGATACTTAAAATCATGACCGCCGGCTAAGCCGGCGGTTTGTTCTGCCCCTGGAAGGGGCTGTTG
>CAVHPJ010000005.1:0-173196 GCA_963638085.1 Butyricicoccaceae bacterium | reverse complement strand
GGGCCATGTGACACACGTCCTTTCTTAATAAAAAGTTTAACGTGTCGCACTTTTCCGTCAATATTTAGCACATGTTAATTTGAGTATGACGCAGATAATTTCATTTCTCTATCC
This sequence comes from Butyricicoccaceae bacterium, assembly GCA_963638085.1. Classification (GTDB taxonomy): domain Bacteria; phylum Bacillota; class Clostridia; order Oscillospirales; family Acutalibacteraceae; genus RUG420. The sequence goes on along the minus strand of CAVHPJ010000005.1, from coordinate 173,082 downwards.
AGCCTATTGTCTTCGCAATATCCACATATTGCTTTTTTACATTCCAAAACTTATCAAGATATTTGAATGCTTTCTCCCCCATAGCTTTGGTATCTGCCTTTAAAGACTCTTCTACCACTTTTCCGAATGCTTCAACACTGTTGCTCTCACACCACCAGCCAAAATCGCCATCCACTATGACCTGTCCGACATCAGAAACTGTATCGGTGCATGCCAGTGTAGGCAATTTGGATTGCATATAATCAACCAGTCTACTCGGGAAATTTGGAATTGTGAAGCGGTGATCTAAGAAAAGAAGACCAACATCACAGCTACCAACCATTTTTATATAATCTTCCTTCGGTAACTTACTCATTAACTTTACATTGTTTTGTGGTTCAGCCTTTACCCATTCCTTAATTTTGGAATATTCAGTACCAGATCCAATGACCAGAAAAAACGCTTTCTTGTTATTTTTCTGGCTCTTTAGACAAGCCATCATATGATCTATCCCCTGGGGCTTTCCCAAATTTCCACCATAGAGATAAACTGTCTTTTCTTGTGGGATACCATATTTTTCGCGCATCATTCTGCGTTCTGCTTCTGACACACTCATATCTACAACTTCCACGCAGTTGGGGCTTATTTCTATACGTTTGCTTTTCACTTCAGGATTATGCTTCAGAACGTATTCCACATTTGCAGGAGACATACATCCTATATAATCAGAAAGTGCATACAGTTTTTTTTCTTTAGCCCTAAAAGCTTTATAAAGAAGTCCCTTTATGCCAGATGTACTCATCATACCAATATCTACCGCATTCTGCGGAAAAATATCTTTTAGCATGAGATATGTTGTTGTACCATCTCTTTTTTTTACATACTTGACGGCATTGGCTATCGTAATTGGCGGTGTACTATACAAAATTAAATCAAATTTTATGTTGCTAAAATACTTCTTAATAGCTACCACGAACTGCGGTTCCAGTAAAACCGTAGAAATACCCTTTTCTATCAGATTTGTTTTCTGTATATTACCAGTCTTCACTCTGAGAATTGTACTGTTTTCTTCCTCGATAAGCCCAGTCTCGACACCCTGACGTCGCTCGGCAGGCGACACCACATAGACATGATGTCCTTGAGCAATAAACTCACGCAACAAATCTGTGTAAATGTCTCGATTTTTTATTGAACTGTAACCCATTAAACTTAAAAACAATACATTCATTCAAATCAGCCTCTGTACTTAGGAAAATATCCACGAAGTGGATCCCCTCATTTATACCCACCGCTTATGGGTAGGTTCATCGAATATTTCTTCACTTTCCAAGATAATCGGCTCTACATCCACATCGCGGAGAAAAATATAAGGTTTCTCGTAGTGATGGTACGGGTCACGCTTCACATTATCTGCGTTACCATCTTCATGAATTCTGATCGTATCCTCAATCAGGTCGAAGCCAACATGTGCCATAACACCTGTATAGGCCATATGGCGAATGTTCACTTCAGTCACTTTTAAATTTCCATCCTTGTCTTCTTTCAAGTCGAAAGAAAGAATTCCGTGAGCCGGAACATCGAGCTTATTTTCAAGGTATTTAATGCAACGATCACAGAACTCATTGATATGATTTTCATTAAGAAATCTGCCGAAGTGAGTATTGCCTGTCACGTGGGAAGGAGCCGTGTTAGCCATTACATATTCCACACACTCCAAAGCCGCACCCTTGACATATTCACCGTTATAATAGAGCATCTGGTTAGCGAGATGCCGACCAGTTAAAAACTCGCTGACCGTAAATTCAGGTATGCGACTGTTAATAAATAGCCATGATTTATAGGAGCTAATGTCGTCAAGCCGAAGTGAACCCAACCCACCTGTTCCTTCTGTAGCGCGAATCCAACAGGGGAATCCTATCTCCTTCTCAACATCCTCAAAGCGCGGATTATCCTGTGTGACCTTAATTGTCTTTGGGATGAATTCTGTTCCCTCAAGCAATTCGGCCATGATCGACTTATCCCTTAATGAAGTCGAAAGGAGGTTGCTCCCCATAAATACAGGACATGGATATCGACCTTTCTTTTCATAATAATCACTCCATGCAACTATCTCCGCTTCAGGTTGAACAAAGGCATAGTCAATACCCTTATCATTGACTAGGTCTTCCATCCAAGAAAAATAAGAATTATCATTGCACGATGGTGCAATAAAGTATTCATCAATTAAATTGCAGCCTTCCTTGGTCTTCATAAAGAATCCCATAGCCTTTTTCTCAATATCACAACCAATTATTTTATAATCTGGATGATGCTCTTTAATAATTATAGCAATTGATCTTGGTGTTAAGCCACCAACACCGGTAATCAAAATTGTTTTCATCTTAACTTTTCCTCATTTAATATTAACTGCGCGAATCTCATCAAGATACCCTTCATCTATATCATCTGGATTCTCAGCAACATCTTTGCGAGAGAACACATCAGCTATTGTCTTTACTACTATTTTAAAATCTCCTATAAAGGTAATTTTCTCTACATATTCAACATCATACGCCAGGCGTTGATCCCATTTTACAAAATTTCGTCCATTCACTTGTGCCAATCCTGATAACCCAGGCCGCACATCATGCCTTTTCCTTTCTTCCTCTGTATAAGCTGGCAAATATCGAATCAATAAGGGTCTCGGTCCGATAATAGACATGTCACCTTTTACTATGTTAAAAAGTTCTGGTAATTCGTCTAATGATGTGGACCTTAACTTACAACCAAACGGGGTTAGTCGTTTTTCATTGGGCAACAAGTCACCATTTTCATCCCTCTCCTCTGTCATTGTTCGAAACTTATACAGTTCAAAAATTTTCTCATCCTTACCGGGTCTTTCTTGTGTAAAAAGGACCGGACTTCCTAGCTTTATTCGAACTAAAAACGCAGTAACAAGCATTACTGGACTAAATACAATTAATGCTCCTGTCGCAAGAAAAGCATCCAAAGGTCTTTTAACATACCGTTCATATGGGCCATATGGTATGTGGCTACTTTTTTCCAAAGAATCAAAAAGCCCAGCAAATACCCCAACTAAAGCAGATATAATTACAATCCAAAAAATAATCAAAAAAAGCATGGCGTATCACTCATTCAAAACATCCCTTAATAACTTCAATAACTCTATCCTGCTCTTCCGGCTTCATCTTGTTGTCACTTGGAAGACAAAGGCCTCTGTCAAAAATGTCTGCACCAACATCTACGTTTTTATCTACCGTTACAAATGGTTTCATTTGGTACATGGGTTGCATGTGCATTGGTTTCCAAATGGGACGGCATTGAATATTGTGGTCTTGCAATTCCTGGAAAAGTTCTGTTGGGCAGGATTTTCCTTCTCCCTTTTCCTTATGAAATTGAGCATGTTTATCAGATCTGGTCTGTTCACACATGGCATCTTTATTTATTAAAAGACAGGATAACCAGAAGTTGGGTTCCATAATATCTTCCATGTAGGGGTTCATAGTAACCGGCAAATCTTTAAGGCCTTCTTTATACCGCATATAGATGGCCTTTTTCTGTGCAATATGTTCCTGAAGATACGGGAACTGACCGCGTACAACACCGGCAACTACATTACTCATTCTGTAATTATAGCCGATTTCTTCATGTTGATACCAGGGGGCATCTTCTCTGCTCTGTGTAGACCACTTGCGCACTTTGTTTGCGGCGGCTAAATCATCCGTTAAAAGCATGCCGCCGGCGCTTCCGGTAATAATTTTATTTCCGTTAAAGGAGATTGCATTATACGCGCCAAAAGTTCCGGTTTGCTGACCCTTATAGGTTGCACCTAAGGATTCTGCCGCATCCTCAATCAAGAGGGCCCCGTGTGCATCACAAATAGCTTTTATTTCATCCAATTTAGCAGGTGTGCCATAAAGGTTTGCAACAACTACCAACTTTACGTCCGGATACATTTCAAAAGCTTTTTCCAAGGCTCTTGGGTCCATATTCCAGGTTTCATACTCGGAATCAATAAATATTTGCTCTCCGCCTTCATAAGACACCGGGTTAACGGTAGCATCAAATGTCATATCTGTACAGAACACTTTGTCTCCCGGATTAAGACCGGCAAGACGGATTGCCAGATGGATGGCGCTGGTTCCGCTGTTAAGACCTACTGCATATTTGCAACCTACTTGTTCACAGGCCAGGCGCTCTACTTCATCTATATTTTTCCCAATGGTAGACATCCAGTTTGTATCATACGCTTCTGTCATGTACTTCAATTCTTCGCCATGCATGGTTGGACTACTCAACCAAATTTTTGACTCCATGTGTTTTCTCCTTACTTACCAATCTGTTCCCCATTAACTTCTTCCGGTCTTTTATAAGTTGGAACCACACTTCTTAGTGCTTCCTTTGCCGCTAAATTATCTCCTGTGCTGCAGGCACTTTTTAGAACCTGTAGCTTTTGCTGGATTTCTTGTTGCGCTAATGCTGTATCTCTTTCAATAAAGATCATGCTGTTTTCTGTTTTATCCAGCTCTTCTGTTTTTACTAACAGCTCTTCATAAAGCTTTTCACCGGGTCTGAGACCGGTTTCTACAATTTCTACACCTTGTACACCGGATAGCTTAATCATGTTTTCTGCCAAATCCATAATTTTAACCGGTTGGCCCATGTCTAAGACGAAGAGTTCACCATTATTGGCAATAGCACCGCTCTGTAGAACCAACTGTGACGCTTCCGGGATAGTCATGAAATACCGGATGATACGCTTATCTGTAACCGTAACCGGTCCGCCACTGGCAATTTGCCGCTTGAAAAGAGGGATGACAGAACCTGCGCTACCAAGAACATTGCCGAAACGCGTTGCACTGTATTTCACCGTTCCATAGGTACTAGCGCTTTGCACAATCATTTCACACATGCGTTTTGTGGCACCCATTACATTGGTTGGGTTTACTGCTTTATCTGTAGAAACCATAAGGAAGCGTTCTGCTTTATAGGCTTCGCAAAGGTCTACCAGATTTTGCGTTCCAAAAACGTTGTTGTAAATTGCTTCAATGCAATTATCTTCCATCAAAGGAACGTGTTTATGTGCCGCTGCATGAACAATAATTTCCGGGCGATGTTTTTCAAAAACCCGCTCCAGCGCCGCTTTGTTGGTTATGGAGCAGATTTCAATTTGGACATCTAGCTTTGTCCCATATACTATCTTCAGTTCCTGTTGAACATCATAAGCGCCGTTTTCATAAATATCTAAAATGATAATTTTTTTCGGGCTCATTTTGGCTATCTGCCGGCACAACTCCGAGCCAATAGAACCGCCGCCTCCGGTAATAAGAATTACCTTGTCTTTGTAGTATTGTTTTGTTCTTTTATCAGAAATGACAATGGGCTTTCTAAATAAAAGTTCTTCTACATCAAATTCCCGTAATTGCCGTTTCCCACCTGCTGCATAAATGGTTGGATAGGCATAAACCTTTAATTTGTATCCTGCCTTCTTGTAATATTCATACAGATCATTTCTCTTTTCGGCATCCATAGACGGAATGGCAAAAATAATTTCCTGTATTTCATATTCTTCCAGTTTTTCAAAAGTTGCTTCATCTTCTGAGCAAACAGGAATGCCGTAGATGACACGGCCCACCTTTTCTTTATTAATGTCTATAAAACATCTGGGCAAGTAGGCCCCTTCTTTGTTGTTTAGGAGCTCTTCCGCCAGGCTGACACCAACTCGCCCGGCGCCAATAATTGCAACCTTAATTTTTTGAACGTCTTTCTTATTTTCGGCCTCTATTCCTGAAAAAACATGCAACAGCACGGAAAGAAACTTTCCTTTTTTAGTTTCTTGGTTTCCGTACTTGTAGGCATAACGGTAAATCATGCGCATGGCCATTGCACACAACAGGTTTAGACCGACCAAAGTAAACATAGTTGCAAAGGAGAGTCTTTGTATGGGTAGCAATAACGCCATGCACAAATAGGCTGCAAACCCAGCGGCGTCAACAAGTAAAAGGCGGATATAACATTGTATTCCACCGTATCGCCATACCTGTTTGTAAATGTTTCCTAAAAAGCGCGCCACAAAGATACAGAAAAAAGAGATGACTACTTGTGACAGCAAATCCTTCCGTGGCAGTGTCCGAAACTCCCAGTCCGAAAGGAAAAGAAAAATGAGCACTGCAACGTACACAATTGCGTCATAGCCAACAAGTAACCATTTTATATTTGTGTGCTTTTGCTTTTTATGCTTTACCTCTTGTTTGTCCATGTTGTTGTTACATTCTCCACTTAATAAAATAGTTCCCACTACTCTGGTAAATATGCTAACTAGCCTGCAAACACACGTCATAAAGGGCATTTGCAGGCTAGATTCTTTTTAACAATAAAAACTTGATTGCGCTTTTCTTTTCATCTTCCTAAAACCCCTTTATTTGACTGCCTACTTCTGCAACCGTGGGGATTTTGCGTTACGGTTGCAAAAGCTTATAGCATTTCTCCCAATATTTGTAACCCACATCCGTGCCGTGGATGTCACTGCCAAGGAACAGAATGTTCTGGTTGTGGATCCATTGCAGGTAGGTTTTTCTGTTTCGCCTTTTTGTGGCAAGCGAGTCGGCATTAATCTGCCCCCGAATACCCTCATCAAAAAGTGCCTGAATGTCTTCTTCCGGGTAGCGGTCCACGTGGGCCAGGATGACGGTAATGTCCCCGCGTTCGTGGATGGCAAGTGCCGTTTCCCGAATGGTCTCCGGCCATTTGTAGAACGGCATTTCCAACAGAAGAAGGTTGGTGCCTTGCAGGCAGAGGTCTGTCAGATTGGGGAGGTCTTCCATGCCTTCGCAAATCAGGACTTCTGCGCCAAGGAGAATTTGTGGCTGCTGGGCGGTCCCGCTTGGCATCCGTGCTTCCTGCAACGTTTGGTAACATTGCTGCCTGCGTTGCAAAAAGGATTCCACGGATTCTTTATGCGGGTAAAAGTGCGATGTAGAGCACAACGTCTGGATACCCGCCGCCCTTGCCAGCTCCATTTGTTTTAAAGACGTTTCCACGCTGTAGCTGCCGTGGTCACACCCCGGCAACACGTGACTGTGGAAGTCTATGGTAAAATCAATTCTGCTAGATTTCATACGCTTCACTACTATAAGAATATTTCTTGGCAGCTTTCATGCTCATGCAATTCAAAACCGTTCCGCAAAGGTTACCACCGGCTCGCTTAATAGCGTCCATGGCGGCTTGCAAGCCGTCTGCTGTAGTAGATCCGGCTTTGGCTACCAGTACAACGCCATCTACAAAAGTGGCAACCATCTGGGCATCCGCTACCGTGTTAACCGGCGGTGTGTCAATAATAATGTAGTCATACCGGGTGGCGCAGTTGCTGATCAGGGTTTTCATAACTTCTGAAGACAGCAGCTCTGATGGGTTTGGCGGAATGGTACCGGCCGTAATAATGGACAGTGGTAAATCAGCCACTTTAATCAGCTCTGTTGGTGCAATGTTGGCAAGGAAGTCACAAAGGCCTGTTTTGGCTTTGATCTTCCAAAGCTTCCGCTGCGTTGGTTTTCTTAAGTCTGCGTCAATCAGCAGCGTTTCTTTGCCAAGCATGGCAAACGAAATGGCAATGTTGGCAGCCGTTAAAGACTTTCCTTCATTTGGATTGGAAGAAGTAACAGCAAAAATATGACAGGCTTTCTTTTTGTCTGCGGTCATGCAAAACATTAAATTGGTTCTGAGCTTAACGTATGCTTCTTTAATGGCAAACGGCGATTCTTCCGTTAAAAGGCGTTTTCTGTCAGTTGCAGTTGCGGTACTTTTGGTTTTCTTCTTTGTATTACTCATATCTGATTACCCCCTGTGTTACCGTTGCCCAACTGTTTCCGGTTTGTTCTGCTGCATTAATTTCCGGAATTTGTCCAAGAACGGTGGCCTCTGTCAGCTTCTTTAAGTCATCCGGAACATAAATGGTAGCATCTGAAAGGCTCTTCAGAATAATAATGGCGGCCGAAATAAATAGTCCGGCCAGGGCTCCAAGAGCAACGTTCTTAACCGTACTGGGAGACGACTTTTCCGTTGCAACTTCCGGATTATCTACCATTTCAATACCACCGGCTTTTGTAATACGGATAATTTCCGTGGGGGCTACTTCAATTAAGGCGTTAGCAATGGCACAAGCTTCCTTTGCATTGGTGCTGGTTACCGTTAAAGAAATTAACTGTGTATCTGATACAGCAGATACTTCTACCATTTCAGAAAGTTCTTTTCTGGTTAAGTCAATTCCCTTCTGCTTTAATTTTGCCAAGGCGGCGTCAAGCACAGAGTTGCTTTCCATAATTTTAGTATACGTACTTGCCAGGCTTTCCGCCGCCTGCAAGTCTGCATTCTGAATGGTTCCACCATTTACATCCGTACCGGATGCCGTTTCAACGGTTTTGGTATAAACGTAAAAACTGGCGGTGGACTGATACGTTGGCGCAATTAAAAAGTAAGTGATTAAAAAGGCCGCTAATCCGCACACCAAACCAGCCAAAATTAGCCAGTGCAGTTTTCGGAGCAGGACCCTTAAAAGTTCAAGCAAATCAATTTCTTCTGGCAGCTTGCCCTTTTGCCTTGTCTGAGCGTCGTTCATGAATGCACATCCTTAACTAAAGTTCTTAAAGTTTAAAGTCTTCTTCTAAAAGTGGTTCCTTACGGCTTTTGCTTTGGTCTTAGCCAAAAACCATCGGCGAATCATCTTACCTTAAATTTTTATACAAGCTATGTACAAAATCAACAGGGACGAAAGTTATTGTCCCATTACTTGGACAACCTTGCCACCAGCAACCACTTTACCGCTGCTTGCCGCACACTTTTCCATTTCCAGTGTACCAGGTTCAGTGCCCACTTTTCGGTACACTGCTTTTTGGTGCAGTTTAGCTTACTAAATTGTACTCTTTTTCAGCCCTACCCACAATGCACTACAGGCACAATAAATACGGCTTTTCTACGCGCTTTTTAAGACATTTGCACGTTTCCTGCGCATTCTCTTTCTTGTTATTATACCCCCCCCCCCGCAATTTTTGTCAATTGTGCACTAAATTTCCATCCTCCTTTCGCCACTCTTCTTGTCCGCAGCTCTGCGTTTTTATAATTAAGGGTCGTCCCGCCAAAGTGGACCAGTTAGAATAGAAGGGGCTCCGCCGAAAAATGAAAACAGCTCCGTCCAAAACGGTGCAGGGCTAACTCGCACGAAACAAATTGCAAAAGTATCATTGTGATGATATAGTCATCTACCGCGCGAACAACTCCTACTTTGCTTTTGCGAAGGTATTTGTCAGCAACGTGCTACCTTTGCAAAAACTTGCAGGAATTAAAGCGCCTGCTTCTGCAGGGCACACACAAAAAGGGTGGGTATTGAAATAACTTCTGCAAACACCCACCCTTTTGGCTTCTTTACTGCATCTGCGGCCAATGTTCTTGGCCTTTTCTTCTTGGCATACTTTCTTGAAATCATAGTGGAAGCCGGTTTTTCTTGTCTTCCACCTCCCCTAAAACAAGAGAAAAGGAAGCGTTAATGTGCGTAAAGTCATGGTGGTTGCGCTGTTTTACTGTTCTCCGCGCCCCTTGCAATAAGAAAAAAAGCGTCCGCAGCTGGACAAAAGTCATGGTGGAAGCGTGCTTTCTCCATGTTCCGCCTCCCTTGAAGGCAATAAAAGACACTTCAGAATGCCACGTCAGCAGTAAATTAAGGGAGGTGGACATAGGCATTTTACCGTTTCCACCATGACTTTGTTGATTTTTGACGGCCTCACAGCCACCTTTTTGGGGAGGTGGAAGCAACTTTTTTGTGTGTTCCACCATGAAAAGCCGCCATATCACTCAGTTTAAGCAAAACTTTTCAAGCAGAAACAAATCTTCCAGCGTCAGTTCAACCTTCCAGCCCATCCTTTCAGTCCTTCCACTGCAACCAGCGCTGTGCCGTGTACACTGCAACTTTTATAAATAAGGGGCGTCCCGCCAAATTAGGCCAGAAGGGGCTCCGCCGGAAATGAAAAAGGCACCGTTAAAAACGGTGCCGGGCTGACTTGCACGGAACTGCCCGCAAAAGTGTCATTGCAATGACACAGTCCAAGAAAGAGTCCCCTCAAAAAGACAGCTTACCGCAGATACCGGTTCTGCGCTGGATTTGATGTAATGAGCAGATAAGATAACCGCAAAAAGCCGGGGTTGGACTGAGTCTGCAGTAAGGCAAAAAGCAAACTACCGCAGATTGGCCTTGCAGTTGCAGGACAATTGACGGTAGCTTGATGATGTGCAGTAAATTGGTCTTAGTTGAACTATAAAATAGGGCTCTTCCTTTTTAAGACAGTGGTCTTTCAGGTCATGTTATTTTAGAAGAGTCCGGCAAAAGGAAGTACCGGAGAAAGAAAACACCAGAAAGGCGGAGCCAAAAAAGGATGCGACAAATGGTACCGCAATTACTGTTCTTAGGAGACGCCGGTCTGTTCTACCAGTTCGCCATCTTCGGCAAGGTAGGCGGTGGCATTGTCCACATTTTCGGGGCCGTACTGGCCGTCTTCTGTTTGGACAAGAGTGCAGTCCTTGTAAATTAGGTTGCTTAGGACAACGGTGCCCTCCATGTCCTTGTCGGTGTACAGGATGACAACGTAGGTAATATCATTGGGCTCTACGTAGTTGTAGTAAAGGTCCTTTAAATTCTTTTCCTTTACGTCAGTGGATTTAGCTTCCAACACCACATATTTGCCCAGCACGGTTTCCCCGTCCGTACCGTAAATATCCTGCGGCTCTGCGTTTTCATAAAGGACAGGGGCGCCGCAGGCGCAGAACATGAGCGATGTAGTTAACACAAGCAAAAGGATGGTTATTTTTTGTTTCATAAAAACCGTCACCTCTTTCCGGCATATTGTAGCACAAAAACAGCTTCTATACTATAATGAGTGGCAGACTATAGCGGGAGGCACCCAATGGAATTATATGACATTAACCAGATTGAAGCTTTGCTGAAGCGGCATGGATTTCACTTTTCCAAGGCGCTGGGGCAAAACTTTTTGACAGACCCGGACGTTTGTCCAGCCATGGCGGAGGCCGCCATTCCGGACGACAGTTATGGCGTCCTGGAAATCGGCCCCGGCATTGGCGTGCTGACCGTGGAGCTGGCAAAGCGCGCCGCAAAGGTGGTTTCTGTGGAGCTGGACGAACGTCTGCTCCCCATTCTGGAAGAAACCCTGGCGCCCTTTGCCAACGTAAAAGTGGTACCCGGAGACATACTAAAGCTGGATTTGCATCAGCTGCTGGCAGAGGAGTTCGGCAATCGGCCTGTCGTGGTCTGTGCCAACCTGCCCTATTATATTACTTCCCCCATTATTACCCATCTGCTGCAGGAGCAGCTGCCCATCCGGTCCCTGACCGTCATGGTCCAGGCCGAAGCAGCCGAACGCCTCTGCGCAGAAATGGGCACACGGGAAGCCGGGGCCATTACGGCGGCCATCCGGTACTACGCGCAGCCGGAGCGTTTGTTCGTCGTGCCGAAGGAATCTTTCGTTCCTTCGCCAAAAGTAACCAGCGAAGTAATCCGGCTGACGCTTCTGCCGGAGCCGCCGGTCAAGCTGGACAACGAACAGGCCTTTTTCCGCATGGTCAAAGCCGGTTTTACCCAGCGCCGCAAAACCATCCTTAACTCCTTCTCCTCCTGTCTGCACCTCAGCAAGGAGGAGCTCCGCTCGGTCCTTGCTGAGCTGAATATCCCCGAAACTGCCCGCATTGAACAGTTAACTCTGGATGATCTTATCCGCATCTACCAACACACAAACAGCTCTACTTAATTGCAGCGCCGCACGCCCGTTCCGTGCGGCGCTTTCTAATCCCGGAGCACGCCGCAGCGGGCTCCCCTATAGACGGAACCCCGCCTGCAACGTGGGGTTCCCCTTTTACACAAAAGCCCCGGAGGGAAACATTCCCTCCGGGGCTTATCGTTTGCGTTAGCTACGTAACATTAGACAAGTTCAATGATGCACATTTCAGCTGCATCGCCGCGGCGTGGGCCGGTCTTAATGATACGAGTGTAACCGCCGTTTACATCTGCGTACTTCGGTGCAATTTCGTCAAACAGCTTCTTGGCTACGTCTTCTTTGGTAACGTATGCAAGTACCTGACGCTTGGCACTGAGGTCGTCCTTCTTTGCAATGGTAATCATTTTTTCGGCCATTGCACGAACTTCCTTGGCGCGAGTAACGGTGGTTTCAATTTTGCCATTTTCAAACAGATAGGTAACCATTCCACGAAGCATGGACTTACGGTGGCTGCTGGTTCTACCAAGTTTTCTGGTTCCTGGCATTCTGATCACTCCTTTACCTTATTCGTCATCCGTGCGAAGAGAGAATCCGAGGTTGTCTAACTTTGCAACTACTTCGTCAAGAGACTTCTTGCCGAGGTTGCGAACCTTCATCATGTCATCTTCGGACTTGTTGGTCAAATCTTCTACTGTGTTAATGCCTGCGCGCTTCAAGCAGTTGAAGGAACGTACAGACAAATCAAGTTCTTCAATGGTCATCTCCAGAACTTTCTCTCTTGAGTTATCATCCTTCTCAACGAGAACGTCGGCCATGAATTCATTTTCAGACAAGTCAATAAATAACTTGAGGTGATCGTTGAGGATCTTGGCTGCCAAAGAAACCGCTTCCTTTGCAGAAATGGTTCCGTTGGTCCACACCTCCAGAGTCAGCTTATCGTAGTCAATACGCTGGCCTACACGGGTGTTCTCAACAGTGTAATTAACCTTTAATACCGGTGTATAAATAGAGTCAGTGGCAATGACACCCAGAATCGGCTGCAGTTCCTGCTTGTTTCTGTCAGAAGAAACATAACCTCTGCCGTTATCTACGGTCATTTCCATGGAAAGCTTGGCGTCCTTATCAAGGCTTGCAATGTGCAGGTCCGGATTCAGGATTTCAACGTCATAGTCGCCTTTGATGTCACCCGCGGTTACTTCGCCTTCACCGGATGCATCAATGCGGACGGTCTTGGGGCCATCGCTGTTCAGCTTTACAATTACGCTCTTTAAGTTCAGAACAATTTCGGTTACGTCTTCTTTGACGCCCGGAATGGTGGAGAACTCATGAAGAACGCCGTCAATCTTAACAGAAGTAATGGCATAACCCGGGAGAGAGGAGAGCAGGACCCGACGAAGGGAGTTACCCAGCGTGGTGCCAAAGCCTCTTTCCAGTGGTTCCAACGTGAATTTTCCGTAGGTGTCGCCTTCCAAATTGACAATTTCAATATTTGGCTTCTCGATACCGATCATTCAAAACCCTCCTTTGTAAAATGAAAAAGAATCGGGGCTTTAAAGTACTAGCATTACTTGGAGTAGTACTCAACGATGAGATGTTCTTCAACCGGGAAGTCAACATCTTCACGAGTAGGCATTCTGGTAACCGTGCCCTTCAGCTTGCTGCTGTCCAGTTCCAACCAAGCCGGAACGTTAACCAGCGGAGCATCTTCTCCGGTCAGACGGGTGAACAGAACGGAAGAACGGCTGCCTTCCTTAACTTCAATTACCATACCCGGCTTAACCTGGAAGGACGGAATGTTAACCTTCTTACCGTCTACAGTGAAGTGGCTGTGGTTAACCAGCTGTCTTGCCTGACGGCGGGTAGATGCAAAACCAAGGTGGAAAACAACGTTGTCCAGACGGCTTTCGCAAAGGATCAGAAGGTTGTCACCGGTTTTACCCGGCATTTTAGCTGCCTTTTCATAGTAAGAACGGAACTGCTTTTCCAGCATACCGTAAACAAACTTTACTTTCTGCTTTTCGTTCAGCTGCAGTGCATATTCGGACTGCTTTCTTCTCATGTTGCCCTTCGGGTTACGGCGAGTTTCCTTGCCGGAGTAGCCAAGGGTTGCAGGAGAAAGGTTGAGCGCCTTACAGCGCTTGGCAATCGGCTGCATATTTTTTGCCATAGTGTTTATCCTCCTTATCAGACACGTCTTCTCTTCGGCGGACGGCATCCGTTGTGCGGGATTGGAGTAACGTCTTTAATCATGGTTACTTCCAGACCGGCGGTCTGCAGTGCACGAATGGCAGCTTCACGGCCGGCGCCCGGGCCCTTGACGTAAACTTCAACAGTCTTCATTCCGTTGTCAATTGCAATGGCAGCAGCAGTTTCAGCTGCGCTCTGAGCGGCAAACGGAGTGGATTTCTTGGATCCGCGGAAACCAAGTTCACCAGCGGAAGCCCAAGATACGGCGTTACCTTCCAGATCGGTAATGGTAACAATAGTATTGTTGAAGGTGGACTGGATATGAGCCGCACCGTTGACAACTGCCTTACGGTCACGACGTCTGCGAGTGGCTGTGGTCTTTTTGCCCTGTTTAGCCATTTAGGTATCCCTCCTATTACTTCTTCTTGTTTGCAATGGTCTTCTTCGGACCCTTGCGCGTACGAGCGTTGGTCTTAGAACGCTGTCCTCTTACCGGAAGACCCTTTCTATGACGTACGCCACGGTAGGAACCGATTTCAATCAGTCTCTTGATGTTCAGCGCTGTTTCGCGGCGAAGGTCACCTTCTACGGTCAGATGGTGGTCAATATACTCACGAAGCTTGGAAACATCTTCTTCGGTCAAATCCTTAACGCGGGTATCAGGATTTACACCGGTTGCGGTAATGATATCGTTTGCAGTTTTATTGCCGATGCCATAGATGTAAGTCAGAGCAATTTCAACTCTTTTGTCTCTTGGCAGGTCAACACCTGAAATACGAGCCATTAATTTGCACCTCCATTAGTGTGTAAGTCCGGGCGAGTTAGCCCTGACGCTGTTTGTGCTTCGGGTTTTCACAGATTACCATGACTTTACCCTTGCGCTTGATCACTTTGCACTTATCGCACATTTTTTTGACAGAAGGTCTTACTTTCATTTGAACTACCTCCGTTGTTGTGTTATTTGGATCGCCACGTAATACGGCCTCTAGTAAGGTCATATGGCGACATTTCGACCGTTACCTTGTCTCCCGGAAGAATGCGGATGTAATTCATCCGAAGCTTGCCGGAAATATGGGCCAGAATTTGGTGTCCGTTTTGAAGCTCTACCTTGAACATGGCGTTCGGAAGTGCTTCAACAACAGTCCCTTCGATTTCGATCATATCCTGTTTAGACATACGTTTCCCTCCTCACCATTAATACTTAAATGGTGTCAGAATAACTGGTCCATCCGCCGTAACGGCAATGGTGTTCTCAAAGTGAGCGGCAGGTTTTCCGTCGGCGGTATAAACCGTCCACTCGTCTCCCGGATTCTGACGAATCTTATAGGTGCCCATGGCAATCATTGGTTCAATGGCCAGGGTCATTCCCGGAAGAATCCGCGCGCCCCGATGGGCTCTACCAAAGTTT
Organism: Butyricicoccaceae bacterium; assembly: GCA_963638085.1. Classification (GTDB taxonomy): domain Bacteria; phylum Bacillota; class Clostridia; order Oscillospirales; family Acutalibacteraceae; genus RUG420. The sequence continues at coordinate 157,734 of CAVHPJ010000005.1, read as the reverse complement.
GGTATGCCAGGATCTTCATGAAGCTTGGTGCCGACACCGTGTCCTTCGTATTCCCGAATGACACCGTAACCGGCGGCTTCTGCGCATTCCTGAACGGCGTGGCCAATGTCCCCGATCCGGTTACCCGGAATGGCGGCTTCAATGCCTTTATACATACTCTCCTTTGTGACCTCTAGCAGCCGCTTCACTTCAGGAGAAACTTCGCCAACCATAAAGGTGTAGGCGTTGTCACCGTTGTATCCGTCAAATTTGGCGCCGGTGTCTATGGAGACGATGTCGCCTTCTTTCAGGATGACTTTCTTGCTTGGAATGCCATGAATGATCTCATCATTTACGGAAATGCAGGCAGTACCCGGAAATCCATAAAGGCCAAGGAAGTTGGGTTCTGCTCCCTGACTTTTTATGTAATCATACGCAATTTTGTCCAGTTCCCAAGTGGAAATACCCGGGCGGATTGCGTCTCCGGCCTTGAACAGTGCATCAGAAGAAATTTTGCAGGCTTTCTTCATCAGCTCTAATTCTTTACTGGTTTTCAGTACTATCATGCATTTGCCTCCAAAGCGTCTTTGACACGCTTTGTAATCTCGTCAACAGAGCCAAGACCGTCAACTTCCTTCAAAGTGCCCCGTTTGGCATAGAAGTCTTTCAGCGGTTCGGTCTGTTCATGATAAACCTTTAAGCGGTCAGCAACCGTTTCCGGCTTATCATCTTTACGCTGCTGCAGTTCGGTACCGCACTTGTCACAGATGCCGTCTTTTTTCGGCTTTAAGGATTCAGTGTGATACGGCGCGCCGCACTTGGGGCAAACCCGGCGGCCGGACATGCGGGCCGTGATGATGTCATCGGCAACCTCAATGTCTACCACCTTATCAATGGTAACACCCATTTCTTCCAAGGCTTCTGCCTGTGGAATTGTGCGTGGGAATCCGTCAAGGATAAATCCGTTTGCGCAGTCTGCCAGCGCTAAGCGCTCTTGAATGATGCCGATGACAACTGCATCAGGAACCAGCTGTCCGGCCTCAATGAAGGCCTTGGCCTTCAGGCCCATTTCGGTGCCTTTGGCCAATGCTTCACGAATCATGTTGCCTGTGGAGATGGTCGGAATGCCGTAGGCATCAGCAATTCTGTCTGCCTGTGTGCCTTTGCCGGCGCCCGGCGCGCCCAGAAAAATAATATTCATATCTGTCCTCCTCCGGTTAATCCAGGAAACCCTTATACTGGCGAACCATTAACTGGGATTCCAACTGTCTTACCGTTTCCAGAGCAACACCAACCAAAATGATTACGGACGTACCGCCCAGGGCAATGTTAACCTGTGCACCGCACGCTTTGGTAATCTGGGAATAAACGGTTGGGTAAAGAGCAATAATACTGATCAGCAAGGATCCTACCAGAACAACTCTGTTCAGAACCTTTGCAATATATTCGGAAGTCGGCTTGCCCGGACGGATGCCTGGGATAGTGCCGTTGTTCTTCCGGAGCGTGTTTGCCATCTCAATCGGGTTGTACTGAATGGAACTGTAGAAGAACGCGAAGAAGATGATCAAAACAAAGTAAATAATGCCATAGAACCAGTTCTCTGCATTAAACAGGTTAAAGAACTTGTCCCATCCGCTGCCTTCTTCAATCTTGTCCGTTAAGAACATCTGAATGGTAGGCGGCAGGGAAAGAATGGAGCTGGCAAAGATGATGGACATAACGCCGGACATGTTTACCTTAATTGGTAAGTTGGTGCTTTGTCCGCCATACATCTTCCGGCCAACCACACGCTTGGCATAAACAACCGGAATTCTTCTTTCGGAACCGTCAATCCATACAATGAAGACTACCGAAGCCAAGATGCTGATCAGGGCAAGCGGAGAGAATGCATAGTACAGACCACCCTTTGTGAAGGTGTTCCAAAGAAGCATTGCGGTCTGCGGCATACGGGAAATAATACCCGCAAACAGCAGAATGGAAATACCGTTGCCGATACCTTTAACGTTAATCTGTTCGCCCAGCCACATCATTAAGGCAGAGCCGGCAGTCAGCGTCATAATAACAACCAGAGCCTGCAGAACTGCAGAAAATCCGGTGTAGTCATTACCGACAAGGTAGTTTCCGCTTCTTAAATAAAAGAAGTAGGCAGTGGACTGAAGAAGGGCAATGACAATAGCGGTAATCCGCGTAATTGCCTGCATCTTTTTCCGTCCGGAATCTCCTTCCTTGGTTAACCGTTCCAAAGCAGGAATGGCTACCGTCAGGAGCTGAATGATGATGGATGCGTTAATGTACGGAGTAATTGACATTGCAAAAATGGTTCCGTAGTTGAACGCGTCACCGGTCATCATATTTAAATAGTTCATGAAGTTGCCCGCCGACGTGGTATCGGAAATGATACCCATGGAGGCATCTGTAAACGGGACTGAAATAGCGGCACCAATACGAAACAAAAGAATGATAAATGCGGTATACAGCATTCTCTTTCTTAAGTCAGGAGTCTTAAACGCGTTGACCAGTGTCTGCAGCATTTCAGATCACCTCAGCCTTCCCACCTGCTGCTTCAATCTTTTCTTTAGCAGCGCCAGAATAAGCATTAACCTTAACGGTCAGCTTCTTGCTGAGATCTCCGTTTCCAAGGACTTTTACACCGTCCTTTTCTTTCTTGATCAGACCGGCAGCAATCAGAGCTGCGGCATCAACAACGTCACCGTCATTGAACTTCTTTTCAAGATCAGAAACGTTTACTGTTACGATTTCCTTAGCGAAGATATTGTTGAAACCTCTCTTCGGAATTCGTCTCTGGAGTGGCATCTGGCCACCTTCGAAACCAAAGCGCTGGCTGTAGCCGGATCTTGCTTTCTGACCCTTGTGGCCTTTGCCTGCAGTCTTACCCTGGCCGGAAGCCGGGCCGCGACCGATGCGCTTTACGTCACGCTTGGAGCCTTCTGCTGGCTTGAGTTCGTGCAGTTGCATGTTTTGCACCTCCTATTAACCTTCGCTAACTTCTACCAGGTGAATGATCTTGTTGATCTTGCCCTGGGTCTGAGGATTGTTCGGCTGGGTGCTGACATCCCCAATCTTATGAAGACCAAGAGAATATGCGGTTGCAATCTGGTCTTTCTTGCTGCCGATGAGGCTCTTTACAAGCTTTACATCAACGGTGTCTTTCTTTGCCATTTTGACAACCTCCTTAGCCTACAATTTCTTTTACGGACTTGCCGCGAACTTCTGCAACTTCTTCAGCAGTACGAAGCTGAGACAGACCGTTCAGTGTAGCTCTTACTACGTTGCACGGGTTGTTCGAGCGAAGTGCCTTAGAACGAATGTCCTTGATACCCACTGTTTCTACAACAGCACGGACAGGACCACCGGCAATAACGCCGGTACCAGGTGCAGCCGGTTTCAGCAGTACAACGCCTGCACCGAACTTACCGGTTACTTCGTGAGGGATAGTAGAACCCTTCAGAGAAACCTTAATTAAGTTCTTCTTAGCATCTTCGATGCCTTTGCGGATAGCGTCTGGAACTTCGCCGGACTTACCAATACCGAAGCCTACGATTCCGTTGCCATCTCCAACTACTACAAGAGCAGCGAACTTGTAAATACGACCACCTTTAACGGTCTTGGAAACACGGTTAATGGTGATAACGCGCTCCTGAAGCTCTAAATTAGATGCATCAATCTTAGCCAAAAAATTCCTCTCCTTTCTGTTATCAGAACTTCAGGCCACCCTCACGGGCACCTTCAGCGAGTGCTTCTACACGGCCTTCATATACATAACCACCGCGGTCAAAGACTACTTCTGTAATATTTTTTTCTGCTGCACGTTCTGCAAGAAGTTTACCAACTTCTTTAGCGGCAGCTTTGTTTCCGCCGTATTCTTTAAACGTTTTTTCATTGGAGGAAGCAGCAACAAGAGTGTTTCCTGCTTCGTCATCAATGATCTGCGCATAGATGTTGTTCAAAGAACGGTAAACACTGAGGCGCGGACGCTGTGCAGTGCCGGAAATCTTTGCGCGTACTCTTTTATGACGCTTAAGACGAGCTTTATTGCTATCTTGTCTTGATACCATTCCGATTCACTCCTTTTCTTACTTACCGCCCTTACCGGCTTTACCTTCTTTGCGGCGAATGTGTTCGTCAGCATACTTAATGCCCTTGCCCTTATATGGCTCCGGCGGACGCTGTTTGCGAACTTCAGCTGCAAACTGACCTACGGCCTGCTTATCAGCACCGGAAATTACAATCTTGTTTGGAGCCGGAACTTCGCACTTCAGGCCGTCCGGGGTTTCCATCTTAACAAGGTGGGAATAACCGATGGTAAGTACCAGAGTCTTGCCTTCCATGGCAGCACGGTAACCTACACCGTTAATTTCAAGCTCCTTGGTGAAGCCTTCGGTTACGCCTGTTACCATGTTGGCAAGCAGGGAACGGGTCAGGCCGTGCAGAGCTCTGTTTTCTTTCTGGTCGTTCGGGCGAGTTACCAAAAGTTCGGTTCCTTCAACCTTTACTTCCATGTTCGGATGTACTGTCTGCGTAAGGGTGTCCTTCGGACCTTTTACGGTAACAGTGTTTCCGTCCAGCTTTACTTCAACGCCGGCTGGAATGGCGATTGGTTTTTTACCAATTCGAGACATTTCACTGTTCCTCCTTACCAAACGAATGCAAGAACTTCGCCGCCAACATTGGCTTTGCGAGCTTCTTTATCAGTCATAATGCCCTTCGGAGTGGAAAGGATGGCAATGCCAAGACCTTTCATTACCTTCGGCATATCTTCGCAGCTGGTGTAGATGCGGAGACCCGGCTTGGAAACTCTTCTAAGACCGGTGATAACCTGAGATTTGTTCGGGCCGTACTTGAGCACGATGTCAATGACGCCCTGCTTTCCGTCTTCCGTAACGGTAAAGCTCTTGATGTATCCCTCGTCAACAAGAATCTGAGCAATGGCCTTCTTCATGTTGGATGCGGGAACTTGTACTGTGTCATGCTTTGCGGAATTTGCATTTCTAATTCTGGTAAGCATATCTGCTACCGGATCTGTAATTTGCATGTTTCGTTACCCTCCTTATGCTATTGCTCGTTTTTTACCAGCTGGCTTTCTTAACGCCAGGAATCTGACCTGCATGAGCAAGTTCTCTGAAGCAAACGCGGCATACTCCGTATTTACGGAGGTAAGCGTGTGGTCTGCCACAGATCTTGCATCTGTTGTGCTGTCTGGTCGAGTATTTGGCAGGTCTTGCTGCCTTAACTTTCATAGAAGTTTTTGCCACAGTTCTCTCCTCCTTACTTTGCGAACGGAGCACCCATCAGGGTGAGCAGTTCTTTTGCTTCTTCGTCTGTCTTTGCAGTGGTAACGAAGCAGATGTCCATACCACGGATAGCATCAATCTTGTCGTACTCAATTTCCGGGAAGATCAGCTGTTCCTTAATGCCCAGGGAATAGTTTCCGCGGCCATCGAAGGAGTTCGGGTTGATACCTCTGAAGTCTCTTACGCGTGGCAGAGCCAGGTTGAAGAAACGATCCAGGAATTCGTACATTCTGTCACCGCGAAGGGTTACCTTTGCGCCGATGACCATGCCTTCACGGAGCTTGAAGTTTGCAACAGACTTCTTAGCCTTGCAAAGAACCGGATGCTGACCGGTGATGGTCTGCAAGTCGTTTACTACGGAATCAATTACCTTGGAGTTTTCCTTGGCTTCGCCGCAGGCAACGTTAACAACAATCTTTTCCAGCTTCGGAATCTGCATTACGGATTCGTAACCGTACTTTTCCATCAGAGCAGGAGCAACTTCGCCTACATACTTATCTTTTAATCTAGCCATTCTGTTGTTCCCCTCCTTTATTCAAACTTTGCGCCGCACTTCTTGCAAACGCGTTTCTTATCTTTGCCCTGACCTTCATGACCAACGCGAGTTGGCTTTCCGCATTCCGGGCAAACGAGCTGAACCTTGCTGGCATACAGAGCAGATTCTGCCTTTACCAGACCACCGGTTTCGCCCATTCTTCTTGGCTTAACGTGCTTGGTAATGATGTTAATGCCTTCTACAATGACTTTGCCTTCGGCCGGAGAAACAGCAAGAACCTTGCCTTTCTGACCGTGGTATTTACCATTGATTACAATAACTTCATCGCCGGTTTTAACGTGAACTTTATTCATATTTTTTTACCTCCAGATTAGAGTACTTCCGGAGCAAGGGACAGAATCTTGGTAAAGTCCTTGCCTCTCAGTTCTCTTGCTACAGGCCCAAAAATACGGGTTCCTTTTGGACTCTTATCTTCCTTAATCAGAACAGCTGCGTTTTCGTCAAACCGAATGTAGGTGCCGTCATCACGACGAACGCCCTTCTTGGTTCTGACAACAACTGCCTTCACTACTTCGCCCTTCTTTACGGCTCCGCCCGGCTGTGCTTTCTTTACGGAAGCAACAATGACGTCACCGATGTTGGCGTATCTTCTCCCGGTACCGCCAAGTACACGGATGCACATGATTTCTTTTGCACCAGAGTTGTCGGCAACCTTGAGGAGTGTTTGCTGTTGTACCACAGGGATTCCCTCCTTAATTACTTAGCCTTCTCAATGATCTCTGCTACACGCCATCTCTTATCCTTGGAGATAGGACGGGTTTCCATGATTTTTACTCTGTCACCTACGTGGCATTCGTTGTTTTCGTCATGGGCTTTGATCTTTACGGTGCGGTTTACAATCTTCTTATAAAGCGGATGCTGTACTCTGTCTTTGACAGTAACAACAACGGTTTTATCCATTTTGTCGCTGGTTACGACGCCGACCTGAGTTTTTCTAAGATTTCTTTCACTCATGCTTTCAAACCTCTCTTTCCTTAGGCTTCCGTGCCGTGAAGTTCTACATCGCGCTGGATGGTTTTGATGCGGGCGATGTCCTTTTTAACGGCACTGATGCGGGATGGGTTTTCAAGCTGGTTGATTGCCTGCTGAAAACGAAGTTTAAACAGTTCGTCCCGAAGTTCGGCAAGCTTTGCGTCAAGTTCAGCGGCGGACAGTGTTCTCAGTTCAGAAGCTTTCATTCCTGTTCACCCTCCTCTTTCTTTACGAACTTGCATTTGATGGGGAGCTTGTTAGCTGCAAGACGCATGGCCTCACGAGCTGTTTCTTCCGGTACGCCGGCAAGTTCAAACATAACTCTGCCCGGCTTAACAACGGCTACCCAGTATTCTACGGCACCCTTACCTTTACCCATTCGGGTTTCAGCCGGGGTTTTGGTGATTGGCTTGTCAGGGAAGATCTTAATCCAAACCTGACCACCACGCTTGATGTAACGGGTCATGGCAACACGGGCTGCTTCAATCTGAGCAGAGGTGATCCATGCCGGTTCCAGAGCAACAAGACCATAGTCACCGTAAGTGACCTTGGTGCCACGAGTGGCTTTACCGGTCATACGACCACGCTGCTGCTTTCTGTGTTTTACTCTTTTTGGCATCAGCATTATTTGTTGCCCCCTTTCTTAGCACCACCGGTCTTCTTGGTGCTGTGCAGTACTTCACCGTTGTAGATCCATACTTTTACACCAACAACACCATAAGTGGTATGAGCTTCTGCAAATCCGTAGTCAATGTCTGCACGGATGGTCTGCAGAGGAATGGTTCCTTCATGATAGCTTTCGGAACGTGCAATTTCAGCACCGCCGAGACGGCCGCCACACTGTACCTTAATACCTTTGGCACCCAGTCTCATGGTTCTGCCGATTGCCTGCTTAGTGGCACGACGATAAGAAATACGTCTTTCCAGCTGACCGGCAATGTTTTCTGCAACAAGCTGTGCGTCCAGGTCCGGCTGCTTGATTTCAATAATGTTAATGGAAACCGGCTTGCCGAGTTTCTTTTCACATACTGCTTTCAGCTTTTCAATTTCAGAACCGCCGCGGCCGATAACAATACCCGGCTTTGCACAGTGGATATTAATGCGAACGCGCTTTGCATCACGTTCAATTTCTACTTTTGGTACGCCTGCTGGCTTCAGAGTCTGAAGAAGGTATTTTCTGAGATTGTAGTCTTCTACCAGTGTGTCACCGAAAGTGTTCTTGCCGGCATACCAGCGAGATTCCCAGTCTTTGATAACACCAATTCTGAGTCCAGTTGGGTTAACTTTCTGTCCCATTGTTTCAACCTCCTCCTTTATTCTGCTTCCTTAAGCACCATGGTGATATGGGATGTTTTCTTGTCAATTCCATATGCACGGCCCTGTGCTCTTGGTCTCATACGCTTCAGAGTTGGTCCCTGGTTTACATAACATTCGGAAATGTAAAGCCGGCTGATGTCCATACCCTTAACTTCAGCGTTTGCCATTGCGGACTTTAACAGTTTCTCAAGAACCTCTGTTGCAGCTTTCGGGGTGTGCTTGAGAATAGCCATGGCCTTGTCGGCCGGCTGGTTGCGGATCAGATCCAGAACGATCTGTACCTTGCGAGGTGCAATTCTTACGAATGTAACCTTAGCAGTTGCTTCCATTATTTACACCCTCCTTACTTGCCTGATGTCTTGGAACCTGCGTGGCCCCTGTATGTTCTGGTCGGTGCGAATTCACCGAGTTTGTGTCCTACCATGTCCTCAGTAACGTATACGGGAACGTGTTTACGTCCGTCGTGAACTGCGAAGGTATGACCAACGAAATCTGGGAAGATAGTGGAGGAACGGCTCCAGGTCTTCAAAACGATCTTTTCACCGGCTTCGTTCATCTTCTGTACTCTTGCGAGCAGTTTCGGCTCCACGTATGGGCCTTTCTTTAAAGATCTACTCATGATGCATAACTCCTTTCACGATTATTTGCCGTTCCGACGTCTTACGATCATCTTATCGGACTTCTTGTTGTGCTTACGCGTCTTATAACCCAGTGCAGGTTTACCCCACGGAGTAACAGGGCCCGGACGGCCGATCGGGGACTTACCTTCACCACCACCGTGCGGGTGGTCATTCGGGTTCATGACAGAACCACGAACGGTTGGACGGATACCCTTATGACGGGTGCGGCCTGCTTTACCAAGCTTTACGTTTTCGTGGTCGGTGTTGCCAACCTGGCCAACAGTGGCCATACAGGTAACCGGCACGTTACGAAGTTCGCCGGACGGCATACGGAGAAGGGCTTTGCCATTTTCCTTTGCCATAAGCTGGGCAGCGTTACCGGCAGCTCTTGCGAACTGACCGCCGCGGCCAGGGTAAAGTTCTACGTTGTGTACGAAAGTACCAACCGGAATGTTTACCATAGGAAGTGCGTTACCCGGTTTGATATCAGCATTCGGGCCGGCTTCTACGGTGTCTCCAACCTTCAGGCCAACCGGAGCAAGAATGTAATTCTTTACGCCGTCTTCATACTGGATGAGAGCAATGTTGGCAGAGCGGTTCGGGTCATATTCCAGAGTGATAACCTTTGCAGGTACATCAAACTTCTGACGCTTAAAGTCAATGACACGATATTTTCTACGGTTTCCGCCGCCTCTGTGGCGAACGGTAATTCTACCGTAACTGTTACGACCGGAGTGCTTGGAAAGCGGCTCTAACAGGCTTCTTTCCGGAGCAACCTTAGAAAGTTCGGAGTAATCAGTAACGGACATGTTTCTTGTGCCGTTGGTAACCGGCTTGATAACACGAATTGCCATTTCTTTTCCCTCCTAACTTAAATCATGCCTTCGAAGAACTCGATGGTCTTGGAGTCTTCGGTCAGGGTTACGATGGCTTTTTTCCAGGATGCGGTGTAGCCTACGAAACGGCCCTGTCTGCGCTGCTTACCGCGAACGTTCAGGGTGTTTACCTTGGCAACCTGCACGCCGAACAGTTCTTCTACTGCTTTGGCAATTTCAATCTTGTTGGCGTCCTTGGCTACTTTGAAGGTGTACTTCTTCAGAGCAGTGTTTGCCATACTGGCTTCTGTAATAATTGGTTTGAGGATGATGTCCTGTGCTACCTTGCTCATGCATATACCTCCTCAAGCTTGGCAACAGCGTCCTTGGCAATAACAACCTTGTTGCTGTTGACGATGTCATAAACGCTGATAGCGTTTACCGGGCTTACTTTAACGCCCTGAATGTTTCTTGCACTCTTGTAAACAACGTCGTCCTTCTCAGCGGTTACGATGAGAGTCTTCTTTGTCTGTCCCAGTGCGCTAAGAACCTTAACCATGTCCTTGGTCTTAATGTCTTTCAGACCAAATTCTTCTACAACCTGGAATGCATCATTTGCAACCTTGTCGGAAAGAACGGACTTCATGGCCAGTTTCTTTACTTTCTTGTTTACGTCAAAGCCGTAAGTTCTAGGCTTTGGACCAAGAGCAATACCGCCGTGTCTCCACTGTGGTGCACGGATGGAGCCCTGACGAGCACGACCGGTGCCCTTCTGTCTCCACGGTTTTCTTCCGCCGCCGGCTACTTCGGAGCGGGTGAGGGTAGACTGTGTACCCTGACGCTGATTTGCCAGGTAATTTACAACAACCAGGTGAACAACGGACATATTCGGTTCAATGCCGAAGATGCTGTCGGACAGTTCCATGGTGCCGTTTTTCTTACCGGCTGCGCTATAAACTGCTACGCTAGGCATGTCTTACTCCTCCTTCTTATGCTTTTACGGTGTCTCTGAGAACAACAATGCCGCCACGCGGGCCCGGGATGGCACCCTTGATGGCAATCAGGTTGTTTTCAACATCTACCTTAACAACTTCCTGATTCTGAATGGTTACGCGTTCAGAACCAAGATGACCAGCTAATTTCTTTCCCTTGAATACGCGGGACGGATCCGAGCAGGCACCCAGAGAACCGGCGTGTCTTGCGTTAGGACCGGTACCGTGGGTTTCTTTCAGGCGAGAGAAGTTCCAGCGCTTAATGGCACCGGCGGTTCCCTTACCCTTGCTGGTACCGATGACGTCTACCTTGTCACCGATGGCGAAGGTATCAGCCTTCAGAATGTCACCAACGTTAACGCTGTCACAATCATCCAGTCTGAATTCTTTCAAAACTTTCTTCGGGGCAACATTAGCCTTGTCAAACTGACCCTTCATAGGCTTGTTAACCCGCTGTACCTTAACGTCTCCGAAGCCAAGCTGTACGGCGTTGTAACCGTCATTTGCTTCTGTCTTCTTGAGAACAACAGTACATGGTCCAGCTTCTACAACGGTTACCGGGATAACTTTTCCGGATTCGTCAAAAAGCTGTGTCATACCGATTTTCTTACCGATAAGACCTTTCTGCATAATTACTACCTCCTAATGGTTATTGGTTGGCGGCTGCCAACATGACCCTACGGGATGAAATCTGCGTTCTGGCGATGTAGTCAGAACTGTGTGCTTTACAGCTTGATTTCGATTTCAACACCGGCAGGAAGCTCAAGACCAGTCAGAGCTTCAACAGTTTTGTTGGAAGGTCTCTGAATGTCGATGAGTCTTTTGTGGGTTCTTTGCTCAAACTGTTCCCGGCTGTCCTTGTACTTGTGAGTTGCACGAAGGATGGTAACTACTTCCTTTTCAGTAGGAAGGGGAACAGGACCGGATACCTTAGCGCCTGTGCGCTTTGCGGTTTCAACGATCTTTTCGGCTGCAATGTCAACTAAGTTGTGATCATAGCCTTTGAGTCTGATTCTGATCTTTTCTTTTACTGCCATTTTTACTCCTCCTAGAGTGATAAGTATGGCGGGCTTATTGCTGTTTTTGTAAACCCAACCGGGCGTTTCCCCAGTCAGTATTTAAAAAACCTGAAGGCCTGAGCTCGTGAGCAGCTCTGCTTTCGGGTGACAAAACAGCATGGCAGTTCAATCCTTTGCGAGTCAGATTGATTTGCCGTTATTTGTTTCGCCCGGTTTAAAATCGGACATACTCCGCGGAAATTTCCCGTCTCGGGGACGGCCACCTCCCGCATCTTCGCATATCTCTGCGTGATTTTGGGCGCAACACGCCCAATTCACGTGCCTAAAAAATATACCATACCGATACCCCTGATGCAATAGTTTTTTCTGAGAAATTTCTGCTTTTTTTACAAGGTTTCCCGGCAGAGTTCTGTCACTTTTCACAAAGATGCGGGAGCAAGAAAACATGCAAAAACGGAGTGCGTTTTTGCACTCCGTTTCTTCCGCAAAATGTTGCGGTCCCCGTCCCCGAGGCCGCAAAATGTAGCCTGTGGCTGTAATGTGCTGCATCGCACGGGATGGTCCGCCTTCTTACAACTTACTTTCCCTTAATAGCGTCCCAGTAGGCTTTGGCCGCCTGCTCTACTTTGTTTTCGCCGGGCGTATAGTAAGTGGCGTCTTTAATGGCATCCGGTAAATATTGTTGCTTTACCCAGTGGTTTGGATAGTCATGCGGGTAAACGTAGAACTGACCCTTGTTGGGGTTGTCTTCGCCGTCAAAGTGTTTGTTCTGGAGGCGGCGCGGGATGGCACCGAAGTTGCCGGACTGTACATCCGCCTCTGCAGCGCCGTACGCCAGGTACGCGCTGTTGGATTTCGGACTGGTGGCAACAAGGACCACCGCGTCCGCCAAAGGGATGCGGGCTTCGGGCAAGCCGACCTGCAACGCAATATCACAGGCATTCTTTACAATCGGTATGATTTGCGGATAGGCCAGGCCGACGTCTTCGCAGGCACAGACCATCAGTCGCCGTATGGCGGATGGCAGGTCTCCTGCGGAAAGGAGTCTGGCCAGATAATGCAGGGCGGCATCCGGGTCCGACCCCCGCAGGCTTTTCTGGAAAGCACTTAAAATATCATAGTGGTCATCTCCGGCGCGGTCGTACCGCATGGAGGACTTCTGCGTCAGCTGTTCCACCAGGTCTAAAGTAATAGTTGTATTAGCACCACAGGACAAGGCGCATAGCTCTACTGTATTAATAGATTTGCGTACATCGCCACCGGAGGCGCGGGCAATAGCCATGCTGACGCCGTCTTCCAATTGGTACGGCGCGCCGGTCTCTTCCGCTAAAATGCGGAAGGCCCGCTGCACGGCCTGTTCAATATCCGCTGCCCCAACGCTTTTAAATTCAAAGACCGTGCAGCGGCTGATGACCGCATTATATACATAAAAGTATGGGTTTTCTGTAGTGGAGGCTATCATGGTAATGTCTCCGCTTTCCAGATACTCCAGCAAACTCTGCTGTTGCTTCTTATTAAAGTATTGGATTTCATCCAAATACAGCAATATGCCGTTCGGCGCTGCCAAGGTGTTCAGCTCCGACACCATATCCTTAATGTCGGAAATAGAGGCATTGGTAGCGTTTAACCGGTATAACCGCTTATTGGTTTGTTTTGCAATCATGCTGGCAACTGTGGTCTTTCCCGTTCCGGACGGCCCATAAAAAATCAAATTCGGGATGGTGCCGGACTGAATAATGTTGCGCAGCGCCTTGCCTTCGCCCAGAAGATGCCGCTGTCCGACAATGTCGTCCAGCGTTTCCGGCCGAATGCGATCTGCCAAAGGAGACGCCATACTAAATCCTCCCTTTCGTTTAGTCGTTACCCATAACTGTCCCTATCCATACTAATACTGTGTGAGATACCTATTTTATCCGTTATTTGTCCTGAGAACAACCAAGAATCCACAATGAGGTAATCACGGGCGTGAAACACTTTTGCCGAAATTGTTTAACAACAATCTGTATTAAAATATGGCCATTTTATGAAAAAAGCAGCAAAAGAGCCGCGTCCGGCGGGAGTTTTCCCACAGACGCGGCATCGTTTTTGGACTTCTTAACCGTGTTTTTGGCTTGTTTTCGCGGATTATTCGTGTCAATACCCTATTTTTAGTTCTAATATAGAAAAATATAACTTTCTGTATTATTTTTTCAAGGATAAATGTTCAAAACTCTGCGGAAACAGTCCAAAAGTAGATTTTTTTATGGCGTAATTATGGCTTTTGCGGTATTTTCTTCCAATTTGCGGAAAAAGAAATGCTTGACAGCTTTTTCATTACGAAACGTTAATCGGCCTTTACATTTTGCACAGATTCTTACAGTACCTTTGACAAGAAATCTTGCAGTCGTTCCGACTGCGGGTTGTCAAAGATTTCTGCCGGCGTTCCTTCTTCCACCAGTTTGGCGTCGGCCATGAAGAGCACGCGGGAGGCCACTTCGCGGGCAAAGCCCATTTCATGGGTAACAATGACCATGGTCATGCCATCCTCTGCCAGCTCTTTCATAACGTCTAATACTTCGCCGACCATTTCCGGATCCAGTGCAGAGGTCGGCTCGTCAAAGAGCATCACCTCCGGGTTCATGGCAAGGGCCCGCACAATGGCAATCCGCTGCTTCTGGCCGCCGGACAGCTGTCCCGGGTAATCCTCGGCCTTGTCGGCCAGGTTGACCCGCTCCAGCAGTTCCATTGCTTTTGCTTTGGCTTCTTCCGGTTTCTGTCCTAACAGCTTTGTCGGCCCTAGGGTAACATTCTCCAGAATGGTCATATTGTTATACAGATTAAAATGCTGGAACACCATGCCAATTCTTTGGCGAGCCTGGTTAATATCCAAGGTATGGTCCTTTTCAATCTGCTTCATTTTTTCTTTATAAGCGTGGCCTTCGTGCTTTTCGTGCAGTAAGTCTTCCGCTTTAATTTTTTGAATCAGCGCTTCCTTGGTCTCCTCCGGAGACAAATCAGAGTGCTGACTCGCAAAGGAAGAATACAGTTTTTGGTAGGTTCTGGAGGCTTCCATGACATCCCAGTGCAGATACGGGTCTGCCGGGGTCAGGAGTTGGTCTTCAAACCAGACTTCCCCATAGGTTGGTTCTCCAAGCAGGTTCAGGGCGCGGAGAAAGGTGGATTTGCCGGAGCCGGACGGACCAATGATGGCAATCCGTTCCCCTTTGGCAATGTCACAGCTGACGTCCTGCAACGCCGTTACCATGCCCTGCGCTTTCTGAAAGGTTTTGTAAAGATGTCTTGCGCTCAAAATGATGTTATCTGGCATCGCTCTTCCGCAGCCTCCGTTCCAGTGCATTTACAAGCAGGGTCATAACCAGGATGATGACAATGTACATTGCCGCCATCACCAGGTACGGAACCATGAATTCATAGTTGCTGGCGCCGATGTTCCGGAATGCTACGCACAAATCCGTACAGGCGATGTAGCCAACCACCGACGTTTCCTTTATTAAGGTAATAAACTCATTCCCAAGGGTTGGAATAATATTCTTAATGGCCTGCGGAATGACAATCTTTATCATGGTCTGTCCATAGGTCAGGCCGATGGCACGGCCAGCTTCCGTCTGTCCGTAATCTACAGACAGAATGCCGCCACGCATCATCTCTGATACATAGGCACCCGAGTTCATGCCGAAAATAACTATGGCAACCACCAACGCCTGCACGCCCCGGATACCGAGCAGTGGAAACAGGACATAATACCCAAGCAGTAGCTGTACTACCATTGGCGTACCGCGGAAGAAACCAACGTAAAGAGACGCCAATCTCTTAAAAATGCGTGTGGCTGCATTTTTCTGCGGCAGCAACCGAACAACAGCAATCAGCGTACCAATAACCAGGCCAATCAGGAGGCCGCCAAGGGCAATCATTGCCGTGTTTTCCAAGCCGATTAAGACCTGCTTATAAGCTTCCTTTCCAATGAAGCTATTTACAAAGGTGGTCCATTTTAAGCCCCAATTATTCATAGAACATCTAACCTTATGCTACAGCGTTAAACTTTTCTACCAGAGACTTGGCCGGAGCTTCGTCAATGATAACAAAGTCAATGTTGCCGTTCAGCATATCCTGTACGGCAAGAGCACCGTTGGCATAGCCCATGGCGGTGGCCTTCAGGCCGGCAAAGCCGAAGCCGTCATCGCCTTCAATGTAGAGCTTGCCGGTAGTGCCGTTCTGTGCACCAATCTTTGTGCTGGAATCCAAACCGTTCAGTACCTTTTCTACATCTGCAAGATCCTTGCAGTCATCAAAGCGAGTGTCGTCTTCCTTCACAATAATCATCTGGTTTGCGTTGTAGTAAGAATCAGAGAAGGTGACATACTGTTCTCTTTCTTTATTCTTTGTCAGACCGGTGGCAGCTACATCGCCATAACCGGCGTCAATGAAGGTCAGAACAGAGTCAAATTCCATGTTCTTGATTACCAGTTCTTTGCCCAGAGAGTCGGCAAAGGCTTTCATCATTTCCATGTCAACGCCATATGCCAGGCTGCCGTCCAGGTATTCAAACGGAGCAAATTCACAGTTGGTAGCAATAATCAGCTGATCCTTGGCAGAATCCTCTGTGCCAAGCTCAACGCCAACCGGAGTACCATCGCCAAAATAGTGGTTCATGATTTCTTCCAGCGTGCCGTCTTCCTTGCTCTTCTGAACAAAGTCATTCAGCTGCGCCAGCAGTTCCGGTTCATCTTTATTAACACCGTATGCATATTCTTCTTCGGTCAATGCAATGTTAACCAATTTTACCTTCTGCGAGTTACTGTCACCAGATCCGCCGCAAGCGGCAAACGCAACGGTCATTGCCAGGACCATGACAAGAGCTAAAATCTTCTTTACGCTTTTCATGAATAATTCCTCCTAATTAAAAAAGTAATATGTCTGTATTATATACATATTATTATGCAATAGGCAAGACAGAAAAGGCTTTACAAAAGACCGTGTACAAGCTATCATGAGGGCGCGATACTACATCGCCAATACGCATTGCATCCCACCTGGGAGCAGTAGCAAAGGAGACAATTTCATATGAAAAAAGCACGTGTAAACCCACGGGTCCTGTATTTAACGGAGCTGTCGGTGCTGCTGGCCATCCTTCTGTTAATGGCCTTCACCCCCATCGGCTACATTAAAACCGCAGGATTGGAAATTGCCCTGATTACCATTCCGGTTATCTTGGGCGCAACCTTGCTGGATGAAAAAGCCGGAGCCATCCTTGGCCTGGCATTTGGTATTACCAGCTTTATCCAGGCTGTCAGTGGCCTGTCTGCCTTCGGCGTTCTTCTGTTTCAGATTCGTCCGGTGGCCACCTTCCTTGTCTGTGTACCCACCCGCTGTTTAATGGGCTGGCTCTGCGGACTCATCTTCAAAGCATTTAAGAAGAAAAACGCCTTGGCATACGGCGTCAGTGGCCTTGCGGGCGCATTGTTAAACACGCTGTTCTTTATGACCACCCTGTTGGCTTTCTTCTGGAAGACAGACCTGATTCAAGGCTTTGCCACCCAGCTGGGAAGCACCAACGTATTTGCTTTCACCATTGCCTTTGTCGGCATTAATGGCTTAATTGAAGCCATTACCTGCACCGTGTTAGCGGTTGCCCTTGCGCTCCCGCTCCGCAAGGCCATGGAAAAAGTACAAGGCTGATCGCGGAAAGCTTTTATTGGCAGTTTCTGTTACCAGGAACTGCCGTTGCTAAGAGCTACGCAAGTGCCTGCTGTTGAAAGCTGTAAACGAAAAAGTCAAGCCCTGCGCTGAACGCGTGGGGCTTTTGTTTTGCTAAAGCTACCTCGCCGAGCTGCGGACGTTGTCGAGATGCTGAGCTGACGAGTTGCCGAGCTACTGACTGGCTGCGTTGCGGAGTTGCGGAGTTGCCATGTCAATCAAGTTGCCAAATGCCGCCAACTCTCGAAAAGCATACTTTTTGGCCTAAAATCGCTAAATGGTATGCACTAAAGGCCGCAAATTTCGCTTATAGCGGCAAAAAGTTTGCTTTTATTTTCCGCTTTGGAAATAAGCTGCATTTTCCCTCAAACACCCTCCTCTAAAAAGCATACTTTTTTGCTTAAAATTGCCATTTGGTATGCTTTTTCCTCTAAAAAAGCCGCATTTTAGAATAAAAATGAAAAAAAGTATGCTTTTCACCTTCTCATATTTCCAATACAGAAAAATGCGGACAGTTCACAAAAAAGGGCGGCATAGATAAAAGCTCGCCATGACGAAAGGCTGGGAGGAAGGGAAACAGGAAGACTGAAAGAAAGGGAAAACGAAAAAAGGATAAAAATAAAAATCAAGAACAACAAAGGCTGCAGCTTAGAGCCAACGCTCTAAACTGCAGCCTTTCACTTTTCGTAGCCTTCCACTTTTATAAATCCCTTTTTATAAAAAATCCGGGCTAACCAAGTCTCCACTCTTAGTTAAAAACTCCTCGCTCTTCCAAGCACTATTTTATGAAAACCTTCAGCACCGGGAACTTGTCTGCCAGATGGTACTGATTGATGGCAGCCTTTATGGTAGCTTTTACATTATACAGCATGCTGGTGCGCAGGCTGGCAATGACGCCGCCGTCATTCAGGATTTCACAGCCGGTCAGGTAGCTGTTGCGTTCATCTACTACACAATCCACCAGGAACGCCATTTCCTCCGGCTGGCCGAAACGGCGAATGGAGGCTCCCGGAAGATAGGTGGCGGCGCCGTCCTTTTCCAGCATGCCCATTGGCGTGGCAAAGTCGCCGGGGCTGATGGTTACACAGCGAATTCCCGTGTCCACCAGTTTTCTGGAATATAGTGCTGCATAATAGTTTACAAAGTTCTTAGACAACATATAGCCCATGGCTGGGCCGAAGGTGGCGGGCATTAAATCCAGAAGCTTATACATTACCTTTTTATACGTTTCCAGGTTCCGGCTTTCCAAGTTGTGGAACATCCGGATAACGGCCAGATCCGGCAGCATGTCTCCGGACATGGACGAGAAATTCAAAATGCAGGCGCCTTCTGTCATAACCTTGGTAAATTCCTCTGCCATATAAACGGTACCCAGAGCATTTACGGTCCAAATCTTCTTTGCATCCGACATGGACGGAGACAGACCTGCAATGTTTACGGAAGCCTGAACCTGGCCCTTTGTGGCAGCGTACTGCGCCAGTTCGGCCACGGCCCCACGGTCACTGACATCCACCTTTTTTCCTTCACAGGAGAAGCCTGCTTCCGTCAGTTCCTTTACAGCAGCATCCAGATTTTCCTGGTTTACGTCTGTCAAAATAACATGATACTTTTCGCAGAGTTTCTTTGCGGCAGCAAAGCCCATCCCGCGAGCCGCGCCGGTAACAACTGCAACTTTCTTTTCTTGCATTCTATTTCCTCCTTTGCAATAAAAAATTGAAATCGGACACCTTTATTATAAACCGCTTTCCACCGAAAAAATTAACAAAGCTTAAACACTTTGTTGGTTTAACATGGTGTGTCTTTTTTAATAGCAAAGGAGCTACCTCGCCCGGGCGAGTCAGTTTTTCCATTAATCCAGGATTTTGCCATCAATGGAGATGGTGACTACCTGCCAGGGGATAAATTTGCCGCTGTTTTGCAGGGCGTTCATGGCAGCCATTTGGAGGCCGCCGCAGCAGGGCACTTCCATGCGGACAATG
The DNA here is from genome assembly GCA_963638085.1 of Butyricicoccaceae bacterium. Taxonomy (GTDB): domain Bacteria; phylum Bacillota; class Clostridia; order Oscillospirales; family Acutalibacteraceae; genus RUG420. Next base: position 138,479 of record CAVHPJ010000005.1, on the reverse strand, counting down.
GTAACGGACTGGATATTGTTACTTCGGATAATTTCCGTCAGCTTTTCTGTGTAGTCTACGGCGTCCAGCTTCGGGCAGCCGATTAAGGTAATTTTGCCGCGCATAAAGTCCTGATGCATGTTGGCGTAGGCATACGCCGTACAATCGGCTGCAATCAGAAGCTTGGCGCCATCAAAATAAGGTGCATTTACCGGCACCAGTTTAATCTGCACCGGCCACTGGCCCAGCTGGGACTGCGGTTTGGCAACAGGCGTTGCAACTGCCTCCGGAAGATTTTCCGGAGTAATGTCCCGCTGGAAGCGATGCATCTGGTGGCCGGGGCAACCGCCGTGACCACCGTGCCCACCATGACCACCTTGTCCGCCATGGGTCAGCCCTGCGGCGGCCTGCTTCTGCTTTTTGTTTTCCTCTACAGCCTGTTCATCATATGCGGCGGCCTCCCGCTCCACAAATGTAATGGCACCGGTCGGACACTGCGGCAGGCAGTCACCCATACCGTCACAATAGTCATCCCGCATCAATTTGGCCTTACCATTTACCATTTCAATGGCGCCTTCGTGGCAGGCGTTGGCGCAAGCTCCACAGCCGTTACATTTTTCTTCATCAATCTGAATAATTTTTCTAATCATGAGTTACTCCTCCACATTCCTTCTACAACGGGACTCTTTGCGCCTGTACACCGGCCCCCGATTTTACAAATTTCTTGCTTTTGCACGCTTAGTATAGTGTAATAAGAGCAAGAATTATGTGGTTATAACCACGAAACGGAGTGTTTTATGAGCAGACCTGTGACAAATCCAATAAAAACCCTGCCCTCCTTTTTATTTCAAAATTTCACAGAGGCAGAAGCTGCAGCCATTCTTTCTTCTTCCTATCTGCGAGTCAGCTCTTTTCCCAAAGAAGCAGTCATCTTTCATTCTGGAGACCTTGTCCACGAAATTGGTATTGTCCAACATGGTAGCGTTCACATAGAAAGCATTGATCCTTGGGGAAAGAAAAGTATTTTAAGCAGCGTTTCTACCGGGCAAGTATTTGCCGAAACCTATGCTATTACCGGCACGCCAATGATGGTAGATGCGGTGGCAGCAGAAGATTGCTCTATCCTTTTTCTGGACATAAAAAGTCTGCTGCGCGAAGAGAACGCACAGCAGACCTGGTACCCCAAATTATTAAATAATATTCTTCGAATTTCCGTACAGAAGAACCTGCTTTTATCCAGCCGCATTTTCTGTACCACCCCCAAAACTATCCGGGAAAGAGTCATGCTTTATTTATCTACGCAAGCCACCAAAAGCGGTAGCATCACCTTCCAAATTCCCTTTAACCGTCAGCAGTTGGCAGACTACTTAAACGTAGACCGTAGCGCTCTTTCCAAAGAGCTTGGAAAAATGCGAGATGACGGTTTACTGGATTTCTACAAAAACAGCTTTAAGCTGAAAACCCTTAACAAAAAGTGACTCGCAAAATCCAGTTTACAAAGCACAGTTCCTTCCATTAGGACAGATATCCCCAAAGCAGTTCTGCAGTTTGTCCCTTATTTACAAGGTGTACCAGTCCAAGATTTACTTCCGGTGCATACTTTACATTTTTGAAATACTTGTTGGATACAGCAACCTCAGTTACTTTCACCGCATTTTAAAGAAGCCTACGGCCTTACTCCAAAGAAATATAGAGATACGCAAAAATAAAAAGCACTGCCTTTTTGGCAGTGCTTTTCGTTGTGGTGGACCTAAAGGGATTCGAACCCTCGACCTCTCGGATGCGAACCGAACGCTCTCCCAGCTGAGCTATAGGCCCGTAAGGGCAGCGCAAAATGCGCCTATACAGTATTTTAATGAAAATGCGTTATTTTGCAATCTTCTTTTTGCAAATCTCCGTTAAGGCGCAGTTTTCGCAATGGGCCTTGCGGGCCGTGCAGCAGGCGCGCCCGTGCATAACGCAGCGGTGGCAGAAGTTGTTGCTTTCTTCCGGTGGCAACAGCTTGCGCAATTCCAGTTCCACTTTTTTAGGATCTTTGGTTTCTACCAAACCGATGCGGTTTGCAATGCGGATTAAGTGCGTATCCGTTACCACGGAGCCCGGGATATGGTAAATGTCTCCGCAAATCAGGTTGGCCGTTTTCCGGCCGACGCCTTGCAAAGAGGTTAAGTCTTCTATGTTGTCCGGCACGTTGCCGTCAAAGCGGTCTAACAATTGCTGTGCCATAATAACCAGGTCCCTGGCCTTGGTGTGGTAAAACCCGGTGGAGCGAATCAGCTCTTCCACTTCTTCTACCGGAGCTTTAGACATGGCTTCCGGGTTTGGAAACGCGGCAAACAGTGCCGGCGTAACCAAGTTGACCCGGGCATCCGTGCACTGGGCAGACAAGCGCGTTGCCACCAGCAACTGATATGGGTCCTGCGCTTCCAAAGAACATTCCGGATCCGGATACATGATTTTCAGTTGTTCTACAGCGGCGCGAGCGCGCTCTTTTTTGGTCATGAAAAATCTCCTTAAAACAGTTTAAAGAAAAGGGTAAACAGGCCGTAAAGAACAGGTACATGCAGCAGGTAAATCCAAAGTGCATGACGACCGGTAAAAGCAAAAAACGGGACATGGGAACAATACGTCCAGTCAGGGATCCGTCCTGCCTTTACAAAAACACCTAGGAAGGTTCCTAGGAAAAACGGGAACACCAGCGGTAACAAAGGGCAGTAGTCCATAGAAACAAAGTCCGCGTTATGTATTCCCAGCCAGAAAAAGGCGTTTGTTCCACTGTCCAGAGTCATAGGGAAGAACAACGTGCTGATACCGTAAAGGACTACGCAAACCGCGATGCCTATCTCCGGTTTTACCTTAGCCAGTAATCCTTCTGTAGCGGCAAAAAGCAAAATGCAGGACGCCAGACAATGCAGAATACCGAAATAATCTTCCATTCCAGAAAAAGGCACAGCATGTGCCACAGGAACAGTTACTATGGTAATTAAAATACTAATGCCTGCCAGCTTCAGTCCGCGCTTCCAGTTGGAATGGCTCAGACGGGAACTAATGCCGCTGATAACCACAAACGCAATGACATAAAGGGGCTGGATATAAGACAGCCAGTGCCAAAGGGTGGCTGCTGTTTGCACAAAAAAGAACTGGTCCAACAAAAGAAGGGCATGATACAGAATCATGCATAGGATACAGAAGCCGCGTACCTCGTCCAGGAAAACGACCCGCCTCTGCCCAGTTGTTTCAGTCATGAGAATCACCGTTGCTGATTATACCATTCTTACAGTATAATGAACAACAGCAAAGGAGGGGTTCCATGCAAGCGATTCGCGCAGTACTCTTTGATTTTGATGGCACCATAGCCAACACGGAGCGGGGCATTAAAAATGCCATCCGTTTTTCTTTGGCAGAGAAAGGGATTCCTGTAGGCGATCCGGCCGCTTTGGATTATTTCATCGGTCCTCCTTTATATGATGGTTATTCCCACGTTTACGGCACGGAAGAGCCCCTGACTTCGGAGCTGGTAGACTTATACCGCGTTTACTATCAGAAACAGGGCGTCTTTGAATTAGATTTGTATCCCGGTATCCGGGAGTTACTGGAGGCGCTGCAGGCGGCCGGTATTCCAACCGCCGTAACGTCTTCCAAGCCGCTCCACTTCCTGCAGATGGCCGTGCCGTTTGTCGGCATTGATGATTTGCTGGACGCAGTCATAGGCCCGGAGCTGCATAACAAAAATGCCGACAAAACGTATTTGGTTGGCTGTGCCCTGGCACAGCTGAACTTACAGGCCGGCCCAGACATCTGCATGGTCGGGGACCGCCACTATGACGTTACCGGCGGAAAAAAGGCCGGTGTCAGCGCCATCGGCGTCACCTACGGCTTTGGCTCGGAGCAGGAGCTCCTTGCCGCCGGAGCCGACGCCATTGCCCACACTCCGCAGGAGCTGAAAAGCCTCCTTTTACCAAGCAACTAAAGAACGTCAAAAAAAGTGTTGACAAGCCCCTTGGTATTCCGTTATAATGACTCTTGCTTTGACACATGGCGGGATAGCTCAGTTGGCTAGAGCACTCGGTTCATACCCGGGGTGTCGTTGGTTCAAATCCTACTCCCGCTACCAAATGGCCCGGTGGTCAAGCGGTTAAGACACCGCCCTTTCACGGCGGTAACACGGGTTCGATTCCCGTCCGGGTCACCACAAAAGACCACGCAACTATGATAGTTGCGTGGTCTTTATTTTTTGCTTTTCTTGTACCGTTTACTGCTTTATAATAAGACTTAAAATCGGTATAAAAATCCCGTCCAAAGCCGAAAGGAGTCAGAACCATATGAACATCGTTGTAACGGAAAACGGAACCGCCATTACCCTTGCCCTTTCCGGGCGATTAGACACTCTTTCCTCCCCGGATCTTTCCACAGCCATTAACAGTGCATTGGAAAAGAGTAGCCAACTGATTCTGGATTTTACGGACTTAGACTATATTTCTTCTGCTGGGTTGCGCGTCTTGCTGACAGCGCAAAAGCAGTTGTCCGGCAACGGGTCCCTGACCCTGGCCCATGTCAACAGCACCGTCCAGGACATTCTGGATATGACCGGCTTTTCGGATATTCTTACCATTGTTTAAGACAGGAAAGGACGCACCATGAACAAAGAAAAAATAAAGAGCTTCTTTAAACTGCATACCATGGCGTCCAAAGTGCTTCTGATTGTACTGATCAGTGGCGCTATCCTGTATGCCAGCATTTCCTCTGCCATTACCTATGTGGTAGACCAGCAGGAAAAAGAAATGATGACCGCCCAGCTGAAATCCAACCTGCAATACCTTTCTGACCTGATTGGCGAAGGGGATTGGTCCATTCAGGACGGCTGCATTTATAAAGGAGACGTCCGCCTTGGCAATGGCACTTTGGCTGCTGCCAACACGGAACCCTTCCGGAAGTTACAGCAGAAAACCGGCACCTTCTCTTATGTATTCATGAAAACCGACAACGACGACGAACTGACCTGGGTAGGGGACAAAAAAACCGGATACCAGCAGGGCCATTACATCCGTGTTGCCGGCTCCACCAAGGGAATGGACGGCCAGGTTATCATTGGTACTTATATTGATAAGACCGTTGCAGATACGTTAGACAAAACAGGCTACTTCTCCGGCGAAGCCAACGTTGCCGGCTCCATGGTTTATTGTTATTACCAGTGCGTTTATGATGCTGACGGCAACGCCATCGGCATTCTGGTAGACGGCAGGGAAGTTTCCGAACTGGAAAACGCCACCAAGAGTCTGAAACAGGGTCTGTTATTACTCCTTGGAATCATGTTAATTTTGGCATTCGCATTAATTCTGAATCGCACAGTAAAATGGAGCAAAAGCTTGGCCCGCATAGATTCCTACCTGGACGAAGTCGGATCCGGTGAATTCCCGGAAGAGCCGCTGGAAATGAAGTCCAAGGATGAGCTGGGGCACATCGGCAACAGCATCAACCAGATGGTAGACTCCCTGAAGGAAAAGGAACGGATTAGCGCCGAGCTCAGCATTGCCACAGACATTCAGGCCAACATGCTACCGAATATTTTCCCGCCGTTCCCAGAGCATGACGAATTTTCCATTTTTGCCACCATGGAACCGGCCAAAGAGGTCGGCGGTGACTTTTACGATATGTATATGGTAGACCAGAAACACCTGGCCATTGCGGTCGGAGACGTTTCCGGCAAGGGCGTTCCCGCCGCTCTGTTCATGGTTATTGCCAAAATCTTAATGAAGAACCATGCGCAGTCCGGACTGGAACCCAATGAAGTCTTTACCCGGATGAACCATAGCCTGTGCGAAGGCAATGACACCGGATACTTTGTTACTGCATGGATGGGCGTTCTGGATCTGGAGACCGGCGAACTGCATTACGCCAATGCCGGTCACACCCCGCCGTTGCTCCGGCAGAAAGACGGCGCCTTCCGGTATGTAAAGAACCGTCCGGGTCTGGTGCTTGGCGCCATGGACGGTATGAAATATAAACTGGGCACCATGCACATGGACCCAGGAGACCGTTTGTTCCTGTATACGGACGGCGTTACCGAAACCATGAATGAAGAAAACGAACTGTACGGACCGGACCGGCTTGCCGACTATCTGACGCAGCACGGCGGAGACGACATTTATGATCTTCTCCTGAACCTGCGGCAGGAACTGGCCACCTTTGCCGGAAACGCCGCCCAGTTTGATGACATTACCATGCTCCTGATGGAGTTTCGCAAGGCTGCCCATAACACGGAGTTTACGGAGCAAACCTTTCCCGCCTCAGATACGGAACTGACCTCCGCCATAGCCTTTGTGGAACAGGAGCTGGAAAAGACTCCCTGCAGCCCGAAAGACACCATGCAGATTTCTCTTGCAGCAGAGGAAGTCTTTGTAAACATTGCGCATTATGCCTATATTGGCCAGTCCGGCAATATTACCTTGGGTACCCGCTACAAAGACGGTATCTTCAGCCTACAGTTCACAGACAGCGGCATCCCCTTTAACCCATTAGACCGGGACGAACCGGACATCAGTCAGACAGCAGAAGACCGTACCGTTGGTGGCCTCGGTATCTTCCTGGTAAAAAAGACCATGGATGACATGTCCTACCAGCAAAAAGACGGTCAGAACATCTTAACGTTACAGAAAAGGATTTGACAGCAGACTTATGGATTTATTAGATCAGGCAATTTACTTTGCCACAGAAAAACACGCCGGCATGACACGGAAGCTTTCCTACGCCCCGTACATCCTGCACCCGTTGGAAGTGGCTTCCATTGCATCCACCATTTCCAATGATCCGGACCTGCTGGCTGCCGCCGTACTTCATGACGTAGTGGAAGACGCCGGCGTTTCCCTGGATGAAATTCAGGAAAAATTCGGTTCACGGGTTTATGAACTGGTGAAAAGTGAAACCGAAGATAAGCGGCAGGACCGCCCGCCGGAAGACACTTGGCAAATCCGAAAGAAAGAGTCCTTACAGGATTTAAAGCAAACCACAGATAGGGATATTAAAATCTTGTGGCTCAGTGACAAGCTGGCCAATCTCCGTTCCTATGCCCGCTCCTACCGGGCCGAAGGAGATGCGCTGTGGCAGCACTTCAATCAAAAAGACCCTGCCATGCAACAGTGGTACTATGAACGCATTGCAGAATATACCAACCAGCTAGCAGACACCGATGCCTATCAGGAATACCTGCAGCTGTTGCATGAAATCTTTAATCACGACTAAATTATGTCAGGAAGGACGCCCCGTTTATGAAAACCTATCAGGAAAATAATACCCTCTACCTCTGCCTGGAAGGGCGCATTGACACCAATAACGCTGCCGCTGTGGAAGCAGCCTGCAAGAAGGTCATTGATGCCAACCCGGGCCTTTCTTATGTCTTGGATGCGGAACATCTGGTTTACATTTCCAGTGCCGGGCTACGCGTCATCCTGCGTCTCCGGAAGGACCATGCAGATTTGCAGCTGATTAACGCCTCTTCCGAAGTCTATGACATTCTGGAAATGACCGGCTTTACGGAAATGCTACCGGTACAGAAAGCATATCGCCAATTGTCCGTAGAAGGCTGTACCTTAATCGGCCAGGGCTCCAACGGTCTGGTTTACCGGATTGACCCGGAAACCGTGGTCAAAGTATATCGCAATCCGGATGCATTGCCGGAAATCCAGAACGAACGGGAACTAGCTCGCAAAGCCTTTGTATCCGGCATTAACACCGCCATTCCGTACGATGTAGTAAAAGTCGGAAACAGCTACGGTTCCGTTTTTGAATTACTTTCCGCAAAATCCCTCAGCAAGCTGCTGAAGGCACACCCGGAAAAACTGGAAGAATATCTGCACGTTTTTGTGCGCCTGTTAAAGCAAATCCACGCCACAGAAGTTTCTCCGGAAGATTTTCCGGATGAAAAAGCCGTGGTAATCGGCTGGGTAGACTTCCTGAAAGATCATCTTCCGGCAGAAACCTGGGAAAAATTAAATGCTCTGGTACAGGCCATTCCGGAAGACCACCATCTGATTCACGGAGATTACCATACCCGCAATGTCATGATGCAAAATGGAGAAACCATTCTGATTGACATGGACACCTTGTCTTACGGCGCTCCGGTCTTTGACTTTGCCTCTATCTTTAATGCATTCCGCGGATTTTCCATGCTGGACCACAATAACATTGAGGAATTCCTTGGTATTCCGTGGGATCTTGCCGGCACCTTCTGGCAGCGCACGCTGGAAGAATACTTTGGGACCAAAGATCCGGTCATTTTGGAAGAACAGGAAAACAAAGCAAAATTACTTGGTTATACGCGGTTACTGCGGCGCTCCATTCGCCGCCTGCAGGATCAGCCGGAAGGTCCGGCCTTAATTGCGTTTTACCGGGATCAAATTATAGAATTAACGGAAAAGGTCAACACCCTTTCCTTTTAATCCATATACCACTTAAAAGAAGGCTTTATACACTATGACAGAATTATTTGCCGGCTGGGAACCGGCTAATGTGTTATCTTTTTTTGAACAGATTTCCGCTATCCCCAGAGGCTCCGGAAACGAAGCCGGTATCAGCAACTTTTTAATGCAGTTTGCAAAGGACCATGGGCTGGAAGCAGAACAGGACGAAGCCCTGAACGTGCTTATCCGAAAGCCGGGCCAGAACGGTGGCGAAACCGCTCCGTTTCTTGCCTTGCAAGGACATATGGACATGGTTTGCGAAAAGTTGTCCTCCTGTACGCATGACTTCCAAACAGAAGGCATTGAACTGCTGATTCAGGACGGTGCGCTGACCGCCAACGGAACCACCCTTGGCGCAGACGACGGCATTGCCGTTGCCATGATGCTTGCCATCTTGGAAGACAAAGAAATGACTCATCCACCACTGGAGTGCCTGTTTACTACCGGAGAAGAAATCGGTCTGATTGGTGCTTCCAAAGTCAGTCCCACTTGGCTAAGAAGCACACAGCTAATCAACCTGGATTCCGAAGAAGAAGGCGTCTGCGTTGTTGGTTCCGCCGGCGGTGCAAGAGTAGATACTACCCGCGCCATTCGGCGCCATGAAGCCCAGGGCTTCCTGATCAGCATTACCATTGAGGGCCTGCTGGGCGGCCACTCCGGAACCGACATAGACTTAAACCACTGCAACGCCATTCTGTTAATGGCCCGCACCTTGTCCAACCTGTTTGCTGACAACCCATACGTTCAGCTGGTTGACTTTAACGGTGGCGGCATGGACAATGCCATTCCGCGGGAATGCTGCGCCACGGTGCTGTACCGCACCTCTGACTCCGCGAACCGCGCCATTGCCATGCTGGAGCATTTACGCAACAACTATCACGACGAAATCCGTCCGCAGGAACCGGACTTTAAATTCCACTTCCGCCTGCAGGAAGACCGTCAGGTCCATGCCATGACCGCGGCCGACGGGCAGGCCCTTGCCAGCGCCATTCTGCTGACGCCGAATGGCGTCCTTTCACGGAATGCGCAGCTGGACGGTGCCGTTGTTTCCTCTTCCAACTTAGGAATTGTCCGGACAGAGGATGCCAGCTGCACCTACGCTTGTATGGCACGTAGCTCTGTAGACTCCCTGGAAGAGGAAGCCTTAAACCGCATCCGTCTTGCTGCGGAAGCCTTCGGCTTCACCATGGCGGTTTCCGGCCGGTATCCCGGTTGGGCGTATCAGGAAGTTTCCCCGCTCCGGGACTGCCTCCTTTCCACCTACCGCTCCCTGTTTGGCAAGGACATGAAAGTAGAAGCCTTACACGCCGGCCTGGAAACCGGCCTGTTGGTCAGCGCCATGGACGGCCTGGATGCCGTGTCCATCGGCCCTGATTTATTCCACGTCCACACCCCGGACGAAAAAATGCCGTTAGATTCCTTAGCTCGTTTTTATACCCTTTTAACTAAGGTACTGACAGAATTGAGTCTTCACCATGATCATTGAATATCCTAATTATTATCCGGAGTTCCACTGCATCGCCGGGGATTGTCCCGAAACCTGCTGCGCAGGCTGGGAGGTAGATCTGGATGAAGATGCCCTGACCTACTACCGGGAAATTGCACCCGCTCCGTTTGGGGACGTTATCCGCTCTCATATTGCGGAGACACCGGAAGGCAACGCCGTCTTCCCCCTGACAAAAAAAGGCCGTTGCCCGTTTTTGAACGAGCAAAACCTGTGTGACATTATCCTGCATCTTGGCGAAAACCGTCTTTGCCGCACCTGCGCCGAACATCCCCGCTTTGTGGTAGAAGTGGCTGATTACCGGCAATATGACTTAAGTCTTTCCTGTCCGGAGGCCAGCAGGCTGTTCTTCCGGGATGATTTCCGCTTTTCCGTCATTCGGCAGGAGAAGGAATCCCCCTCCTACCTGACAGAATCCTATTTGGACGACATAGACTTTACCACCTGTCTGGAGGTCCGGGATAAAGCACTTTCCATCCTTGGAAAAACAGATCTGCCACTGCCAAAACGTATGGCACAGGTAGAAGAATATGTTTTAATCGGCAAACGCCTGCCGAAAGAAAGCAACGAATCCCTTTTAAAGCGGTTGAAGGACGAAGACCCATGGGATCCCCGCTGGGCCGCCGAAATGAAGCAAATGCACGAGCTTCTTCCGCATATCAACGAAAACCTAGAGGCCCTTTTCCTTTGGCGCAATCAAGAAATTCTGGATCGGAATTTTGAAAAGCTCAGCATGTATCTGGCCTTTCGTTATTTCCCGGATTCCTATTATGATGACAGCCCGGTCTGCGGTCTGAAAATGATGCGTCGCAGTATGCGCCTGTTATATCTTCTGGCCTTTTCCCATTGGTGGGCCGGAGAACAAAAAGCCGGTCAAACCGGTCCGGTTGCAGAATACCATCTGACCAATCAGGATTTCATGAAATTCTGCCACGCCTACTCCAAAGAAGTGGAGCATGACGACAAGAACATTGCCGCCTTCAAGAGTTAATCAGTTTATAACCAAAAATCCAAAAAAGTACGGTGAGAAGAATGAGAGAGTATCCACAATACGCCGAACGTTTTACCTGCGCAGGAGAAAACTGTCTGGAATATCATTGCCCCGGACAGGACCCCGGTCTGAATGAAGGTATGACCCATCTGGTAACAAAATTCCCCCAGTCTGTCCTGACCATTGGCAACTATGAGCAAATGGACCTTAGTCTTTCCTGCATGGAAGTCGGCCACCTGTTTTTCGGGCCGGATGCCTCTTTCCAGGCAGCAGGGGACACCGACCTTAGCACCGGAGACGCCAAGCTGGACGATTTACGAGACATTCGTGACCAACTGGTCTCCGCTGCACTAGACCCGCAAAGTCCGCTGGAAGACCTGTTTGCATTAGACGAAACCAACCTGCAGCTGCGGGACCGCATGGACTCCATGGAAGTCTTAAGCGAAGACTGGGCTAAAGCGGTTCATGCCGTAAAGCTGTTACTCCGTCGCCCGGACTACTCCTCCGCTCAGGTGCTCTTCAAAGAGCAGCAAGGGGACCAGATTAACCAGTGGTTCCGCCGCTTAGGTGCTTACTTCTTCTTCCGTTATACCCTGGATGCGTATCAGGATGGCGATGTAGCCATTGAACGTCTCCTGACCCTCCGCAGTCTAAAGTTCTTATATTTAATGTGCTTTGCGCGGTGGTCTAAGCGCGGACACCCAATTACGGTTTATGACATGATTGACCTTGCCCACGTTTATTCCCATAACGTAGAGCAATCTGCAAAGAACTTAGCCATTTTAAAAGCTGACTAAACAACGTTGGAAGGCCCTCCGGCAATTGCCGGAGGGCCTTCTTTTCTTTCCCTATTTCAAACAAAATCCCGCTTATTCTGCTTTGGATTCTGCAATGATCTTTTCTGCCACATTCTGTGGAGCATCTTCATACCGGGCAAACTCCTTGGTAAAGGAGCCACGGCCTTTGGTGGTGGAACGAAGCATGGTTGGGAAGTCGGACAATTCTGCATCCGGTACTTCGGCTACCAGCCGCTGCATGCCGGGACGGCCGTCAATTGGTTCCATGCCGAGTACACGGCCACGGCGCTTGGTGATATCTCCCATAATGTCACCCATGTTGTCATCCGGAACTTCTACCGTCAGGGTAACAATGGGTTCCAGAATAACCGGAGCAGCCTTGGGGATGCCTTCCTTATAGGCAAAGGAAGCGGCGGTCTTAAAGGCCATTTCAGAAGAGTCTACCGGATGGTAGGAGCCATCATACAGAACGGCTTTCAGTCCAACCATAGGATATCCGGCAAGCACACCGTGCTTAATGGATTCCTGCAGACCCTTTTCTACTGCCGGGAAGAAGTTCCGCGGAACGGAGCCACCAAAAACTTCTTCTGCAAATTCCAGGCCTTCGGCGTCACATGGTTCAAAGCGGATCCAAACGTCTCCGTACTGACCGTGGCCACCGGACTGCTTCTTATACTTACCCTGAACGGAAACACTCTTGCGAATGGCTTCCCTATAAGCAACCTTCGGTGCTGCCAAATTCAGCTCTACGCCGAATTTGCTCTTCAGCTTGCCGACAATAATGTCTATGTGCTGTTCTCCAAGTCCGGCCAGAATCTGCTCCTTGGTTTCCGGATCTGTGTAGAACTTAATGGTTGGATCTTCTTCGGACAGACGTAACAGTCCCTGGGCAATCTTTTCTTCTTCGCCCTTCTTTTTGGCGGTAACGGCTCTGGTATAAACCGGTACCGGCAGGGTCAGGCCCTTCAGGGTAAGAACGTGTTTTGGATCACAAAGGGTGTCTCCGGTCTTTACACCGGCCAGTTTGGTAACAATACCGATGTCTCCGGCGCTGATTTCTTTAATGTCAGACTGCTTTCCGCCCTGCGGCGCAACCAGCTTGCCCATCTTTACCATTTCACCGGTCCGTGGGTTATAGGCTGCACTTTCTGCGGTCAGCTTACCGGAAATAACTTTCAGATAAGACAGCTTGCCGACAAACGGGTCAGCAATGGTCTTAAAGCAAATGGCGGCAAGCGGAGTTGTGTCATCACAAAGAACCTGGACTTCATTTCCGTCTTCATCTACGGCAAGTTCTCCGGTCTTGGAGGAAGCGGATGGTCCAAGGTTAACAATGCCCTTCAGTAACAGGTCAATGCCTTCCAGCTTGGTTGCGGAGCAGGCGTAAACCGGATAAACGGTACCATCGGTAACGCCGGCAAGCAGGCCGGTCAGGGCTTCTACTTCGGTAAATTCTTCCCCGTTAAAATATTTTTCCATTAAGTCGTCATCGGTAGTGGCAACGGCTTCCAGGAACATGTCCCGCATGGCATCCAGCTTTTCAGAGGATGGCATATCCACTTCAACGGCTTTGCCGTCGTGATATTCATAAGCTTTATTCTGCGAGAAGTTAACCAGGCACTTAATGCGGTCGTTTTCAATAAACGGTACTACGACCGGGCAAAGCTTGTTGCCGTGGATGGCTTTCAGCTCTTCAAACAGATTGCCGAAATTGGCGTTTTCCGCATCCGTCTTGTTAATGACAAAAATTTTGGACAGATTTCTGCCTTCGGCTGCGGCAAAGGCCTTTTCGGCCCCAACATCATATTTGGCTTTTTCTGCATCTGTTACAATCATCATGCAGCCCGCTGCGCGCACGCCTTCGGAAAGGCCGCCGGCGAAATCAAAAAGACCAGGAGTGTCAATTAAGTTAATTTTGACGTCATTCCATTCAAGGCTTGCTACGGCGCTCTGCAAACTGGCGAGTCTTTTCTTTTCTTCCGGGTCATAGTCCATGACTGTGCTACCGTCGGCTATTTTTCCGAGGCGTTCAGTTGCCCCTGCTACATAAAGCATGGCTTCGCACAGTGAGGTCTTACCTCTGCCGGCATGACCCGCTACCACAATATTTCGTATGTTGGCTGAACTATAGGTTTTCATGTTTGATTCCTCCTTGGTCTTGGGATTTTTGTTACTGTAAATTCTAACCAAAAGTTTCCGATAAAATCGGATATATCATGTACATTCTATCATATATGGTTTTTTCTTTCAACGAGGGAGCACTGCATCGCCTAACGAAAATCCTGCACATTTTTTGTGAAAGCTAGCTCTGGAAAATTGACAGAAATACCATAAAAAGGGTAAAATAACACTTGTGCAGATTGTTATGTTTTATGACAATCACAAAAACAGTATTCTTTTAAAGGAGATCTCAACATGAAAGTATTTATGATTGGCGGCACCGGCCTTCTTGGTTCTTCTGCTGCTGAACAGTTCATCAAAAGAGGCGACTCTGTTAAGACTCTGGCTCTTCCTCCTCTTCCGGAAGGCGCTCCGCTGCCGGAAGAAATGGAAATCATCTTCCAGGATGTTAACAAGTGCTCTGATGACGAACTTCGCGAATTGATGACCGGCTGTGACTGCCTTGTTTATGCCGCAGGCGTAGACGAACGTGCAGAATTCCCGGCACCTGTTTATGACAGATATTATCAGTACAACATTGCTCCGCTGAAGAGACTTATGCCGATGGCTAAGGAACTTGGCTACAAGAGCTCCGTTATCTTTGGTTCTTACTTCTCCTTCGTAGCAAAGAACTATCCGAAGATGAAGACCGAAGAAAGAAACCCGTACTTCCGCGCCAGAATGGATCAGGAAAGATATGCTCTTTCCCTGGCTGATGACAACTTTGCTGTTGCCATCCTGGAACTGCCGTACATCTTTGGCACACAGCCGGGCCGTAAGCCGGTTTGGACCATCCTGATTGAACAGCTCAAGATGATGGACAAGCTTCCTTGCACCTTCTATCCAGCCGGTGGTACCGCAATGCTGACCGTTCGTCAGGTTGGTGAAGTTTGCGTTGGTGCTGCTTACAACACCAAGGGCGGCCGTGCTTACCCGATCTCCTGCTACAACATGAAGTGGCCACAGTTCCTGAAGATTGTTTACAAGGCTCGCGGCATGGGCAACAACCGTCCGGTTATCTCCATCCCACCATGGATGATGGCTATGGCAATGCCAATGTATGTTATTGACTACAAGAAGCGCGGTATTGAATCCGGTATGGACCCAATGCAGCTTCCGTACATCATGGACATTGACATCTTCTTTGACACCGAAACTTCTTACAAAGATCTCGGCGCCACTCCAGATGACATTGAAGCCGCTATTACCGACTCCATCAAGCTGTCCGCAGCTGTTGTTGACGGCGGTGTTAAGCTCCTTGACATGAAGGGCGAATAATCACCGGTCAGCAAAAAGACAAAAATTTAGACCTTGGAGCTTTTGCTCCAAGGTCTTTTTCTTTTCTTTACGCAGAATTGCTACACGCTATCTGCTTCCACTTTGGAATCTTAAACAGCTACAAGAGCCTGTGTCAGGTCCGCAATAATGTCGTCCACGTTTTCAATACCGACGGACAGGCGGACCAGATCGGCGCTGACACCGGCAGCAAGGAGTTCTTCGTCCGTCATCTGGCGGTGCGTGGAAGAAGCTGGGTGAAGCACACAGGTATGGGCATCTGCCACGTGGGTGGCAATGATGGCCAGCTGCAGGTGCTTCATGAATTCTTCTGCCGCGGAACGGCCGCCTTTGACGCCGAAGGAAACAACGCCACAAGTGCCGTTCGGCATGTATTTCTGCGCCAGGTCATAATATTTGTTGGACGGTAAGCCGGGATATTCTACCCAGGCAATCTTATCATGTGCTTCCAGGAATTCAGCCACCTTCTGTGCATTCTTGACATGGCGCTCCATGCGAACGGCAACGGATTCAACGCCAAGATTCAAAAGATACGCATTCATAGGGGCCTGAATGGAACCGAAGTCCCGCATTAACTGAGCTGTGCACTTGGTAATGAAGGCTCCTTCTTTGCCAAATTTTTCAGCATAGGTAATGCCGTGGTAGCTTTCGTCCGGCGTGCAAAGGCCCGGGAACTTATCTTTGTGGGCCATCCAATCAAATTTGCCGGCGTCAATAATGGCGCCACCAACAGCGGCATCGTGGCCATCCAGATATTTGGTGGTAGAGTGGGTAACAATATCCGCGCCCCACTGAATTGGATTGCAATTGATAGGGGTTGGGAACGTATTGTCTACAATCAGCGGTACGCCATGGGCATGGGCTGCCTTGGCAAAGCGTTCAATATCAAATACCGTCAAAGCCGGGTTGGCAATGGATTCTCCAAAAACCGCCTTGGTGTTTGGACGGAAAGCCGCTTCCAATTCTTCGTCCGTGCAATCCGGATCTACAAAAGTAAATTCAATCCCCATCTTCTGCATGGTTACGGCAAACAGGTTAAAGGTTCCACCGTAAATGCAGGAGGAAGCAATAACATGGTCTCCACAGTTGGCAATATTAAAGACCGCATAGAAGTTAGCGGCCTGACCGGAAGAGGTCAGCATGGCTGCGGTACCACCTTCCATATCAGCAAGCTTGGCAGCAACCATATCATTGGTAGGGTTCTGTAAACGAGTGTAGAAATAACCGCTGGCTTCCAGGTCAAACAGCTTTCCCATGTCTTCGCTAGTGTCATATTTGAAGGTGGTAGACTGAATAATCGGAATCATCCGTGGTTCTCCATTGCCCGGTTTATAACCGGAATGAATGGCTTTGGTATCTGTTTTCATATAACGTTCTCCTTTTCAGGTTCTTTTGAAATCCCTACTATTGTATCACGTTTTCCCGCTCTTCTGCAGGCAATCCTTGCAATATCCGAATAACTCCAGGCGATGTGCCGTTATGGTAAACTCCGGAGTGCTTTCTAATAATTTGAGCTCCGCTACCGGACAGCCAGTTAGCGCAATTTGCTTGTGGCATCCAAGGCAAGTAGCGTAATGCTTATGTTCCCCGGCAGACCACTTATAAAGCGTGGTATCTTCGTCCGGCAGGACAATGGTTTCTACCAAATGATGGGCTTCAAAGGCTGCCAAAATGCGGTAGATGGTGGATAGGTTAATATCACTGACTCGCCCGAACAAATCCGACGCAGAAAGCGGTTCTGTGGAATCCTGCAAAAGCTGCATAATTTCTTCCCGCCGCTTGGTATGTTTCAGGCAGGATGGCCATTCCGTGTTCATGAAAACGCCTCCCTTTGGTTACAGCGTTACGTTTAGCAGATCCAGCAGGACGCCGAACAGAACGCCGAAAAAATAAGTCATGCCGACAATGGCAATATTCTTCTTGGGATTATCATGTTCTTTGAACAGAACCAGAATGCCGATACCGGCGCCGACCAGCAGGCCGGACATCATCGGGCCCGCGCCAATCAGGCCTTCCACGTATAACTGCGTAATGACAACCGATGCCGCGCAGTTCGGAATCAAACCGATTAATCCGGCAATCATTTCGGAAAGCACCGGAACCGAAACCAGCAGACTGCTTAGACGCTCTTCCCCAATCAGTTCCATTAGGAACGCCAGGGCCAACGAAATCAGGAATAAATAACCGGTAATTTTTACGGTGTGCAGAATGGTGGATTTTAAAATGCCGTCTTCTTCTTTGTGGGCAGCATCGTGTTCGCAGACGTGATGAATGTCCGGCTCTTCTTCCAGTGGTACATGGCGGCGTTTCCGGAACAGGCGCACCCCGAAATCAATGGCAAATCCGGCCAGAATGGCAAACAGCACCTTCAGGCCCAGGATTTTGCCAATGGTGCCGGCCGGCACGTTTTCCGACAGCAGAATTGGCAACATTTCATCTGAGGTAGAAAGATAGACGGCAACTAAGGTGCCCACCGTAATGACCCGGCCGGCATACAGACTGGATGCGCCGGCGGAAAAGCCGCATTGCGGTAAAATCCCCAGTACCGCGCCGTAGAGCGGACCGAAGTGGCCGGATTTTTTCACCAGCTCTTTGGTCCGCTCCCCGGCCTTGTGTTCAATTAATTCCATTGCCCCATAGGCAATGAATAAAATCGGGATTACTTTTAACGTATCAAGGGTGGTCTCTTTCAAAACCTCCCACAGTAGTTCTAACATGAAAGCCTCCAAAGCGGGTGTTGTCAAATGCGAATGATTCGCGTTTGACAACAATACCATGCTTTGGAGGCCTTGTCAATCCTTTGTTTATTCTACATCCGGCAAAGCGGCAAAGCGCTTCAGCATGACTTCATACTCGGCAAAGAACTTGTCCTTTGGTTCGCCGAAGCCCATCCAGGACATATGGTCTTTGTCTTCTACCGGCATGTTGTACCAGATGCCCGGCTCTATGCTTTCTTCACCGGGGAAGTCGGCATACGGCTGGTTAAATGGTGCGCTCTGTCCCGGCACGTTTACAAAACCGTCCTGTTCGTTCCAGGAAGCATCTACGCCGTAGCAGGCCAGCTTTTCTTCCTGAATTTTCCCGGTCAACTTACCGGCTGCGGCACAAAGGAAGAACATGTCCTTCAGCTGACGAGCTGCACGGTATACAAAGTAATAATACTTCGGATTGGTTCTCTGACTTGGGTTCACCATATCCTGTACGGTTTCTACCATCATTTCACGGGCACAGGAATCCACAAAGTTTTTGTCATAAGCGGCATAAGAGGCCTTCTTTTTCAGTGGATTGGTAAACTTATGCTTGGTTACGGTGCTTGGATCCGGCATAACGCCCCAGTGGTCTGTGTGGAAATCATAGAAATCCATAACTCTGGTCTGTCCTATAAGAGCATTAGCAATCAGAATAGCGTAACTGATGACAGTCATACCCTTGTTCCCCATTAAGGATGCCAGTGTGGTTCCGTTGTTTACTCCGGACAGGGTGGTAACGCAGTGAATCTTCTGCGGCTTTTCTATTTTAAACAGTCCGGATAATTCCTCTTCCGGAGTGCCGTTTACTTCTTCCTGACTTCCGTTTGCAATCAGCTCTGCAAACTGCTTTACAACCGGGCCGCCAAAGCTATGCCCTACTACATTAATTTTTATGTGGTCTCCCGGGGTACCCCAGTCTTCAATCAGACCTTTTTCATAGGTCCGACCATATCTGGCGTGGCCGTGTCTCTGGGAATGCACTTTACCGTAGTCTACGGTGCCACCGACCAGTTGGGCCCACAGTTCACAGCAACGGTCCCATGCCGAAGTAACCGGGCCAAGGGACGGCTGATACACTTCATACCCTTCTTCTCGCGCATGTTGAATCATGTTCTTGGAAGGGGTAGACCCGAAATACGGGAAAAACTTGCTTACCTTGTCTGTCTCACCCCAGCCTCCTAGGCCGTGAATGAAGACGGTTGGATAATGGTTGGACATATTATTTCCTCCTTAAAAATAAAAGTACAGGGTGAACCATACATTCATCCTGTACTTAAAAAAGTTCTGTATTTTGTAGATCTTTTATTCTGACAAATCCAGTGCAATACCCAGTTCTTTCAACTGGTCTGCATCTACTTCCGAAGGGCAGTTGGTCATAGGTTCAGAGGCATCTTTGATTTTTGGATAAGCAACTACATCGCGTAATGTGGAAGCACCCAAAAGTTGCATGCACAGACGGTCCAAACCAAGGCCAAAGCCACCGTGTGGCGGTGCACCGTATTTAAACGCGTTAATCAGGAAGCCAAATTTATTCATGGCTTCTTCTTCTGTCAAGCCAAGCAGGTCAAAGATGCGGGATTGCAGTTCCGGATCCGTAATACGAATGGAACCGGAGCAAAGCTCAATGCCGTTCAAAACCAGGTCATAAGACTGGGCACGGACATTCTCTTTGTCAGATTCCAGATACGGAAGACATTCTTCCATTGGTGCGGTAAACGGGTGATGCATGGCAACCCATTCCCCAAGATCTTCGTCAAATTCAAAGAACGGCATTTCAACAATCCAAAGAACATTATACAAGCCTTCCGGAATCAAATCCAGCTTCTTGGCAACGGTTTGACGCAGGGCGCCCAAAATGGTAAGAACGTGCTTGTTGTTGGTGTCTCCAATAATCAGAACCACGTCTCCCTGTTCTACGTTGCCGGCCTCCAGAATGGCATTCATGCAGTCTTCGGAAACAAATTTGCCGAAGGAAGAGGTGCATCCTTCGTCTGTCCAGCGAATCCAGGCAAGACCCTTAGCGCCGATTCCCTTTGCTTCCTCTGTCAGCTTGTTAATGGCTTTCCGGGAAAGGGTGCCTGCTGCGTTCTTGGCAGTAATGGCGCGAACGGAACCGCCGCCCTGAATGGCGCCTTCAAAAACGCCGAAGCCGCTGTTCTTTACTACGTCAGACAGGTCATAAATTTCCATGCCGTAGCGGGTGTCTGGCTTGTCGGAGCCATAGCGTTCCATGGCCTCTTTATAGGTCAGGCGAGGCAGTGGTAACGGCAAATCAATATCCAGGATTTCCTTGAAAATCCGCTTCATGTAGCCTTCTCCAACGGCAAGGACGTCTTCCATTTCCACGAACGACATTTCCACGTCAATCTGCGTGAATTCCGGCTGACGATCGGCACGAAGGTCTTCGTCGCGGAAGCAGCGGGCAACCTGCATGTAGCGGTCAAAACCTGCTACCATGGACAGCTGCTTGTACAACTGCGGAGACTGCGGCAGTGCATAAAATTCTCCGTTGTGGATACGGCTTGGTACTAAGAAGTCCCGGGCTCCTTCCGGAGTAGATTTAATCAGCATTGGGGTTTCAATTTCAATGAACCCGTTTTCATCAAAATAGTCTCTGGTTACCTTGGTAATCTTATGCCGCAGCAGAAGGTTGTTCAGCAGTGCCGGTCTTCTGAGATCCAGATACCGGTACTGTAACCGCTTTAATTCGTCCGTTTTTACATCGTCCGTAATTTCAAACGGCGGGGTTTCCGACTTGCCAAGGATGCGAAGGTCGGTGACAAAAATTTCAATGTCCCCGGTTTTGATGTCTTTATTTTTAGAGGCCCGTTCTCTGACGGTGCCCTTTGCCATTAAAACAAATTCGGAACGAACGGTTGTGGCTTTTTCAAAAACCGCCTTGTCCGTGGAATCATCAAACGCCAGCTGAACCACACCGGTGCGGTCCCGCAGGTCAATGAAAATCAGGCCGCCTAAGTCACGCTGTTTTGCAGCCCAACCGCAAACAACAGCTTCGTTGCCGATGCTGTCTGCGGTAAAGTCATTACAATAATTGGTACGTTTCAGTCCCGTCATTAAATCCATTACAGGTTCCCTCCCAGAAAATCGGTGATATTGAATCCTTCCATGTCGGTCTCTGCAAACTCGGCACCGAGGGAGGCCACCATCTGTTGTAAGGACACATTACTGAAGTCTTCCGCAAAGCTGGCCAGTGCCATATCCTGGCATTCCCCGCTTTGCATATTTTTTAAGCTGACGGTGCCGGATTCCAGTTCGTTATCTCCAAGGACAACTACAAAGTCGGCACCGACTTTATTGGCATATTTCATTTGCGCTTTTACGGAACGGCCAACGGTATCAAACAAAACATACACACCTTCACTGCGCAGGTCGTGTGCAATCTGGCAGGCTTTCAAGGTAGCTGCTTCTCCGGCGGAGGCAAGATACAGTTGCGGATGCTCTGCTTCCGGAAGCACAATCTGCTGCGCTTCCAGCACCAGCATCAGCCGTTCTATCCCCATGCCGAAGCCGAGCGCCGGGGTCGGCTTGCCGCCCAGCTCTTCGCAAAGGCCGTCATACCGGCCGCCGCCACAAACCGTACCCTGGGCACCAATTCCGGTAGAAACAAATTCAAACACGGTCTTGGTGTAATAGTCCAGGCCCCGAACAATGCGCGGGTTAATGGTATAGTCTATCTGCATGGCGCTTAAGTACGCCTGTACCTTTTCAAAGTGATCTTTGCAGTCTTGGCAAAGATAGTCCAAAACCACCGGTGCCCCAGCGGCAATGGCGGCGTCCCCGGGATCCTTGCAATCTAAAATCCGCATAGGATTCTTTTCCAGACGGCCTCTGCAGGTGTCACAGAGTTGATCTTTGCGTTCTTCAAAGTAGTCATGCAAAGCCTGCTGATATTGTGGGCGGCAATGCGGACAACCGATGCTGTTGATTTCCAGCGTCAGATCTTTTACGCCAAGAAAACCAAACACTTCGTCTGCCAATGCAATCACTTCTGCATCTGCAGCCGGACTCTGTGTTCCAAAGCATTCTACCCCAAATTGGTGGAATTCCCGCAAACGACCTGCCTGCGGTTTTTCATACCGGTAACAGGAAGTCAGATAATACAGCTTCTGCGGTGCAGCATCATTAAACAAACCGTGTTCCAAATAGGAGCGGACCGCACCGGCGGTTCCCTCCGGGCGCAGGGTAATGGACCGTCCACCCTTATCCAGAAACGTATACATTTCTTTTTGAACCACATCTGTGGTGTCACCAACAGAGCGGTCAAACAATTCTGTATGTTCAAACACCGGTGTACGGATTTCCTTGAACCCATAGTTTCCGGCAATGTCTGCCAACGTAGCCTCTAAAAATTGAATCTTGTGGCTGTTTTGCGGCAGTGTATCCTGTGTTCCTTTTATGGCCTGTGTAACAAGGGACATAAAGAACCTCCTAAGCCCCTGCGGGGCAGATTTTTAACCTTTGAAATTATAATACCAGGGTTGGCCTTTTGCAAACCTTACAGAGTGGCAATCCGAATCATGTTGGTGGCGCCCTCTTTGCCCGTGGTCTGGCCACCGGTAACAACCACGTTGTCTCCCGGTTTCAGGTCCAGAATCTTCTTGGCTTCCCGAAGCGAGCTATAGAACATAACTTCAGTAGAGTCAAACTCTTCCAGCAGCACCGGCGTAACGCCCCAACTCAGATTCAGCCGCCGCCATACGCGCTCCGTGGTGGTGGTTCCAATGATGTCAATTGGCGCACGGAACCGGCTGACCATGCGGGCCGTTGCTCCGGTTAAGGAGTTCACTACAATTGCTTTGGCGCCGACGTCAATGGCCATGGAGCAGGTGGAATGGGAAATGGCATCTACCATATTGTGAATCTTGAACGGCGTGTCATGGAACCGACGTTCATAATGAATATTCTTTTCCGTATATTCTGCAATTTCTGCCATATACTTTACGGATTCTACCGGGTATTTACCGGCAGCAGTTTCTCCGGACAGCATGATGGCGGAAGCGCCATCGTAAACCGCGTTTGCCACGTCGGAAATTTCCGCCCGTGTCGGACGCGGATTTACAATCATGCTTTCCAGCATCTCCGTGGCCGTAATGACCCGGCGCCCCAGCATACGGCAGGTGTCAATTACCTTTTTCTGAATGGCCGGCACTTCTACAAACGGAATTTCTACGCCAAGATCGCCGCGGGCTACCATTACGCCGTCTGCTAAATCGCAAATTTCGGTAACATGGTCTACGCCGGAACGGTTTTCAATTTTGGCAACCAGTTCAATGTCTTTGCCGCCGTTGGCGTCCAGATAATCCCGCAGGTCCTGCAGATCCTGCTTGGTAGAAACAAAGGAAGCTGCAATAAAGTCTACGTCATTCTTGATGCCGAACAGCAGGTCGGATTTGTCCTGTTCACTTAAATAGGCATTGGTCATAACATGGTTCGGGAAGTTCATGGACTTCTGATTGGACAGTTCCCCGCCAATTTGAACCACGCAGTTGGCATTGTTGCCTTCCAGTTCTTCTACTTTAAAGCTGACCAGGCCGTTGTTGACCAGGATAATATCTCCAACGGAAAGGTCGGAAATCAAGTCTTTATAAGTAACGGAAACGCGGTGTTCGTCTCCTTCTACGTCATCCGTAGTAAAGGTAAATTTGTCCCCTTCTTTTACGGTGACCCGTTTATTCTTGAAGGTTTTAATGCGATATTCCGGGCCCTTGGTGTCCAGCATGATTGCAATTGGCAGGTTCAGTTCCTCCCGTACCTTCTTCAGGTTATCAATCCGGACCTGATGTTCCTCATGCGTACCATGAGAAAAATTCAGGCGAGCCACATTCATGCCGGCAAGGCAAAGCTGCCGTAAAATGGCAGGATCATCACAAGCGGGGCCAATGGTGCAGATAATCTTTGTTTTTCGCATAATTCTTCCTCCAAAAAGTAAAAGGGCCTGCAAAAGAACCAATTCTTTTGCAGGCGCTTGCAAGGTTATTCTTCTGTAATTTGTTTTCTTTGATCCGTTTTCGGATTGACAATGTCCCGCCAGTCCAGATCTCCACGGGCAAGAGAATGAATCAGGGCTTCTGCCGTGGCAATGTTGGTGGCAACCGGCACATTATGTACATTGCAAAGCCGTAACAGGTCTGCTTCTATTGGCTCCATAGGTTTCGGATTTAAAGGATCTCCGAACATTAAGAGCAAGTCAATTTCATTACAGGCAATACGGGATGCAATTTGCTGTTCTCCACCTTGGTCTCCGCTTAGGAACTTCTGAATAGATAAACCGGTGGCTTCGGATACAATTTTTCCGGTGGTGCCGGTAGCACAAAGTTTGTGCTGACTAAGGATGCCCGCATAAGCAATACAGAACTGGGTCATCAGTTCTTTTTTTACATCATGAGCAATAATGGCTATATTCATGAGAATATCTCTCCTTCAATACCTGTAAGTCGTGACCATTTTAACACAAAAGGGTGTTTTTAACAACCGGCTTTTGTGTTCTTTTCACAAAAGCAAAAATGTCCACTCTTACACTTTCAAGGGTACGTTTTCTCCTTCCATACGGGCACAGATCCGCTGTAATGCTTTTGCGGATTTGCGCCGCAGATCCACGCAGGTCCCGGTTTGTGCAGCCAGCGCCAGCTGCATATCTTCCGGAACTACGCCAATCAGCCTTGCTCCTACTGCATCTATGGTATTGTCTATGTTCAGTGCGCGTTCTTTTTCCACCGATTTACGAATAAAACGGTTAATCAGTAAACGGCACGGAAGGCCTTGGTCTTGTAACAGATCCACAGCAACCGAAGCGCTGTGCACACAAATGGGATCCGGCGTGGATACTACCAACGCCAAATCCATACCCCATGTGGCGGCGGTAAAGCCGGAACCTACGCCGGCCGAACTGTCCACCAGGATATAATCATAAATATTTTCATACTGCGCCAGCAGGGTTAAAACCTGCTCCTTGGTAATGGGATGCGGTTTTAACGGTGCTGCCAAGACATCCGGTCCGGACATGCTGGCCGAAATGACCGCCGCCATTGGCTTACAACGGCCTGCAATAACGTCATACCAGTCATAAACCACCCGGTCTGCTACACCAAGCATCAGGTCCTGGGTGCGTAGCGCAATATCAAAATCAAGAAGTAACACTTTTTTGTTCAGGGTAGTCAAGATCCGCCCCATCATAGCAGTCAGCGTAGATTTTCCCACGCCGCCTTTGCCGGAAGTAAGCAACACTTTTCTGGCTTTCTTCTTTTGTTCTGACAACGTGAGTCATCTCCTTTCCACGTCCTGCTTTTACGAAAGCAAAGTATTATAGTCTGCCGTGCTTTGCAGCGCTTTGGCAGAGAAATAGTAATCATAAATATCGGCTGCAATAACAGCAGTCAGGGAACCGGCATCGGCCGTTTCCACAACAACCGCTACCCCAATTTCCGGATCCTTATACGGAGCAAAGGAAATTAAGAAACCGTTGTTCCCTTCAATATAGTCGTCTCCGACTTTTTTGGTAACTTCAGACGTACCGGTCTTGGCAGCTACCTGTACCGGAAGATTCTGGAAATATTGTTTACAGGAGCCCTCCGATGCCACTTTCAGCATACCTTCTTTTACCAAAGACAGCGTCTTACTGCTGATGCTGATTTTCTGGGCAATTTCCGGATCCTTTTCCAAAATGGTTTCCGAATAATCTGCGGAAAGCACCTTCTTTACCAAATGCGGTACATACCGGGTTCCGCCGTTTGCCAACGTGGATACGTAGTTGCAAAGCTGGATTAAGGTGAACTGGTTGTCACACTGACCAATGGCTGTGGTAATGGTGTCACCGGGATACCAGGTTCCGCCGCTGGCCTGCCGTTCTTCCGGGCTGGACATCTGTCCGGTTGCTTCGGAAATTTCAATGCCGGTCTTCTGGCCAAGGCCAAAGGCATCTGCCCACTGATCCAGCTTGGTAATCCCAAGCAACCGGCCGGTTTCATAAAAGAATACGTTACAGGATTCTTTCAGGGCACCGACTACGTTATTGGTTCCATGCGCTTTATTATAAGCGCAGTGGTAAGTGTGGTCAGAATAATAAGTATAAGAACCGTTACAGGTAACGGTGAAGTTTTCGTCAATAACGCCTTCTTCCAGCCCGGCCACAGCAACCAGCGGCTTAAAGGTGGAACCCGGTTCGTATACACTGTTCAGAGCCCGGTTCCAAAGCGGAGCGGTGGAATCATTGGCCCAAGTGCTGTAATTTTCTTTCCAGGTACTGTTGTCATAGGTTGGATACGTTGCACAAGCCAAAACTTCTCCTGTGTTAACGTTCATAACTACAACAGCGGCTGCACAGGGCAGAGAAGTGGAACTGTTTAAGGTATCTACCCGCTGTTTCAAAGACGCCTGCGCTACCTGCTGTAACCCGGCATCCAAAGTTAAAACAACTGCGTTTCCTTGGGTTGGTTCTATTGTGTAGGTTTCTGTGGCAGTTCCATCTGCACCAACGGAAACACTCTTTACACCACGGGTCCCACGGAGATACTGCTCCATGGCCAGCTCTATGCCGGAACTACCGTAAATATCGGTAACGGTATAGGCGTTCCGTTTCAGTTCAGCCTCTTCATCGGAAGTATTGGCTTCCTTAATGGCCTGTTCCAATTCTTCTGTTTTGCTTTTATAGGTGTCCGCATCAATATTAGCGGTGCGCCCAATGATATGCGGGGCCAGCGTACCGTCCGTATATTCGCGGTATGCTTCCACCGTATTTTCTACGCCTTTATAAAAGCTTTTGTTTTCCATAATAATGGTAACAAAATCCATAGAGACGTCTTCTGCAAAGGTATATGGATAAGACTTGCTGAAGTTTTCTTTCTTCATTTGTACGCAAACGGAAGCAATGTCTCTGGCATCCTGTTTGGAATAAGATTCCAACTGGTACCGCTTAATTAATGCATCCATACAGTTTTCTGCTGTAGCGTAACTGTTCAGATTCAGCATATCGGAAGATTTCAGCCAAGTAATATAAGATTCTGCCGCTTTGGTATCAGATTCATCCATTGCTGCGGCAGTCTCCGTATCTTCTGTTGTAAAAACATAATTTCCGGTGCCGTCCAAAATAATGGGCAGTTCGTCCACATATTCCACATTGTTGGCTTCTGCCAGTTGAATCAGAGACAGAATAATTTCATTACGGGAAGTTTGTTCGTCGCTGCTGGGGAAGCTGACGGCATTGAAGGTAATGGAGTTGCCCTGCCGGTTGGTAACAATGGGGGAACCATTCCGGTCCAGAATTTCTCCGCGGACAGCATCTACTGTTACATTGTAAGCGGTTGCACTTCCGGCAGCGTCGGAGTTACCCAACTGCGCCCAGAATAAAACGCCCGTCAGAGTAAGACAAAGAATTCCAATAATAACATTTACAGCTACCGTTCTGGCTTTACTGATTCCCATAGGGAACTCCTCCTTTCTGTTGGAATTGCAAGCAGGATTTAGCAGACTTTAAAAATTACGGTCTGCGGGTAGTAACCGGTTTCGGATACCGGTTGCGAATGGAAACAAGACTGGCTCGCACAAGAATATAAAAAATGGGGGTAAAAAGATACGTATACAACATGGTTGGCAGGTAAAACGTAACCAGCGAATGGAACGCCCCGCCCGTACCCCGGATGACCACAAAGATCAGCCAGTGGACAAGGCCATAGAAAACAACGGTAATGGCGCCCAGCAGAAGGCTGGTAACCAGGTTGTTCCGCATCAGATAATTCAATAGCAACGCCACCGAAGTGGAAATGGCAAACATCATGAGGGCGTGGAATCCGTCTCCCCAGGCGGAGTAAACGTCCCACAGCGCACCGGCCACAACGGCAAAGATGGTGGCTTCCAGGTTGTGTTCAAACATGGAAATGCAAACTACCAGCGGCACCAAAATCCATGCGTGCGCGCCGAAAACAGACGGAAGCAGGTGGCCCGTGTTTTGCAGCAGCGAGCAAAGCAAAATCAGGCAGGTATAAAAGAAACGCACCCAAAACCGGCGCTTCTGTTCCCGCGTTAACCGGAGCCGGGGCTTTTTTCCAAGGGGAATGGTCTTGTTTTGTACTTTCATGGTCCCGCTCCTTTCTTTGGCGATGCAGTGGTTGCTGTTACTGTAGCGTTGTTCTTCTTTTCCGGTGTCTTACTGTTCCGGCACGGTTTCTGCCGAAGCCGTGTTACTTTCGGTTGCGGAAGAAGACGACGAGGAAGAAGAGGTGGTTGACCGTCTTCTTCTGGTAGTAGTACTACTGGACGTAGTGGTGGAAGACGAAGATTCAATTTCCGGCGAAGTGGCATCCGAAGACGAAGCACCGCTGTCCGTGGCAACGGAGATCCCCTGTCCGTCAAAGGCGGTCAGGATTAAAACCTCCTGTACGTCAGCAATGGAAATATTCGGCTTAACGGTGGCAAATGCGGAAAGGTTGTAGTCATCATTTTGTACGTTGGTTACAGTACCAATGACCAGGTCACGTGGGTAAATACCGCCGGAACCTGCCGTGTTGATAATGGCGCCTTTGGTAACAGCGGTATCTCGGTTCAGCCCGGACAGCTTGCAAAGACCTTGGGCGGCCAGCTCCGTGGTGTTGGTAATGTAGCCGGATTCCCGGGTTCGGATGTCATAAACGGAAACGCTGATGTTCGGATCCAGGATAGTGGAGATAACACAATAGGTGGGAGCCACCTTGGTAACTACACCAACCAGCTGGCCGGCCCCGTAAATAACCGGGTCATTCACCTTAACGCCACTGGCCGTGCCTTTGTTCAGGACAAAGGTGGTGTAATTGTTGGCTGCATCCTTGCCAATGACACTGGCAGAAAGGACCTCATAGTCTGTGTGGTCCTCCTGAATGCCAAGGAAGGCTTCATATTGTTCCAACTTTTGCTTGGCGGATTCATAATCTGCCAGGTCTTTCTGGTACTCCGTTACCTGATTCTCCAGTTCTTCAATCCGCTTTTCATAGGTTGTGGAGCGGGTAAACAGGTGCTTAATATAACTGGCTCCACGGCTGACGCCGCTTGCCACAATTTCAAATGGTTCCGCTACAATCCCGATGGTAGAGGAAAGAGGGCTTCCCCGGTGGGCGGAGACCCCTGCAATTATGGTGAACAGAATCAAGACCGCCAGAATGGCAGCCAGGATTTTAAACCAAAGTGTTTTGAAAAACCGTTTCACGCCGGATCCTCTCTTCTTTCCCTTAAAGGTGGTAAAAGGGGCTTTGATACAAAGCCCCTTTTTCTGTTCTCCTCAGTGATTACAGCCTGTGCTTAGTCGTAATTCTTTGTGCCGGTCAGGCTGAGCATGTCATTTTCTAAACAGATACCGGTGCCATCTACAACGCAGTCCAGAGGATTGTCAGCTACATGAACCGGCATTCTGGTTTCTGCGGAAATCAGGCGATCCAGGCCGCGCAGCAATGCACCGCCACCGGACAACATGATGCCCTGGTCAATGATATCTGCTGCCAATTCCGGCGGTGTTTTTTCCAAGGTGGAGCGAATGGCATCCAGCACCTGGTTTACGCTGTCGGAAAGAGCTTCCCGCACTTCTTCCGAAGTAATTTCAATGTTCTTCGGAAGGCCGTCTACTAAGTTTCTGCCCTTAACGTCTACGGCACCTTCGCCTTCGTACGGATAGGCAGAACCAATTTTGATTTTGATGTCTTCTGCGGTGCGGTCACCAATCAGAAGGCTGTATTTCTTCTTTACATAGTTGACAATGGCTTCGTCAAAGCTGTCTCCGGCTACACGGGCAGAGCAGGAAGTAACAATGTCTCCAAGGGAGATAACGGCAACTTCTGCGGTACCACCGCCGATGTCTACAATCATAGAGCCGGTGGCTTCTGCAACCGGAAGACCTGCACCGATGGCAGCTGCCATGGGTTCTTCAATCAGGCTAACGCTTTTGGCGCCGGCGCTTCTTGCGGCGTCATGAACCGCTCTGCGTTCTACTTCAGTAACCCCGGATGGGATGCAGATCATAACTCTGGCTTTGGACAGATGAGAGGCCTGCATGGCACGGGTAATAAATTCTTTTAACATATCCGCGGTAATATCAAAGTCGGCAATAACGCCGTCCTTCAACGGGCGAACAGCAGTAATGGAGCCCGGGGTACGACCAATCATCTGCTTTGCTTCCGAGCCAACTGCTACAACCCGGTTCGGGGTGGAACGAACGTCTACGGCAACAACGGAAGGTTCGCGGATAACGATTCCTTTGCCCTTTACAAAAACAAGGGTATTTGCGGTACCGAGGTCAATCCCCATATCCTGTGTAAATAGCATCTTTTACTAGACTCCTTTCAAGGGCCAATCATGCGCACTGGGGCATGTTCTTCTTTAATAGTATAGTTATTATAAACCACCGTAAACCGGTGTACAACAAGAAAATCGTTACAATTTTTGTAAGCGATTCAGCACTTCTTTGGCGGGTAAGCCAACCACATTTAAGTAGTCTCCGTCTATCTTTTCCACCAGTTCACCGCCGCGGCCCTGGATGCCGTAGGAGCCGGCTTTATCCATGGGTTCTCCGGTGGCAATATACGCCTGAATGGTTTCGTCCGAAAGGGGCTTGAAATAGACGTCGGTCTTAACCGCAAAGCACTCTGCCTGCTCCGGGCGGCACAGGGCCACCCCGGTGTAGACCTGATGGGCCTTTCCGGAAAGCCGTTTCAGGGTGGCAAAAGCGTCTGCTTTGTCGGCCGGTTTTCCCATGGGAATGCCGTCCGACACCACAATGGTATCCGCGCCCAGGAAGACCGTGTCTTCCGTCAGCGGACGCCCTTCTCTACGCCATTTTTCCATGGCCGCTTTTGCCTTGCCTAATGCCAGTTGCTGTACCCCTTGCTCCGGGTTTGCAAGGCTGACTGAGTGTTCATCAAAATCAGCCGTAAAAACGGTGAAGGAAAGGCCCTGCTCCGACAGGATGTCCCGCCGGCGAGGGGAACCGGAGGCCAAAATCAGTTTCATTCTGCCGCCTCCGTTTTGGTTGCAATCGGCTGCAGTTTGCCAAGCTGCTGCATTTCGTGATATTTCATCAGGGCAATGACGGTCTTGGAATCCTTCAGTTCCCCGTTATAAATCATGGTTAAGGCTTCCGTTAACGGAACGGAAATTACATTCAGGAACTCTCCTTCATCTAACTGCTGGCCGATTTCCGTTAATCCGTCGGCGGCATATAAATGAATTTTTTCATTGCAATAACCGGGGCTTGGATAGTCAATTCCCAAATCAAAGTACCGCGCCGCGTTCATGCCGGTTTCTTCCTGCAATTCCCGCACCCCGGTTTCAAAGGGTGTTTCCCCCGGTTCCAGTTTGCCGGCGGGAATTTCCAGCAGGAGCTCTTCATAGGGATACCGGTACTGCTTTACCAGTAGCACTTCCCCTTGTGCAGTAATCGGCAGGATACCGACACCGCCGCGGTGCTCTACTACTTCCCGGCTGACAATTTTTCCGTTAGACAGCTGCGCATCGTCATTCCTGACGTTGACAATGCGTCCTTTAAACACGTAAATTTTTCGAATGGTTTTTTCCAACAGATCCGAGTCTTTAAACTTCATCATACCGTGTCATCTTTTCCTTTACTTTAAAAGAGGGGTATTGACAAACCCGTCAATACCCCTCTTTTGTTTTCTTAGTCGTCTGCTTCTACTTCAAACTCCAGATTTTTGTTGCATTTTGGGCAGACAATGCCGCCTTCTGCCAACGCTTCCTCATCTAAATACATAAGCAAGCCACAGTTGGGGCATTCTACTTCAAACAGCTCTTCGTCTAAGAAGGGTTTTTCTTCTGCCTGCTCTTCTGCTACAGCCACTTTAACCTGTCCGGCAGGTTCGGTTGGTTCATCCGGCTCCGCCTTTGCAGTTGGCTGTTCTACCTTCACTACCGGCACCTCTGCTGGCTTAGGCTCTGCCGTTCCCGCCGAAGCCGCATCTGCTTCCCGTAACTGGGCAAACAGGTCGGTCATGGTGGATTCCATGCCGTCCAACGTCAGCGCGGTATCCGTTAATACGTCTACCACTGCATGAAACAGCTTGGTTTCCGGACGAGTTTCATCCAGATTTAAGCCTTCTTTTAATCCGGCCAGGTAGGCTACTTTTTCAGACAGCGCCATAACAGGATCTCCTTCTTTATTATGCACGGCCCATGTACTCTCCGGTACGGGTGTCAATCTGAATCGTTTCGCCTTCGTTAATGAAGAGCGGTACTCTGACTTCGGCACCGGTTTCCAGTGTTGCCGGTTTTGTAGCGTTGGTTGCGGTGTTGCCTGCAAAGCCCGGTTCGGTTTCGGTTACGGTCAGTTCTACAAAGTTTGGCGGTTCTACGCCGAATACCTTGCCCTTATAGGAAAGGATTTTGCAAGTCATGTTTTCCTTAACAAACTTGAAGTTGTCCGGCAGGTCTGCTGCGCTGACCGGTTCCATTTCATAGGTTTCATTGTCCATGAAATAATACAGGTCTCCGTCATTGTAGGAGTAGTCCATTTCTCTTCTTTCAATGAAAGCGGTCGGGAACTTAGCGGTTGGGTTGTAGGATTTTTCTACAACAGAACCGGTAATTACGTTTTTGGTCTTGGTTCTAACAAATGCTGCACCCTTACCAGGTTTTACGTGCTGAAACTCTACAACCTGAAGGACTTGTCCGTCTTCTTCAAAGGTTACGCCGTTTCTAAAATCACCAGCAGAAATCATAGGTGTACCTCCATGTACTAAATTGCTTTTATTCGTAACTTATTGTATCTTATACCCTTCGCTTTTTCAAGGCATGGTGCCTTATAAAACAATCAGGTCTTTGGTCAATTTGCAGAAATTTTGTGATCCTTCTTCGGTTACCATCAGCATGTCCTCAATCCGCACGCCGAATTTTCCCGGAAGATAAATTCCCGGTTCACTGGTAACCACGTTCCGCGCCTGCAAAACCGCTTCCGAGCGTGGGCCACAGAACGGTTCTTCATGAATTTCAATGCCTACGCCGTGGCCCAGACTGTGACCGAAGTACGGGCCAAAGCCGGCTTCAATAATAATGTCTCTGGCCACTTTGTCATATGCCCGTGCCGTCATACCGGCGTGAAGCGCTTCCACCGCAGCTTCTTGTGCCTTCCGAACGGTGTTATATACCAAGCGCATTTCATCCGATGGTTTCCCAAGGGCAACTGTTCTGGTTGTGTCACTGCGATATCCCTGATATAACGCACCGAAGTCAAAGGTAATGAAGTCTCCGCGTACTAGGGCCCGCATACCCGGAACCCCGTGAGGCTTAGAGCTGTTTTCTCCGCTGACAACAATGGAATCAAAACCAACGCCGTCTGCACCGTTCAACCGCATCCGGTATTCCAATTCCGCTGCCAATTCCCGCTCCAGGACGCCCTCTTTTACGTAGTCCAGGGTCTCTAGGAATGACTTTTCCGCAATTTCCTGTGCCTTGGTCATCAGAACCAGTTCTTCTACTTCTTTCCGGGAACGGAAATCCTGAATGTAGGCGTCTAATGTGCCACTGGTGTTCCAAATCAGCTGCGGATGCTTTTCCCGGAAGCTGTTCAGGTCGGCCATGGTCATCCGGGAGGCCTCCACCAGCACTTCTGTGCACCCTTTGGCGTGCAGAAATGCATCAATTTGTTCGTGTGCATTCGTCTGCAACGCAACAGCGCAGGCGGTTACCCGGAATTTGGCATCTTCAATGTACCGGCTGTCCGTCAGGAAGAGGGATCCTTTTGCGCTGACAATCAGGTATCCATCAGAGGTGTAAAATTCCGTAAAATACCGGCGGTTTTCTTCCGAAAGAATGAGTGCGGCCTGGTTTGGCTGTAGCTTTTTTTGTAATGCAAGCAGATTCATAATCTACTCCTTTCCTGTCGGGCGATTTGTTCTAAGGTCGTCCAGGAAGTCCTGAACGGTAAAAATAAGTTCTTCCAAATTCCGTTTCATTGCAAAGAGCTTTGGAGAACGTTTTTCCATTTCATACGGAAAAACGTACAGTATGTTTACTCCGGCCAGATTGGCACCGATTGCATCGGTCAAAACTTGATCGCCAATCATGGTCATATGTTTCGGCAAAACCCGCATTTTCAGACAGGCTCTCCAAAATCCGAAGGGAAATGGTTTCAGCGCAGTTCCAATGGTTGGAATGCCGAATTGTCTGCCCAAATCTCCGGAGCGGCTTGCCCAGGCATTGGAAACAATTACCAGGCGGTAACCGGCCTGCTTCATGGATCGGATCCAGTCCTCTGCCCCCGGAAGCGGCGTGTGGGTACCGTCAAAGCAAGCCGTATTGTCGGCATCTATGGCAATTACCTTTGTCTGTAGCTTTTGCAAATCTTCCACGCTGACATCCATCATGGTGCGGCGTTTCATGGCTGTGCGAAGTACCTTTTTCATAGGCCCCTCCTGTAAAAACAAAACCGGCTGAGGAAGTTCCCAGCCGGCCGTTTCAAAGACTTATTTGTATTTGCGCTTGCGAGCAGCTTCCTGTTTCTTCTTTTTCTGAACAGACGGCTTTTCGTAGTGTTCTCTCTTCCGTACTTCCTGGATAATACCGTCACGAGAAGTCTGTCTCTTAAAACGTCTGAGAGCAGCATCAATGGATTCGCCTTCGCGAACTTTTACCTGGCTCATTATGTTGTCCCTCCTTCCAATTTAGCAGGGTTAATTATCAATCATAGTTCGTCATACGAACATGGCCTATTATACAGCCTGCTTCAGGGGATGTCAATTCGCATTCTCCAGATAAACACTGGTGCTGGGGAAGGCAAACGAAGCCCCGTTTTTCTCCACAATGGCGCGGATTTTCAGGTTCACATCCTGCTTAATCAGCATGTGTTCGTCCTTATCCGTAAAGATGGTAAAGTACAAATATTCAATATTCAGACTGCTGTCTCCGAACGTAGAAAAGCTGACGGCAATCCGTTCGTTATCTACCGCTTCGTGCTTGGAAAGCATTTCCCGGATTTCCGTTACAATCTTTTCTATGGTTTCATTGGACGTGTCATAGGTCAGGCCGATGCTTTCATTCACCAGACGCTTGCCCATCTTGGAATAATTGGTAATGGCTTCTGCCATTAGGGTAGAGTTGGGAATGACAACAAGTAAATCGCCGGTGGTACGGATGCGGGTGGAACGCATGGTCATGTCTTCCACGGTGCCCTTGCAGGACGGGGTTTCAATGTAGTCCCCGATTTCAAAGGGTTTGTCGGCCACAATTTCAAAACCGGCAAACAGGTTAGATGCCGTGTTTTTGGCCGCCAGAGACATGGTCAGACCACCGATGCCAAGGCCGGTAATAATACCGTTAATGTTGTAGCCTAGTTCGCTGATGATGATGACCAGGGACAGGCTGACAATAATAATTTTCAGCACATTGGCAGTAAATTTGATGGCCACCGCGCTGGTCTGATGATGTTCCTCTGACGTCTTAATCAGCAAAGACGTCAGGTACGGAGACAGGTTCATGGCAATCCAGGTAACCAAAACAATATTGGAAATCCGGATCAGCTTGGTGGAAAAATCCGTAGCCCAGGACAGCGTGTTTCCCGGATTCATGATAACCAGGAACAGATAGAGTCCGAGCACCGGCATATATACGCGGATGGGACTTTTTACGGATTGGCTTACGCCTTCGGACATGACCGGCCAGCGTACGGTGGATTTTTTTAATAAATTGGAAACGAATTTGGACACTTTCCCACGGAAGGCTACACAGAGCCCCCATAGAAGGAGTCCCAGCAAAATAAAAGAAAGATGCGTTGTGACATACTCTGCAATAGAGTCAAATACTTGCTTTAATTCTTCCGTCATGGCAGTTCCTCTTATTTGGCAACAATATTAACCAACCGGCCCTTTACGTACAGTTCTTTTACAATGGTCTTGCCTTCCAGTGCAGCAGCTACTCTGCTTTCTGCTTTTGCGGCAGCAATGGCGTCTTCGGCGGTAATCTCTGCCGGCACCATAATACGGGCCTTGATTTTACCGGTTACCTGTACGGCAATTTCCACTTCGTCTTCTACACACTTGGCTTCATCATAGGTCGGCCATTCTGCCGTAGCCATCATGCCGCCAAAGTTCTGTGCTTCCCAGGCTTCTTCAGTTACGTGCGGAGCAAACGGATTCAGCAGCAACAGGAAGGTCTTGTATTCTGCCTTGTTCAGCTTGCCGTTGTCGGAAATCTGGTTTAACAAAGCCATCAGCGTTGCAATGGCGGTGTTGAACTTCATGCTTTCAATATCTTCGGAAACCTTCTTAATTGCCTTGTGGAAGGAAGCGGAAAGTTCTTTGGAATAGTCGTCTCCGTCTACCAGGATATCCTGCAGAGCCCAGGTGCGATCAATAAAGCGCTTGCAGCCCTTTACGGAAGCTTCGGACCACGGAGCAGCCTTTTCATAGTCACCCATGAAGAGAACATAGGTCCGCAGAACGTCTGCGCCATATTCATTTACAACATCCAGCGGGTCAATGACATTCCCCTTGGATTTAGACATCTTGTCTCCGTCCGGTCCCAGAATCAGACCTTGTGCAGTCCGCTTTGCGTACGGTTCCTTGAATGGTACCTCGCCGATATCATACAGGAAGCGATGCCAGAACCGGGAATAAATCATATGGCGGGTAACATGTTCCATGCCGCCGTTATACCAGTCTACCGGACCCCAGTATTTCAGCTTTTCCGGATCTGCAATGGCTTTGTCATTGTGCGGGTCAATGTAGCGCAGGAAGTACCAGGAAGAACCGGCCCACTGTGGCATGGTGTCTGTTTCCCGACGGGCATCGCCGCCGCACTTCGGGCACTTGCAGTTGACAAATTCCGGAATCTTGGCCAGCGGGGATTCTCCGTCTGTACCCGGTTTAAAGTCTTTTACTACCGGCAGCTTCAGTGGCAGTTCTTCATACGGAACGCCAACCATGCCGCACTTCGGGCAGTGAACAATGGGGATTGGTTCACCCCAATAACGCTGGCGGTTAAAGGCCCAGTCCTTCATCTTGTACTGTACGCCCTTTCTACCCAGCTTCTTTTCGCCCAGGTAGTCCAGCATTTTGGCAATAGCGGTCTTCTTGTCCTGAATGCCGTTCAGGAAGCCGGAGTTAATCATTTCTCCGTCCCCGGTATAGGCTTCCTTGGAAATGTCTCCGCCTTTAATAACTTCAATAATGTCAATGCCGAATTTCTTGGCAAAGTCATAGTCTCTCTGGTCATGGGCCGGAACTGCCATGATTGCGCCGGTACCGTAGCCCATCATAACGTAGTCGGAAATGAAGATTGGAATTTCTCTGCCGTCCAGCGGAGAGATGGCGGTCAGGCCGTCAATCTTCACACCGGTCTTATCCTTAACCAGCTGGGTCCGCTCAAATTCGGTTTTCTTGGCGCATTCGGCACGGTATGCCGTAATGGCATCCATGTTGCCGATGCGGTCGGCGTACCGGTCAATCATAGGATGTTCCGGCGCCATAACCATGAACGTAACACCAAACAGAGTGTCCGGGCGGGTGGTGTAAACTTCCAGGGTTTCATTATCTGAGCCCTTTACCGGGAAATCTACAAACGCACCAACGGATTTGCCAATCCAGTTAATCTGCTGTTGCTTAATGTTCGGCAGATAATCTACTTCTTCCAGACCTTCCAGCAGCTTGTCCGCATATTCGGTAATCCGCAGATACCAAACGTCTTTCGACTTCTGCACAATTTCAGAATGGCAGATATCACAATGACCGCCCTGGGAGTCTTCGTTGGACAGAACAACCTTACAGGATGGGCAGTAGTTAACCAGGGTCTTGTCTCGGAAGGCCAGACCGTGGTCAAACATCTTCAGGAAAATATACTGCGTCCACTTGTAATAATCTTCGTCGGTAGTGTCAATGACACGGTTCCAGTCAAAGGAGAAACCTACTCTTTTCAACTGGTCAGAGAACCGGGCAATGTTCTTGTCCGTTACTTCTCTTGGGTGCATACCGGTTTTAATGGCGTAGTTTTCCGTTGGCAACCCGTAGGCATCAAAGCCGATTGGGAAGAGGACGTTGTAGCCCTGCATCCGTCTTTTTCTGGAAACCACTTCCAGACCGGAATACGCTTTAATGTGCCCTACATGCATGCCCGCTCCGGAGGGATACGGAAATTCTACCAAGCCATAAAACTTCGGCTTGTCAGAACCGTCTTCTGCATGAAAGACGCCGGCGTCTTCCCACTTTTTTTGCCACTTTTCTTCTACTTCCTTAAAATTGTATGCTTTCATGTGTCAACATTCCTTCTATTTTAGAATTGTTACTATGCGTTTTTCTTTGTTTCTTCGGCGAGTCAGCGTTACGCAATTGGAATATCTTCCGCATCTGCCCAAAGCCGTTCCAGATTAAACTGCTCTCTGGCGGCCGGTAGGAAAATATGAGCAATGACGCTACCGAAGTCTACCAATAACCAATCGGAGGATTTTCCCTCCAGATGACCGGTTATGCCTTCCTGCTTTAGCTTAAATTCTACTTCATCTGCCAAAGATTTGATGTGGGTGTTGGAGGTACCGTTGCAGATAACAAAATACTCTGTCAGCACGGTTAAGTCTCCTACTTTTTTAATGCGAACATCAATGGCCTTCTTGTCGTCCAGGATGGTGGCTATCTTTTGAGCCAGTTCAAGATTTGTCATGTGCGTTCCTCCGCTAAGAATTGTTCGGCCAGCTGGTTGTATAACTCCAGCGTATCGGCATTTAAGGGCTGGCGCTGGGCCAGCAGCTTCTGCAAGGTAAATTGTGCTCCTAAAAAGGTACCTTCATCTAAATTTTGAAGGGCGGCGGCGCGAACCTTGTCCACGTCCGGGTAGGAGCGTTCTACGGAAATCAGATCAGCGGTATAGATGATCTTTTCCAGGGTGGTCATATCTTTTTTCCCGATGGTGTGGTACTGAATAGCGGAAAGAATTTCCGGATCCGTAATTCCAAGTTCATCCCGGACGTAACAGGCGCCCGCCGGCCCATGCCACAGCTTTGGATTGTTGCGTACGGCATCGGGAACCGGAGCACCCAGCTGGAACAGGTATTTTTGCTGTTCCTCCGGCAAAGCGTTCTTTTCAATATCATGAAGAAGCCCTGCCAGGTAGGCTTTGTCCGGGTCAACGCCATTCCGTTCGGCCAGCTGCCGTGCGGCATCGGCCACGTTTAGGGAATGGCGGAACCGGGACGGCTTCAGCTTTTGCTGTAACAGCTGAACCAGTTCGTCTTTCCGTTCTATCATAGGTATAGTCCTTTCCGGTTAATATACGCTTCTGCTTCTGCCGAAACCAACCCTGTCAGGGCTTCTCCGGCCTTGCGTTTGTTCCGGAGCTCCGTAGAGCTGACTTCAAAGGGTTCCAGTTGCAAAAAGTGGAAGCGTCCGGCGGCATACTGTGCCGGATATTGCTGCTGTGCAAACCGTTCCAAATCCGAAACGGAGGTCCGGTCAGAACGCACGGCCGAAACAAAGTGAGCCAGTTCCAGCAGCCGCTCCGGTTCCCGCCAATGCGGCAGGTACAACAGCATGTCATCTCCTACTAAAAAGTAGAGCTCTTTTCCCGGATTATTGCGTTTTAATTCTTCCAGCGTATCCACTGTATAGGAACGGCCCTTCCGTTGCAACTCCAAATCCGAAATTTTGCAACGTGGATCCGTAAAGGTCTGCTGGCAAAGAGCCAGTCGGTCTTCTCCGGAAGCCAGTTCCGGACTGGCCTTGTGCGGTGGAACATAGGATGGAATAATCAGCAGTTCCTTCGGCTGAAAGGCCTGTAAAAACGCAGTTGCAATATGAAGATGTCCTAAGTGGGGCGGATTAAAGGTTCCGCCGAAAACGCCGATGTTATCCACGTTGTTTTTCCTTCTTCTTGGCTGCCAGATATTCCCGGCGAGCTTTGTCCCGGGCATTTTTCCGGCTGACTTTTTCCGCTTTGCGGATATTGGCCTTTTTCTGTTTTTCCTTATCATGCAGTTCCTGACTATAACGGTACAGGATAATAACGCCGCCGACAACCCCGCAGATTTCTGCGCCGGTGGCGGCGGCCAGTTCTACTGCGGCGTCCTTTGGACGGATGGGCGTGGTTTCCAACAAAACCTTTACTTTAATTAATTCCCTGGCTGTCAGGGCTTCATCTACGTGGCGAATCAGATCCGCGCTGATGCCGTTTTTCCCAATTTGGGTAACGGGGGTCAGGGCGTGCGCTTTTGCGCGGAGTGCTGCTCTTTCTTTACTGGTCATTCTTGATTTCCTCTTTCAACAACTTACACATTTTATGCAACGCTACACTGCGGTGACTGGTCTGGTCTTTGACTTCCGGCGGTACTTCCGCATAGGTTTTGTCTCCATAATAAAACAAGGGGTCATAGCCAAAGCCACCCTGTCCATGACGGGAAAAGCCAATATGGCCATCCACGGTTCCTAAGACAACGAATTCTCTTCCGTCCGGGAAAACCGCCGCAATGGCACAGGCATAGTGGGCAGTCCGCTTTTCTTCCGGAATCCCTTCCAGTTCTGCCAGCAACTTGTCATTGTTGGCTTCGTCATCTCCGCCGCTATAGCGTGCGGAATAAATGCCCGGGGCACCACCCAGTGCATCTACACAAAGACCGGAATCATCTGCCAGGGTCGGCTGACCGCTGACCAGACATCCGCTCCGTGCTTTTAACAGGGCGTTTTCTTCAAAACTACTTCCGGTTTCTTCCACATCGGGAAGGGACAGTCCCAAATCCCCGGCGGTTTTAATTTCAATGCCTAGGGGCGCCAGAATACGATCAAACTCTTTTTTCTTATGCTGATTTTGGGTAGCAATTAAAAAGATCATGGTTTAGCCTCTGTTCTTCTTTGCCATCCGTTTTTCGTGGCGAATGGCTTCCTTTTCCCGCTCTTTGGCAATCATGCGGGCAATCTTTTCCTTTTCCGCCTGCTTCTTGGCTTCTTCTTTTGCCGCTTTCCTGGCTGCTTTTTCTTCCGCAGCGGTCATTGCGGGTTCCTTCGGTGCTTCTTCCGGCGCTTTTTCCGGAACAACTTCTACTGTAGGAATAGCGGCAACGGTGTTTGCTTCCGCTTCGGCAGCTTCTGCGGCAGCACGGGCAGCAGCCTCTTCTTCCAGTTGCTTCCGGTAGGCCTCTTTCTTAGCCTGTTCTTTGGCTTTCTGCTCGGCTTTGCGGCGAGCCTTCTCTTCTTCTGCTGCACGGGCGGCTTCTTCTGCAGCCTTTGCTGCTTCTGCTTCCGCCTTTGCCTTGGCCTTTTCTTCTTTCTTGGTCAGTTCCCGCTCCTCATCCGGAGTTTCTTCCGGCAGAGCAGACAGGTTCATGTTTTCTTCAATCTTCCGCTCCAGGGCCTCCTGCTCTTCTTCAGAAACAGAATCAAACAAAGAGGAGGCAAATGCGGTGGCAGAGAACGGCTGTAGGTCATCTATGCCTTCGCCAACGCCGATAAATTTCACCGGCAGTTTCAGGTCATTCTTAATAGACAGTACTACACCGCCACGGGCCGTGCCGTCCAGCTTGGTCAGCACAATGCCGGAGACATCGGCTACCTTCATAAATTCCTTGGCTTGGCTGATAGCGTTCTGGCCGGTGGTGGCATCCAGCACCAGGAAAATTTCCCGGTCAGAATACGGCAGTTCCCGGTCAATGACACGGAAAATCTTATTCAGCTCATCCATCAGGTTCTTCTTATTGTGAATCCGTCCTGCCGTGTCAATGATAATAACATCGGCATTCCGATTAATACCGGCATTAATGGTGTCAAACACAACGGCAGCCGGATCGGCGCCTTCTGCGTGCTTAACCAAATCTACGCCGGCCCGCTCAGCCCAGATTTGTAACTGGTCTATTGCGGCTGCACGGAAGGTATCTGCCGCACCCAGGATAACCTTCTGTCCCTGGCTCTTAAAGAAAGCAGCCATTTTACCAATGGTAGTTGTTTTACCAACACCATTGACACCAATAACTAAGATAACGGCCGGGCTGGTTAAAAAATCTATGGTCTGGTCTTTGCCCAACATGTCGGCCACCACTTCCTTCATGGCCTGGCGAACCCCTTGCGGGTCACGGATGTTCCGCTCGGAAACCAGCTTCTTGGTCTGATCTATGATAGCTTCGGAGGTGTAAACTCCTACATCGCCCATAACAAGAAGTTCTGTCAGTTCGTCAAACAGGTCGTCTCCGACTTCTTCAAAGGAGTCCAGAACGGCGTCCAGGTTGGCGCTGAGCTTGTCTCTGGTCTTTTTCATTCCGCTGTTGGTTTTTCCGAAAATTCCCATATGTTTCCTCCGAACTTTTTAGGCGTTCAAGCCCAGTTTGTTAGCCATTTCCGCAGTGCGCAATTCCAACAGCTTGGATACGCCCTCTTCTTCCATGGTAATGCCGTACATAATGTCGGCCTCTTCCATGGTGCCGCGCCGATGGGTAATCAGAATAAACTGGGTGTTTCCCGTCATGCCGCGCACATATTGCGCAAAGCGGGATACGTTGACATCGTCCAGCGCCGCTTCCACTTCGTCAAAAATGCAAAAGGGAGCCGGGGTTACTTTCAGGATAGCGCAGAGCAGGGCAATGGCTGCCAGGCCCTTTTCGCCGCCGGAAAGCAGGTCTATATTTTGTACATTCTTGCCCGGTGGCTGTACCTGAATCTGAATGGGACATTCCAAAATGTCCAGCTCATTTTCTAAGATCAGCTCTGCCTTACCACCGCCAAACAGGTCAGTGAAGGTGGTGCCGAACGCACGGTTAATGCGGTGGAATTGTTCCCGGAACTGCTGGGCCATATTGTCTGTCAGTTCGTCAATCAGCTGGGTCAGTTCCTTTTTGGATGTTTCCACATCCGCAATCTGCCCGCTCATAAATTCGTACCGCTCTGATACTTCTTTATATTCTTCAATGGCACCGACGTTGACGGAGCCAAGGGCTTTAATCTTGCTCTTCAGTTCAGACAGGCTGCGTCCGGTGGCTACCGGATCTTCTGCCGGCTCGGCTATCTCTGCCGCTTCCCGGCGAGTCAGCTGATATTCGTCAAACAGCTTGCCTACCGTGTCATCATAGTCCCGGAGCATTGTAACTTTGCGTTCTTCCAGGCGAGCCAGCTCGCCGCTGATGCGTTCCTTTTCTTCCGTTTTCTGGCGTTCTAAGGAACGAAGCTTGCTGTCTTCTGCTTGGAAGCCTTCCCGCTCTACGGTCAGGGCATCCATTTTCTGCCGTGCATCCTGCCCGGCTTCTTTTAGCTCTTCCAACGCCTGCTGATATTGCTGAATTTCTTCTGCAGCAGTCTGGTTGGCAGCAAGGAAGGTGTCCAGTTCTGTTTGCAGGGCAACTTCTTTTTCTGTCTGGCCGGAGCCGTTTTCTGTCAGACGGGAAATGGTGTCCGTCTTGGCTTCGCGGTCCTTTTGCAGACTGAGCAATTCCAAACCAAGTTGAACCGCCTGCTGATGCAGTTCGTTTTGCTGTTCCAAAACGGCACCGGCAGAAGCGTCTGCTGCCTGTAATTCTGCGGACAAAGCCTGGATTTCTTTTTGCAGGGTTGCTTCGTCCTGTTCGGCCTGCGCAATGTCTTCCCGGAATCCGGCGCTACGCTGTTCATTGGTTTTCTGTTCTTCCAACAGGTCGGACAGGGCGTCCGCCACGCTGGTATATTGTCCCGCCGTCAGCGTAAAGGCGCTTTCGGCGTGTACTTTTTCTTCGTTGGCCGTAATTAAATCTGCAGCCGTGGCTTCCTTTTCGGCCAGGGCCTTGGAAGCCTCTTCTGCGGCCTGGCGATATTGCTGCTCTGCCGCAGCCTGCTTCTGTTGCAGGTCTGCCAAAGCCGCTTTCAGCCGTTCTGTTTCTCCACTGCGGGACAACATCCCGGCGTTGCGGACGCGAGAGCCACCGGTCATAGAGCCGCCGGCATTGATCAGCTGTCCATCTAAGGTTACAATCCGGAACCGGTTTTTATACTTCCGGCCCATGGCAATGGCACTGTCCATGTCTTCCGCCACAACAGTGCGGCACAGCTGCGCCTTTACAATTTCCGTATATTTGGCATCCGCCTTTACCAGGTTAGACGCCAAATCTACATAACCGTAACAGTCATCCAGACCGGATTCCTGTAACGGGTGACTGCGAATGGCAGAGATTGGTAAAAAGGTAGCACGGCCGCCTTTACTTTCCTTTA
The DNA here is from genome assembly GCA_963638085.1 of Butyricicoccaceae bacterium. Classification (GTDB taxonomy): domain Bacteria; phylum Bacillota; class Clostridia; order Oscillospirales; family Acutalibacteraceae; genus RUG420. The sequence goes on along the minus strand of CAVHPJ010000005.1, from coordinate 94,423 downwards.
AAAAGGAAATGGCCTTTTTGGCATCTGCTTCGGAGTCTACCACCACATTCTGGATGGCGGCGCCCAGTGCGGTTTCCACAGCAAGGGCATATTGGTCCGGAACAGAAATTAACTGGGACAGCGGTCCGTGGATACCGCGCAGGGTGCCGCGTTTGGCTTCCCTTACCACGGCTTTTACGGAGCCCTGATACCCTTCCATGTTCTTTTCCATGTCTTCCAACAGACGAAGCTTGTCTTCCGCTTGCTGGGTTTCCCGGCGAATGGACTCCCACTCCGCCCGGCGGGTTTCCGCTTTTTCAGCGCGGGTCTTGGCCCGCAGTTCATATCCCTGAATGGCATTGGACAAGGCGGTTACAGATTCTTCTGCAGCAGACAGCCGTTTCTGTGCTGCATCCTTGGCAGTGGAAAGCTCTTCCAGAAGGGAACGCCGTTCTTTTTCAGAAGCGTCAGAATCTGCGGCCCGAGTGGTCAGTTCTTCCAAACCGGCCTGAGCGGAGCTTTTCCGGATCCGCGCGGCAGCCTGCTTGTCCGACAAATCCTGAATTTGCTTGGCAAGCTCTGCACTGCGGTCTCCGTGTTTGGTGTTTTCTGCCGCAAGCGCTTCAGATTTTTGTTTCAGCGCTTCCTGTTCCGCCTGCTTTTCTGTTTCCTGCTGGGTCAGTTCTTCCACGGCAACACGCAGGGCCTGTACCGTCTGCTCTACTTCATCCCGTTCGGATGCCGCAGCTTCCATGTCCCGGCGTACCCGCTCTATGGATTGATTGTTTAACTGAATGGTATTTTCATGAACGGCAATTTTAGAATTCAAGTCGGCCGCTTTTTCTTCCTGAGAGCCCAAAGAGTTCCGGATTTTTTCAATTTGCAAAGTCAGCGCTTTGGAACTTTCCAGTGCAGATTCAATTTTTTCTTCAATCTGCGTTAATGCCGCTTCGGCCTCATTGTACTGATGGGAGGCCAGGTCTACTTTGTGTTCCTGCTCCTTCAGCTTGCTTTTTAGATGATCAATGTTATATAACCACAGGCTGATTTCCACCTGCTTCTTTTCTTCTGCCAACAGCAGGAATTTCTGGGCCTTTTCACTTTGGGTCTTTAACGGACCCACCCGGGATTCCAGTTCTGTCAGAATATCCCGCAACCGTACCAGGTTGTCTTCCGCCTGGCTTAAGCGGCGAAGGGCATCTGTGCGACGGTAACGGAAATGGGAAATACCGGCAGCTTCTTCCAGCATGTCTCTGCGCTGGCTGGACTTGGCGGAAACCATGTCGGCAACCTTACCCTGGCTGACAATGGAATATCCGTCCCGGCCAAGGCCTGTGTCCATAAACATTTCGTTGATGTCCCGCAGGCGAGCTGCTTCCCCATTAATTTTGTATTCACTTTCTCCGGAACGGTAATACCGTCTGGTAATGGACACTTCATCCGAATCCTTCTTTAAGGAACGATCTTTGTTGTCCAGACGTAGGGTAACCTCCGCATAGCCAAGGGCACGGCGGGAACTGGTTCCGCTGAAAATAACATCTTCCATCTTGGCGCCACGCAGGTTTTTGGTGGACTGTTCCCCCAAAACCCAGCGGACCGCATCGGAGATGTTACTTTTGCCGGAGCCATTCGGTCCTACAACCGCCGTCATTCCCTTGTCAAACCGTAACACGGTCTTGTCAGGGAATGACTTAAACCCCTGCATTTCCAGTGCTGTTAAAACCATGTGGTCCCCTACCTTTTTTCCGAATCAAAGTGTTTGCTTATTATACCATATTATTATCCGTCCAAGCCCATCAATTCCAGGGCTTCTTTGGCGGCGGCCTGTTCGGCCTGCTTCTTACTGCGGCCGGTGCCTCTGCCAATAACATTGGAGTTTAAATGGACTTCCGCATGAAAGCGTTTATCATGATCCGGGCCAGTCTCTCCCACGTGTACGTAGGTCAACTGTTCTTCCGGATTCTTTTGGATAATTTCCTGCAGCATGGTCTTGTAATCCTTGAAGGAGACCGTGTGCGTATCCACGGCGGTCTGCACGAAGCGCAGGACAAACGTCCGTGCCGGTTCCAGTCCGCCGTCCAAGTAAATGCTGGCAATGACAGCCTCAAAGGCATCGGCCAGAATAGACGCGCGGTCCCGGCCGCCGCTTTTCAGTTCCCCTTTTCCAAGGAGCAGGTAATCTCCTAAGTCCAGCTGTCTGGAAAAGGCCTGCAGGGATTCTTCGCAAACGGTGGATGCACGCAGCTTACTCAGACGTCCCTCCGGCATGTCCCGATAATTATGGAAAAAGGAATCTGCGGTAATAAAGCCAAGAACGGAATCCCCAAGGAATTCCAGCCGTTCATTGTATTTGCAGTTCCGGCCTTTTTCGTTGGCGTAGGAAGAGTGGGTCAGCGCCGTGTCCAGAAGTTCCAGATCCTTGTAGGTATATCCTAAATTCTGTTCAAAGCGATGCAGCTCTTCTACTCTGCTTTCACTGATTTCCTTATTCATGATCGGCTTCCTCCGCATCCCGCTTCGGCAGGTTGTCGGTGATGGCCTGAATGGCGCCGGAATCCGCATAGGAAATAGCCTGACGAATGGCATTCTTAAAGGTTTCTGCCTTAGAAGAGCCATGGGCTTTAATAACCGGCTTCTGTACGCCAATCAGCGGGGCACCGCCGACCGCATTGTAATCCAGTTTGCCCTTTAATTCGCCAACACCGCTTTTCACGCCAAGATAGGACAGCTTGGACAGCGTGTTTTTCATAAAGATGTTTTTGATGTTTTTCAGTAGCATCATGGCAACGCCTTCATAGGTTTTCAGGAAGATGTTACCGGTAAAGCCGTCGGCAACCACAACGTCCACACCGCCGAACGGGATGTCCCGTACTTCGGCATTGCCAATGAAGTTGTATTCGGTGGCATTCTTCATAATCTGGTAGGCTTCTACCTGTAAATCCGTTCCCTTGTTCGGCTCGGCGCCAATGTTGGCAAGGCCGACCCGCGGATTGGCAATGCCCATGACTTTTTCCATGTAAATGCTGCCCATCATGGCAAACTGATGCAATGCGTCCGGCGTTACCTTGGTGTTGCCGCCTCCGTCAATCATCATAAAGTTGCCTTCATTGTGCGGCATAATAACACCCAGTGCTGGTTTGGCACCTTTAATGCGCTTCAGGAACAGGGTGGCACCAACCACAACGGCCCCTGTGGAGCCGGCGCTGACAACAGCGTCTCCTTCGCCGTCCTTCAAAGCGCGAAGGGCCACGGCTAAAGAACAGTTCTTGTACTGATGCCGGATTTTCATAGGATCTTCTTCTACCGGAATGAATCCGTCCGCATCCTTAATTTCCACGCCACTGATGTCGAGATTATTTTCAGCGGCGCAGGCCTGAATAGCCTCTTTGTCACCGCAGAAGAGAATATCCACACCAAAAGCGTCTTTGGCTTCCAAAGAGCCCTTCAGAATTTCCAACGGAGCGTTGTCTCCGCCGAATGCGTCTACAATGATTTTCATTCTCTTACACCTCCTGTAAGGTATCAAAATAAGCAAGAGAGCGGGCGGCATACTGGCCGTACCGTTCTTTCTTCTGTCTTGGAGGATTTTCCAGCGGCGGCAAAACACCAAAGTTGGCGCCCATCGGCTGGAAATCCGTAATGGCCAGATTGCTGATGTAGGCGCTGAGCGCGCCCATCATGGTGTAATCCGGCAAAATAAAGGCCGGTTTCTGTTGCAAAAAGCAAACCGCATTTATACCGGCCAGGATGCCGGACATGGCGGATTCCATATACCCCTCTACACCGGTAATCTGCCCGGCAAAGAAGAGTCCTTTTTGTGTGCGGAACTGGAAATCCGGGCCCAACAGCTGGGGAGATTGCAAATACGTATTGCGATGCATAACGCCGTATCGCAAAAAATCTGCATTTTCCAGACCCGGAATCATGGAAAAGACCCGTTTCTGTTCTCCAAACTTCAGATTGGTCTGGAACCCAACCAGATTATACATGCTGCCTTCCTTGGTTTCCTTCCGAAGCTGCAAAACCGCCCAGGGCCGATGTCCGGTTCGCGGATCCCGGAGGCCAACTGGTTTTAAAGGGCCGAATCGCATGGTATCCGGGCCACGGGAAGCCATGACTTCAATAGGCATACAGCCTTCATAAACGTCCTTACGCTTGTCAAAAGAGTGCAACGGTGCACTTTCAGCAGTAATTAACGCCTGGTAAAAGGTTTCGTACTCCTCTTTGTTCATGGGGCAGTTCAGGTAATCTTCGTCCCCACCCCGGTCATATCTGGATTGGGCAAAGGCTTTGGTCCGGTCTATGCTGTCTCCGCTGACAATGGGAGCAACGGCATCATAAAAATGCAGGCCTTCTCCGCAAAGCGCCTGTATGTCCTGGGAAAGAGCCTCTGATGCCAACGGACCGGCGGCTACAATAACCACGTCTGCGTCCACGCCCGGCTTCGGCAGAGCAGTTACTTCTTCCCGATGTACGACAATGTTTGGCTCTGCCAGGATTTTTTCGGTTACTAACTCCGAAAACTGGTCTCGATTTACCGACAGGGATCCTCCTGCCGGAACGGCGGTGGCCTTTGCGCAGGACACACAAAGAGACTGCAGACGGCTCATTTCTTCCTTCATCAGCCCGGCCGCGCTTTCTACGCGGGCAGCTTTGAAGGAGTTGGAACAAATGAGCTCTGCAAAGGTCTCTTTCTGATGGGCCGGAGAAAATTTCACCGGCTTCATTTCATACAGATGCGTTTCCACTCCGGCCCGGGCCAGCTGCATGGCAGCCTCCGTTCCGGCAAATCCCGCTCCTATGACAATGGCTTTATTCTGCGCTGTCGGTTGTTTCCGCGTCTGCATTTTTGGTCTTCCTCTTTCTTTGTACGGCCTGTTCGTAACCGCAGCCTTCTTTCAGGCAAACCAGTCTGCCTTTCTGCTTGAACAGACTGGAGCCGCACTGCGGGCACTTATCCTCTGTGGGAACATCCCAGGTGCTGAAGTCACAATTCGGATAGTTATTGCATCCGTAGAAAACATATCCTTTCCGGGACTTTCTTTGAATGACTTTTCCGCCACACTTCGGACAGGTTGCTGCGGTTTCCACAATCAGTGGTTTGGTATTCTTGCACTCCGGATATCCCGGGCAGGCTAAGAACCGACCGTAACGGCCGGTCTTAATGACCATCATGCGGCCGCATTTTTCACATGGGATATCGGTTTTGTCCGATTCCAGTTCAATCTTCTGTCCATCCATGTCTACCTTGGCTTTTTTCAGCGTGGCTTCCAAATCATCATAAAAGCTTTGCAGCAATTCAATATATTCGGCTTTGCCATCTGCAATTTCGTCCAGGGAAGCCTCCATGGAAGCGGTAAATTTGGTGTTTACAAACTTGGGGAATTCTTTCTCCAGAAGTTTGGTTACTGCCTGGCCCAGTTCCGTGGGCTTCAGCGTTTTTCCATCCCGTACAATATATTCCCGGCTTAAAACCGTGGAAATAATGGAAGCATAAGTAGATGGACGGCCAATGCCGTTTTCTTCCAGAGCCTTAACCAAAGAAGCTTCTGTGTAACGGGCCGGGGGCTGTGTGAAGTGCTGGTTCCCCAGTAATTCCTTCGGCTTTACCTGGTCTCCTACCTTCAGATCCGGCAGAACGGAACCGGCTTTTTCTTCATCTAAATCATACAGACGGGTAAATCCGTCAAATTTAACGCTGTATCCGCTGGCAGAGAACAGACAGAAGCCTTCTGTGCCGTCCTTTTCTGCCTTAATTTCCACTTTTAGGGTATTCTGGACACAAACAGCCATCATGCAGGCTAAGAAGCGCTGCCAGATCAGCTTATACAGCTTGTACTGATCCGAAGTCAGAGATCCTCTGACATCATCCGGCGTCAGGGTAATGTCGGTGGGACGAATGGCTTCATGAGCGTCCTGTGCGTTATTTCTGGACTTGAAATAACGCGGTTTTTCCGGCAGATATTCCGGACCATAAGTGGATTTAATATAGTCAGCAGCGGAGGCACGGGCTTCTTCGGAAATCCGAAGGGAGTCCGTTCTCATGTAAGTAATCAAACCAATCTGTTTGCCCTGAATGTTAACGCCTTCATACAGTTCCTGTGCCACTTTCATGGTTCTGCGCGTCTGGAAATTCAGACGGCGAGAGGCATCCTGTTGCAGGGTAGAAGTAATGAACGGCGGCGCCGGTTGCTTCCGACGGGTTCCTTTCTTAACGGCATCCACTTTAAAAGTGGCTCCATCCAGCCGTGCAAGGTAGGCATCCGACTGTTCTTTATTCTTAATTTCTACTTTTCCCTTTTCATCTGAAGTCAGGGCGGCAGCAAACGCTTTCCGGCTAGCCGGTGGCGTAAACTTAGCATCAATGCTCCAGTATTCTTCCGGCTTAAACGCGTTAATTTTCTCTTCCCGGTCTACAATCAGGCGAAGAGCAACTGACTGTACCCGTCCGGCGGACAAACCGCGGCGGATTTTCTGGGAAACAAACGGACTAATCCGGTAACCAACCAGTCGGTCCAGAATCCGTCTGGCCTGCTGGGCATTTACCAAATCCATATCTATGGTGTGCGGATGCTTCATGCCCTCTTCAATACCGGTCTTGGTAATTTCATTGAAGGTAACCCGGTTGGTTTCCTTCGGATCCAGGTCAAGGAGGGTGGCAAGATGCCAGGAAATGGCCTCCCCTTCCCGGTCAGGGTCCGTTGCAAGGTAAACCTTGTCATGCGTGGCAGCGGCTTCTTTCAGCTCTTTTACCAGCTTTTCCTTTCCCTTAATAACGGCATACTTCGGCTCAAAGTTGTTTTTGACATCAACATTCAGCTTGGCAGCCGGAAGGTCCCGTACATGACCCATAGAGGCCACTACGTCATAATCCTTACCCAGGATAGACTGAATGGTCTTGGTCTTGGTCGGTGACTCTACAATAATCAGATTTGACATGTTTTAACCATCCTGTTTCAAAGTATAGTTTCTGTCGGACTGCAGTTGCAGGTAGCCCAAAAGCTCCAGCTCCGTTAAGGCGCCGAGCAGGCGGTTCACCGGCAATGCGGTCTTAGTTAACAATGTTTCTATGCTGAGCGGGCAACCGGAGAAGCAGTCATAAACCAGTGCGGCGTCTGCGGTAACCGGGTCCGTTAGTTCCTTTTTTTGTTCCATTTTTTTTGCGAGGTACGCTTCTTCAATCTGCGGGGTTTTCAGGTTAGGCAGGGCACTCCAGTTTTCCTGTTGCACCACATCCTGCAGCAAAAGAGGAAGCTGTTCTTCCGGAACCTGAATGTGCTGTCCATAGGAGGCCTGTAGCTGTGCAATTACATCCATGGGACAGTTTACACACGTGGCTCCGTCTGCCAACAGATCTTCGGCACCGGCATAGGCGGAACCAAGTGCCTGGCCGGGAACGGCCATGACCTCCCGGTCATACAGGCCCGCGTCCCGGGCAGTTAGCAGAGACCCGCTTTTTCTGCCTGCCTCTACCACCAAAGTGCCGACCGTCATGCCGGCAATAATGCGGTTTCGGTTAGGAAAGGTCCCTTTGTGGGGTTCTTCCTGCGGGTTGGTTTCGGAAAGTAACAGGCCATTTGCAGCAATGACCTTACGCAAATCCTTGTTGGACTGCAGGTAATGGGATAAAAAGCCACCGCCAAGGACCGCCACGGTTGGCGCACCGGCCGCCAAGGCACCCAGATGCGCTGCGGAGTCAATTCCCAGGGCCCCGCCGCTGCAAATAACAAAGTTACAGGCGGAAAGGCGTTCTGCCAAAAGGGAAGCTGCATGCTTACTACAGAGTCCCGGTTTCCTGGTGCCTACAATAGCAAAAGGTAAGCGTTGTTGCAAGACTGAGGTATTCCCTTTGGCATATAACAGAACCGGATAATCCCGGATTTCCCGCAGCAGCGGCGGGTATTCCGGATCTTCCGGGGTCAGGAGATCTATGCCTTCTCCGGCACAGAGCTCCAGCTGCCGGTAGCTTTCGGCCAGCGGAAGGCGTTCCATTCGCTCCAACGTGCCCGGAGAAAACAGGCCGCTGGACGCTCTTGCCGGATCCTCATAGATTTCCTGTGGCCCGGCATAAAAGCGAAAAATGTCTGCAGAGTTGGGTCTGGCAGGCAGACAATCATGGAGCCAGATCCAGTAATTCAGTTGTTTCATACGGTTTCACCATTTCCCACATCAGGATGGAGGCTGCCGCCCCCGCATTCAGTGACTCCGCTCTGCCGGCCATAGGTATGGTAACCGGGTGTTGACAACACTGGAGCGTTTCTTCGGTGATCCCGTTGGCTTCATTGCCGACAACGCAAAGGACACCGCCGCTGAAGTCTGCGGCTGTGACAGGGATTGCGTCTGTCCGCGGTGTGGAAGCATACGTCTTTAACCCAAGACTTGCTGCGTTCAGGATTGTTTTTGTTACCTCTGTGGTTTGGTAAACGGGCAGTCTAAGCAAGGCACCCATAGAGGCGCGCAGTGCTTTCGGACTATATCTGTCACAGCCACCGGAAACCAAAAGGCCGGTTAGGCCAAGGGCTTCCGCCGTTCGGCTGATGGCACCCAGATTGGCCGGATCCTGTACATTTTCCAGTAACAGGTATTTTCCGGTCTTGGACAGGGGTTCTTCTTTCTGCTCCGGCATCCGGACAACACAGTAAACACCTTGGCTGTGGCTGGTGTCAGACAGCTTGGCTGCCACAGCCTCCGTAACCAGATAAGACGCTGTGCTGTGCGCCTGCAGGGATGCAATTTCCGTGCCATTTCTGTCGGCGGCTTTTTCTGTAAAATACAGTTCTTCCGCCTGCAACCCGGAGCGAAGCAGATCCAGGCAAAGCCGCAGCCCTTCCAGCACAAACAGTCCGGCTTTTTCCCGGGCTCCGGCAGAAGCGTTCAGCTTGACAACCTGTTTAATTTTCGGGTTGGAAACACTGGAAATAACGTCCATTTAATTGACCCCTTATAAAGCAAAAAGCACGCCCGCGTACGCGCGCGGACGTGTAAGTTATGTTCTTATTTCAGCGCGGCTTTGGCCTGCTCTGTCAGAGCGGTGAAAGCAGCCGGATCAGAAATGGCAATTTCGGAAAGCATCTTTCTGTTCAGGTCAATGCCGGCCTTCTTCAGTCCGTTCATGAAGCTGGAGTAATTCATGCCGTTGGCCTTGCAACCGGCAGAAATTCTGGAAATCCACAGACGACGGAAGTCACGCTTCTTCTGTTTGCGGCCGATGTAAGCATACTGGCCGGATTTCATAACTGCTTCTTTTGCAGTCTTGAACAGTTTGGACTTGGAGCCGTAGTAGCCCTTTGCCATTTTTAATGTTTTATTTCTTCTCTTGCGAGTCATCATTGCGCCCTTAACACGAGCCATAGTTGTTTACCTCCAATAATTCGTTGTCATGCAGCTTTGGCTGCAGGGTTCTTCTTATTTATAAGGAACCATCTGCTTGATAGCCTTCTGGTTGGTCTTGTCGGCAACCTGCTGCTGGCGCAGAGTTCTCTTTCTCTTGGTGTTCTTCTTGGTCAGAATGTGGGATTTGTTGGCATGAGCCATCTTCGGCTTGCCGTTTGCGGACATCTTAAAACGTTTTTTAGCTCCGCTGTGAGTCTTAATCTTCGGCATGGGTTTCTTCCTCCTTAATTATTCCTGAGCTGCATTGGAATCTGCTTTTGGCTGCGGCTTTTGCTTTTTGGGTGGTTTTGCGGTTTTTGCCGCAAGGAACATCAGCATCTGACGACCTTCCAGCTTGGCGGCCTTTTCCACGGTGGCATATTCAGAGCAGACTTCAGCAAACTTTTCCATGGTAACTTTACCGGCTTCCGGATGAGCCATTTCCCGGCCCCGGAAACGAATGGAAACCTTTACCTTGTTGCCGGCCTTTAAAAATTTAATGGCCTGATTTGCTTTGGTGTCAAAGTCGTGTTTGTCAATTTTCAGGGAAAGACGAACTTCCTTGATTTCAACAGTATGCTGGTTTTTCTTGGCCTCTTTTTCCCGCTTTGACTGTTCAAAACGGTACTTGCCATAGTCCATGATTTTGCACACAGGCGGTTTGGCCTGCGGGGCAACCTTAACCAAGTCCAAGTTTTTCTGTTCTGCCAAATGAAGAGCGTCTCTAGAAGACATAATGCCCAGCTGCTCTCCGTCAGCGGAAATAACGCGGACTTCCCGATCCCGGATTTGTTCGTTTACCTGTGTCATGTCTTTGTTGCTAATGTTCAAGCACCTCCAATGCGTGATAATAAACGAAAACACGGACAGAAAAATAATCCCGTCCGTGCAATACTCTTTTGGAATATTGACCTGCGAAAGACGAAACCTGGCAGGTGAGAACGGTTCTGTTCTGCTTTGTTGTGCTACTAATTTAACACTGCTCTTCCCCATTGTCAAGCTAAAACAGGCGGCTTTTTGAGGAAGACCAGTTCATTTCATCTGCCACCAGTAAGGCGCGGCACGGTGCGGCCTCCAGGCCGTCCCACTTGACCGGCTGTGCAAACAGGAAAAATTCTCCGTCCCGCTCCACCTTAGACAAGTCTAAACCCTCCAGGAGTACGGCGCCCTGCGCCATTAAGTCCCGGTACGGAGACAGGTTGGTGGCGCCGTCTCCAAGGAAGCCTTCAAAGCCAATCAGCTGATAACCGATGGCGGCTATATCCTCGGCTGCTCCGGCAAAGAAGGAAAGCGGTTCTCCGTTTTCCGTGCGCAGGATCAGCCGCCGGGCATTCCACGGAAAATAATTTTCCACCATTTCGCCGGTAATGATGGGGGACGGCACTGTCAGCACCGTGACCGGGCCAACGGTTTTTGCCAAGGACAGCGCGTCTGTGGAAAGGTCATCTGAATCCTCCTGGCCAAAGACGTAATCCGGCGTCAGAATGTGCGTTCCCATCTGGCAGGAGGCATACACGGCGCTCTGATTGTATTCGTCCCCATACGCCAGGCGATTCAGCTTTTGAATTTTTGGTTCCGGTTCTGTTGGTTTGCGTGCAGCGGTAAATCCTTCTTTGGAAATGTCTATGATCTTCATGAGGAAGCCCCTCCTTTCAGGAATGCGGCTGTCAACAGATTCTGATAGATGCCATTAATAATGTTTTTATACATATTATTGTAGGAGCTGCTCTGCTTTGGCAGATCTTTTAAGAAATACTGAACCAGGTTAGACGCGGTTTCTTCCTTGTCATAGGCGGTAATGTCCTTTTGGTCCGGGGCGGCAATGGTAGTGGCACTGCCTTCCGTTACCGTCAGATTGAATACTAGGGATCCAAGGGTTTCCGAATTCAGGCTGGCGCCCAAAGCAACACTGCCATCCTTGTTTTCAGAGGAAACCAGTTCCAGTGCCGCACCGCCCTGCTCTTCTGCGCCGGGCAGGACAAAGTTATCTGCGGTAATTTTGCCAAAAACTTTTCCGTCTTTCCAGTCCAGATCTGAATAGCGAATGGTAGTGGACGTCTTGCCCAGCTGAAGTTGAGCTGTGCCGCTTCCGTCTTTGTCCGCCTCCGGCGTAACGGAAGCCTGCAACAAATCCGAACTGCCGACCCGAACCAGCAAGGCCATACCGCCTTCCGTTGCAGAACGAATACCGCTAATCATAAGGTCTTCCACGTTGCTCTGGGCCATACAGGTCATACCAACGGCTTCATTTTTCCGGTTCACGTAAAATTCTAAAGAGACTTTCTTAGTTTCTGTTTTTTCTAAAACGGACTGCGCCAGGCTACGCAGGGTTTCTATCAATGCTTCATACTCTTCTTCTGACAGCTGTTCTGTTTTGCTTTGTGTTTTGTTAATGGCGGCCCGTAGTTTGTTATCTTCCTTTAAGGTGTTGCAGGTTACGTTTATCCACTGTTCCAAAGTGGTGGAATCCACCAAAATGTGACAACGGGTTCCCGTTACCGTTTTGTCCTCTACCTGCAACTCCATGTTTTTGGAAACGCTATAGGAAATATCCTGATTTACCGCCTTGTATCCGGTCTTTAGCGCCTTCAAAAAACGGCGTTTTACGGTAGCATCTGCTCTTGTATAGATTTTGTTTAATTGGTCCTTTTTGTTACTCTGGCTTGCCTCTTTGACCTGCATCCAACCGGTTTCCAGGTTGGCAATGTTCAGATAAGCGGACGCCCCCAGGTCTTTCCGCTGTACGGAAAGAACGGACCCGTCCGGATCAGTCCAATCCACAGACCACTGGGAATTCCTGTCTTTGCGGTTGTATTCCAGATTCAACCGAGTGGATGCCAGGTAAGAGGCAAATCCTGCGCCGGCGCGCTCTCCGCCCAGCTCATTCTGGCCGTAGGTTGTCAGGTTGGCGGTTACCCCGCCCGTGGCCTGGTAGGAGCCATCTTTTCCAAGGAACTCCTGCAGATCTTCTGTTTCCCCCAGCAGTTCCGAAAGAGCCTTGGCGGTAACATATTCCGTGTACGCTTTATCCGTAGTCAACAGAAGGAACAGGCCACGCGGGCAGACCGCCAGCACTATGCCCAACACCAGGAGCAGAGCTACCGCCGCGCCGCCGGCGCCAAGGCGCCGCTTTGCTTTCCCAGAGAACCGCGCCGTTAGACCGGTTTTTACATAAGCCATTTTGTTCCCTCCGTTTCCTTTGGCAAAGTTTCTTTGCCTTATTATAGCATTTTCAGGAGCATCCACAAAACAGCAAACAAAAAGCTCCCTTCCGAAGAGGATCCGAATGGATCTTTTCGGAAGGGAGCACAGCGGTGCCGGTAAAGTCTCTTAAGAGACCCGATTGCAACGAACGGTTACTCTGGTCTTTCCTCCAGGAGTACAGGTAAAGAGCGTAAGTCCCCAGTCCCCGCTCTTCATTTCCTCCACTTGTTCCGGTTGCAACGTTTCTAAGGTTGCTACTTCATACGCATAAACGTTCCCTTCTACATCTGTGAAGTAGATTTTGGCTCCGCTTGTTAAATTTTTCAAACCGCTAAAGTGACTCCGGTAATTATGCGCTGCAATTACCATGTTTCCCGCATAAACCGTTCCGGCATACCTGCAGGGCGCAATCTTTAACTTGGCGTAGCTCCAGTCTTCCATAACCGGAAGCTTTAAGCCCAGCGCCGGAATTTCCAGGATTCCAATATACTTGTTGCTGCCACCGCTCCGGTCTTTCAGGGTTATAGTTGGCATGGTTCGGTCGGGGTCATCCGTCGGCATGCCGGTCTCTTCGGCGGCGTTTTCTGTAATCTGCTCCTGCAATTCCGAAGCAACTTCTTCTGATTGCTTCCCTGCACGATTAGATTCCCAGATAAAATATCCACCCAGGCAAAGGGCTACTCCAACAAGGACTACTCCCACCCAGATTAAAATCATTCCTTTTTTAGGCTTCTTCATCATTTTTCCTATATCTTAACGTTCCGGCAATCAGGAAAACCATCCCGCTTCCGGCCAGACCGGAAACCAAAGTCCAGTTTTGTCCGGTTCTTGGCAAAACATTCTTAACCGTCTTTTTCAGGTTGGTGGTCTTCTTTTCCGTCGGCGTTACAGCTTCCTTTTTGGTGAAATAAATCTTGAAAATCAGATTGCCACCTTTATCCAGATGCTTTTCTACCTCTACGTTATATCCTTCCGGCACTTCCGGTTCTACGGACCAGGTATCTTTGGCAAACTCTTCCTCTTCTACGTCTTCCAGATGGAATTCCCAATCATCCTCTTCCCGAATGGTAACCGTTGTATAAAGTTCTTCTTCTTTATAAACGTCTACATCCAGTTCCTCTGGGAAGTCATCGTCATAGACCGGGCTGAAATCAAATCCACAATAGAACCGCATGGCGCGGAAAAAGCTTTCATAAACGTCTTTTTTTACTTCTACCTGTTTGGACCAGTTTGCAGTTCCGTCTTCATTCCAACCAGGCAAAGACAGCAGTGTGGCAACCGGTGCGTACACCTTACCATCTTCGTTAACCACTTCATCGCCCATGATCAGATAGGCACCTTTAGAAAGACCGGTAAAGGTCACGTTTCCGTTTTCATCCGTGTCTTCCACGTCATCCGGATTAATTCCGGTGTACACATAATTTTCCAGAGTGGATGCTGCCGACTCGCTGGTCAGATCTATCGATGATTCACCAGACTCTGACAATGCAGTAGCAAACTCTCCTACCAGCGTGTAGGTGCCGTCCCCGTTGTAATCTGCCACATGGTACAGAGAAAACGTGGTGGGATAGTCAAAGGACACGGTAATGCTTCCCTTGGCGTCCGCTGCCATGGCAAAAACAGACGGGCAAAGAACAGCAAAGACCAGCATAGCGGTGCAGAGTACGCGGCCCAGTTTACGTTTCAATTTCACTGTTGTTCCCCTTCTTTCTGTGCTTCTTCTGCCGCTTCTGCTTCCCGGTTTTTTGGCGGTCCGGTTGCTGCGGCAGAACCAAAGAGGCAAAATCCTCTTCCTCAATTCCATGCATGGTATGGCTAATGGCCTCATGGAATACTTTGTTCTGTTTCTTCTTCTTTTGTGTGCTAACCACAACATAAATCAGTAGGCCCAGCAACAGCGGTGCTGCTACCAATGGAGCCATCATCTCCGGCTCCATCTGGATTCCGTCAGCCGGAACCGAAGCGCCGTCTAATACGTTGCTAATCCGATGTCCTCTTACCAACAGCCGGTGGGTATTAATTCCATACGGCGTGCAGGTAACTAAGGTAACGTAATCTTTGCCGTCTTCTATTCCCAGACTGGTTAAGTCTTCCGGCTCCACAATCAGAATCTGATCTACCTCATAGGTCAGTGTTTCATTCAACACATGAATGACAAAGGTATCCCCTTCTACCAGCTTATCCAGTTTGGTAAACAGCTTGGCGGATGGTAACCCTCTGTGCCCGGAAATAACTGCGTGGGTGCTTTCGCCACCCACCGGTAAGGAAGACCATTCCAAATGACCTACCCCGTGTTCCAACACTTCATCCGAGGTTCCGTGGTAAATCGGCAAAGAAACATTCAGCTTCTCAATTTCCACGTATCCCATAACACCCATGCCTGCTAAATTCAACAGGCTGCGGTATTCTTCTTCCCGCTCCGGCGTTAAATTTGCCATCCCTTTTTGGGCCGCTAACGTGGCATTATACGCACGGGCAGATTCCAACTCTTCGGTGTAATCCTCTGCGCTCATTTTCCCTAATGCCTCTTCATAGGCTGAAATAACGCGGGAAGAGTGAAAGGAATTCACGTAGTTGCTGACACTGGGATACAGTATCAAGCAGAGTCCCACAAGAAAGACAACAGTCAAAAGGACCACTGTCCAATTCTTTTTCCACCAGCTCATAGGGCTCTCCTTGCTACCGTATCGGCTCCGGCCCTGCAGGGGGTTGGACCGGAGCCTCCGGTCATGAATTCTTCGTCAGATCGGTAAAAAGATCTGCGTCATAACAGTTAGTGTTCCTTAGATACTCTGTACTTGGTTACCAGAAGGACACCGGCACCAATTACCAGGATTCCACCAAGGACATACAGAAGTACAGTACCGGTACCACCGGTTGTCGGCAGTTCTGCACCGGACTTGTTTTCTACGTTAGCAGTCAAAGTGCCTGTAGAAACTTCACCGGTAAACAGGTCTCCGCCGGACAGAGAAGTCAGGACGGTAGTGCGTTCTTCTGCTTCCCAAATAGATTTGTGTTCTGCGGTAACAGTAAATTCGGTATCTTCAATGGCATTGTATCCGCTTGGAGGTGTGGTTTCCTTCAGAACATAGGTGCCATCATCAATACCAACGGCCGTAAATACGGTTCCTTCTGCATTCTTGGTCAGTGTAATTTCCTTTTCAGAACCATCTGCCAACTTCTTATAAAGCTTAAATTCTGCACCCGGAAGAGCGTTGCCCACGGTATCTACCTTATTAATTACTACGTTGTAGGTGAAAACAATAACCTTATCATGTTCGGTTTCGTTGGTATCCTTCGGATATTCTCCGTCCTCCGGAGAAGTGGTATCCTGCGGATTAGCGGAATATTCCAGCCAGGCTTCGTTTACTTCACCATAGCTTCCGTTATGAGCGCTTTCATTCAGCTTTGCGGTGTAATAAACATTTACGGTATCATTTGCTTCTGCATATGGTTTCAGGTCCTTAATGATGACGTTCATCTTGTTTCCGTCAGTTGTTACTTCATATGCATCTTTCGGAAGAACGGAGTCATTTACATAAACGTTTTCAATTTCCTCAAAGGTCAGGCCCTGTTCCATTACGTCATGGAAGGCATAGTAATAATGAGCATACTTACTAATGTCTTCCGGAACGGTTCCCTGCAGCCGCATCGGAACGGAGTCGCCGATGTCATAGTCTGCAGAATCCTGCCAGCCGGATTCATCGTATTTCACCATTTCGCCGGTCAGGGTTTCCTTGCTGTCGTTTACGTCATAAATCTTCTTGTTGAAGTTCGGTGCCGTATTGGACTTCGGAGAAAGAACTACGTCAGCACCTACTACCGCTACAATAATGTCAGAGTAAGATTCGCCTTTGGCAAGCGTGGTAACGTCCTTGGCAATATAATAGCCAAATGCAACGGTGGCTGGGTTGTCCTTGCTTACGGTAGCAACCGGAGTGCTGCTGTAATCCACATACGCAGCTGCTTCTTTTGCATCTTTGCCAAGCATTGCTTCCGCTGCTGCTTCGGCGGAATCGGCCGCGCCTGTATTGGCATTCTGGCCCCACTTAACATTCGTCAGCTTATTGTTGCTAACGTCTCCGGTAAAGACCTGATACAGTTCAAACGTGTGCGTACCTTCTGTGCTTACGGATGCAGTGCTTGCTGCAAAACCCGGAATGCAAAGCATTGCTAATAAAGCCATGGAAAGCATTGCGGTAATGATTCGTTTTGTGAAGGTTTTCATAGTCATTTCCTTTCTGTGTATTATCTCAAACCTCTTATTTCTACTAACTTCTTCCCTGGCGGGGGACGGAAACGGGTAGTTCTTTATACGAACCCCTCCTTCCGTTTACGAAGCTTTCGCAACATAAGAAGTGCGGATCCACCCATTAGCAGCATTCCTGCTGCCAGGTAACCAAAGAGTCCGCTTCCGCCGGTATGCGGCAGAACATATTCTTTGGCTGTTTCCGTATTGGTAATGGTTACTTTCGTATACCCCAGGGTATCCGTGTACTGCTGCGTTGCCGCATAAGTAGCTTCATAACCATTTACCCCGGTTTCCTGTACGTAGTAGTACAGGGTCTGTCCATTTTCCGTCAGCGGCAGCTGATCAATCAGCAAAATCCACTGTTTGGCATCGCCGCTTACGGTGAAGTCTCCTTCTACCTTTGTGGCCTGCGATGCAATGTCTCCGTTCACATCCAGGTCATTCTGCGTGGATTTATAAAGAGAAACTGCAATGGACCCATTCTTGTCTGCGGAAACATCTGTCCCATCTTTGTCTATCCAGACCTTCTGAATCAGAACCTGTGCACTTGGCGCCTTCTGATTGGCGATGTAGAGATTTCCGCCCGAAAGTAATTCCTGTCCATTAAAGTCATCCGGTTTTACTTTCGTTCCTCCGTTATTTATGTAGAAGTACGTCTTCGGGTTATCCGGCAGACTGTATCCACTTGGTGCCGCCGTTTCTTCTAAGTAATAAGCGGTATCATTGCTGAGGTCCGGCAGGGAAATCTTGCCGCCATCAGCGGTGGTGTACGATCCGTCCTTCACATAAGAGGAGCCGTTGTACTTGTACAGATCAAATTTGGCACCATCCAGTTTTACATTGGCATTGGTTTCATCAATCTTGTAGATAGTAGCTCCTGTTGCGGTTACTGTTGCGGAGCTCTTTTGTGCGTAAATCTGACCTTTCCACTCTGTTGTTTCCTGATCCGGTGTAGTTTTTCCAATTGCTACTGCATTGGTAATTTCAGCCGAATTGGAACCATACTGGGTTGCTACTAATTTGTAGGTGTACTCCAGAATAACGTTTCCGCCGTAGTCAATGGTGAAGTCCATGTACTTCTTTACTTCACCATGCTCTTTGGTTCCGTTTGTTACTTCTTCCGAAGTAGTGTACGAATACAAATAAGAGCTTAACGGCGTTTTTCCGTCTTCCTTGTAAACCTTTACAGAACTGGGAACCAGTTCAAAATCTTTCCATAACCACCACGTGTCAAATTTAAGCGTATCCCGAACAAAGTATTTTGTATCGCCGTCCGAAACATAATTACTTGGGTTTACTAACACACGGTAGGTTACGTATTCATCTACCTGGGTTCCGGATTTTTGTAAGCTTGCCTTGTCAAAGGAGCTGCCTCCGACAGAAGTAACATTTACCAGAGAACCAAGAACCAGGTCTGGTGTGGCTTTCTTGGCCAGGCTAACCTTGTTTTCATAATCCGTTGCTTCCGTTGGAATGCTGTCTTCGTCCAAAGAAACAACCGTAATCAGGTTCTTATTCTGACCTCGAATCTGTGCAACCAGGTTTTTCGGAATTGTGATAGTTACTTTGCCATCTTTCTTTTCCGTTTCTACCTCATAATCCGTTCCGTTGTAGTTGATGGTTGTTTTTCCCTTATCCAGGTCTAAGTCGGTGTCTAAGAAGGTTAACTGCGTAAGGTCCGTTCCGTCCGGGAATTCGTCGGTAATAATAACGTCTTCGTCTACATCGCTCGGGATGTTAATGGAATTCTTCCAGGTCAGCTTGTTGCCGTTCTTTTCCAGATCTTCTTTGGATACTTCGTCCGGATTGTCATTATTGTCATCTGAAATCGGATTTTGATAGGTGTAATTTGCACCTACGCCAATTCCTTCGTATCCGCTTAACGCAAGCTTACTGGTATAGGTTTCCGTAGACGTTGTCGGCTGTTCCGTTACGGTTGTCTGGTAACTAACCGGCAGAGTTTCTCCTGCGGCCAGCGCTTTATTCATTCTTACCAACAGTTTCTTAAACCTGCCGGTTTGGCTTACGCTGCTGAGCGGAACACTGTTGCCGCTGTCATCTACTGCATAAATGGTTCCGTCACTACCCAGCGTATTGGAAAGCGCTGTTAAATTAGCTTTGGTAAAGACGTGGTTTGTACCGTCCAGATCAATGGAAAATTCATATCCGGCTGCGGTAATGCTATTTCCGTTGTCATCTACACCGCCGCCGTTCAGGGTTGCGTTCCAATTTACTGTGCGGCTGCCGTCACTGTTCAAAGAGCTTTGCTTATAGGTATTTTCTACCGGGTTAAAGCCCTGATAGGTAGCCGTCGGAGTTGCCTGATAGGTCAGTCCGTTGTTGACCAGTGTTACAGCGTTTTCATAGGTTGCTTTTGCAAGAGTCAGGCTAACCGGCATGTCATAGGAAATCTGATAATAATGCCCGTTTGCACTGGAGTTAAACAAAATGCCGGATACATATCCGCTTGCATTTGTTTGTACTGCGTAATCTCCGGAGGTTTCATCTATCGTATTCCAGTCTCTCTTTACCCGAAGAGAAGACTTCAAAACCTTTCCAAGATAACTGTCATTTAAGGTTGCTCCTGCAATGTCTAATTTGTCCGAGTTAACATCAATGGTCCACGTTACACTGGTGTTTCCTGCCGAACCACTTGCCTTCAGGAATACACCGCCATAGGTATAACGGCTTCCCGCACTGACATTCTTTTCGCCGGTAACCCCGGTCCACTTTGCGGTTACATTGGTGGAAGCGTAGACGGCCTGGTTCTGTTCCACTGTGCCGGTAAATTCGGTGTTATACGTAATAACGTAGCTTTGTCCGGCAGACAGTGCATCCAGCGTTAATGGGAAGGAAGAAGCGGTATATGTACTTCCATCCGGCTTCTTAATACTAATCTGACCATTTATTTTCAGCTTGTCCAAATTGTTGGTAACCGTAATTGCACTGTTATTGGTTCCGGCATTTGAACTGAGCGTCAAAGCTATGGTTCCCTTGTAACCATCTGTGGAAAGTACCTTTTCACTAGCGGATAAATCGGAAGTTTCTACCTCGCCTGGCTCCGTTACCGGCTTGGTAAAAACATAGCTAATGGAGCTGTTAAACTTCACTGTTTTTTCATCTGCTCCATCGCGTACCAAAGATCCCTGGGACGTAAAGGCAATGTCACCGGTCAGCTGGCTGCCGTTCACATTCTTGGTAACGTAGTCATTGTTGAAGGTGATGGTAATTAAACCACTCTGGGTAATAACATACGTTCCGGCCTGTGTTCCGTTGTCATACACGTTTCCGGTTTCCTGCGCTTTAATTTGGAAGGGCAGCTGATAGGAAATCTTGGTCTGGCTTGCCGAAAGCTTATTGCCCGGTAATACATACCGGATATAGAACTTAATACCGGTCCAGTCATCAATTTCATATTTCCCGGAGCTGTTTGCGTTCAACGTCTGATTGTTAACTTCCATGCTTACCTTGGTAATCATGTCCGTAAAATCAATAGCGGTGTCATTGCTTGCCGCAGAGAACAAACTTGCCAGAAGGGGCTGTCCCTCTTCTGCTTCATCAGCGTAGCACCCGCTGTTATGAGTGTGCTCTTCCTGCTGACAAATCAGTTCCTGCGTTACGGTGTAGCAGTCCGCCGTGTGTTGATGATCGGCGTCCTCCACAGTGCAGGACAAGGTGGCAACCTCCTGGTAGCACTCCTCTGTATGCGTATGCTCTTCCATGCCACAGATTGTTTTGTTTTCCAGTGTGATTGCAGGCAGTATCAGCATGTAGGTTGTTGCAAAAACAACAGCTACGGCTGCAACCATAAAGGCCTTCCAGAGCCTGGAACGTCTCTTTACTTGAGTAATCACGTCGGCCTTTTTGACGTGAGGTCTTGTTTTAGCCCGCAAAAAAAGACACACCCCTTTCCTAAAAATTTTTTCAGAACCGACATTCCTTTCGGGAATGCAGTTCCAAGGTATACCGAGCCGCTGCTGTGCAGACCAGCGGCCCTGTACCCTTAAGTAATTTTTCCAAAGTCCGTTAGCGGCCAGACTCTGAAAATGATTTTTCCCACCAGCTGCTCTTCTGAAACACAGCCGACGGTTTTACTTCTGCTGTCAACCGAGGTGGCTCGGTGATCTCCCATGACGAAGATTTTTCCTTCCGGTACCTGGTAAGGTAGGATAAGGTCGCATTCACCGAAGGCGGTTTCGGTAAGATACGGTTCGTCAATGGGCTTTCCGTTTACGTAGACAACACCGTCTTCATCCATGTCTACCCATTGCCCGGCGGTGGCAATGACCCGTTTTACCAAAATTTTATTGTTGTAGTAAAACGAAACGATATCTCCTTGCTGATAGGTCTTGGTCTTGACGGAAACCACAATGTTTCCTTCCGTTAAGGTGGGGGTCATTGAGGTTCCGTAGATTTGCAAAACCGGCAGTACCAGCGTTGCCACCAGAATGGCAATTGCGGCTACCGTAATCAGGGAAAAAATGGTGTTGCGAAATACTCTGCGGTATCTTTTTCTGTATCTTTCCCGGTCTCTTTCTTCCCGTAGGGAATCCAGATCCGGAAGGGTTACTGGGGTTACATTCATTTGGCGTCGTCCTTATACTCCGCCAAATACTGTTCATATAAATTCTGTTCTTCTTCGTTTGTCGGGGTTGCTGCCGGTGCGGAATGGAAAAGGGAAAGCAGATCCTTCAAACCCTGATGTGCTTTGTAGAACTCTTCCATCTTGACGGTAACTTCGTCCCAGTATTTCTGGGCGTCCCGCTCTGCGTTGTTCAGCTTTTCCTGACACTTTTCTTTGGTAACCTGTTCCAACGCGCTGCAGCGAAGCCGGGTTTCTGCCAACAACCGGTTGGCCTCTTCCTGAATGCCGGAAATCTTTTCTGCAGCCAGCGCTTCCTGTTCATCATTTAAGCGCTTAATATTATCCAGGTACTGATTGGCAGCTTCTTGGGCAGCTTCAAACACCTTGCTAACCTGCAACGCGGCTTCTGCCAAATTGCCCGGTTCAGACCCTTCGTAAGTGAAGGTCGGTTTTTCTGCCTTTTCCTTCCACTCTTCCACCTGGGCGGTCAGACCTTCTACCTGTGCCTGCAGGGTTTCTGTCTGCTTCTTTTGCTGTTCCAGGGCGAGTTGGCTTTCTTCCAAATCCTTGCCCTGCGCAACCAAAAGCTCCAACAGTTCCAAGCGATTTAATTTTCTTAGTTCTTTGTCGGTCATGGCGGTTTCCTCTAAAAAACAAAATGACAAAATAAAAAGCACCTAATTAAAATTAGGTGCACTAAAGCAAGATATTTGCATAGGTACACCAGGTTTCGGTGTACACAGGGGACAAAAACGGACACGAAGCACTGCTGCATTCATGTCTATATGTCCAAGCAAAGACACCGGCTGGGGGACAGGTGACAACGATTGGCAATTATCCGAATAAACAAGACGTTTTTAGGGAACGGCGCCTTGTATGAATAATGGTAATTATTTTACGGTCAAATAACAATTCTCATTTTTTACAAAATAAAAATAGGGCTTTTAGACGTTTCTTATAAAAGATTGCTTTAAATCAACAGTTTTGTTTGCTTTTTGCACAAATTTGTTTGCGGATTTGCAGACAACCGACCGGCATCATTTTTCTGCAATGGCTTGTTTATCCCCTTTTTTGAAAAAATACAAATTTGCACTGTAAAGCATATCTGCTTTTCGCAAAATTTTGCAGCAAACAAATGTTTGCTTTTTGTGTGCAGAATTGTTATACTGACTACGAACAAATGTGCGGAGGTGCCCCATGGAGCAGATCAATAAAACCCAGGAAAAGATCTATCAATATTTGCTGGAACGTGCACAGCAGACCGCTGTCCCGCCAACCGTGCGGGAAATTGGCAGTGCCGTCGGGTTAAAATCCACTTCTTCCGTGCAGACCAATCTGGATGCACTGGAAAAAGCCGGGTACATTACCCGGGACCCAAAGCTGAAGCGTTCCATCCAATTAAACGTTGGTGTTCCGCAAACGGATTACACCAATGTTCCGCTTTTGGGAACGGTAACAGCTGGTCAGCCAATTCTGGCAACAGAGCAAATTGAAGATTACATTCCCTTTGCCGGCCCGGTTTCTTCGGACAAAACCTTGTTTGCCCTTCGGGTCCGCGGGGAATCCATGATTAACGCCGGTATTTTAGACGGGGACATTATTGTGGCAGAACGCACCCCGGTAGCGTCTAACGGAGAAAAGGTGGTTGCGTTAATAGATGACGAAGCCACGGTAAAAACCTTTTACAAAGAAGCAGACTGCTTCCGTTTGCAACCGGAAAATGACTATATGGACCCCATTATTTGTGACGAACTCTTAATTCTGGGCAAAGTTATTGCCGTCTTCCGTTATTATTAAGTTCTTTGGAAAGAAGGCCCTTTTATGAAGAAGAAAATTGCAATTGTTACCGGCGGATCCTCTGGCATTGGCCTGGGAATCTGCAAGCGCTTAGCCAAAAAGAACTACAAAGTATATGAGTTCTCCCGTCATCAGGTGCCACTTCCAAAGGGCGTTACCCACATTACTTGTGACATCTCAGACGCTGACCAAAGCAAAGCTGCCGTGGCGCAGGTTCTTTCTGCGGAAGGCCGGATTGACCTTTTGGTCAACAACGCCGGTTTTGGTATTTCCGGTGCCGTTGAATTTACGGAAACCGCAGATGTGCGCAAACAATTTGACGTTAACTTTTTCGGCCTGGTTGACCTGACCAAAGAGGTCATTCCGGTGCTCCGCCAGCAGGGCTCTGGGTGTATTGTCAACGTGTCTTCCGTTGCTTCTCCCATTGCCATTCCTTTCCAGGCATTCTACAGCGCCAGCAAAGCTGCCATTACAGACTACACCCTGGCCCTGAAGAATGAACTGCGCCCCTTCGGTATAAAAGTCATCTGCATCTGGCCCGGAGACATTGCCACAGGCTTCACGGATGCGCGGGAAAAGAGCCCGCTTGGAGACGACGTTTATCACGGAAAAATCTCCAAATCCGTAGCCTCCATGGAAAAGGATGAACGCAACGGCATGTCAGCAGATGTGGCCGGCAAACAAATTGCCGACATCTGCTGCAAAAAGCATCCCGCTCCGGTTTATACCATCGGTTCCGTGTATAAACTGTTCGTCTTCCTCCAGCGCCTTTTCCCCCAAAGCTTCCTGTACTATGTTGTTGGCAAGCTTTACTAAACCTTCATAATAAGTTAACCAGCCCTGCACAAAACGTGCAGGGCTGGTTTTCATTTGCTCACATTTTGAAAATGAGGTATTCCACTAACCGTAAAAGAAACATCACTACAAAAGCAATACCGGCATTACCCCATATCTGCTTCGGTGTTAACTTTATATCTTCACGGTGTTTTGCCATAGCGGTTAACATTACTCCATATCCGCCAAAAAGGACAATCAGGAAAAAGACTACCGCTGTCCAAACTCTCATAACAGAAGCCAGTGCAAGAATTGCTAAGCCAAGCGGAACTATCATATAAAGATATCGGTTGCTTTCCGACAATTGCTTCTTCTTTGCCCACAGGCCAAATCCTGCCGCAGCAACTATGGCAAGCAAAAAATACACAATCAAAAAATCTTCCGCATAACAAAACGGTTTCATGTCCTGATCTACAGGTAAAAAGAATGAATAAATATCCATCGTGATTCCTTCCTCCTTGAAAAAATTTCTTCTGGTTGGGTTTCCATAAATTTGACACCACTGGATATCTGGCCAAAGCCACAAAACACTAAACGTTTTGGCTGCACCTAAAAGACCATTTAGATACCCTGCGTCAATAAGGTCGAGAGCATGCTTTTCTTTGTCCAGTTGCAATGTCTTTTTAAAAGAATACCATTCCCATAATCCATAGCCCGTAAAGAAAACAAGAACAAAAACAACAAGATTATCTTCCAAACGACTATCTGGTAAATTCCTGAATGGATTCTCCGGGAGGTCCCAAAACAGAGCAATGATCAGTTCCAATAGGAGAACAAAGATAGTATCATAGACCACTTCCCAAAAAGAACAATAATAAAAGCGAATCAGTCTTTTTTTGTCTGGTATATCGGATTGGAAAAGCGTCCGTTTCTTATAAAACAAGAAAAACGACAAGCCAAAACCAAATAGTAAAAAACTTTCTAAAAGCAATAGCACGTATCCCACCCCCTAAATTAATAGTATCTAAAGGTAGGACCAGATGCTTGTAGTGTCCAAACAACTTTTTTCTTTCGTTTAATCACATAATATAAAATTTGTGCTGACCTCCAAAGAGGAGGGAAAAAATAGAGTCCAATATAAGCAATTAAGTATTTGGCAACAGAGAACATCGATCCAGAACAACAGGATAAAACAAAGCTAAACACCATGTCTGCAATAGATGCCACTACGGCTGCCTTCATTAATGTTGCAACTACGTCTTTTGTAATATATGTAGTTGCATATGGGAATGCCGCCATAAGAAGTGTTGCCAGTTTATCCTTTGTCACGCGTTGAAGGTTACGAATATCTTTTGAAATTCCAATTGCCGATATCAAAAGGCCAATTGCTCCCAAAGCAATAGAATTCCGTTTATTTAAATATTTAGGCCCCCAGAGCTTCTTTAAAAGCTTTTTCAAAAAAGACGGCACCTTAATTGTTCCCGTCGGATCACTTGCATTCACAGGATCATTTTCACAATAGGCGAAGGGGTTATAACTCAGTTCCGATTCCGTTGTTCCAATGTAATTTACATCATCGCTGTTCAAGAATCGGCCAACTTGTGGATCATAATATCTGCTTTGCAGGTAATACAAGGACGTTTCCGTGTCATAGTAGTAACTGCGGTAACGGAACGGATTCAGATTTCCTAAGGTTTCATTTCCGGTAACAGAAAGCACCTTGCCCCACGGATCATAGGTATATTCTGTTTGCATTGCGCCATTGGCATCTGCAATCCCTACAATGTCTCCTTGCATATTTTTTACGTAGTAATACAGATTGTTGGCATATTCAAAGCCAATCACGTTGCCGTCTCCGTCATAGTAAAAATACAGGCTGTTGGTTCCATCTGTCTGGTAGATTACGTCTGTACCATTCAAATAGTACTTTGTTGTAATACTACCATTTGTTTTACTTGTTCTGATTCCGTCACTGTTATACGTAAATGCCATGTTATCAATGGAAGAAAGCTGTCTGCCCATAGTCCATGAAAGTGTTTTTCCAAGATAAGAGGTCGGATTCCCTATGGCATCATAACTAATGCTCTGTCCCTGATAACTTACCAACTTATCTTTCCATACTGTGTCGTATGTGTATGATGCAGATTCTTCTGTCTCTTCAGAATAAAATTGGGTCCCATCCGAATTGGTGGTTACCGCATATTCTTTTCGGCTTAACAGATTACCTCTAGTATCATAAGTATACTCCCACTTTGTGGTATTGTTTTCTGCAGAAATCAGTTGGCCTTTAGAGTCATAAGTATAAGCCGTCTCCTCCGTAGAAACCTGCGTTTCTCCTTGCCTTCCTTTTCCCTTTTTTGTTACGGTTTCTGAGGTAACATTACCGTCTGTATTATACCCGTAAATATAGCTTACGTTCAAACCATTTACTGTATTTTCCAAAGTTGTTACCGCTCCGGAAACACCATACCCATAGGTGGTGGAAACAGAATTCCCGGTTGTTCCATTGTTTTGTCCGGCAACCTTCAACGTAGAAGTAACAACATTTCCGTTTCTATCCTTCTCAATATTTCTGGTAAAGTTTGTTGTCTCATTCTTAGAGTAAACGTCTTGCCTGTCTCCGGAAACCAGCTGATACAGGTCCGTTCCAATGGTAATCTTGGTTCCGTTCACACTACTTGAATCCGTATCCGATTTTTCCAGTGTTTCAACGGTGTAGAGAGCTTCCTCGCCCTCTTTTACCGTTGTTTTATTTTCTTCCAAAATACGGACAACCTGGTTTACGACCTCTGTTGCGTTGGTGACTGTAATGTCTCCGGTGCTATTCTTTTCATAAGCAAACTGATGTCTGCTGTCTTCCCCCTCTTTAATATCTATTAATTCCTTATCTTCGTTGTAGACATAATTTACAACGTTTCCATTTCCAAAAGAGGCAGAAAGCACATTTTGATTGGTGCCCGCAGAATACGTGTATGTTGCCAGCGTTTGATTTCCAATCCCGGCAGTCAAAATACTGCCCAAGGTGTTATAGGAGAAGGTGTACCCGTTGTACGAATGGTTTGTTAAGTTTCCAAACAGGTCGTAAGTATAAGATGCCACACTCTGATTGGCGTCCGTTCTACTCTGCACTTTGCCATTGGCATAGGTGTATGTGGTCTTTTCTCCTTCCGTAGAAACGGTCAGAACATTGCCATCCTTGTCATACGTGTAATCCGTTGTTTGAGGACTTTCCCAAAAGCTTTCCTGTGTAGAAATCCGGCTTTCTCTGCCCATACAGTCATATTGCATTTCAATTGTCAGCTGTTCTGCATCAGATGCAGAATAAACGGTTCGAACGCATTGGGCCCAGTCATTATACGTATAGTCTACTTCACTGCTTCTGGTTGTCGGAACCAGTTCTCCTGTTTCTGTATTTTCAGCATAATCCGTGTACGTAATCTGCTTCGTCCAAATATTACCTATTGAGTCATAGGTATATTCTTCTCCATATTCCTGCAGCCAGATGCCAGTATTGCCAAGAATGGCATAGGTTGCCAGATTCCCTGAAGAGGTATAGGAATAACTATATTTTTTAGTTGCCACCGTTTCTGCCTGTGCGTAGGTTGTCTCTCCCGTTATGGAAAGAGCTCCGGCAGGGACCAAAACTTCTTCTATCAAATGGTCTTCGTCATCATACAAGAAGAAGTTATAAGAACCATCATCATTTTGCTCATACAGTTTTCTTGCTTCTGCATTTCCGGAGTCCGTATTACCATCTGTATCCGTGGAAATTTCTTCGGTGTCTTCCTCATTGCTGGTTTCCGGCCCTTTTTCTACAGCATAACAAAGGTTTGAAAAAGAATCTCCGGTAGTCACTGCTGAATCTATTTGTTCCGGATGATAACTTGCAGCTTCAGAGTAGGAATCAAAACCCACACTGGCTACATCAAAGCCGTCTGCATAGTAATAATAGTCCGTAACACCTTTGCTGTTATCCATGGTTACTTTGCCAAGGTTTCCCGGCGTATTTGCACTTTTAGATGCTGCGGTGTCATCGTAGGTATAACGGACAAAGGAATTATCCTTGTAGATTATGCGCTTTACTCTGCCATTACTATATTCAATACTTGTATCACCATTGGACGTCATTTTTCCATCTTCATAAACATACAGCGTCAGGATGCCCTGGGCGTCCGTAAAATTACCAATGGTGCCATCCTTCCAATAATATTCCACCACTTTCATTCTATCGGCGTATGTTTCAACCGGTCCCTCTTCGCCATTTAACGCAGTATAAATCATCCATACGGGATTTCCATCCGTATTCAGGCTGACTTTAATGGTTCCGCCAATTTTGTCGGCAATGGTTATCTGATTTTCTGTTCTGGTAAATGTGGCGTAGGTATTCCCGTTTTCCACCGCCACCAAAAGGCGGTCTGCATCAAAATAACAGGTAAGGTCCTCTTCCTCTAATTTAAAGTGATACGCTTTTTCCAATGCAGTTCCGTCTTCTACCTGTAGCTCCTTTCCGTCCTTGTTTACGTATTTGCCAGCAGCATCTGAAAGATAGTAATGTTTATTTCCGGTAAAATCGGTATAGATATAGCCATTTTCCGTTTCTTCCAATGTTGCATTCCAGGTAAAATTCCACCCATCCACGCTGGAATATGTTCGTCCAATTGTAAATGGCAGAAGTCCGGAGCCCAACACCATATCTGTAAAACTGACTGCATATTCTCCAATTCTGGATTTTTTAAGGAAAGAGGCTTCTTCGCTGACGTTCCCGGCAGCATCCTTCACCCGGGCATAAATAGTTGTATCTGCTGTAACAAGAAGGTCCAGCGGCTCTGTATAATCCTGCCATTCTCCGTCCCCGATTTTATATTGCGTTGTCTCCGGCGATTCAGAATCCTCATCAAAAGTAAAGCTCCTGGCTCGCACAAAGATTTGATTTTCTTCCTCATAAATATCAGGCTTACTTGGTGCTGTGGTATCTGCTGTTGTAAGCAGGATATTTTCTATGTTTCTGGAAACGGTTGCCGTATTTCCGGCAGAATCCGTTGCGGTTACAGAAACTACACCGTTTTGGTCATAAGATTTGGTAAGGACTTTGCTTTCCCCATTGGCAGACGCTTCTTCTCCATTTACAGAGATGCTTTGCAAACTGGCATTATCTGTTACAGAAATGGTAGCAGTTACGGTTCCATAGGTTTCCTCCTCAGGGTCCAGAGAGATGTCTATTTCCGGTGCCTGCTTATCTATCTTGTCAATTGTTACGGTTTTGGCGGAAGAAATATTGCCGGCATAATCTTTGGCTTTTATGACCACCGTTTGATTACTAGAAAACATTTTTTGATTACTGGTCTGCCAGGTTGATCCGTTATCAAAGCTATAATATTGCACACCGTACACATTATCCGTTGCTGTAACTTTCAGTGTCACACTGCCGGAGGTATAGGCAGTTACATTTCCTTCCACCTTTGAAATGGTTGGCGCAGTTGTGTCGTTAGTGTATCTGATAACGGCATATGGTCTGTAAGAAGAGGTGCTGTGCTCCTTCGTGGCAAATGCCCGCCACAAATAATTGTTGGTGGAGTTGGTGTCTGTAGAAGCGAACAAAACGCCCTTATTGGCCTTCCCGGAGGTCCATGCTTTTACTGCATAAGAGATGTCCATTGCATACCAGTATTTGCTGCCACTGATATCTGTTGACTTAGAGTTAATAACCCTGGTCGGCATGGAAACAGAAGAAGAACTTCCCGGCAAGGTAAAGGTTCTGGTATAAGACGGTTTGCTATTCCAGGTACTGCTTTCACTCCAGGAGCTGGTAATCAGATACGGATAACAAACGATGTTGGACGTGCTTCCGGTTGTTTCCCTGACATACAGCTTTGCAGAATTAATATTGGCATAGGATTTTAATCCGTCCGGAAGTAAAAAATAGAACATGGCCCAACCGTATCCATAGGACGGAGACCGGCCAAAGTTGGCAGTAGCATTTGCACCACTTGCAATAGCAGGTTTTCCGGAATATAAGGCGGTATCAAATCGCATAGAAAGATTGGACGAAGTCGGATCAATAATAACCGGATACTCCGTTGTTTCTGCAGATAGATAGTCTTCCGGAACCGTAATGGTTAACGTATAGGTTGTTGTATCCGCAGCATTTTGGGCTTGCTGTTCTTCCAAAGTGTAGGTGCAATCTGTGTAATGCTCACTGGTGGAATCAAAGCCTCCACTGGAGTCATATGCAAAAGGTGCGGTAAGGGTATCTACTATATTACCGGAGGCAGTATCTATAATTTCAACATCACCGTAAGAATTAATGGCGGCAATGGCATTTTCCGTTTTAAGGGTAAAAGAAAAGGTGTTGTTCTTTGGTTTCTTGTCCAGAATAATTTCTTCCTTGCTTCCGTTTAGTTGAGCGGAATAACGAAGACTTGTATTTCTGCCGAACGCATTTTCATAAGAGAGAACCTGATAACTGTGCCCATCGTCTGTCAACGTTTCCAGTTCTCCTGCTTTGGCTCTTTTATCTGCCTTTGGACTAATGTAAATTTTGTTACTGTCATTAGGCTGTAAAAGGATACCCTTTGACGCCGTCTTGGAAAAGTAAATTTTGTAATCATTGGTCCCGTTTTCAAAGGCGTATCCTGCTCTTCTAAGGGATCGGTCCGATATGGCATAAATACCGGTATCCTTAAATACCAATTTTCCATTTTCATCTAAGTAACTGATGGGTTCCGAAAAAACATAGGATACGTTTTCCCCATCCTCTTTTTCTACCGTCAGTGTTTCTAAAGAAACATCTTCTTTTGTAGCTGTTCCTGTAGAAGCGTCTTCTCCGGTTGAACCGCTCTCTTCAAATTCAGAAGCTGCATTAATAGCGTAAGCATCGGACGACATACTGCCTGAAGTATTCGTTCCATCTGCTTCCGCTTTGTTGACCTGATCATATTCTAAAATAGAAACAGCGTTATCGGTATCTACAATCTGCTTTAGATATCCCGATAACGCTTGTTCAAAATAGGCTTTGCGGCGCTCTGATTCCGTGTAATCTGCTGCCCATACAGAAAACGGAAGTACTTGGCAACAGAGCAAAATGGCAAGAAAAACGGCTAATGTTTTAAGCCATAGTGGAAATGCGGACCTAGACATTATTTTCATATGAATTCCCCTTTCTAAATTACACGGTATGTCTTTTCTTCATACTGCACAATTTTTATAGAAAATTCAATATGTTTTTATGAATTTAGACGTTTTATGGAAATTGTCCAAGTTTTGCTCTTTTGTCGCTTTTTTACTGCTTTGTTACAAAAAGTTTACCTTTACAGGTGCAAAGTATAGTACAATAAAGATGACATAAAAAACGTCGGCTACAACGACTATGGCCGACCTGTAAAGGAGAAAAGTATTTATGGCTATTGTAAAAGAGGAAAGAAGCTTTCCGTCTACTTCCAAGGCAGACATTACGGTACGCTACGTTGTTTGGAAAGATGACAGCGTAAAGAAGCCGGTTGGTGTTATTCAGCTGACCCACGGCTGGGGCGAACACATTGATCGTTATGACGAAATGGCCGAAATGTTTGCAAAGGCTGGGTATGTGGTTTGCGGACAGGATCACATTGGACACGGAAAAACTTCCGGCGTACAGGCAACACAGATCTTCCCGAAGGATGTTAAGAAAGCCATGATGGAAGACATGCACAAGCTGTATAAAATCATGCATGATGAATATCCGAAACTGCCGTACTTCCTGTATGGCCACAGCATGGGTTCTATGCTTGGCAGACTGTATCTGAAGAAATACAGCAAGGAATTAACCGCTTGCGTTCTTTGCGGAACCGTTCCAATGCCTGTTATTGCAGACTTCATTGCTCCTTTTGGCGATTTAATTGCTAACATTTTAGGACCATCCTTCAAAAAAGCAGTGGCCAAAGCTAAGAGCAAACATCCGGATATGACGGATGAACTCAGCACAGCAGAACCAACCAAGTTGGATATGATTATCAACAGCTGGCTTTCCTATGACAAGGATAACATTGTTTCCTATGTACAGAATCCGTATGAAGGGGCCAAAATTAACTTCAGCCTTCTGTATCTGCTGGGCATGATGATGCGTGTAACCCCAATCAGATGGGCACACAAGGTAGATAAGAAACTGCCTATCCTGGTTATTTCCGGTGAAGATGACCTTGCCGGGTTGTACACCCTTGGACCAAAGCAGGTATTCCGTCTGCTGTCTAAAGCTAACCGTAATGTAACCATGAAGCTGTATCCACATGCCAAACATGAAATTCACAACGAAGCAGACTCCGGCCTGAAGAACGAAGTATTTGCTGACCTGTTGGAATTCTTTGAAAGCAACAATCCAAAGACCGGTGCAGCAAAATAACAACCGTATGTAACCAAAAGGAGGATTCCCGGCAAGCGGGAATCCTCCTTTTTTATTTCACTTTTCGCTTTTCTCTGTTTTAATTTTTTTGAAAACAGCCATTGCAATAATACAAACAAAATATGCGCCCCAGAAGATCAGAAACATATCATTACAAAGAAAAGTTTTCAGACTCCAACTTGCATTTGTAAAGTAGGAAAACAGAAAACCCACTATTACTTGGACACCAAAAATGAAAAGAATCCGCAAAATTTCTTTCTTAATATTTTCCATCTGTTAATGCCCCCATCTCTTACTAAAAGTCCAAGATCCAACATACTTTGTGCGAGCAGAATCTAAATAGTAGCTGTTCTCATATCGCGTATAAATCTTTCCAGAGCTATGCGTTGTATAAACCCTACTCGTTACATACAAATAATCTGGCAATGATGCCGCGCCTGCGCCTGCACCTGCAGAGATAGCCGCCGTAACAATCTTTACTGCAACCGGAAAATTAACATATGCTGTCGCTGCTACAATTGCTGCCGCTGCTATTGCAATCGTTGCTTTCTTGCCAACAAGAGAAATTCCATATTTTTCTGTACGTAGATATGTTTTTTTGCTTGTTGCAACTAATGACTGCGATTGTTTCTCAAAGAAATATCTGTGTTGCTCTATCAACGGATCTTTACTACCTTTTACTTGATATTTTTCAACTTCACCATTTTCGTCCTTTTCAACACAAAGAACTTGACCATTATGAATCTCACTAATAATTGTAGAAGTTAAGACCCTTTTTCCTTTGTCTGTTTTATAGATTTTACTAGTAACGGTATTTCCATCATAACTTTCCAAAATGTAGTATGTTCCTTCCTTCCCTCTGTTCCGTATAGCTAATTTCCGTACGAGCTTTTTCTTCCAGAATTTCTACATTACTACCGCCACAAATATTGTAAAAACGGCCAACACTAATCCCACTAATTTATGTAGCATTTTCATCTTTGTTCTCCTTACTCCTTTTTCTATAATTTGAACTCAGCCTTTTCTTCGAAATAGCACCTGTCTCCATTTTTATACCTCTGAGGATTTCTATTGCACATAAAAACAC
Source organism: Butyricicoccaceae bacterium (assembly GCA_963638085.1). Classification (GTDB taxonomy): domain Bacteria; phylum Bacillota; class Clostridia; order Oscillospirales; family Acutalibacteraceae; genus RUG420. The sequence continues at coordinate 60,999 of CAVHPJ010000005.1, read as the reverse complement.
CTCCTACATGGTCAAAAAGTATACCCTAATGGGCATAAAACCTTATTGTATCTTGTAAAGCGCCGTCTTCCTACTGTAGTTAGCTTCCTCTAACTGCAGTATACGGCTATACTGTAGTTTTACAAGCATGAATTTATGAATTTTGACGTAACAAAGCCGCCATGCACATATTGTGCATGGCGGCTCATTTTTAATTAGAAGTTCTTTAAAGAGTGACGCGTTGGCGGAGGTAATCTGCTACCTCGCCCATGGGGATGCGGACCTGTTCCATGGTGTCTCTGTCACGGATGGTGACGCAGTGGTCTGGTTCAATGCCCTTTTCCGGGTCTCCGACGGTGTCAAAGTCAATGGTGATGCAATACGGGGTGCCGATTTCGTCCTGGCGGCGATACCGCTTGCCAATGGAGCCGGTTACATCATAGTCCAGAACAAACTGCTTGGACAGCTCTTCATAAAATGCGGTGGCCTGTTCGTCCAGCTTTTTGGAAAGCGGAAGGACGGCTGCTTTATAAGGAGCAATGGCCGGGTGGAAGCGCATAACGGTGCGGACATCGTCATTGCCTTTCTTGTCCTGGCCAACCACTTCTTCGTCATAGGCTTCTACCAGAAGGGTCAGGAACAGACGCTCTACGCCAAGGGATGGTTCAATAACGTATGGAATATAGCGTTCGTTGGTTTCCGGATCAAAGTAGTCTAAGGTCTGGCCGGAAACGTTGCTGTGCTGTGTCAGGTCATAGTCGGTGCGGTCAGCAACGCCCCAAAGTTCACCCCAACCGAACGGGAACAGATATTCAAAGTCTGTGGTGGCTTTGGAGTAGAAGCAGAGTTCTTCCGGATCATGATCCCGCAGACGCAGGTTTTCCGGCTTAATATTCAGGCTGTAGAGCCAGTCCCGGCAGAAGGCGCGCCAGTATTCAAACCATTCCAGGTCAGTACCCGGTTTGCAGAAGAATTCCAGCTCCATTTGTTCAAATTCCCGTACGCGGAAGATGAAGTTACCCGGGGTAATTTCGTTCCGGAAGGATTTACCAATCTGTGCTACGCCAAATGGAACCTTTCTTCTGGTGGTTCTCTGGATGTTTTCAAAGTTAACAAAGATACCCTGGGCAGTTTCCGGACGCAGATACAGTTCGGCTTTGCTGTCTTCGGTAACACCCTGGAAGGTCTTGAACATCAAATTGAACTTGCGAATATCCGTAAAGTCATGTGCGCCGCAGTCCGGACAGGCAATGCTATGTTCTTTAATGTAATCCATCAGCTGCTGATCATCCCAACCGGCAGGATTGTCATCCAGACCGTTGGCAAACACGTAGTCTTCAATCAGCTTGTCGGCTCTGTGCCGTGTGTGGCACTGCTTGCAGTCCATCAGCGGATCCGAGAACCCACCCAGATGGCCGGAAGCAACCCAGGTCTGCGGATTCATCAGAATGGCGCTGTCTAAGCCCACATTATATTTGTTCTCCTGGATAAATTTCTTTCTCCAGGCATCTTTAATATTCTGTTTCATTTCCACACCCAAAGGGCCGTAGTCCCAGGTGTTGGCCAGTCCGCCGTAAATTTCGGAACCGGCGTAAACAAAGCCCCTGTTCTTGCAGAGGGCTACAATTTTGTCCATGGTTTTTAAGGAATTGTCCATTGTCTTCTCTCCCCCGTTTTTACGCTGAAAAAAGTTTAATATACCACCCTGAAAAAGTCAATTGTACAGGGCTTTCCTTTTGTCACGGATTGCTTATAATATCTATGATATTAAGATGTTGGAAAGGAGCATACCCATGGGACAGACCATTGCTGCCATTGCAACCCCGAATGCGGCAGGCGGAATTGGAATTATCCGTATTTCTGGCGAGTCAGCCATATCCATTGCAGAAGCTGTATTTCATTCTGCTAATGGCACTTTGTTGCGGGATCTTCCGGGGTATTCCTGCGTGTTTGGCTCCGTTGTTTCTGCGGAAGGCCCGGTAGATCAGGCAATTGCGCTTCTGTTCCGTGCACCACGCAGTTATACCGGGGAAGATGTGGTGGAACTGCAGTGCCATGGCGGCCTGTTCCTGATGCAGGAAATCCTGCGTTTGGTGTTGGACGCCGGGGCGGCTTCCGCCGAACCGGGCGAATTCACCAAACGTGCCTTTTTAAATGGAAAGCTGGACCTTTCCGAAGCAGAATCCGTTATGAGTCTGATTTCCGCACATGGGGAACAGGCCGCCAATGCAGCGTACCACGCTTTGCAGGGCTCTTTATCCAAAGAAATCCGCGCCATTGCGCAGGTGTTTATTGCGGCTTCTGCCCATATGGCCGCATGGGCAGATTATCCAGATGAAATTTATGAAGAAGAACTAGATTATTCTTTACTCCTTTCCCAATTCCGGGAAGCAGAACAAAAACTACAGGCGCTCATACAACGCTTTGATGCGGGACAGATTATCAGTGAAGGAATAGATACGGCCATTGTGGGGAAGCCAAATGTCGGAAAATCCACCTTAATGAACCGTTTGCTGGGTAGAAACCGTTCCATTGTTACCTCTATTGCCGGAACTACCAGAGATATTATTGAAGAAACGGCGCGGATTGGAAATGTCGTCCTCCGCTTATCTGACACAGCCGGCTTACATGAATCCGATGACACGGTAGAAGCCATTGGCATTCAGATGGCACGGGAGCGGCTGCAGCATTCCGACCTGGTGCTGGCCGTCTTTGACGGCTCCGCAGCCCTGTCGGATGCGGACCACCGCCTGCTGGAGGAGTTGCGCCGGCAAAAGGCGGACGGAAATAAGAAATCTGTCGGCATCATTAATAAGTCTGACCTTGGCAATGTAGTTTCGGAAGACAGTATTGCGCCTTATGTTTCCGCTGTTATTACGCTTTCCGCTACGGATGAAGCCTGTTATGACAAGATGAAACAATTGCTGGAGGACTTACTTGGCACCGCTGAATTTGATTCTTCCGCCGCCATGCTGGCCAACGAACGCCAGCTGAACTGCTGTAAAAAAGCGGATGACGCCATTCGGGAAGCCATCTTTGCAATTGAAGCCGGCCTGACCATGGACGCCGTTAACGTTTCTGTGGATGCTGCCATTCAGCCCCTGTTGGAGCTGACCGGTGAACAGGTTTCCGACACGGTAATTGAAGAGGTCTTCTCCACCTTCTGTGTAGGGAAATAATCGGCCAAAAGAAGAAAGAAGTTGTTTATGGAATATTTTGCAAAAGACTATGATGTTGCTGTTATCGGCGCCGGTCACGCCGGCATTGAAGCAGCCCTTGCGGCTGCCCGCCTGGGCTGCAGCACCTGTATCTTTACCATCTCTGCCGACTGGGTCGGCAATATGCCCTGTAATCCGGCTATCGGCGGGTCCTCCAAAGGCCATTTGGTCAGGGAAATTGACGCCTTAGGTGGAGAAATGGGCATTGCTGCAGACCATACCTTAATTCAAAGCCGCATGCTGAATTTAGGAAAAGGCCCTGCTGTTCACTCTCCCCGAGCCCAAATAGACCGCCGTGATTATTCCTCTTATATGAAGAATGTCATTGAGTCTACCGAAAACCTGGAAATGCGGCAGGCAGAAGTTACCTCCCTTTCCCAGTTGGAAAACGGAACCTGGGAATTGAAAGTCCGTTTAGAAGCCATTTACCACGCCAAATGCGTTGTTCTGGCAACCGGCACGTTTCTTGGCGGCCGCGTTTTTGTTGGAGATGTTTCCTATGCCTCCGGACCGGATGGCCTTTTCCCTGCAACGGATTTGGCAGAAAGCCTGAAAAAATTAGGAGTTGCCACTCGGCGCTTTAAAACCGGCACCCCGGCACGGGTCAACAAGCGCAGCCTGCATTTGGAAAATCTGGAAGTGCAGGAAGGCGACAAGGACCTGGTCCGTTTCTCTGATGATCCCAGCGTAACTCCGGAAAACAAATCCGTTTGCTACATTACCTATACCAACGAAAAAACCAAAGAGATTATCTTAAACAATTTGGATAGAAGCCCGCTGTATGGCGGAAAAATAGAAGGCATTGGCCCTAGATACTGTCCGTCCATTGAAGATAAAATGGTGCGCTTTCCGGAAAAGGAACGTCATCAGATTTTCCTGGAGCCCTGTGGTCTTCACACACAGGAAATGTATTTACAGGGGCTGTCCTCTTCCCTGCCGGAAGATGTCCAGCTTGCTTTTCTGAAAACAATCCCCGGACTGGAAGACGTCCAGGTCATTCGTACCGCTTATGCCATTGAATATGACTGTATTGACCCGCTGTCTTTAAAAAACACCCTGGAATTTTTAGACTTCCCGGGGCTCTTCGGCGCAGGCCAATTCAATGGCTCCAGCGGATACGAAGAGGCGGCCGCCCAGGGGCTCATTGCAGGAATTAATGCTGCCCAGAAAGTCCTTGGAAAGCCGGCCTTTACCTTAGACCGAGCCAGCTCTTACATTGGAACCTTAATTGACGACCTGGTCACCAAAGGCTGCAATGAGCCATACCGTATGATGACCTCTCGTTCCGAGTACCGCCTGATTTTACGGCAAAACAATGCCGACCTTCGCCTCATGCAAAAAGGCTATGAACTGGGACTGGTTTCGGAAGAACGCTATCAGCGGTTACTGAAAAAGGAACGCCTGATTACAGAGGAGAAAGAGCGTGCTTTACACACCACCATTTCCCCTAGGAAAGACTTAAATGAGCTGCTTGTTTCACGTGAAACATCTCCCATGAAATCCGGCCAAAAGCTGGCTGATTTGTTGAAGCGTCCACAATTAAATTATGCTTTGTTAGCTCCGTGGGATCTGACTCGCCCGGCAATTTCCTCTGATATACTGGAAGAGGTGGAAACCCAGATTAAATACGAAGGATACATTCGGCGGCAGGAAGCACAAATCAAAGAGATGCGCCGCCTGGAAGGCAAAAAGTTGCCGGAAACCATCTGTTATAAGGAAATTACCGGACTTCGTTTAGAAGCACAGGAAAAGCTGGATCGCATTCGTCCGGCCAACATTGGCCAGGCCAGCCGTATTTCCGGCGTCAGCCCTGCCGACATCTCCGTTCTTTTAATTTATCTGGAAAAAGAACAAATGAAAGGAAGAAAAGCAAATGATTAATACGGAACTGCTCCGCTCCTTAGCGGAAGACATTGGCGTAACCTTAGATGACCAGGCATTAGACCGCTTTGACCAATACGCCAAGCTGTTGGTTTTTTGGAATGAAAAAATTAATCTGACCACCATCATTGAACCGTTGGAAATTGTCTATAAGCACTTTTTAGACTGCTTGTATCTGTTATCCGTTACCGATTTTGAAGAACACGCAAAGGTAATTGATGTCGGCACGGGCGCCGGATTTCCCGGTCTGGTCCTGCTGATTGCGCGGCCGGACCTACAGCTTACCTTCTTAGATGGCACCAAAAAGCGCCTTTCCGTTATTCAGGACATTTTGGATGAACTGGATTTATCTGCCACCGTTGTACACGCCAGAGCGGAAGAGGCCGGCAGAAGCAAGCCTTATCGGGAAAACTATGATATTGCCACCGCCAGAGCGGTTACCAACCTGCGTGATCTTTCTGAGCTTTGTCTCCCCTTTGTTAAAGAAGGTGGTCTGTTCCTTGCCATGAAAGGTCCGGATTTGAAAGAAGAAATCCAAGAAGGAGAAGCTGCCGTTGAAACTCTGGGTGGCACTATTTTGGAACTGGTAGAATATGAGCTGCCGGAGCGTGGTGGCAGAAGTGTCCTTTTAATTGGAAAAGAGGAAGAAACGCCAAAGAAATATCCTCGGCCTATGGGACAAATTAAAAATCACCCCATTCACTAAAGTGGGGCGAAAGCTTTCATGAAGTTATCTTTAAACAAGAAATATAAAAAAGAAGGAAGTCTTTTTCATGAGTACTTTACTTATTCGCAGAGCAACACAGCAGGATTTGCCTGCCATTTCAAAGCTGTTGTTCCAGGTTCACAAAGTACACAGTGACGTTCGTCCGGATTTATTTAAGGCAGGAGCAAAGAAATATACCGACGAAGAGGTGTCTGCCATCTTAAAGAATGAGAATACTCCGGTTTTTGTTGCAGAAGAAAAAGGGCACGTTCTTGGTTACGCTTTTTGCATTCATCAGGAAATGGTTGGAAAGAAGAGCATGCAGGAAATTAAAACCTTATATATTGATGACCTGTGTGTAGACGAAGAAGCCCGTGGTAAACATGTGGGAACAGCTCTTTATGAACACGTCCTGCAATTTGCAAAAGAAAACGGTTATTACAATGTTACGCTGAATGTTTGGGCAGACAACAAGAAAGCCGTTGGTTTCTATGAAAAGCTTGGCCTCCATATTCAAAAAATCGGCATGGAAAAGATTCTATAAGAATGATAGAAATTCCGCGTAAATAAACCAAATATTTGCCTTGTTTCACGTGAAACAAGGCAGAAAGAAAAAGACAGCTACTTCTTTATTTAGCTGTCTTTTTATGGTATTATGGATAGCAATCCGACAAAGGACAGAACAGTTTCAGAAAGGGTGAAAATTTTGGCAAAAACCATTGCTATTGTAAACCAGAAAGGCGGCGTTGGAAAAACCACAACCGCTGTTAACTTGGTTGCCGCCCTTGGAATGAAAGGAAAGAAAGTCCTTTTGGTAGACATTGACCCACAGGGAAATGCAACCAGCGGCCTTGGCATAGACAAAAGAGGGCTGACCAACTCTGTTTATGATGTCTTAATTAATTCCGCCAATGCCAAAGACGGCATTCTTCATACCCAGTTCAAAGGAGTTGACCTCCTTCCGGCTAACATTGATCTGGCCGGAGCAGAATTGGAACTGGCAGAACAAAGAAATCGGGAAAACCGATTAAAAGCCGGGCTTGCTCCTGTTTATGAAGAATATGACTATATCTTCCTGGATTGTCCTCCGGCACTGGGCCTGATTACCATTAATGCATTAAATGCATCTGATACCTTCCTTGTTCCCATTCAATGTGAATACTATGCTTTGGAAGGGCTTTCCCAGTTACTGACTACCGCAAGACAAATTAAACGCCTTTATAATCCATACCTGGAACTGGAAGGTGTTATTCTTACCATGTATGACGGCCGACTGAACCTGACTCAGCAGGTAGTGGAAGAAGTCAAGAAATTCTTCCCAAAAAAAGTGTATGCCACCGTCATTCCCAGAAATGTCCGCCTGTCCGAAGCACCCAGCTTTGGACAACCGGTCTCTTACTATGATAAAGCCTCTCGGGGAGCTGAAGCCTATGATGCTTTGGCAGAGGAGTTTTTAGAAAAAGCTTGAAAGGAGAAAGGATATGGCAAAGAAAACCGGACTTGGTCGTGGTCTGGATGCGCTGTTTACGGATAATGCAGTAGATGATATTCACGGATCCGCTCCTGTTACGCTTCGATTAACGGAAATTGAACCGAACCGGGAACAGCCACGTAAGACCTTTGACCAAAACGCCCTGAATGAACTGGCAGATTCCATTGCCAAAAACGGCGTTTTACAACCCCTGTTGGTTCGCCCCATGCCGGATGGCAGTTACCAACTGGTAGCCGGAGAACGCAGATGGCGGGCTTCCCGCATTGCCGGATTAACCGAAGTTCCGGTCGTTATTAAGGAGCTTTCGGATGAGCAGGCAATGGAAATTGCCTTAATTGAAAACTTACAAAGAGAAGACTTAAATCCAATTGAAGAAGCAGAAGGCTTACAGCTTTTAATTGATCGTTACGGATTAACACAGGAAGAAGCTGCTAACCGGGTAGGTCGTTCCAGACCGGCTATTGCTAACTCGCTCCGGTTATTAAATTTACCAGATGAAATCCGGAACCTGACCCGCGCCGGTACAATTTCTGCCGGACACGCCAGAGCCCTTCTTGCTTTTGATAAAACGGCGGATATGCTGTCCATGGCAGAAGAAATTCAGAAAAACGATCTTTCTGTCCGGGACGTAGAACGGGTGGCCAAGGCACAAGCCAAAAATAAAACGGCCAAACCGACGCCAAGAAAGAAAAAAGATAATTTCTACAATGAAGTAGAGCTAGCCCTTGCAGAAACCCTTGGTCGAAAGGTTCGCATTGTTTCCAACAAAAAGGGTGGTATCTTAGAACTGGAGTTCTTTGATAAAGACGACCTGCAAAAAATAGCTCAACTTTTGGATGCAGAATAAAGGGAGAATGAACTATGTTAGACATTAAAGTCATCCGCGAAAACCCGGAACGGGTAAAACAAGCCATGCATTCCAGAAACATGGATCTGGACGCCAAGATTGACGAGCTCCTTGCCATTGATGTGGAACGCCGTCAGCTGACCGTTCAGGTAGATGCCTTAAAGCAAAAGCAGAATGAAGCGTCCAAGCAAATTCCGGTTCTGAAAAAGGAAGGCAAAGACACTTCTGCTATTTTTGCCGAAATGGCAGAAATTAAAACCGAAGTTAAGGATCTGGACAAAAAACAGTCTGATCTGGAAGCCAAACAGAAATCCATTCTGCTGGAAATCCCGAATATTCCGGATGAATCTGTACCGCTGGGCAAAGATGACTCCGAAAATGTAGAAGTTCGCCGTTGGGGCAAACCAACCCAATTTGACTTTGAACCGAAAGCTCATTGGGACCTTGGTAAAGACCTGGATATCCTGGATCCGGAAACGGCTGCAAAAGTTACCGGCACCCGCTTCCATTTCTACAAAGATCAGGGTGCACGTCTGGAGCGTTCCGTTATCAACTATTATCTGAACACGCATACAGAGCATGGTTATACGGAAATCTTCCCACCGTTTCTGGTAAACAGAGCTTCCATGACCGGTACCGGCCAATTACCGAAGTTTGAAGAAGACGCTTTTAAAACCGTGGACGACTATTTCCTGATTCCAACCGCTGAGGTTCCGGTTACCAATATGTACCGCGGAGACATTCTGGACGGTGCCAACCTCCCCTATAAGTATTGCGCTTACACCGCCTGCTTCCGTGCCGAAGCCGGTTCTGCCGGACGGGACACCAGAGGATTAATCCGCCAGCACCAGTTCAACAAAGTAGAATTAGTTCATTTTGCCAAACCGGAAGATTCCTGGGACGAACTGGAAAGCCTGACCAATGACGCCGAACGCGTACTGCAGGGTCTGGGTCTTCCCTATCGTGTTGTTTGCCTTTCCTCTGGCGATTTAGGCTTCTCCTCTGCCAAAACCTATGATATTGAAGTATGGATGCCATCCTATGGCCGCTATGTAGAAATTTCCTCCTGCTCTAACTTCTTAGATTATCAGGCAAGAAGAGCTCAGATTCGCTATAAGGAAACCCCAACTTCCAAGCCGCAACTGGTTCATACCTTAAATGGTTCCGGTGTTGCCATTGGACGTACGGTTGCCGCAATTATGGAAAACTTCCAGAATGCCGACGGCAGCATTACGGTTCCGGAAGCACTTCGTCCGTACTTTGGTTCTGATAAGATTATTAAGAAGTAATCTACACTTTACAAGAAACAAGATAACAAGATACAAAAAGGACCACACAGAATTCTGTGTGGTCCTTTTCTTCTTAATTCTTATTCTTCTGTAGTTGCGTTTGCTTCCGGAACCGGTTCTGCTGTCGGTTGTTCTGCCGGCGCTTCGGTGGCAGCGGCGCGAACTTCAATCTTGCCGTAACGTACGCCTTCTAAATCTGCACGCGGTGCACGGGTTGGTGCTGCCGGAGTGTCATCTCTTCTGGGAGCTCTTCCACCACGGTTTCCGCCGCGGCCACGACCGCCGTCTCTGCGGCCGCCTCTGCTGTAGCGATCTTCCTGTAACGGTTCTACTCCTTCGGCCAGTGTAATAACTACGCGACGTTCCGCTTCTGAACCAACGGAATAGGTTTCCAGTCCTTCCATTTCTGCAATGGCAGTATGGATAATCCGGCGTTCAAACGGATTCATTGGATCCAGCGTAACGTTGCGTCCGTACTTCCGTACGCGGCGGCCGTTCTTTCTGGCAATTTCCTTCAATGTATTTTCCCGTTTTTCCCGATAGTTTCCAACATTAATGGAAATCTTGGCAAACTTGCCTTCTTCTTTACCGTGGTTAGCAATTAATCTTACCAGGTACTGAATGGCGTCCAAGGTTTCTCCGCGACGACCAATTAACAGGCTGTAATCTTCCTGGCTGGTCAGCGTAAAGAAATATTCTTTTTCCGTATGGGAAATGCTGACTTCCACACCGGAAACACCAATGCCTTCTACCATCTTCTGCAAATAGGAATACGCCTTTTTAACGGCTTCCGGACAATCTTCCAGTTTGATTTCTACCGGAGCTGGCTTTTCTGCTTTCTTTGGAGCTGCCTTTGCCGGAGCTGCAGCTTCCTTCTTTTCGGTGTTCTTCTTTGCCTTCGGAGCGTCCTTTTTAGAAGCTTCCTTTTTCGGCGCGGGTTTCTCCGCCGCCGATTTTGTTTTTGGCTTTTCAGCCTTTGGTTTCTTTTGATCTGCCGGTTTTGCTTTCGGTTCATCCGGACATTCGTAGTATGCTCTTACTTCTGCAAGCTTTCCGCCAAACAGGCCAAACTTCTTCTTTTCCGGCATGGTCAGTACTTCAAACTGAACGTCGGCGGAGAGCGGCGCGCCTAGTGCGGCAACGGCAGCCTGCTGTGCTTCTTCAATAGTAGCACCTGTTGCAACTGCGTCCTTGATCATTTTTTTACCTCCTTGATATCAATAATAAAGACCGCCGCAGTAGGTGAAGGTAGAGTGGCGACGGTCTTCTATACAAAATTAAGTTTAGTGAAGCTCTTTAACGGCAGCTTCCTTTGATTTTCTAAGAATTGTTTCTTCTACCATATTTCTGGCAATAACTTTATCTGGTTTGTAAATCAGGTCTAATACCAGCATCTGCAGGAAACCAAGCATACTGTTTACTGCCCAGTAAATACCGATTCCTACCGGGAACTGATAAGCAAGCCATAAAGAGAAGAACGGCATAAATAACATCATACAACCCATGGAAGCCATGTTGGCTGCGTTGCTGTCATTCATTTTTCTGGTACGAATTAAGCTGTAAATGGAACTGATCATAGCAGCAACAAAAGCCAGAATAGGAATAATCAAAACTGCTTTTGTTCCACCATCTGCAATGAATTGCTTTGGCATGTCACCAAAGCTGAACGCCCCAATTTGGAAATTTGCATTAAAGCTATGAATGGCATTGTATACCGACTGGCCATTGGTTAAAGAAAGGCAAACTTCTTTTAAATCATCAATTTTGGAAATAACCGTGTTTTCCATGAAACGAGTTGCGCTTCCGGATGAAGAACCTAAGTTCATAGATTCTGCAGCACTGGTCAAGCTTTCAATAATGCCTTTTCCAAAACGCTTGTCAATCCGAAGAACATAGGTCAGCGGATAATAAATGGCACCATAAAGACCAATAATAACTGGGAACTGAATCAGCATGCTTCCGCAGCCGCTTCCCATAGAACTAAAGCCTTCTTTTTTATAAAATTCCTGAATGGCTTCATTCTGTTTATTTTGGTCATCTTTGTACTTTTCCTTGATTTTTTCAATCCGGGAACGCATTCTCTGGGATTTTGCCTGTCCCTTCTGCGTACTGATTGCTGTTGGAAGTAAAACCAGCTTTACTAAAACTGCCAGCATAATAACTGCCAGCAAATAGTTTCCACCAAAGAGATTATATAAAAAGTCAATGATGTAACCAAAAGGATAAGAAAAAATCTTATAAATAAAAGTATAAATTCCGTTCATCAGTAGTTCTCCTGTGGTCGGCTTAATAATACTCTTTTTCTTCCGGAACCGGATCATATCCACCGGACGTTAGCGGGCTACAGCGAATAATGCGCCAAAGCGTCATAAGGCCGCCTTTGATTGCACCGTAACGGTCAATGGCCACCAGTCCGTAATTAGAGCAGGTCGGATAAAACTTGCAGGTTGACGGAGTATGAACTGAAATATGTTTCTGATAAAAGCGAATACTAGTCGTCATTACGTACTTCATTGTTTTCTGCTTTCTTTTCTGCGATTCAGTTAATTTCCCCTTAACACGTTTGTTTTCTGTAAACAGTCTATCATAACCGGAACAAGTTCGGTACTTTTCCGATACCGGGTTCTTACCCGTGCTACAAAAACAATATCATATCCTTGCAGTTCCGCTTCATGTTGTTTGTAGACTTCTTGAAATGCTGCTCGGATTAAGCGGCGGGAACGATTTCGTTCCACCGCATTTCCGATCTTTTTGCTGGAAGTAATCCCTATACGACAAAGTCCCGTACGGTTTCTCATACTATAGACAACCAGTACAGGATTTGCGTGTGAGGCTCCTCTTTTATAAAGCCTTCGAAAGTCTGTATTCTGTTTCAGAATTTCCGGTTTCATTTTATGCAGTCAGGCTCTTTCTGCCCTTTGCTCTGCGGCGAGCAATAACCTTGCGGCCGTTCTTATCGGACATTCTCTGACGGAAGCCATGCACTTTTGCGCGATGACGCTTCTTCGGCTGATAAGTTCTTTTCATGAGTTTCCCTCCACTTCTTAAAGGAATGTGAAAACAATTCACTTGCAAAACGGTATTATAAAGGATAAGTACAAAATCTGTCAACTGTGAAAAGACAAAAAGCCTTTATTTATGCCAAAAATCAAGAGCCCTAAAATAGGGTCTTTCCGGGGTTCCTTTTCCCTACGATTTTATTGAAAATAAGGGCCTTTTATGGTAGAATTCATTAGTTAATATATTATGTAATTTTATTACCTTTATAAGCAAAAAAATCATTTTTAGAACAGGAGAATTTACTTGAAACTGGATTCTTATAATGATGTCTGGGCTCTGGTTTTGGAATACTGTAAAAGTAATGGCAAAATCAGTGACGCCGCCTACAATATCTGGCTGGCTCCCCTGAAACTGGTCTCTTTTGAAGAGGATAAACTAATTTTAGCAACCAGCTCTTTCAAAGCCAACATCATTCGCAGTAAATTTATGCCTCTGTTAAACGAAGCCTTTGAAGAAGTCATTGGCTTTCCCATTGACATTGAATTTGTAAATGATACCGACGGAGAAAAAACAGAGAAGAAAGCGGAACCTTCCCGCTCTCCTTTTGGCGGCGGAACGGAAGAGCTTACCTTTGATAATTTCGTTGTCGGATCTTCCAACAAATTTGCTTATACGGCGGCCCAGTCGGTGGCAAATACACCTGGTCAGGCGTATAACCCTTTATTTATTTACGGACATTCCGGATTAGGAAAAACCCATTTGCTGCATGCTATTTGCACAGAAATTAAAAAGAATTATCCGGATGCCAAAATTATTTACACCAACGGGGAAGACTTTACCAATGAATTAGTCAGCTGGCTGGAAAAGAAACGTTCCATGCAGCAGTTCCATGATAAATATCGTACAGTAGATGTTCTGCTGATGGATGACATCCAGTTTATTGGCGGAAAAACACAGACCCAGGAAGAATTCTTCCACACGTTCAATACTTTGGTTTCCGCCAATAAGCAGATTGTATTGACCTCCGACCGGCCGCCGAAAGAAATTCCGTTGTTGGAAGACCGCATTCGTACCCGGTTTGAGTGGGGCCTGATTGCAGACATTCAGCCACCGGATATTGAAACCCGTATGGCCATCATTAAACGGAAAGCGGAATATTATAATTTGGATCTTCCGGATGAAATTGTGCAGTACATCGCAGAAAAAATAAAAAGCAATGTCCGGCAGCTGGAAGGCACCGTTAAAAAATTAGATGCCTACTACACCATCAATGGACATGAAATTAATATTCAAACAGCACAAAAAGCCATTAAGGATATTATGACGGATAATCAGCCTGTTCCGGTTACCATAGATAAGATTCTGAATGAAGTAGCAAGAACCTACGGTGTTTCCGTAGATGCCATTACTTCTAACCGCAGAAATCAGGAAGTGGTAGAAGCCAGGCAGATTGCCATGTATGTTATCCGGGAAGTAACGGATTTGTCCATGGAAAAGATTGGTGCCGAATTCGGAAATCGGCATCACTCCACCATTATCTACAGCATTAAAGAAGTAGAAAAAGACATGGAAACCAATCCAAGTGTAAAACATACCGTACAGAACATTATTAATAACGTGAATAATGCGTAAGTTTTCCACTTATTATTCTTTTTCCACAATGCTTTTTGCACGTTTTAAACCTTTTCTATTTTGCTAAGGCTTCTTTTCCTCTTTTTTCCTCTCTTTCCTTTTTTCCGTCTTACAAAAACTTTTGGCATAGGATAAGACAAAAAGAAGCTTTTCCGCAATTTAAACCGACTCTACTACTACTACTAGAATAATTCTTTTTTATGTTTCTTAAAAAAGGAGGAACGAAACAAAATGAAAATTATTTGCAGTACCGAATTATTAAGCCAGGCCTGTCAAAATATTCAGCGTGTGGTTTCTTCCAAAACTTCCATTCCTGCCATTGAAGGTATTTTCATGCAGGCTGCAAACGGAAAGCTTTCTTTAACCGGATATGACTTGGAAGTCGGAATTCATACTGACCTTGAAGTCAAGGTAGAAGAAGAAGGCAGTATTGTTATTAACGCTCGTATTCTTTGTGACATTTTAAGAAGACTTCCGGCAGAATCTGTCATGATTGAAGCAGATGAAAGACAGCTTTGCGTCATCCGCTGTGGAGAAGTGGAATATAAGATTGTCGGCATTGCTGCAGAAGAATATCCGGAATTACCTTCTATTACCGGTGGCGTACCGGTTCTGGTAGACGCCGAAATTTTAAGCCAGATGGTAAAGCAAACTATTTTTGCAGTTTCCACCAATGACACAAAAGTCATTCATACCGGTGTTAAATTTGAAATTAAAGCAGGAGAACTTCGTTTGATTGCTGTTGACGGCTTCCGTATGGCCATTCGGACAGAAAAAATCAACTATGATGGCGAAGACCTACAATTTGTTGTTCCTGCAAAAACTCTTTCCGAAGTTATCAAATTGTTAGATGACGCCGATGTTGTTTCTTTGAATGTGGCCAAACGTCATATTATTTTTGAAGTTGGTTCTTACAGCGTTATTTCCCGTCTGTTGGACGGAGAATTTTTGGATTATCATGCTGCCGTTCCGAAAACGCACAGCACAGAGGTTCTGGTAGACGTAAAAACGCTCATGGATTCCATTGACCGTACGTCTTTGTTAATTACAGATCGTCTAAAAAGTCCGTTGCGCTGTATCTTTGATGAAAACGTCATTCGTATCAGCACAACCACAACATTGGGTACTGCAAATGACAGATTACCGGCAACCATTCAAGGGAACCGCGTAGAAATTGGATTCAATAACCGTTTCTTACTGGATGCTCTTCGGGTTTGCAACCAGGAAAAGGTAAAAATTACCCTGAACGGACCACTGTCTCCTATTACCATTATTCCAACGGAAGGAAATAGCTTTTTATTCCTGGTACTTCCGGTTCGTTTACGGAATGAAGGATAAAAGGAATTAAGATACTATGAAAGTCAATTCCTTGCTTTTAGATCAATACAGAAATATTGATCATATGGAATTTTCTCCTGTTTCCGGCGTTAATGTCATTTACGGAGAAAATGCCCAGGGAAAGACCAACTTGTTGGAAGCAATCTGGTTATTTACCGGTCTTCGGAGTTTCCGCGGTTCCAAAGAAAAAGAACAGGTTCGGTTTGGACAAAAGCAGGCGCGGCTGGAAATGAATTACTTTAATGATGTACGGGAGCAGACTGCTGTCATCACCATTAATGAAAAGAAAAAAGCCAGCGTTGGTGGTGTCTCTTATCCCTCCTGTTCTGCTTTATGTGGTGAATTTTTAGGCGTTATTTTTTCGCCGGGCCACCTGAGCCTGATTCAGGGCGGGCCGACCGAACGCCGGAAATTCTTAAACCAGGCGCTATGTCAGCTGCGGCCGAATTATGCCGGAAAAATGACGCAATATCATCATATTCTGCAACAAAGAAATATTCTGTTAAAGGATATTACTTATCATTCCGAACTGCTGGATACCCTGGATATCTGGGATGAAACGCTGGCAACGCTCAGCGCCTCTTTAATTTGGGCCAGAAAACAGTATTTAACGGAATTAACCGGCAATCTGGAAGAATTTTACAGAGGAATTTCCGGCGGCAGGGAAGAAATTTCCCTTTCCTATCTGTCTGCCGGTCCATTAGAAGGTACTTCCGAAGCACAACTGCAGGAAGAAATGAGGCTTCTGATTCGAAATAATCGAAAAGAAGATTTAATTGCAGGATATACGACAGTCGGCCCGCACAGAGATGATCTTGAAATCAGGCTCAACGGTCTCCCGGCGAAAAATTTTGGTTCACAGGGACAACAGCGCTCTTGTGCTTTAAGCCTGAAAATGGCAGAAGCTGCCATTGTTCATAAAACTACCGGAAAGCAGCCGGTTGCATTACTGGATGATGTTATGAGTGAACTGGACAGCAGAAGACAGGATTATCTGTTAAACCATATAGAAGGATGGCAGGTCTTCATTACCTGTTGTGAACCTTCCCATATTTTATTGTCAAAAACAGATGACAGTGGAAATCTGTTTGAATTGAAAGGAGGACACTTATGTTCCTCCACCTAGGACAGGATACGGTTATTCGCACAGACCAGATTATAGGAGTCTTTGATTTAGATAACACCACTGTTTCGGTTCACAGCCGAAATTTTCTTACCCGTGCCCAAAAGGCCGGTCGGGTAAAAACCGTTTCTTATGAACTTCCCAAAAGTTTTGTAGTCTGTCTGGAAGCAGATGGGCAGGAAACGGTTTATCTTTCGCAATTATCCACTCAGACCCTGTTGGGTCGATACAAAAGTATAGGATAAGAAACGTACGCTATGCATGGAGGTTTTAGTTTGGATAAGGATCAGAAAACAACAGAGCAAGCCTTAGAAGAAGCCATTGAAGAAATCGGTGATTTTGACGATGTAGCAGAAATGGATACCGTAGTGGAAGAAGAATATGACGCCAGTCAAATCCAGGTGCTGGAAGGATTGGAAGCCGTGCGGAAACGCCCGGGCATGTATATCGGATCCACCGGACCCAAGGGTTTGCATCATCTGGTTTATGAAATTGTGGATAACTCCATAGACGAAGCTTTGGCCGGATATTGTACCCACATTGAAGTAAATATTCTGCCCGGCAATATCATTGAAGTACAGGATAACGGTCGTGGTATTCCTGTTGGTATCAATGAAAAAATGGGAATTTCCACAGTTACCGTAGTACTGACGGTATTACATGCCGGCGGTAAGTTCGGTGGCTCCGGATATAAGGTTTCCGGCGGTTTGCACGGCGTAGGTTCTTCCGTTGTAAATGCGCTTTCCGAATGGATGGAAGTAGAGGTTTGCCAGGGTGGACACCGTTACTTCCAACGCTTTGAAATCGGAAATCCGGTAGAAGAGCTGAAAGACATTGGTGCGGCAGACACTACCGGGACCTTAATTCGCTTTAAAGCCAGCGCAGAAATTTTTACGGAAACCACGGTTTATGATTTTGAAACGCTGGAACGTCGTTTACGGGAACAGGCATTCTTAAATGCCGGCCTGAAAATTACGCTGACAGATAAGCGGGAAGAAGAAGAGCATCAGGAAGTTTACTGTTATGAAGGAGGTATTTCCTCCTTTGTAGATTTTGTTGTGCAAAAAAGAGGGTATACTCCGCTTCATGAAAAGCCCATTGCATTTAATGCAGTAAAGAATGACCGGGAAGTAGACATTGCACTTATGTACAATGACAGCTACAACGAAAACCTGTATTCTTTTGCCAACAATGTTCGGACCATTGACGGTGGTACCCATGAACAGGGCTTTAAAACCGCATTAACCCGTGTCTTCAATGATTACGGCAGAAAATACAATATTATTAAAGACGGTGACAAAAAGCTTTCCGGAGATGACGTTCGGGAAGGCTTAGTTGCCATTATCAGCGTAAAGCTGACAGAAGCAGAATTTGAAGGACAGACCAAGGGTAAGTTGGGCAATACCGACATTACGCCTTTGGTTTCCAAAACGGTCTATGAAAAGCTCATGACCTTCTTTGAAGAAAACCCGGCAGTAGCCAAGGCCATCTTCAATAAAGCATTGGAAGCTTCCCGCGCCAGAGAGGCTGCCCGTAAGGCAAGAGATCTGGCTCGCAGAAAAACGGCATTGGAAGGCAATTCTTTGCCTGGAAAATTAGCAGACTGCCTGGACAAGGGAAATGAACTGACAGAACTGTACATTGTCGAAGGGGATTCCGCCGGCGGCTCCGCAAAGGAAGGTCGGGAACGGCAATACCAAGCCATTCTTCCGCTGTGGGGCAAAATGTTAAATGTAGAAAAGGCCCGCCTGGACAAAGTTATCGGCAACGACAAATTAACGCCGGTTGTTACGGCGCTTGGTACCGGAATCGGAGACGAATTTGACATTACCAAACTGCGGTACAACAAGATTGTGCTGATGGCCGATGCCGACGTAGACGGTGCACACATCAGAACCCTGTTATTGACATTCTTCTTCCGGTACATGAGACCGCTGATTGAAGAAGGCCACGTTTATATTGCCCAGCCGCCACTTTATAAAGTCAGCAAGGGCAAAAATAAATTCGCCTATGCCTATTCCGATGAGGAGCGGGACCAGAAAATTGCCGAATTCGGCGGTTCCTGTGACATCCAACGGTACAAAGGTTTGGGTGAAATGGACCCAGTTCAGCTGTGGGAAACCACGATGGATCCGAAAACTCGCACCATGCTGAAAGTAAATCTGACAGATGCCATGGAAGCAGACGAAACCTTCTCTATCCTGATGGGTGATAAGGTAGAACCACGTCGGGATTTCATTGAAAAGAATGCAAAATACGTTCAAAATCTGGACGTCTGAGAGGAGGGGAATGAACAATGGCTAAAGCAAGTGCAGAAATGCAAAAGCAAAAGGAACAGGAGTTCCGTGACAACCTGGAGCTCCAACATATTGTAGATGTAGATCTGAACAAGGAAATGCGCAAATCATTCCTTGACTACTCCATGTCCGTTATTGTGCAACGTGCCCTTCCGGACGTTCGGGACGGATTAAAGCCGGTACACAGAAGAATTTTATATACCATGTATGAAAACGGCCTGTATCCGGATAAACCGTACCGAAAGTGCGCGGATACCGTTGGTAACGTGCTTGGTAAATATCATCCCCACGGCGATGCATCGGTTTACGATGCTATGGTTCGTCTGGCCCAAAACTTCTCCATGCGTTATACACTGGTAGACGGTCATGGTAACTTTGGTTCCATTGACGGTGACCCGCCTGCTGCATACCGTTATACAGAATCCCGCATGAGCAAGCTTTCTTTAAAGATGCTCTCGGATATTGACAAAGACACGGTTGATTTCCAACCAAACTATGATGATCGTCTGAAGGAACCAACGGTACTGCCATCCCGTTATCCAAACCTTTTGGTAAACGGTTCCATGGGTATTGCAGTTGGTATGGCAACAAATATTCCGCCGCATAACCTGAAGGAAGTCATTGACGGTATGTGTGCCGTGATTGATAATCCGGAAATTGAATTGGCAGAATTAATGGAACACATTCCGGGTCCTGACTTCCCAACTGCCGGTATTATTATGGGACGGTCCGGAATTCGGGCTGCCTATGCCACCGGTCGCGGAAAAATTACGGTTCGGGCAAGAACAGAAATTGTAGAAAAGAAAAATGGTCGTTTTGAAATTAAAGTTACGGAAATTCCTTATAACGTAAACAAAGCCAGACTGATTGAAAGCATGGCTGACCTGGTAAAGGAAAAGCGGATTGAAGGAATTGCCGATATTAACGACTATTCTTCCATGCATGGCATGTATATTTCCATTGATCTGAAGCGGGATGCCAATCCGCAGGTGGTATTGAACCAGTTGTTCCAATACACCCAGTTGCAGACTTCTTTTGGTGTTATTAACCTGGCCATTGTGGATGGTCAGCCAAAGATTCTGACCTTAAAAGAAATCCTACAGGAATATATTTCTTTCCAGTGCGATGTTATTCGCAGACGGACAGAATATGAATTGAAGAAAGCGTCTGACCGTGCTCATATTTTGGATGGTCTGGCAAGAGCTATTGATATTGTAGATGACATTATTGCCACCATTCGTGCCACAAAGGGCGGTCAGGCAGAAGCCAAAGCGGCCATCATGGAAAAATTTGATTTTGATGATCCGCAGGCATCCGCCATTGTTGCCTTCCGTTTAGGTCAGTTGGCCGGTCTGGAAATTAAAAAGATTCTGGATGAACAGGAAGCCTTGAAAGAAAAGATTGCAGCTTATCAGGCCATGCTGGCAGATAAGCAACTGATTCTGGATGAAATTAAGACAGAAGCCCGTGCCATTGGAGATAAATTCTCTGATGAACGCCGCACAGAAATTTGTAACGTTTCCGGAGAAATGGATATTGAAGATCTGATTCCGGAAGAGGAAAATATTATTACCCTGACAAAGATGGGATACATTAAACGGCAGGCAACTGATGTCTACCGCCTGCAAAAGCGCGGCGGCCGTGGCATTTCCAGTATGACACGTCGGGAAGAGGACGTTACGGAAACCATGTTCAGCTGTTCCAGCCATGATTACGTTATGTTCTTTACCAATCAGGGTCGTTGTTACCGGATTAAAGCCTATGAAATTCCGGAAGCCAGCCGCACCAGCCGCGGTATGAACGTGGTGAATGTGTTGCAGCTGCAGCCGGAAGAAAAGGTAACTGCACTGATTAGACTGGTTGATCCGGATGCAGATGCTTATATTTGCATGGTAACCCGTGCCGGTATCATTAAAAGAACGGCATTATCAGATTATAAAAATGTCAGACGGAGTGGCTTGATTGCCATCAATCTGGACGAAGGCGATGAACTGGCCTGGGTAAAATTAACCAGTGGTCAGGATGATTTGCTAGTAGCAACCCATGAAGGCATGTGTATCCGTTTCCATGAAACAGACGCCAGAACGCTAGGGCGTACCGCCCGCGGCGTAAAATCCATTACTTTCAAGAAAGATGGAGATTATGTTGTCGGATTTGACGTCTTAGACGACACCGGTACCGTTTTGACTGTTTCCGAAAAAGGCTACGGCAGACGCTCCTTACCGGAAAATTATCCGGTACAGAACAGAGGTGGTTCCGGCCGATTAAACTATCGGGTAGAAAAATACGGAAAAGTTGCTGCACTTCGTGTAGTACATGACACCGAAGACATTATGTTAATTTCGGCCTCCGGTATTATGATTCGGATTGAATCCGGTGCTATCAATTGCGTTTCTCGCCCGGCAAAGGGAGTAAAAGTTATGCGGATTTCGGATGACGACAAATTAATTACTCTTTCTGCCGTAGAGCATACAGAAGAAACTGATACAGCGGAAGTAACGGACGGAGAAACTGCTCCGGTTTCGGAAGAATCCGTACAAAATTAATAAGTTTGGAGCAGTTTTATGGACGAACATCAATTTGACGGCGAAATGGCGGAATTCTTGAAAGAGTTGAACGCCTTCGAACAGAAAGTAAAAAAGGAAGTGGCAAATAAACTGTCTGTTCCAGAAGAAACCGGACAGACAGAAGGGCCTTCTTCTGAAGCAGAACGGGAAGTAGAACAGTGGCTTATAGAACAGAGCCAGGTGCCACCGCAAGCAGAAACTCCACAACAGCGTCAAGTACAAGCTCCGTCACAAAACCACTGGTTTGAACCGCAAGCGCAACCACCGGTACAACCGCAAATGCCAATAGATGAACCAACCATGCCGGTTAACTTACCTCCACAGGTGGAAGAACAGGAAGCTCCTTATACTTCGGCAGAAGAGTTCTTTTCAGAAGAAGTCCTGCCGGAAGAACCGTTGCCACAGGAAACAAGAGAAAACAAGAAGCAAGCAAAGAAAAAGAAGCCTCGTAAGAAATGGTCTAAAACCAAAAAGATTTTAATGAGCATTATCTGTGTTTTACTGGCCTTGCTTCTTGCCGGAGGCGGTTTCTTGTGGAGTAAACTGAGCCTGATTAATACCGGCGGAGAAGATTGGGAAGAAGTAGATACTATGGAAGACGACATAGACGCCGCCACCATAGACAGTATTACAGATGCCACCTCTTTAACAGCCTGGTTAAAAGCCTGGCACAACAATGGTGGGGACCACATGTCCAGTAAATACGTCAAAAATATTCTGTTATTAGGCGTAGACAGTGACTCCGCTCTTTCCGACACTATGATGTTGGTTTCCATTAACCGCAAAACCGAGAAAATTTCCATGGTTTCCTTTTATCGGGACAGTTACACCTATGTAAAACGGAAAAATGGGAAAGATTCCTTTACCAAATTAAATGCAGCCTATAGTTATGGTGGTGCAGAATTGGTTCGTTCTACCATTGAAAATAACTATAAAATCAAGATTGATGAATATGCCCTGGTAGATTATGATTCCTTCCCGAAAGTCATTGATGCATTAGGTGGCGTTACCGTTAATGTAACCGAAAAAGAAGCAGCCTATCTGAATAAGACCTGGTGGAAGTGGTCCAGAACCGGAAATAAAATTTCCTTCACTGCCGGAGATATGAAGATGGACGGCGAACACGCCTTAATGTATTGCCGGATTCGAAAACTGGATTCCGATGTAAACCGGACCGAACGGCAAAGAAAAGTCATAGATGCCATTATTGACAAGGCACAAGACGCCACAGTTTCGCAGTTAAACAGTATGGTAAATACGGTGTTCCCGTATGTTACCACCAGCATGACCAAAACCAAGATTATCAGCTATGGCACACAGGCCTTAAGTGAAAGCTGGATTAACTGGCCGCGTACTCAGGCCACCATGCCAACTGACGACTATTGTCTTCCGGGATATGCCGGAACGCAATGGATCTGGCTGTGTGACTACGAAGGTTCTGCTTATGATTTGCAAATGCAATTATATGGAAAGAGCAATATTTCTCTTGCAAAGAACCGGGTATCGCCGTTAAGCTTCTCTTCTTCTTATTCTGAAAACACAACATCCGCTTCTACCAAAAAGAGCAGTGGCAGTACCGGAAACTCTTCCACCCGATCCTATAGCACCAAATCCAACACAACAAATTTTGGAGACGATTTAATAGAAGAATTATCCGGAAAGCAACCGCAGAAGAGCACCAGTAGCACTACTGCTAAAGCCACCTCTTCCAGTTCCTCTACTACAAGAAGAAGGATCTTCTAAAAGCGGAAAAAGCTGACTCGCAAAAAAAGACAAAAAGAAACAGAGCTGCCAAGCGAAAGCAGCTCTGTTTTTTGTGGAAATGTGGAAAATCCGGAGCGAATCAGATATCTTCTTCTCGGAAATCAATGGTCAGCTCCTGGTGTACGCCTTTTAGTTGGTAATAACGAACACCGGCGGCATCAAACATTTTCTTAGAGGCGCGCGTGCCGTCTGTTTCGGCGTACTTATCGGAAATATAAACAACCTCTTTAATGCCGGACTGGATAATGGCTTTGGCACATTCATTGCAAGGGAACAGAGCAACATAAATTTTGCAGCCCTGCAGGGAACCTCCGGCGTGGTTCAGGATGGCATTCAGTTCCGCATGGCAAACAAAGGGATACTTGGTGTTCAGCGCAGATCCTTCGCGATCCCAGGGAAAGTCGTCATCATTGCACCCGATGGGTAGCCCATTATAGCCAACGGACATAATTTTGTTGTTGTGGTTTACAATACAGGCGCCAACCTGCGTATTCGGGTCCTTACTCCGCATGGCGGAAAGTAAGGCAATGCCCATAAAATATTCGTCCCAGCTGATATAATCTTCCCGCTTTGCCATAGAAAGAAACCTCCGTCTTCTGATTTGTCAAAACAATTCTAGCAAAACTCTATTTTCTTTTCAACACGGGCGAGATAGTGTTATACTATCCGAAAGAAATGCAAAAAAAAGGAGTCGGACGCTTTGGACCCAAAAGGAAATTGGCTAAACAAAGAAACTACCAAAAAAATCTTACTCATTTCTGCTGCTGTCCTGATTATGGCAGTTGTTATCTTTAATTATTCTACCGTGTTTACTGCACTCGGAAAATTATTGAATATTGTTTTTCCGTTTATTTTGGGCGGAGCTATGGCCTTTATTTTTAATGTGCCGCTTCGTAGCTTGGAAACCAGAGTTTTCAAAAAGGATTTTAAAGGGAAGCGCGGCATTTGCATTTTGCTGACGTTGCTTTTCATTTTGGCTATTCTGGCCGGAGCCCTTTTAATTATTGTTCCGCAGGTAGTTAAGTCTACGCAGACCCTAATAGAAGAAATGGAAGCTTTGGCTGCCAGGTATAGCAGCATGGAAGATGTTCGAAAAGAACTGATGGAAACCTACCCGTGGACGGCAAAGTTTTTATCTGACTCCCGTGTGCTGAACTTTGATTACGCAGGTGCATTACAAAAGCTGTCTTCCTATTTGAAGAACTGGGTTTCTAATATTGGTTCCGGAAATGGCGGCGGATTAATGGATTCCGTTACCGGCGTGGTGACTTCCATTGTCAGCGGAGTTGCAACGTTCTTTATCGGCTTTGCGTTTTCCATTTATTGCCTGTTCCGGAAAGAAGGCCTAGCAAGACAGATGCGCCAGATTCTGTATGCCTTATTTAAAGAATCTACCGCAGAAAAGATTCTGGAAGTGGGAAGTCTTTCCAATGTAACCTTCTCTAACTTCATTCGTGGCCAGTGCTTGGAAGCGGTTATCTTAGGAACGTTGTTCCTGATTTGTATGAGCATTTTCCAAATACCGTATGCTCTGTTAGTTGCTGTCTTAATTACCATTACGGCGTTGGTTCCTATTTTTGGTGCCTTTGTTGGATGCTTTATTAGTGCCCTGTTACTGTTAATTGTAGATCCGAAATACTGTATTGAATTTTTAATCATGTTTATTGTGCTACAACAGATTGAAGGAAAGCTGATTTATCCGCACGTTGTTGGAAGCACCGTTGGCCTGCCATCCATCTGGGTTTTGTTTGCCATTACCGTTGGCGGCGAACTGATGGGCGTTGCCGGTATGGTCATCTTTGTTCCGCTTTGCTCTGTTCTGTACGCCCTGTTCCGGGACTTCATTGTAGATCGGCTGAAAGCCAAGCGCGTAACCAAGCGCTTATATGAGGTTCCGTATGAAGTACGAAAAGGTGCAGAGTTGCAAGCCATGACCATGAAGAAAACCGAAGAAGTGGAATTGCAGGACGTCATGAATTCAGCTGACAAGTTAAAGATGAAGTTACTGCATTCCAAAAAGGACGAAGAAGAAGAGCTTGCAAAGAAGGCCGAAAAACGGGCGGAAAAGGCCGGTCGCAAAGCGGCGCAGGCGGAAGAAAAAGCCCAGCAGGCGGAAGAAGCTGCCAAAAAAGCAAGGGAAAAAACAGAAGCCAAAGAAAAAGAGACGTCTTCGGCAGAGAAAAAAGACTGACTCGCAAAAGAGCAGAAGGAAAAGAACAAAAAAGCCCGTCATCAGAAAAACTGATGACGGGTTTTCTAAGTCTTATTGGCGTTTATTGAAAATCCAGGTTCTTGACTTCTTTTTCTACTTCATGCAGAACCATATTGTAAATGTGGCGTCCTTGGTTAATGTATAATTCGTTTCCTTCGTTTTTGCAAAGCATGGCAAAGGTTTTGCCGATGTCGGTTGCAACATCTTCGCCGCCCTTCCGGACGCTGAGGTAATAAAAGGAGTAGGCGGAGCTTTCTACCACGTTTTTATAGAAGTCAGACTCCAATTCGTCTAACCGTTTATGTAAAGCAGTAATGGCAAGGACAGAAAGCTGGGAAGAGGGCAGGAAATAGTTTAGGGCAGCCTCTGCAGAGAAAAGCTGCAGTACCCCAACCTGGTCATAGGTTTCTGCTTCAAAGAAACAGGGGTCGGTTAATTCGGCTTTGGTTTCGTCACTTAAAGCAACGGTGGCCAGGGCATAGCCGAGCATTTCCGCCTTTTTGGTATTGCCGTTGCGCCGCTGTTCATTCATGGCTTCTACCATGGACAAAATATCCTGATCAGCCGGTGCAGCTTTTTTTGAGGTAAAAATTTTAATGTCGTTGTCGTCCTTGTTCATGGGCTCTCCTTATTTTGTGGCTGCAGCTTCCGCTTCCTTAGCGGCTTTGGCTTCAGCTTTCTTTTTGGCACGGCGCTGTTTTGCCTGATATCCGAGAAGGAGGGACAGGTCATCATCCGGGGTGGATTCCGAACAAAGAGCGGTGGCGGATCTGTTGTACAGACCGTGGAAGTCAGAGCCACCGGTTACCAGGAGCTTGTGCTTTTTGGCAAGCGCCTTCAGCTGGGTGCGATCTTCTTCGGTGTTGTTCGGATGATATACTTCCAGTCCGTCCAGACCTAAAGCAATTAGGTCTTCTAAAGAATCCATAAGACCGTCCAGTCCCGGATGGGCCAGAACGGCAATGCCGCCGGCGTTATGAATTTCTTCAATAACTTCTGCCGGAGTTGGATATTTTGGCTGTACCAGAACGTTGTCTGGGCTGTCCGGATCAAAGAGGGAGTGATACAGATCTCCGTAAATGCTGGTGGTATATCCGCATTCCATCAGGGCATGCATAATATGCTCTTTGTAAATGTTGGTGGATCCTGCAGCACATTTCAGAACCAGTTCGGAGTTGATAGGATACTTGTGGGAAACCTTGCCAACCATTAACTGGGATGCTTTTCGGCGAGCCAGTGAATTCCGGCGGCAGAGTCCTTCCAGCCGATCCGGGTTTTCTGCAAGATAACATAATATAAATACATTTTTCTGTTTGTCCTGATCAAAAGCGGAAAGTTCCACGCCGGGAATGACGGTAACACCGTGACGCTTACCGATAATTTTACCGCGGACCGTACCGGCTTGGCAGTCATGATCGGTAATGGCAATGGTTTCTACGCCGCTTCTGTTGGCAAGCAGGATAAGATCTTCAATGCCTAAGGAACCATCCGAAAGACGGGTGTGACAGTGTAAATCTGCTGGCATGAACGGGTCCTCCCCTTTCAAAAGAAGTGTCTAATAGTTACAAAAATATTATAGTATATTTGGATAAAAGGATGCAAGGAAAATTGCTTGCAAAGAAAAATAGTCTATGCTATACTATCTTTTCCTTTATTACTACTGTTAGAAACGCACAGAGGAACGCGGTAGATTTTGCAAATGTTTTGAGAAAAATCACCAAAGACGTGCACGAACGGCAGAGTCGCAAGTGTTAGCGGTCTCACATCTGTGAAAGGTCTTTTCTTCAGAAGAAAGAAAAAATAAAATTTCTGAAAAAAAGACTTGCAATGTTGCTGATAGTCTGATATAGTATATCTCGTTGACGCAGTCGGTGTTCTTAGCGATGAGGGTCCACCCGTTCCCATCCCGAACACGGCAGTTAAGCTCATCAGTGCCGAAAATACTTGGGGGGCAGCCCCCTGGGAAGATAGGGCAATGCCGACATCAACAAAGGTAACCAGCCAGAAGGCTGGTTATTTTTATTTGTGTCGGCAAGCGGAACTGCCGTTGGTGGGGAACCAGTGGTCAAGGACCGGTCAAAATAGGAAAAACAGAAGAAGATAAGAACCGAACCAGTGGTCTTTTGGACCTCTGGTTCTTTTTTTATTTTCTTTTCCGGGTCGGTAGGGTTTAATGGGGTCATCTCTTAAAGGAGGATGGACTCATGAAATGGAAAATCGGTCTGTTGGATTCCGACACGGAATTTACAACACGGCTACAGGATGCCTTTGAAGAACAGTATCCGAATGAAATAGACTTTTCTGTTTTTTCTACCTTTGACCAGGCCATTACGGCAGCGGAAAAGCTGGATTTGCAATTGCTTATGGTGGAAGACGGCCTTTATTTGAGTGGCACTGCTGCCTGTCCTATTTTGTTGTTGTGTAAACAGACCGGAGTAGATTATGAGCCGGAAGATCATGCATATCGCAAGGTATGCAAGTACAGAAGTGTAAGTGACTGGTACAGCCTGTTCTGCTCTTACTGCAGAGGGCGGTTCGCTGCAGATTGGGGCAGAACAGCGGAACTTCCCGGGGCAGGGCCCATGACGCTGTGCTTGTTTCTTTCCGGAGGCGGCGGGACCGGTACCAGTACCGCTGCTGCCGCCTTTGCCATGCATTTGGCGCGGAGCAGAAAAAAGGTGGTCTATTTAAACTTTGAACCGTTTCCCAGCACAGACTACTTTTTCCTTGGAAACGGAAACTATGACATGGATGACATTATTTTTTCTCTCCGCAGCCGAAAATATGAATTAAACACGCTACTGCGTCATGCCCTCTGCCGGGACTCCTCTGGCGTGTACTTTCTGATGCCCTGCAGTTCGGTTTCAGATTGGTTCTCTTTAACCGGAGAAGAAATTTTGCAAATCTGTGATGCCATTACCAAGAACCTGGGGGACAAAACCTTTTTGGTTTTGGATATGAATGCAGACGCCACCGAATCCTTTGTTTTGCCGTTTTTGTATTCAAAAAAAACCGTTTTGGTTGCCAGCGGAGAGCGCCTTGGGAATGACAAAGTAGAACAGTTGTTAACTGCGCTTCCATTACTTTGTAACCTGACAACTTTTGAAGTAACGCGGAAAACGCTACTACTATACAACCGATTTGAGCAGGTTGGCGGACAGCTGTTGGATTTACCGGAAATTGGAAAGTTGGGTGGAATTAATCGGACAGAAGCTGACTCGCCCCGAAGTTTAATGAATACGTTAGCGGACCTGGGGCCGTTCCAACGGTTGGAAGAGAACCTATATGTTTGAAGACGTAAAGCGGGAACTGTATACCGAAGGAAATCTTGGTGCGCTGAGCAACGAAGAGTTATACCAGCAAATCAAAAAGCTCTTTTTAAAGCAGGAGCAGAACCGGCAGTTGCCGTTGGCAAAACAGATAGCCTTTATAGATCAGATATACAGTTCCATTCGGGGCTATGGTGCATTAGACCAACTTTTTTATGATGAAACCATTTCCGAAATTATGATCAATCATTTTGATGAGATTTACGTAGAGCGGCAGGGAAGCGTAAAACGGAGTTCCCTGCAATTTGAAAATGAAGCCGAGTTAGAGCAAACCATTCAACGGATTGTCAGCCGAAGCGGCCGGGAAGTCAATCAGGCAAAACCCATTGTAGATACGCGGCTGCCGGATGGTGCACGGGTAAATGTTGTGCTGCCACCTATTTCGTTAAACGGGCCGGTGGTTACGGTCCGTCGTTTCCCAAAAGACAAAATTACCATGGAGAAGCTGATTGCCTGGGGCTCTATTACGGAAGAAGCGGCGGATTTTTTAAAGCTTTTGGTGCGTTGCCGATACAACTTGTTTATCAGTGGCGGAACCAGTTCAGGGAAAACCACTTTTTTAAACATTCTTTCCGATGAAATTCTGCCGGAGGAACGCATTATTACCATTGAAGATTCTGCTGAGTTGCAAATCCGCGGTCTGCCGAATCTGATTCGATTGGAAACACGGAACGCCAATGCTTCCGGTGTGGGGCAGGTGTCCACACAAGATCTGATTCGGACCTCTCTTCGGATGCGGCCGGACCGCATTATTGTGGGGGAAGTTCGTGGCGCGGAAGCACTGGATATGTTGAATGCCATGAATACGGGACATGACGGATCCCTTTCCACCGGCCACGCTAACAGCTGTTATGACATGTTAAGTCGGCTGGAAACCATGGTGTTACAGGGGAATGCCGGATTGCCGCTGGTGGCAATCCGACAGAAAATAGCGTCCTCTTTGGATGTGATTGTGCACTTGGGGAAAATAGGATCAACGCGCCGGGTCATGGAAATTTGTGAAATGGACGGAGTACAAAACGGGGAATACCTCCTGCGGACGTTGTTTTGTCTGCAGAATGGTAGTTTGACTTGTGTAGAGCCAACGCTGAAACATGACTATAAGTTAAAGCTGTATGGAGAAGAAGCGGATGAAACAGAAAAAAATAAGATGGAACAAGGAGTCCCAGAACAAAGATAAGGGACCTCGGAATCAGGAAAGGTCCCAAGAACCCCTGGCTTGGGTAGGACCGGAGCCCGAGAGGCTGGTAGCAGGAAGGCCGTTACAGAGCAATCTGAATCAAGGGGTGCAAAAGAAGGAAAAGAAGAAAAAGAAGAAACACCTCCGAGCGGAAGCAAGTCTGGTGCGGGCAGAGGAATCGGTTCTGTTTAACCCGGAGAGCGGGATGCAAAAAAGATTGAAAAAGAGGAAGAAAGGCGGTACGCAAGAGCGGCAACGACTAGCTGTTTTAAAAAGTCTAGTCATAACTCGATCCTGTTGTGGAAAACAATATGGTATACGGCAGGCCGGTATTGGTTTTTTGCTGGGAATGCCGGTTGGTTTTTTGATTGGGTACATTTTATTTCAGCGCTTTTCGTTGGAGCTGGTATTACTGATTCTTGGCGGCTTGGTTGGAGCCCGTGCTTATCCTCTTTTTCTGATGGAAAAGCGGGAACAGGTTTTTCGCTTACAGTTTTGTGATTACCTGGATTCAATCAGTATGTCACTTGCCTGTGGACGGAATACCTATGACACCTTTTTAAGTGCCAGTGCAGATATGCGAACTCTTTATGCAGAAGAAGCTCCTATTTGTCTGGCTGGAGAATATATTGCAGGAAACCTGATGGCGGGAGAGCGCTTGTCTACCCTTTTGGAAACGGTTGCAAAGGAAAGCAACTGTGAAGATGTGCAGACCTTCGGAAATGTTTATTTGATTTGTGAGCAAGCCGGAGGAAACCTAAAACAGGTGGTAGATCAAAGCCGGAATATGCTGACTGAAAAAATTTCTATAGAGGCAGAAATCAGTGTTTTGCTGGCCGGGCCGAAAAACGAACTTTATTTAATGACAGGAATGCCGCTCCTTATTCTAACCGCAATGAAATTGCTGTCTACGGATTTGTTTACGGCAGAACATCTAGCAATTAACCTAGTTGCTTTGATTTTGTTCATCTTTGCGTTTTTACTGGGACGCAATATGGTGAAAATAAGGGTTTAAAAAATGACAATTGCAGGAAAAGTATCTGTATTATTTCTGGCAACCGTTCTTTGCTTTTTTGATTTTTTTCTGTTTTTTAGGCAGAGAAAGACGGGTTGGAAAATAACCGGATTGAAACAGTTTGTTTTGGAAGACGTCTTTTTCTTAGGGGACGTTCTTCATCAGAAGATTCCATGGAAAGAGAAGCAGGATACCCAACGAAAGCGGCGATTACGGGAATTATATTCTCCGTTACAGGCAGAAGAAATTGGGAAAAGCGCCGCTGCTGCACCGGCAACCTATTTATTGTTAGGCTTACCGCTTTTACTGATTTTGCTTTTCTTTTCAGAAGATTTCCTTTTGTTTCTGTTAGAACTGCTGTTGCTTGTGGTTCTTTGCTGTTCTTTTGATTTTTGGCTAAAGCAGACCCTGACAAAACGGCACGAAGAAATGGAAGCCGCTTTTGCGTCGATGTTGACCAAGCTGGCACTGATGGTGCAGGCGGGAATGACGGCATCTGAAGCCCTTCGTCGCGTGGCTTATTCCGCAGAGGGTTTGCTATATGACGAATTGCAACAAGTGGTAAATAACATGAATAACGGAATGAGTATGGAAGAGGCTTTGGATGAATTTGTGCTTCGCTGTCCCTTGAGGGAAGGAAAAAAGTTTGCCTCGCTTTTTCGGCAAAATCGGAGAAAGGGCGGCCCTGACTTCCCGAACAGCCTGAACGAAATGGCAGAGCAGGCTTGGGAAGAACGGAAAAACAGAGCAAAAACCAAAGGGGAACTGGCAGATCAGAAATTACTGGGACCAACGCTGTTAATGTTTATCGGCATTTTGCTGATGATTATGATTCCGGCGTTTGAAAATTTATTTTGACGGAAGGTAGGAGAAAACAAAATGAAGCGAAAATGGCAGGATTTTTTAACGGACCACCGTGGAGAAGTCAATATTGTGGCAATGGTGTTGTTGATCATTGTCGTCATTGCTCTGGTGGCCATTTTTCGAACAGAAATGACCAGCATTATCAGCACGCTCTTTGACAATATCAGAGAGTCTATGGAGTTAACATGACGTCCCGCACCGGGTCCGTTCAGGTGGTGGAGTTCTCTTACGTGCTTCCCATTGCGTTTACTGCGGTGGTGGGCTTGCTTTATATGGGCTTTTTACTCTTTTTTTATACCTATTCCGTTTCGGTTGCCGGAAATTATGCGGAACAGGCCTGTTATTTGGCAGAGCAGTCAGATCGGATTTATTGGCAACTGAGTACAGACCCAATTGATGAGGAAGACCGACTCGCCCTGGAAAAGGAGCTTGCCTCCAAAATGAAACGCATGGAAGTATTGCCGGGAATCTCGTTTCGGACGGCGTTTACGGAAAATCTGGTTGGAACAAAATTCCAGGTAAAAATCAGCTGCCGTTATTTCGGAAAGCAGTTGTTTTCCGTTGTCTCAGATAGAACGGCCTACCACCCAAGAGAATTTGCAAAGAATGTGGATTTGGCAGAACAGTTGGCGGAAGAATCGGACCTTCTGAGCCAAATCAAAGAGAAGTACGAACAGTATCTGAATAAGGAAAAAGAATATGACAGCACGTAAGGCTTTTCAAGGTTCGGTTTCGCTGTTCCTTGCCATGGTCCTTTTGCCTATTTATTCCTGCGTTTATTTTGTCATTGATGCAGCAAGATATGAAGCGGCAAAGGAAAAGGCAGAAGGGGCACTTGCCCTTTGCGGAAATGGGGCCTTAAACGATTATGATTTGGTGCTAAAAGAGCTGTATGGCCTGTTTGCTATGTCGTCCGGGCAGGAGACGGAAGAACGGTTGATAGGTAACCTGTTCGGGAATTCAGTGGATGCCTACGGAGCGGGACAGCAGAATATGATTAGCACATCGGTTAAGAGTTTTTCGCTTTCGTTTCCGGCCGAAGCATCTTTGGCAAGACCGGAAGTATTGGAACGGTATATGGTGGACTACATGAAATACCGGGCGCCTTACCAATTTGCCCGGGGACTGAGTCAGCAGCTTGCTGTTTTCCGACAAAGTGCAGATGCAGCAACGGTGTTAGAAAAAAGCCAGGCCTACTATAATGCACTGTCTTATACGGATGACAAATTATCTGAATTTGGGGAAACGGTTTCCGGAGAAACAGATGGTTCCGTTGCAGCAGAAAAGAAAAAAATTACGGAGTTGCAGGAGCTGATAGACCCGCTCCGCAAAACATTAAAGGGGTCCTCTAAGGAAGCAGAGGCGTGGAAATCTGCCATTGAAAAAATGGAAGATGGAGAGCTAAAAACGCTATTATCCGGAAATTACCAGGATGCGGCCGGGGCTTTGTCAGAAGAGGGCATACAGTCTTTTTCTGCTGTTTTACAGGATGACCTAAACAAGCTGCAGGAGTATGAAAATCAGCAAGCACAAAACGCAGAGCAAGCAGAAGAAAATGCACAAACGCCAGGAGATGCGGCTCAGCAGTTGCCGGTTTTGGGATATATTACAGATCCGGTTTACCAGTATCTGTTGTCTGCTTCCGGTAGCAATGCATCAGAAGAAGAGAAGGCATCAGCAAAGGAAACGAAGTCCGCTTTGCAGGGAATTACGGACACCACGCTTTCCGTTTTTTATGAAAATGTGGCGGCACTTTCTGTTTCAGAACAGCTTGGAAGTGTGGCAGCAACCATAGATGCCTTAGGAGGAGCAGAAGATACTCTGTCTTTGTCCACGGCGGAAGGAATCAGTTTACAACAGTTAAGTAGCATGAAGCAGCTGTTTTCCGATATGGAAAACGCTTTGAAAAATCAACTGGAAAACTGTTATGTGGAAGAATTTTTAACAGAGCAGTTCAGCTGTTATGCCACCGGGGAACAGGAGGAGAATTTATCCGGAAGTACTTTTTCGGAAAGCCCTCTGTTTCGGGGCGAGTTAGAGTACATTCTGTTTGGAAAGGATTCTTTGCAAGCCAATGTGGCACTGTATACCAATTTACTGTTTTCCTGCCGCTTGCTTTTCAATTGCATTTATGCGTTTGGCAACGCAAAAATGCGGAGCGAGGCCCTTACGGTGGCAACGGCCCTGGCCGGATGGACCGGCATCGGCATTACTGCCGCACAGAATCTGCTGTTACTTCTATGGGCCGGAGGGGAATCCGTCCTGGACGTTGCCACCCTGTGCAAGGGCGGTGCGGTGCCGCTGTTTAAAAACGCGTCCACGTGGACGCTCAGTTTAAACGGCGCAGGCCGCACCTTAGCAGAAGGAGCAGCAAATTATACCAGTAAGCAAATAGATGATGTATTTACTTTAATAGAGCAAACTGCGGACGACCAACTGGAAGAAATTACCGGTGCCGCAGAAAACTATTTTCGGCAGACGTCAGAAGGCGCTGCGGAAAGTATAACCAATTTAATTGTGACGCCAATTGAAGCACAGTTAACCAGTTTAATTGGAAATCGGACAGCTGCTTATGCCGGAAAAAGTAAGGATCAAATTCGACAGCTATTACAGGATGCAGTGGATTCCGTAGAAGGATCCAGTGCAGCAGTAACTTTAGGAAAGCAACTGTTTACCGAATATTGTTTAGAGGAGCTGACAGAAGAGGTTTATCAATATTATGAGCCTCTTTTATCTACAGAAGATGCCCTGTCTGAAGCAGCCGCTTCGGCCTTAGAAAAAGCTTTGGCTGATTTATATGAGAAGCTGTTTTCTGCAATTGAAAATGAAATAAATCAAAAAGTGACGGAAGCAGAAAACCAGCTTCATCAAGTATTAAATGGCGCCAAAGATAAGGTGAAGAACCAAACGGTGGCGGTCATTAACCGCTATGCGGAAGAACTGGGTACCTTTCTGGGGACCGGAAACGGGACGACCTCAGCGTCCGTTTCCGGATCTTCCGGGCTGGCTTTTTCCTATCAGGATTATTTAAAGGTGATTACCTTTGTCCGCTTGCAAGGCAACTCCAGCAAAAGAGGCATGCTGACTCGCAGCGCCAAGGTAATGCAGGCCCGGGTGGCAGCCAAAGAAACCTCATTTAACATGGCACAGGCATATACAGCTGTGCGGTTAAAAGCGGAAGTTCAGGTTTCGTCTTATACCATAAAGGAGGAAAAAGAGTATGCCTATTAAACGGGTAATGTCTTTTGTTTTTCTCTTTGTTATGCTCTTATCTTTTTCTTCTTGTGGAAAACCCGCAAAGGAAGAAAACGGGAACGGCATGGCGGAAAAGGCAAAAACAGGAATTGCACAGGTTTCCTCTTTTGCCATTCCAATTCCCGCAGGATGGGAAGGAAAAGGGAACAAAGATAAACTTTATGAAGCAGAGAGGCAGGCGTTGTCCTTTTTGTTACTTGGAGCGGAAGGGTCGTTGGAAGACGCATTGCCACAGGATCTGGCCTTGTTTTTTAGCACAGGATTTTATGCGAACCAGACGGAGGTGATCCCGGAAGCAGGGAAAGATCCCTTGCAATCCGGGACCATTGAAAATGGAAGATTAAATGAAACCTGGTATTATTGCGGGTTTAATTTGGAAAACGGGCAGGGCTTCTTTGTGTATGTGGCAAAGGATCCGGGAGAAAAGGAGCGCTTGGTGCAATATGCGGAAACGTCTTATCAGGGATTGGCACGCTTCTGAAACGGGCTCCTACAGTGTAGAAGGAGCGCTTAGCATTACCATTTTTACGGTTTGTCTCCTTGCGGCGTTTTCTATTCTGTCCATTATTCGGGTGGAATTGGAAGTACAGGACGCTATTAATCAGACAGCCATAGAGCTTTCGCAATATACCTATGCCGTAGGGAAAATAGTTCCGTTATCTGAAACGGAAAATGATGCAACCGATCTTGGTGGGACCCTACAAAGTATTTTTATGGACCAAGCCAGAGAGACGGTGGCAGAAGGCCTTGGTGCTCCACTGGCGAAGAGTTTGGCAAAAAAGCATTTTTCCCGTACAGAATGGGAACCTTGGTTACAGGAGCAGGGCATTGCAGGTGGGTATGCGGCACTTGATTTTTCCGGCACCAGCATATTGGGAGATGGGAAAACCATTTCTATTACCGTTACCTATCCGTTGCAAGTACAGACGTATGGTTTGTTTTCTAAGCAGCTTACCATTTGTCAGACGGCAGAAACCCTTGCACTGTTGCCGGAAAATGCGTCTTTACTGGAAGCGTTGCGCAATCAGCAAGGAGAAGAAACAGATGAGTCTATCTGGAAAAGCTCCAACTTTATTCGTGGCCGGTATTTTATCAGCCAATTAAAATCGGAAAACACCGGGCAAGCGGTGGCCTCCGGTATTGGAATTGATTTTTATGATGCAGGGAACGGTGTTTACTGGGAAGCCTATTCCATGAATTTGTTTTCTTCTACCTACAGCACCTGTAACGGAGACGCAGCGGAGCTTTCAGCGTACACCTTAAATCAGGAAGCCACAGAAAAGCAGATACAGCAATACGCCAATCGGCTTGAAAAAGATATCCAATCCTTGAAAGGAACCATTTTAATGGAGAGCGGGAACGAGGCGGCTGTAGTTCCTGCAAAACGGAAAATCCTGATTTTGAT
This sequence comes from Butyricicoccaceae bacterium, assembly GCA_963638085.1. Classification (GTDB taxonomy): domain Bacteria; phylum Bacillota; class Clostridia; order Oscillospirales; family Acutalibacteraceae; genus RUG420. Next base: position 24,606 of record CAVHPJ010000005.1, on the reverse strand, counting down.
TTTGCCGGAGGAGTGTCAAAAAAATGAAACCATGCAGTCGGGGTTACAACAAATAAAAGAGAATCTGCAAAAGCAGGGAACGGAAGTGGAGTATCGGTATGAGCAGGAGGCCTTGTAGATGATTATTTTGGAATTAATGCGAATGGTTCTTTTAACTACACTGCTCTGCCTGATTGCCATTACGGATATTCAGACCCGGCTGATTCCAAAAGAACTTCTGTTGGAAATGGTAATAGTAGAAGTCGGATATCTTCTGTTAAGCTGCTTTTTAAAGACATCGGAAACCAAAGTTTATCAGATCCTGTTTCCGCCAATCGTAGGTCTCTTGGTGGCAGCCTTTCTTTGTCTTTGCTGTCGTCTTTTGGCCAAAGACGGTATTGGAGGCGGGGATCTGAAATTGTTACTGGTTTTGGGCTTTTGTTATGAATTACAGGATTTTCTTGGTGCATTAGCAGTAACGGCACTGCTCTCCCTTGGGGTAGGAGCAACCCTTCTTTTAAGCAAAAAGATAGAAAAGGGATCTACACTCCCCTTTGCACCGTTTCTAGCCATTGGTGTTATGGCGGAAACCATTCTTCAGCTGGTGAAACTATTATGAAAAGAATTGTCCCTCTTGTCCTGCTGTTCTGCCTTTGTGCAGGAGGCTGGGGCAAGTTTATTTACACACAGGTGAATGCCACTGCCCGTTTTAATCGGCAGTGGCAACAGGCAGAAGAGTTATATGAAAAGAAAATACCGGATGAAGCGTTGGAAGCTTACCTTTCCTGTCTTTCCATGGAACCTAAAAATCAGAAGGTATTGCAACGGGTATCAGAACTGTATCTGCAATTGAAGCAGTATGAAAAAGCACGAAAAACCTGTGAAACCTTAGAAACAGTTTTACCCGGTAATGCAGATAATCTCCTTCTTTGGGCAGACGCATTTTTAGCAGAAAACCGATATGCAGACGCAGTTTCCGTCTTGGCAAAAGGAGATGCTGAATTGCTTCAGGAGAAACTACGGGAAATCAAGGGACAATATGTTTTAAGTTACGTACCGCTTTCCTCTTTTCAGGATTGGTGTGGTGCCGGTACACAGATGGTGGCTTCCGTTATCACGGATTCCGGAACGGCAGCTATCTACACTGCTTCCGGTCGACGGTTGTTTAGCGGAGATCTTTCCTGGGCCGGCGGACCGTCGGAAGACGGGTCTTTGTATCCGGTGTGCCAGGAGGGACAATTCCTTTTTGCAGATGCAGAGGGGAACCGGCGGTTGGTACTGGAGCAGTTGGTAAATTCCCTTGGGCCAATGGCGTCCGGCCACGCGCCGGTTTCCCTTGACGGTGCATTTGGATATATGGATACAGAATTGCATCTGCAGGAAATGAATTATGCCAAAACGTATGCCTTTCAGGAAGGATATGCCTTGGCGCAGCAGGACGGCGGGCTGGTGCTTTTAGACAGCAACCTGCAAGTGGTTCGGCACTGTCCGTTTTCTTCTGTAATAGAGGACCCTTATGGATTTTCTTCCACCTATGGTGTCATCATAGGCAACAATAATGGATTGTGGTCCTTGTATGGCCCGGACGGAGAAGCACTGTCTTCTTTTGCTGCGGAAGAAATCCGGCTCCCGCAGGAACGAAATGGATTATTGGCGTTTCGTCAGGGCTCTCTTTGGGGCTTTGCGGATCAGCGGGGAAATGTGGTTATTCCGCCGTCCTTTGCGGATGCAAAATCCTTTTCGGAAGGCTACGCCGCAGTCAAAATCGGAGACAAGTGGGGCTACATTGATGAGTCCGGCACACCGGTCATAGATCCCGTCTTTGACGAAGCCGGCCCAATTTCCAAAGAGGGCACGGCCTTTGTGCGCAATAGCGCCGGGGTGAATTTATTGAAACTAAATTGGTATGAATAGGAGGACGCACCACATGAAAGAAAAAGAGAAGATTTACACGGCCAAGCTGTATTTGGAAAAGCTGGCAAATGGAAGGAACCCGTTGGACGGAAGCGCCCTTCCGGAAGAAGACATCTTAAATAATGTAACCTTGTGCCGTACCTTTATGTATGTAGCAGACCTGTTGGAGCAGGTTCTGGAAAATGGCGGTTTAGTGGGGAAGGTTCCCAACGCAAAAAAAGCGCCCTTCTCCATTTCGGAAGAAGAGCGCATGGAAATTGATATTACCGAAAAGCCGGTTGGGGTTTCCCAGTTGGCAGATCGGATTAATGCCGTACTGGATCCACATGTGAGGTCTTTGCCGGTTGCTCAGATTACCAAGTGGTTAGAAGCAGAAGGCTTGTTAAGAACAGAAATACAAAATCAGGAACGGGTAAAATATGCTACTGAAGAAGGAAATGCCCTGGGCATTCTTACGGAAGAGCGGATTTCTCATACCGGACACCGCTACCGGAAAAACTTCTATGATGCGGCAGCACAGGCTTATGTGATTGCCAACTTGGAACAGATTGCAACCTTTGTCGGCTGACACCCCCACCAGGCAAAGTGCAATACATGGGGTTCCTGGATGCGCTATACCGCTGGCGTATTAGAAGGAACACAAAAAGCATCTCTTCAAACAGGATTGTTTCCTGAGAAGAGATGCTTTTCTTTATGGAATTAACTATTTGCTTGTTTGGAATACCAGGTTATGGTAGCTGATTGGTAATTAGCTTTTTGCGTAAAGGGAAAGAGCCTTTTGCATAACCGTGTTGGCCACTGGGATGGCGTTGGTTAAACCGTAACCACCGGAATTTTCCAGAACAACAACAATGCAGAGCGGAAGGTCATCCCGTTGAGAATAGCCGGCAAACCAGGTATGCGGATTTCCGTTGGAAACCTGTGCCGTACCGGTTTTACCGCACATTTCCAGGTTCGGGAATTTGCTGTCCTTATAGTAGTCTGTAACATTGGACCGCAGAAGATCATTCAGCTTGCGGGCAATGTTGGAACTGCAATAGGAAAGGTTGCCACCACGGGATCCGTAAATTAAGGTTGGATTTGGAGTAACGCCGGTTTTATTGGCGATGGAACCAAGAACTGTAATTTCATGACACGGGTTTACCATGGTGGTGTACTGTCCAATGCCGGCCCAGGCGCGGTCAATGTCATAAGCGCTGGACAGGTCAAAGGTGCTGGTGGCACACTTAATACCGTTGACTTCAATGGTTTTGCCAAAGCCGAATTCCTTGGCAGTTGCCATCATTTCGTTGTTGGTTAACAGGTTGCAGGCAATTTGTGCAAATTCTGTATTACAGGAGCGATTCAGCCCTTGTTTAAATGTAACAGTGCCATGTGTGCTATTACACTTTACTTTACTGCCGCTCTTGGTAGTAAAGTAACCGGGACAGGTAAAGGTCATGCTTTCAATGTTGCTGACATTTTCCAACGCACAGGCAGTGGTAATGATTTTGAATGTAGAACCCGGTGTATAGGTACCGCTGAAGAAGCGGTTCATATAAATGGCTTTGTAATTGTCCGAAGAATCATCAATATCATCCGGCTTATTGGCCGGGTCATAGGTTGGTGTAGAGACAGCACAAAGAATTTCACCGGTTTTGTAGTTATAAACACCAATACAGCCTTTATAGTTGCCAAGTGCTTTATAGGCAGTAACGGAAAGGTCTGCATCTATGGTCAGCGTTAGATCATTCTTTTTGCTGTCAGAGGCATATAAGCCGTTAATCAGATTATACCCGGTTAATTGGGAACGAAAGGCGGTTTGCGCACCGGTGGAAATGAAGCCTTCGGAGTCCCCGACGACGTGCAGGGTGGCCTTTCGAACTGCGGAGTCGGCATTGTACGTCCGTTCTCCGTCTTTTGTGGAAACCAGAACCGTTCCGTTGCGGTCATAAATAGAACCGGAGCTGGTAACCATGTGCTTGTTGTACGGCTGGCTGACCCATGTTTTAGCCTGAATCAGCATGGTGAAAAGCAATACAATCATGGCAACGGCAAAGATGCCACCGATAGCGTAAAGCCATTTGGAGCGTTTGAAAATTCGGTTCATGCTTTTCGCTTCCCTCCTTTTGCCCAAGTGCGGTTGTCTGCCGCCTTAATAAAGGCAAGCATGGCCCAGCAGGAAACCATACTGGTTCCGCCGTGACTGATAAATGGAAGCGTAACACCGGTGAATGGCAGGAAGTCCATAACACCGAAGGTATGTAAGGCGGCCTGGAACAGAATCAGGGTTCCGGCTGCGCAGGTAGCAATGGAATAAAAGGCACTGGAAGACCCGTTGGCATTCCGGATGGCATGAATGAAAATCAGCAGGTAGCAGATCAGGACAAGGAATCCAATCAGCATCCCAAACTCTTCACAAACAATGCCAAAGGCAAGGTCTTCAATGGCAGCGGCAATTTTACGAAGGTAACCGTTGCCGACACCCATACCGGCAAGACCACCGCTGACAGCATAGGTCATGGCGTGGGTCTGCTGGAAGCCTTTGCCGTAAACGTCATCCCAAACGTGGCGATACGTGGCAAAACGGCTCATAACGTAGTCTGACCGGAGCAGCACAACCATGGCTGCGGCCAGGCCGGCACCAACTACAATGAAGAGTACGGTACGAATGTCACCGGATCGCATGAAGGCCAGAACCAGGAATGCCGAGAAGAAAATCAGCGCAGTACCCAGGTCCTTCATCAGGAACAGCAGGCCAATGCAGACAACGGCAAAGATGATGTAATGCCAGATGTGCTTGCTGGTTTGTAATTTTTCCAGCGAGGCAGCACCAACGAAAACAAACGGGATTTTTACAATTTCTGAGGGCTGGAATGAAATGGAACCAATGGTTACCCAGTTGTATGCACCATATTTGTAACTGGCAAAGACCAGACCGAAAATCAGAAGGGCAATGGCAAAGATTTCCATGGGAAGGATATATTTGTCTGCGCGATCTACGTCTGACAAAATCCAGAGCAGACCGATATATCCGGCAAAGCCTAGGAGAACGGCCAAAAACTGTGTCAGCAAGGTGCTGGTGCTTTGACAGGCATTTAAAGCAAGACCGATTCCGGTCAGGAAAAAGGCAATGATTTCCAATCCCATGCTGTGCTTTTTCAAAATCAGGGAAGAGACAATGGCATAGGCCCATTCCAACGCCAGAAAGGCAATAAAGACGGTCCCGGCACTTAAATTCTGACCAATGGTGGTCAGTGCTTCACTTAGAGAGACAATCTGAGCAAAGGACAGAATCTGGAACAAGGTCAGAATGGTCATGGCCGGAATCCATCGTGGACCGCTCATTTGGCTCACCTCACTTTAGTAATCATTTTCAAAGTCTTAACGTCTGAAAGAATAAATTAAGAATAAGGATCATTAAATTTAATGGTATAACCGCAGATTTCAATGATGTCACTGTCAAAGAGCGGGGTTGGGGCAAAAATTTCTTCCCCGTTTACCAATGTTCCCGCCTGCGAACCGGTGTCTTCAATAACCCATTTGCCGTGTTCATTACGGCGAACAACGGCGTGATACCGGGAAACAACCGGACGGTCAATTCGGATATCTGCGTCAGAAGCACGGCCAATGACCACTTTATTCATGCGATCAAGGGACATGATTTCCCCAGTAATACAGTTTTCTAAGTTGCAGGACTCTTTTAGTTCGTTTGCCATTTGCGGAATAATGATGTCTCCTTTGTTGCGGTCATCATAGGCAAAGGCATCCGGAGCTACCGGCTTATTGTAATTTCTGGGCAGCGTTTCTTTGGTATATTCTGCTTCCAGAGGCAGTTCTTCAAAGAATTTGAAAACGGCATTGCCAAAGACGACAATATCTCCGTTTTCCAAATATTTCCGGCCAATGACCCGGTCTTTATTGACCAAGGTACCGGTTTTGCTGTTGGTATCAAACAAAATCCATTTTCCGTTTCGTTTGGTAATAACGGCATGGAAACGGGATACGGTATTGTAATTTAAAACGATGTCACAGGTGTTGCTTCGACCAATGGACGTTTCTGCCGTTTTCAGCGGCATACGGTCCCGATTGGCGGCATTAATCAAGTATCCGATGGTGCCGGTTTTCCGGTTGTTTTGGGACAGCACATAAGCGCAGATGGCTACCAGCGCCAAGGCCAGCAAAGGAAGAATCCAGCGGCTGACGGAAATGATAGAGGACACGTATTTCACCCCTTTTTAATGGAAATGAACTTCGTCAAAAATTATATAGAATCTACTGCTTAAAATCAAGAAAACCGCGTCCTTCTTTGCCTTTTTTGCAGGGTGTCTTGCTTTTTAAAACACAGTTTGCTAAAATTAAACCGACATATAGCATAGGCTGTAGCAGTTTTGTTGCAGCAACGGAGTTATTGAAAAACTTAGGAGACTAAAAGAGGGGATTATCAAATGATTACTTCCGGATTATTTTTAATTGTATTCATCGTTCTTCTGTGCTTGGTAGGAGTTGGCCTGATTGCTGCTCTTTGCGGAATTCTCTTTGTTTACACCGGCCGTTCCATGAGCTATGACCGTTCTGCAAAGAAAATGGCCAAGGCGGGAAATCACGCAACAGACGCAGAATAATCTGCAAAAAACGCAAACCCGGAGCTCGCTTGCAAAACAAGCGGGCTCTTTTTGCCGATACAAGGCGCTTTTAAAACAAGAAAAGCAAGAAAGGATACTATCATGTCAAATGATTTTTACGCCATGCTTTCCCGCATGAAATATATTGACCGCTGGGCGCTGATGCGAAACACGGAATCAGAGAGCTTAATGCAGCATTCCTTTGAAGTGGCGCTGCTTGCCCACGCTTTGGCCACCATCAGCAACGAACGCTGCGGGACCACATTGGACGCGGACAAGGCGGCTGTCATCGGCCTGTTTCATGATGCCTCGGAAATTTTGACCGGCGATATGCCGACGCCGGTCAAATATTACAGTGAAGAAATTCGGGACGCTTACAAGGATATAGAGCACATTGCCACGGAAAAGTTGATTACCATGCTGCCGGAAGATTTACAGCCGCAGTACCGGGACGTCATGGTCCCGCAGCCGGAAGACCGGGAGCTTTGGAAGCTGGTCAAAGCGGCGGACAAGCTCAGCGCCCTGATTAAGTGCGTAGAAGAGGAGAAGGCCGGCAACCAGGAATTTTTAAAAGCCAGAGAAGCAACCGAAGAGGCCATTCACAAACTGGACTGTCCTTCTGCAGAGCTCTTTTTGACAGAGTTCCTGCCAAGCTATCTTTTGACCTTAGACCAACTGAAATAGGAGGACAGAAATGGCATACAGCTGTGATTATTGTATGAATTTCCAGTGGGATGACGAACTGGAAGAAGACGTTTGCTCCGTGGATATGGATGAAGACGAATACGTTCGCCTGTTGGAGCACCATTATAAAGAGTGCCCCTATTTCCGTGCCGGAGATGAATATACCATTACACGGAAACAAAACTAAGCCTTATTTATTTTTAAGTTGTTTTCGGTATGGTAAACTCTAGAAAACAAAAAGGGGAGGCTATTCTATGAGACTTTTGCTTGCGGAAGATGAACAGATGCTGTCAGATGCACTGGTAACCATGCTGACACACAGCAACTATTCTGTAGATGCCGTTTATGATGGGCAGGATGCGCTGGATTATCTGCGTACCGGAGATTATGACGGTGCCATTCTGGACATCATGATGCCGAAAATGGATGGGGTAACCGTAGTCAAGAAAATCCGTGAGGAAGGATTTACCCTTCCCATTCTGCTGTTGACTGCCAAAAGTCAGGATGATGACGTGGTTGCCGGCCTGGACGCCGGTGCGGACGACTACCTGACCAAACCGTTTAAAATTAATATTCTTCTGGCCCGCATCCGTGCCATGACCAGACGGCAACCGGAGCTGAGTAATACGGTGTTGCAATTCGGCGATTTACAGCTAAATCGCTCGGATTACGAATTAAGCGGACCGGAAAGTGCCGTGAAACTGGCCAACAAGGAGTTCCAGATGATGGAAATGCTAATGGACCATCCGGGCCAGGTTATTCCGACCGAACGCTTTCTTGAGAAGATTTGGGGCTATGATTCCGATGCGGAAATTAACGTAGTCTGGGTTTATATCTCCACTCTGCGGAAGAAATTGGCAGCCCTGGGAACGCACGTAAACATTAAGGCAGCGCGCGGTGTCGGATACTCTCTGGAGGAACAAAAATGATTGCCGGACTGCGCAAACGATTTATTGCCATTGCAACGCTGTCTATTATGCTGGTTCTGGGTGTGCTGATGCTTACGGTTGACCTGGCCAGCTTCGGTAGTATTGAAGATGAGGCAGACCGCACGTTGGATAGTTTAATTGTATCCAATGTCTTTTCTAATGGAATGCCGCTCCCGTCCTCTTCTACGGACGGAGAAGAGCCGACGTATGAAGAAGACCCGGTAGATGAGGGAAGTTCTGCCAAAAGCAGCTTCTTCAGAGCTGCCATTCAGGCAGGCGGAAAATCCAGTACAAAGGATTATGAATCCCATTATTTTTCGGTCGGCATTAGCGCAGACGGGAATTATCAGGTTTTCATGGCAAATGAAACCGAATTAACGTCTGCCCAGGCCATTCAGCTTGCCAAGCTGGCTGCTTCCGGATCCAAAAGCAAAGGATACGTTTCCACCTACCGTTATGTTTTGGTTTCCCGCGGAGACGGATTGCAATGTTATTTCCTGGATTGTACCGACACCATGCAAAGCGGGGTAGCCTTCTGTATTGTTACCACGATTGTGTTCCTGGCGGGCGTTTTGGTTTTCTTCCTTCTGGTTTGCCTGCTGTCCCGCAGCGTCTTTTATCCGGTGGAAGAAAGCTATAAAAAGCAAAAATCCTTTATTACCAATGCGGGACATGAACTGAAAACCCCGCTGGCTATCATTGATTCCTGCACGGAAGTCATTGAAATGGAAAACGGGGAAACCAAGTGGACGGAAGGCATTCATACGCAGGTAGAACGCTTGTCCATAATGACACAGGAACTGATAACCATGGCCAAGTTTGAAGAAAATGATCAGGACCTGGAGCGGGCCGTCTTTAATTTGTCAGAGGCCTTTAATGATGTCATAAAACCGTTTGCCCTGATGGCAGAGGAACAGGGGTTCCTGCTGCATACCATGGTAACGGACAACGTGTTAATTTACGGAAATGAACGCTCTTTGCGGCAAGTCATTTCCATTTTGGCAGACAATGCCATAAAATATGCCAAACCGGGCACCACCATTATTCTGGGTGTTGCCAATCAACGGCATAAGGTACAGATTTTCAGCAAAAATGACACGCTGGATCCAATTACACCGGGTCAGCACAGAGAGCTTTTTGATCGCTTTTATCGCGGGGATACCTCACACAGCAACGAAAAGAAAGGATACGGCATCGGTCTTAGTATGGCACAGACGGTGACCCGGGCACATGGCGGAGCCATTACCGCACAAAGTGACGACGGAACCGCACTGCTTATCATAGCGCAGCTTCCGGACGGTCTGAACGGACGGGAAGCCTCTAAGCAGGCTGCCGAATGGCGAAAAGCACACCCGGTAGCGTCTGATATTTCCTTTACAGATGTAGAGGATGTTCCGGAAGAACCGGCAGAAGATGCAGCAAAGGATATAGCAAACCATACAGCGGACAAAGCGCAAGCGGATGCTTCAAAAGAGAGCCTGTAACAGGGCTCTCTTTTTTGCTATAATGAAAAAGACTTTAAAGCGGAAAGGAAGATACCACTTATGTACGTTGTTTGCTTAGATATGGAAGGGGTTCTGGTGCCGGAAATCTGGATTGCCTTTGCCGAAGAAACCGGGATTCCGGAGCTGAAACGCACTACCCGGGAAGAACCGGATTATGACAAACTGATGAAGTATCGTTTGCAAATCCTGAAAGACCATGGACTGGGTTTAAAGGAAATTCAGGAAGTCATTTCCAAGATTGATCCGATTCCGGGCGCTAAGGAATTTATGGACAAATTACGGGATAAGACCCAGGTTATTATTCTGTCTGACACTTTTGAACAGTTTGCTGCACCGTTGATGAAAAAGCTGGGTATGCCCACTATTTTCTGCAACACATTGGAAGTGGCTGAAAACGGAGAAATTACGGATTACAAAATGCGTTGCACACCGTCTAAGCTGACCACTGTAAAATCCCTGCAGGCCTGTGGCTTTGACACCATCGCCTCTGGAGACAGCTTCAATGATCTTGGCATGATTCAGGCATCCAAAGCCGGATTCCTGTTCAAGAGCACGGACCAGCTGAAAAAGGATTATCCGAATATTCCAGCTTACGAAGAATATGATGATCTTTACAAGGCAATTTGTGATGTCATTGATGCGTAAAGGAAAGCCGAAAGACAAAGTTACATAAACTGAACCTAAAAAAGAGGCGGCAAAAAACCGTCTCTTTTTTAATTATGGCTAAACAACGCGGTTTACAATGCAGGTGTACTAAGAAAAGAAAGGGCGATTCTTTATGAAGAAGATAACCAAGCGCATCCTGGCAGTTTTACTTGCTCTTACTATGACCGTGTGCTGTGGATTGACCGCCCTGGCGGCATCTGCCGGCCAGAGTGGAACACCGCCGGAAAAACCATCCGGTGACAGCAGCTCACAAGGAGATGGCACCCCACCGGATGGAGCCGGTGGCGGTGGACAGGCTCCTGGCGGCGGAGGCCAAAGCTCCGGTGTAGACAGTTATACTGCCGTGAAAGAATATACCGAAGACGGAACCTATACGGACGCAACCATCAGTTCCACCGGAACAGATGAAAACGCCGTTTTGGTTTCCGATGGAACACAGGTCTTCAGTGGGGCCAACATCACCAGAAGCTCGGAGGATTCTTCTGGGGGAGATAACTCCAGCTTCTATGGTGTTGGCGCCGCAGTCCTGGGGAAGGGTGGCACAACGTATATTACCAAGAGTAATATTACTACGGATTCCGCCGGCGGGGCTGGCGTGTTTGCCTATAGTGATGGCAAGGTTTACGTAGCGGATACCACTATTAACACGACCCAGGACACCTCCGGTGGACTGCATGTAGCCGGTGGCGGCACGCTGTATGCGTGGAACGTAACCGCTACCACGCAGGGCAACAGCAGTGCCGCAATTCGCTCCGACCGCGGCGGCGGAACCATGGTCGTGGATGGCGGCACCTACACCTCCAACGGAACCGGATCCCCGGCGGTTTATGTAACGGCTGATGTGGCCATCCACGACGCTACGCTGGTAGCAAACAACTCCGAAGGAATTTGCCTGGAAGGCTTGAACAGCCTGCATTTATATAACAGTGACCTGACTTCCAATATGCCGGAAAATGAACAAAACGATTGCACCTGGAGTGTTATTGTATATCAGAGTATGTCCGGTGACTCCGAAGAAGGAGAGGGCACTTTCCAGATGGACGGCGGCTCTATCACCAGCAAAAACGGCGGCATTTTCTATACCACCAATACCGAAAGTGACTTTGTTATCCGCAATGTAAAAATTACTGCTGCAGATGATTGTGAGTTCTTCCTGAAGTGTACCGGTAACTCGAACCAGCGTGGCTGGGGTTCCTCCGGAAGCAACGGTGCAGATTGCAAATTTACCGCAATCCAACAGGAAATGAACGGCGACATTATTTGGGACAGCATCTCTACTTTGAACTTCTTCATGACCGATGGTTCCAAGCTGACCGGTGCAATCCTGGATGACGAAAGCAATGCCGGTAACGGCGGTGACGGTTACGCCAACGTAGCCATTGATCAGAACTCCATCTGGGTGGTTACCGGAAACAGCACCGTTACCAATCTGTATAACAGTGGCAAGATTGTGGACGCCAAAGGAAAGACCGTTACCATTCAAGGAAAAGATGGGACCGTTTATGTAGAAGGTGACTCCGATTATACCGTTACCGTTACCGGCACATACGGGGAATATGCAGATTGCACCACAGAAGCGGGAACCCTGACTTCCTGGACCGAATATAGCGTAGATCGCCCGTCTGAATTGGGCGAAGCAGAAACCACCACCGAAGAAGAGGACAAGGATTTTCCGACTTGGGCAAAGGCCCTGATTTGCGGACTGTCTGCAGTTGTTATCATTGCCGGAGTAGCCGCATTTGTCCTGAATAAAAAGAAAAAGGACTCCTCTGCTTCCTGAAGAAAATTTCCTCCCTCTTTTGGGCGAGTCAGCGCATTCCTTTTCTATAAAAAACATGCTAAAATGAAGGCACTTAGAGAAAAGGAGGCAATACCGTGAAAGTATCACTCAATCCGAATGCAGAAATAGTGGCTGTTGTAAAAGAAGGCCTGAAACGAACCGGTGGGTATTGTCCCTGCCGGAGAGAGCAAACGGAAGATACAAAATGCATTTGCAAGGAATTCAGACAGCAAATTGCAGACCCGGAGTTTGAAGGCTTTTGTCACTGTATGCTGTATTACAAAAGTAAGGAGGACTGAAGATGTCCAAGGAAGTAGAAATTACTAAAGAGAACTATGAAGCAGAAGTAGCAAATTCAGAAAAACCCGTCCTACTGGACTTCTGGGCAACCTGGTGCGGACCCTGCCAGATGGTGGCTCCCATCATAGAAGAAATTGCAGAGGAACATGAGGACATTAAAGTGGGAAAGGTCAATGTGGATGAACAGCCATATCTGGCACAACTGTTCGGCATTGAAGCCATTCCAACCCTGGTTATGATGAAGGACGGACAGGCTGTGCAGGCACTCTTTGGATACCAGACAAAAGAGCAACTGGAAGCTTTAATCAAAGCCAATGCCTAAAAAATAAGGAAGGGAGTAATTGCAAACCATGTTGCAATTACTCCCTTTTTGTTTTGCCTTTTTTGGAAAAAGAAAAAGGACGGTGAAAACCGTCCTTTGGTGGTCGAGGCGACTGGACTCGAACCAGCGGCATCTTGGTCCCAAACCAAGCGCGATACCAAACTTCGCCACGCCTCGATAGCTAGGTCATTATAACAAAGGCTGCAAGGGATGTCAACTAAGGAAAACTGTTGTATAATGGGCTTCATTAGGAGGTTTTTCTATGCAAAGATCCAGTGGAATTTTACTGCCGGTTTCCGCTTTGCCATCCCCGTACGGGATTGGCACCCTAGGGAAAACGGCATATGAGTTTGCCACTTTTTTAAAAGACGCCGGGCAGCGCTTCTGGCAGGTGCTTCCGCTTGGCCCGACCGGCCTGGGGGATAGCCCGTATACCAGCTTCTCTACGTTTGCCGGAAACCCGTATTTTATAGACCTTGCGTTACTGATAGAAGAGGGGTTGTTGGAGCGGGCGTACGTAGAACAGTTTGACTGGGGAAATGACCCAGAGCATGTAGACTATGCGGCGCTTCGCGCAAACCGATTTACCGTATTGCGGAAAGCTTTTGAAGTAGGATACCCACGCCAGGAGGCCGAAGTAAAGCGGTTTGCAGAAGAACAGAAATGGTTGCCGGACTATGCATTATTTATGGCGGCAAGAAACTACTTTGGCGACGGCTCCTGGCAGGATTGGCCGGACGAAGGCCTGCGGAAGCGTAGCCCGGAAGCGCTGGCAAAGTACCGGGAGCTGCTGAAAGAGGACATCTGTTTTTACACCTATATCCAATTCCTGTTTTTCAAACAGTGGACCGCATTGAAACGGTATGTCAATGATCTTGGTATCCGGATCATCGGCGATGTACCTATTTACGTTGCCATGGATTCCGCAGACGCCTGGCGGGAACCACAATTCTTTGCCTTCGGGGAAGACCTGGTTCCGAAAGAGGTGGCCGGCGTGCCGCCGGACTATTTTTCAGAAGAGGGCCAGCTTTGGGGCAACCCGCTTTATGACTGGGATGCCATGAAAGCAGATGGCTATGGCTGGTGGATCCGCCGCATGGAAGGCGCCAAACAGCTTTATGATATGGTTCGCATTGACCATTTCCGTGCTTTTGAAAGCTATTGGGCCGTTCCATTCGGCGCCACCAGCGCAAAGACCGGCACGTGGCATAAGGGCCCGGGAATGGACCTGCTCCGCGTTTTGCGGGACTGGTTCTATGATCTGGATTACATTGCGGAGGACCTGGGAATTTTAACTCCGGCGGTTACTGATTTGCTGGAGCAGACCGGATTCCCGGGCATGAACGTGCTGCAGTTTGCTTTTTCTGCAGACGGCTCGTCCAAGTACCTGCCGCACCGCATGAAACGAAACAGCGTCTGTTACGCAGGAACGCATGATAACAACACCAGCCTTGGCTGGTGGCAGGATCCTGCGGTGCCACAGGAAGACAAGGACTTCGCCGTCACCTATCTGGGCCTAAACGAACAGGAGGGACCGGTTTTGGGCCTCCTGCGCGGAGGCCTGCAAAGCCCGGCAGACCTGTTCGTGGCCCAGATGCAGGACTGGCTGCAGCTGCCCGGCTCCGCTCGCATGAATGTGCCAGGCGTTGCCCTTGGCAACTGGGCCTGGCGCATGCTCCCGGGGGCGGCCACTGCAGCCCTTGCAAAGCAGATTGCAAAGCGCACCAAAATCTATGATCGCTGAATCGCAGAAATGCTTTAAAAAATGACGAAAACAGGGCCTTTCGGGGGCGCTGTTTGTGGGAAAAGCGACAAAATAAAGTAGGCGGATTTTTTTGACATTGAATAGAAAAATTCCCTATGCTATAATCTCTGCCGTAAACCCAAAAATATATTCACTATTCGGAGGGAATAACACATGGCAAAAAAGTACGTTTATCTGTTTACCGAAGGTAATGCAGACATGCGTGAACTCCTTGGTGGTAAAGGTGCAAACCTTGCTGAAATGACCAACATCGGTCTTCCGGTACCACAGGGCTTCACCGTATCTACTGAAGCTTGCACTCAGTATTATGAAGACGGCCGTGAAATCAACGACGAAATCATGGCTCAGATTGAAGACCATATCGTAAAATTGGAAGAAATTACCGGCAAAAAGTTCGGTGACAAGGAAAATCCTCTTCTTGTTTCCGTTCGTTCCGGCGCTCGTGCTTCCATGCCGGGTATGATGGACACCATCCTGAACCTTGGTCTGAACGAAGACGTAGTAGACGTTCTTGCTGAAAAATCCAACAACCCGCGTTGGGCTTGGGACTGCTACAGAAGATTCATCCAGATGTATTCTGACGTAGTTATGGAAGTCGGCAAGAAGTACTTTGAACAGCTGATTGACGAAATGAAGGCCAAGAGAGGCGTTACGCAGGACGTTGAACTGACTGCTGATGACCTGAAGGAACTGGCTTATCAGTTCAAGGCTGAATACAAGGAAAAGATCGGCGAAGACTTCCCGACTGATCCGAAAGAACAGCTCATGGGTGCCGTTAAGGCCGTATTCCGTTCTTGGGATAACCCACGTGCTAACGTATATCGTCGTGACAACGACATCCCGTATTCCTGGGGTACTGCCGTTAACGTACAGGCCATGGCCTTCGGTAACATGGGCGACGATTGCGGTACCGGCGTAGCCTTCACTCGTGACCCGGCTACCGGTGCTAAGGGACTCTTCGGTGAATTCCTGACCAACGCACAGGGCGAAGACGTTGTTGCCGGTGTTCGTACACCAATGCACATCTCCGAAATGGAAGAAAAATTCCCGGAAGCTTTCAAGCAGTTTACGGAAGTTTGCTCCATCCTGGAAAAGCACTACAGAGACATGCAGGATATGGAATTTACCGTAGAACACGGCAAACTTTACATGCTGCAGACCAGAAATGGTAAGAGAACTGCACAGGCTGCTCTTAAGATTGCCTGTGACCTGGTTGACGAAGGCATGAGAACAGAACAGGAAGCTGTCCTGATGATTGATCCTCGTAACCTTGACACCCTGCTTCACCCGCAGTTTGATGCTGCTGCACTGAAGGCTGCCACTCCAATCGGTAAGGGCCTTGGCGCTTCCCCGGGTGCTGCTTGCGGTAAGGTTGTCTTCACTGCTGAAGATGCAGAAGAATGGAACAACCGTGGCGAAAAGGTTATCCTGGTTCGTCTGGAAACCTCTCCGGAAGACATCACCGGCATGAAGTCCTCTCAGGGCATCCTGACCGTTCGTGGTGGTATGACCTCCCACGCAGCCGTTGTTGCCCGTGGTATGGGTAGCTGCTGCGTATCCGGTTGCTCTGAAATTGTTATGGACGAAGAAAACAAACAGTTTACCTTGGCTGGCAAAACCTTCCACGAAGGTGACGTTATTTCCATTGACGGTTCTACCGGTAACATCTATGACGGTGCAATCCCAACTCAGGATGCCGTTATTGCTGGTGAGTTCGGTCGTGTAATGGGCTGGGCTGACAAGTATCGTCAGATGAAGGTTCGCACTAATGCGGATACTCCGGCAGATGCTAAGAAAGCACGCGAACTTGGCGCAGAAGGTATTGGCCTTTGCCGTACAGAGCACATGTTCTTCGAAGCAGACAGAATTGCTGCTTTCCGTGAAATGATCTGCTCTGACACCGTAGAAGAAAGAGAAGCTGCTCTGGAAAAGATCCTGCCGTATCAGCAGGGTGACTTCGAAGCACTCTATGAGGCTTTGGAAGGTAACCCCGTTACCATCCGTTTCCTGGATCCTCCTCTTCACGAATTCGTTCCGACAGAAGAAGAAGACATCAAAGCACTGGCAGAAGCACAGGGCAAGACTGTTGAACAGATTAAGGCCATTATTCAGGGTCTCCATGAATTCAACCCGATGATGGGTCACCGTGGATGCCGTCTGGCTGTAACCTATCCGGAAATTGCCGTAATGCAGACCAAGGCTGTTATCCGTGCCGCAATCAACGTACAGAAAGCACACGCAGACTGGACTGTTAAGCCGGAAATCATGATTCCGCTGGTTGGTGACGTTAAGGAACTGAAGTATGTTAAGGCTGTAGTTGTTAAGACTGCAGATGACGAAATTGCTGCTTCTGGTGTTAACCTTGCCTACGAAGTAGGTACCATGATTGAAATTCCTCGCGCAGCTCTGACTGCCGATGAAATTGCTGCCAACGCAGACTTCTTCTGCTTCGGCACCAATGACCTTACTCAGATGACTTACGGCTTCTCCCGTGACGACGCTGGTAAGTTCCTCAACGCTTACTATGATGCCAAGATCTTTGAAAACGATCCGTTTGCAAAGCTTGACCAGGTTGGCGTTGGCAAGCTCATGAAGATGGCTCTTGATCTTGGTAAGCCGGTTAATCCGTCCCTGCACTGCGGTATCTGCGGTGAACACGGCGGTGACCCGTCTTCCGTAGAATTCTGCCACGATATCGGACTGGACTATGTTTCCTGCTCTCCGTTCCGTGTGCCGATTGCTCGCCTTGCTGCTGCACAGGCTGCCATCAACAACCCAAGAGACTAATTCCCTCCGGAATTTTAGTTCTTCTAAAACAAACAAAGACCCGACTCTTCGGAGCCGGGTCTTTTTGTTTTTGATAGCACCAAGCAAATAAGATGGATGGTGTTTGGTACTATTCTAGAAAAAGCAAGTTTATTATTAGTTTGCGCTGAAAACAACCGTATCATGCAGTATGGTGGTAAGTGTCAGACCAGCTGCATTTTTTGGCACCCCAGTGATTTGCACAGTACATTTTTTCTTGTCTGTGCTGATTGAATAAGACGAACTTGTCAGGTGATAGTGATATCCGGTATAGCTGCTTGGCCACAGCGTGGATACACTTGTAATACTTCGGTACCTGTAGACAGGAGGACTTCCTAACCCATATATTTTGGATTTCAATCTAAGTGTAGAATTGTAACGAAGCGCTTTTTCTTGAACGATGTTTTCTGAACCGGTTGATTTCATGGAAGCGGAATTCGCTTTTGCAAAATTATCAGTATTTTCACTTGCTTTTTTATCTGCAAAAGACGAGGTCAAAAAATCCTCATATTCCGTTCGTATTTCTTCTTCGAATTCTTCTAAGGAATAATCTTTATAGTAAAGATATACATTGTTTTCTTCCTCTTCTGGAATGGTAATGGTGCTACCGAGATCTGCATTAACTTTTGCTACGACACTTGATAATTGTTGCAGTTTTATATTTTGTGCATATGGAGCCTGGTCTGGAGTCAAAGCGAAAGCTACACTTGATGAACTGATAGCAAGTAAAAGAACCATGAGAGTAGCAAAAAATCGTTTCATTTAAAACCTCCTTAAAGACTGCCTATTATAAGGTTAGTACCCTATTTCAGCCATTTCTCTTCGCAATTCCTGTTCAAATTCTTCTATGGAATAATCTTTGTAATAATCATAGACCTGCTGTTTGCTGTCTTCCGGAATAGAAATACGCCATCCATTTTCTTTGTTCAGTCGGTCAATTACTTCTTGATACGGTGCAAGTAGCTGCTCCAGATTTGGGAGAGGTTCTGTGCTTTGGTTTTCCTCTTCTTTCATGGTAGACAAAATTTGTTTTGATTCAGAAACTGACATAATTTGAGCTACGTCACTACTTCCTTTTTCTCTGATTGAAACGGTAATATCATAAGATTGACCATTCTTATCGGGGACTGTGGTATAGGTAAATTCATATGGCCCATTACCTTGAAAAAGATAGTAAACATAAACCATGCCGTCTTTTTCTTTTATGTTTGCAATCCGCTTTCCGTTACTTTTAAGAGAGGTCCCATGTATTGTGATGATTTGTGGTTCTGCATCTTTGTCCGGGTTCTTATAAGAAAAGGCAAAAACGGAAACACCGTCTTCGGTGGTAAAGCGACTGACCGGGTATGTTTTTTCTAAGAACATCGTGTTTTCTACTACTGTTCCTTTTTCAGACAGAGAATATGCAGTAACTGCAACAGGAATTTTGTTTGAGTTGAATAATACTACATAAACACTTCCCAGGAGGAGAACCAGAAGCAGGCAGGCAGCAAGGAATTTGGTTCCGGACTTATGGGTAGAAACCGATGGTTTTTCTGTTTCTTTAATGTAGGTTTCATCAATCAGTGCAAAGGAATAAAACAAGGATTCTCCGGTCATGATAATTCCGTCCTTTCTAAGTACTTGCATAATTTATTTCTGGTTCTGGAAAGTATGACGCGCACGTAAACTTCATTGATTTGGAAGCGCTCTCCTATTTCTGCCGGCGTTTCCATAAAATAGTAGCGCCGGATAAAGACGCTTCTGTCTCTTGTGGAAAGCGTTTCTAAAAAGGCGTTTAAGAGGGCTGGTAGGTGTTCAGCAGAAATTGTTCCGTCCTTTGGGACGCACGTCTCCAGTTCCGAAATGAAAGATTCTGTTGCGGAGGCAAAAAACGACAGCTCAACAGAAAATAATTCCGAAAGTCGGGTTAAGGTTTTATAATCCGGACGGCGCGTGTTATTTTCCCATTTGGACACTAACTCGCGGGAAACAAAGAGGGCATCGGCCAGTTCCTGCTGTGACATTTGGTGCTGTTCCCGCAATTCTGCAATTTTCCTGCCATATTCCATGCAAACGCCTCCCTCCACTTGCATTAAAGCATATGGAGCAAAAAAGGGAAAGGTACAATTTGTATCACAAAACAAAGCAAAAAAGAAGCGCTGCCGGTGGCAACGCTTCGGTGTCGGGATGGATTCTGGGTTTAGTAAAGAACCTGCCAAAGAGAAATGCGAAGCACATTGTATTCTTTTGGCAGAATGGCAGCGGCGAGTTGGCTTTTGATAATTTTTTCAGCCACTGTTTTTAACTCCGGCTTACTCTTGTACAGAAGCAGACGGAGGGCCGGAAGCTTCCGGCGCAGGGAAGCTGGCAGTCCGTCGGCAAGGGGATGGCTGGATGTGAAGTCAAAGCAGATATTGTCCAGCAGTAGATTGAAATCCAGGTAATCTAAAGCCTGAAGGACTTGATAAAAAGACGAATAAATGGGAGCATTTTTTAAAAAGCTGTGGAAAATTTGCTGCTCATAGGGCCAAAGGGATTGCTTGGTCAGCGGTGCCTTGCCGACGGACAGGATGACCCGCGCCAGAACGGTTCCGGCCTGCATGGCGTTGGAACTGCCGGACCCGGTTAACGGGTTGGCCATTCCAACGCTGTCTCCGACAGCGGCATACCCTTCTGCAAGGAACATGGTTTGCGGAGTTCCTAACGGAAGGTCAAAATAGGTTTCCTGTATGGCTTTATCCTGGCAAAGTCCGGGATATTTTTTTTGTAGGACGGCCAAGGCATTCTGTACCATTTCCGGGGTAAGAGGCTGGGAAGAACTGACCAGACAGTCCATCCGCGTTCCGTGGGAAACCGTTTGAATGGTGACAGGGGTTCCGTTCGGATATAAGAAAACTTCATTGTCAGACGTGGGCTCGGCGGTTGCTAATTGGTAAGAAGTGCAATAGCCGTGGAAAACCGGCTCTTCCGGAGTGGTCTTTGTTACGCCAAGATAATTAGGAAGATTTGCTTTAATGGGCGAGTAAGCTCCGCAACAGTCAATGACTAAATCGCCAAAGACAGACAGGCTTTTTCCCTGTTGCCGCACTTTTAGGCCGGCGACCCGTCTGCGGTCTACAATGGGTTCCAGGCATTCCGTGTCAAAGCAGATTTTGACTCCTGCGGCCTTGCACTGGGCAGTTAAAAAGGCTTTCAAAAAGCGTTGATTTGCGAAAACACAGTTCCCATTTGCTTTTTTTGGAAGCCGTAAAGAGCCCAGGCCGGAGGGGGAATGCAGGAGACAGTCCGTAGGAGGAAGAAGTTCTTCCGGTGGCGGCGTCTGTAAGCCAGCCTTGGTAAAATCCGACAGGGAAAATTGGTCATACCAGTCTTGCCCTAACAGGTGCTGGGCCGATTTTTCATAAACGGTAACATCATATCCGGCCCTGGCCAGCAGGAAGCTACAGGTGAAGGCTCCGTATCCGGCACCGGCAAGGATGATTTTTTTCATAGTGGTTCCCCTTTGACTTTTTCGTAAAATCACAGTAAAACCATTGTAACAGAAAAGAAGGAACATGGTAAACAGCGGGGTAAGATGATATAATGAGCAGAGAATCACACAAGGGGGTTGTCTTTTATGGCTTATAAAACAGACATTGAAATTGCACAGGAATGCCAAATGAAGCGCATTACGGAAATTGCGGATACGGCTGGTGTGGATGCCAAGTATCTGGAACAATACGGAAATTATAAGGCAAAAGTAGACTATCAGTTGCTGAAGGATAAAAAGGATGAACCGAACGGCAAACTGATTCTGGTAACCGCCATTAACCCGACCCCGGCCGGTGAAGGCAAAACCACTACTACGGTTGGCCTTGCTGACGGTATGCGGCAGCTGGGCAAAAACGTTTTAGTGGCACTGCGGGAACCGTCCCTTGGACCTGTCTTTGGTATTAAAGGGGGCGCCGCCGGTGGCGGATATGCCCAGGTAGTACCAATGGAAGACATCAACTTGCATTTTACCGGAGACTTCCACGCCATCGGCGCCGCCAACAACCTGCTGGCAGCCATGCTGGACAACCACATTCAGCAGGGGAACGAACTGGGAATTGATGTGAAGAAGATTACCTGGAAACGGGCAGTAGACATGAATGACCGTCAGCTGCGGCACATTGTGGATGGCCTTGGCGGCCGGATGCAGGGTGTACCCAGAGAAGACGGCTTTGATATTACCGTAGCCTCCGAAGTAATGGCCGTCCTTTGCCTGTCTTCGGACATTACCGATTTGAAATCCCGTCTTGCCAGAATGATTGTAGCCTATACCTATGACGGAAAGCCGGTTACGGCACATGACTTAAAAGCAGAAGGCGCCATGACCGCGCTGTTGAAGGATGCTTTAAAGCCAAATCTGGTACAGACACTGGAAGGCACACCGGCCTTTGTTCATGGCGGTCCGTTTGCTAACATTGCCCATGGCTGTAACTCCGTTACTGCCACCAAGATGGCAATGAAGCTGGGGGACTACGCCATTACGGAAGCCGGTTTCGGCGCGGATCTTGGCGCCGAAAAGTTCTTGGACATTAAGTGCCGTATGGCTGGCCTTGTTCCGGATGCCGTGGTTGTTGTGGCCACGGTTCGTGCCCTGAAAAACCACGGCGGCGTGGCCAAGGCCGACCTGGACAAAGAAAACCTGCAGGCGCTGGAAGCCGGGCTTCCAAACCTGTTGCAGCATGTAGACAACATGAAGAACGTATATGGTTTGCCTACCGTAGTGGCCATTAACGCGTTCCCAACCGATACCAAAGCCGAACTGGATTTGGTAGAAACCAAATGTAAGGAGCTAGGCGTAAACGTAGCCCTGTCCGAAGTTTGGGCAAAGGGCGGCCAGGGTGGTATTGCCCTTGCCAAAGAAGTAATCCGACTTTGCGAAGAGGAAAAGGGAGAATTCCGCTTTGCTTATGATACCGACCTCAGCATTGAAGAAAAACTGAATGCCATTGCCACCAAGATTTACCATGCAGACGGGGTAGACCTGACGGCTGGCGC
Organism: Butyricicoccaceae bacterium; assembly: GCA_963638085.1. Taxonomy (GTDB): domain Bacteria; phylum Bacillota; class Clostridia; order Oscillospirales; family Acutalibacteraceae; genus RUG420. The sequence continues at coordinate 2,346 of CAVHPJ010000005.1, read as the reverse complement.
CAAAAAGCAGTTGAAGGAACTGGAAGCCCTTGGCTTCTCCAACCTTCCTATCTGCATGGCCAAAACCCAGTATTCCTTCTCTGATGACCAGACACTGCTTGGAGCACCGAAGGGCTTCCGCATTACCGTACGGAATCTGAAGGTTTCCTCCGGAGCAGGTTTCTTAGTAGCATTAACCGGAGATATTATGACTATGCCGGGCCTTCCGAAGCGTCCTGCTGCAGAACGGATTGACGTGGACGAAAACGGGGTTATCTCTGGTCTGTTTTAAACGCTAAATCGCACCTTCCCAAAAAAATAAAAAGAAATTAGGAGGAAACGCATGAATCATGCAAAGCGAGTGGTAACACTCATTCTGACACTGGCCCTGATGGCAGGCTGTCTGGCTTTCCCTGCCTCTGCAGCAGCAAAGAAAAAAGACAGCTTAAAGGTAATGGTGCTTTCGGATACGCACGTTTTGGAAAGTGATCTGATTGCAGACAACAAAAGTTATCAGGATGCCCTGGCCAAGAATCTGAAGCTCTTTAATGAATCGGAAGCTATTTTTGACCAGGAAATGGAGCGGGTTTTGAAAGAAAAGCCGGATGTGCTTTTACTTTCCGGAGACCTGACCAAGGACGGAGAACTGGAAAGCCATAAGAGCGTGGCAGCCAAGCTGGAAGCCCTGAAAAAGAAGATGCCGAACCTGAAGATTTACGTGACTCCGGGTAACCATGACATCCGAAACAAGAACGGTTACAACTATGCAGAAGACACCGAAGCAATCAGAACGGATCCGGAAGATTTCCGGGGTGTCTATGGCGTAACCTATCAGGATGATTCCATTATTGCCACCTACAAGCCGTCTACCGGAGAAGCCAATGGCCTTTCCTATGTAGCCAGACTGGACAGCGGATATACCATCATTTCCGTAGACTCCTGCTGTTACTCCTCTGACAACACAGATTCCGGTGAAGATGAACACGAAACCAGAGGAAATCTGACCGATGAATGCCGTCAGTGGGTTCTGGAACAGATTGCCGCTGCCAAAAAACGCGGAGACAAAATCATTGGTATGACGCACCACGGTGTGGTAGAACACTTTACCGTAGAACATACCATCCTGTCGGACTTCCTGATGGACAATTATGAAGACGTTGCCACCGAATGGGCTGACGCCGGTATGAGCTACGTGTTTACCGGACACCAGCACTCCAATGACATTGCCCAGCTGACCACGGAATCCGGCAATGTTATTTATGACCTGGAAACCGGTTCTGCTATGGCACATCCTTGCCCAACCAGAATTGTTACCTTCAAGAAGGACAGCGTGGAAGGAAAAACCATTCTTCATAAGAGCCTGACCTATTACAATCCGCAGACAAAGAAGATGGGCCATATTTCTGACCTGACCACCCATTCCTGTTCTGATGCCTACGGCATTAATGCCGATATGTTGGATCAGTGGGTAAAAGATTTCTTTGCTGAAAAATTAGGCTCCTATCCGGCTTCCGTACAGAAGTCCGTAGTAGCTGCCATGGAAGAACTGTTTGCTTTGGAACTGGCAGACGGGGCAGATGTACAGAAATTGCTGAACTACGTTTATTACACCAGTATGAGCGGGGATGACCACGGGGACAACCCGGAATGGTACACCAAGTCCATCGCCAAGGTTTCCACCGGTTATCTGGTAGATGAACTGGTTCGGATTCTGAACAAACACCTGGCTGTTATGGGCGCAGACGTTACCTTTGCTGTTCTGGATGCCCTTCTGCCGGAAGGCGTATCGCCACTCTTCACCTGGTGTGGAAGCTACCTGACCCTGGGACCGATTGCCAAGGGTGCCTTAACCGCATTTGCTCTGAATATTTGTGATTCTATGACCAATGATCAGAACTTTGTGGACGACAATGACTTTGTCATTCAGGAAAACGCATAAAGAAACAGTCTAAGGGAACAGCCTTAGAAATCCAGACCTAACTAAAAAAGGGCAAACTCTGCAAAAAACCGCAGAAGTTTGCCCTTTTCGTTTGCCTTTTCAAAAAGAACGTGATAAACTTTTAGCGCAAATAAAAACCAAAAGACGTTGACGGAGACAGTACGCAGTACAGGTGCTTTGCAAGCGAACCGGGGATGGTGAAAGCCCGGCCAAAGTTCGTACCGCTGAAGATCACTCCCGAGTTGCCTGTTGAACGGAGACTATTAGACAGCGCCGGACCCCGCCGTTACCGGGAAGCATATGTTGGTATGTGTAAATGGGTGGTTAACACGAGTTCTGACGAGCCTCGTCCTGTTTACGGACGAAGCTCGTTTTGGGTCTCTTAGACACAAGACAACCCCCGGCTATGCCGGGGGCAATAAACATTC
>CAVHPJ010000004.1:0-177173 GCA_963638085.1 Butyricicoccaceae bacterium | reverse complement strand
TTCCACTTTCGGGTGGCAAATGAAGTAGTAGCCTCAAATTTGCCACCACAATCAGCGGCCGCCAAGCGGTGCACAATTTTTCCAATTCTAATCTGGTGGCAAACTTGGCACTGCACCGCTGTTTGCCACCCGGATTCCACTTTCGGGTGGCAAATGAAGTAGTAGCTCCAAATTTGCCACCACAATCAGCAACCGCCAAGTGGTGTCCAGCTTTTCCGGTTCTAACCTGGCGGCCGCCAAGCGGTGCCCGGTTGAACAGAAGAATGCCAATTGGAAAAGGCAATAATGAAATAAGGAACAGCAATATAAATTTTCCGGCGGAGCCCCGAACGGAAAAAGGAATCTGCTGATATGGGAATATAGGTTTAAAGACAAAAGGGCGCTGACTCGCCAGGGAAGAACAGATTAAATTAACAAGGAGGCACCCCATGAAATCTTCCGGCTTTTTTCCAGACAAGAACGACGTGCTTAAACTGACAATGCTCCTGTGCCAACTTGACGAAGAACGAAGGGTTCAGGAAAAAGAGGATCCTAATTGGTGGCTTTACGCTGAGGATGGATCGGAATATGATTTGTATCCGGTTTTATTTTCCTCTGAAAAAGAATATAACAAGGCCCTGGAATAGGCTAAACGAAAATATGCTTGGCGGGAAACCTGTGAAGACGGCTGGGAATATCTTCTGGATCCTCAGGACTATGAAACCGAAGAAGAGTACATGGAGGATCTGAACGAAGACAAATACGGTTGGCGTGATTTTTGCTTTGACAGCGATGACTACGGACTGGATCCCGAGGACTACGAAACGGAAGAAGAATACAACGAAGCACGCGACGAAAAGGAAGAGGAGATGCACCCAATTTCTCCCTACCTGTCGGCGGACGGCGATTTCTTATTTTCTCGGGCTATTCGGGACAATTTCTACCTGCCATCCTGCCCATTGCCGGAGGAATTTGATGAACCAAGGATCTCATTCCAAAATATTATGCTGAAACTAATTCAGGCAGACCGGCCACTGTCCTTGAAGGTGTGGGACTGGTGCCTGGACGTATTCATGCCATATCTGGACTATGATTTTATAGCGAAGAATCAGTTAAGTACCAACCTTTTAAAGTCATTTTCCTTTTATAATGGGGAGCTTCCGGAGGATTACATAACAGACATTGTTGACTACATGGCAGAGAATCCGTCTTTTGTGGAAAAGCTTGTTTCCCTTTGCAGCGAGCCAGACCGGTGCTTCCCCAAACTTATTGCAGAAGCTTTGGTAGACCTGCGTCACTGCAATATAGCAGATACATTGTTTAAGGCCGGACTGGAAAAGGCAGAGGGCAACTGGAATGTTATTTATGAACTGGTGGACAGCACCATGGTCTTCTGCTGGGACTTTAAAAACACCAACGCAATTGTTTACTTCCGGGACCATCTGCTGCCAATGGTACGGGGAATTCCAGATCAGCAGGCGCAGGATCAAATTCCTGTCTGGGAAAAGAAAGTGCAGGAGCACATTGCATATGTGGAAGACAGGTTGCCGGAAACGCGTCTTTCTGGCGAGTTAGCACATCTTGTCAGTTCAGAACCAGATCCCGTTGCAGATTCTGCCGTATACTGGTTTTGTGGGGTACAGTTTTCTGGTACTGCTAAGGTATATCAGTACCGCACAGATGATACCTCACTTCAGGTAGGAGACCACGTTATTGTTGCAGTTGGCAAAGCACAAAAAGAGGTAGAAGCTACCGTGGTGTCTGTTGGCCAATACTCCCGCCAGAATGCACCTTTTGATGTGGACTGCGCAAAGAAGATTCTACGGAAATCTTGACTTGAAGTTCACTCCAAGTGCTATAGTTACAGTAAAAATGGAGGCGTTAATATGAGTTATTTGGGTCAGGATGTAAAGAAACTTGGCTTCGGCCTGATGCGGCTTCCGCAGAAGGACGGCGCCATTGATATTGAACAAACCAAGCAGATGGTGGACTTGTTCCTGGAGGCCGGTTGTACTTATTTTGATACCGCTTGGGCCTATGCCGGATCAGAGGATGCTATTCGCCAGGCTTTGGTGGAACGGTACCCACGGGACCGGTTCCTTTTGGCCACCAAGAATGCCGCTTGGATTAAGTGCAAAACCAAAGAAGAAGCCTATGCGCAGTTTGATACTTCCCTGAAGCAAACGGGCGCCGGATATTTTGATTTTTACCTGCTCCATAATCTGGGCGAGTCCAGAACTGACTTCTTTAACCGCTTTGACATGTGGAACTGGGTGCAGGAAAAGAAGCAGGCCGGCCTGATTAAACATGTCGGATTTTCCTTTCATTCCACGCCGGAAGAGCTGGAGGAAATTTTGACCGCTCATCCGGAAATGGAATTCGTTCAATTGCAGATTAATTACGCTGATTGGGAAAATCCGGCCATTCAATCCAGGGCCTGTTATGAAGTGGCTCGCAAGCACGGAAAACCAGTGGTTATTATGGAACCGGTAAAGGGCGGTATGCTGGCCAATCCGCCGGAGTCGGTTGTGGAAATTTTAAAAGGGGCGGAGCCTGATCTTTCGGTTGCATCCTGGGCGGTTCGCTTTGCGGCGGATTTGGATGGCGTTATTACCGTCCTTTCCGGTATGAGCAATGTGGAGCAGATGCAGGACAACCTTTCCTATATGAAGGACTTTACCGGTTTGACCCCGGAAGAAAAAGAAACGCTGGTAAAGGCGCAGGAGGCGCTGAAGGCCATCCCTTTAATTCCGTGCACCACCTGCAACTACTGCGCCAAGGTGTGCCCAAAGGGAATCGGAATTTCCGGATCCTTTACCGCTTTGAACTACCTGACGCTGTATAAAGACAAGGGCATGGCGCAACATCAGGAAGACTGGTTGGTGGGCGGCCATGGAAGGGCCCGTGCAGACCAATGTATCCAGTGTGGCCTGTGCGAGTCAGTCTGCCCACAACACATTAAAATCCGTGAACATTTAAAAGTGGTTTGCAAGGAACTACTGTAAACAGCACTGATTCAAGATTTGCCACCCGGATTCCACTTTCGGGTGGCAAATGAAGTAGTAGCCTCAAATTTGCCACCACAATCAGTGGCCGCCAAGCGGTGCCCGGCTTTTCCGGTTCTAATCTGGCGGCCGCCAAGCGGTGCCCGGTTGAACAGAAGAATGCCAATTGGAAAAGGCAATAATGAAATAAGGAACAGCAATATAAATTTTCCGGCGGAGCCCCGAATGAAAAAAGTAATCTGCTGTTATGAGAATATCAGTTTAAGGGGAAAAGAATGTTGACTCGCCAGAAAAAATGGTGCCAGAAAAATGGCTTAATGGGGCTGCAAAAAAATTGCAGAATCAATGCGCTTCAGCGGCACTGTAGATAAGATAAAAGCGGAACCGGGCAACTTGAAGTATGATTACTTTTTTCCTATGGATGACCCGGAAACAGTGTTATTAATTGATAGTTGGGAAGATCAGGCATCCATTGATGCGCATCACGCGTCACCCATGATGAAGACCATTATGGAACTACGGGAAAAGTTTGACCTGCATATGCGTGTGGAACGCTATCTGTCAGATGACGGGCTTCCTGCAAAAGATGAAGTTTTTATTCGGAAGTAGCCTTAGCGCAACAGCGTAAAAGGCGCCTTTGGATGTTAGTTGGAAAAGCCCCGCGTTTTAAGGAACGCGGGGCTTTTCGTATGAATGGTTGTGGTGCTTTGGATTAGGAGAGGGCTGAATCGCCAGGGATATCTTGGGGGCCTGGTGATTGCTGGGGGCCTGGTGATTGCTGGGGTCCTGGTGATTGCTGGGGTCCTGGTGATTGCTGGGATCTTGGTGATTGCTGGAGTCTTGGTGCTTGTTGTTCCTGCGGAAAATGAGTCGGAAAATCAGACGAATGAAGGGTCCGCAGTAAAACAGCTGGAAGCCAACGGCCATGGGAAAGTTGAGGACGAAGGTCTTAAGCCAGAGGCCAAAGGTAGGATTGTCCTGGAAAAGCAGGGTGGCAATCAGGCTCATGGACGGGCACATGATGCAGCAGATGCAGATGGAAATGGCAAAGGTGATGAATTGAGGCCGGTCCGTTGGCTTCATGAAGGTGAACGCCAGTTTTCGGGCCAGTTTTCCTACAATAAAGAATTCCAGGATAAAGGCAATTGGCCACATGATGGGAAGTTCTTTTACGGCAGCCAGGAACGTGGCACCGGTGACTTCTCCAGTGTGCTGTGCAACGTTGTAGACGACCATACCGAATACCATAAGGCCGCTCATCAGGAGGGTGAAAATAATGTCTTCAAATTTGTTTTTGGGCATAAAAAATCCGCCTTTCTGTGGGATAGCAAACTGCATATGTGTTGTTTGTTATCGTCCGCAGGGCGGAAGTATCGTTTCCAATGTTTACCATATTTAGTTCGGCATTTAGTTTTTAGGAGTGTATCATAGGAATACTGAAAAAGCAAGGAAAATAAGGCTATTATGGGAATTTTACGGCAGGACGGCGGAAAACGAAGAATCTTGCCAAGAAAGTTTTGAAGAAAGCTGCGCCGGATAGAGAGGCTGCTTCCAGTTGACAAAAGGCGTACAATGAAGTTGAAAATTTGGCAAAGGAGGAATTCTATATGAATCCTGTTTTAGAAGCAATGAAAGAACGGAGAAGTATTCGCAAATTTAAGGCTGATCTTCCGGCTAAGGAAGATTTGGAACAGATTATAGAAGCCGGATTATATGCGGCCAACGGCCGCGGGGAGCAGGCGGCAATCATTGTTGCCATAACCAATCCGGAACTGCGGGACAAACTGTCCGCCGTCAATTGCAAAATTGGCGGCTGGAAGCCAGAGTTTGACCCGTTCTACGGTGCACCTGCCATCCTACTGGTGTTGGCCCGCAAGGACTTGCCAACCCATGTGTATGATGGCAGCCTGGTTCTTGGCAACATGATGCTTGCCGCCGAGTCCCTTGGCCTTGGCAGCATTTGGATTCACCGCGCAAAGGAAGAATTTGAAATGCCGGAATATCAGCAACTGCTGAAAGAACTTGGCATTGAAGGGGAATGGGAAGGTATTGGCCACTGTGCCGTTGGATACGTAGATGGCGAACTGCCAAAAGCAGCCCCGCGCAAAGAAAACCGCGTTTACTGGGTAGAGTAAAAACGTTTATTCTACTCTGGATACCACTCATCCTTCCTGAGTGACCATCTGTACTTTTCCATTTGGACGTAGCGCTTTTCTGTGTTATAACCAACTCGGTTTGACATGGAAAAGCGCTTTTATTGGCTCTTTTTTGAAAACATAAAAATGTACTAATTAATACATTTTTGTTGACCAATGTAGAAGTCTATGATAGGATAGGGAAAGATGACAGATGAACCCAAATTACAATCCAAAATACAATCAAAACTATACTTGGGCTGAAGTGGAAGAAATTCTTTCTCAGATAAAAACCTGTGTGGCAAAGGATCAGTATTACATTTCCTTAAATGAAAACCGCCTGGAAAATCAGGCATTTATTGATAACTACTATATCAGTACAAAACGGCAAAAAAGAATTCTTTTGAATTTAGAAGTCCGGGATTTTGTTATTCTTTGAATAACAAAAATCAAAGATATCAATCAGGACCACTTTATGTGTTTATGCCACAAGTGCCTGTTCTAAATTTTGCCTGTCAGGAAACAATGGTAGATGTGTATATTAAAATCAGCATTGTTGAACAGGCGTCAGGAAATCAGATTATTGTAATTTCCTTTCATGAAAGGAATTATCCACCAATGTATTTGTTCAGATAAGGAGGAAGTAACATGAAACCAATGGAAACCTTCTGTGAAACCTGTCTAAAGCAGGTTGCATACCAGGTGGAAGAAGTAGAAACCGAAGCCATGGTAAAAGGGAAAAAATATACCTATAGGAAAATGGTTGCACGTTGTGCGGAGTGTGGCTCCTTTGTTTTTGTTCATGAGTTGAATGATGAAAACCTGGAAAGGCTTTATAACGTAGTCCGTCAGGAAAATCAGTTAGTACCGCTTTCTGTCGTCCGTTCGCTTCCTGAAAAGTATAATATTGGAAAACGACCACTTTCCTTACTTTTAGGTTGGGGGGAACAGACCTATACCAGATTTTTAGAAGGAGATTTACCCTCCCGGCAATATTCTGATATGCTGACTCGCCTGGCAGAAGACCCTGGTTATTATCTGGAGGTTTTGGAAAAAAACAGGGACAGAATAACGGAAGTTGCCTATAAAAAAAGTAAAAAAGCGGCGGAAGCATTATTACTTCCGCCGGCAAAAGCTGGAGAAATTTATCAGGCAATTCAGTACCTTTTAACGCAATGTGAAGATATTACGCCTTTAGCTTTACAAAAAGCGTTGTATTACGTGCAGGGCTTTTATTATGCCTTCTTTGGGACTTTCCTTTTTAAAGAAGAATGTCAGGCTTGGGCGCATGGCCCGGTTTACAAAGACGTATATGAACAATATAAGAATTATAAGTTTACCCCGATTGCCAAACCCCTTCAAACAGAAAAGTTGCATTTTACTGCAGAAGAAAAATTGGTTTTGGACAGTGTTGCTGGGTACTTTTGCTGTTACAGCGGAAAAATATTGGAACAGTTTACGCATGCCGAAGTGCCTTGGTTAGAAACACGAAAAGATCTTTCGGAAGGGGAACCATCTGAACGCATTATAAAGAAAGAACTGATCGGGAACTATTTTGTGGAAGTGAAGGAAACATACCAGATGGAAATTCCACAGGACATGAAAAAATATGCGCGGAAGATGTTTTCCCAGGTTAGTCAGTAGGAAAGGGCTTGCCATTTATGCTTTGTAGATTTAACATATTTTAGAATTTGCAAAGGATAAAAGAGGGGTCTGCGTGGAAGCAGTAAAAGGAAAAGTAAAGGAAAAGAAAGAACTGGACATGCTGCATGGCAGCATTTGGAATAAGATTCCGCTGTTTGCGCTACCGGTGGCGGCCACAGCAATTCTGGAGCAGTTGTTTAATGCGTCTGACGTGGCGGTTGTTGGTAATTTTACCGGAGACCTGAGAACTACGTCTGTGGCGGCAGTTGGGGCAAACAGCGCCATTGTCGGCTTGCTGGTAAATTTGTTTGTCGGCATTGCACTGGGCGCTAACGTGGTCATTGCCACGGCCATTGGCCGCAATGACAAGGATGCGGTACAGCGGGCAGTGCACACCGCCATTCTCATGTCTGTAATCGGTGGTGCGTTGGTCACTGTTGTCGGCGAGCTAATTGCCGGTCCCTTGCTGCAGTCCCTAAACGTTCCCACAGATGTTTATCCGCTGGCCTTGCTTTACCTACGCATCTACCTGTTAGGTATGCCTGTTATTCTACTGTATAACTTTGAAGCAGCCATTTTCCGAAGCGTTGGAGAAACTAAGGTGCCGTTGCTGGCCCTTGCCATTTCCGGCGTCTTAAATGTGCTTCTGAATTTATTTTTTGTCATAGTACTGAAGATGAATGTCAACGGCGTGGCAACGGCAACCGTTATCTCCAACGCTATCAGCGCGGCACTGTTGTTCTGGCGGCTACAGAAGACCAATCTGGACATTCAGGTGCAACTGAAAAAACTGAAAATAGACTGGCAAAGCATGAGCCGGATTTTGAAAATTGGTCTTCCCGCCGGCATCCAAAGCGCCATGTTCTCTATTTCCAATGTTATTATTCAGGCAGCAATCAACAGCCTTGGACAGGTAGTCATGGCAGCGTCCAGCGCTGCTTTCAATATTGAAGTGTTTGCATATGACGTTATGAACTCATTCAGTCAGGCGTGTACTACTTTTGTGGGACAGAACTATGGGGCAGGGCAGATGAAACGCTGTAAGAAAACCTTTCTGTTAAGCCTGTTAGAAGCCATTATTGCAACCGCATTAACCTGTGCCATTGTTTTACTCAGTGGGCGGTTCCTGTTGTCTATTTTCAATGATGATCCTTCCGTTATTGAAATCGGGTATTTGCGGTTAAAGATTATTTTCTTATCCTATGTCTTTACTACGCTGTATGACGTTATGTCCGGTTATATGCGCGGGTTTGGTAACTCCTTGGTTCCGGCCTTGCTGACCACGGTCGGGGTTTGCGTAGTGCGCATTGCGTGGATTCAGGTTGCGTTCCCGAAGGTGCCAACGTTCCGCACTATTTTAACTGCATATCCTATCAGTCTTGCGGTAACAGCGGCAATGGTGTTTACTGCACTTCTGATTACCAGACCGGCTCATAAATTTGAAAAGGAACAGCAAAAAAATGCTGTGGCGGAAGCGTAAGCTTCGGTCACAGCATTTTTTGATAAGCCGCAAAGGCGCTGGGAACAGAATACTGAGTGGCAAGCTCTTCTTTGGTAACAAAGAAGGCGTCCGGGAAACGGTCTTTTGGCAGACTGTTTGCACCGGTAAGAGTAATGCGGTAGGCAATCATATGCCATTCTTTGTGCGTGAAGATGTGTTTTGCATCAGGCAGCTTTGTAATTTCGGCATCCTGGAACCATTCCCGGATATCTTTCTTTTTAAGTTGTCCTTCTACATTTGGAAATTCATACAGTCCGGCCAAAAGCCCCTTATCCGGACGCTTGTGTAGTAGAACCTGCGTTGGCGTCTGAATCAGAAAAACGGTTTTCTTTTCTACCAGTCGTTTGGCCTTTGGCGGGAGCACCGGAAGATCCTCCATGGTGTTGCGCTCATAGGCTTTGCAATTTGCCTGCCAAGGGCACTGTCCGCAGTGCGGCATGCCGTTGGGCAGGCAAACGGTGGCACCCAGGTCCATAAGGGCCTGATTAAAGTCACCTGGCCGGTCTTCGGGCATAAAGGCAAGAAAGTATTCTTCCGCAATGTCTTTGGCTTGCTGAGTGTTAATTGGTTGGTGCCAATCATTAATTCTGGCATAGACGCGCAACAGGTTGCCGTCTATGCTGGCTGCTTTCTTTTGAAAGGCAATAGAGGCAATGGCACCGGCGGTATAATGCCCGATGCCCGGCAGGGTTTCCAGTACCTTTGGATCTTCCGGGAACTGCCCGCCAAAGTCGGAAACAACAATCCGGGCCGCTTTCTGCATGTTCCGGATCCGGTTGTAGTATCCCAAGCCTTGCCAAAGCTTTAAGCAGGTATCTTCGTCTGCCTCGGCCAGACTCCGGATATCCGGAAGCGTGGCCAGAAAGCGGTCATAATAATCCCGTACTGCTTCCACGCGGGTCTGCTGCAGCATGATTTCTGACAACCAGACGTGATACGGCGTGGGGTCTTCCCGCCATGGCATGTGACGTCTGGAACTGTCATACCAAGCCAGCAGTGTATCAGCAGGGGGATAAGATGAATGTTTCATCATAGCTTAGTCCTCTTCGTCTAAGAGTGCTTTATATAAGTCACCTTTTTTCACACCGCAGTGCTTGGCGGCCACTTTGGCCGCGTCTGTTTTGGAAAGCCCTGCTTTAACACAGTCTTGTGCAAGGGAAAGGCCTTCCGTGAAATCGGCACTTTTGACCTCCTGAGCGGCTCCGGAAAGGATAAGGACTAACTCGCCCTTAAGATTGTTGTCAGGGTAATCCTGAACGGCGCCCCGCAACGTGGTGCGAATGACTTCTTCATGTACTTTGGTCAGCTCTCGCACAATGCAGAGGTCCCGATTGCCAAGGGTGGCATACAGGTCCCGCAGTGTGGCACTGAGCTTATGTGGCGCTTCATATAGGAGAAGGGTGCCGGGTTCAGCAGTTAAGCTGTCCAGTTGTTCTTTCCGTTGTTTCTTATTTACGCTGAGAAATCCAACAAAGGTAAACCGCGTGCTGTCCATGCCGGACAGGGCAAGTGCAGTAGCAAAGGCAGTAGGGCCGGGAACGGAAACAACGGGAATGCCAAAGTCATGCGCTTCTTTGACCAGGTCCTGACCGGGGTCTGAAATGGCAGGCATGCCGGCATCTGTGCACAAAACGCAGTTTTCTCCTTTTTGTATGCGATTCAGTATGGCTTCGCCTTTGTAGTCCTTATTGTGTTCAAAGTAACTGGTTAAGGGCTTTTTAATGCCGAAGTGGTTTAACAGCTTTAAGGTGACACGGGTGTCCTCCGCGGCAATGAAGTCACAATCCTGTAAGGTTTGGATGGCACGTGGGGAAAAGTCCCCGAGGTTTCCGATTGGGGTTCCTAAAATGTAGAGTGTACCGCTCATGTGTTTTCTCCGTATTCTCCAATAATCTGTTGTAATTCTGCGGTGTTGCTGCCGTCCGGATTTTGAATCAGGAGGGGAGGCAACACCTCTAAAAATGGTTTGCCGCCGCGTCGGCCTTCCAGCAGGAACAGCCACGGCTTGCTTGCTGCGTTCTTCTGAACGAAGCGAAGCCGTTTTGGTTCCAGGCCCGCTTTGCGAAACGCCTCCATTGCATCCGGCAGGCGCTCCGGCCGCAGACACATGCAGAAGCGACCGCCGAATTGTAACAGCCTGGCTGCGGCCGTGCAGGCGTCCTGCAACGTGCAGGCGGTTTCGTGGCGGGCCAACTGGTCTGCATTGGAATCCGACAGTATGCCGGTGTGCACCGGCTTATACGGCGGATTCATGGTGACCAGTTGGAAATACCCGGCGGGAACGTCCTTCGGTAACTGCCGCAGGTCGGCATTTACCGCGTGTACGTTCCCGCAATCTACAGCCCCTTCCGTTTGGCAGGTCAGCTGCAGGCTCCGGGAAAACTGGTCTATGGCTAAGGGCTGAATATCTATTCCGTAAATGGCACCACGGATGCCATTGCGCAGCCAGAGGAGGGGAATAATACCGCAACCGCATCCAAGGTCTAAGACATTGTCTTTTCTTCTAGGCTTGGAAAAGTCTGCCAGCAGCATGGCATCCGTGCCAAAGCCATGTTCCGGTGAAATAATCAGGCTGATGGACTGCCCCAGGGTTTCAATGGATTCCGTTTCCCGGAGCGGTGCCGCTGCCTGCACTTCCGGAAGCGACTTTTTTAAGTTTGCCATTCCGTTTCTCCTTTGCACTGTCATTGGTCCGTAAGAACGCCTATGATTTTATCATACTTCAAGGCAAAACAAAAAGGCCAAAGGGGCGTAACCTTCGGCCTTTTTATTTTAAATTGTTACAACGTAACTGTAAGTTCTTATTCAAGAACGATTGCGCTCATTGGGCAGGTGTCTGCGCAAGCGCCGCATTCAATGCAGGTATCCGGGTTGATGGAGTAGATATCTCCTTCGGAAATTGCGTCTACCGGGCAACCAGCCTGGCAAGAACCACAAGCTACACATTCTTCAGTAATTTTATAAGCCATTCTAAGTGACCTCCTTTTTGAATTCATTCACATTCTAACACAACAAACCGATTTTGCAATACTTTTTCGGCAGAAATAAAAAAGTTAGGAATGGCTTACTTACGCCATTTCCTACTACTTTAGTAGGCGTAAAAGCAGGTGGATTATTGTCTTGCAAAATCATCCAAAACAGCCTGTACAATTTGCTCCAGGGTGCCGTTGTTTTCCAGGGTTACATCTGCAAATTTAGCATATAACGGAGCACGATCCAGTTCCATTTGCTGCAGAGTTGCCCGGTCTCTGGAAAGAGGACGGTTGTCCAGTGGAAGCAAGTCAAGGTCCCTGTGCAAACAGTAAATACGACCGTTCCGCTTTACCGGTTTATAGTTGGCATCATTGACCACAGCGCCGCCCCCAAGGGAGATGACAATGCCGGTATATTTACAGGCCTGTTCAATGGCCTGGTGCTCATATACCCGGAAGAAGGTTTCACCATCTTCCGCAAAAATCTGAGGAACAGGCTTACCGGCTAATTGCTCGGCCAGTTCATCTGTGTCAATGACATCCCGTCCAGTCAGTTCCCCAATGGCTTTGGCAACGCTGGTTTTTCCGGTGCCCGGCATGCCGCAGAGTACAATATTCTGGGCGCGGTGCGTCAGCGTGGAAAGCACGTCATGAAAGACTTTTTCTTTTACCTTAGTGTCAAAGAACAGCTCATGTGTGGCAACGGCCTGCGCCACCAGCATGCTCATGCCGCCAACCGCGGAAATGCCGCGGGCTTCGGCCTGGAGCATGATATCCGTGCGCAGGGGGTTGTAAATTAAATCCAGCACGCCGGACAACTGCGGAAACACATCAAGATCCACCGGAGATACCGTAACATCCGGATACATACCCACCGGCGTGGTGTTAATAATAACATCCGCATCGGCGTGCTTTCCTAAGTTGTCATAATTGTTTTCCCCGCTACGGGAAATAACAACCACTTCTTTTGGGCCAAGATCCTTTAGTGCAACCTGAACAGACGCTGACGCGCCGCCGGAGCCTAGGACCAGGACCTTTTTGCCCTGAACGGAAATAGAGCTGCCGTTCAGCATATACAGGAAACCGGCTTTGTCCGTATTGTAAGCAATGAATTTTCCGTCTTTCTTTAAAATAACGTTGGCAGCTCCAATTTCCTCTACTTCGGGGGACAGAACGTCACAGTATTTTAAAACATCCTTCTTGTAGGGAATGGTGACGTTCACGCCGCCGAAGTTCTCCTGGGCAAAGAAGGCAGACAGGTCCTGCGGCTCCAACTCATATAAAGTATATGCGTCATTGCCGAGCAGGTGGTGGATATCCGCAGAGTAACTGTGGACTAACGTGCGGCCTAACAGGCCATAAATTTTTTGCATGGTTGAATAAGTCCTTTACGCAATCCTTTATTGCATTTCTGTATAATTTCCTAAATATTTAAAGGTAATGCAGGTAGTCTTTAAATAATTAATGGCTTCTTTAATGCCCTTTTCCCGTACGGAAGCAACCACGTCTACATAAAAGAGCAATGCTTCGTCATTGCCGGGTACCGGAACGGATTCCAGCTTGATAATGTTGATGCCATGGGCTGCTAAAACAGAAAGGCTGTCATACAAAGAACCTGGGCGGTGTTCCTGCTTCAGAATCAGACTAATGCGGTCTGCACCGGCATAAACGGCCGGTTCTTTCTGAATGCAGAAGAAGCGGGTGTAGTTGACATCCGTATCCATAATGTCATCATTCAGACAAATCAGGTTGTGCAACTTTCCGGCAGAGTGGGAGGCAATGCAGGCCTTATTTTTTCCTTTAGAACCAGCTACAATTTCTGCTGCGTCCGTGGTGTTGGAAACCTGGTGAACGGTAATGCCGTCCCAGAACTGTACAAAGTTTTCGCACTGGGCGTAGGCCTGCTCCTGGGAGTACAGATCCGTAATGTCTTCCATTTTGGTTCCCGGATTAGCCAGTAGCTCATGGTTTACCTTTAAATTAATGCTGCGTACTACGTTGACATCATACTTCCGGAGCAAATCATAAACGGTTTTAACGGAACCGTTAGAAGAGGTTTCTACCGGAATAACACCAAAGTCACAGTGGCCTTGTACTACGGCTTGGAAAACCGATTCATAACTGGAAAGGAACAAGCGGTCTCCGTGCGGAATCAGCTTGGTGGCTGCCGCATCAGCATGAGAACCATACCCGCCACAGATGGCAACCATTCCCTTTTTGGGGAAGGTTACTTCTGCCGGCAGACAGGAGTTCTGAATTTTCTTTTCCAGTGGAGTTAATTCATGAATTAACTGCGTCTGATAGGCCTTGCTGAGTTCCAGTGCATTGGCAAAAAAACGGTGGGCAAAGAATTCCATGCCCGGAGCGGCTTCTTCTGCTGTGTTCAGGATTGCAATTTCCCGTTTCCGATCCCACACAGGAAGATGTTGCTCTTCTTTGGCTGCTGCCAATGAGGCAGTGGCTGACATGCGCTGTAAGAAGAGGTCTAACAACTGCTTGTCAATATTGTCAATTTGATCACGGATGCTTTCTACTTTCATAAGGCACCTTCTTCCATAAGAATATCCAATATAACCAGTGCAGTGGCAGCTTCTATAACAGGCACACCGCGAATGGCAACACAAGGGTCGTGACGCCCCTTAATTTCAATAATGGTTTCTTCCATGGTTTCCAGGTCTACCGTTTGCTGCGGCAGGGAGATGGAAGGAGTTGGCTTAAAGGCCACACGGAAGTTGACCGGCATACCGTCGGTCATGCCGCCGAGAACACCACCGACGTGGTTGGTCTTGGTCAGCACAGTTCCGTTGTCTATATAAAAGGTATCGTTGTAATCAGAACCATAATAGGTGGATCCTAAAAAGCCCTCACCAAATTCTACACCCTTTACGGCCGGAATGCCAAACAAGACTGCAGAAAGCTGACTTTCAATGCCACCGAATCTGGGGGTGCCCAGGCCGGCAGGTAATCCAATGACGGAACATTCCACAGTGCCGCCAATGGAGTCGCCGTCTTTTACGGCAAACTTCAGCTCTTTTTCCATGCGCTTTCCGCAACGATCAGAAAGAACCGGGAACTCTTTTTCAGCAACTTGGTCAAACAGTTCTTTGGTCGGGTGCAACGGGAACCAGGAGTCCTGCTCTTCTCCTACGGAGGACAGGTGGGCACCAACGTAAATTCCTCTGCGAGCTAAAATCTGCTTTGCAATACCACCCGCAATACAAAGCGGTGCGGTCAGACGGCCGCTGAAATGACCGCCGCCGCGCAGATCGGTGTCCTTGCCGTATTTGACAATGGCAGTGTAATCTGCGTGGCTGGGACGCGGTTTCAAATGTAAGGCGTCATAGTCTCCGGAATGCTGGTTGCTGTTTTCAATAATGGCACGAAACAGCGTCCCGTCGGTCTTTCCATCCGTCAGACCGGACTCTATTTTTGGAAGATCCTCTTCCTTACGTGGCGTAGTATACGGTGTTTTGCCCGGCTTCCGCCGGTCCATAAACGCTTTCAGTTGAGCTAAGTCAACGGCTTCTCCGCTGGGGAAAGCGTCTACCTGACAGCCGATATACGGGCCATGGCTTTCTCCGAAAATGCTGACATGTAATTGCTGTCCGAATTCAGATTTCACTGACGTTTCCTCCTAAGCTTTTCAAGTGGATAAAGAAATCCGGATAGGATTTCTTTACGGCTTCCCAGTCCTGGATGACCACGCCGCCCGGTGGGCCGAACAGGCTGGCAGCAATGGCCGCCGCCATTACAATCCGGTGGTCGTGGAAGGCGTCTGCCTGGCCCTTCGGAATGCCCTGTAACAGGGCTTCCGTAGCCTGCAGACGGTCACTTTCCTTTAACCGCAAGCGTTCTGTATGCAAAAAGCGGATTTCTTTTCCGGTGCCGGCGGCCAATACGGCCAGGGCCGGGTAAAGGTCCGGGATATTCTTCAAATCTATTTCTGCTAAGTCGTCCCATCGGGCGGTCAGGCGGGCAATGATGCGGTCCCCCTGTACGGAGTCCGGATTCATGCCCTGCAAGGTGATGTCCGCGCCCAGCTTTTTAGCTATCAGCCAGTAGGCGGCGTTGGACCAGTCTGCATCCACCGGACAGGTGCCAGGAGACCGGTATCTTTGCCCGCCCGGAATGTGCCAGCCGGTATCCGTTTTGCTTACGGTAATGCCAAAACACGTCAGGCGGTACAGAGTCATTTCCAGATAAGAGGACGACTGTAATTCCGAAGTTAAGATCAGATTGCTGTCACCTTCCAATAAAGGTAAAGCAAACAGTAATCCGGTTAAATATTGCGAGCTGACATTTCCCGGCAGAAGGTAATCTCCGGCAGTCAGATGTCCACTCAAAGTTAACGGAAGATAGGAGTCTTTCGCTTCTTGTTGCACCTGCACCCCATTTGCCTGCATGGCGTTTAATAAGTCGGAGAGCGGCCGTTTCGGAAGCTTTCCGCTTCCGGTGAACCGGCTGTGCTCCGCCTTAGCTGCCGCCACCGGCAAAAAGAAGCGCAGGGTAGAACCGCTTTCCTTGCAATCAAAGGAAAGCGGTTCCTCCGGCACCGGGCCCGGGACCACGGTAATGGCATCCCCGGTATATTCTGTTTTAGCACCCAGCGCCTGTACACAGGAAAGGGTAGCCTGTATGTCATCACACAGGCTGGCCTTTCCTGCAAATTGTAAGGTGGTTGGCTGGTCTGCCAAGGCTGCGCAGACCAGCAGGCGGTGCAGGTCACTCTTAGACGGGATGCCATACACGGTCCCGTGCAGGGTGCCCGGTCTGACAATTATTTCTGACATGGTGTCACCGCTTTCAATGGGGTAAGTCCTAAGGTAATAATGCCTTCCAGTTCAGAGACCGGAACTTCTTTGATAATGCAGTCACCAATGCTACGCGGAATAATCAGACGAATGGTAGTTCCACTGCGCTTCTTATCTACCAGACAGGCGGCTGCCAGCTCCTGGGCAGAAAAGGAGGTAGTGGTGGCCAGATTGTTTTTCTTTAAAATGGCATCCAGCTTTTGGGAGGTGCCGGGCTCTGTTATTCCCATATGCTCTCCGGCACGGGTAATAATAGAAAGTCCGGTGGCAACGGCATGTCCATGGGAAATGGCAAATTCGGAACAGTGTTCAATAGCGTGTCCAACGGTGTGCCCAAGATTCAGCTTCATCCGTTCTCCGGTGTCAAATTCATCCTGCTCTACCACATCCGCCTTAATAGAAACGCATTCTGCTACCATTTCACCAATGTATTGCACTCTTTCGTCCGGGGATAAGCCCAGTTTATGCAAGCCATAATCATTGTATAAGGCAGTATCAATTTTATTTAAAAGGGAGGGACTCTTTAGCAAACCATATTTAATGCATTCACCAAGGGCGTCTTCCTGAAATTCAGTTGATAGCGTTTTGAAGGTGCGTAAATCGCAGATGACAGTCAGCGGTTGTTTGAACGCACCCACCAGATTTTTTCCTGCTTTTAAATCCACGGCGGTCTTGCCCCCGACAGAAGAGTCAATGGCGGCCAGACCGGAGGTGGCAATCTGGACCAACTCTATTCCGCGGTTGTACGTGGCGGCCGCAAAGCCGGTCAGGTCTCCCGGAACGCCACCGCCCAAGGCAATCAGCATATCGGAACGGGTCAGGTGATAGTCCGCCAGGTATTCCTGCAGGGCACCGTAGGTAATCAGATTTTTGCTTTGCTCACCGGCCTCAAATACAAATTCAAAGCAGGTAAAGCCGGCGGCTTTCAGGGACTCCTTGACCGGCTCCATGTAAAGCGGCGCCACGTTGGTGTCAGATACAATACACACCTTGCACGGCTTGTGCAGCTCTGCCAGCAGACTGCCGGTTTGCTCTAACAGATCCGTTCCAATGTGCACAATGTAGTCTCTGGTAGCGTGAACCGGAATTTGTATTTCTTTCATAGGCTTACGGCCTCCTTTAGGAATTGCCTTTATGATCTTCATAAGGCTCTGCCTGCTTCAGCTCATTGCCTTCCGCCAGCAGGCTGCGCAGCGCTGCGGCGTCTCCGGACTGAATGGCATCTTTACAGGCAGTCAGGTTTTGAATTAAAAAATCAAGCTCTTTCC
This sequence comes from Butyricicoccaceae bacterium, assembly GCA_963638085.1. Taxonomy (GTDB): domain Bacteria; phylum Bacillota; class Clostridia; order Oscillospirales; family Acutalibacteraceae; genus RUG420. The sequence goes on along the minus strand of CAVHPJ010000004.1, from coordinate 159,858 downwards.
CCAAGTTGTCCGCATCCGCCAGGAACAGCTCTGTCCACAGGTCCGGATTCAGGCGGGCAACTCGGGTCATATCCTTATAACTTCCGGCGGTAAAACCCATCCGTTTGCGGGAAGTCGGGCTTTTGATGTAAGCACTGGAAACCACATGCGCCAGCTGCGAGGTATAGCTGATAATGGCGTCGTGCTCTTCCGGTGTAGAGAATACAACAGAACCGAAGCCTAAGGATAAAAAGAATGCTTTCAGGCGATCCAGCATAACAATGTCCGTGTCTTTCTCTGGACAAAGAATCATGGATGCACCGGTGTATAAGTCAGGTACTGCGTTTTGAAATCCAGCAACTTCTTTGCCGGCCATGGGATGTCCGCCGATGTATTTAAAGCCGTTGGATTTGGCAATGGGCTGTAAGTGTTCGGACATGATCCGCTTGACGCCGCAAAGATCTACCAAAACGGTATCTTTGCCAAAGTCTTTTGCGTGTTCCTGCACCCAGTTTAACAGAGCCTGCGGCGCAATGGCAATCAGGACCAGACTGCAGGAGGAAAGGTTCTCCTTGGTCAGCGTTTCATCTATGCTGCCGGACAGGAGTGCCAACTGCATGGTTTCTTCATTGGTGTCTAACCCCAGAACCTGATGGTCGGTTTTGCTCTTGATGGCTTTTGCCATGGAGCCGCCAATCAGGCCCAGTCCCACAATTCCAATTTTCATTTTAATCCATCTCACTTAAAATTTCTTTAATGGCAAAGCACTTCTTACATACTTTCTGGAAGCCTTCGCAAGTTAACTGCTGTGCTGCATCGCTCTTGGCAACCTGCGGGTTTGGATGCACTTCAATAATCAGTCCATCAGCGCCGGAAGCCACTGCCGCATAGGACAGATCCGGAACCATGTGCACACGACCGGCGGCGTGGCTTGGGTCAATGATAATTGGCAGGTGCGTCTTGGAACGCAGGGCCGGCGTAATGGACAGGTCCAGTGTATTTCTGGTGTAGGTTTCAAAGGTACGGATACCCCGTTCACAAAGAATGACGTTCTGGTTGCCTTCCGCCATAATGTATTCGGCGCTCATCAGTAATTCCTGGTAGGTGGCGCAGAGGCCACGCTTTAAAAGAATTGGCTTGTCGGAACGACCCAATTCTTTTAACAGTTCAAAATTTTGCATATTCCGGGCACCAATCTGCAACACGTCTACGTCTGCACAGGCGTCCAACTGGGTAACGTCCATGATTTCGGAAACAATCGGAAGATCTACTGCATCGCCGGCCTGCTTTAACAGGCGGATGCCTTCTTCATGCAGGCCCTGGAACGCGTACGGAGAGGTGCGTGGCTTGAATGCACCGCCGCGCAGCATGGTTGCACCGGCCGCCTTAACGGCGTACGCGGCGGTCATGATCTGCTCCTCGCTTTCTACGGAGCAAGGGCCTGCAATCATAGTAAGGCTTCCGCCACCAACAGAGGTGTTACCCACTTGAATAACAGAATCTTCCGGATGGAACTTCCGGTTGGCTTTTTTATACGGCTCCTGAATGCGGCGGACATCGGAAACAATATCCAGCGCAGCAATTAAATCTTCATCCAGACGGGAGGTGTCACCAACCAGACCCCAGATGGTTTCGGAGGAACCGGTGGACTTATTAATTTGCAGCCCTTTGTCAAGCAGCCATTTTTCAAAGGTCTTCATCTGTTCCTTATCCGGATTTTTCTTCAGTACAACAATCATGGACAATACCTCATTTCATCAATAAAAAAAGCCCGGTGGTTTGACCACCGGGCGCTCATGCGAAGTTTAGGAGCGTTACTCGTTCTTAGCCAAACCGAAAAAAGCCATGCCAAAAAAGGTATAGCTATAAAAGTAACGGTATTCAGCTGTGAACAGAGAACAGTTCATCTTTTTTCTCCTTCGTTTTGCTGAAGCAATGCTATCATTCCTTTTTTTGAATGTCAATGCTTTTTTATATATTAATTGTCCGGTATTGCCCGGTGTATGAGGTCGCGTTGCGGACAGACGTATGATGCCACCTTTCGGGCGAGTTAGCTTCTGCATTACATAATATGGGACTGACTCGCCAGGAAACATACATCTGCCTTGGAAACGGCCCTTTTTTGCAACAGATGCTTTTGGGAGAAGAACGCAATTTTTTTCTGAATGTACAAATTATGCCATTCTTCGGGGAAAACACAGGTGGAAAACGGGACTCTACAGTAAAAATTAACAAAATATTCATAAATGTGAGTCCAAATTCTTACGCTTTTGATTGCATGAAAACGCAAGATTTAGTATACTTGATGTCGGTAATTACTCGTAATTATGCATTCTTTTTGTAGGAGGAATCTATTTATGAAATCAAAAAAGTCGGTTAAGAACATCATCTACAGAGTTCTGAGTGGTGTTCTTGCAATTGTTTCCTGCTTGGCCATTGTTGCCAGCTTCCAGGGACTGCGGGATTTCATTGAAATCTATTGCAATTTGACCGGATCCACTGTAGGCGGCATGATTGACTCTTTCGTCAGCACCCCGGGTCAGACCAAAGAGGAAGACACAGAAACAGAAGAACTTCCGGAAGAATTCTCCGGCGCAGCTGCCCAGCTGTATGTTCTGTATGATGGTCTGAATCAGCTGTCTGAAAACGAAGACGTTTATTTTGACGGCGTAAATCAGTACAATGACGGTCTGAAACAGCTGGCTGACGGTAAAAAGCAGATTGCTGACAACACCGATGCTTATAATGACGGTAAAGCACTGATTAACACTCTGGACACTCTGGGTGTTCCGGGCTTGGTAGAAAAGTACGTTGCTTGGAGAGACAAGAACGTAAACGTTCCGGGCTTCTCCACCGCACAGGAATACTTTGTAAAGGTTATTTCTCCGCTGCTTGCTAAGGCTGGCGTAGAAATTCCGGAAGGCACCACGGATGTTCCGCAGTACCTGATTGACATGATTGCAGATGGCCGCTCTCAGCTGAAAATGTATGAAGACGGTCTGGTTCAGATTGCTGACGGTGAACAGCAGCTGGCTGATGGTGATGCTCAGCTGAAGATGTTCGAAGACGGTGAACAGCAGATTCAGGACGAAGGATACACCGCTATCTTTGCTCTGCAGACCCAGAAGGATAAGAAGGGCAACGTAGTTCTGGAATCTCCGGCTGACCACTTCGGTTACACTGATGGCACTCTTGATATTTATCAGAAGAACGCTGACGGTAGCTACAAGCTTCTCCGGAATGGCAAAAAGGCTCTTGACCTTGACCTTGCTTATGACATCATGTGGTATGCAGTAGATTATGCACACGACATGGAAAGCATGGCAACAAAAGAACTGGTTCCGAGAGTTGTTCTTTATGTTCTTTGCATCATCGGTGGTATCTTCGGTCTGGTTTCCGGTCTGAAGGGTATCTTCGGTAAGGGCAAGATCGGCACCATCATTGCCGCTCTCTTCGCAATTGGTATCAACGTATACGGTATCATGACCGGTTACACCAACTATGTATTCCGTCTGGCAGATGGCTCCTATTCCGGAGACACTCAGTTCCACGCATTTGTTGCCTTCCTGGTAGCTTCCGTTCTTGCAGCAGTATTTGCTTGCCTGAACTTTAAGAAGCACTCCAAGAAAAACAAGGATGCAAAGGTAGAAGACATTGTACCGACTGCTGATGACGCTGCGGAAGCAGTTGCTGAAGAAGCTGCTGCAGAAGCTCCGGCTGAAGCATAAGAAATTAAAAAACGAATAGAATACGTAATTACATGCGGGGCCCGTTGCAAAACGGGCCCTTTTGCTTTTGAAAATGCTTTTCTGGTAAAACTAAGGAAGGAGAGTATAATGGTGACGAAAAGGATAAAAGGTTAAAAGAACAAAAAGGAGATCCAGTGCAAATGAAAAGACCACTTAGTGCAAACCCACTTGGTGCAAGACCACATGGTGCAAAATCACTTAGTGCAAGACCACTTAGCAGAAAGCAAATTGGCGTACGGCCGGTTAGTGTACTATTGGTAGTGCTAATGCTGCTTAGCGTTTGCTTTTGCGTGCCGGCCGCGGCGGCAAATGTCAGTGTGAATAAAGAATCCAATCTGACCTATGACAGCTCGCGGACGGCACATAATACGTATGACTTATATGGCCCAAGCACCTTGAAAGATGGGCAAACTGTAAATGTAATCCTGTTCCTGCACAGTGGATCCTGGACCAGTGGAGACAAGTCAGAGCAGGATGAAAACTGTAAGCGCTTTGCCAAAAAAGGCTATGTTACAGCCACCATTGACTACCGGTTATACAACACCAGCAATATGGTGACAAAACAGGCCAACTATGCCTGGACAGTACAGGATATGCTGGATGATATTCAGACCTGCTTAAATGATATCAGTAAGCGGTTGACGGAGGCCGGCTACACGGTCGGTAATGCGGCTCTGTTCGGATTCAGTGCCGGCGGGCACCTGGCCCAGCTGTACAGCTACTCCATGGCTGACTCTGCCAATATTCCGGTTGCTTTGGTTATGACCCAGTGTGCCCCGACGGACTTTCATACAAGTACCTGGACTGGAAGCACCTTTGCTTCCGGCCTGAGCCTGCAGGGAATTCTGTACCTGGCCAACCGCGACTTGTCCATGTCAGAGTCCGACATTAACCGCGTGTCGCCGGCCTATTATGCCAAAAAGAACCCCGTGCCGACCGTGGCCATTTACGGTATGCAGGATACCGTAATCGGCACCGGTCACAGCAGCGTTCTTTCGGATGCGCTTGCGGCCACGGATGTAGAGTACAAAATTTTGGAAAGTTCCTCTGCAGGGCACACTTCTCAATTTCCGGACAGTGACCAGACAGAGTTCTACAACACCTGTTACACTTACTGCAAAACGTACCTGAACACAGAACGCCAGGAAGAAGTGCCGCAGGAGGAACCACAGAAAAAGCGCCTGCCGAACTGGGCAAAGCTTCTGATTATCTGGGGCGTTATTGTCATCCTGAGCATTGTGTTCTGGATTCTTGTCATTCGCGCCATTCTTCGCCGCCGCAAGCGCAAAAAAGAGCAGCGCTAACCTGAAGGAGTAGTAGCTGTGCTAACCTGTTGGATGCTACACAACCTGAAGAAACACCGCCAGCCCGACAGTGTCTCTGAACTCTAAAAAGTAACTCCAGAAAATTGTGCAACTAATGTAACCGAAAAGAACTGCTTAACGCACCTGATTTTCCTAAAACGGGGACTTTCAATACCGTTCGTTCCAATCTTTGAAAAAGGCCTAGTTTAGGCCTTTTTCTTATGTTATCCTCTAAAAAGCAGGATCCTGAAAAAGAGTAAAAAGTAGGGGCGATAAGATAAAAATGAACCAGACAACTTTACAGAAAATCATCCATTTTTTAGTGGCAGAATCAGAGAAAGCAGAAAAACAGATAGCGGTTTTGAAAAAGGAGATTGCTGCATCGCCCGAGGGCAGTTTGCTTACTTCCAACAGCAATGGGGTAAGTCAGTTTCAACTCCGGACGGTTGCCGAGTCTGTCAAACGAGTGCATCTTTCTAAATCAGAACAGCAGCTTATCCGAAAGCTTGCGCAAAAGCGTTATGATCAGGAGCTTTTGAAAATTTATACCGGAAATGCCGCATCCTTCCAAAAAGCAGTACGCGCGTTGGAGAAGGTAATAAATCCAAAATCTGCTTTTTCTAAAATGCCAAAATCTGTGCAATCTTACTGCCTCTGTACGCCAGATTTTCTTCCAGATGAGGCGTATATAGCGCACTGGTTGGAGAGCTCAAAAGAAGCATCTGACACGGTGCAATCGGCACCCTTTTCGGAAAATTGCATTTATGCCACTGGCAATGGGGAACGGGTCCGCTCTAAATCGGAAATGATGATTGCCAATCTGCTTTTAGAGCTTAACCTGCCTTATCAATATGAAAAGCCGTTGTTTCTGGATGGGGCGTGGCACTATCCGGACTTCACCATATTGGATTTGTCCACCCGGACCGAGGTTTACTATGAGCACTTCGGCCTCATGGATCAGGAAAGTTACCAGGCAAGTGCCTTTGCCAAAATTGCCCGGTATGAAAACGCCGGATTTGCGATTGGTAACCAACTGCTTTTTTCCTTTGAATCAGCGCAAACCCCATTTGACATCGGCCAGATTCGCCACCGGCTGCAGATGCGTTTTTTCCCTGGCGATTCAGCAACTTTGCTTTTGTAACCTAATCCAAGACAGTCAGCACTCCTGCTCTTGTGACCTGAGCCAAGATGGTCAGCATCCGACTACGTGTAAATTTGAAAAAGGGTAAAATTTACACGTAATGCGGATTGGAAACTACGTGTAATTTCAGGGAAAAAGCCAAATTACACGTAGTCTTAGACGCTGGTGTCGGTGTTAACCAAGGTTACCAGTACCCGACTACGTGTAAATTTGAAAAAAGGTAAAATTTACACGTAATGTAGAGCTGAAATTACGTGTAAATTCAAGGAAAAAGCCAAATTACACGTAGTCTTAGATGCTGGTGTCGGTGTTAACCAAGGTTGCAAGCATCCGATTACGTGTAATTTTGAAAAAAGGTAAAATTTACACGTAATGTAGAGCTGAAATTACGTGTAAATTCAAGGAAAAAGCCAAATTACACGTAGTCTTAGATGCTGGTGTCGGTGTTAACCAAGGTTGCAAGCATCCGATTACGTGTAATTTTGAAAAAAGGTAAAATTTACACGTAGTGCGGATTGGAAACTACGTGTAATTTCAGGGAAAAAGCCAAATTACACGTAGTCTTAGACGCTGGTGTCGGTGTTAACCAAGGTTACCAGTACCCGACTACGTGTAAATTTGAAAAAAGGTAAAATTTACACGTAATGTAGAGCTGAAATTACGTGTAAATTCAAGGAAAAAAACAAATTACACGTAGTCGCCTCTGCAAGGGCTATACTAAGAATACTGCCGTCACTGCAAGGGCTATACTAAAGAATACTAAGTAGTAAAAGAAAACATAGTTGGCGTGTAGCATTACTTGAGGTTACTTGGAATAAGAATTGGGAGTAGTGCACGCAACCACCTTAAGAAAACTGTAACTTTTGTAGCATCTGATCTGTAATCCTTTCTTATTTTAATAAGCATAGGGAATGTGTTACCATTTGTATGATTACCACTGGAAGGGACCGCTGCCGGAAGGGACAGCTACCGGAAGGGATAGCTACCGGAAGGGCAACTACCGGTAGGGACAACTACCGGTAGGGACAACTACCGGTAGGGACAACTACCGGTAGGACAACAACCGGAAGGGCAACCGCCGGAAAGGACAGCTACCGGAAAGGCGACCGCCGGAAGGGACAGCTACCGGAAAGGACCGCTGCCGGAAGGGACAGCTACCGGAAAGGACAGCTACCGGAAGGGCGACCGCCGGAAGGGACAGTTACCGGAAGGAACAACCGCTGGCAGGGACAACCTCCAAAAAGGACAACCACTGGAAAGGGGACCACTGGAATGGAAAAAGTACTGGTATGTGATGATGACATTGCCATCCTGGAATCCATAGAGATTTATCTGAAGCTGGAAGGATACCAGGTGCTGAAGGCCACCAACGGCCGGGAAGCTCTGGAACTGGCGGAAAAGGAAGAACCGCATTGTATGATTCTGGATATTATGATGCCGGAAATGGACGGGCTGACCGCCATTCGCAAACTGCGGGAAGACCGCAATATTCCGGTTATTATGCTCTCTGCCAAATCGGAGGATACGGATAAGATTGCCGGTCTCAGCTTTGGCGCAGATGACTATGTCACTAAGCCCTTCAATCCATTGGAGCTGGTGGCCAGAGTTAAGTCCCAGATTCGCAGATATACCAGTCTTGGCAGTGCTCCGGAACAGAAGAATCTGCTGAAGACCGGCGGTCTTGCCCTGGATATCAATGCAAAAACGCTGACCCTGGACGGCGAGCCTGTTAAGCTGACCGCAACCGAATATAAAATCATGGAATATCTGATGATGAACATGGGCTGTATCCTTTCCACTCAGCAGATTTATGAAGCTGTTTGGAACGAAGAGGCGTTTGCTTCGGAAAAGACGGTTACTGTACATATCCGCCGCATTCGGGAAAAAATTGAAATTAATCCGAAAGACCCAAAATATATAAAGGTGGTGTGGGGAATTGGCTACAAGATTGACAAAGATGCATAACAAAGTTTCTTATAAAATTATTTGTGTTCTGCTGTCCTGTGTGCTTTGCTTCACCAGCGTCTGCTTGCTGGCGTCGCTGGAAATTTATAATTCTATGGGATACAGCTTTTCCCGATCCTCGGAAAACACCCTTCTTGGCAACGGCAACACAAAATATGCAGAGCAGATTAAAACCGATATTGACTGGGCAACCTATCTGGTTACCAAGTATCAAACCCTGGACGAAACCAAAATTGAAGAGTCAGCCTATTATCAGAAGCGAGTACAGCAGATGGCCCAGGAAAAGCAGAGCACCCTGGAAGAATCCATTCTAAATGCAAAAAAAGAAATTATTGATGTTAACGTTGCAGATAATACTACGCAGGACGAAAGCTATTATGTCTTTGACAACACCGATGGCTTCAATATTGGCGCAGACAGCCTGATTCACGTTACCTTCGCGGAACAGGAAGCGGCAGATAAAGATAACAATGGCTTAATTACCATCAATGGCGTGGATTATTACAAAGGGGTTTCCCTGAACATCATTACGGTAGATGAACAAGCGCTGGAGGAAGAGGCGGAACAGAGCTATCAGGAATCTTTGAAGAGCTTTAAAGACGGATATTATTCTAACTTCCGCAGCATGAAAAACGAGTTGTATGGCAGCAGTAGTTTCCGCTTCTGCATTGCGGACAGAACCACGGGAACCGTTTATACCAATATGGACGTAAGCGGGGTGGAGGAAGCTGAATCGCAAGGGATGGGCGGCTTTGCCATGCTGACAAAAGATTCCAGTCTGACCCTCAGTCAGGAGCTGTCCTCTATTTTGGCGCAGACGTACGAATACTATCAAAACCGGGCATTGTATGACAACAGCACTACCTACGCTATGTACACGGACAGTCCGTATGCGTCACTTCTTTATTCTGATTTTGCGGGCGAGTTAGATCCCTCCGCTTACAATAGTTATTTTCAGGTTCCACTGAATTTTGATTCTCCCAACACACAGAGTCAGGATGTTTACTCGGTTCTGGCGGCGGAATATTTGAAGGCAAAGCAGGCGTTTCTTGGTGTCCTGATTGCGTTTGGCATTCTGGGAATCCTTTGGCTGGCCAGCATGGTGCTCCTGCTGGTGTTCGCAGGGAAAGTGGATGAAACCGGAGCGGTTGTACCTGCCGGAATAGACCGGTTCCCAATTTCTATTCATGCTGTGCTGATTGCACTGATTTTGTTTGGTCTGGGGTTTGCAGGTATGGTTTCGGCCGGTACGCTGGTATCCAACTATGACAATTACACAAGCAGTAATCGCGTTCTGTGGACGGCGTTGTGTGGGATCCTGGCGGTTGGTATGAATCTGTGCCTGATAGAATGGGGCACTAGCCTGGTTCGGCAGATTCGAGCCGGATTGTTTTTGAAGAGCAGCCTGTCTTATCAGATTTTTAGTAAGAACGGAAAAATTCGTGTCTTTTGGAACGAACGTTTCCCAATTCAGGATAAAAAGCTGAAACGGCGCATGCTCCTGCTTTTAGTTGGGTATGCTTTTCTGATGATTCTTTTGGGTGTCTGCCATAACCTGTTTTGCTTTGTAGCAATGCTCTTGCTGTCCATTGGCTTTGTACTGTATTTCATTCGCTTCTGCCACGACTTGCAAAAAATTAACAATGCATTGGCAGATGCGGAAAAGGGACAGTATGACTTCCAATTGGAACCGGAGAAGATGACCAAGTATATCCGGCCGATTGGACAAAAGGTCAATAACCTGACGGACGGCATGAAGCTTGCAATAGATGATGCGGTAAAGAATGAACGGCAGAAAACCGAGCTGATTACCGGCGTATCCCATGATTTGAAAACGCCGCTGACCAGCATTATTGCGTACACGGATTTGCTGAAGAAATGTGATATTCAGGAGCCGCAGGCACAGCAGTATCTTGCTGTTTTGGAAGAAAAATCCGCCGCTTTAAAGAAGCTGATTGAAGACCTGATTGAGGCCAGCAAAGTGTCCAGTGGGAATGTAGAAATTCACTTAGGAAAGATTAACCTAAGCGAGTTACTGGAACAGGTTTATGGGGAGTATGAACTGGCTTTGCAGGATAAGGGCTTGCTACTGAAACTGAATTTGCCGGAAGAACCGGTGTTTGTAACGGCGGATGGGCAGAAGGTATATCGCGTTTTGGAAAACCTGTTTTCTAATATCCAAAAATATGCTCTGGAAAATACCCGGGTGTATATTGATCTGAAAAAGGAAAACCAGATGGCAATGGTGGCGTTAAAGAACGTGTCCCGGGAAGAAATGAATTATGATCCGTCTGAACTGACGGAGCGGTTCTTCCGTGGAGACCGTTCCAGGACAACGGAGGGCTCCGGTCTGGGCCTGTCCATTGCAGAAAGTCTGACCACGGCGCAGGGCGGCACGTTTACCATCTCTATTGACGGAGATTTATTCAAGGTAATGATTCGGTTGCCACTGGCTGAATAAGAAAAAATATTTCAGAAAAAGGGCTTGTTGCAAGGCAACAAGCCCTTTTTTATGCTATACTAAACGGGATAATTTTTGCATTTTTGCAATGGAAGTTCGGATGCCGAAGGAGGGCAACTTATGACAGCCAAGGAACTGAAGGAAGCCTTGCAAACCAAAGAAGTGCAGGATCAGCTGACCGCACTTTATGTGGAACCGGCACTGCTTCCGGCACAGTTAAAGCGATACGAAGATGCCATTGACTGTTTTCTAAGCTATTTTCAGGACGGAGACCTTCATCTGTTCTCTGCTCCCGGACGGAGTGAGGTTGGCGGAAATCATACAGACCATCAGCGGGGAAAGGTTCTGGCAGCTTCTTTAAATTTGGATATTATTGCAGTTGCCCGAAAAACAGAGGACGGCGTCATTCGTCTGAAATCCAAGGGGTATCGGGAAGACATTATTGACTTAAGCAATTTGGAACCGGTAGCAGAAGAAACGGATCATTCTCCGGCTCTGATTCGGGGCGTGGCAGCCGCATTCAAAGCCCACGGCTATGAAATCGGTGGCTTTGAAGCCTATACCACCAATGACGTAAAGCCTGGCTCCGGTATGTCTTCCAGTGCTTCCTTTGAAATTCTGGTGGCCACCATTTTAAATCATCTTTACAATAACGGAAGCGTCAGTGCAGTAGACCAGGCCAAGTTTTCCCAGTATGCGGAAAACGTGTTCTTTGGAAAACCAAGCGGCCTGTTGGACCAGATGGCCTGCTCCGTTGGCGGCTTAATTAATATTGATTTTGCAGAAAAAGACAGCCCGAAAATTCATCCGCTGACAGTGGATTTTGGGAAATTCGGATATGCGCTTTGCATTACGGACACCAAAGGCTCCCACGCCGATCTGACGCCGGATTATGCCGCCGTCCCGCAGGAAATGAAACAGGTGGCGGCCTTCTTCCAAAAAGAGGTTTTGGAAGAAGTACCGGAACAGGATTTTTATCAGAAATTTACCGCTCTTCGGGAAGCCCTTGGGGATCGGCCCGTGCTCCGTGCCCTGCACTGGTACAATGAAAATAAGCGAGTAGACGGGGAAGTAGAGGCCTTGGAAAGCGGTAACTTTGACCGCTTCTTACAGCTGATTAAAGCTTCCGGAGACTCCTCTTATAAGTATTTGCAAAATGTTTATTCTGCTCATAAACTGAATGAACAGGGCCTGAGCATTGGCCTTGCCATCAGTGACAACGTCCTGGCCGGCACCGGTGCCAGCCGTGTTCATGGCGGTGGCTTTGCAGGCACTATTCAGGCCTTTGTTCCACAGGATAAGGTAGAAGCATATAAGACCGCATTAGACCGTGTTTTCGGAGACGGCTCTTGCCGCGTTCTTCAGATCCGCAACGTCGGCGGCACACAGATTCTTTAAGCCCTTTTCAGAAAGGATTTTCCCATGATTTTAATCAAACAGTTTACCTTTGACGCAGCACACAATCTGGTTAATTACCACGGTAAGTGTGAACGGTTACACGGACATACGTACAAGCTGGTAGTTAAGCTGGAAGGTACTCCGGATCAGGAAGACATGCTCTTTGATTTTGTAGAGCTGAAGCACCTGGTAAAAGATACTGTGCTGGAACAGTTTGACCATCATTACCTGAATGACTTTATCCCACAGCCAACAGCAGAAAACATTGCCGTTTATATCTGGAACCAATTGGAGCCACTGACTCGCCGGGACAACGTTCATCTTTACGAAATTGAAGTCTGGGAAACTGCGGACTCCGGCATTGTATACAGAGGAGAACAGGCATGAAAGACGTACAGAACCAAAAGGACTCCCGCAATATCCCACTGAATGAAGTGGGCATTAAAAATCTGCGGTATCCTTTAGACATTAAAGACAGCAATGGGCAGTGGTTTACCACGCACACTACCATCAGTGCCCGGGTTGGGCTGCCGGCGGACAAGCGCGGAACCCATATGTCACGCTTTGTGGAAATCATCCAGGCGTATGACAAACTGAACCTGAAAGACATGAAAGAGCTGTTGCGCTCCATGCAGACCACTCTGGAAGCGGAAACCGCTTATCTGGAAATCAGCTTTGATTACTTTGTCAAAAAGAAAGCACCGGTTTCCGGCAAGGAAGCCTATTTAAATATCTTGGTTACCGTAAATGCATCCCTGGAACAGGATGATTTCCACTTCGTGGTAACGGTACAAACACCGGTTACTACACTGTGCCCGTGCTCTAAAGAAATTTCTGATTACTCGGCCCACAACCAAAGAGCTCTGGTTACCATTACCACAGACACGCAGAAATTTATTCCGCTGGAGCGTTACGTAGCCATTTCCGAAGCGGCCGCCAGCAGCCCGCTTTACACGCTTTTAAAGCGTCCGGATGAAAAATACGTTACAGAATATGCGTATGACCATCCCAAGTTTGTAGAGGATGTTTGCCGTGACGTCAAACAGCAGCTGGACAAAATGGAAGGCATTAACAGTTATATCGTGGAAGTGGAATCTTTAGAATCCATTCATAACCACAGTGCTTATGCCAAAGTAACCAGCAACTAAGAACTTGGCAACTAAAAACGGCCCAAAGCAAAAACAGCCAGAAGCGGCCGAAAGCGGCTAAAAACGGCCCAAAGCGGCCAAAAGCCAGAAATCCAATTAAAAATAAGTAAATCAAAATAAAAAAGAATAGTAAACCGGAGACTGAAACTGAAGGTCGGTAGGCTGTAAACAGAAATCACCGGATTACCATAAAATCTAATTGTAAAGGAAGTCTATTGCTATGGAATTTATGGGAATCATTAATGCCACACCGGATTCATTTCACCCTGCCTCCAGGGTTTCCGGTATAGAACAGGCACTGGAGCTTGCCAAGCGGCATGTAGAAGAAGGCGCCACTCTGTTGGATATCGGCGGAGAATCCAGCCGTCCGGGTGCTGCACCAGTAACACCGGAAGAAGAGTGTCAACGCGTCATTTCTGTCATTAAAGCACTGCGGCAGACCTATCCGGACATTAAATTGTCCGTAGATACGTACCATGCCTACACGGCAGAACAGGCCATCCTGGCCGGTGTGGATATCATCAATGATATTTCCGCCATGACCTTTGACCCAGACATGGTAAACGTAATCAAAAAATACCAAAAAACGGTTATTCTAATGCATGTCAACGGAAGACCGGATCATATGCAGGATAACCCAACTTATCAGGATGTAGTAAAAGAAGTTTATGACTTCCTAGACGAACGTATTCGTTTTGCGGAAGCCAACGGAATTCATGACATTATCATTGACCTTGGCATCGGCTTCGGCAAAACCAAAGAACACAATTTAACGCTGCTCCGTAATCTGGACGCGTTTGCCCCGTTGCACCGGCCCATGTTGCTGGCTGTTTCACGGAAGTCCTGCCTGGACCATACGCTGGAACAGACCGTAGCTTGGAGCCTGGAAGCCGCCAGACACGGCGTTGAAATGGCCCGGGTCCATGACGTGGCACCCAACAAAAAGGCCGTAGATGACTGGATGGCCCGGGACAAAGACGTGGTCCTGGCGTTCGGCTCTAATTTGGGAGACCGCAGGACTTCCGTGGAAGCCGGCATCCGGGCCCTGTCCGCGCTGGGCAGCGTCGGCAAGGTGTCCGCCCTAATAGAAACCAAGCCCTATGGCGTTACGGATCAGCCGGATTTCTTAAACGGAGCCCTACTGTTAAAAACAAAATTAACGCCGCAAGCCCTGCTCCCGGCGTTAAAACAAATAGAAAAGGAAGTCGGGCGGACACCAACCCGCCGCTGGGGCCCGCGCGTATTGGACCTGGATATTATTTACTATGAAGACCTAGTGCTTCAAACGGAAACCCTGACCATTCCGCATGTGGACCGCTGCAACCGCAGCTTTGTATTAAATCCCATTACTGAAATTGCACCGGATCTGGTAGATCCACAGCTTCACAAAACGGTGAAGGAATTGCAACAGGAGTTGCAGCAAAAACTGCTTTCCTTTGAAGAATCCGAAGAAAGCTGAAAAGGGAGGGGACGTCATGACTGCTTTTACCAAGTGGTACAATCGTGTTACCCTGGTTATCAGTAGTGTCAGCTTTATTGTTGGTGTGGTACTGCTGATACAGTATTATGCTGACTCGCCAGACATGATCTTTACCTGCCTTGATTTTACCGGAGACCTGTCCTGGTACGGCTCTAAAGCCATGACCATTATCTTCCTCTGCATGGAGGCAAATCTGGCTGGCCTGATGAGCTTTATCCAGGGGCGTCCGGATATCTGGTACTTTTTCTCCAACATGGACGAACCGCTGCGAAATAAGGTCATTCTGTTTGATTCCGTTATGATTGGCATTTCCAAAATGGCATTGTCCGCCATTTTCACCTACAACATTTATTGCGCATTAATGCAGCAGGATGCAAGACAGTGTTACCCCTGTATGGTGTTGCTACTCTTTATTGCTCCACTTGTGCTGTGTGTATTTTATTATCTGTATCTTTCCTTACGAAAAAAAGATTAAAGGAGGCCTGTATGTCTAATACAGAAAACGTAAAACCACAGAAGGGAAAAGAGCCCAAAGCACGAAAGCCCCTGTCCAAGAAAGCAAAAATCATTTTACTTTCTGCCGTTGCAATTGTGCTTGTTCTGGTTATTTGTCTGGTAACCTGGAAAGCCACCCGGAAGACGGATCCCATCATTGGCAGTTACACCGTTGTTTCCGTTATCTCTGGCGATGAAGTGAAAACCTATGATGAAGCACAGACTATTGAATTCAAAGACAACGGTTATTTTGAACTGAATATTGATGGTCTTGGCCATTACGTCGGTACCTATGAAAAATCCGATGAAACGCAGGAGGGAGTGTCCGCAACCTACACCGGGCAGTTCCTGCATGACAGCGTCAGCAATCTGGATTTGTCCATTGCGCTGGATGAAGAAAAGAATCAGGTGATCCTTTACATTACCGGTAGCCAGTTTTTAGTTGTGGTGGCGGAAAAGGTCTGATTGGTAGCCTTCATTTGCTCTAATTTTTCCAGATGTTCACGCTTTTGTAACATTTGAAAAAACAGATTTTTCTATAATTGAACACTGATACACATATCTATTTGTTTCCCCCAGAGGTATTTGTAATGGATCGTTTTGAAACCAAATATGAAAATTGCGCCAAGAAGATGCGGGCAGCTCTTTTATCCCTAATGAAGGACTATCCCTTTGACCGAATCAGTATTTCCCAATTGTGCACGAAGGCCGGTGTAAACCGCTCTACGTTTTATGCACACTATGATGATTTGGACAGCCTTCTGGCCGATACAGAACAGAAAAACATTTTTGAACCAATTACCCATGCATTGGGCAATAAACCCATGTTTGACGGAAATTGGTTTAACCACGATGTCCTGCTTGGCTTTGTTACCTTTTTGTATGATCACCAGGACATTTTGCTGGCGTACCGGCATCAGTCGGATTCCATCTGGTTCCGCCAGGTCAAAGCCTTCTTTGACCGCTATGTTTCTCCACTGTCTCAGCAGCAGGTGGCTGCGTTTAGCCGAAAGGCAGATTACATATACACCTTCTACCTGGCTGGTGTAACTAAAATTATCTGCCACTGGGCAGATCGGAATTTTCAGGAAACGCCGGAAGAAATTACCCAGATTCTAATGGCCTGCCATGCCTGTACGGCAGATCAGTTTATTGGAAGTTTTTAAGAAGTACTAAGGAAGATGAATTTCCCTTTTGGAAGTGGCTGTCTGCTTTTGCAGATAGCCTTTTCTTTTTTGCCTAAAGAACTCTGACAAAAGCTTGTCAATATCGGCGCTTTCCTTCTTGACGGAGAGGGGGTGGCAAATTATAATTATTTGCGGTACAGGCGGGGTGCTTTTTGCACACGTGAAAACTGCCTCGCTGGGCTTTTTGATTAATAAAATGGAGTGATAACATGATTTACTCAACAGAAGTGCAAAACATGTGTCCTGTAGCAAAGGGTGCCTATCATGGACCAGCCCCTATTCCGGAAGAAGGAAAGTGGGTACAGGCAAAGGAAATTAAAGATATTTCCGGTTTGACACACGGCGTTGGCTGGTGTGCTCCGCAGCAGGGTTGCTGCAAACTGACTTTGAACATCAAAGACGGTATCATTGAAGAAGCTCTGGTAGAAACCGTTGGCTGCTCCGGCATGACCCATTCTGCCGCTATGGCTGCTGAAATTCTTATCGGCAAGACCATCCTGGAAGCATTGAACACCGACCTTGTATGTGACGCAATTAACACTGCCATGCGGGAACTCTTCCTGCAGATTGTATATGGCCGTTCCCAGACTGCTTTCTCCGAAGGCGGACTGCCAATCGGCGCTGGCCTGGAAGACCTTGGTAAGGGCCTTCGCTCCATGACCGGTACCATGTTTGCCACAAAGGCTAAGGGTCCGCGTTATCTGGAACTGACCGAAGGATACGTAACTCGCCAGGCATTGAACAAGGATGACGAAATCATTGGTTACGAATTCATTAACCTTGGTAAGATGATGGACTTCATTAAGGGCGGCATGGATGCTAATGAAGCTCTGGAAAAGGCAAAGGGCCACTATGGCCAGTTTGAAAACGCGGCAAAATATATTGACCCGCGTGTAGAATAAGCAAGGAGGATAAGACATCATGGCACTTTTTGAAAGTTATGAAAGAAGAATTGACCAGATCATGCCTGTCCTCAAGGAATATGGTATTGGATCTGTTGAAGAATCCCGCGAAATCTGCAAGGCTGCAGGTTTTGATCCGTATGAAATTGTAAAAGGCGTACAGCCGATTTGCTTTGAAAACGCCGCTTGGGCTTACTGCGTAGGTGCAGCCATTGCACTGAAGAAGGGCTCCAAGAGCGCTGCGGAAGCTGCTGAAAACATTGGTATTGGTTTGCAGTCCTTCTGCATCCCTGGTTCTGTTGCTGATGACCGTAAAGTTGGTCTTGGCCACGGTAACCTGGGCGCCATGCTTCTGCGTGACGAAACCAAGTGCTTTGCTTTCTTGGCAGGCCACGAATCTTTTGCTGCTGCAGAAGGCGCAATCGGTATTGCTAAGAACGCTAACAAGTCCCGGAATGAACCGCTTCGCGTTATCCTGAACGGTCTTGGTAAAGACGCTGCTCAGATCATTTCCAGAATCAACGGCTTCACCTATGTTCAGACCCAGTTTGACTATTACACCGGTGAACTGAAGATTGTTCGTGAAATTGCTTACTCTGACGGTGAACGCGCTCAGGTTCGTTGCTTTGGCGCAGATGACGTTCGTGAAGGCGTAGCCATCATGCACCACGAAGGAGTAGACGTTTCCATTACCGGTAACTCTACTAACCCGACTCGCTTCCAGCATCCGGTTGCAGGCACCTACAAGAAGGAATGCCTGGAACAGGGCAAGAAGTATTTCTCCGTTGCTTCCGGCGGTGGTACCGGCCGTACCCTGCACCCGGACAACATGGCTGCAGGCCCTGCTTCTTACGGCATGACCGATACCATGGGACGTATGCACTCTGATGCTCAGTTTGCAGGTTCTTCCTCTGTACCGGCACACGTTGAAATGATGGGCTTCCTTGGCATGGGCAACAACCCAATGGTTGGTGCTACTGTTGCTGTAGCTGTAGCTGTTGATCAGGCTTTGAATAAGTAAGTTCTGAATAAGTGGGCCTTGAACATATGGGCTTTGAATACGTAAGCTTTGAACACGTGGGCCTTGAATACGTAGCTTTGAACATGCGGGCCTTGAATACGTAGCTTTGAACATGCGGGCTCTGAATACGTGGGTCCTGAACACGTAAGCTTTGTATACGTGGGGTCTGAATGCGTAGGCCTTGAATACGTAAGCTCTGAATACGTAAGTAATTGCTGTAATGTAAATGGCTTGCTTGGTTGGGGCATCTGGTTACAGTGTGTGACTGGTTACAACGTTACATAATTAAAAAGTTTGGCGTCGAGCGTTTGCTCGGCGCTTTTCTTTATTAAGCGCTTATACACAATCATGACTGCTAGCTAAGTGAGCGGTCATGATTGTTTTTAGCGTATGATTAACTGGGGCAAGTCCTTATTACTGTGTTATTGCCGGGCCCAGTTTTTAAAAGGGTGGTGGTTGGCTGTTTTTTGGGGCTTCCACCATGACAAAGTGTGCTGTTGGACGGGCTGTGACTGAAGAAAAAGGATGGTGGTTGGTTGCTTTTTGGGGCTTCCACCATGACAAAGTGCGCTGTTGGATGGGCAGTGACTGAAGGAAAAGGGTGGTGGTTGGTTGCTTTTTGGGGCTTCCACCATGACAAAGTGCGCTGTTGGATGGGCAGTGACTGAAGGAAAAGGGTGGTGGTTGGTTGCTTTTTGGGGCTTCCACCATGACAAAGTGCGCTGTTGGATGGGCAGTGACTGAAGGAAAAGGATGGTGGTTGGGTAGATTTTGGGCTTACCACCATGACAAAGTGCGTCCTTGGACGGGCTGTGGCTGAAGGAAAAGGGTGGTGGTTGGCTGTTTTTGGGGGCTTCCACCATGACAAAGTGCGCTGTTGGACGGGGCTGTGGCTGAAGGGAAAGGATGGTGGTTGGGCAGATTTTGGGCTTACCACATGATAAAGTGCGCTACTGGATGGGCAATAACAGAAAAAGGATGACTAAACACTGAAATTTGATGGTTCAGACATCACAAACAGAAACACGAAGTCTGGAACGTGCCAAAGAAAAGGGTGACTAGGCATGTGAATCTGATGATTTAGACATCACAAACAGAATCCGGAAGTTGGAATATGGCAAAGAAAAGGATGACTAAACACGGGAATCTGATGGTTTAGTCATCACAAATGGTGCGTGGTGGAATGGCACATGAAATTTTAATGCATGAAATCTGAAAACAATTAGAAAAGGCGAGCGGATTTAATTTCTATTTAAGAAAAAATTCAACTTTTTATGATAGGCTTACAGTATAAGAACGCCTACATTTGCTGGATTTGTGAAATGCTTCAAAAATGTTTATCTGTGAAAAAGTTTTGACCTTGGACTGAAGTGCTTAATTTACTATTGCTATTGCACTATTTACTATTGCACTAGCTAGTTGCAGTTGAACCGATTGTATTAGACTTGTTGCGATTGACTTATTGTAATGAACTAATTATGGCTTTCCTTAATTTGAAAGGGTATTTTAGAAGATCTGTCCCGGATGAAGAAGATCCGCTTTGGATGCAGAAAGTCCGCTTTGGATGAAGAAGATCCGCTTTGGATGCAGAAAGTCCGCTTTGGATGTAGAAGATCCGCTTTGGATGAAGAAGATCCGCTTTGGATGAAGAAGGTCCACTTTGGTTGAAGAAGGTTCGTTTTGGATGAAGAAGATCCGCTTTGGATGTAGAAGGTATGTTTTGAATGTAAAAGAGCGGATCAGGAAGTATAACCGAAAGGCAGATTCAGTAAATCGGTTTGAATGAAAAATGCTTTGAAAGCGCATTGTTAGAAGAAAAAAGATGTAGAAATAATTTTGGAAAGGAGTAGCTAAGATGTTAGGTTTATTTGCAAAACTTGGGTGGTTTTTTGGCGTAAAGTTACCGGCATGGTTTTTGTTCAACCTATTCTTTGATTGGCCATGGTAACTGTAAGAAATTCCCTGCAAAGGTTCCCTCGAAGATTCGGGGGAACCTTTGCTTTGTAAGTTAGTATGAGCGTGGATCCAAAAGATATGACTGGAAAGAACCAATAAGAAAGATGACTGTTGGAAAAGAACTGAAATAAGACAGCTAAGAGAAGAATCCAACGAGAAGAAAGCTGAGGGTGAGAAAAGCAGCTGAGGACGACAAAAGAAGCCAAGCCGACAAAAGAAGCCAAGGCGACAAAAGAAGCCAAGGCGACAAGCCCCCAGGGTAGCAAGAACCCCCAGGGTAGCAAAGAAACCCAGGGTAGCAAGAAAGCCCAGGGTAGCAAGAAAGCCCAGGGTAGCAAGAACCCCCAGGGTAGCAAGAAACCCCAGAATATCAAAGAAAACCCAAGGCCGCCAAGAAAACCAAGGGCAGCAAAGAAAAACGCCAGTTGAAAAGTAGCCACAGGGTGAGATAACCACGAGAAAAGTATTACTGAAAGACTGCCACAGGAAGATATCCAAGGAAGAGATCCAAGGAAGGAAAACCACTAGGAGATAGATAAAAAAGGAGGGAACAATTCTGTCAAACAGTTTGGGATTGGCTATCAAAAGATACCGGACCGCAAAGTGGTATTATTAAAAATGATATTATTATAAGAAGCCGTTGGCTTATCAAATCCACTATTCCAATCATAAAAAATAAGTAGGAATTATTCCTATAAATATGCTATACTGGATGCAGTTTGCAAATCCAACTTACGAAAGTTTCTTGAAGGAGGACTTCCCATGCATATTACAAAGGATATTGCCTATGTTGGCGTAAATGATAAGAAGATTGACCTGTTTGAAGGGTTATATGATGTGCCGAATGGAATGGCCTATAATTCCTACGTTATTTTGGATGAAAAGGTTGCCGTAATGGACTCGGTAGAGAAAGACTTTAAAGAGGAGTGGTTTAGCAACCTGGATAAGGTGTTGGATGGCCGTACGCCGGACTATTTGGTAGTACAGCACATGGAGCCGGATCACTCTGCTAATATTGCTAACTTCTTGGACCGCTACCCGAATGCAACCGTAGTTGCTTCCAGACAGGCGTTTGCCATGATGAAGAATTTCTTTGGCACGGAATTTGAAGATCGAAGACTGGTGGTAGGGGACAAAGATACCTTGCAGCTTGGTTCTCATGAACTTACTTTTTATACGGCTCCTATGGTACATTGGCCGGAAGTTATCATGACCTATGACAGTAAGGATAAGGTTCTGTTCTCTGCAGACGCATTCGGTAAATTTGGCGCACTGGATGTGGAAGAAGACTGGGCCTGCGAAGCCAGACGCTACTACTTTGGCATTGTCGGCAAATTTGGCGCCCAGGTACAGGCGCTTTTAAAGAAGCTGGACGGTCTTGCTATTCAGACCATCTGCTCGCTTCACGGGCCGGTGCTGTCGGAAAACCTGGAATATTACCTTGGACTTTACAATACGTGGTCCTCTTATGGCGTGGAAACAGAAGGTGTTTGCATTTGCTATACGTCCGTTTATGGCAATACCAAGCAGGCTGTGGAATTGCTGGCAGAGGAACTGAAAAAAGCTGGTTGCCCGAAGGTTGCTGTAAATGATCTGGCCCGGGAAGACATGGCAGAATGCGTTGAAGATGCGTTCCGTTACAGCAAAATTGTCTTTGCAACCACCACTTATAACGGCGGTATTTTCCCGTTCATGCACACATTCCTGTACAAGTTAACGGAACGCAATTTCCAGAACAAGACCGTAGCGTTTCTTGAAAACGGCACCTGGGCGCCAACCGCAACTAAGGTTATGAAGGCCGCTCTGGAAAACAGTAAAAACCTGACCTATGCGGAGCACAACATTACCATTCGTTCGGCACTGACAGAAGAAAATAAAGAAGAAATTGTTGCCCTGGCGATGGAGCTTTCCAAATAAGAAAAAGCTGACTCGCAGAAAAAGGCGGTATAAAAAAGACCCGGAAAAGCAATTTTTCTCTTGCTTTTCCGGGGGCTTTCCCTTATAATAAATCTCGCGCTTAGAAGCGCATTCATTTGACCGTATGGAGAGTTGTCCGAGCTGGTCGAAGGAGCACGATTGGAAATCGTGTAAACCGTTACAGCGGTTTCGAGGGTTCGAATCCCTTGCTCTCCGCCATACATCCACCGTAATTTAATTACGGTGGATTTTTTCTTGGGAGGCGCCTTACGTTGGAATCAAAACTAGAAGAAAGAACAGAAGAGAAAGAAAAATTCGTGTGCAGGGGTGAGCTTGCACTTTTACTGGCCGTTGTTATTAATAGCTTTGGCGTGGTGCTGATGCTGTATTCCGGCTCCGGTATTTCTGCCATTTCCAGTGTGCCGTTTGCGTTCTCTGAAGTGTTGCCGGTTCTGTCTTTGGGCACCTGGACCTATTTGTTCCAGGGCTTGTTGGTTATCAGCTTGATGATTCTGCGCCGACGTTTTGTGGTTCAGTATCTGGGCAGCTTTATAGTGGGCTTTGTTTTCGGAGAACTGCTGGATGCTCACGAAATGTGGATTACCGTTCTGCCGACTGGCATAGGCTGGCGCATCCTGTATTTTGTTATCAGTTATTTGCTGATTTGCTTTGGCATTGCGCTTTCCAATCGCTGTAAGCTGCCGATTATTCCTACGGACCTGTTCCCACGGGAGCTGTCAGAAATTATTGGCGCAGGTTATTCCAAGGTTAAAATTATATTTGATGTTACGTGTCTGGTTGTTACCGCAGTTATGACGCTTGTCTTTCTGAAGCATTTGGATGGACTGGGCATTGGCACTATCCTGGCAGCATTCACAATGGGAAAAGTGGTTGGGCTGATGGGAAACCAGCTGGATCAGAAATTGCAATTTGTTTCGTTCCTGTCACAGCGAAAGACAGGACAGGAGAAGGATAACAGCAATGACTAAAATATTATTCGTCTGCCACGGCAATATTTGCCGCAGTCCTATGGCAGAATTCGTTATGAAAGATCTGGTAAAGAAAGCCGGGCTGGCGGACCAGTTCCGGATTGCCTCTGCAGCTACCAGCACAGAAGAAATCGGCAATCCGGTGTATCCGCCAGCCCGGCGCAAATTAGCAGAGCATGGAATTTCGTGTGACGGTCATGCGGCGCGGCAACTGACTCGCCAGGATTATGATGCCTATGATTATTTAATTGGCATGGACAGTGCCAACTTCCGCAACATGAACCGCATTTGCGGAGGAGACAGGGACGGCAAAATTTCTTTGCTACTGGACCACACCAGTCGGCCCGGCAGCGTGGCAGACCCCTGGTACTCCGGAGACTTTGAAGCCACCTGGCAGGACGTCCTTGCGGGCTGCCAGGGCCTTTTAAAAGAATTAATCGTGTAACAAGGCCCCCGCGGCCAGATAGGCAAAGGAAGCCGGAAGGTCAAAACCACAGTTGTGGTACCCTGGAAAATACAGGAGCGGCGCGGAAATCTGCTCCGCTAAGTCCAGACCTTCCCGGTAAAGGAAACCATCCTTGCCAAGCTCGTTGACAGACAGGACAACGGGCGCCTGCTTTAAGGCGCCCAGGTCTGGCCGGTAACGCAGCAAGGACGGCAGGTCATAGCGGAAGAAGGTTTCCGCGTCCGGAACAATGTTTTGTAATTCCTCTTCCGTTGCCGCTCTGGCCCGGGGGTCCGGCTTGCTAAAGAAGGGGATGACCAGCTGCAAAGCAGCCAGTAGCTTGCCTTCTTTCGCAAGTGGCATGGCTTTTTCAAAAGCTTGATACAGGTCAGGATCCCTGGATTCAGAGAAATCCCATGCCGGTTCATTCAAAAGCAGCTTTTTAATTTGCTCCGGGTGCTGGCTTGCCAGTTCCATGGCAACCACACCGCCGTAGCTGTGCCCGACCACGTAAGCAGGTTGGCTGCTGAAGTGGGCCAGGAGAGCGGAGGCGTCTTTGGCATGGGTGGAGATTGCATCGCCCGTGTCAAGGGTCCCACTGCGCACGTGTCCACGGCGGTTATAACAGATGACGTGGAACCACTGGGACAGAATTTCAGCCGTGTCTTTGTAAAAATCAGAGTCTGTGCAGGCACCGTGAATCAGCAGAAGCAGAGGGCCGGATCCGGATTCTCGGCCATATAACGGTGTGCCGTCAAAGCTGGTAAATGTAAATTCCTGATAATACATAAAAAGCCTCCCGTTGCGGTTTGCAATTCGTAAATACTGCTTGATTATAGCACAGTTTCTCCTAACGGGCGCTTGGAAGAAACCGAAAAGTATGATAAAATAAAACCAGTCCGAAGAGAAACCCAATGAAAATATTGAGCCATCTCTGCGGACTTTTTATTTTATTGTCCAAACCGCTTTTGCAAAGGGGAAAGAAAGCTGTACGGGCAGGAAGGATGGTGAAGGAGTGAATCAGAAATTAAAAGAAAAATTAATTGAATCTGTTTCTGCCGTTTTGCCGATTACAGGAATTGTCCTTTTAATCAGCGTGTTTCTGGTGCCGATTGACCTTGGCATCTTTGGTCTGTTCTTAACCGGAGCAGCCATGCTGATTTTGGGTATGGGCTTTTTCCAACTGGGCGCAGAAATGGCAATGATTCCGCTGGGAGAAGGAATCGGTGTTCAAATTGCCAAACGAAAGAAAATTTTAGTGGCCCTGGTGACAGGGTTCTTTATGGGTGTTATTATCACGGTATCGGAACCGGATTTGCAGGTGCTTGCCAGTCAGGTGCCATCCATCCCGAACCTTGTTCTTATAATTACAGTGGCTGTTGGGGTTGGCCTGTTCCTGGCCCTGGCCATTGTGCGGATCCGTTATCGGATTAGCTTATCTATTTTGCTTATTATTTTATACAGCATTATTATTGTGGTATCTTTACTTGTTCCCAGACAGTTCCTGGCGGTGGCCTTTGACTCGGGCGGGGTAACCACAGGCCCCATGACCGTTCCGTTTATTATGGCCCTTGGCATAGGACTCACCTCCATGCACAGTGACAAAAGCGCTTCCGGAGACAGCTTCGGTTTGGTTGCGCTTTCCAGTGTTGGGCCCATCCTTGCGGTTATGATTCTGGGCTGCTTTTTCCATCCAACGGATACTGCATATTCGTTGACGGATGTGGAATCTGCCGCCACCACGCGCGATGTAGTTCGGATCTTTGCGGTAGGTCTTCCTTCCTATGCAGAAGAGGTTTTTCTGTCTCTTTTGCCGATTATTCTTATGTTTGTTGCCTTCCAACTGGCAACGCATCGTTTTCATGGACGTCAACTAAGACGAATTATTGTCGGCCTTCTGTATACTTATGTGGGCCTTGTTCTGTTCCTTTGCGGCGCTAACGTCGGCTTTGCGCCGGTGGGGGCTTATCTTGGAAAGGCTCTGGCTTCTTCTGCCTTCCGCTGGCTTTTGATTCCAATTGGCATGCTGATTGGTTATTTCATTGTAAAAGCAGAACCGGCCATCCAGGTTTTAAACCATCAGGTAGACACCATTACCAATGGTGCCGTCTCTGTTAAAATGATGAACCTTTGTATGTCTATTGGTGTTTCTGTCAGCGTAGGGCTTGCCATGACACGGGTTCTGACCGGGATTTCCATTCAATGGTTTGTTATTCCCGGGTACATTATTGCGTTAATTCTGTCCCGCTTTGTGCCGGACATTTTTGTGGGAATTGCCTTTGACTCCGGTGGCGTTGCCAGCGGACCTATGGCTTCCACCTTTTTACTTCCGCTCAGCATTGGTGTGTGTGAAGCCCTCGGCGGAAATTTAATGACGGATGCATTCGGCGTGGTTGCTTTGGTTGCACTAACGCCACTGATTGCCATTCAGTTAATGGGTCTTGTTTACAAATTCAAACTGTCCAAGAAGAAAAAGCCAACCGTTCTTGCGCTTGAAGAGGACAGTGACCTGATTGTTGATTTGGAGGAGAGTGAACCAAATGGATAAGGAAAAGAAATCGTCTTTTCGGTTGTTATTGCTGATTTCTACCCCGAAGCTTGCGGAAAAAGCTTCCCATTTATTTCAAAAAGACAATCTGCCGTTGCAATATCGCTTCAGTGCAGAAGGAACCGCGTCAGATGAAGTCATGGATATGCTGGGACTGGGCGGTACCGATAAAAGTATTTTAATGACCATGCTACGCAAGGAGCAGGCTTCTGTTCTTATGAAACAGCTCCATTCACAGTTGAAGCTGGATACCGTAAACAGCGGCATTGCGTTTACGGTTCCAATGAACGGGGTAAATAATTTAATTTTACGATTATTATCTTCTCAGACAGAAGGAACTGAATCGCCTCTGGCCGAGCGAAAGGAAGACGAATCCATGGTGGAAAAATATACTTTAATTTTGAGTGTTGTAAACAGAGGCTTCAGCGGAGATGTTATGGAAGCCGTACAGGCAGCCGGTGCAAAAGGCGGCACGGTCATCCGGAGCCGCAGTATCGGAAACGATGAAAATGAAACAGACCTTTGGGGACTTTGTGCGCAGGAAGAAAAAGAAATTGTTTTGATTCTTGCGGAATCGGAAAATAAAGTAGCCCTGATGAAATGTATCGGGGAGCACTGCGGTATGCATAGTCAGGCGCAGGGTATTGTTATGTCTGTACCGGTGGATACCGCTATCGGTTTATGACGCCGAAGCCACAGCAGGCAAGCAGGCATAGTGTGGACAGAACTGCCAAACAGACAGCGTTCTGTGTCCTGTTAACTATCCTGACTGCTGTGCTGTGCGGAAATGTGCACGGAGTGGCCTTCGGGTTTCTTCGTGCATTGCTTTACATTGGCTTGTTTTCCTACTGGGGAATTACGCTATATCGCAGAGTCATCCAGACCCAGGTGCGCCGTGCGCTGACCTGCATTGCCTTCTTAATGGTATTTTGGATTTTTGTGCGCACACTGAAATATCTGTTAATCCAGGACCCGGATGTAACCCGGCAGTTATGGTATTTGTATTATCTTCCTATGCTGTTTATCCCATTTTTGTCTGTCCTGGTTGCTCTTTCCCTTGGCGAGCCAGCCCATTACCGTCTTCCAAACTGGTCCTTATTCTGCGGAATTCCGGTTCTTGCTTTGTGCTTGCTGGTTTTGACCAATGACTTTCATCAGCTGGTGTTTCGGTTCCCGGAAAATGCCATTGTCTGGACAGATTACAGTAATTACACCTACGGAGTGGGCTACATTGCCGTTTTTCTTTGTATGGTGCTTTGTGCCTTCGTATCTATTGGTATTATGCTGTATAAATATCGGGGACCAAAAGAACAGCAATTGCGGTGGACCCCCTTTGTTCCCGTGTTGCTTTCGGTTGCGTACAGTATCTTGTATGCCTGTGGGGTATTTCAATCAGGCACCGTCCTGGGTCGGTTATTTGGGGATTTAACCGTGGTCCAATGTTTATTGTTTGCGGCCACGCTGGAATGTTGTCTGCAAAGTGGACTGATTGCTTCCAATACCAGTTATGCCAAGTTTTTCCGGGCTTCTTCGGTAGGAATGCAAATTACAGACCAAAATTACAATGTAAAATATGCGTCCTCCTTTGCCACACCCTGGCCGAAAGAAATTTTGCGGAAGACGGAGGCCGGAGAGTATCGTGTCAACGAAAGCACTCTGCTGAAGGGGCGCACCGTCCGGGGTGGACACGTTATCTGGCAAAAAGACGTGTCTGAGCTACTGAAGGTAAAAGATGCATTGGAAAAGACTCAGGAAGAATTGCAAGACCGGATTGCGCTTTTACGGGAACAGTATGCCAGAGATGCCAAACGGCACAAACTGGAAGAACAGAACCGATTATATGACTTGGTACAGCGGGAAACGCAGCGTCAGTTAAAGGAAATAGAGAAACTGTCAGAACAGCTTCCACAGGAAGCTAATAACCCTGCCAAACAGCAGGCACTGCTTCTTCGCATTGTTGTTCTTGCCACCTATATTAAGCGCCGAAAAGATATGGTACTTGCCGCGGACCGGTATCGGTTGCTTCCTGTTTCGGTGCTGGAAAGCGCTTTGCGGGAATCCTGCAGTAATTTGTCTTTTGCAGGAACGGAAGGAAATGTTTATATACCGGACGGACAACTAGGTTTTCCTATGCAGGAAGTGCTGGCTGCCTACGAATTTTTTGAAGATGCTTTGGAACAAGCTTTAGAAGGGCTATCTTACTTTTATATAACGCTTTGCCCAGAGGAGGCAGGAGCCTTCGGTTTGCATTTTCATTTTGAATGTACGGCTGATTTAAGTAGTTTGTCGGAAAAGAATTCTGCCGTAACTTTGGAACAGTCGGATAATGAGTGGTTTGTATCTTATCCGCTGACAGCAGGGGGGTATGTTTTATGACGGGACTCTTTTCTGTTTTGTGCCTTCTTTTGTTTTACTTGGTTTGGACTTATGATTGCCGCAAAAGTGCGCTTTGGGTCGGAACAGCGCTTTTTTCTGTTGCTTTGTTTGTTTTCTTTGGGTTGCTTTATAACAATACGGTTTCAGACTGGCGGAAACCATCCTTTCTCTGGCCGGTAGCTTTTTTACTGGCAGGTGCAGTGTGTACTTTGCTTTTTTTGAATTGGAAGCGTGTGCAGCAGAATCTTTCCGGAACCAGCATAAAAGAAGCCATGGATAATTTGTCCATGGCAGGCTGTTATTTTTTGGAAAACGGCAGAGTGAAAATCTGTAACCGCCAAATGTATCAGTTAATCTTTTCTGTAAGCGGACGGGAATTACAATCGTATCAACAGTTACGGGACACCTTAGAGCATTCCGTTCCTAAAACCGCAGACGGATCTTATTTATTCCCAGACCATACCGTGTGGCATTTTGCTGAACGGCAGTTTCAGGAAGATGGCGTCTCCTATACAGAGGCCATTTTATTGAATGTAACAGACCTATACTATGCCAATGAAGAACTGGTCTCTGAAACACAGGAATTGCAACGGATTAATCAAAAGCTGCAAAAAATGTATGCCCGTGCAGAAGATCGGATTCGGGAACGGGAATATCTGCACATTAAAATGAAAATCCATGATCAGATTGGCAAAAGTCTGACCGTTATCCGACAATTTCTACAAAAGGATTTGCCGGAAGAAACCATGAGAAAACAGCTGCAAAATTTGTCTGTGGCAGTTGGCACTTTGGTATATTCTCCGGATGCGGACAGTGCGGATCCGTATGACGTTTTGTTATCGGAAGCAGCTGATTTGGGCGTAGAAATCAAACTGGATGGGATGCTTCCACTGGAACCGACTTTGTATGACATGACTGTTGCTGCCACACGGGAATGTTTAACCAATTGTGTCCGTCATGCCCATGGAACCACGGTTTTTTTGTTTATTCACGGCTTGCCGGGCGGATATCAAATTGAAATTCGAAATGATGGAATCCAACCCAAAGAGCCCATAGTAGAGGGCGGAGGTTTATCCACCTTGCGGCGTTGCGTGGAAAGCGCAGGTGGCGCAATGAAGGTTGTCTCTATGCCTACCTTTTTATTGCAACTCACCTTTTTACGAGAGGAGATGGATCTTTGAAAACGCAAGTCCTAGTTGTGGAAGACAACAAATATATGCTTCACTTTTTATCGGAACTGGTTCAAAAAGAAGAACAGTATGTCCTGGCCGGAGAGCTCAGAGACGCAGACCAAGTTCTTCCGTTCTGTAAAAAAGAAAAGGTTAACCTGATTCTGATGGATGTCCAGACGTTACATGGCCATTCCGGTCTGTCTGCGGCACGCACCCTACGGGAAACCTATCCGGACATAAAGGTTCTTGTGGTTACTTCTCTGGTAGATCCGGAAGTGCTGCGTCAGGCCAAGGAGTATGGCGTGGACAGCCTCTGGTACAAAGACCACGGGGAAGAGGAAATACTGGATGTCATGGAGCGGACCTTAGCAGGAGAGTCTGTTTTTCCGGATCGTTCACCCAATGTGGAAATTGGGAAAGCATGGTCCGATGATTTGTCTGATATGCAAAAGAAAATTCTTCGTCTGTATATCCAAGGGAATTCCTATGCCGCCATTGCCAGGAAGTGCTTTATTGAAGAAGTCACCGTCAAATACCATATGGGACAGATGATCCAGAAGTGTGGTTTTCAAACCAAACAGCAACTGGTTGCTGCCGCCATAGACAGCACGCTGATTACCAATATTTCTTGCTCTTGACCACAAGATATGGTATCTTGAAAAAGAACTATATTTTGTGAAAAGGGGTAGCCGTATGAAATGTCCATTTTGCGGATGTGAAGACAGCAAGGTAATTGATTCTCGCCCAACAGACGAAGGAGAACGCATTCGCCGTCGTCGGGAATGCACTGCTTGCGGGAAGCGTTTTACCACCTATGAAATTATTGAAACAGTACCACTGATTGTGGTTAAGAAGGATAATTCTCGGGAACAGTTTGACCGCAATAAGTTGTATAACGGTATTTTGCGTTCCTGTGAAAAACGTCCGGTATCCGTGGATCAGATTGAACGGATGGTAGATGAAATTGAAACCACTATTCAGAATTCTCTGGAAAAGGAAGTCACCTCCAAGAAGATTGG
This sequence comes from Butyricicoccaceae bacterium, assembly GCA_963638085.1. Classification (GTDB taxonomy): domain Bacteria; phylum Bacillota; class Clostridia; order Oscillospirales; family Acutalibacteraceae; genus RUG420. The sequence goes on along the minus strand of CAVHPJ010000004.1, from coordinate 129,206 downwards.
AGAACTGACCATGGATAAGCTGAAGGATATAGACGAAGTAGCCTATGTTCGTTTTGCCTCTGTATATCGCCAGTTTAAGGACATTAATACTTTTGTAGAAGAAGTTACCAAGTTATTGCAGGAAAAATAAACACAAACAGGCCGGTTGTCATTGAATACAACCGGCTTTTTGTTATAGAATGGATTTTATCCAAAAAGAAATTTTTAAAAAAGAGAGGGACAGAAATGAAATCAAGTGTAAAATGGCCAACCAAGGAAGTCAAAAATCTTGGTGAAGAGGTCAATTTGGAACGGGTTTGTGACCATCTTTCCCATGCCATCCAGTTTAAAACCATTTCCAGAGTCAATGAAGATGACGTGGACTGGAATGAATTTGAAAAATTCCATGCATATTTGGAACAAGCTTATCCGTTGGTTCATCAGAACCTGGAGCTGACCCATGTTGGCAGAGCTGGACTGGTTTACTACTGGAAGGGAAAAGATGAATCTTTGGACCCGGTTGCGTTTTTGTCCCACCAGGACGTAGTTCCGGTAGAACCGGGCACCGAAGGGGATTGGGAACATGATCCGTATGAAGGATACAATGACGGTAAAATCATCTGGGGCCGTGGCGCACTGGATATGAAAAACCATCTGATTTGTGTTATTGAATCCGTAGAATGCCTGTTGGAAGACGGCTACCAGCCGGAACGTGGCCTGTATTTGCTCTTTGGTTACAATGAAGAAATTGTAGCCGGAGACAAGAACGGCGCTGAAAAAATTGCAGACTATCTGGAAGAAAAGGGCGTTCATCTGGACTCTACCGTAGACGAAGGCGGCGCCATGATTTCCGTTAACTTCAAGCCAATTGTTAATACCACGCTTGCCGGTATTGGCGTAGGAGAAAAGGGCTATGCTGACTACAAGGTAACGGTAAAAGGAAAGGGTGGCCACACTTCTGCACCGCCAGCTTCTACTGCTCTTGGTAAACTGTCTGCCAAGATTGCAGAATTTGAAAAGCATCCGTTCCCGGCAAAAATTCCGCCATACTTCCTGAATCTGATTCAGGAATTCGGAAAGAAGCTGCCGTTCCCACTTAGCTTAGTGGTTCGTAGCTTGGGTCTGGCAAAACCGCTGCTGAAGAAAATCCTTTGCAGCATTCCGGCCAGTGCCTGCTTTGTTCGTTCCTGCTTTGCCGTAACCATGGCAGAAGCGTCTGATACAGCCAATCAGCTGCCGCAGCAGGCTTCCTGTGTTATCAACTTCCGTATGTTCCCGGGTCTGACAGTAGAAGGATGCGGTAAGTACATCCAGAAGTACATGGGCAAGGACGTAGAACTGGAAGTCCTGAAAAGCAAAGAAGCTTCCGCAATTTCTCCAACTGACTCGCGCGCATACAAGACCTTGGAAAAAATCACCAAGCAGATGGTGCCGAATGCCATTGTCAGCGAATTCATGGTTATGGGCGGAACGGACTCGTACCATTATGAAAATATCTGTGAAAATATTTATCGCTTTGCTCCGTTTGCCTGCTCTCCGGACCTGCTGATGACCACACACGGCACCAACGAACGCATCCCGGTAGAACAGCTGGGGATTGGCGTAGCTTTCTTCAAAACTTACATGAAGGAAATGACCAAAGAATAAATTTGTTAGTAAAGAACTGCTCGAAGAGGTGAGGGAATGGAACCCATTTATGTTACCGGCCATAAGAATCCGGATACGGACTCTATTGTTGCGGCAATTGCTTACGCAGAACTGCGAAATGCCTTAGGTGACCGGCAATTTGTGCCAGCTCGTCTGGGACACATCAGCAGTGAAACCAAGCGCGTGTTGGAACTTTTTGATGTTCAGCCGCCTATGCTGATTAGCAATGTCAGAACACAGGTTAAGGATTTGGCCTATGATACGCCGCCTATTTTAGACCGCAAGGTAACACTGCGGATGGCTTGGGAAAAGCTGCAGTCTGAAACGGAACCCGTAACCGCTATACCGGTTGTGGATGCCGACCAGCAACTGTATGGTATGCTGACCTCTGGGGACATTGCCGCCTTTACCATGAAAACCATTGAAGACCTTAATCTTTATGATGTGCCGGTTTTCAACCTGTTAAGCGTGCTGGAAGGACAGATTGTCAATAAAGTCCGTGAATTACCGGATGCCGTTACCGGCGAAGTGCTGGTGGCGGTTCCTGTGGCACGGGATGACATGCTCTTTTCCAATCCCAACACAATTGTTATTTGTGGCCAGCAACCGGACATGGTAAGACATGCCGTGGAAATTGGCGCCAAAGTGGTTATTGTCTGTCAGGCAGATGTTACGGAAGAATTGCGTAACATGAATACGGACACCTGTATTATTTCTACCCCGCTAGATGTTTGCCGTGCTGCCCGGTTAATTCATTTGGCTGTGCCGGTGGAACGGGTTTGCTCCCGAAAGAACATCAAGTGCTTCCATCTGGACGATTATCTGGATGACGTAAAGGGTGCCGTATTGAAATCCCGTTTCCGTGCCTATCCTATTCTGGATGATGAAGAACACGTGGTTGGTACCTTGGGCCGGTATCACTTAATCCGTCCCAAACGGAAAAAGGTAGTTTTGGTAGACCACAATGAAGCATTTCAGTCCGTACCGGGCCTGAATCAGGCGGAAATTGTAGCCATTATTGACCATCATCGCTTAGGAGATATCCAGACCGGAAATCCTATCTTTGTCCGGAATGAACCACTGGGCAGCACTGCTACTATTCTTGCCAATATGTATCAGGAAAATGGCGTCATGCCTTCCCAAAAGATGGCTGGCCTTCTGGCCTCTGCTATTATTTCCGATACGGTTATGTTTAAGTCTCCAACATGCACAGAGACTGACCGCATTATTGCGGAACGCATGGCTCACATTGCTAACATCAGCCTGGATGCCCTTGGTGGCAAAATCTTTACCACGTCTTCCAAGGATAAACCGCTGGAAGAAACACTTTTTACTGACTTTAAGGACTTCTCGGTTTCCGAAAAGAAAATCGGCATTGGGCAGGTTACCACGTTGAATTCGGATGATTTTATTTGCCAAAAGGAAGAAATCCTGAAGACGATGGGCCAAAAGAAGGTGGATGGTGGTTATGACCTGATTATGGTCATGATTACAGATGTACTAAAGTCCGGATCCACGCTCTTTTTCCTGGGCGATGAAGAGCTCATCCAAAACGCCTACGGCGTTGAACCATCTGACAATGAAGTATTCCTTCCGGGTGTCATGTCCCGAAAGAAACAAATTGTACCGAAGCTAACAGAAGCGTTAGACTAAAGAAAAAGGACAGGCCGTACGGCCTGTCCTTTTTGCTTATTTCATGGCATCCAGTTCGTCCAGTTGCTTTTGTAAAATCTTCGGCAGGGTAAGACGGTTCGTAAGGTCTTTGATGCCATAGAACCCATTGTAGCGGCAACGCAGTTCTTCTGCAGCCGCTTTTTTGTCTTTGCCCGGTTTTCCATGAATTCCTTTTAACGTGACGGTAATTTCCTGTGCCGAAGAAAGGCAAATGGCTGAAACGTCCGACTGACTTGTTTTTTTGCCGTTTATCCAAATTTCTTCTGCACCAAGGAGATTACGGAAGGAAAGCATGGTTTCTTTCTGCAGGTTGGAGGCAGTAAAGGTAAGCTGGTCTGATTCTGTGGTGACCGTGAAATTGGTTAGGGTGTAGTTGCCGTTTAAATAGTCATTGGTTACCCCGTCATCGTCATATAACTGGTAACTGCCATTGCCGTTAAAAATCCATAGTTCAAGTTGCTCTTTATTGGTTCCTTCCAATGGAAGAATGGCTCCTTCTTTGGCCAGTACAGGGATGCTTTCCGGACTGCGGAACAGGGTGACATTTTTTCCGCCGACGTACACGTCTCCGGTAAAAATGTCCGTCCAGTTCCCGGCAGGAAGCCATGCCTTGGCACCGGAAACATGGGCGTGCTTGTCCAGAGGCTCTGTAATAGGAGCACAGATAAGCTCCGAACCGAAGAAATATTCATTTGGCACCGTGTAAGCGTCCGGCTCCTCCGGCGCGGCATAGTACATGGGTTGGATTAGCGGTATGCCTTGTGTATGGCAACGATAGTTCATGGTGTACAAATACGGAATCAGCCGCTGCCGGAATTGCAGAGCCTGCACGGCAAGCCGCTTGGTTTCCGGTGCATAATTCCATGGCTCTTTTCCGGCAAGAGCGTTGTTGGAGGAGTGCATCCGGTTAATAGGGGAAAAGACGCCAAATTGTAACCACCTGAGGTAGAGGTCGTCATTGTGGACGCCGCCCCGATGGCCACCGATATCATGACTCCACCAGGTATAACCGATATTGGATGCGGTAGCAGTAAAATACGGCTGGAAGCGCAAAACATTCCAATAAACGGCAGTGTCTCCGGAAAAGCCAAGGGGATATCGGTGGGAACCCGGTCCGGCGTACCGGGACAGAATTAACGGCCTGGCGCCGCTTTTCTGGCGGTCCAAGAAATGATAATGATTCAGAGCCCACAAGGGGTCTAGGCCGTCCACCTGGGATTTCTTGCCTTGTTGCCAGTCAATCCACCAAAAATCTACACCATCCTGTTCATATCCGTGGTGTAAGTATTTGAAGTATCCTTCCAGAAGCTTTCTATTAGAAAAGTCTAAAGGAATGGGTTCTTTCTTTTTGGGATCCATGCCCAGAAAAGCGGCATAGGCCGGATAGGCGTCCTCATAAAAGCGGCAGCCTTTTGCCGGGTGTACATTTAAAGTAACAGCCAAACCCTGGCTTTTCAGTTCCTGTAAAAAGCTCCGGTAATCGGGAAACAGTTCCGTGTTCCAACTGTAGCCGGTCCAGCCGGGCATGAAATCCGTTGGAGAGTGGGGCAGTCCTTTCGGCCGGGCGGCATTGCCAAACCGTTTGGTAACATCCGTCCAGTGCCAGTCCATGTCAACGGTGGCAACCGTTAACGGAATGTGCTCTTCCTGAAAGCGCTTCATTAAATCCAAATATTCCTGCTGACTGTAAGCGTGGTAGCGGCTCCACCAGTTGCCGAAAACATATTTTGGCAGCAATGGCGGCATGCCGGTCAGACGGAAGAAATCCCGTAGCGCTTCCCGGTAGGCATGACCGTAGGCAAAAATGTAATAATCTTTGCCTCCCGGTTGCCGCCCTAAGGCGTTTTCGGCAAGCATGGGGAAGCCGTCTTCCAGCAACACTAGGGACCGGCTGTCGTCTAAAATGGCAACGCCGTCCTGCGAAAGGATGCCGTCCTCCAACGGTACCGGCCCGTAGCTCATGTCAAGCGTCCGGGCCGTGCCCTTTAGGTTTCCTTTTCTGAATTCGGTTACCGTTTTCGGATATCCGGTTGGCTTGCCCTGAAAGATAACCTTTTCCAATTGGCCATCCTTCTTCCGTAGGACGAAGGATGCGTTTTGCGTTTTTACTATAACAGCAGAACGCTTTTCTTTGACTGCATAATCTACGGCCGGAAAGTCCCGATACCAAACACTCTGTGTGGGTAAATCACAAAAAATAGAATCCTCCTGGAATTCTACGCGTAGGAGGGATTCGGTTAGAATGCTGACTCGCAACGGACCGACCGTCAGGGTTTGTTCCTCCGGTGTCTTGCTGTTCGTTTGCAGGGAAAAAGTTTCGTCATAATAACTCATGGGGTTCCTCAAATCTTCATAGCAACATCCCAGGCACGCCAGATTACGGTGCGCAGGTTGCCGACTTTGTTGCAGTCTCCAACGTAGTAGGTGTTACCGGACTGCTTTGCAATTGGTGTAGGTGTATAACCGGTGGAATAAACCACGTTGTCATACGGGATACGTTCTTCTCTGCCGTCCTTGCCGACAACTACCACTTCGGTATCTGTAATTTCTTTGGTTTTGGTATTCAGGTAGACCGGAACATGATTGGCTTTGAAATAATCCCGAAGGAAGGAAGAGTTGGCCAGACAAAGGTTCTTGATGGACATCAGGTCATCCATCATTTCCACAATGACCGGTTTCTTTCCTTTGCGATGCAGATCAAATGCAATTTCCGAGCCGGTCTGCCCACCACCAATGACAACCACCTTGTTGCCGACTTCAGCACCGTTCAAATAGGTGACGGCATCCATGGCTTTTTCAATGCCCGGAATGGGCGGTACTTTGGCTTTGGAGCCGGTGGCAATTACAATAACGTCGGCGTCCAGTTGGGACACATCCGTAATTTCCGTATGGAAGTGGACCGGAATATCCAGATTTTTTACCTGTAGACGGAACCAGTCAATTAACTGCTTGTCATTCTCTTTAAAGTCCGGTGCGGCGGCAGGAATGAAAACGCCGCCAAGGACATCTGATTTTTCATAAATAACCGGGTCATGCCCACGGAGCTTTAAAACACGGGCACATTCCATGCCGCCAATTCCGCCGCCGATGATGGCAACCTTTTTCAGATGCTTGGTTTTTACAATTTTATATTTCTTAGATTGCATGGTGGTCGGGTTGACTGCGCAACGGCACATATGCATGGAATCGTTTAAGTCCTGATCACATGCGGACTTACCGTGCTTGGCCATGTCAAAGCAGGCATTGTGACAGCAGATGCAGGGGAGAATTTCTTCTTCCTTGTCTTCTATCATTTTGGTAACCCAGGTCGGGTCCGCCAGAAACTGGCGGCCAACGCCCATGGCGTCAATTTTGCCATCGGCAATGGCTTTGGCTGCCACACCCGGCGTCATCCTGCCTGCGCAGACAACCGGAATATCCACAAATTGGCGAATGTGTGCCACATCTTCCAGATTGCAATTAGTCGGCATATACTGTGGCGGATGTGCCCAGTACCAGGCATCATACGTGCCGTTGTCACAGTTCAGCATGTCATATCCCACATCCTGGAAATATTTGGCAGCCTTTTCTGCTTCTTCCATGGTGCGTCCTACTTCGGTGTACTCTTCGCCGGGCACCGCACCGGACTGGAATCCTTTGGTCTTGGAAACAACCGAAAAACGAAGGGAAACAGGGTAGTCTTTACCGCATTTCTTTTTGATTTCCTGGCAGATTTCTACTGGAAAACGGTATCTGTTTTCAAAGGAACCGCCATATTCATCCGTACGATAGTTAGTGTAGGGGAGTGTAAACTGGTCCAGCAGATATCCTTCGTGAACCGCGTGCACTTCTACACCATCCACACCGGCTTCTTTACAGAGGCGGGCTGTCTCGCCAAAGGCATAAATAATGTCGTCAATCTGCTTCTTGGTCATGGCCTTGGTGGTAACGTCTTCCGCCCAGCGATTCGGCAATTCTGACGGCGCCGTGGTCAAATATTCCGGATCCATAATGGGCTTGGCAATGGTGCCGATTACCTTGTTGTGAATCATCATGGTCATCATGGCAGACAGTGCCATGGAACGACCAAATCCGGCGGTCATCTGTACAAACAGCTTGGCCCCGGTGGCGTGCACTTCGTCCATGAATTTCTTCAACTGTGCAAACTTCCACTTATGCTGATACAGCCAGGCACCCATCATAATGTCCTTGACCGGCGCAATGCCCGGAATAATCAGACCAACATTATTTTCGGCAATGGTTTTCAGAAGCTTTGCAGCCTCTTTGTCAAAATGGTTGGGCTCTGTCCATCCGAAGATGCAGGTGCCGCCCATGGGGGCCAGCACTATGCGATTCTTAATTTCACAGTTCCCGATGCTCCAAGGGGTAAACAGCGCTTCATATTCCTGCTTCATGTAACATAACCTCATTTCTTCTATTTTGGAATCACGCTTACTGTTAAAAAAATAACAGTTCTTCTCCTTAATAGTAGTCTATTTTGAAACATCTGGCAATCAGAACTGCTTGTGCTTTCAGCCGGTGGGCAAAAAAAGAAGGCACTCTTTTAGAGCACCTTTCCTTGTCGTATTCTTTTGGGTAAGCTTGTTTTTTGGGGTAGCCTGTTTTTTGATTTGTTTTCTTCCCGGCGAGTCAGTTTTCTTCTGTATCTTCCAAGTTTTTCTCTGCTGAGTCCTTTTCTGTTTCTGCAGGCTCTTTTTTCTTGCGGAAGATGATGAGCTTGGAGAAGACGTAGTTCAGGATGACCACAAGAATAGAAACCAGAATTTTTGCCCAGGCGCCTTTGACACCGAAAATGGTCTGATCCATGCCGATGCCGACTAAGAAGGGGACACCAACCCATTCCAAAACGCCGGTGGCCAGGCGGGCGGTAACAAAGGTGACAATTTCCTTCCAGACAATGGCCGGTTTCCAGGATTTGGAATCAAAGACCCAGAGCTTATTGGTAACGTAGGCAAAGGCCACGGCAAAAATCCAGGAAAGGACATTGGCAATGCTGACGGTGGTTGTTGTGCCAAGGTTTGTCTTTTCTAAGAGAAGGGCAAACAGGGCATAACTGCCCCAGCTGACAACGGTGGTCAGCACACCAAAGATAAGATAGGTAATGATTTCTTTGTATTTTGTCCAGAGCGCTTTCAGTTTTTCCATTGTAGGATTCTCCGTTTTTATTTATCTGCGTTTAAATCATAAAGGGCTTTCAGACCTTTTAACAGCAAGGATTTGTCTACTACCATGTCGTGCTTGCAATAATTGCAGATGTCAGACAGGCCGCCGGTGGCCAGGATGGTCTTGGCCGGCGTGGAAAGCTCTGCATTCATGCGGTCAATTAAGCCGTCCAGCATGTCTGCAGTGCCGTATACTAAACCGGAACGCATGCTGTCTACGGTGTTGGTACCAATAGCGTGCTTGGGAACGTCCAGACTGATTTGTGACAGCTGGGACGCACCCTTGGCCAAGGCATCCAGGGAGAGGCGGACGCCCGGGGAAATGGAGCACCCAAGGAAGGCCCCGTTCTGGTCTATGACACTGATCTTGGTGGCAGTGCCAAGGTCTACCACCAACGCAGGTAATGTGTAGTATGCTTTGGCAGCAATGGCCCCTGCCACCAGATCCGAGCCAAGACCGGCCGGGTCATCTACTTTAATGTTAATTCCGGTTTTTAAGCCCGGCCCAACCAAAAACGGGACCGTTCCGGTGACCATTTCCACGGCTTTCCGCAATGCGGTGGTCAGCTCCGGTACAACCGAGCTGATGACCGCCCCGCGGAAGTCCGCCTTGGAAAGGCCGTACATCTGAAAAATGCTTTTAAAGGAAATAGCCAACTGGTCTTCTGTCATTGTGGTATCTGTTGCCAGTCTGGCTGTAAAAATTAAATCATCTGCGTTATATACGCCAAGGGTAATGTTGGTGTTACCCGCATCAATTGCAAACAGCATGGGAAAAAACCTTTCTGAAAAACAGTGTTAAAAACACCGTGATTATAATACAAAAGGTGCGGAATGGCAACGAGTGTCAATTGACTTGCCCTAAGGGTACGGTATAAAATATTCCTTGAATAAAAATGCAAATTAGGAGGCATTTGAAATGGCAGTTATTAAAAAAGAATTTTTCTATCCGTCCTCTTGTGGGAATTGCAACATTCATGCAATTTCCTGGAAGCCGACGGAAGAACCGAAGGCAGTAATTCAATTTGTTCATGGTATGGCGGAATACGGAAACCGTTATGAATCTATGGCAAAATACTTTGCAGAGCACGGATATGCTTTTTATATTAATGACCATCTGGGTCATGGCAAATCCATCAATGACCAGTATGAACTTGGTTACTTCGGAGAAAATGAAAACGGTCACGTTTTTGTTGACGACGAAAAGAAATTAACTGACATCATTAAGATGGAAAACCCGGGCAAGCCGGTTATCATTTATGGTCACTCCATGGGTTCCTTTATTACCCGTGTTTACCTGAGCAAGTACGGCAATGACGTAGACGCTGCTGTTGTCTGCGGTACGGCCGGTCCGAACCCGGCAATCGGTGTAGCTAAGTTCCTGACTTCCATCCTGAACAAAACCAGCCCTCATAAAGGCGGTAAGCTGATGAACAAGCTGGCCTTCATGGGCTGGAATGGCAAGACTGAAAAGCGTACCACCTTTGACTGGCTGTCTGTAGACACGGAAAATGTAGACAAGTATATTGCTGATCCGCTGTGCGGATTCCTGTTCACCAACAACGGTTTCCGTGCACTTATTACTCTGAATGACTACATCAATGCCGCTGAAGTATACGAAGGTACACCAAAGGATCTTCCTATTTACCTGATTTACGGGGAAGGGGACCCTGTTGGTGCTTACGGCAAGGGGATTGCTCAGGTTAAGGAAGCTTATGACAAGTCCGGCCACACCAAGGTGTCTGTAAAGGGCTGGCCAAACGCACGGCATGAAATCCACAATGAATCCGCCATTGCAACAGACGTTTATGATGACGTAATGGCTTGGATTGACGCCAACGTTTAAACTTTTATTTTCAAAATCATCTGAGGTATTGTCATGGATAAGGATATTATCTTAAAAACATCGTTCCGCGGGTTTAATAAAAAGGCGGTAATGGACTATATTGAAGAACTTCAAAAGGAAAACCTGGCTTTAAAGGCACGGGTTGCCGAACTGGAGGAAATGATTCTTCAGGATGAAGTGGAAGTAAAAGAAGTCCCTTCTGAAAATACCGTAGTAAAACCTGTGGCAGATACCGTTGTCATTGACGCAGAACCGGCAGCAGCGGAGACCGCTTCTGTTATGGAAGCTGCTGTTGCACTGCCTGGTACTGACTCGCCAAAGGATACGGATGATTTTGACAAAATGGAAGCCCAGCTGGACGAACAATTCCAGAAACTGGTAGACGAATATGCCGGGGAAGAAACGTCGGCAGAAGATTCTGAAGAAACAGATTCTGAAAAAGAAGAAGCGGAAAAGACGGAGCCGAAAAAAGAAAAGAAAGGCTTCCGCATTCGCGTAAGAGTAAAGGATTAAGTGAACTATGGCAGAATATTCCTTAAACACCAAAGAGCTGCGGGAAAAGGCACCTATGCTTCATGCAGGGGACCGCGTCTTGCTTTCCGGCACCGTTTATACGTCCCGGGACGCAGCACACAAACGCATTACGCAGTTCCTGGAAGAGGGCAAAGAACTTCCGTATGATCTGAAGGACGCCACCATTTATTACTGTGGCCCAACGCCGACCCCGGAAGGAAACGGTGCTGTTATTGGCTCCTGCGGGCCAACCACCTCCGGACGTATGGATCCGTACGCTCCGCATTTTCTGGATCTTGGCTTGGTAGCCATGATTGGCAAAGGGGAACGGAAGCAACCGGTAGTAGACGCCATTATTCGTAATAAAGCCGTTTACTTTTGCGCTATCGGCGGAGCCGGTGCGCTGGCATCCAAGTGTATTACCTCCTGCAAGGTTATCGGTTTTGAAGACCTTGGCTGTGAATCCGTAAAGCGGTTGGAATTGAAGGATTTTCCGGTTTTTGTTGCCATTGACTGTCACGGTGGGAATCTGTTTGACCGGAAGGACTAAGTTTGACCGGAAAGACTACGGTATTTCGGAGGCACAATCAAGGCTAAGGGAATGCCAGGACCGTTTCAAAAGAAGAAAAGAATAAAACAAAAGGCGGTTGCAGATCTTTTCTGCAACCGTCTTTTGTTAGCAATTTTCAGAAAACCCGCCGAGCCGGGATCGGTGTGTTATAACCTGCATACAAGCAGGTGGGTGCGGTCCGTTTGCTACCATGCGTCCTCCGTCCCGAAGGGGAGGCTTGCAATCCGCTTCCGAGGCATGCTCCCGTTTAAAAAGGTGTTGGGTTATAGAAACCGAAGTTGTCGAACCCGGCAGGCCTTCTAGTGGTCAAAAATCTTTAGTTTAAGATTTCGTCAGTGCCTTCCACGTTTTCTTCTGTAATTTCAAAGACGTCAGACAGACGCTCTTCAAAAATTTCCGCTACTTCGTCAAATTCTTCATCATCTTCAATAGCGTACAGGAAGGTGTCTCCGTCTTCTTCTTTTACACGAAGAGGAATGAGCTCAGCATCTGCTTCCAAAAACTCTTCTTCGGTGTCAAAGGTGGGAAGAACGGCAATGTACTTTCCTTTGTCTGTTTCAATGCGATCCAGGACTTCAAAAACGTGTTCATTTCCGTCATCATCGGAAACCGTTAATAAATCCGGATTATATTCTTTTTCTTCTGCCATGATGAAATCTCCTTATGGCTTAATATGTGCGATTTACGCCACCCCTATTCTAGAATACGCGCCCTTTTCTGTCAATGAATCTTATGCTAAAATAAGCGGGAAAAGGAGGCTCTTTCATGGACCCGAAAACCCGTATTGCCGAACTGGTTGCACTCTTGAATGAGTACAGCCGTCTTTACTATGATCAGGATGCTCCTGCCGTAGATGATTACGAATATGATCAACTGAATAATGAGCTGAAAGCATTAGAAAAAAAACACCCGGAACTGATTCTGCCCACGTCTCCAACCCAGCGGGTAGGAGGCACGGCCAGCAGCAAATTCAGCCCGGTAGAGCATACGGTGCGGATGGAGTCTTTGCAGGACGCCTTTTCTTTTGGTGAATTGGAAGAATTTGCTGCCAGAGTACAGGGCGCCTATCCCGGTGCCACCTTTGTGGTGGAACCGAAAATAGACGGCCTGTCTGTTTCTTTGGAATACCACAACGGTGTGTTAACCCGTGGGTCTACCCGCGGCAATGGAGACGTGGGCGAAGACATTACCGAAAACTTAAAAACCATCACTTCCATTCCGCAACAGATTCCTTCGGACATTTCTCTGCTGGAAGTGCGTGGGGAAGTGTATATGCCACGGAAGGTATTCTTGGATTTGGTAAAAGAACAGGAAGCTGCCGGGGAAAAAACATTTCGAAATCCCAGAAATGCAGCGGCAGGTTCCCTGCGTCAGAAAGACGCTGCCATAACAAAGGCCCGCAAGCTGGATATCTTTGTTTTTAATGTGCAGCAGTATGACGGTCCGGAAGACTTGACTTCCCATAAGCAATCCATAGACTATCTTGCTGCGTTAGGCTTTCACACCATTCCGTCCTGCGTACCTTGTAAGACTATTGCGGATTGCCAGGCAGAAATCCAGAAAATCGGGGACGCACGCTACACGCTTCCGTTTGATATTGATGGTGCTGTTATTAAAACAGATAATTTACACTTTCGGACGGAACTTGGTTCTACCGCCAAGTTTCCCCGCTGGGCCATTGCATATAAATACCCGCCGGAGGAACGGCAGACCAAGCTCCTGGATGTAGAAATCGGAGTCGGCCGTACCGGCGTTCTGACGCCGACGGCCGTATTTGAACCGGTTTTGGTTGCCGGCTCTGTTGTCAGCCGGGCAACCTTACATAATCAGGATTTCATCAACGAAAAGGGAATCCGCATCGGGGACACCATTACCATTCGCAAAGCCGGAGATATTATTCCGGAAGTGGTAACCGTAATCTGCCATGAAACAGAAGGAGAACCATATCAGATTCCATCGGTCTGCCCCTCCTGCGGCGGCCCGGTTACCAGAGAACCCGGAGAAGCCGCCATGCGTTGCACCAATCCGGAGTGCCCGGCGCAGCTTTTACGGATCCTGATTCACTTTTGCTCCAAAACCGGCATGGACATTGACGGCCTTGGAGATGCCATCCTAGAGCTGCTGGTAGAACGGAAGCTGGTACAAAATCCGGCTGATATTTATTCTTTACAGGCGGAAGACATTGCGGCTTTGGAGCGCATGGGGAAAAAGTCCGCCGACAATTTAATTCAGGCCATTGCCAAATCTAAAGAAAATGATTTATCCCAGCTGCTCAGTGCATTGGGTATCCGCCATGTCGGAGACAAGGCGGCTAAGGTACTGGCAGAACACTTTGGCTCCATGGAAGCTTTAGAACAAGCCACGGAAGCAGACATTATGGCCGTAGACGGCTTTGGAGAAATCAGCGCCAAGTCTTTGGCAGACTTTTTCCATCGGCCGGAGACCCAGGATCTGATTCTCCGGCTCCGCCTTGCCGGAGTGAACATGACTTCCCTAAAAGCTGCGCCACTGGACACTCGCTTTGCCGGTAAGACGTTCGTCATTACCGGGACGCTGTCTAAGTATAAGCGCACGGAAGCACAAGCTCTGATTGAACAGCATGGCGGCAAATGCGCCGGCTCTGTCAGCAAGAAGACAGATTATCTTCTTGCCGGGGAAAACGCCGGCTCTAAGCTGACTAAGGCCCAAAGCCTCGGCGTCCCTGTTCTGACAGAACAGGACTTGGAGGCCTTGCTGGCAGATTAACACTACGTAAACGCTGTAAAAACAGCCACAAAAATGCCCGTTGCAGTCATCCTGCAACGGGCATTCCTTGTATTGTATTTTTGCTTAGTTACTTTAGCCGAACTATTTATACGTTCATTTCCAATTGCTGATTTTCTTTTTCAGCAAGATCTGCTTCATGCTTTGCCAGCAGTTTGTTAATGCGGGAGGTTGGGTCAAGCAATGCACCAATGGAAACATCGTGGTTGATGGCATCAATAATGAATGCGGCAAACTTGCTCATGTCTACACTCCAGAACCAGTCTCTTTCCAGAAGCTCCGGCTGCGTATAAACCAGGTTGGTGCAGAAGATCTTGTTAATGACGCCGTTCTTATAGTATTCATCAAACTGGGAAAGACCATTGCAGAACAGACCGAAGGAGGAGAAGACGAAGATGCGGTTGGCACCCAGTTCTTTCAGCTTCTTGGCTACATCTAGCATGGAGTCACCGGAGGAAATCATGTCATCTACTACAATAACATCCTTGCCTTCAATGTTGGTTCCTAAGAATTCATGGGCCAGAATGGGGTTGCGTCCGTCTACTACACGGGTGTAGTCACGACGTTTGTAGAACATACCCAGTTCTACTTCCAAAGAGGTGGCATACCGAATGGCACGGTTCATGCCGCCTTCGTCCGGAGAGATAATCATCAGGTGTTCTTTATCCAACTGAATGTCTGGGACTGCTTTTACCAGAGCTTTCAGATTCTGATAAATGGGGGATACGTTTTCCATACCGTCCAGTGGAATGGCATTGGCCACACGGGGGTCATGAGCGTCAAAGGTAATAATGGAGTCTACGCCAAGGGCTACCAGTTCCTGCAGGGCCTGGGCACAGTCCAGGGATTCACGACCACTTCTTCTGTGCTGGCGGCCTTCATACAGCATGGGCATAACAACAGTAATTCTTGCGGCTTTGCCATTGACTGCGCCAATGATGCGTTTTAAATCGCAGAAATGATCATCCGGAGACATGGGAACCATTTCACCATACATTTTGTAGCGGACTGAATGGTTAAAGGCGTCCATAACAATGAACAGGTCATATCCGCGAACGGACTGTTCAATGGTGCCTTTGGCTTCGCCGGTGGAAAAACGCGGTGCGTCATACTTTACAATGAAAGAATCTTTCTTGTAACCTTCCAAATTCAGGGAAGCAATATTTTCTTCTCTCCATTTGGAAATGTATTGGTCAATTTCAGCTACGAATTCCTCGGTACCCTTCATGGCAATAATGCCGAGTTTACCGTGCGGAATGTTAGTATAGCCTGAGTTTTCAGGAATTCCTGCTGTCATGTTGTTACCCCCAACCTGTAGTCTGTTAAATTGTAAAATCAGGGAAAAAGCACAAAATACGTGCGCTCCCGTAATCCGTTAAGATTCTAACATAGGTGGTAGCCTAGGGCAACTTGGGATAAAGCATAAAACTTAGCTTAAAAGCCGGAGGGTTTTTGGGCTTTTTTGGATAGAACGCCAGTGAATGGAAATTCACTTTCACACGCAAAAGTGTTTTGGACAATTTCAAGAAAATGTCGTAGCTACAACATTTTTTAATAAAAAGCCGATTTTTGGTCGAAAATCTTAGTACAACATGTGAAAAACTTGACAAAACAACATGCCTGAAAATGACGTTGTTTGGTGGACTTTAACAGATTAGGTTGGTATAATCTAAGAGTTAGAATTTGACAAAAGAAAGGGTGAGACAAATGGCCTCTGAAATGATTAACCAGGTTCTGCAAGCAGAACAGGCGGCGGCAGATGCAGAGTCTGCCGCTAAAAATACGGCTGCTGAGCTGGTAAAGAAAGCGGAAGAGGAAGCCAAAGCAACCTCAGAAGCGGAAAAGGCAGCAGCTGCTGCCAAAGCACAGGAAATACTGGCGGTTGCCAAGAAGGAAGCAGATGGAATTTATGCCAAAGCGCGTGCCAAAGCTGCCTCCGGTCAGGAAGATTTGGTCAAACTGGCCGCTGCTAAAGCGGAGGAATCCGTGGAAGCTGTTATCAAACACATTATTCCGTAATTGTAGTTATGGGATTTATGAAAATGAAATAAAGGAGGTGGTTTTGAAATGGCAATATTAGAGATGAAGCGCGTGGAACTTCTTGCAATGCAATCGGACCGGAAAGCAATTCTGGAAACCATTCAGCGGGATGGCCACATAGATGTCTCCGGTGTAGAAGAGGTGGAAGGTCTTACTTCCATGGACACTGCATCCTCCGTTCTTACCTTTGAAAAATGGCAGGACACAGCGGAGCAGGCACTGGAACTCCTAAATAAGTACGTCCCAACCAAAGAGGGTGGCGGCATGCTTGCTTCCTTTGCTCCCAGACCGGATCTTTCCGTAACGGAATTTTATGAGAAAGTCAGCGGCACCAAGGAAACCATAGCCAAGTGTCAGGACATCATAGCGCTTTCAAAAGAAGTACAGGACAGCAAGGTAGAAGCACTCCAGGCCCAGACCAAAATGGATCTGCTGAAGCCATGGTTAAATCTGGATATTGCGGAAACCTTTAAGGGAACCGCTACTACTGCTTGCTTTATCGGCAGCTTTTCACTCCCTATTACGCGGGAAGAAATTCTTGCTCGAATTGCACAACAGTATCCGGAGCTGGATTGTGAAATAGAAATTGTTTCCTCCGGCAAAAACATGACCTGTCTTGTTGCTCTTTGCCATAGACAAAACGAAAAAGCTCTGGAACAGGCCCTCAGAAATCTCGGCTTTATAGCCCTGTCAGATCCTTCCAAAGAAACTCCGGCGGAGCGAATGGAAGAACTGCAGAAGGAGGTAGAGGATGCCAATGCCAAAGCAACCGCAGCACAGGAACAACTGGCCGCCTGCGGAACTGCAAGAGCAGACATCAGATTCCTGGTTGACTACCTGGTTCTCCGAGAGGACAAGTACAGGGCGTTAAGCAAGCTTCTGATGAATGACCGCGTCTTTATTTTGTGTGGTTACATACCGGCAAAATATGCGGAAAAGACGTTGGAAAAGCTGGACCGGAAATTTGACATTGCCTATTCCCTGGAAGAGGCAGATACGGAAACGGAAGATGTTCCGGTTGCGTTGGAAAACGGCAAGCTGGGGTCAACCATGGAAAACATTACCAATATGTATGCCGTTCCCAGTCAGAATGATCTGGATCCAAATTTGGCCATGACCGTGTTTTATTACTCTTTGTTCGGTCTTATGCTTGGCGATGCAGGCTACGGCCTCTTAATGGTTATTGCCTGTTTGTTTGTTAAGTTCAAATTCCGGCTGGAGCCGCAAAAGGCACGTACCGTAAACTACGGACTCGGATGCGGTATTGGTACCGCTGTCTGGGGTGCTTTAATGAACGGCTGGTTCGGAGATTTACCGCATTACATTGCCAACGGTCTGAAAGATGGAGATAAGCTGGACTTTATTGCCGCTAACCATTTGTATTGGTTCTCTCCAATAGACAACACCACGCGGTTTTTACTGCTGTGCTTCTTCGTTGGCATTTTGCACTTAGGCTGGGGCGTCATTGTAAACATGATAAAGGAAATCAAGTTTAACAGTGTTTTTGAAGCCCTAGTCAACAACGTACCACAGCTGTTAATCCTGGTCGGTGTTATCCCTCTGATTAACAGCCAGATCGGCAACGGTGCCCTGGCAGAAATTCCATCCACCAGATGGGTAGAAGATCTGATTCAGAGCATTTCCACTCCTTTGTACATTTGCCTGGCCGCCGGGGCGGCGCTGGTAGTACTGGGGCCGGGACTGATTGCCATCAAAGACAGAAAGTCGTTTGGTAAAGTGCTCGGCGCCATCGGCGGCGGCCTGTACGCTCTGTACAATGCAGCCTCTGGTTACCTTGGAGACATCCTGTCTTATGCCAGACTGCTGGCCCTGGGTCTTTGCACGGGCGTTATTGCAAACGTAGTAAACCAGCTTGCCGGAATGCTTGGCAACCCGGTCCTGTTTGTTCTGGTTGCACTGGTTGGTCATACCATTAACTTCGGTATCAACCTGATTGGTGCTTACGTACATACCAACCGTCTGCAGTACGTTGAATTCTTCAATAAATTTTATGAAGGCGGCGGCACCCTTTTCAATCCGCTGTCTGCAAGATCTAAAACATTCAAATTCAAGGAGGAAACTCAATCATGACTATCGGTGTATTATTAACAATTGTAGGTGCTGCCTTTGCAGCCATCCTTTCCGGTCTTGGATCTGCCAAAGCAGTAGGCCTTGTAGGTAACGCCGCGGCCGGTGCCATTTCCGAAGACCCGACTCTGTTCGGTAAAGTACTTGTTCTTCAGATTCTTCCTGGTACGCAGGGCCTGTACGGCTTCCTTGCTGCCTTCATGATCATGAACAACATTGCAGCTGACATGACTCTGATGACCGGCCTCGGCTACCTTGCCGCCGCCCTTCCAATCGGTATTGTTGGTTATCTTTCCGCTATCCATCAGGGCCGCGTTGCCGCTTCCGGCGTATCCGTTGTTCTGAAGAAACCGGATCAGAACGGTAAGGCCATCATTCTGGCAGCTATGGTTGAAACCTATGCAGTTCTTGCCCTCCTGATCTCCATCCTTCTCATCGGTAAGGTTCTGTAAGGAAAACTTTCTGAAAGTAAGGAGAATGGTCTATGACAGGATTGAATAAAATCTTAGACCGCATTGCACAGGACTCCCAGGAAAAGTGTGACGCCATTCTTTTGGAAGCAAAGGAAGAGGCTGACAAAATCCGGGTGGCAGCGGCCACCAAGGATCAGGCAGAAACCGCAGCTGTTGTTGACAAAGCCAACAAAGAAGCGGCACTGATGATCGGTATGGCAAATTCCGGTTCGGAACAGGAAATCAAAAAACAGCTGTTGGCAACGAAAGTCCACATTCTGGACAAGGCTATTGACGCTGCGGTAGACAAACTGAAACACCTGCCGGATGCAGATTATTTTGAAACACTTTACAAACTGGTAAAACACTATGCACAGGATGCGGATGCAATCATGTACTTAGGCAAAGCAGATCTGGACCGCCTGCCGGCTGACTTCTCACAGAAAGTCAATGAAGTCGGAAAAGGCAACATTCAGGTTGCTGCAGAGCCAAGAGACATTGCCGATGGTTTCATCCTCGCTTACGGCGAAATTGAAATCAACTGTACCTTTGAAGCGCTTGTGGAAGAATCCCACGACGACATCAAAGATGAACTTTATCAGATTATATTTGCCTAAACACAGCTAAAGGAGGTAAGACAATGGGTCGCAAGAAAAACGATCTGAATTATGCTTATGCCGTAGCGCGTGTCCGGGCAAATGAGAAAACCCTTTTAACGGAAAAAGACATAGAAACGCTGATTGAAGCAGACACCTATGAAGATGCCCTTCGGAAACTCAGTGAACTTGGTTGGGGAGAGCTGGATCAATCCACAGATTATGCAGCTTACCTGGAAGCTTACTTTGCCAAAACTTGGGATCTTTTAGAAGAAATTCTGGAAGATGACATTCACGTTTTGGACATGCTTCTGATTCCCAATGACGTACAGAATCTGAAGGCCGCGTTAAAAGGAAAAGTTTCGGGAAATGACAGTGATGATCACTATACCCATTCCACGGTTTACCCGGAAGAGGACATTCGAAAAGCAGTAGCGGAAAAGGATTTTGCCGCTCTGCCGGAGTTTATGCAAAAAGCGGCGGAAGACGCCTATGACGTTCTGACCACAACCGGCAACGGTCAGGTGGCCGATGCCATCATTGACAAGGCCGCCCTGACCCATATGCGGAAGCTGGGTAAAGAATCCGGCTCCCAGGTGCTGGCCGACTTAGCAGAACGGAAAGTGGCTGCCGCCGACATGAAGATTGCACTCCGTTGTTCCCATACCGGTAAGTCCGAAGAGTTCCTGGAGCAGTCCATTGCTGACTGTGACGGACTGAAGCGGAAGAAGCTGATTGCAGCTGCGCAGGAAGGGGAGCAGGCCGTGCTTGCTTATCTGGAAAAGACCCCTTACGCTATGGGCGCGTTGCAATATGAAGAAAGCACCTCTTCGTTTGAAAAATGGTGCGACGATATTCTGCTGGAATGTGTAACCTCTGCCAAGTTTACCGCACTCGGAACTGACCCGATTGTGGCATACTATCTGGCACGGGACGCGGAACTGAAAACGGTAAGAATCATTCTTTCCGCCAAGAAGAACCATCTTGATGGTGACTTAATCAGAGAGAGGGTGA
The DNA here is from genome assembly GCA_963638085.1 of Butyricicoccaceae bacterium. GTDB lineage: Bacteria > Bacillota > Clostridia > Oscillospirales > Acutalibacteraceae > RUG420. The sequence continues at coordinate 108,861 of CAVHPJ010000004.1, read as the reverse complement.
GAACGCTTTATGTATAGAGTTGCAGTCATCGGAGATAAAGACTCCATCTACGGTTTTGCATCCATTGGACTGGAAATCTATCCTTGTGAAGACCCTGTGGAAGCAGGAAAACAAGTACATCGCATGACAGAAGACGGTTACGGAGTTATCTTCATTACCGAAAAACTGGCAGCACAAATGGAAAGCGAACTGGCCCGTTACCGGGAACTCCCTCTTCCTGCCATCATCCCAATCCCCGGTGTGAACGGAAATACCGGCCTGGGTATGAAAAATGTTTCCAAGTCAGTGGAACAGGCGGTTGGATCGGACATTCTTTCCGATGCATAAGCGCAGAAGCGTATTGAAATTTAAGATAGCCGTAAGAAAGGCGTGATTAACTAAATGGCCAAAGGAACAATTACCAAGGTTGCCGGACCGCTTGTTGTTGCAGACAATATGCGGGATGCCAACATGTACGACGTAGTACGTGTTGGTGACGAACGGCTGATTGGTGAAATAATTGAAATGCACGAAGACAGGGCGTCTATCCAGGTCTACGAAGAAACTTCCGGCCTGGGAACCGGCGCCACGGTGGAATCTACCGGTGCACCTTTGAGCGTAGAGCTTGGACCGGGCCTGATTACCACCATTTATGACGGAATCCAGCGTCCGCTGGAACAGATTCGTCAATTGACCGGTAATAACCTGAAGCGCGGTGTTGAAGTTCCTTCTATTGACAAAGAAAAGAAGTGGCACTTCACCCCGGTACTGAAGCCCGGAGACAAGGTCTCTGCCGGTGACGTCTTAGGTACCGTTCAGGAAACCGATATTGTTTTGCACAAAATCATGGTTCCTCCTACGTTCAAAAGCGGGGAACTGAAAACCATCTTTGAAGGAGATTACACGGTTGAAGAAACCGTAGCCACCATTGAAGTCAAAGGCGGGGAAATTGAAGAAGTTTCCCTGATGCAGAAGTGGCCGGTTCGTGTAGGTCGTCCTTACAAACACAAAATTAATACCAATGTACCGCTGATTACCGGCCAGCGCGTTATTGACGCACTGTTCCCGATTGCCAAGGGCGGTGTGGCTGCCATCCCGGGTCCGTTTGGCTCCGGTAAGACCGTTACACAGCACCAGCTGGCAAAATGGGCGGAGGCAGAAATTGTTGTTTACATCGGCTGCGGTGAACGCGGAAACGAAATGACCGACGTTCTGAATGAATTCCCGGAACTGGTTGACCCGCACACCGGCAAGTCCCTGATGGAACGGACTGTACTGATTGCCAATACGTCCGACATGCCGGTAGCCGCACGTGAAGCTTCTGTTTACACCGGTATTACCATTGCCGAATACTTCCGTGACATGGGTTACTCTGTAGCCCTGATGGCTGACTCTACTTCCCGTTGGGCAGAAGCACTTCGTGAAATGTCCGGTCGTCTGGAAGAAATGCCAGGTGAAGAAGGTTACCCAGCTTACCTGGGTTCCCGTATTGCACAGTTCTATGAACGGGCCGGCATGGTTTCCACCCTCGGCTCTGATGAGCGAGTTGGTGCCCTGTCTGTTATCGGCGCCGTATCGCCTCCAGGTGGTGACATTTCCGAACCGGTATCCCAGGCCACCCTTCGTATTGTTAAGGCTTACTGGGGACTGGATGCCGCTCTCGCACATGAACGTCACTTCCCGGCAATTAACTGGCTGACGTCTTATTCTTTGTATGCAGACAGACTCGGCAAGTGGTTTAACACTAACGTTGCCGACGACTGGACCGCACTGCGCGGCCGTCTGATGACCATCCTGTCCGAAGAAGCCGGACTGAATGAAATTGTACAGATGGTCGGCATGGACGCGCTGTCTGATCCGGACCGTCTGAAGATGGAAGCAGCCCGCTCCATCCGTGAAGACTTCCTGCATCAGGACGCATTTGACCCGGTAGATACCTACACTTCTTCCACCAAGATGCATGACATGATGAACCTGGTTCTGCAGTTCTATGATCATTCTCTGGATGCACTGAATAAGGGTGCTTCCATCAATGACATTGTTAACCTGCCGGTTCGTGAAGCCATTGGTCGTTTCAAATATGTAGAAGAAGCTGACATTGAAGAAAATTACAAGAAGATTCTGGACCGCCTGAATAAGGAGCTGGCTGAAATTCTTGCGAAAGGAGAGGACTATTAATGCCAAAAGAGTATAGAACAATACAAGAAGTTTCCGGTCCTCTTATGGTTGTACGGGACGTAGAAAACGTTACCTACAATGAACTCGGAGAAATTGAGCTGGCAAACGGTGAAAAACGCCGCTGTAAGGTACTGGAAGTAGACGGAAGCAATGCCGTTGTACAGCTGTTTGAAAGCTCTACCGGTATCAACCTTTCCAACTCCAAGGTTCGCTTTACCGGCAGAACCATGGAACTGGGCGTTTCTGAAGATATGCTTGGCCGTGTATTTGACGGTCTGGGCCGCCCCATTGACGACGGTCCGGAAATTATTCCGGAAAAGCGCCTAGACGTAAACGGTAACCCAATGAACCCGGCAGCTCGTGCCTTCCCGGCAGAGTTTATTCAGACCGGCGTTTCCGCCATTGATGGTCTGAACACCCTGGTTCGTGGACAGAAGCTGCCAATCTTCTCATGCTCCGGTCTGCCACACGCAGAACTGGCTGCACAGATTGCACGTCAGGCTAAGGTTCGCGGTACAGACGAACAGTTCGCCGTAGTATTTGCCGCCTTAGGTATTACCTTTGAAGAGCAGAACTACTTTGTAGAATCCTTCCGGGAATCCGGCGCACTGGACAGAACTGTTCTGTTTACCAACCTGGCAAATGACCCGGCTGTAGAACGTATTGCCACCCCGAAAATGGCACTGACTGCTGCAGAATACCTTGCCTTTGAAAAGGGCATGCACGTACTGGTTATCCTGACGGACATTACCAACTACGCCGATGCACTTCGTGAAGTATCTGCCGCACAGAAGGAAGTACCGGGACGTCGTGGTTACCCAGGCTACCTGTACACAGACCTTGCAACCATGTACGAACGTGCCGGCCGTCAGCTGGGCAAAGATGGTTCCATTACCATGATCCCAATTCTGACTATGCCGGAAGACGACATTACCCATCCAATCCCTGACCTTACCGGATACATTACCGAAGGCCAGATCATTCTGGACCGTGACCTTCATCGGAAGGGCATAGAGCCGCCAATCAACGTATTGCCGTCTCTGTCCCGTCTGAAGGATAAGGGAATTGGCGAAGGCAAAACCCGTGAAGACCACAAGAACACCATGAACCAGCTGTTTGCCGCTTACTCCAGAGGTAAGGACGCAAAGGAACTCATGACTATTCTTGGTGAAGCAGCTTTGACGGATATTGACCTTCTGTATGCCAAGTTTGCTGACGAATTTGAAAAGAAGTATATCGCACAAGGATTTGAAACCGACCGTTCCATTGAAGAAACACTGGACATTGGCTGGGAACTCCTTAGAATGTTGCCGCGTACGGAACTGAAACGTATTTCCGACAAGCTTCTGGACGAATACTATGACAAGCAGTAAAGCAGGTGAATGAAGTGGCAATTCTCAATGTAAATCCTACCCGGATGGAATTGAACAGCCTGAAGGGAAAACTGAAAACTGCTACTCGTGGACACAAACTTCTGAAGGACAAGCGGGATGAGCTCATGCGTGAGTTCATTGAGCTGGTCCGGGAAAACAAGGAAGTACGGCGGGAAGTGGAAAAGGGCATTGAAAAAGCCAATGCGCATATGAGCATTGCTCGCTCCGTCATGAGCGATGAAGCCCTGAACACTGCCTTAATGCTTCCTATGCAGGAGATGAGCCTCCAAATTAGCGAAAAGAATGTCATGTCTGTTAACATTCCGGTTTTTGACGCCAAGTTTAAAACCGCCGATGAAAACGATATCTATTCTTACGGCTATGCATTCACTTCCTCTGACCTGGATGATGCAGTAAAAGCACTGTCTGACATTATGCCGCTGATGCTCCGCCTGGCAGAACTGGAGAAGTCCTGTCAGTTGATGGCAGCGGAAATTGAAAAGACCCGCCGTCGTGTAAACGCACTGGAACACGTTATGATTCCAAACTACGAAGATACCATCCGGTACATTCGTATGAAGCTGGATGAAAATGACCGTTCCACCACCACACGGCTCATGAAGGTTAAGGATATGCTGCTGGAAGAAGCTCACCACTATAATGAGCAGTAAAAGTTAATGAAAGGCCCGGTGCAGTTGTTGGCTGTATCGGGCTTTTTTCTATGCCTGATATACGCGTGGGTGCCACCTGCGAAGTGGTGCTACCTGTGAAGTTTGCTTTGTATAGCCGAATAAAATTCATTGGATATTCATGCTTGAGATAATGGTGCGTGTTATCATAAAAACATCCCTTTTGCTACTATCAATGAGAGCACATTAAATGGATGCGCATTAATTTAAGAGAATATTTCGTAAGAGGGGATTTCAGTGAAATTGCAATTACCTAAAAAAACAGGCTTTGGAATGATGATAGGTCTGCTTTCTATTCTGATTTTGGTGTTGGCTGGAAAATGTATTTATTATTTTTCGTCCACCTTAAGCGCTTCTCAATGTGTGAACTTCTGTATAGAGCATTCGAATGCAGACTCCACCAGCTTTGCCAGTTATTCAGATCCAAGATACACAATAAATTGCTTTCCTGTTGTTCTGATGAAGGAACAAATGCCACTTCTGAACAGGTGGGATCCTTACTATTTACGACGGTTAATGATGAAGGCCAGAAGGAAAATGGCAAGACTTTAGTTTGCTATGGAAAAACAAATGATGAAGGTCCCATCAAATACACGTATACACTTACGAATGATGATGGCGCTGCTTCTTTTACTGACTCCTGTAGCGTTCAGGATGGCTGTTGGATGATTCGCTTTTTTGATATTACTTCGGATTATGGTCATAAGAAGATAATTTCAAATATCAAAATATACGATAGTGAAAACCATTTAATTGGTACTGTTGAATAATCTTTTGCAGATTGGTTTTATGACGGTTTGTATGTTCAGTAAGCGCTAAGTAAAAGTGCGTGAAAGGCCCAGTGTAGCTATTTATTTGCTGCGCTGAGCCTTTCTTAATTTCCGATTCAGAAATTAAATAGTGGCAAAGGGTGACTAAGTACCAGAAACCTATGGTTTAGTCATCACAAACGGCTGACTGAAGATGGAATGAGGTTGGCAAAAAGGGTGACTAAGTACCAGAAACCTATGGTTTAGTCATCACAAATGGACTTCACAAGGTTAAATGAAGCAGTAGGATCATGGTGGACACGCAGAAAAAAGGAGCCCCACCTCCCTAAAAGTGCTTTGTGAACCTTAGCTAAAACGGATAATGTCATGGTGGAAGGCCTATTTTCAGGGCTTCCACCCCGAAAAAACAGAGTGAAATAATTGCCAAGATCCAGGGTGAATGTGAATTTAGGGGAGGTGGAAGCTGACTAAATTGCACTTCCACCATGATAAATAGCAAAAAACGCTATCGGTGTTTTGAAAAATAAGGGAGGTGGAGCATGGACTTTTTGCGCTTCCACCATGATAAATAGGAAAAAAGCTTTTGGCTGGTAAGGTACTTCTTTTGGCGTTTACCAAAGGGCGGAGTTTTGCTATAATACCGTGTGATTCCGAAAGGAAATGATTCCGGAAAAAGAAGTATTCCGAAAGGAAGAAGTCTTCCGGAAAGAAGGACTCCCTGTTGACAGACAGGGACAAGAGTAGTACACTTTAGCGTGTTAGCACGGTAGTATGCTACCAAGTTAAAATATTCGGAGGAAAGTATGACCACTGAATCGCTGCTGAAAGATACCGAAAAAGCAATCCTGGAATTGCGCTCCCTTTACCGGGCTTACGGTTATCTTCCCTATAAAATGAACAAATTTGAAGAGTATGATTTCTATGCCAGGAACAAGGAATTTCTGGTTTCAGACGGAATCATCAGTTTTACGGATACCAACGGAAAGCTGATGGCCTTGAAGCCGGACGTTACACTTTCCATTATTAAGAATTACAAAGAAGAGCCGGGCTGCATTCAGCGAGTTTATTATAATGAAAATGTTTACCGGATTTCCGGTGACACCCATGAATTTAAGGAAATTATGCAGACCGGATTGGAATGCATGGGCAATCTGGATGGCTTCAATATTATGGAAGTGCTGACAGTTGCACTGAAAAGCTTGCAGACTATTTCCAAAGAGTTTGTTTTGGAAATATCGCATATGGGCTTCCTGGCCGAACTGCTGAAAGAAGCAGACCGTGGGGAAGACTTCAACAAAAAAATCATGACCTGCATTGGGGAAAAGAATCCGCATGGCGTGGAAGCCCTTTGTAAAGAACATGAAGTAGAGGAAGCAGTTGCCGAAAAGCTGATGAAATTTATCGGCATTTACGGGGAGCGGCACGCCGTCCTGAAAAACCTGGCAGACCTGTCCGCCGGATCTGCTGAAATGGAAGCTGCGTTGCAGGAATTGCAGCAGATTTCGGACCTGCTGGACCAGTCTCGCTTTGCGGACAAGGTGCGTTTTGACTTCTCTCTGGTCAATGATATGAATTACTATGACGGGCTGGTGTTCCAGGGCTTTGTCTCCGGCGTGCCGGAAGTCATCCTGTCCGGTGGACAGTATGACCGCTTAATGCACCGTATGGGCTATCAGTCCGGTGCTATGGGCTTCGCCTTATATCTGGATTTACTGGATTATATCCGGCCAACCGGCACCAAATATGATGTAGATGCCGTACTATTATACGAAGACGGTTGTAATTATGCTGAATTGAAGGAAACTTTGCGGGAACTGGCTTCTCAAAACTATACAGTGTCTGTTCAAAGAGGAGTTCCCTCCGGCATCAGCTACCGGAAATTGCTGAAATTCAATGGGAAAGGGGTAGAGGTGCTTGAAGACAATGATTAACGTAGCCTTGCCAAAGGGTCGCCTTGGAGACAAGGTGTATGACATGTTTAAAGCTGCCGGTTATCCCTGCCCAGCCATGGAAGAAAAGGGCCGGAAGCTGATTTTTGAAAATGAAGAAGCGGGCATCCGTTTCTTCTGGGTTAAGCCAAGCGATGTAGCCATTTACGTAGAACGCGGTGCCGCCGATATCGGCGTCTGCGGTAAGGATATTTTGTTGGAACAAAATCCGGAAGTCTATGAATTGCTGGATTTGAACTTAGGAAAGTGCAATATGTGCGTGGCTGCTCCCACCGGCTGGCATGATGACAAGGATAAAACGTTGCGGGTCGCCACAAAATTTGTTACGATTGCACGGAATTACTATCATTCCCAAAGCCGGGATATTGACATTATCAAGCTGAACGGGTCTATTGAAATTGCTCCCATTCTTGGCCTGACCGATGTTATTGTAGATATTGTAGAAACCGGGACCACCTTGAAGGAAAACAACCTGCAGGTGTATGAAACCATTTTCCCGATTTCTGCCAGATTGATTGCCAATAAGGCCAATTTTAAATTTAAAACCGAAGCCATAGAGGATTTGGTGGCAGCCATGAAAGATCAGGTGAAGACAGATGATTAAAATTTACAAGTATGGGGAAGTGGAAGCTTCCGAACTGTTTTCCCGTGCGGACGTAAAAACCGGCGTGGAAGAGGTAGTGGCAGATATTATTGCAAAGGTTCGTGCCGAAGGCGATGCAGCCCTTCTTGCTTATAACGCTAAATTTGATCATAATACCGACCCCTGTCTGGAAGTAACGGAAGCCGAAATTGAAGAGGCCTTTTCCATTGTTGGAGAATTCCGCGGTGTTTTAGAACGGGCGGCTGCCAATATCAGAAAATTCCACGAAAAGCAGGTTCGCCCCAGCTTCGTCATCAATGACGAAGAGGGCATTGTTATGGGACAGAAGGTTATTCCGGTGGATAAAGCCGGCCTGTATGTCCCGGGCGGCACGGCTGCGTATCCGTCCACGGTATTGATGGATGCCGTACCTGCCAAAATTGCTGGTGTAAAAGAATTAGTTATTACTACCCCGGCCAATGCCGAGGGCAAGGTTAACCCCTATGTTTTAGCTGCCGCTAAGGTGGCCGGGGTAGACCGCATCTTCAAAGTGGGCGGTGCACAGGCCATTGCCGCCCTGGCCTACGGGACGGAAACCGTGCCCAAGGTCGACAAGATTGTCGGTCCCGGCAACGCTTTCGTGGCGGAGGCCAAAAAGCAGGTCTTCGGCGTCGTGTCTATTGACATGATTGCCGGCCCGTCTGAAATTCTTTGTGTGGCCGACAAAAACAGTAATCCTATCCACGTGGCCGCCGACCTGCTTTCCCAGGCTGAGCACGACAAAATGGCCACGGCAGTTCTGGTTACCGACAGTATGGATCTGGCCAACGCAGTGGCAGCAGAAATTGAACGTCAGCTGCAGACCCTGCCACGGGAAGAAATTGCCCGCTGCTCTATTGACAATAACGGTAAAATCATAGTAGCGGAAGACTTGCACGTGGCCATTGAAATTGCCAATGAAATTGCACCGGAGCATCTGGAGCTTTGCATGGATAATCCGTTTGATTATCTGTCTGAAGTACGTCATGCCGGTTCCATCTTTATGGGACGCAATTGCCCGGAAGCACTTGGAGATTATTTCTCCGGCGCCAACCACACGTTGCCGACCTCCGGCACGGCTAAGTTCTCCAGCCCATTGTCTGTAGATGACTTTGTCAAGAAAACGCAATTTACCTATTACACCAAGTCCGCTTTGGAAGAAGTGTATCAGGACATTGCCGACTTTGCCGATCATGAAGGACTGCACGGTCACGCCAGAAGTGTTCTCAGCCGCTTCTGCCCGGATGTTAATGAAAAATAAGAAGAAAGTAGGAAAGCTACATGAGCCGTTTCTTTGCCGAAAAGTATCAGAATCTGAAGCCTTATGTTCCCGGTGAACAGCCGAAAGACAAAAAGTACATTAAGCTGAACACCAACGAATGTCCGTACCCACCTACTAAGAAAAGTGCGGCTGACGCCAAGTTTGAAGCGCTGGACTGTTACCTGTATTCCGATCCGGAATGCACCAAGCTGACCAATGCACTGGCTGATTTTTACAATTTACAGCCGGATCAGGTTCTGGTAACCAACGGTTCTGATGAAGCTTTAGACTATGCTTTTAAAGCGTTTTGCACCAAGGAAACAGGAATTGCTTTCCCAAACATTACCTACGGATTTTATCCAGTTTTTGCGCAGGCCAACGGCGTTCCGTATACTGAAATTCCGTTGCAGGAAGATTTCACGCTGAATTATCAGGATTATCTTGGGATTCATAAGAACATTGTCTTTGCTAATCCGAATGCTCCCACCGGCATGGCCATTCCCAGAAGTCAGGTAGAAGAAATTCTGAAGAGCAATCCGGACAATGTGGTTATTATAGATGAAGCCTATGTGGACTTTGGTGCGGAAAGCTGTGTTCCTCTGATTGACCAATATGACAATCTTTTAGTTACCATGACCTTTTCCAAGTCTCGCTCTATGGCTGGTGCCAGAGTTGGCTTTATTATGGGTCAGGCACCGTTAATTGCGGACCTTAGAACCTTGAAGTATTCTACCAATCCGTATAACGTAAATCGCATGTCACAGGCAATGGCATTGGCAGCCGTGGAAGATCCGTCTTACTTCCGCAATAACTGCCGCGCCATTCAGAATGAACGCAAGTTTACCGATGACGAACTGACTAAGCGCGGATTTCTGGTACTGCCGTCTCAGGCGAACTTCCTGTTTGTTCAGCATGCCACTATTCCGGCGGAAGAATGGTATCATTTATTGCGGGAAAAGGGCATCCTGATTCGTCATTTCAGCCGTCCGGAAATTGCCAACTGGAACCGCATTACCATCGGTACCCAACTGGAAATGATCAAATTAATGAAAGCCATAGATGAAATTCTGGAGGAAAAGAGGAAGCACCATGAGAACGGCTGAAATTAACCGTAAAACAGCGGAAACTGACATTCAGCTGCGTCTGAACCTGGACGGGACCGGTGTTTCTACTATAGACACCGGTGTCGGCTTTTTGGACCACATGCTGACCCTGTTTGCCAAACATGGCCGCTTTGACCTGGATGTACACTGTATTGGTGACATTCAGGTAGATGCACATCACACCACAGAAGATATCGGCATTGCCCTTGGGGAAGCGTTTGCAGAAGCTCTGGGGGACAAGCGCGGCATTACCCGTTACGGCAGCACTATTCTGCCAATGGATGAAACCCTGATTCTGTCTGCCGTGGATATTTCCGGTCGTTCCTACTTAGGGTATCAGCTGGATATTCCCTGCGCTAAAGTAGGTACCTTTGACACGGAGCTGACGGAAGAATTCTTCCTGGGCTTTGTGCGCAAGGCAGAGCTGACCCTGCATATCCGGCAGCTGGCCGGCACCAACAGCCATCATATTATTGAAGGCACGTTTAAGTCCGTGGCCCGTAGCCTGAAAACAGCCGTGGCCATTGATGAACTGTATAAAGAAGAAATTCCTTCCACCAAAGGATTGCTTTAAAAATCAAAACTCCTGGGCTGCTCCCGGGAGTTTTCAAGTTGAGGTAACATATGATTGCAGTAATAGATTACGGGATTGGAAATGTCTTTTCCCTGGTTTCCTCCTTAAAGAGCCTGGACCAGGACGTGGTTTTTACCAAGGATAAGGATCTGATCCGAAAAGCAGACCGTGTAATTTTGCCCGGCGTTGGTGCCTTTGCCGACGCTGCCGCTTTGCTGGATTCCACCGGCATGGGACAGTTGGTTAAGGAGCTTGCTGCCGAAGGAAAACCCCTTATGGGAATTTGTCTTGGCATGCAGTTGCTGTTTGACCGCTCCTTTGAATATGGAGAACATCAGGGCCTTGGCCTGATTCCCGGCGATGTAGTCCCCATGCTTGGCACAGTAGACGCCAAGCTGAAGATTCCGCAGATGGGTTGGAACAGTCTGCACTTTGAAAAGACAGACTGCCCGGTATTTGCTGATACCAAAGAGGGGGACTATGTTTATTTTGTCCACTCTTATTATGCAACTAATTGTGCGGAATCCGTTGTCTGCACAACGGATTACAGCCTGCCGGTAACGGCTGCGGTTTGGAAAGACAATGTCATTGGCTGTCAGTTCCATCCGGAAAAGAGCGGTGAAGTGGGCTTGCGCATTTTGAAAAATTTCTGTGAAATGGAGACCCGTGCATGATTTTATTTCCTGCAATTGACCTGATTCAGGGAAAAGCAGTTCGCCTGTTCAAAGGGGACTATGCGCAGATGACGGTTTACAATGAGAACCCGCTGGAGGTGGCCAAAGACTTTGAAGCCTGCGGCTGCACCCACATTCATATGGTGGATTTGGAAGGGGCCAAGGACGGTACTACTCCAAACTTTGAAACGGTATGCTCCGTTATACAGAATACCGGACTATTTGTAGAAATCGGGGGCGGCATCCGCAACATGGATACCGTGGAACGGTATCTGCAGGCGGGGGCCGGCCGGGTTATCCTGGGGACGGCAGCCGTAACGGACGAAGCGTTTCTGAAAGAAGCGGTTACCCGTTACGGGGAACAGATTGCCGTTGGCGCCGACGTAAAGGATGGCCGTGTGGCCATTAAGGGCTGGCTGGAACAGTCAGATTATACTCTGGATGCCTTCTGCCGGAAAATGCAGGGGCTTGGCGTATCTGCCATGATTTGCACGGACATCAGCAAGGACGGCGCCATGGCAGGCACCAACCGGAAGCTGTATGCTGATTTAAAAGAAAAGTATCAAATGCAGATTACCGCATCCGGTGGGGTTTCCCAGATGGAAGATATTCAGGCACTGACAGCTCTTGGGTTGGATGCCTGCATTATCGGGAAAGCCTACTACACCGGGGATATCAACTTAAAACAGGCGGTTGCCATTGCCGGCCCGCAGGGGGAAACAGTATGATTACAAAGCGGATTATTCCTTGCCTAGACGTCCGTAACGGACGGGTGGTAAAAGGAACCAATTTTGAAGGAATCCAGGATGTCAGTGATCCGGTCAGCTTAGCTCATTTTTATAGTAACAGCGGAGCCGATGAACTGGTATTTTATGATATTACCGCTTCTTTTGAAGGCCGTAAGTTATTTACGGACGTTCTGACAAAAGTGGCCTCTCAGGTCTTTATTCCGCTGACCGTCGGCGGCGGCATTAACACCTTGGAAGATTTTGACAGGGTGTTAAAATGCGGCGCCGACAAGGTGTCTGTCAACAGCGGCGCCATCCGCAATCCGTCTTTAATTCCGGAGGCGGCCAAGAAATACGGAGACCAGTGCGTCGTCCTTTCGGCTGACGTGAAGCGCGTGAACGGCGCATTCCACGTCTTTGCCAAAGGCGGACGGGAAGACACCGGCATGGACGCCATCCAATGGATTAAAAGCGGTGTGCAGAATGGCGCCGGTGAAGTGGTCTTAAATTCCATAGACACTGACGGCGTCAAACAAGGCTTTGATTTGGAAATGCTGGACGCCGTCTGTCAGGCAGTCCGGGTCCCGGTCATTGCTTCCGGTGGCGCCGGTTGCAAGGAAGATTTTATTACGCTGTTCAAGGAAATCCCTGACGTGGACGCCGGACTGGCGGCCTCCATTTTCCACTACGGCGAAGTAGATATTAAGGACTTAAAGAAAACACTGCGGGAAAACGACATTTTGGTACGCCTGTAATAGATTGGTACCACGGTAAGGAGACTATAATGGCAAACATTGACACCCAGCCGGAACAATTGAAATTTGATGAAAAGGGCCTGATTCCGGCCATTGTACAGGATGCTGTAACCGGAAAGGTATTAACTCTTGCTTACATGAACCGGGAAAGCTTACAGATTTCCCTGGAAAAGGGCCTGACCTGCTTCTGGTCCCGCAGCAGACAGGAGCTCTGGCTGAAAGGGGAGACCAGTGGCAATTATCAGCACATTGTCAGCATTACAGCTGACTGTGACCGGGATGCACTGGTTGTTTTAGTGAACAAAGAGGGCCCCGCCTGCCACGAAGGAACGGATTCCTGTTTTCACCATCTGATGTTAGGGGAAGAACCCTCCGGTGGCTTGGAATAAGGCGGGATAGGGCAAACTACGGCAAAGGAAATCAGACATGAACTATTGCAATTACCATACCCATACCACATTTTGTGACGGTGCCAATACGGCGGAAGAAATGGTGCTGGCTGCCATTCAGGACGGTTGCCCTGAATTGGGCTTTTCCGGCCATTCCTATTTATCCTTTGACCCTTCCTGGAATATGTCACCGGTTACCATGAAGGAATATCAAAAGGAAGTCCTGCGCCTGAAGGAAAAATACAAAGATCAGATTTCCATCCGCTTAGGTCTGGAATATGACATTCGGTCAGAAGGTGTTAATCCGGCAGAGTATGACTATCTGATAGGAGCCGCTCATTGTGTCTTTAAAGAGGGGCATTATATCCCGGTCGATTTAGCTTACACCGAATTAAGCCAGGCACTTTCGCTTTGTTATGACGGAGATGTCTACGCGTTTGCAGAGGACTACTACAAAGAAGTAGCTAAGATTTATGAAAAGACCCATTGCCAGATCATTGCACACTTTGATTTGGTTACCAAGTGTATTGAGTGTGGCCTGGCTCTGGATATCCGGAATCCCCGCTACCGCGCCGCGGCAGATGCGGCCCTGGATACGTTATTGAAAGAACCGGTGCTGTTTGAAATTAACACCGGAGCCATTTCCCGCGGATACCGCACTACGCCGTATCCGGACGAAATGCTCCTGGCCCGCATTGCCGATGCCGGTGGTAGCGTTATTCTGGCTTCCGACAGCCATGCCACCAACACTATTACCTATGGATTTGACGATGCCATGAAGCTGGTAAAAAAGTACGGCTTAAACTTAGTTTCCCGCCTTGATTGAAACGCAAAAATGTGTTACTATACTTCACGTGCCTAAGGCCATGCTGGTGTGGCGGAATTGGCAGACGCAAGGGACTTAAAATCCCTCGCTGGCAACAGCGTACCGGTTCAAGCCCGGTCACCAGCACCAAAGAACCTGCTTTTTCGGCAGGTTCTCTTTTTTTTGCCCGCCTCTCTGCTGGGCTCTTTAAGTATGGCAAAGGTTTGGCGGGTATGGTATCATTAAGTGAATATTCTCTAGGTTTGTCTCTTCCTACAGAAACAGACCTTTTCAGTTCCAAAGTAGAAGGAGAAAGAAGCATGGGCCTTTTTAAAAATACGGTCTATAACGGTGGAGCCGAACAGGCGGAGCCGGATTTCCAGACGTACCGGGAAACCTTTGCCAAGAAACCGGTCATGGTCATGTGTGACATGAATTATATTCACTATTTGCCCTGCATGGAGTTGCCGGGCTGTATCAAAATTACCATGGAAGTATATGTGGATGAAAATCGGCCTGATCTGATTTCCGGAGCGGAAATGTCTCATCTGTCAGATTTGCGCAGTATTCTTCGTCAGCATATCGGCGGGCGCTTTGTTGGACAGGGTATTATTGCGTCCCAAAGCATGGCCTTTTTAATGTTCTATTGCACAGACCATCAGGCCAAGGCTGCCAAACGAATGTTACAGGAAACCTTCCTTGGATCCTTCCGCCAGTCCGAAGTACAGGTGGTTTATGATCCGGAAGGAAATGAATATAAGAAGTTCCTGTATCCAAAGCCGGTAAAGCAACGCCAGATCAGTAACGCAAAAATGGCACGGAAGCTTTCCGGATACGGAGATGACGGCACAAAGCCCAGGAACATTACCTTCCACATGGTTTTTACCAGCCGTACCGGCGCCATGGATTTCTTTTCCAAGGCTTCTTTGCATGGCTTCCAGTATCAGAATCTGGTAAAAGAACCGGCCCCAGAAGGAATGGTTTTGCCACGGTTTCATTTAACAATTAGTAAGACCATGCCTTTTACGGTGGACTTGCTGGAAGTAGTAGATGCTTATCTGCTGGAACAGGCAGAACAGTATGAAGCCGTTTATAAAAATATTGAAACAGACATTCTCAGTGAAGAATAACAACGAAGGAGATACCACTATGGTTAATCAAACTGCAGCCCCACAGACAGGGGATACCATTGCAACTATCAACACTACACTTGGAACCATCAAAGTCAGATTGTTCCCGGAAGAAACACCAAAGACCGTGGAAAACTTTACCACGCATGCCAAGAATGGTTATTATGACGGCATTATTTTTCACCGCGTTATTCCTGATTTTATGATTCAGGGCGGTGACCCGGACGGCACCGGTATGGGTGGAGAATCCATCTGGGGCCATTCCTTTGAAGACGAATTTGATCTGCACCTGCATAATCTGCGCGGTGCTCTTTGTATGGCAAATGCCGGACCCAACACCAATGGATCCCAGTTCTTTATTGTGCAGGCGGATACCTGTCCGGAACAGATGCTGGAACAGATGGAACAGCTGACAGACAGGGGGTTTCCACAGGATTGCATAGACCAATATAAAGCCCTGGGCGGAACACCGTGGCTGGATTACAAGCATACGGTTTTCGGCCAAGTATATGAAGGCATGGACGTGGTAGACGCTATTGCTACTGTTCCAACCGGCCCTAATGACAAACCATTGGAAGAAGTAAAAATTATCAGCCTGGAAATTGATACGCTGTAAATTGTAAGAAAACAGACCCGAATTTGTAAGAAAGAAGGCATAGCATGAGAATTGGGCACGGATATGACGTACATCGCCTGGTAGAAGGGCGCAAGTGCATCATCGGTGGCGTGCAGATTCCCTATGAAAAGGGGTTGCTTGGCCACTCAGATGCCGATGTACTGCTTCATGCCGTTTCTGATGCACTGCTGGGTGCTGCCGCGTTAGGGGACATTGGTAAATGGTTCCCGGACACGGAGGATGCTTATCTGGACGCAGACAGTCTGGTCCTTCTTTCTCGGGTAGTTTCCGAATTGGAACAGCGTGGGTATTCTGTTGGCAATATAGACGCTACGGTATTGGCGCAGCAGCCGAAAATTGCACCTTACACGGAACAGATGCGGGAAAACATTGCCCGCGTATGCCATGTCTCCGTTGACCGGATTAACGTGAAGGGAACCACAGAAGAAGGTCTTGGATTTACCGGCGCCGGAGAAGGCATTGCCGCCCATGCAGTAGCCTTACTTATGGAAGGAGGAGAACGGTGATAACGGATCTTACCAATTTATTTAACCGCACTATCAGCATATTCTCCACTTATGATTTAGTAGGAGATACGCTGGATATCATCTTTCTTGCCGTGCTGGTGTACTTTGTTCTGAAACTATTTAAGGATTCTCGCGCGCTGACATTAGCCAGGGGTCTGGTTGTCTTTGCTGTTGCATATGCACTGGTAAACATCCTGGAAATGAAAGCCGCCACTTATTTGTTCCGGATCGTATTGAATAACATCCTGGTTATTCTGGTAGTTATCTTTGCTCCGGAATTGCGAAAAGCTCTGGAAGCCTTGGGAAACCGCCGGACCTGGAGCTCTTTGGCCGGTCTGTTTGGCAGAAGCAGCGCTGCCCAGAAGGCGTCTGCTTATAATGAAGAGGTCAGCCGCTGTGTTAACTCTGTTTGCAAAGCAGCCAATGACATGAGTGACAAGCGCATAGGCGCCCTGATTATTTTTGAAAAAGATACTCCTTTAGGAGACATTATTGAAACCGGCACCAAGGTAGATGCTAAGGTATCTTCCACGGTGCTGGAAAACATTTTTTATCCGGGAGCACCGTTGCATGACGGTGCCGCGGTTATTCGCAACAACCGTCTGATTGCAGCCGGTTGCATTTTGCCGCTGACCTCCCGGAACAATGACGTAGCCAAAGAGCTCGGGACCCGGCACAGAGCCGCCATCGGCATGTCGGAACAGTCCGACGCCATGATCCTGGTGGTTTCAGAAGAAACCGGCGCCATGTCCATTGCCGAAGGCGGCATGCTCCTTCGGGACCTGACGGATGGGGAAATTCGGGAAACGCTCCTGAACTTCCTGCAGATTGGAGGCGAAAAGCATGGAAAATAATCCGCGTAATTTTACCCGCAGTCTGTTAAATAACAAAAAAGTATTAATGGTTCTGTCTTTAATCCTGGCCATTTTTATCTGGATTGGATTTACTATGAATGAATCCGAAGATTCTACCCGTATTATTGAAGGCGTTCCCGTTACTATTGACTCTAGCATAGGTTCCCAAGCCGGACTGGAAGCTTTCGGAACGGACGGCCTGACTGCAGACGTTAAGGTAACCGGAAAACGGTACCTGATTGGGCAGAATGTCCTCAGCGCCGATGACATTGAAGTAAAGGCCACTACCAGTCAGGTGGAATTGCCGGGAAGCTATACCTTATACCTTAGTGTCAGCTCCAAAAAGGATAATGCAAATTATACTTTGGAACTTAGCTCACAGAACTATGTTTCCGTTTATTATGACCGTCCGGTTACCCAGACCGTACCGCTGACGGTTTCCCTGAAATCGGAAAGCAGCAACTTAGTTTCGCAGGAATATACCACTTCGGATCCTATTCTGAATATGGAAAGCATTACGCTGACCGGTCCAGCCAACCAGATGGATGAACTGAAAACCGTTTATGCTGTGGCCAGTACAGAAGGGAACCTAAAGAAAACCGCCGTTTTAAATGCCACTATAAAGGCGGTCAATGAAGACGGCGTACAGCTGAAGTATATTACAGCAGAAAATGCGGATAAGGTTACCATTACCGTTCCGGTTTATACGGTAGAAGAACTGCCGTTAACCGTAGAGGTAGATAACCTGCCCACCGGAATGAAAGTATCGGATCTGGATATTGAAATTTCTCCCAGCACCGTACAGGTTGCAATCGATGTCAATGAAGTAAAAAATCTGACCTCCATTTCCCTGGGAACCCTGGATTATGAAACGCTGAAAGAAGGGGAGAACACCTTTACCTTCAAGTCGGAAGATATTACCGAAGGGCAGCCGCAGAACCAGGAGGAAACCTATACGGTTACGGTTCGCTTGCCGGAAAGTAGCTAAATCGCAAAACGAAAAGAAAAAATAACAAAACAACAACGGAAGGAGGGCATAGCCTATGAAGCGTGGTATCATACTGCTTTTTACGGGGGCACTTGCACTCCTTCTTGTCATTTTTGTCACCATTTCCCAGTTGAAATCTGCAGAGCAGCTTATGTCTCCGCCCAATAGTCGCGGGGAGGATGCCAAAGTAACACAGGCCCTGAAGAATTATCTTGGGTCCGACTACAAAAAGATGTCTTTGAAGTATCCTACAGAAGGGAACTACCGGACCGCTTATATTAAGCAGGACCTGAATCATGACGGCACTCAGGAGGTCCTTGTTTTCTATACGCTGCAGTCGGATACCACGGTCAGATTTACCATTTTGCAGCAGCAGGATAGTAAGTGGACCGTCATTTATGATCAGGCTGGATATGGAAACAGTATCCTATCTGTGCAATTCATTGACATGAACGGAGATGACTTGCCGGAGGTATTGCTTGGCTGGTCTCCGTTTGACAATTCCACCGCCAAAACCCTGACGGTACATTCCTGGTCAGAGGAGAACGGCGCCAACCTGAAAACTCTGGTAAACCAAACCTATGCTTATATGTCCCCGGTCGATTTAGACCAAGACTCTTTAGAAGAAATTCTCTTAATTAAGTCGGACTCGTCGTCTACTACCGCTTCTGCCGGTACCGGAAGCAATGTATCTTCCGGTACACCGACCAGTACCGTAGCCTATGCAGAATTGCTGAAAATGAGCTCGTCTAATACCATTTCCACCATTGGTTCGGAAGTAACGGTAGACGGTTCCGTTTCCGCTTACGGAAATCTGACCTTGCAGCAACAAGGAGACACGTCCATTGCATTCTTAGATGCCTACAAGGGAACGGATGCCATGGTAACGGAAATTTTCTGGTGGGATGCGGAACATCAGAAGCTGAGAGCTCCTCTGACCTCCAGAGATTCCCTCAATAATTCTTCCACCCTTCGGTCTCCAGCCATTCCATCCTCTGATTTGGATGGAGATGGCTACGTGGATATTCCGGTTGGTATGACAACCGGAAAGAAATCTTCAGGTGGCACGGCCACATCCGGACAGGTGGGGCTGACCACTTGGTATAACTATACCGGAACCGATTTGGGACCAAGGCTGGAAGCCCACAGCTACGGCTTTGTAGATGAAACCAACAGCTATTGTATTTTGATACCAATTAGCCAAAAGGATTCCCTTCTGGCGTTCCGTAACACAGAAACCAATGTGTTGACCATTTACTCTACGGAGGATGGCACCACGGTTGGAAATCCGTTGTTCAGTTTGGTTACAACAACCAAGGCAGATTTTAAAGAGAACAATCCGGATTACAGTTTTTATGTAGAAGGAAAAAGCAGTGTGGTTTACGGCACACTGACCGGAGATGGTTCTGCTCTTGGATTTACCAATGAACAAATTGAAAAATGCATTTATTTCTATTAAGGAGGCAGTCAGATATGAAAAAAGTATTGGTAGTAGAAGACGAAGCCGCCATCCGTGAATTTATTGTCATCAATCTAAAGCGATCCGGTTATGATGTGCTGGAAGCCGGGAACGGACAGGAAGCGCTACAGTTGTATGACAGCAATGAAGATGTTGATGTTGTTTTATTAGATATTATGATGCCGGTTATGAACGGCATGGAAGCCTGTAAGGAATTACGTAAGCGCAGTTCTACGGTCGGCATTATTATGCTGACGGCTAAAACGGAGGAAATGGATAAGGTTAACGGGCTCCTCAGTGGAGCAGATGACTATGTTACCAAGCCCTTTAGTCCATCTGAGCTGATTGCCAGAGTGGATTCCGTATATCGCCGCGTTTCCATGGTAAAAGGAGTCAAGCCGGATCAGGATGTAATTACCCTAGGTGAATTCTCACTGGATACCAGAAGCCGCACGTTGCTTCGGAATGGTACACCAATTGAATTAACGCAGGTGGAATACCAGATTTTGGAGTATTTGTTCCATAGCCCAAATACCCCGGTAAATCGCGCAGACATCCTTCATCATGTTTGGGGAGAAGGCTATTTTGGGGAAGAAAAAATAGTGGATGTCAATATCCGACGCCTGCGCATGAAAGTAGAGGAAAACCCTTCTTCTCCAAAACATTTGATGACTATTTGGGGCATTGGGTATAAGTGGGTAGAATAACCCGCTCTGTTAAAATCTGTTGAATCAGGACGAAACCGTAGGAAAGGAGGGAATGTCAATGGCAGAAGTTGCGGTAAAGAAACCGCCAAGAGTTTCCATCAAGGCTCGGTTAAAGCGGTGGTATACCGCTACCTTTTCCGGTATTTCCGGTCGCTGGCTCAGTTATACGGCCCTGGTTTTTGCCATTGCCTTCTTGGCCTTTATGCTGACGTCCTTTTTTGTGGCACGCACCTATTTGTACAACGCGGTAGATAATGCGTTGCAGGAAGAGTATAACCAGAGCGTAGACACCTTCTTTGCTTCCTATCTTGGCCGCGGAGACGATGTTTTCCTGGACGGTGCCATTGAATATATTTCCAACTTTTCTGACAAAGACCAAATGGATGTCTGGGTCATTAATAAAGATGGCGTTATTGTGGCGTCTTCGTCCGGCTTTGCCATTTCGGATTCGGATATGCCGGATTATCAGGAGGCGCTTTCTTCAGACAGTAAATCAGCTAATTACAGCGGGAAAAACCAGTATGGAGAACACATCCGTGCGGTTACTTATATTCTTGGATCTTCTGCAACCGATACCGGATATGCCGTTCGTTACGTGGCTTCTACAGAGCAGATTCGTGCTGAATTATTCTGGATTGTCATGTCCTTTCTTCTGGTCTTCTTAATCCTGATGTGCATGATTATTTATCCGTCCCTGTACTTTATCCGTTCGGTTGTTACGCCAATTATGGAACTCAGTAACGTAACCAAGCGGATTGCCGGAGGGGATATGAATGCCAGGGCGTCTGCCGGAAACGGAAAAGATGAGCTTTCCGAACTGGCACGTAATTTGAATTCCATGGCGGATGAACTCAGTTCTACGGATAAAATGAAAAACGACTTTATATCCACTGTATCCCATGAAATGAAGACGCCGCTGACTGCCATTAAAGGCTGGGCAGAAACCCTGATGACGGTAGGGGATACGGATCCGGATTTAACCAAGCGTGGCTTGGAAGTAATTGTAGATGAGTCTTCCCGGTTAACCGGTGTGGTAGAGGATTTGCTGGATTTATCCAAGATATCCAACGGCCGGTTAACGTTGAAATATGCCAAGATTGACCTGCTGGCAGAGCTGGATGACACCATTTTTGTGTTCAAAGACCGTTCTATGCGGGAAGGCAAGGACTTGTCCTACAATGCACCGTCGGAACCCGCCCCTGCAGAAGGCGATTCAGCCCGTATCAAACAGGTATTTGTTAACGTTTTGGACAATGCTTTCAAATATACGGAGCAGGGAGGCACTGTCACCGTCCTGGCAACCCGGACACCACCGGCAGAAGGGCAGGAAAAGGGGTGGCTGATTGTGCAGGTAGAGGATACCGGATGTGGTATTTCTGCAGAAGAACTGCCCAAGGTTAAACGAAAATTTTATAAGTCCAATATTTCTGTCAAAGGCAGTGGCATTGGCCTGGCTGTCTGTGACGAAATTGTAAAAATGCACGGAGGTACGCTGGACTTGCAGTCTGAACTGGGAGTCGGCACCTGTGTTACCATTCGTCTTCCCATAGATTATGTGGAAGTAGAAACCGCTATTGTGGATGAAACAGTTCTGGAACAAACGCAGACTGTGGAACCGGAAATGGAGAACGAAGAGATTGTCGAACAAGATTCATAAAACCAGCATTGGGGGTCAGGCCCTCATGGAAGGCATCATGATGCGTGGCCCTTTGGGTGCCGCAGTTGCCTTACGACTTCCGGATGGCTCTATTGATGTAGAACCGCAGGAAGAAAAACACCTGTCACAAAAATATGCCTTTGCCAAGTGGCCCATTGTCCGTGGGTGCATTGCCTTCTTTGAAAGCCTTTACTATGGTTATCGTTACTTAATGCTGTCTGCAGAAAAGACGGCATTGGATGGCGTGGAGCTGGAAGCAACCGAAGAGGACTCCAAATTTGACCAGTGGATGGCAGCCCATCTGGGGGAACACATGATGAAAATCATTAGTGTACTTTCTGTTATCCTTGGAGTAGCTCTGGCACTGTTCCTGTTCCTGTATATTCCTATGTGGCTGGTTGACCTGTTTGACAAATATGTTACCAGTGGCGTTCTGGAAGCACACAATCTGCACGCCTTACTGGAAGGCATTTTAAAAATTATTATTTTGATTATTTATATGAAGGTGGTTTCCCGCACGAAGGAAATTAAGCGGGTCTTTATGTACCATGGTGCGGAGCACAAAACGATTGCCTGTTATGAAAACGGCTTGGAACTGACCGTGGAAAATGTCAGAACGCAAATCCGTTTTCATCCGCGATGTGGCACCAGCTTCATTTTTGTGTTGCTCCTGATTGGAATTCTGCTTTATACCCTGCTGTCCTTCCTGATTCCTGGAATTGGAACCCACAGAGCACTTTGGATGCTGTTAAAGCTGGTTCTGTTACCACTCATTATGGGCTTTGGATATGAGTTTATTAAATGGGCCGGCAGAAGCGATTCCATCCTGGCTAAAATTGGATCCGCTCCGGGATTGTGGATGCAGCGCATTACCACAGCGGAGCCGACCGATGACATGATAGAGGTCGGCATTGCCGCATTCAATGCCGTGCGGACCGACAATCCGGAGGATGATAAGCTTTGCTGACCTATCGGGAATTGCTGAAGAAGGGGACAGGCCGGTTGCAATCGGTTTGTCCGGAAGATGCCGCTTTTGATGCCCGGCAATTACTGCTACAGGCGTCCGGATTGTCCCAAACCGCACTGCTCCTGCATGCGGATCAGGCGGTTCCGGCTACCGTGGAAGAGCGGTATGTGCAATTGTTACAGCAACGGTCAGAAGGCATTCCGCTACAATATTTGCTTGGGGAATGGGACTTCTACGGAAATTCCTTCTTTGTTGGAGAAGGGGTACTGATTCCCAGATCGGAAACGGAATGCTTGGTAGATTTTGCTTTGGACTACATTCATCAGCAACAGGATTGGCAGACAAAATCCTGGAAGATCCTGGATTTGTGTGCCGGAACCGGCTGTATCGGTATCAGCTTATTGCTGCAAGTGCCTGGCGCAACAGTGTATTTCTTGGAAAAGTCGGAAGCGGCCGTCTCTTTCCTGCGCCGTAACGTGGAAAAATACGGGCTGCAGGACCGCTCTGTTATCCGGCAGGGCAATTTGTTTGACGGCTTTCAGGCTGCTTCTTTTCCCGTGCCGGATCTGCTCCTGTCCAATCCACCGTACCTGCGTACGGAAGAATTGGAACAGTTGCAGACAGAGCTGAAACGGGAGCCCGTATCGGCGTTAGACGGCGGAAAGGACGGCCTGTCCTTCTACCGCAATTTGCGGGAACAGTGGCTTCCGCAGCTGCCTTCCGGCAGTTTCTTTGCCGTGGAAGGCGGGGAAGACCAGGCCCCGCAAATTGCCGCTTTGTTTTCCACTGCTTGTACGCAGACGGAAATGAAACAAGATCCCTATGGAATGACTCGCTTTGTTTTGGGGATAAAATAAGTGAAAAAGCCTTTTTCCATTGACGAAAATAGGCTTTTTTAGTATCCTACTTATATATGAATTTCTGCTTATTTTAAAAGAAAGAGAGTTGGCTTCATGCTTATTTCTGCCCTTCTTAGTGGTGACAAAATCACCATTCTTGCATCGTTGCTTGCCAGCCTCTTTTTAATTTTTGTCGTTGTTCCCGTTCATGAATTTGCACATGTTTGGTGTGCCACCAAATTAGGGGACAATACCGGAAAGATGCTGGGCCGTTACACGTTAAATCCAACAGCACATATAGACCCACTGGGCGCCGTGCTGATTTGCCTTATTGGTTTTGGCTGGGGTAAACCGGCACCCATTAATCCCAATAACTTTAAAAATCGGAAGTGGGGTATTGCCCTGACGTCCTTTGCCGGCCCGTTTGCCAACTTCCTGCTTGCTTGGTTGCTGCTGTTCCTTGGCAGCCTGTTTGCCAATGTCGGACCTGCTGCAGGAACCTACCTGGCTTCCTATGTTTACGCTTTCTGTTACATTGCTGCAGAAATCAGTTTGTACCTGATGGTCTTCAATTTAATTCCGGTGCCGCCACTGGATGGCTACGGTATTATTGAAGGACTTTTGCCTCCCCACTGGTCGGAATGGCTAAACACCCATCAGCAGATTATTTCCATTATCTTTATTGCTCTGCTGTTTACCGGTGTCCTGTCCAGACCCCTCAGCGCTTTGGCAGGTCTGATTTTAAATGGACTTGGAACGCTTTGTGCGTTACCGTTCCATTAATCGGAGGCCCTATGGAAAAAGAAAAGCTTTCCTATAAACTGGAAGTCTTTGAAGGCCCCATGGATTTGCTTCTGTCTCTAATCAGCAAACACAAGCTGGATATTTATGATATTCCCATTGTGGAATTAGTAGACCAGTATCTTGCTTATGTGCGTGCCATGCAGGCAGAAGACATGGAACTGGCCTCTGAATTTTTGGAAATGGCAGCCCGTCTGGTTTATCTGAAAACCGTTTCTCTTTTACCAACCCATGAAGAAGCAGAACAGTTAAAGCAGGAACTGACTGGGGAACTGCTGGAATACCGGGACTGTCAAATTATGGCAGAAAAGCTGAAGCAGTCTGCCACCGGATTTGACCTTTACACCAAAGAACCGGACACCATAGAAACGGATTCCTCCTATGACTTATTACACGAGCCGGAAGAGCTGTTCCGGGCTTACCGCCTGGCCCTTGGAAAAGGGCGTCGTAAGCTGCCGCCTCCGGTGGAATCCTTTACCTTTATTGTAAAAAAGACCGTCGTTTCGGTCTCTTCTAAAATCTCTAAAATTATGGCCCAGTTCGGCACACAGCGGCGGCAAAGCTTCCGCCAGCTGATTGCCCAGTCGGAATCCCGTTCCGATATGGTGGCCACGTTCCTTGCCATTCTGGAACTGATTAAAGACAAAAAAGTAAAAACAGAAGGCACAGGAGAAGAACTTGAAATTACCCTGAAGAGGAGCTGACCCAATGGAGGAAGAACGTCTGCAGGCTGCAGCGGAGGCTGTTTTGTTTGCTTCCGGCGAGCCACTTCCTATCTCTCGTCTGGCAGACGCTTTGGAACTTAGTATTCCGGATGCACAGAAGATACTGAATCGCCTGGCACAAGCACTGGATGACCGCGGCAGCGGTGTCTGTTTAAAGCAGCTTGGAGACCGGTACCAGCTTTGCACCAGAGTGGAATATGCTGAAGAGGTTCGCTCTGTTTTAGAGTCCCGGCGGAATACGCCATTGTCCCAGGCCTCTTTTGAAGTGCTTGCAGTGGTGGCCTACAACCAGCCGGTTACCAAAGCTTTTGTGGAACAGGTCCGTGGAGTAGATTGCTCCGGTGTTATCAGTACACTTTGTCAGAAGGGCCTGATTGAAGAACGGGGAAGATTGGATCTTCCCGGCAAACCTATTGTTTATGGCACAACGCCCGCTTTCCTGCGGTGCTTTTGCATATCGTCATTGGAAGAGCTGCCACCGCTTCCGCAATCGGAAGAACCGGCAGGAAGCGAAGAATCCGCTTCTGTCAATGACGCTGAGAACGAATCTAATGAAATGGGAGGTGTTGTTTTTTGATCATCCTGAAGATCATCATGTGGATTTTTGTCATTTGCCTGGCACTGACTCTGCTGGCTATTCTGGGAATCCTTTGTGCTTTGCTGGTCAAAGTACAGCTGCACTTTGATTACGATGGAGAAGAAGCAAAGCTGAAGGTAAAGTACGGCTTTATCGGCATTAAACTGCTTCCAAAGAAGAAAAAGACGGAAGAAGAAATTGCCGCTGCCAAAGCAAAAAGCCAGAAAAAGAAGAACAAGAGAAAGTACAGAATGGAACCTCATGTTCGCAAGGCAGTTGCCAAAACCAAGGAATCCGTGGAAACCAAGGTTGACAAAAAGGCTGTGGAACGGGAAATCCTGGAACAGGAAGACCTGCTTTTGGAAGCCAACCGCATTGAAGAGGAAGAAGCAAGAATCAACGCAGAAATGGAAAAGACGCAGGCAGATCTGGCTGCGGCAGAAGCTGCTGAACAGGCCGGAACCCCGTTGCCGGATGTTGTGGATAAATCTCGCTTCCAGAAGCTGCAAAGCATTCGGGATTCCTTCCATGCTTTGGACTTTGAAAAGGGTTACAACACCGTCATGAGCTTTGTAAACGGCTTTGACTTTGCTTCCGCTCTGGCTTTAATTAAATTTGCCGGAACCGAAAGTAAGGGCGCGCTTGGCAAAGTAGGCAAGCGGATTGTATTCCAAAATGTAGATGTTACGCTTGGTGTTCACGGACCGAACACCGCTGTTACCGCATTGGCTTATGGTGCAGTTGATACCGTAGCTGTACCTGCTTTGGAAAAGTTTGTCAGCACAGCTAATGTCAAGAAGTCTTCCATTGATATTCATCCGGAATTCCTGGACGAAAAAGACAATGCCGAAGTACACGTAAAAGTAGGACTTCGTCCGCTTTATGTGGTATCTCCTCTGGTGCCGCTTGCTGTTAAGGTAGGAAGCAAGGCAATTCCGTTTGTTTCCAAGACCAGCAAGCAGATTCAGAAGAATAAAGAGCTTTTGGAAAAGAAGACCGAAGCCAAGTTAAATCAGCAGTACGCTGAAATGGATTAACAGACAGGAATGACAAACCATGGCAAGTCAAAACCCCGCAGATCTGCTGGCATCCAGCTTTGAAAAAATCAAGCAGGCAATCAACGTAAATATTGTTTTGGGGGAACCTCTGGACACCGGACTCGGCATGACCGTTATCCCGGTTTCCAAAGTTACCTACGGGTTTACTTCCGGGGGAGCAAAAAGCAGTTCCCATAAGGCCGATGAGGAAAGCGCCAGCGGTGGCTTCACCATGGAACCGGTTGCCTTCCTGATTGTGCAGGACGGGAATGTTACGGTAAAGCAGATTGGTCAGCCGGATGCTTCCGGATCCAAAGCAATGGATCTAGTCCCCGGTATGTTTGACAAAGTAACCGAGTTTGTCAAAAAGTAAGAAGTATTGTATTGCAGCCATCCGGCTTTTGGTCGGATGGTTGCATTGTCGTTCTAATGGAGTATTACTATGGCAGCAGAACTAGTCAGATTGCAAAAATATATGGCTGAGTCCGGTGTGGCGTCCCGCCGTAAAAGCGAAGAATTAATCAGCGCCGGAAAAGTCAAGGTGAACGGGCAGGTTGCCCACATCGGGGACAAGATTGATCCCAAACATGACAAGGTAACAGTGCACGGAAAACCAATTCAAAAGGAATCTGAATTGTATTACGTTATGCTGCACAAGCCCCGCGGTTTTGTTACCACCATGTCCGACGAACAAAACCGCAAGTGCGTGGCGGAACTGGTGAAAGATGTGCCGGCAAGGATCTACCCGGTCGGCCGTCTGGACCGGGAATCCGAAGGCATGCTGCTGATGACCAATGACGGGGACTTTGCCAATCAAATGATGCATCCGTCTAAGCATGTGCCGAAGGTTTACCGGGTTACTGTTCGTCCTGACGTAACGGAGGACATGGTAAACCAGCTGATGACCGGCATGATGATTGACGGCCGCCAGACCTTGCCGGCAGAAGTACATATTGTCAGCAGAGAGCCGAATCGCGTGGTTATGGAATTAACCCTGGTGGAAGGCAGAAACCGGCAAATCCGTAAGATGTGTGAAAGCCTGGGACTGGAAGTGGCCCGGTTGAAACGAATTGCTATTGGCCCCGTTAAACTGGGTATGCTGCAACAGGGAAAATGGCGGTATCTGACACCGCAGGAAGTTAAGTCCCTGAAGTTGGAAGCAAAGCATAATGCAAGGGAACGGACGCATCGTTAAGGGGCTTTTTGCTTTGCCCGTGGCGGTTGCAGGAACCCCTAAAAGCTTGTATAATACTTAGGATAATTTATGCCCTTGAAACGGAGACATCGTCTATGATAAGAAGTATGACCGGATTTGGTCGGGCACAGTGCGCAACGGAAGAATGCAGTATCAGTGCAGAACTGCGCAGTGTCAACCACCGGTATTTTGAATTAAGTACACGTCTGCCAAGACAATACTCTTTCCTGGAAGAAAAGGTAAAATCCTATCTGCAGGACCGTATTTCCCGCGGTAAAGTGGAATGCAATCTTTACATAGAGCTTTATCAGGATGCCAATGTTAGCGTCCGAGTCAATCAGACGCTGGCTGCAGGTTATCTTGCTGCTTTAGAGGAGCTTTCGGAATCCCTGTCTGTTCCGAACACCATCAATGCCCTGAATTTGGCCAAGTTCAATGACGTCCTTTCCGTACAGAAGGAAGAGGCGGATGAAGAGGCAGTTTGGGCACTGGTGCTTCCGGTTTTGGAGGAAGCAACAGACCGTTTCCTTACTATGCGGGAACGGGAAGGACAAAAGCTGAAAGAGGATGTTTTGGAAAAGGCAGACTCTATTCTGGAAGACGTTCGTTTTGTAGAAGAACGTTCTCCGGAGACTGTAAAAGAATATCATGAAAAACTGAAAGCAAAGGTACAGGAACTTCTGGAAGATGCTTCCGTAGACGAAGGACGGCTGTTAACAGAAGTTGCCATCCATGCAGATAAAGTGGCCGTAGACGAAGAAACAGTTCGGCTACACAGCCATATTGACCAACTGAAATCCATGCTGGAGGAAGAAGAAGCTGTCGGCCGTAAAATGGATTTCCTGGTACAGGAAATTAACCGGGAAGCCAACACCATTGGCTCCAAAGCCTCAGATCTGGAAATTACAGCCAGGGTCTTAGACATTAAGGGAAAAGTAGAAAAAATTCGCGAACAAATTCAGAACATAGAATAAGTATCTTCTGAAGTGGGGGTTTTCTCTTTGAAGTTAGTAAACATCGGCTTTGGTAACGCGGTGAATGCAGACCGGGTCATTGCTATGGTTAGTCCGGATTCAGCACCCATTAAGCGAATTGTACAGGATTGCAAGGAACGGGGTACTCTAATTGATGCTTCCCATGGCCGTAAAACCAAAACCGTTATTTTAATGGACTCGGATCATGCGGTCCTTTCGTATCTTCAACCGGAAAATTTAATACATCGGATGAATGAAGACGAAGAGGAGGCAGCAGAATTATGAGTGAAGGGTTCTTGCTGATTCTTTCCGGACCCAGTGGCTCCGGAAAAGATACCGTTATTGACTGCCTGCTAAAGCGGGACAATCAGATTGTATGTTCCGTTTCCATGACCACACGGAAACCACGTCCCGGAGAACAGGATGGCGTCAATTACTTCTTTGTTTCCAAGGAAGAATTTGAGCAGAAAATTGCGCAGGACGAAATGCTGGAATGGGCCAAATATGGCGAAAACTATTACGGCACTCCCAAAACCCCAATTCTAAAGTGGATTGCGGAAGGGAAGACGGTAATTCTGAACATTGAAGTGCAGGGTGCCGGAAAAATTAAAGAGCAGATGCCAGAAGTCCGCACCATGTTCTTAATGCCACCGTCTGTTCAAGCCCTGCGTGCTCGCTTAAAAGGGCGAGGTACGGAATCCGACGAAGAAATTGAAAAGCGGATTGCCATTGCCAGATATGAAATATCTCACGCCTATGATTATGACTACATTATTGTCAATAACCGCCTGGAGGATGCTGTGGAAGGGGTCCTGGAAGTGGTTAACCGAAACCGTGCCATGTTGCGCGGAGAACCAGTCAACAACAGTTACCTGTTTGAATAAAGAATTTAGTAAAGAGGGATTATATTATGTCTAAATACGGATTTAACCCGGAATTAACGGAAATTTTAAAAGGGGAACACGGAGAACGCATCAGCCGTTACTCCTTGGTTAGCGCCACTGCCAAGCTGGCCAGAGAAATTTCTGATGATGCAGCCCGCAGAAAGGAAATTTTGACCGAAAAGCCGGTTTCCATGGCTTTGGAAAAGCTCCTGGATAAGGAATATACCATTGTGGAGCCGGACGAAATTAAGAACCTTTAATTCGTCTGACGGAATCAGGGGGATCCTATGGCTGAAACGGTACTTGCCGGCGTTGCCGTACAGAATTTGTCCTATTCTGTAGACAAACTCTATACCTACGTTGTGGGGCCGCAGTTTGCTGACACGTTACAGGTCGGCTGTCGTGTCATGGTTCCCTTCGGACGCGGAAACGCTTGGCGCCAAGGCATTGTTCTGTCTTTGCACCGTGCGGAACAAGCGGAAGATTATATGAAAGAAATTGCAGCGGTGCTGGATCAGGCACCGCTGCTTGACGTAAAGCGGCTTTCTTTGGCCACTTATTTAAAAGAGCGGACCTTTTGTACACTGTTTGATGCCGTTCGGGTTATGTTCCCGCCCGGCATCAATCTGAAAACCAGAGTGGCTTATGCGCTGAAGCAGTTTCCGGATCCGGAAGCGGAACCAAAACTGACAGCCGACCAAATGCAGATTTTAGAGTATTTGCGTCACCGAAAGGGCTATGTCAAGAAGACGGCCATTTGTGCCGATCTTGGACTGGATTCCTCTTCGGATGTATTAGAACGCTTATACAAAGACAACTATCTGTTACGGGATTATGACGCTATTCGTAGCGTAGGAGATGCCGCAGTTCGCATGATCCGTTTAACGGATGAGTATCAGACCGAAGAGGATTTGGAACGATATCCGGAAAAATTAACGGCAAAGCAAAAAGCGGTGGTAGAAGAACTGCTTCACTGTGGGACTTGTTCTGTAAAGGAACTTTGTTATTTTACCGGTGTAACAGAAGCCGTGCCGAAGATGTTAATCAAAAAAGGCCTTGCCGTTACTTATGATAAAGAAGTGTATCGCCGGCCTTATGAAAAAGACGTAACAGATACCGCACCTATCTGCTTAACAGAAGAACAGCAAGCCGCGTTTGAAGGCTTATTGCACAAAAGTCAGCAGGGCGGCGGGGCAGCGTTGCTATACGGCGTAACCGGAAGCGGTAAAACGCAGGTGTACTTAAAACTGATAGACGCTCTGCTGCCGACCGGGAAAGGAATCCTGGTTATGGTTCCGGAAATTTCCCTGACCCCGCAAACACTACATCTGTTTTATTCCCGGTACGGCAGCAAAGTAGCCGTGTTCCACAGCGCCTTGTCCCAGGGGGAACGCCTGGACGAATGGAAGCGCGTAAACCAGGGGCAGGCCCAGATTGTGGTCGGAACCCGGTCCGCGGTGTTTGCGCCGTT
The DNA here is from genome assembly GCA_963638085.1 of Butyricicoccaceae bacterium. GTDB lineage: Bacteria > Bacillota > Clostridia > Oscillospirales > Acutalibacteraceae > RUG420. The sequence goes on along the minus strand of CAVHPJ010000004.1, from coordinate 77,604 downwards.
CCCGGAACTGGGCCTGATTATTATGGACGAAGAGCAGGAACATACCTATCAAAGTGAGCAAAGCCCGCGGTATCACGCCAGGGACGTGGCCAAGTTCCGCTGTGCCCAGGACAAGGCACTGCTGGTACTAGCTTCCGCCACGCCCAGCTTTGAAAGCTACACCGCCGCCCTTTCCGGACGGTATGATTACTATGAATTAAAAAATCGCTATGGCACCGCAAAATTGCCGGAAGTTGCTGTAGTAGACCTTTGCAAAGAACGTAGAAACGGAAACACCAGTCAAATCAGCAAGGTGCTTTATACGGCACTGGCTGAAAATCTGAAAGAAGGCAGACAAAGTATTTTGTTGCTGAATCGCCGGGGATATCAGACGTTTGCAGAATGTACATCCTGTGGCGCAGTGGCAACCTGTCCCAATTGCAGCATTTCTTTAACCTATCATCGTGCCAACCGGCGCCTGATGTGCCATTACTGCGGATACTCCATTCCGTTTACCAAGCACTGCGCTTCCTGCGGACAGGATGAAGTACGGTACACCGGTAGTGGAACCCAAAAGGTAGAAGAGGAGCTGCAGGAATTATTCCCCACTGCTTCCTTGCTCCGCATGGACACAGACACTACCATGCAGAAATATGCCTATGATGAAAAATGGGCAGCGTTTCAACAAGGTCAGTATGATATTATGATAGGGACGCAAATGGTGGCTAAGGGTCTTGACTTTGAAAAGGTGACCCTGGTTGGCGTCTTAAATGCGGATAAAGAGCTTTATAATGACGATTACAAAAGCTTGGAACGCACCTTTGACCTGATTACCCAGGTGGTAGGGCGTGCAGGCCGTGGACAATATGCCGGAAAAGCCATTATCCAGACGTTGAATCCGGAAAATGAGGTTATTCGTCTGGCTGCCAAACAGGATTATAAAGCTTTTTATCAGACAGAAATTGCCATCCGGAAGGCCATGGCTTACCCGCCGTTTTGCACTTTGGTTTCGGTTAGCTTCCAAGGGAAACAAGCGGAAACCGTGCAACGTGCATCTGCTTTCTTTTTGCAGCTACTGAAAGAAAAAACAGAGGCCTTTCCGGAAGTAAAGCTGATTGCACTTGGCCCCATGGAAGAACGGGTGTTCAAGCTGAACGGGAAATACCGGTATCGTTTACTGATTAAGTGTAAGAATAACCGGATGTTCCGAAATTTACTTTCCACCGTACTTTTGGATTTTTCCAAAACCAAAAAGAGCAATGGGGTACAGGCTATTGTTTCCGTGGAAAGCTGAAGCAATGTAATTAAGGTACATCGCATAAGAAAAAAACAAAATAAGAATTACGATAGAAACAGAGGATGTAAGAATTATGGCACTTCGTAAAATCATTACCAAAGAAAATTCCATGCTGCGGAAAACCAGCCGCCCGGTTACCAAATTTGATGACCGCCTAGCTATGCTGCTGGATGATATGGCAGAAACTATGTATGCGGCGGACGGCGTCGGCCTGGCTGCGGTACAGGTTGCCACCCTGCGTCGTGCCATTGTTATTGATGTTGGAACCGGCCTTATGGAACTGGTTAATCCGGAAATTTTAGAAACCGAAGGTGAACAGTGCGCCGAAGAAGGCTGCTTGTCCATTCCAAACGAATACTATGAAACCATTCGTCCGGAAAAGGTAAAAGTAAAGGCCCAGGACCGCCATGGCGAATGGCACGAATATGAAGGAGAAGGGCTGCTGGCCAGATGCTTCTGTCATGAAATTGACCATTTGGACGGCGTCCTGTTTGTAGACAGAAAAAATCCACATCCAACGCAGTTGGAAGATGTGGACCTTGAGGAAGACGCAGAATGAGAATTGTTTTTATGGGAACCCCGGATATTGCATCCACGGTTCTGGAACGGCTGATTGCAGACGGCCATGATGTGTGTGGTGTGTTTACTCGGATGGATAAGCCGCAAGGACGCCACCAGGTTCTGACGCCGCCACCGGTGAAAGTAACTGCCCTGGAACACAACATTCCGGTTTATCAGCCAAAGACGTTGAAGAACGGGGAAGAAATGCCCGTTTTGGAAGAGCTACAGCCAGATGTCATTGTAGTTTGCGCCTATGGGTTGCTGCTTCGGTCGGATGTACTTCACTTTCCAAAGTATGGCTGCTTAAATGTACATGCCTCTTTGCTTCCAATGTATCGGGGAGCCGCTCCCATTAACTGGGTTATTTTAAACGGAGAAACCGAAACCGGTATTACCATCATGCAGATGGATGAAGGCCTGGATACTGGTGATATGCTATATCAGAAGAAGATTTCCATTCATCCGGACGAAACGGCCGGAGAATTGTTTGACCGCATGGCTGCCCTTGGCGCAGAAGCAATGTCAGAAGCCCTGGTAAAATTGGAAGCCGGAGAATTGCATCCGGTACCACAGACCGGAGAAAGCTGTTATGCTTCCATGTTGTCCAAAAAGGATTCGCCAATTTGCTGGTCCAGAACCGCACAGGAAATTCACAATCAGATTCGTGGTTTGTCTCCGTGGCCGGGTGCTGCAACAACCTTAAATGGAAAAATCCTGAAAATTCATCGATCTTTTTTGGCGCCAAAACCCGTTGCTCGCAACGCCTTGCCCGGTACCATCTTTACAGATCAGGGACATCTGTTTGTTACCTGTAAAGAAGGTCAACAATTAGAATTATTGGAAGTACAGGCACAAGGTTCTAAAAAGATGAGCGCAGCGGATTACCTGCGTGGCCACGCCATTCCGGACGGAACACGCTTTACCTGGGAAGAAAAGGAGACAACAGTATGACACCTTACGGCTCCTATTATTTAGGCTCTTATCAGTACAGCATGGAAAGCACGCTTTCTCTTTTGCTGGTTATTTTGTGCGCTATTGCTGCTGCCATTGCTTCGGCTAAGGTCAGCAGTACCTATAAAAAATATGATCGCGTACCGTCATCCAGACGCATAACTGCAGAACAGGCCGCACGTATGGTTCTGCAACGGGCCGGCATTATGGATGTGCAGGTACAGCACATTCAGGGAAATCTGACAGATAACTATAATCCAAAGACAAAAGTCCTCAGCCTTTCTGACAGTACCTACGGTCACAGCTCCATTGCTGCCATTGGCGTAGCCTGTCACGAAGCCGGTCATGCCATCCAGCATGATCAAGGTTATTTGCCTATAAAAATAAGAAATGCCCTGATTCCGGTTTGCAACTTTGGTACGTACGCCGGAATTCCGCTGGCCATTATCGGTGCGGCTCTTGGACGGGAAAGCATTGTGGTCTTCGGCCTTCTGCTGTATTCTGCCATTGCCATTTTTCAGCTGGTAACGCTTCCTGTAGAATTGAACGCCAGTCATCGTGCCATGGAACAGATGCAGGAAAGCGGCTTACTTACCGGTGAAGAGTTAAAGGGTGCCCGGAAGGTTCTGACTGCAGCAGCCATGACCTATGTGGCTGCTGTTGCCAGTGTACTGACCAACTTGCTGCGTTACACAGTCCTGCTGTTGGGCCGCAACCGGCGGGATGACTAAAGGAGAAGCGCATGAACTCTGCACGTCAGCAGGCGTTTACCTGCTTACTTCACATTCAGAAAAATCAATCGTATTCCAATTTGGCTATTGCCGGTGTTCTGAAGGAGAATTCCCTTCCGGATGCCGACAAAGCGCTTTTTACCACCCTTGTGTATGGTGTGGTGGAGCGTAAACTGACCTTGGATTATAACCTGCAGCTTTATCTGAATCAGCCCCTGAAAAAGCTGCATCCAAAAGCCTATATTGCACTGTTACTCGGTGCTTATCAGTTGCTTTTCCTAGATAAAATTCCGCCTCATGCGGCCATTAATGAAAGCGTAAAATTGGTCAAATCCAACGGTGCCGGATTTTCCTCCGGTTTGGTTAACGCCGTTTTGCGCAAAGTTGCATCCGCTGGTTTGGTGCTTCCGGAATTACAGGAGAACAGCACGGTGGAAGAGCAACAACTGTTTTACAGCATTCAATATTCTGTGCCGCTCTTTTTAGTAGACCTCTGGTGGGATGCTTACGGAAAAGAAACTGCCCTTGAAATTATGCAGGCTTCTTTAGGCGCACCGCCGCTGTATGCACGGGTAAACACTACTAAAATTACAGCGGAGGAACTGACTCGCCGATTAAAAGAAGAAGGGGTTAGCGCGGAGCCTTGCAGTGCAGTGGAAGATTGCCTGTTGCTGACAGGCGCATCCGCCGTAGAAAAGCTGCCCTCCTTCCAAGAAGGTTTGTTCCACATTCAGGATTTGTCCTCGCAATTGTGCTGCGCCAGGCTGGATCCTTCCCCGGGCGATGTAGTCCTTGACCTATGCGCTGCTCCCGGCGGCAAAAGCTTTACCCTGGCAGAACGTATGCAGGGGCAGGGGACCGTTTATTCTTTTGACCTGCATCCGCACCGGGTCAAGCTGATTGCCGACGGAGCCGCCAGGCTGGGACTGCCCAATGTGCAGCCCCGCCAAGGAGATGCCACCCTGTTTAACAAGGATTTAAAACCGGCTGACAAGGTGCTGGTAGATGTTCCTTGCGCCGGCCTTGGCATTATTGGAAGAAAACCGGAAATTCGTTATAAGGATGCGGCTTCAATTGACGATTTGCCGGCCCTGCAATATAATATCTCTGATATTGCTTCCTCTTATTTGAAACCGGGAGGAAGACTGGTTTATTCCACCTGTTCCCTGAACCCGGCGGAAAATGAACAAGTCGTGGAACGGTTTCTGCGGGAGCATCCGGACTTCCGGCTTATTTGCATGGAAACGGTGTTCCCACAAACGTATCACGCAGACGGTTTCTTTATTTCAGTATTGGAAAAAATGGAGAACTGAGCTTGGAAAAACTAGATCTGAAATCCATGACTCTGCCGGAATTACAGGAAACGCTGAACGCACAGGGACTGCCAAAGTTCCGTGCCGGACAGATTTATTCCTGGTTACATCAAAAGCAGGCAGAATCCTTTTCGGAAATGACCAATCTTTCCAAAGACTTACGCAGCTCTTTGGAAGAACAATATGAGCTTTACAATTGCCGGATTTTACAAAAGCTGGTTTCCCAGCTGGATGGCACTATAAAATATCTGTTTGAACTGAATGACGGGGAAACTGTGGAAACGGTACTGATGAAGTACAAGTACGGCTATTCCATCTGTGTATCCAGCCAGGTTGGCTGTAACATGAAATGCCGGTTTTGTGCTTCCACCATAGATGGTTGCGTCCGGGATCTTCGCGCTTCTGAAATTCTGGCGCAGGTTTACGCCGCCACCAGGGACACCGGTATTCGGATTTCCCACCTTGTTATGATGGGCATGGGCGAGCCACTCATGAACTATGACAATGTCCTTCGCTTTTTGGAACTGATTACCGACGAAAAAGGCTACAATTTAAGTGCCAGGCATATCAGTATTTCCACCTGCGGCATTGTGCCACGTATTTATGACTTAATTGCATTGCATCCGCAATTTACGTTATCTGTTTCTTTGCACGCACCCAATGACACGGTCCGGAATCAGATTATGCCGGTTAACAAAAAATGGACTACAGAAGAATTGCTGCAGGCCTGTCGGGATTACACCGCGGCTACTTCCAGACGGATTTCTTTTGAATACGCCATGATGAGCGGTGTCAATGACACAGATGACTGTGCAAAAGAGCTTGCCGGAAAATTAAAAGGCATGCTTTGTCACGTTAATTTGATTCCTGCTAATGAAGTGCGGGAAAATGATTACGTACGAAGCTCTGCAGAGCGCTTACAGGCCTTTTCCAACATCCTGGAAAAACACGGTATTACCACAACCGTGCGCCGGACGCTTGGATCTGACATCAATGCTTCCTGCGGACAGCTCCGCAGAAAAAATAAAGGGAAGGAGGAAAACTCATGAAAATTATTGCAAAAACGGACATCGGAAAGTCCCGCTCCACCAATCAGGATTCTTATGCAGCCGGGGAATTTCGCAACGGCGTTGCTTGGGTTGTGGTCTGTGACGGCATGGGCGGAAACGCCGGTGGCAATGTGGCCAGTTCCACAGCAGTCAAATATATTTCCGAACGCATTACCAGTGCTTACCGTGAAAATATGAGTTCTTCCTCTATCCGCAACCTGCTGCTGACCGCCATTACCAATGCCAATTATGAAATTTTTGATCTGGCCATGGCGCGGGAAGAATTGCAGGGAATGGGAACTACAGTGGTAGCTGCCATTATTACGGAAACCACTCTGTTTGTGGCCCATGCCGGTGACAGCAGAGCGTATATCATATCCGATCAAAGCCTGAAACAGGTAACCAGGGACCACTCCATTGTACAAAACATGGTGGAACGTGGTGAAATTACAGAAGCGGAAGCCAGTACGCATCCGCGGAAGAATCTGATTACTCGGGCTTTGGGTGTAGATGAAAATCTGAAGGTGGACTTCACGGAAGAAGATACTTCTCCGGAAGATATCTTTCTGTTCTGTACGGATGGTTTAACCAATTTTGTATCAGATGAAGCCATTTTTGATTTGGTTCGCAGAGATCCGAATCCGGACCTTGCCAGTAAGCTGGTGTCTGCTGCCAATCAGGGCGGCGGGGGAGACAACATTACGGTTGTCACCATTGCTTACTGACTTACCCTATCGGATTACAAGGAGAGAAATTAATGGATAATTACGTTGGAAAGCGATTAGACGGACGCTACGAAATCCGTGAAATTATCGGTGTTGGCGGAATGGCTGTGGTTTATAAGGCCTATGACAACATTGATGACCGGATTGTGGCCATTAAAATCTTAAAAGAAGAATTTCTGGCCAATGAAGAATTCCGCAGACGTTTCAAGAATGAATCCAAAGCCATTGCGGTTTTATCCCATCCTAATATTGTAAAGGTGTATGACGTCTCTTTGGGTGACAAGCTCCAATATATTGTCATGGAGTATGTAGAAGGCATTACTCTGAAGGAATATATTGAACAGCAGGGCGTTATCAACTGGAAAGAGGCCATTCATTTCTGCACGCAGATTCTGCGTGCGCTGCAGCATGCTCATGACAAGGGCATTGTTCACCGGGACATTAAGCCGCAGAACATTATGCTGCTTGCCAACGGTACCATTAAAGTAACTGACTTTGGAATTGCCAGATTCAGCCGCGGAGAAACCCGTACTATGTCTGAATCTGCCATCGGTTCGGTTCATTATATCAGTCCGGAACAGGCCCGCGGTGAAATTACAGATGACAAGGCAGATATTTACTCTGTTGGCGTAGTTCTGTATGAAATGATTACCGGCCGCCTTCCCTTTGAATCTGACAGTGCGGTTTCGGTTGCTATTATGCAATTGCAAAGCGAAGCTACTCCACCACGGGAAATCAATCCTGACATTCCGGTTGGCCTGGAACAAATTACATTGCATGCCATGGAAAAAAGTACCAAAAACCGGTACCAGTCTGCAGCAGAAATGTTGCTGGATTTAGATGAATTAAAACGGAATCCGGCCATTAAATTTGATTACAGCTACTTTATTGACAAGGAGCCGACCAAGTTTATTAACCGAAACGCTATTTACAACGGTGTGGCTTCGGAGGCTTCCAAACAACAACCGGTTCGCCCTGTCATTATTCCCTCTAGCAGTACCGCTGGAAAACAGACCCAAAGCGCTGCAGAAAAAGAAAAAGCAGAGCAGCAGAGAAAGGCAGAACAGAAAAAGAAAGCCATCATCGGTAGCGTAATCGGTGTTTTGGTGGTTCTTTTGATTGTTGCTTTGGCTTTGATTTTGAAGGATTCCGTTGGCGGCAACAAGGTAGAAGTACCGAAGTTTGTCGGTATGAATTATGCGGAAGAAGTACAGGGACGCTATGACGACTTTGAATTTGAAGTCAATTACGTACAGTCTACAGATTATGCCAAAGGTGTGGTTTGCAAACAGTCTCCACGAAACGGAAAACGCGTTTCCAAAGGCTCCACCATTACGCTGGAAGTAGTTTCCAATGGTCTGAGTGTTACGGTAGACGATGTTTCCGGTAAAACAGAATCACAGGCTACCCGCATTCTGAAACAGCAGGGCTTTGTAGAAATTAATGTAGAGACCGAATACAACACGGATGTTACCAAAGGAACGGTTATCCGTACGGATCCAGAATCCGGTACCACAGCAGATACTTCAGATCCAATCATCATCTATGTTGCAACAGACGTAAATGAAAATGAACGGGAAGTACCGGACGTAGTCGGCCTGAACTATGTTACAGATCAGACTTCCGTAAAGGCGTTCTTTACAGAACAGGATTTGAATATTGGAGAAGTTACCTATAAAGACTCTTCTAAGGCAAAGGGATACATTATTTCTACGGATCCGGAAGCCGGAACCAAGATTGATGCCGGCTCTACGGTCAATTTGGTTGTCAGCTCCGGTCAGCAGTCATTGGATATTACCGTAACCCTGCCGGTAGACATGAAAACCAGAACCTATAAGCTGTATGTCAACAATGAACTGGTGAAGGAAACCTCCGTTCTTTGCAACGGTAGCAACTACACTTCCACTATTACTGGCAGTGAAGACGGACAGTCTGTAGAGGTTACTCTGGATGGCACTACTATTTACACGGGAACCGCTAACTTCGGCTCGGATCCGGCTAAGATGAGTAATGTCAGCCGGAAGAGCTATACCATTCAGAACCTCTTCTAAAGGAAAAGAAACGGTGACTAAGTTGAATCAAAACCAAGTCCAAGGCATTATTATCAAAGGAATCGGCGGCTTCTACTATGTGGAAGCCGCTGAACGAGTTTATGAATGCAAAGCACGCGGCAGTTTTCGAAAAGACCGCATTACGCCACTGGTAGGGGACCACGTTATTGTTACTTTAAGTGGGGATGATTCCTACCATGCCATAGAAGAAATCTTGCCGCGCAAGAACAGCCTTCGTCGTCCGCCGGTGGCCAATTTAGACCAGCTGTTCATTGTGGTGTCCAGTTGTGAACCTTCCCCGAATGCACTGGTCATTGACCGCCTAACGGCAATGGCTGTAAAAGCACAGATTGCTCCCATTATTCTGCTGAACAAGGCGGATTTGAAAGCGGTTGATGAATGGGAAGAGGCCTATCAAAAAGCGGGATTTCCGACGCTGGTTGTCAGCGGGAAAACCGGACAGGGCACGGCGGAAATCCGCACATTGCTGGCTGGCAAAACCAGTGCGTTTACCGGCAACTCCGGGGTCGGGAAGTCCACCTTGCTGAATGCACTGGACCCGTCCCTTGGACTTCCGACCCAGGCAATCAGCCAGAAACTGGGCCGCGGGAAGCATACCACACGGGAGTGTACGTTACTTCACGTGGCAGGCGGGTATGTTGCCGACACGCCCGGTTTTGCCAGCCTGGAGTTTGACAAGTCAGACCTGATTTTGAAAGAAGATTTGCCGGATTGCTTTCCGGAGTTTGCTCCTTATCTGGAACAGTGTCAGTTTTATCCTTCCTGTCGTCACTTAAATGACAAAGGCTGTGCGGTCAGAAAGGCCGTGGAAGAGGGAAAAATTGCCGCTTCCCGGTATGGCAGTTACCGTCTGCTTTACGAAGAAGTGAAGGACATTGCCGAATGGCAGTTAAAATAGACCAACTTTAAAAACCGAACAACTATACGTTGTAAAGAGGCAATATTCCTATAAATAAAAGAAAAATATTGTTCGCTTTTGCTCAGCTAATTCTTTTGACTTAGCTGAGCTTTTCTTTTAGAATTGAATTGTATGAAGTTGTTCGGACAACTACAGATTCGAACAAAAGTGACGGTTTCTATTTCGCATCAAAAACAGTAAGGAGAACAGAAATGACAGACTACAAAAAATATTTAGCAGAAGAAAGGATTCCAACGGATGTACCGGAAGACGTGGTAGATGAAAACGGAAGATTTTATCACGGCACGTATAAGCAGGAATTTGAAAACATGAATTTCCTGCATGCAGACCGGCCACGCGGCAATCCAAATTTCTTCAACAAAAGCATTTACACCACTTGGGAAGCAGCAGAGGTTGTCTTTGATGACATTGCCATTCTGACCGCAGTATCGCCGATGTTCGGTGGTATGATTGGCGTTTGCCTGACGTTGCTCTTTGACCGCAAAGAAGGGAAAAAATATGCCTGGATGGGTCTTAGTCCAAAGCCGTCTTTTGCACCTAATCTTTTGCGGAAGAATGTAACGGAAGGAAAAAATCCACTGAATCATGTAAAATTTGTCAACGAATATGACAAAGACAAGGCATACCTCAGCGGTAAGGGAAAATCCGGCGCCGGATCCATTTCCTATGATTTGGAATTCACCAGAGCTTCTTTGCCGTCTAATGTGCTGATTCCATTCCATAAGAACTGTACCCTGTACAGCCAAAAGGATATTTGGTCTGTTACCGGCTCCCTGAAATGGAATGATAAGGTTTACACTGCCAATGAAGGTACCTTTGCCACCATTGATGACCACCGCGGATTTTATCCGTTCCACATGCACTATGACTGGGTAGCCACTATGGGCCGTCTGGAATATGACGGAGCACTTCGTCCGTTTGGCTTCAACCTGACACGGAACCAGTCAGTAGATCAGGACCGGTATAATGAAAATCTGATTTTCTTAGACGGAAAAACATCTCGTCTGCCACCGGTTATTTTTGAACATGTAACGGAAACCAAATGGCATATTACGGATGAATATGGCATGGTTGATGTTTATTATCACATTCAGGACCGACACCTGACCAAGATTCCGCTGATTATGGATTACTCCATTTTCTTCGGTACCCTGGAGGGTTATTTGCTGGATGAAGACGGCAACAAATATGTATTAGATGGCATGTGCGGATTGGGCGAAGACAAGTCCACCAACATGTAAGGAGAAAATAAAGGGCAACCCTGAAGCGTCGGCTTCAGGGTTGCTTTGCTTTCTCCGGAAACAGGCTTTTCTTTTTGCCTGTTTTTGTTATAATTTACTTCTGTAAAATCTAAGAAGGAGGGAAGTACGTGAAACAGACTCGCGCTCATGTAACAGGAACTTCTTTTGGACTGTTTTTCATTTTGCTGTTATTGCCGTTTCTGGTATTTAACTGCACCACTCTGGTGAAAGGCTATTTTTCTGACCAGTCTGTAGTGCAACTAAAGGAATATCGCTTCTTCTTGGTGTCAGATACTCGTTCTTCTGCCGGTATTACGGAACTGGAAAAAGGAGATCTGGCCATGGCCAGGCAGGTTGATATCCAGTCTCTCCAGCCCGGCACCCTGATTGCATATCGTTCCGGCAATACCACGGTTGTCGGTAGCATTGCTTCTGTTAACCAGAGTTCTGCAGATGCAGAGCCTACCTTTTCAGTCAGCTCCGCAGATGGAAAAAGTACGGCGTACTTGTTATCCACCCAGATTGTTGGGGAATATGTCGGACGGAATCAGAACCTTGGGAAAGTTGTCTTGTTTCTGGATTCTACCTTGGGAACGCTTCTTTGCATCGGCATTCCATGCCTGATTTTCCTACTTCTGTTTGTCCTGTTTGGACAGAAGAATCGCAGGCAAAAGAAAGCATCCGACTCGCCGGAAAAACAGGAGACGGCAGAACCACAGAAGACGCTTCCGCCAATTCCTTTAATTTCAGAGGAAGAAAGGAAGAAGCTGGAAGAAGCGGTTGCTTCCTTTGAAGCCTTACAGGCAGAATTGCCACCGCTTCCAAAACCGGTTGCTACAGAAACAATAGAAGTGCCTGTTGCTTCAGAGCCACCTGCGCCAAAGACAACTTACGTCAGAAAAGTGCAGCTGAAAGAGTTGCAGGAGAAGGATGACCAAGTGGTTATCATTCGAAAGGGGGAACGGTCATGAAGAAGAACGTAGCGCTTCGTGTGGCCGCCATCATTTTCCTACTGGTTATCATTAGCCTTTGTTTTGTTTGCGAGTTAATGGTTTCCAATGCCGGCCTGGAACACGCTTTTTTACCACAGCTTGCTGTCATCCGGCCGGAAATTGCATTATCCCTAGGAGGCCTTTATGCAGGATAAATTGTTACAGGATACCCTGGATCTGTGTACCAAAGCCCTGGCGGCGGTTACCACGGAACTTCGGATAGAACAGACGGAGGTGCCGCAGTCGGCGTCTCATTTAATTATGGTTAATCTGTGCATGACTTCGGAACAGTCCAATGCGGACCCGGTTACATTACAGCAGCAGATTACGCGGACGCTGTCTCTGCGGGATCAGCTGTTAGAACAGGTTAGCGTAAAAAACGTTTTGCCGCCGGAGGTGCAATGGGCACCGGCCGGACCGGCAGATTATGAAGAAAAACTGAAAGAACTGGAAGAGAAGACTGCCAATAAGCAGGATGCCAATGGGCTCCGCCAGCTGATTCTGTCTGCCCTGAAAGGGGTGGCGCAGATTTGTCTGGCAGCTTATGATGTCGGTTATGAAGATGACGGAATTTCTCTGTTCATGGAGCGCCTACTACTTCGGACGCTGAAATATAATTTAAGTGTTGGATTGTTATTTAATCTGGCACTGGAAGTGGGTGGTAATGCCTACCGTGCCATGAACCTGCTGGATCAGGCATGCCAAAGCCGTTACGGCACGGCACGGCTGGTTAATGTAGAGCTGGGCGTGCGGAACCATCCCGGCATCCTGGTTTGCGGTCAGAATATTGCAGCATTGGAAGAAATCCTGAAGGCTACAGAAAATCAGGGGATAGATGTCTATACCCATGACGATCTTTATTTTGCCCACAGTTATCCGGAATTGCAGAAGTATGACCACTTTGCCGGCAATTACGGCGGTGCCCGTTTCCGGCAAAAAGAAGACTTTGCCTCTTTCCATGGACCCATTATTGTTACCTCTGGCGGCATTGAAGCACCGGAAGAAAGTTACAAGGATCGGATTTATACCATTGCCCCTGTCTTTTATCCGGGGGTTCCCAACGTAACCAAAGCAGACTATGACAAAATTGCGGAGCAGGCAAAAAACTGTGCTGCCCCGGAAGCGCTACAACAAGGAGAACATATTTCCGGCTTCACCCGTGAACCCTTACAGCAGATGTCTGACAATCTGATTTCGTCTATGAAGGACGGAACTCTTTCCAAACTACTGGTTTTGGTAGGGGATGACGAACCGGATGCGGTTTACTTTACTGAGCTCTGCAAAGCACTGCCGAAAAATGCGGCAGCCATTACCGCCGGTTCTGTTAAATTCCGCACTATGGGTCTGCAACTTGGCACCTTGCGTGGCATGCCACGGATTATGGATGCCGGTGGAATTGCAGATTTGTATGCCGTTTTAACGGCTGCCATGAAGTTCCAGGAAGGTCTTGGAAAGTTTGACATTAACGGTGTTCCGCTTGCATTCTTTGTTTCCTTAGATAGCAATCTCAGTTATGCGGCGCTATTGTCCATTCTGTATGTTGGCTCTAAGAACGTTTACCTTAGTAAGCTGCCGGAATTCTTTACAGAATCCGTATTCTCTATTTTCCAGAAGAACTTTGGACTGCATGTTATTACCACTCCAGAAGAAGATGCAGAGGCCCTCTTTACCGTTCAACCGGTGCAGGAGGGCAGCATAGATGTTAACATGCTGATTATTGACATTATTGAGAAATATCCGGAAGCAGCTGAAATTTTGATGAGCTGTGGTATGAGCTGTGTTACCTGCGGCTCTGCACTGTATGAATCTTTGGCCGAAGCCTGCATGGTACACGGTCTGGATCCGGAAGATGTCAAAGAAGTACTGGACCACGAACTAGGTCTGGTAGAAGACGACGAATAAAAGGAAGGGCACGTTGTGAAACGTGCCCTTCCTTTTCTATAACGTCTATAGGTAGACGTTTCCATTAGCAGATATCCTATGCAGAGACTTGGTTATGCCTGGTATCTTTTGGACCAGGCAACGGCCAAAGCGTCACAGCGCTCATTCTCCGGATGCCCGGCGTGGCCTTTGACCCAATGAAATTCATATTCGTGGCGGGACAGCTCCGTCAGGAGCTGGTCCCACAGCTCTGGGTTCAAAGCCGGCTTATTGTCTTTCTTGCGCCATCCGTTGGCCTTCCAGGAAGCGGCCCAGCCCTTGGTAATACCATTTACCACATATTGGGAATCTGTGGTAATGGTTACATGGCAGGGCCGGTTCAAGGCCCGGAGGCCGTTGATGACTGCCATTAGTTCCATACGGTTATTAGTTGTTTCCGCTTCACCACCGGACAATTCTTTTTCCACGCCAGCACAGCGGAGAATAGCGCCCCAGCCGCCTGGGCCGGGATTCCCGGAGCAGGCGCCGTCCGTAAACAGCTCTACCTGGGTTAATTCAGTGCTCATGAGGTACCTCTTTGTTTTCTTTTAGTTTATTTTTCGGTTGCCATTTTATCATAGCACAGGTTGGCTCTCAAGAGGCGTAAAATCGTTGACCCTGCAGGGTTATTATCTTATAATATAGTATCAATGTTTAGCTCCCTACGTCGTGAAATGGCAATGTTTAGCGACCACGTACGGTGGATGAATATTGCACTGAAATAAAAATAAACAAGAAAGGATTTTTTATGGCTCGAAGAAAAAAGCCCCAGAAGGAACTGGTCGGGTCTCCCGTCAGCATTTCATTCCTGGGTGGTTTAAATGAAATTGGTAAAAACATGACACTCTTTGACTATGAGGGAGACATGTTTATTTTAGATTGCGGACTGGCATTTCCGGAGCCGGATATGCTGGGCGTAGATCTGGTTATTCCGGATTTTACTTACGTGAAAAGAAATGTCGAAAATATTCACGGCATTGTGATTACCCACGGCCACGAAGACCATATTGGCGGACTGGCTTACTTACTGAAAGAAATTAACATCCCTGTTTATGCAACCTCGTTAACCATTGGCCTGATCAAAGGAAAATTGGAAGAACATGGTTTGCTGGAAACGGCAGAATTGCACGTTATTAAACCGGGAGACCATATCAAATTTGGCGCTTTTGACCTGGAGGCAATCCACGTAAATCACAGTATTCCGGATGCCCTGGCCTTTGCCATTCGTTCTCCTGCAGGTATTATCATTCACAGTGGTGACATGAAAATTGACACCACACCAATAGACGGCAACATGATTGACTTGGCCCGCTTTGCAGAACTGGGGAAGGAAGGGGTACTTTGTTACCTTGCTGACTCCACCAACGCAATTAAGCCAGGCTACTCTGCCTCTGAAAAAACAGTAGGCGCTTCTTTTGAACGTCTGTTTGCCTCTGCCGGTAAGCGGCGCATTATTGTGGCAACCTTTGCTTCTAATATTCACAGAGTACAGCAAATTATTAATGTTGCTAAATCGCAGAAAAGAAAAATTGCGTTGTCCGGCCGCAGCATGGAAAATGTTATGGCAATTGGCGCAGAGCTTGGCTACCTGAAAATTCCGGATGGCGTTCTGGTGCCGCTGGATGACATTAAAAATTACCCACCGGAGCGGCAGCTGATTATTACTACCGGCTCCCAAGGTGAACCGATGTCTGCCTTGACACGGATTGCTTTTGGCGAACATCGCAAGGTCAATATTACGTCCAATGACTATGTTATTATTTCTGCAACCCCCATTCCCGGCAATGAAAAGTCTGTCGGCAAGGTAGTAGATGAACTCCTGAAACGGGGCTGTGAAGTTATTTATGAACGTATGTATGAAGTTCATGTTTCCGGACATGCCAATCAGGAAGAATTAAAAATGATGCTGGGCCTGATTCGCCCGAAGTACTTCATTCCGGTACACGGCGAACAAAAGCATCTGGCCAAACATAAAGAGCTGGCAGAACAGATGGGTATTCCGTCCGGCAATATCATCATTACTGAAATTGGACGTACCGTAGCCGTACATGAATCCGGTATTGAAGTAGTTGGTACCGTTCCGGCAGGCAAGGTCTTTGTTGACGGATACGGCGTGGGCGATGTAGGTGCCGTTGTTATGCGGGATCGTACTCGTCTGGCGCAGGATGGTCTGGTTACCATTGTGGTTACCATGGACCAGGAAACCGGAGAAATTATGGCCGGTCCGGATATTGTATCCCGTGGCTTTGTTTACGTTCGGGAATCCGAAGAACTAATTCAGGATGCACAGGAAATTGCAGCCTGGGCCATTGAAAACTGTCTGGATCAGAACATTCGGGAATGGTCCACCATTAAAAGTCGGATCCGGGATGAAATTTCCCGCTTAATTTATGAGCGCACCAAGCGTTCCCCAATGATCTTACCAATTATCATGGAGGTTTAAGTCTTGTCTGTTTGGGTTGTTGCTGCCGCTATTGCAGTCCTTGCTTTGCTGACCGGGTTGCTGTTTCATTACAGTCTGACCGTCGGCATTGTGGCGCTGGTCTGCTCTTCTTTGGTAGCAGTAATTGCCATTAAAGCGTACTTAGACCGAAAAAAATATCTGAAAACCCAGGTGGAAAAAATCAATCTTTATTTTTCCACGCAGGGGGGAAGACAGACCTATCCCATGCCGGTTGTGGTGGCAGATCATAAGGGTGTCATCCTCTGGTATAACCGTCTTTTTGAAGAAGAAATGGTGCCGGAGGGTACCTTACCGAAAGATCAGCTTTCCCAATATCTGGGAAAGGTTTCTGCCAAAGAAGTGGCCGGAAAGCGGGAAGGGTACAACCTGCACCTGCACGACCGGCAATACACTGTCTATGCCAGCCGTATAGACATGGAAGAAGAACGTCCTTCCTATGCGCTGTTTTTCTTTGATGATACCGAATTAAAGGAAGCGGCGGACAAATACAATCTGAGTAAACCCGTTGTCATTAAAATCCGGATTGACAATTTGGAAGAGGTTTACAAGAACTTCAAAAACAGTGAATGTGAAGTCATCAGCGGGGAAATTGAAACTCTGTTGGATGACTGGGCAGCGCAGTTTCCATGTCTGTTCCGCCGGATTAGTGGCGGCGGATATATCATGGTAACGGAAGAATGCTCCTTGCAGGTTATGATGGAGCACCAGTTTGAAATTCTGAACCGGGTCCATGACTATCGTTATAAAGACAAACCGCTTGCCATCAGCCTTAGTATGGGCGTTGGCCGTGGATTGAATCTGAGCCAGAATGACCAGCTTTCCAAGCAGGCCCTGGAAATCAGCCAGTCCCGCGGCGGAGACCAGGTTACTGTCAACACAGACGGGCAGCTGACCTTCTTTGGAGGAACCGTGGTTTCCACAGCCGGATCCAGTCAGGTAAAGGCAAGAATTATGGCTACCACCATGGCAGACCATATTAAGGCAGTAGATGTTGTTTTTGCTACCGGACACGCCTTCTCTGATTTGGACAGCATTGGCGCCTGTGTTGGCGTTTGGGAAATGGCCAAAGCTTTTGGAAAACCGTGTTACATTCTCTGTGACAAAAGCAAAAGTATGGCAAAGAGTCTGCTGACTCGCCTGGAAGACGGGCCATTGCATGCCTGCTTTATAGACCGCACAGCGGCGCTGAACTTAATGCGCGGCAAAACAACGCTCCTGGTGGTAGTGGATACCCATAGAATGAATTCGTTGGAATATCCGGAACTGACGGACGGCTTTGACCGGATTGCCATTGTGGATCATCACCGGCGAGTTGCGCACGCCATGGAAAATGTAGTTCTCTTTTATGATGAGCCCAGTGCTTCTTCAGCCTGTGAAATGGTGACAGAGTTAATTCAATACTTACCGGCTGTTATCAACCTGGAGCCCTGCTCTGCAGAAGCTCTGTTGTCAGGTATTATGCTGGATACCCGTTGCTTTGTTTTAAGCACCGGAACCAGAACCTTTCAGGCGGCAGCCTTCCTGAAAAGTCACGGGGCAGACACCGTTGCGGTAAAGCAAATGTTCTCCAATTCCCTAGATGCTTATCGGGAAAAGGCCAAAATTTTAAGCAGTGCCGAAATCTACGAATCCTGTGCCATTGCAGTGGTAACAGATCAGGATCAACAGGAAATTCGTGCCGTTGCTTCTCAGGTGGCAGATGAACTTATGAATGTCACCGGTATCAAATCCTCGTATGTCCTATTTCAGGACAACGGTTGTATTAACATTTCTGCCCGTTCCCTGGGGGAAATGAATGTACAAATTTTAATGGAAAAATTGGGCGGGGGCGGCCACTTCACCATGGCGGCAACCCAGCTTTACAATACAACAATGACGGAAGCGGTGGACCGACTGAAACAGGTCATTCACAACTATCCGGAAAGGGTGTAACTTATGAAAGTAATTTTAAAAGCAGACGTAAAAGGACTCGGAAAGAAAGGCCAGTTGGTCAACGCTTCCGACGGATATGCCAGAAACTTTTTGTTTCCGAAGAACCTGGCAGTTGCCGCCGACGCACAGAACGTAACCGAAATGAAAAATGCGGAAGCTGCCAAACAATATAAGTATGATACCGAAAAGGCGCAGGCAGAAGGCTTTGCCCGCACCATTGACGGCAAGACCTTAACCTTCAAGTGCAAGGCGGGCGCCGGCGGAAAAATGTATGGCTCGGTTACCGCCAAGGATGTGGCCGCCAAAATTCGCTCTGAATTCAGTGTGAATGCAGACAAACGGAAGGTCACCGTGCCGGAAATTAAGGCCTTTGGAACCTATACCGCTACAGTAAAGTTGTTCCAGGGTGTTACCGCTGAAGTAAAAGTACAGGTTTCTGAAGAATAAAGATTTTTTGAATAAGGATTCTTTAGAAGAAAGGAAAGTAAGATGCCGGATATGACTGTTACCGACTACAATCTGCCGTACAGCATGGAAGCAGAGCAGGCGGTTTTAGGTTGTCTGTTAATGGATCCGACCAGTCTGACCCTGATCCAGTCCCAGGGCTTCCGTGCGGAGTATTTTTATCTTCCGCAGCATAAGGCCATTTACGGGGCAATTGTACAAATTGAAACCTCCGGTCGGCAGGCTGATGTTCTTTTAGTCGTAGAAAAGCTGAAAGAGCAGAAGGTTTATGATGATGCAGCTGCCAAGACCTATCTTGCCCAATTGGCACAGGTGGTTCCCACCACTGCCAATCTGGAAGCCTATGCCAAGATTGTCAGAGACAAGTTTTATAAGCGGGATTTAATTGCGGTTGCCAAGCAAATTGAACAGGATACCGCTAATGAAGAAGCCGATGCTGACATTTTACTTGATTCCGCAGAACAGAAAATTTATGATATTCGCCAGGGGAAAAGTACCGGGCAGGCCTCCAAGCTGGGAGACATTATCATGGACAAGGTCTATGATCGCCTGAATAAGCTGAATTCCCCGGACCGCGAAAAATATTTGGGATTCACCACCGGCTGGTCTGAACTGGACCGTACCATTGCCGGGTTGAATAAATCTGACCTGATTATTGTCGGTGCCCGTCCTGCCATGGGTAAAACCTCTTTTGCTTTGAACATGGCCCGGAATGCGGCAGTGATTGCCGGGAAGAAAGTGTTGTTCTTCTCTTTGGAAATGACAAAAGAACAGCTGGCACAGCGTGTCATCAGCACGGAAGCCCGGATTTACGGGCAAAAAATGCGAACTGGCGCATTAGACGAAAACGACTGGTTACGTTTATCCACAGCAACCTCTGCCCTTAGTACAGCAGAATTGTATTTTGATGACACCTCCAATATTACCGTCAATGAAATGAAGGCCAAAATCCGTCGGATGAAAGATGTGGATTTGGTTATTGTGGACTACCTGCAGTTAATGAAATCCGCAACTCGTACGGAATCTCGTGTACAGGAAGTGTCCGACATTACAAGAAATCTGAAGCTGATGGCAAAGGACTTGGAAGTCCCGGTTGTGGTTCTGGCACAGCTGTCCCGTGGAACCGAAGGCAGAGGCAAAAGCCATGAGCCACAGTTATCTGACTTGCGTGAATCCGGCTCTATTGAGCAGGATGCAGATATTGTTCTGATGCTATATCGGGAAGATTATTATTCCGACGGTAGCACTGACGCCGAAACCATGGAAAAGGAGATAGACAAGGTCCAGATTAAAGTGGCCAAGAACCGTCACGGTCCTACCGGAGACATTTACCTTGGCTGGAACGCTGACTTTACGCTGTTTTCTACCATTGAAACAAGACATGATGATTTCTAAGGTACAAACTTTTTTAGAACAGGAGCAGTTGCTTCTGCCCGGACAATGGGTTATTCTTGCTTTGTCCGGTGGTGCAGATTCTGTAGCGTTGCTTTCGGTTTGCAAAGAATTGCAGGACGAATATGACTTGCATTTGCTGGCAGCCCATGTAAACCATGGAATCCGCGGGGAAGAGGCAGATCAAGATGAGGCATTTTGCCGGTCTTTATGCAAGCAACTGCATGTAGAACTCCGGATTTTACACGCTGATGTTCCCACATTAGCCAAGCAGTCCGGTGTTTCCGAAGAAACCTGCGGCAGAAAAGTTCGTTACCAGTTTTTTCAGGACCTGGCAGAGGAACTGATGGCAACTGGTGTGCCAGAGCAGCAAATCCGAATTGCCACAGCCCACACGGCACAGGATGCGGTGGAAACCATGTTATTCCACCTAGCCAGAGGAACCGGTTTAACCGGTCTCTGTGGAATTCCTGCCGCCAGAGGAAATATTATCAGACCGCTTCTTACCTGCACCCGTGCAGATATTGAAGCTTACTTACAAGAACGGCAATTGCCGCATAGGGAAGACAGTACCAATCAGGACATTTCTTATGCGCGCAATCGCATTCGCCACCAGGTATTGCCGGCATTAGAAGCCTGCAATGACGGTGCTCTCCGGAATATGCTTCGTTGCATGGAACTTCTGCAACAGGATGAAGCCTATCTGGAGGAACAGGCTGACCTTCTTCGCGCTTATGCAAAAGTGGTGGGGAAAGAGGCCTACTATGCAGACCGGCTGTCTGCAGCGCACCCCGCCGTTTTAAACCGTGTGCTGGCATCCGTCCTGACCGAAGTTTGCGGTCAGGACCTGACTGCCGGACACATTGCACAGGCGGCCACGCTGCTGACCACAGGCGGTCAAATGCAAATTCCCACCGGAGCCTACGTCCGGGTTCGGGACAATGAATTCTGTGTACTCCGGCAATTGCCGGATACCCATCCGGTATCTGACTTTGCCGTTACCGGTGCCGAAGAGGTAATTTTACCCGTCGGTACCTTTCGGTATCGGGTTTTTCCGAACCCGGACCGGGGGCTCCGCCCCAATGCAGCGGCGCCAGGCTATGCGTGCCGGCTGGATTTTGATAAAATCGGGCCGTTCACGCTGCGCAACCGCCGCCCCGGAGACAGGTTTACTCCTGCATTCCGGAATGTGACTAAATCGCTGAAATCCTTATGCAATGAAGCCGGAATTCCTCCGGAAGACCGCTCTGGTATTCTGCTGATGGAATCTAGTGGTGAAATTCTCTGGATTCAGGGATTTGGCCCATCGGAATCCGCTCGTGTTCGGACGGAAACCGAAACCATTATGGAAATTATACTGAATTAGGAGGCCCGCAATGGCAAGTGAACAAATGTCAAATGACATTGAACGCGTCCTGTTATCTGAGCAGCAGATTCAAGAAATTGTGAATCGTGTTGGTCAACAGATTACAGAAAATTACCGCGGCAAAAAATTGGTACTGGTGTCCGTACTGAAAGGCTCCGTAGTCTGGATGGCAGATTTGATGCGTGCCATTGACCTGCCGGTAGAAATTGACTTTATGGTGGTTTCCAGTTATGGAAAAGGAACCACCTCCGGTCGTGTCAAAATCATCAAAGACCTGGATTTGGATTTGTCCGGTCTGGATTTGCTGATTGTAGAAGACATTTTAGATACCGGTAATACGCTGTATTCCTTAATGCAGTTACTTTCCACCCGTAATCCGAAATCTATTAAAATCTGTACCTTCTTAGACAAGCCGGAACGGCGGGTAGCCCCCATTACCGCGGACTACGTCGGCGCAATTGTACCGGATGAATTTGTAGTTGGCTACGGTTTGGATTACGACCAAAAATACAGAAACCTTCCGTATTTAGGCGTTTTAAAGCCTGAAGTATACGGAGCGTAAGGAGGACCACTACCTTGGACCAGAACAAAACTCCCGGAAGCCCAAATCAGGATCCGAAAAAGCGCAGCAATCTGATTCAGACCATTATCTGGATTATTTTGCCCTTGCTTCTTGTGGTTTCCATGTACTTTACCTTCAACTCCAGCTCCACCAAGGATTCTAAGAAATACTATGAAGTTATTTCTTATTTCCAGCAGGGCGAAGTAACGGAGTATACGCTGAATATTTCCACCGGAAAGCTGATTTATACGCTGGATGGGGAATCGGAGGCACGTACCTATACTGTGCCGTCCGTAGATTTGTTTGTAAATGATACCCATGACAGCATCATGGAGTACAATGAAGAACATCCGGATAGTCCTATCAAAGTGGATTATCAGGTAACCAAATCTACCGGCTGGTTGTCCCAGTTGTTGCCGGTTATCTTCTCTACGGTACTGATTATTGTGGCCTGCATTTGGATTATGCGCCGCATGAACACTACCATGATGAACGAAAACAACCGTGCTCTTGGTTTTGGTAAGGCACGCATTAAAAAGGGCGATGAAGTTTCTGAAAAGAAAACCTTCGCTGATGTAGCCGGTGCTGACGAAGAAAAAGAAGAATTGAAGGAAATTGTTGATTTCCTGAAAGATCCACACAAATATGATGCTCTTGGCGCCAGAATTCCAAAGGGCGTTTTGTTGGTGGGCCCTCCGGGTACCGGTAAAACCCTTCTTGCAAGAGCTACTGCAGGGGAAGCAGACCGCCCGTTCTTCTCTATTTCCGGTTCCGACTTTGTAGAAATGTATGTTGGTGTTGGTGCTTCCCGGGTTCGTGACTTGTTTGACAACGCGAAGAAAAATGCACCCGCTATTATCTTCATTGATGAAATTGATGCCGTTGGTCGTCATCGTGGTGCCGGCATGGGCGGCGGACATGATGAACGGGAGCAGACCCTGAACCAGTTGCTGGTTGAAATGGACGGCTTTGCCGGGAATCTGGGTATTGTTGTTATTGCAGCAACCAACCGGCCTGACATCTTGGACCCTGCTTTGCTTCGTCCGGGCCGTTTTGACCGTCAGATTACGGTAAATTATCCGGATGTAGTTGGCCGTGAAGCCATTTTGAAGATTCACGCTAAAAACAAGCCGATTGCCCCGGATGTAGACCTGAATGTCATTGCCAATGCCACTGCAGGCTTTACCGGTGCAGATTTGGAAAACCTGTTGAACGAATCTGCCTTGTTGGCTGCCCGGAAGGGCAGAAAGGCCATTACCGCTGCTGACGTTGGAGAAGCCACCGTTAAGGTTATGGTTGGTCCTGAAAAGAAGACGAAGAAGATGACAGATCAGGAAAAGAAGCTGACGGCTTATCATGAAGCTGGTCATGCGGTTACTAATTTCTATCTGCCGCTACTTGATCCGGTTCACGAAATCAGTATTATTCCGCGTGGTTCTGCCGGCGGTTATACCATGAGCGTGCCAACCGAAGACAAGTCTTACATGACCAAGAACACCATGCTGCAAAATCTGGTTAGCCTCTTAGGCGGACGGGTTGCAGAAGCTCTGATTATGGGAGACGTATCTACCGGTGCATCCAATGACATTGAACGTGCCACCAAGATTACGCATAACATGATTACCCGCTATGGTATGAGTGAAAAGCTGGGCACCATTTCTTATGGCTCCGACAGTGACGAAGTCTTCTTGGGTATGGACTACGGCCGTAAACGTGACTACTCTGAAGCCACTGCTGCCGCCATTGACCAAGAAGCAAAACGGATTATGGACCATGCTTATCAGGAGGCAGAACGCCTGTTGAAAGAGCATTCTGACAAACTGGACAATGTTGCCAAGTTCTTGATTCAATACGAGAAGATGGATGGCACCATTTTCCGTCAGATTATGGAAAGTGACAACTTTGACATTGATGCCTTCATTCAGGAACACGGTGAAAAGCTGAAACGCCATACCATGACACCGGCTGAAATGATTCAGGCTGCAAAAGATGCCAAGGCTGCCAAAGAGGCCCAGGTACAAAAGGCGGCTGAGACGGAAGCCGGTACCGAAGAGGTTCTGTAATTTCCAATCAAATACAAGATAGAGACCTGCTGCCCGCAAGGGGAGCAGGTCCCTTTTTTAGACGAATTTTATCTTCGCAGGGCGCCTCTGAAAAGTCGGAAAAACCGCATATTTATGGGCCGTTTCTTGACAGAACCCAAGATGCAGTGTAAAATTTTACGGTAAAAAATTAATGGAGGGTACTATGGCAAAGACTGCGAAATATACAAATGACAATATTTCCCAGCTGAAGGGTGCCGACCGGGTACGAAAAAGACCGGCCGTTATCTTCGGCTCAGACGGTATTGAAGGCTGCCAACACTCTTTCTTTGAAATTCTGTCCAACTCAATTGACGAAGCCAGAGAAGGCTTCGGAAATAAGATTATCATTACACGGTACCTTGATCAAAGCCTGGAAGTGCAGGACTTCGGCCGGGGTATCCCCATGGATTACAACGAAAAAGAAAAAGAATACAACTGGAAACTGGTTTTCTGTGAACTGTATGCCGGAGGTAAATACAATACCAACTCCGGAAACGGAATTTATGAGTTTTCTCTGGGCTTAAACGGACTTGGTCTTTGTGCCACACAGTATTCCTCAGAGTACATGGATGCGGAAATCCACCGGGACGGGATCTGCTACAAAATGCAGTTCCAGTCAGGAAACCCCAAGGGAAAGCTAAGCAAGGAAGAAACGTCCAATAAGGAAACCGGCTCCCGCATTCATTGGAAACCGGATCGCCAGGTATTTACAGACATCAATATTCCGCTGGAGTACTTCAAAGACACACTGCGTCGCCAGGCAATTGTCAATAATGGCCTGCTGTTCCGCCTGAAAGACGAGGTAGCGCCGGGGAAATTTGAGGAATATGAATTCTGTTATGAAAACGGCATTCAGGACTACATGAAAGAAGTAGTCGGTGCCGATGCATTTACCCAGCCGGTATTTTGGTCTACCGAACGGGTTGGCCGGGACAGGGAAGACCTGGATGATTACAAAGTCCTGATTAATGCGGTTGTCTGCTTTTCCAACAAGCAGCAGTTGAAGGAATATTATCATAACTCTTCCTGGCTGGAGCATGGCGGTGCGCCGGAAAAAGCGGTGCGCAGTGCTTTTGTTTCCCAGATAGATGCCTATCTGAAGGCCAACAACAAATATACCAAGGCCGATAAGAAAATTACCTTCCAGGATATAGAAGACTGTCTCTGTGTTATTATTTCTTCTTTTTCCACGCAGACTTCCTATGAAAACCAGACCAAGAAGGCCATTAATAACAAATTCATTCAGGAGGCCATGACAGAGTTCTTCAAGCACTCCCTGGAAATTTATTTCATTGAAAATAAAATGGATGCAGACAGGATTACCGACCAGGTCCTGATTAACATGCGGTCCCGCGTCCGTGCCGAATCTACCCGTCAGAATCTGAAAAAGACGCTGACAGGCAATATGGATATGGGCAACCGGGTTAAGAAATTTGTGGATTGCCGTACCAAGGACGTCAGCCGCCGAGAGGTTTTCATTGTGGAAGGGGACTCCGCACTTGGTTCCTGTAAACAGGCAAGAGACTCGGAATTCCAGGCGGTTATTCCTATCCGTGGTAAAATTCTGAACTGTCTGAAGGCAGATTATGACCGTATTTTTAAGTCGGAAATTATTACCGACCTGATTAAGGTACTTGGCTGCGGAGTAGAAGTCCAAACCAAGAAGAAGGATATGAACGCCTTTAGCCTGGATAACTTGCGTTGGAACAAGGTCATTATCTGTACGGATGCTGATGTAGACGGATATCAGATTCGAACCCTGGTCCTGACCATGATTTATCGGCTCATGCCAACGCTGATTACGGAGGGAAAGGTATTTATTGCCGAATCTCCGTTGTATGAAATCCAGTGCAAGGACCAGGTATGGTTTGCTTACACGGAACCGGAAAAGACCCAGGTTTTGGAAGAACTGGAAGGCAAGAAATACACCATCCAGCGCTCCAAAGGATTGGGTGAAAATGACGCAGACATGATGTGGCTGACCACCATGAATCCGAAGACCCGTCGCTTAATTAAAGTAACGCCGGACGATGCCGAACTGACTGCCAAAACCTTTGACCTGTTACTGGGTGATGACCTTGCCGGCAGAAAGCAGCACATTGCGGAAGACGGCCACTTGTATCTTGATATGACGGACGTCAGCTAAGGAGGGAAATGAATGGCTTCAAAAAAGAAAACAGGGCCGGACATTGCCCGTGAAGAAACCAATCCGAATGCGCATATTATGGGCGCAGGCGAGGTAGTAGACCAGCGTATTGTAGAAACACTGGAAATTAACTACATGCCGTATGCCATGAGCGTTATTATGTCCCGTGCCATTCCAGAAATAGACGGATTCAAACCATCCCATAGAAAGTTGCTGTATACCATGTACAAAATGGGGCTGCTGACCGGAAACCGGATTAAATCCGCCAACATTGTGGGCCGGACCATGCAACTCAATCCCCATGGCGATGCAGCCATTTATGACACCATGGTACGTCTTTCCCGTGGATATGGTGCTTTGCTACACCCTTATGTTGATTCTAAGGGTAACTTTGGTAAAGCGTACTCCAGAGATATGTCTTGGGCCGCTTCCCGATACACAGAGGCTAAGCTGGAAAAGCTGGCATCCGAACTGTTCCGGGATATTGACAAGGATACCGTAGATTTTGTAGACAACTATGATGCTACCATGAAGGAGCCGACGCTGTTGCCGGTTACCTTCCCAAGCATTTTGGTCAACAATAATACGGGGATTGCCGTTGGTATGGCCAGCTCCATTTGTTCCTTTAACCTGAAGGAAATCTGTGACACTACCATCAATCTGATCAAAGACCCAGATTATGATATTATGGATTCTCTGCAGGCACCGGATTTTCCAGGCGGCGGCCAGATTATTTATGACCGAGCCAAAATGCAGGAGGTATTTGCCACCGGCCGCGGCGGCATTACAGTGCGTTCCAAGTATCAGTATGATAAGGTAAACCATTGCATTGATATTACGGAAATTCCACCGACTACCACATCGGAAGTCATTATTGAAAAGATTATTGAAAAAGCCAAAAGCGGCAGCTTGCGGGAAATTTCTGACATAAGAGACGAAACAGACAAATCCGGTCTGAAAATTACCATAGATGTAAAACGTGGTACTGATCCAGATGCGTTGATGAAAAAGCTGTTCAAATCCACCTCTTTGGAAGAGGCTTTCCCATGCAATTTCAACGTTCTGATTGCCGGTATGCCGCGGGTTTGCGGCGTCAAAGAGCTGTTGGAAGAGTGGATTGCCTTCCGTACAGAATGTGTCCGCAGACGGGTTTATTTTGACCTGAATAAAGCGAAGGAAAAGCTGCATTTGCTACAGGGCTTGCAAAAGATTTTACTGGATATTGATAAGGCCATCCGCATTGTTCGGGAAACCGAAGAAGAGGCGGAAGTAGTTCCGAATTTGATGATTGGCTTTGGAATTGACCAAATCCAGGCCGAGTATGTGGCGGAAATCAAGCTGCGTCATTTAAACAGGGAATTTATTTTAAAGCGCTTGCAGGATGTTTCCGATTTGGAAAAGTCCATTGCAGATATGCAGGACACCTTAAACAGCAAAGCACGTATAAAAAAGATTCTGGTAACAGAGCTGGAAGACGTGGCCAAGAAGTACGGTCAGCCGCGGAAATCAGAAATCATTTACGCTACGGATTTGGAAGAAGAGCTGGAAGAAGAGGAGGCAGTGGCAGATTATCCCTGCACGTTCTTCTTTACCCACGATGGTTATTTCAAAAAGATTACACCGCAGTCTTTGCGCATGAGTAATTCTCAAAAGCTGAAAGAAAATGACGTTTTGCGGCAGACCGTGGAAGCCAGTAATGCAAAGGAACTGCTGTTCTTTACGGATCAAGCGCAGGTGTACAAAGCCAAGGCCTCGGATTTTGAAGATTCCAAAGCCTCTGCCTTAGGACAATATATTCCAACAGAGCTTGGCTTTGACGAAGGCGAAAAGCCGGTTTACATGGCAGTTACTGACAATTATCAGGGCTATATGATTTTTGCTTATGAAAATGGTAAGGTAGCCAAAGTGGAAATGTCCGCTTATTACACGAAGACCAACCGGAAGAAGCTGATAAAAGCCTCCTGTGAAAAATACGTGTTGGCAGATGCTTTGTATTTGCCGGAAGACACAGAACTGGTGCTTCGTTCTTCCGGAGGACGGCTTCTGCTGCTTCATACCGGATTACTGACTGCCAAGACCACAAAGAATACCCAGGGCGTTTCCATTATGCGTCTGAAAAAAGGACAGCGTGTAGAAGAAGCCAGACTGTATCAGGAAGGTGAATTTGCAAAGCCGTCTCGGTATCGCACCAAGAGTCTTCCGGCATTAGGGGCTTTCCCCGCATCGGAAGATGTGGAAGGAGAGCAGTTAACCCTGGATACTGTTACGGATTAACCCTTGAAACTCCCTTCGTTATATGCTAAAATTTCTAAGCATTCTCTTATAGGAGGAACCAATATGTCCACTTTAGAAATGGTTTTAGCCATTGTTACCATTATTCTTGCCATTGCGGTTACCGTTGTTGTTCTTTTACAGAAGAGCCGGGAAGCAGATGCTTCTGCTGTACAGGGCGGATCTTCCAACCAATTCTTTGACAAGACTGCCGGTCATCAGAAGGATGACATGCTTGCCAATCTGACCAAGATTTTAGGCGGCCTGTTTTTCTTAGTAGCACTGGCCACTGTTTTGGTAACGCTGTTTGTAAAATAAACTGAATTATTTATTGTGCCCTGTTCCGGCAGGGCACAATACTTTGCAAAATTCCTTGACTTTATGCCGCCAGTAAAGTATGATATACGGGCGCCAAAAAATATGACTCATTAGCTCAGTCGGTAGAGCACTTGACTTTTAATCAAGGTGTCCGGGGTTCGAATCCCCGATGGGTCACCAACAGACCTGAACCATGCGGTTCAGGTCTTTTTTACATTTTCGGCAAATTGTATACGTAAAATTAAAGTAAAATGGTAGCTTTTCCGGAACAAGTTCGTATAGAATGAAGGTTAATAGGAGGTTTTGCATTATGCCTACAACTTATACTCATTATAAATTTGCTTTGGAGGTTAGAGAAGCACTTCCAAAGGACATTCAGAAGATTACGGAGCGCCATCCGGATCTTTATTACATGGGCGCCATGGGACCGGATCTTTTGTTTTATTCCCTGCCGTCCATGCATACGTTCACTGTTTCTTCTTCAACGCACAGACGAAGCGGAAAAGACTGGTTTTCCTTTATGGGAGAACGCTTGTTAAACAGCAATATGGACGAACGCCAACTGGCTTATATCTACGGATTTTTAACGCATTATGCTGCGGACCGGGCCTGCCATGCGTATATTAACCAGTGTGCGGATGAAGGAAAGGGTTCCCATTTCCTGATTGAAGCAGAGTGGGACCGCTACTATCTTGTCCGGGACGGTTTTGACCCGCTTCACAAGAAATTGACTGACCATATTAAAATCAGTTGGAAAAACGCAAAAATGATTGCCGGATATTATCCA
Organism: Butyricicoccaceae bacterium; assembly: GCA_963638085.1. Taxonomy (GTDB): domain Bacteria; phylum Bacillota; class Clostridia; order Oscillospirales; family Acutalibacteraceae; genus RUG420. Next base: position 48,067 of record CAVHPJ010000004.1, on the reverse strand, counting down.
ATGCTGACCCCAGAGTGGATTTTTGCCTGCATGGTTGGCTCTCATATTCTGCTGGATGGACTGGTTATGACTTCGGAAGTGAAACGGTTTGGACTGCATCGCATAGCGGATTTGGCCGACAAGGTAGTGCCTGGGGCTGGTGCTCAGTGCAAAGACATGGCAATTGCCAAAGTCCCGGTGGCATCTTGTCAGCCGGTTTGCCAGGAACTAGATGAAATGCTCTTCGGACAGGGCTTCCAGGATGCATTGGATTTCATAACGGGTTTTCTGGATACCATTCAGAACAACAAAGAGTGGGACCCTCGGTATGATATTAACTTTGAGGGCCTTGCCGAATAACGGAATTGGAAGAATTCGAAAAACATTTCTTTTTTCTATAATTCAACTTGTTCCTTTTCGGTCAGCCTGTTACAATAGGGCATATTTTTGGATTTGACCAAGGAGAATATGCCCATGAACAACATTATTCTGATTGGTATGCCAGGCTGCGGGAAAAGCACCCTTGGTGTACTTCTGGCTAAAAACCTAGCCTATCATTTTGTGGATTCGGATCTGCTGATTCAGCAAAAAGCGGGTAAAAAGTTGCAAGATATTTTGGACCAAGACGGAACAGACGCTTTTGGAAAGCTGGAAAACGAAGTAAATCTGAACCTGGATATTCAGAATACAGTGTTAGCCACCGGCGGTTCTGCTGTTTATTGGGATGAATCCATGCAGCATTTAAAGTCTATTGGCCTTGTTGTTTATCTTCAGGTTCCGTATGAAGAGCTAAAGAGCAGAATTACCAATATGGACTCCCGCGGCATTGTTATTCCGGAAGGCAAAACATTCCGGGATATTTATGAAGAACGGGAAGTTCTGTATTTGAAATATGCAGATATTGTTTTAACAGAAAAAGATGGTCAGGATTTATGGACCAATTGTTGTCGTGTGGCAGATGCCGTTCGCAATTATGAAAAGAGGCCTTTATCATGAAACAAATAAAACAAGTTACGGCTGCTTTCTTATCCCTGGTTATGGCCGCAGTGCTTTTTTGCCTTCCGGCTTCTGCCGCGGGAAAGAAAAACTATGATAAGTACAAAGTGTATACGGTAATTGGAGACTCGGTTGCCACGGGATATGGGGAACTGAGTAACAATGAAAACTGCTCTTATATGCGGCTGAAGGGGTGCATACAGTGACCTGGTTGCCAAACGGCTGGGAAACATTAAACTGAACCCGAAAGCGGTTAACGGAGAACGCACCGTAGAAGTTCGATATCTTCTGGACGAAACCTACAAAGGAGATGCCTACCTGGGTAAGTACATTAATTCCGTACAAACCCTGGACGAAAAAGACCGCGCCAGTTATATCAAAGCAATTCAAGAAGCGGATGTCATTTCCATTGGTCTTTGCTCTAATGACATTTTTACCATCCCGGCGGACGTTCTGAAGGATCGCATGAGTGACTTCACCGACACTTGGGATACGGCAAAGGACAATGAAATTACAGAACTGTTGTTGCAGAACAAAGTTTTTGAGGCCATGGAACGCCTGTTCTATTATGCCGGTGCAGCCGGGGTGTTAAGTCTTGCCGCGCCGGAATTTATGAAGAACATGATGGTGGGCCTAGAACAGTTCAAAATGAACTACAACGTTATTACGGATAAAATTTATGAGCTGAATCCGGATGCTACCGTTATGGTCATGAGTATGTGTAGCCCTATGGGTAAGATGCCTCTCTACAAGGGGGGGAAGGAACTGGGTTCCGTTATTAACGGCGGAACAGAGCTGATAAACAATTATTTGAAATCCGGCTGCAAGAATGCCTATAAGTATACTTACGTAGACGAAATGGATATTGATTCTCCATATCAGAACTTTGATTCCCTGATTGATTATGCTTTGGCAGATAAAGGGGACAACTATCCTGATGTAAACCATCCGAATGCTTCCGGACATAAATATATTGCTGACCAGTTTATGGCAGTACTGCCGGAAACGCAATTCATTGACATTGCGGACGCCAAGAATTATGACGCTATTGTCCGCCTGTATAACGCAGGCATTATGATTGGCGATGGAGCGGTGAACTTTAACCCGGACACCGAAGTTACCGGGAAGCAGTTGGCATATGCACTGTATCGTCTGGCTGGAAACAAGAAAGGCTCTTACACAGATGTTAAGAAGTGGTGTAAAAAGAATAACATTCTTGCGCTTGATAAGGTAGAAAATACCAAGCTGACCGAAGCGCAGGTTGCTGCTGCCGTAAAGGCCTTTACCAAGAAAACAGGGAACAAGACCTATTATTCCTCCAAAGGCACCTCTACGGTCACCAGAGACACGCTGGCTGGCATTTTGGTTAAGTATTTGAAGTAAGAGTTCCTTACTTGGCTGAAAACGGATAATCGGAGCAAAAACAGATAAAAAAACTGCTGACAGGAAATCCTGTTCAGCAGGTTTTTCTTTTGTCTTTAGGAACTTATTTCTAGACGGTGCCTTATTTGCTGAAGTTGTCTTTCAGCATAACGTCGTGGGAGCCACCCTCTACAATGGAAACTTCGGAAACCAAAGTCAGCTTGGCTTTATCCCGCAGTTCCGGAAGGGTAAGGGCACCACAGTTGCACATGGTGGAACGAACCTTGTACAGGGAAGCAGTAACGCCATCCTGCAGGGATCCGGCATATGGAACGTAAGAGTCAACGCCTTCTTCAAAGGCAAGCTTTGTGGCACCACCGAGGTCATATCTGGCCCAGTTTCTGGCACGGTTGGAACCTTCGCCCCAGTACTCTTTCATGTAGTTGCCGTTGATGCGAACCAATTCGGTTGGGGATTCATCAAAGCGGGAGAAGTAGCGTCCTAACATCAGGAAGTCAGCACCCATGGCAAGAGCAAGGGTCATGTGATAGTCATGAACAATACCGCCATCAGAGCAAACAGGAACATAAATGCCGGTTTCCTTGTAGTACTTATCCCGTTCCTTACAAACGTCAATCAGAGCAGTAGCCTGGCCGCGACCAATGCCCTTCGTTTCTCTGGTAATGCAAATAGAACCGCCGCCGATTCCAACTTTGACAAAGTCAGCACCGCAGTCCGCAAGGAAACGGAAGCCTTCTGCGTCTACTACGTTGCCGGCACCAATGCGTACCGTGTCACCGTAGGTTTCACGAACCCAGCGGATGGTTCTTTGCTGCCATTCAGAGTAGCCTTCAGAGGAGTCAATGCAAAGAACATCCGCACCGGCTTCCAGCAGGGCAGGAACGCGTTCGGCGTAGTCTCTGGTGTTGATTCCGGCGCCGACTACATAGGACTTGTGTTCGTCCAGCAGTTCCAACTTGTTTTCTTTATGGGATTCATAGTCTTTCCGGAAGACTAAATAGCTTAAGTGGTCATGTTCATCTACTAAGGGGAGCGCATTCAGCTTGTTGTCCCAAATAATATCATTGGCAAGCTTTAAAGAGGTGGTATCCGGCGCCGTAATCAGTTTTTCTCTTGGTGTCATGAATTCCTTGATTTTGGTGCTTGGATCCATGCGGCTGACACGGTAGTCTTTGCTGCCGACAATGCCGAGCAGAAGGCCGTTTGCGGTGCCGTCGTCGGTAATGGCAACGGTGCTGTGGCCGGTTTTGGCTTTTAGATCCAGAACGTCGGCCAGGCAATCTTCCGGTGTCAGATTACAGGTGGAAACAACGAAGCCTTTTTTGTAGCTTTTTACGCGGGCAACCATGGCAGCTTCATCAGCAATGCTCTGGGAACCATAAATAAAGGAAATGCCGCCTTCTTTTGCAAGCGCAATTGCCATTCTGTCATCAGAAACAGATTGCATGATGGCGGAAACCATCGGAATATTCAAAGTAATGGCGGAAGTTTCTCCTTTTTTAAAACGAACCAGTGGCGTCTTCAGGTCAACAGCATCCGGAATGCACTGAGAAGAAGAGTACCCCGGGACCAGTAAGTATTCACCAAAGGTATGGGAAGGTTCCGAGAAAAAATATGCCATAATAACACGCTCCTTTTGCTTTTTTCTTCAAGTTATTTTTTCTTATTTTAAAGATTTCTAAGGGAAAGTCAATGACTTCCGGGAAAGAAAAGAGACGGACTTTACTCCGTCTCTTTTTTTGTGTTTAAGAAGCTGTGGAAGAGGAGGCAGACATGTTTGCCAACGTCTTCTGAGCATAGCGGTTTTCACGGCGGCGAACCAGGCTGATGCAGTGCTTGGATTTAATCTGATATTCATCTGCATCTGCAGCAGAGTCATAGAAGTCATTGTAGGCTTCTTCACCAAGCGTGCTCCGAATGGTGGTTTTCCACTGCGGTTCTGTGGCTACAGAAACACAGTACATAATATGATAACCATATTCGGTCTTGATGATACCGCTGTCTCCGGCTTTTCTGCCATCTGTAAAGCACCAGTCAAGGAATTCCTGAACGTAGCTGGAAGACGGGGTAATGTCTTCATACAGGCCTTCGTTGTCGGATACGCCAGTGTCTTCGGAGTGAGCAATTACCAGTTCCTTGAAACTGTCATCTGTGGCGTCTCCGTCTTTCCATTCCTGATAGTATTTTTCTGCCAGTTCCTTGGCCTCCGCATCTGTATGCGTAGTGGTGGAGCTGTCATCAGAAGAGGAATCAGAGGAGGAGTCGGAATCAGAAGAGTCGTCATCGTCATCCGATACCTGAATCAGCAGGTGACGAACGGTAACCGGATAAACATCCTTCAGACTTGGCTTTTCAGTAACCAGGATAGCGTAGTAGGTTGCCAAGCCGGTGGTGTCAGAAACCTTGGTGAAAAGCTTTTTGTCTCCGGCGGATGCTTCATTTTCAATCCATTCCGTGGCCTCATCCGTGAAGTAAGATTTCAGCGTGGATTCATTGGCATCCGTCAGGGTAGAGTAGGAGTCATTATCCTTGTAATAGGACTTGTAGGCTTCATCTACAACATCATAAACCTTGCTGGTCCAGTTGCTGTCATCTGCTTCGGAAAGGAACGCTTCTGCTTTTGCTTTGGCTTCTTCATTGGCTGCCGTAATTTCTTCCTCCGTTGCATTTTCGGTATCATCTACGGAAGCACTGAAGTTGTAATAACGCAGAGATGCAGTTTCATATTCCGCTTTGTTCTCAGACAGGTAAGTATTAATTTCATCATCCGTTACGTCGGCAGAATACTGTTCCTTTTTGTCATCAGAATAATCAGATGCTAAGGTCTGCTTAATATAAATTTCCTGTAACAAAGCTTTGTTCATGCCTTTGCCGTAGTTGTTGCGGATGTAGGCATCCAAGGAATATTCATTTTCTTCGGCGTTGCTCTTCAGTTCGTCAAAGAATTCGTTCATTTCTGTGGTTTCGTCTTCGGTCATTTCATAGCCTGCGTCTACGGCCTGTTCATAAAGGGCAGTGTAGAGCTGTGCTGTTTCAACTGCGGCCTGACAGAAATAATCGTCCCAGGTGGCTTTGTCACCCTTGATATATTCTTCGTCTACCTGGAAATCATCTGAGGTGGAAGAAGAATCCGAGCTGGAATCAGAATCAGAACTGGAGCTTGGCAGTTCCTGATCTGCAGGGGCTTTCGTGTAATCAAAGCCGGTCAGGGAAGCACCCGCTCCGGTGCCGTAATAGGATGAGTAATAGGACTCATACTGATAGGACATATTGTAGTAATAGTTGTACATGGAGCGGTAGTAGTATTCATATTCGGCAACAGATATTTTACTGCCGTCCTGCAGCTTAATGGCTGTGGTATGACGGTCATAAACGCCAAAGTAGCCTAAGAAGAAGAGCACCAGGGCAAGAACTACGGCAGCAATTGGCGTAACAACGCGAATCCGCTTCTGCTTTTTTGTCAGCTCTTTCCGCTTTCTGGCTTTTTCTTCCTGTCTTTTTTGAGACTTTTCCATGTCCGCCTTTCTCTTCAAGCGGGCTTCTTCTGCCTTGGAAACGCCACCGGGAGCAATATCATGCATTTCTTTTTTTGCCCGTTCCTTTTGCAGCTTTTCCTTGGCTTTTTCTGCTTTCTTTTCCGCTTTGGCAGCAGCCTTCGCTTCTTTGGCAGCAGCTTTTGCGTCCTTATCAGCAACAGCTTTGTCTGCGCCGTTTTCGGCAGGGGTTACTTTCTTTTCTTTATCCATAGGGAATATCCTCCATAAGGGTTTTAAACTAACTTGCTTATTTTAGCGTATTCAGACTGGTTTTACAATGAGCTTAATGCCCTCAATCCGAACAATTTCTGCTTTGGCACCGGCTGGGATAAAGGGGGAATCCTGATTTTCCAAACGGGCTTCCCAATCCACGTCATTCATGATGACGGTTCCGGTGTCGGTATGGACTTCTTTGGTAACCAGTACTTGTTGTCCAATGTAGGTGTCTTTGTTGGTAGGTGTGTCTGCACTGCTTTTCAATTTTTTAACCAATGGCTTGGTTAACGCTAACGTAATTGCGGTAACAGCAACGAAGGACACGACTTCTGCCACAAGGGATTGGTCGTGGGCAATCAATGCGGCAACCCCGCCGGCAAGCGCGCCGACAGCAAACCAAATAGAAACCAGTTGTACCGTGCAAAGTTCCACAACGGCAAAGAGCAAAAATAAGGCAAGCCAAACCATCCAATGAGCGAAAGGCATAGCGCTTCCTCCTCTCAGTCACAATATAATTTAGGTTTTCACATTTAAATATACTTCAAAACATGTTACTATATCAACGTCAGAAATGCTTATCGAGGAGATTTTTAAATGAAAGATTTCAAAGATCAGCTGAATCGCGCACAGAGCATAGCGGACGAAGGAAATAGTAAAAGGGGAAGTTACTATAATAAGCCGGCCATTGCCGTAGTTACCGCTATTTGCCTCGTGATTTTAGCCATGGTTATTGTTATGCTGGTCATTTTCGGGAAGGCGTGTAACACCGCTGCGGATGTCCTGTTAGATGACAGCAATAACAGCACATATGCCAACAATATCTATTCCGGACAGTACAGCGGATATTCCGGAAATTATCAAAGCAATACTGCGGAGCAAACGGAAAAGACAAATGCGGCTCCGGCAGACTTCTCTTATGGCGTGGTTGCCGGCACCAATTACGAAAGTGCCTTTTCCGGCTTGAAGTTTTATGGTCCAAGCGGATGGATTCTGCAGGATCATTCCGCTTTGGGCAGCAGCTCCAACGGAACCCTGTATGATATGGCAGCGCAAAGCTCCGACGGAGAAACCAGCGTAGCTGTTTTGTATTACCCATTAAACAGTAAATATAAATCTGCAACTGCCATGTTAAAGGCCATGCAGGCTAACACAGACGGCACCATCCTGAATGACAGCGTTTCCATCCGGAAAGGCGGTAACAGCTTTACCGGATATATTTATACCAATAATGAAAATGGAACCACCACATACAGTGAAGTTATTGGTACCGAAGTAGACGGTTATGTTCTGTTAATCCAGGCTAAGGCAATGTCATCCAATGAATTGTCTGCAGCCATTGCTTATTTCAGATAATCCTTTTTGGATAAGAAGCGGAGGACACTTCTTTGAAAATTTGTAATTATTGCGGAACCGGAATGGACAACCGGGCACACAAATGTCCTTTCTGCGGACAGGATATGACCGTTCGCGGCGCCATTAAATATGAAGATAATTTACCCTTCAACGGGTCTATGGACGTTTATTCCACCAAGCACCTGCGAAAGGACCCTGCCGTAGAGGACAAGAAAAGCTGGCTTACTACGCTTTCCGCAAAGAAAACGCAGTATAAGAAGAGTACTGGCGCTACCTATGATGCTGCTTATACAGAGGGAAAGCAGATGCAGGAAAAATATGCTGCATCGCAAAAGGAAAGACAACAGGAAAGACAGCAGATAAGACAGAAGCAGGTACAAAAACAAAGGCCAAAGCGCAAAAATAAAAAATCGGCCAAGCGGAGCGGAATCATTGCCGCCGTCGTTGCCTTCTTTGTTACTGTTTCCATTATGATGGCGGTTTGTGCCGAAACTGATAACCTGGATTGGGATCTGGACAGCCCGTTTTTCTACAACAATGAAATCATGTATTCCGGAGCGCTGACAGACAATGCGTACAGCAATACCGAATATGGGCTGGCAATTACGTTGCCAGCCGACTGGACCATGTCGGTGCCGGATCTGCCGTCACAGGATGCCATTTGTTATACTGATTTGAACGGCAATAACGCAGACTCTACCGTTCAGGTAACGTATGCGGCAGAAAGCGTAGATTTCATATATGAATCGGATTATGAAGCGGACGGGTCACCTGCCGTTTATGACAGTGCCTATTCGTATCTGGTCTCGGAGAAGGCAGAACTGGACTCCACCGGCAATTACGCTACCATGGAAGTGGAAACGGCGCAGTTGAACGGAAAAACACTCTATCTGCTGCATTATTCAACCGGAACTCAGTACTTTGTTCAGGTGGCGGCAGAAACCAATATGGCTGATATTTATGTTGTAATTGAATTCAGCAGCAGTAATTTCTATGCCATCAACGAACTTCTTTCGCACATTTCTTTTACCGATTAAACTAGCCCTATTAGGAGGAACTCATGTCAATACAGGAAGAACTGATTGCAGGTCTTCAGGAAAAGGCACCCAGTGCCAAAGTGTATCAAAATATCAGTCTGGACTCCAAGCGCGGAAAAGGACGGAAGGCGGATCTTCTGGTTTTGCACAAAACCGGAGTTTACCCTATCTTTATCCGGGAATATGAAGGTATGCTGTATGCCGAAGAAGACAGCCGCTATTGGATTCTCCGAACCAATGCAGGGGAAGGAGACTACTTTGAAAATCCCATTGCGGAGGCGGCAAAAGCAGCAGAGTCTCTGGCTCTGAAATGTCGCAGTGCGGCGGAGTTTATCCAGCCTGTCGTCATTTATGGCGAAGCCACCAAAATAGTAGAATTGAAACGCACCAAAGATCAGATCATGTTCTGCGGAAAAGATTATTTCCTGGCCACCATGATGTGCAAGGAATATGAAGAAGAGCTGATTGGCCCTGCCATGCGGGACACGTTGGTAAAGCAATTTACCATGCTACAGATGTTGTCAAAATAAGCTGGTTACAAAAGAATAACCCCGGTTGCCGGAACCATGGCAATCGGGGATTTTTTGTTGGTTCTGTAAGTTGGCTCTGTAAAATCTTTTTTCAGGCGAGTCAGCTTTTAAACCTGCTTGCAGTAATGCTTTGTTAAAGAGTTTCTTAACTCCTGCCGCTGTAACTTCCGCAGGTGCCGGAATCCGGCAGTTTCTCCCTGTTCGGCAAACAGGGTCAGAATTTCTTTTAGGCTGGCTTCGGTTTCCGGATGCATTAACTGCGAGTAGTTATGCCGGTTGGCATACTCCAAGGCGGAGGAGTCTTTGTAATTTTCTCCAAGATAGGTTTTGCAGGCGGCCAAGCGGTCACAGATCATTTCAATCAGGTATTTGGTAGGCATTTTGACCGGAACCATAGTATAGCCGTTCGGGCTGTTATCAAACCAGTATTCAAAGTGATGCTTGTTTTTGCCTTTGTGGTGAATCCAGGCATAGGAAACACCTTTGTCTTTTCGTTCTACCACATTGGGACTGAAGGTTCCCTGATAGTATTTGGCACCAACTAAAAATTCTGTAGGAGAGTACTTGGATAAATCATGTAGCAAACCCTGCAGTGGAATACCGGCACGGAAGCAATGATACATAACTAAGTGACGATGATGGGTAATGGTGCGGAAGTGGTGATAAGCATTTGACAAATACGGTTGCAACGCAGGTTCCTTCTTTCTAATTCAATGGATTTATTGTATCATATTTTGGGAAAGGAGGACGTCAAACATGGAATGTTATCCGATTGTTTTCGTCCACGGATTTAATAATATGGGGGAAACGTTTGCCCCGGCTGCCACCTATTTAAATGGTCTTGGATATGAGGCCTATGCACCGCATATTGCACCGTTTACCAGTGCATGGGACCGTGCCTGTGACCTATATGCTATGCTGTTCGGTGGTACGGCTGATTATGGGAAAGCCCACGCTAAAAAAGGAAAACATAAGCGCTACGGACTGCACTATGATGGTATTCTGCCGGATTTGGGACAGCCGGGTGCGCATGAAAAGGTAAATCTAGTAGGGCACAGCTTTGGCGGAGAAACCATCCGCGTCTTACTGCATCTGCTGGCTTACGGTGACGAAAAAGAACGTGCGGTTACCAAGGAAGAAGATTTGTCACCGCTGTTTCGCGGTGGTCAGGCGCAGTTAATCAATTGTATTTACTGCCTGGCATCGCCGTTAAACGGAACCACACTTTGCACTGACCTGGACCGCATGACACGTCTGCTGTCCTTTGGCCAGCTGAAAAAGGCCAATCAGCTCAGCGGAAGTGGGGACCCCTATGCCGCCGTTATGTTAATGGATCAATTTGGCTTTACCTCTGCAGAAAAGAAGCACATTTATAAACCGTTTTCCATTCTGCGGTTCCTGTTCTCCAAAGACAGCTGTTATGGGGACTTAAGTTTGCAGGGCGCAGCCAGATGGAATGCGGTTCTGGACACTATAGATTCGGTTTATTATTTTTCTCAGCCGGCAGACATCAGCACAAAAAAAGGTCTGTTGACGGTTCCGGCTGAAAGGGTACTGGACCGGTATAAAATTTCGGTATTCTTTATGGGACTGGTGCATGCTCGGCAGGGTAAGGCTTGGGCTTCCAGTGACGGGCGCGTAAACACCATTTCTGAAACGGCGCCCTTTGATGAGCCCCAGGTAGATTACACGGACTCTATGACTCTGCAAAAGGGAATCTGGCACGTTATGCCGACGCAACCGGTCAACCACACCTTTTATGAAGGCGAGGAAGTGCCAGCGGAAGAATTTGAAGCTTTTTATCGGAAATTAGGAGCTCTTTTGGAGCGGATTTCCGATACAGAATAAAGGAGGATTTTGTCTTTGTTTAATCGGATTTATTTGAATGACGACTGGACCTATTACCGGCAGGACCAACCGGAAGCTCGGAGTACAGTACGGCTACCGCACACCAATGTGGAATTGCCGTATAACTACTTTGACGAAAAGCTCTACCAGTTTGTCAGCGTGTATGAACGGAGCTTTTTCCTGCCGGAGGAATATGCCGAAAAGTTGTGCTTCCTTCGCTTTGAAGGGGCAGGACATATGGCACAGGTGTACATTAACGGAACTTTGGCAGAAAACCATTATTGCGGATATACCGAATTTAAAGTGCCGCTGAATCAGTTTGCAAACTTTGGTGGCAACAATACCGTAAAGGTTGTTCTGGATGCCAGAGAAAGCTTAAATGAACCACCTTTTGGCCATGTTATTGACTATTTAACGTATGGTGGACTGTATCGCGAAGTGTCCTTGGAAGTCTATGAAAAGAACTACATCGCCGATGTATTTGTAAAATGCAGGACGACGGGAACTTCTACTAAAACCCTGGAAGTGGAAACAACCGTTCATGCGGAAAATCTTACCATTCGTCCGTTCCGGTTGACCTATGATATTTATGACGGAGAAACCTGTATCCAGACCTATTCCGTAGAACATGTGGACGAAGTCAATACCAACACGCTTTATTGCGCCGGCCTGGAAAACTGGGATGTAGATCATCCGAAGCTGTATGAATTGCACGTCAGACTGACAGAGGGCCAGGAGGGCGGCACCTCCTGGGATTTCCACAAGGTAACCTTCGGCTGCCGTACCGTGGACTTCCGTGCAGACGGGTTTTATCTGAACGGTAAGAAGCTGAAAATTCGCGGATTGAACCGGCACCAGTCCTATCCTTATGTGGGATATGCCATGCCGAAATCCGTACAGGAAAATGATGTTCATATTCTGAAGAACGAACTGGGTCTGAATGCCGTTCGAACCTCCCATTATCCGCAGTCACAGTACTTCCTTGACGAATGTGACAGAGCCGGTTTGCTGGTCTTCACGGAAGCACCTGGTTGGCAGCACATTGGCAATGACGCATGGAAGAAAAAGCATTTGCAGAACGTAAAAGATATGGTCCTGCAGAATCGGAACCATCCATCTATTGTGCTGTGGGGTGTTCGTATTAACGAAAGCCAGGATGACAATGAGCTGTATCGGAAAGCCAATGCCGTAGCGCACCAGTATGATGATACCCGCCCGACTTCCGGTGTTCGTTTTATGCAGCTCAGCAATTTGCTGGAAGACGTGTATGCCTATAATGACTTCAGCCATACCGGCGAAAATGCCGGTGCACAGAAGAAATGGATGGTAACCGGACGTCCGAATGCACCGTATTTAATTTCGGAATACAATGGACACATGTATCCGACAAAATCCTTTGATGACGAAGCACATCGCTTACAGCATGCACTGCGTCATGCCAATGTTGTCAATGCCGCTGCGGCTCCGGATAACGGAATTTCCGGCAGCTTTGGCTGGTGTATGGCTGACTACAATACCCATAAGGATTTCGGATCCGGAGACAAAATCTGTTATCACGGGGTACTGGACATGTTCCGGAATCCGAAGATGGCGGCGGCTCTGTATGCTTCGCAGGCAGAGGATACCAACGTTTTGGAAATCAGCTCGTCCATGGATATTGGTGAATGGCCGGCCGGCAAGCTGGGTGACGTCTTTGTGTTCACCAACGCCGACTACGTAAACCTGTATAAAAACGGAGACTTCGTCCGTCGTTTTTATCCGGACACCGAAACCTGGCCGAATCTGAAACATGCTCCTATTCGGATTGATGACCTGATTGGGGAATTACTGGAAAACAAAGAGGGCATGAGCCCCGAAGGCTCGCTTGCGTTCCGCAAAGCGGTCAAGGGCTTCATGACCGACGGCGTTGGCGGCGTCTTAAAGCCGAACCTCCTTGCCGGCCTGGCCAAAACCTTCGTAAAAGACAAGCTGTCAGTAGAAAAGGTCTTTGACTTGGTTTATACCTATGTAACCAACTGGGGTTCTGACGCCACTATTTACCGTTTTGACGCTGTTAAGAAGGGCCAGGTAGTCAACAGTATTACCAAGGCACCAATGAACGAAGTGATTTTGAACGTAAAAGTAGACCATACCAATCTGTGTGAAACCTCGTCTTACGATGTAGCCTGTGTTCGCATAGAAGCAGTTTCCAAAGAAGGAAACCATCTGTTCTACTTGAATGATCCTATTCAGCTGAAGACAAGCGGCTGTCTGGAACTGATTGGACCGTCCTGCGTACCGCTGCGTGGCGGATATGCCGGAACCTATGTAAAGACAACCGGAAAGGCAGGAGACGGAACGCTGGTCATTTCTTCTGATCGTACGGATCCGATTACCATTCCGTTTACGGTAGGAATAGAAGAATACTAAGGTTAGTAAGGACATAAAAGGAGTCTTTTCATGAAGAATACCACTCTGATCTACTTGGAGCAGGATCAAAAGTATTTGATGCTGCATCGCACAAAAAAAGAAAATGATATCAATCACGACAAGTGGATTGGAGTGGGCGGAAAGATGGAAGAAAACGAAAGCCCCGAAGACGGTGCCAGACGGGAAATTCTGGAAGAAACCGGATTGACGGTGTTGCCGGAAGACTTACACTATCGGGGCTTAGTAACCTTTGTGTCTGACCAATCGGAAGGGGAGTACATGCATCTTTTTACGGCCCAACGCTTTTTCGGGACGCTCAAAGAATGTGACGAAGGAGACCTTCGCTGGGTTCCTAAGGAAAAGGTGCTTACTCTGCCAACCTGGGAAGGAGACCGGCTCTTTTTGACCAGAATTGCCGGACAAGATCCATTCTTTGTCATGAAGCTTGTTTATGAAGGAGACCGGTTGGTTTTCTCTTCTGTAAAAAATGTTTGAAAACTCTGACTGAAAACGCAGAAACTCTCTTGACATTAAGGCTGTGGGTAGATATAATATCCAAGTGACTTGGGAGACCAATTGCGGACCATTAGCTCAGTTGGTTAGAGCAGCCGGCTCATAACCGGTGGGTCCGGGGTTCGAGTCCCTGATGGTCCACCATTTCTTACAGACATGTAGGGGTATAGCTCAGTTGGTAGAGCAGCGGTCTCCAAAACCGCGTGCCGAGGGTTCAAGTCCTTCTGCCCCTGCCAATTTGCTGATGTGGCACAGTAGGTAGCGCGCGTCCTTGGTAAGGACGAGGTCACCGGTTCAAATCCGGTCATCAGCTCCATGAAAAGCACTGTTTCGGGAACGAAATGGTGCTTTTCCTTTTGCTCCCATTTCCATAAAAAAATAGAAGGAGCCTGCTGCAGGGAATGCAACAGGCTCTTTTTTGATGCTATTTATTTTACTGCCATTGTTTTACTACTTGGCGCAGCGGTGTTGATTCCGGCTTCCTTCATTTTCTGCAGTTCTTCCAGAATCAGGCGGGCCGTGTATTCATCTGTAACCAGTTCGTTAATGTAACCGTATTTTGCGGCAAAAATAACGGGACGTACTTTATGACTTCCTCTGGCGATGCAGAGCACATGCGGATTCTTTTGAATGTCATCCGCATTCATGCTGGTCATCCGGAACGGTTCCGGCAGGGAAAGGCGACGGCCGTCTTCATAATAAACGTTGCCAAGTACATTGGCATGCGGGCGACTGAAAACCTTTTGAATGTTAAAGTCCTTTACCTGATCATAAAATTCGGTAAAGTAAGGATAATCCAAAGCAAACTGTCCACCAACACTGACCAAAACCGCATCTAGGTGTTTGAATTCTTCCTGCATAGCGTTCAATTTGGCCTTGTCAATTTCAGACAGATGGTTGGTATTGGTTACCATGGAATAGTTGTTGTAGTGAACTTTTCCACCAAAGGCACTGGCAAGGCGGTCACAAATAATGGTGCTCTGTAGGTAAGGATTATCTGTACCAACGTGACCGGAAACGGCATAAAAGTCCATGTTATTGTCGGAAGGGTGTGCACTGATATTGGCGGTTGTCTGGTACAACGTTTTTCCGACACCAACCCCGATTTTATTGAACTTCGGTACCCACTTTTCAATATATCTGGCGGCAAAGAAGGTTAAGGCATCATCTGCACTCTGAGAATCAATCTTTTTGAGTGGTAATTCCGGAGTAACCATTACCTGATTTAAATGAAGCTTTTCTTCCAGGCGGCGGGAGAGCTCATAGGCACGGGTACTGTCCGGGGCGGAAATTTCAATTTTAACAAAGCCTTCTTCTCTGGCAATCTTCAGAAGACGGGAAATCTGCGTACGATGGATGTTTTCCTTTAACGCAATTTCCTGCTGGCTTAATTCGTCAATATAATAATATTTGGCAATCCGAAGGATTGTCATAACATCATAATTGGGATTCATTCTGCAAACTCCTTTCTGTACGCACTCCATTATAAAAAGAATATTCACATTTGTGCAAGATATATTCTTGTTTTCTTTTTAACAAAAGAAAATCACGGAAATGTGCGTAGCATGTGTGCAAAAACAGGACAGAACACTTGTACCATACAAATACCAGCTTTATCATATAGGGTAACCTATTGTTGCTGAGGAGCCCAAAATGAGTTTGTCTAAGATCCAAAAGAAAATAGCAGCCCTGGATCCGTCCATTACGGTCACGGAGGAACGGGGCTGTATTGTTTTGCGTGGAGAAGTAGAGGACTGGGCTACTGTAGTAAAAGCCGGCAGTCTGGCAGTAGATAAAAAACACTACTATGGTGTAGTAAATGACATTCGGCTAAAGGGATTTCAGGAGACTGTGCAAGTTCCCAAAATCCGGGACCATAAGTTGGATGGAGACAAACCGGATATTCTGATTATTGGGGCAGGTATTACCGGCTGCAGCATTGCCAGAGAGCTGTCTCGCTGGAATTTAGATATCCTGGTGGTTGACCGTTCTTCTGATGTTGCAGAAGGTGCCACAAAGGCAAACGGTGGCGTTGTCCATGCCGGTGTTAACTTCGGAAAACACTCTCAAAAGCACTATTACAATGCACGTGGCAATGCCATGTATCAGCAATTGTCGGAAGAATTGCATTTTCCGCTGGAACAAAAGGGCCAGGTCATGTTGGACGTGGATAAATGGGAACGCCTGATTGTAAAGTACCTTGCATGGAATGCCAAAAAGAATTTGGATATGCCGAATGTACGTTATTTGACGTTGCCCGAATTGCATAAAATAGAGCCACATGTACCGGACTTCTTTGACGGCGGCATGTTTCTTCCCATTGCCGGCGTAACATCACCGTATGGCGTCTGCATTGCCATGGCGGAAAATGCCGTACAAAACGGGGCCCGCTTTTCCCTAGAAACCATGGTGGAAGGCATGTCGGTGGAAGAGGGGAAGATTACTTCAGTGCAAACCAATCGTGGGACGCTTTATCCTAAAGTGGTCTGTAACGCGGCCGGCATTTATGCAGATAAAATTGCAGAAATGGCGGGGGACCGTACCTTTACCATTCACCCTCGCCGCGGTACAGACATTATTACCGATGCCAAAGCCGGATACCTGGTAAACACCAGCATGGCCAAGGCGCCGTTTGCCGTCATGCCCAATGAAAAGCCGGAAGTCAAGGGAAAGCCATGGAAGTATGTCCAAAAGGTTTTATGGGCTTTGGGTAGTCATAACCATACCAAAGGTGTTGGACTGATTCACTCGGTATACGGAAATATGCTGGTTGGCCCTAACGCTACGGAAACGCCGGAACGGGAAAACACAGAAACCCGTGCAGAAGAGTTTCAGGCTATCATGGAAATGCAACGAAAACTTTGCCCTGAGTTGAAGTATGAAGACGTTATTGCTTACTTTACCGGCGTGCGTGCCACCTTGTATGAAGAAGATTTTTGTGTCCGGAAGGGCCTCTTTACAGAAAACATTATGGAAGCAGCGGGGATTCAATCGCCTGGGATAACGGCTGCACCTGCCATTGGACAGGATATTGCTGCCTGGTGCGTGGAATACTTGAAAGAAAGTGGTCAAGCAGTCCATCAAAATACCGGTTTCCATCCGGAACGGAAACTAATTCCCTGCTTGAAGAATCTGACGCCGGAAGAACGAGATCAGCTGATTCGCCAGAATCCGGATTACGGCATCATTGTCTGCCGTTGTGAAGAAGTTTCCAAAGGAGAAATCCTGGACGCCTTAAATTCCGGCCTTTGTGTTCCCACGGTAGACGGAATTAAACGCAGGCTCCGGCCGGGAATGGGACGTTGTCAGGGCGGATTCTGCAGTCCTCTGGTCATGCAGATTATTGCAGAGCATCAGGGAATTCCGATTTCCGAAGTCAGGAAAGATACGGAAGATTCCGTTATTCTCTATGGCAAAACCAAATAAACGAAAAGAACTCCCGTTACAGAGGTTGCTCTGCAACGGGAGTTTTGCTTTGGTCAGACTGGCTGATTCTTTATGATGAGTTTCACAAATTACAGCTTTACTCTGTCATTGACGGCCTTGACACGGGCACGGTCCAGCTTTTCTACCTTGCGGTCATAGGTAATAAGACCGTTAATTTCGCCTTCTACATCAGATACCTGCGTAAAGACAGTGGCCGAAAGACCCTTTGGAATGTTCCGGATAATGCGTTTTTCAAAAATCTTTTCATAGGCGCGCATTAAAGCTTCGTCCGTGAAGTACATCCGATATCCAAACAGTAACTTCCGGAACATATGACCTTTGGTCATTTTAGAGAAGCCACCGAATTCATCCAGCAAATAACAGCGGTCATCCTTTGGGACATACACAGGGGTAAAGTAGATGTGTCTGGTAACAAAGTCAGATTCCTTCTGGTCATGCCATCCGGAGGTGCGGTCAATGGTTCTGGTTGGGTCATATTCTGCAACCATTTCCGAAATTTTATTGGCGTCAAACTGGCCCCAGCCTTCGTTGAACGGTACCCACATGGCAAGGGAAACCACGTTAATTAATTGGTGCATGGTGTCATACAGGTCTTTGACATATTCATTCCGGCCAGCTTCGTCGGCTCGGCCAAAAATTTTATAATTCTTTTCACCGTCATTCAGATTGATGGTCAGGAACGGCAATACGGCAATAACCAGCGGGTTGTAGGCGGTGCCGCCATTGACCATGTCCTGCCATACCAGCATCCCTTCTTTGTCGCAGAGATAGTACCAGTAAAGCGGTTCAATTTTGATATGCTTCCGGATCATGTTGAAGCCCATTTCCTTCAGCATATGAATGTCATATTCCATGGCACTCTTGGTGGGTGGCGTCAGCATGCCATCAGACCAGTAGCCCTGATCCAGCACCCCATTATGGAAGTACGGCTTATTGTTCAGTAACAAACGCTGCTTTCCGTTAGCATCCGGACCAACACCAAACTTGCGCATGCCAAAGTAGGATTTTACGGTATCCTGACCTGCAGTAATTTCTAAGTCATACAGCTTTGGGCTTTCCGGAGACCAGCATTCATATTGCTCCAGGGGAATGACAATTTCCCTTTGTCCTTTTCCTTCGGCGATGCAGTTGCCGTCGTCCAATACTTTTACGGTAACTTCCGGTGCTTTTGTTTCAACTGTAAGACGGACTTCGTTTTTGTCAATGTCCGGTACAATGCGCAGGTCCTCTACGTAATTTTCCGGGACGGATTCCATCCACACGGTCTGCCAAATGCCGGATTGCGGTGTATAGAAAATGCCGGCAGGGGAAGAGGACTGTTTTCCTCTGGCGTGGTAGCTGGTGTCAGAAGGGTCTTTCACAATCAGTTCAATAATATTGTTACCCAGTTGAATGGCTTTGCTGATATCCAGTGTAAAAGCAAAAAATCCACCCTGATGATAGCCGACTTTTAAATGGTTTAAAAATACTTCGCATTCATAGTCTACGGCACCGAAGTGAAGCAGGGTTTTGTCCTTTAAAAAGTCTTCTTCTATGACAAAATTTCTTCTGTAATATAACGTGTCTGTTGGAGTAACAATTTTATTCACTCCGGACAATAAGGCTTCCGGTGAAAACGGCACCAGAATATTGCCTTGATATCCCTGAAAAGCCTGCTCAGATGGATAAATGGCGTATTCCCAGGTCCCGTTCAGATTATAAAAGGAGCTCCGTTCCAACTGCGGTCTAGGGTAATAATCATTATGCGGAACAGGGCCTACTTCGTCAAAAAACTTTGACTTCATCATGTGTCCCATAGTTTTCCTCCTACAAAAATTTAACAAAATAATACAAGTAAAGTATACCGAAAAAGTCCCCGTTTGGATAGACTCCAAACGGGGACTGAGGAAAAAGGCTAGTAGGAATTAATACATTCCGCCGGAGTTTGCCATGGCAGCAGCCTGGGCTGCTGCGGAAGCGGCATCGGCGGCCGGATCCGGCTTGTCTGCAACCAGGGATTCCGTGGTCAGCACCATGGCGGCAACGGAAGCGGCGTTCTGCAGAGCGGAACGGGTAACCTTGGCCGGGTCCAGAATACCGGCTTCAAACATATCTACATATTCTTCTTTGGCAAAGTCAAAGCCATAGCCGGTCTTGCCGGAACGGGCAATGGCGTCAATGATAACAGATCCTTCCAGACCGGCATTCGCGGCAATCTGGCGGATTGGTTCTTCAATGGCCTTCAGCACAATCTTAACACCGGTCTTAACATCGGCTTCCAGATCTTCATCAAGCAAAGCCTTTACTGCCGGGATGGCATTGATAAGAGCTACGCCGCCGCCTGCCACGGTGCCTTCTTCAACGGCAGCCTTGGTTGCAGCAAGCGCGTCTTCAATGCGCAGCTTGGATTCCTTCATTTCGGTTTCGGTGGCAGCACCAACGTGCAGTACTGCTACGCCGCCGGCCATCTTGGCCAGACGTTCCTGCAGCTTTTCTTTGTCATAATCCGAAGTGGATTCTTCAATCTGGCTGCGGATCTGGGAAACTCGGGCAGCAATGGCATCTTTGGTGCCGGCGCCGTCAACAATGGTGGTGTTGTCCTTGCTGATAGAAACTTTGGCAGCTTTACCAAGCATATCCAGAGTAGCGTTGCTCAGTTCCAAGCCAAGGTCGGAGGTAATAACGGTACCGCCGGTCAGAACGGCAATATCTTCCAACATGGCCTTTCTGCGGTCACCGAAGCCAGGAGCCTTAACGGCAACGCAGGTGAAGGTGCCACGCAGTTTGTTCAAAACGATGGTCTGCAGGGCTTCGCCTTCTACATCTTCAGCAATGATAACCAGTTTCTTGCCCAACTTCAGTACCTGTTCCAGAAGCGGCAGGATTTCCTGAATGTTGGAAATCTTCTTATCAGTAATCAGGATGAGAGCATCGTCAATTTCTGCAGTCATCTTGTCGGTATCGGTCATCATGTAAGGGGAGATATAACCTCTGTCAAACTGCATGCCTTCTACTACATCAACAGTGGTTTCGGCGGTCTTTGCTTCTTCAACAGTAATAACGCCATCTGCAGTAACCTTGTCCATTGCTTCTGCAATCAGTTCGCCAATGTGCTCATCTGCAGAGGAGATGGTAGCAACACGGGCAATATCAGCAGAGCTGGTTACCGGCTTGGCTGCAGCTTCAATAGATTTTACGGCTGCATCAACGGCAAGCTTAATGCCTTTTTTAACTACCATTGGGTTAGCACCGGCAGCAACGTTCTTCATGCCTTCGCGTACCAAGGCCTGTGCAAGCAGGGTAGCGGTGGTAGTACCGTCACCGGCAACATCATTGGTCTTGGTGGAAACTTCTTTTACCAGCTGGGCGCCCATATCTTCAAAAGCGTCTTCCAGGGTAATGTCTCTTGCAATGGTAACACCGTCATTGGTAATCAGCGGTGCACCGTAGGACTTCTGTAGAACTACGTTTCTACCTTTCGGTCCAAGGGTAATTTTTACGGTATTGGACAGCTTGTCAATACCGGTCTGTAATGCTTTACGGGCTTCTTCGCCATAAATAATTTGTTTAGCCATATCTAAAATAGTCCTCCTTAGTCTTCCACAACGGCAAGAATATCAGATTGGGAAACGATGCTGTAATCCACACCGTCTACTTTTACCTGTGTACCGGTATATTTGCCGACAATTACTTTGTCGCCAACTTTTAAGTACATGTCTACCTGATTTCCGTCAACCACGCCGCCGGGGCCAACTGCAACAACTTCAGAAATCTGTGGCTTTTCCTGCGCGGATGCGGCAAGGAAAAGGCCGCCTTTGCTGGTCTCTTCGGCTTCTACCGTTTTTAACAGAACTTTGTCTGCAACTGGTTTAATGGTCATAACGCCTACCTCCAATATAATATAAGTATAAGATGATACTAATTTGTGTTAGCACTCATTATTCCTGAGTGCTAAATTTATTATAAGCACCTTGTAAAAAAAATCAATAGTTAAATTGCTTTCTTTTTCAAGTTATAGTATTTTATAAATAATCTTTATTTTTAGATTTGTAGGAGTTGTTATGGCAACCGAAAAAACTTACAAACAGAATGACTGGCTGAACCGCCTCCGAACTTTCTTTGCAGGGGACATATTCGGCTTTTTTTTGGTGCTCCTGGCGGTATTGGTAGTTTGTTTCAACCAGTACGTCTATGGGGCCGTTTTATTTGCCTTTCTGATTTCTGCTTTGCTTTTGCTCTGCAATGACATTATTACCGTCTTTTTGCCGACCATACTCCTGATTGCCTTTGTCATTCAGGCAAAAAACTCTTATAACGCATTTATGGAAGTCACTTGGGTTGTGCCCCCGGTGGCGCTTTGTTTTTGTCTGCATCCTATCCTTTACAGGAAGCTGCATCGCCCGAAAAAGGGGGAGTTATTCCTGCCCATCCTGCTGATTTCCTGCACCATGTTCTTGGGCGGACTTGGCAGCATTACAGCGGCGGAATATTTCCGGCCTATTTCATTGGCCTATATGTTCACCTTGGGCTTTATGATTCTTTTCTTCTATTGGGATTTCGGTTCCATTATTTATCCGGGTGCCAACGGAGAAAAGGAAATTGGCCAGCGGATTGCAAAACAGTTTTGTTTTCTGATTCTGTTCCTTGCTCTTGCTGTGCTGGAATATTATGTGGAACACCGGAGTGAATTCCTTGCGGATCCGGGCATTCTGCCATTTCAATGGCGGAACAATGCGTGTACCATGCTGATGATTGCCATGCCATTTACCTTTTATATGGCCATGCAACATCCCGTCTGTTATTTTGGCTTATCTTTAATTAGTATGGGTACCATTGTCATGACGGGTTCGCGCGGGGGCCTGGTTTTCGGCGCGGTAGAGTTTGGCTTATTGCTGATTTACTTTGCGGTAAAGGATAAGAAGCACCGGAAGTTTTATCTGACTATTACCGGCGTTATTCTGCTGGCGTTCCTATGTCTGATTCCTCGTATGGCAGATTTCCTGGACTATACTCTGGAACGCTTTACCAGCCAGGGCGAAAATGCTATTCGCCTGGGTCTATGGAAGCGTTCGGTAGAAGATTTCCTGTCCAACCCGCTCACCGGGCGTGGCCTTGCCTACATGGGGAATCGGGATCTTCATCATTCGGCTACGGCCACGTTGTGCTGGTATCATTCCACGGTACCGCAAATTATCGGTAGCTTTGGTATTCTGGGCATCCTTACTTTCGGATACCAGTACTATATGCGAATCCGCTTTTTCCATCGCAGAAAAAGCCTGTTCTCCAGAACCGTCCTGTTTTCCTGGATTGGTCTGGAACTGATGTCTTTGGTCAACCCGGGCATTTTTGTCCCGATTTATTTACTTTATATTACGGTTCTCTTTGTCCTAGTAGAGAACTATGAAACAACACAGGAGTGATTTTTTCTTTATGGACAGTAACAGTACTGGCTTACTTATTGTACTTATTGTATGCATTCTCTTTTCCGCGTTCTTCTCGGCGTCGGAAACCGCTTTTTCCACTGCAAACCGGATTCGTTTGAAATCCTTGGAGCAGGAGGGAAAGAAAAAAGCCGGCAAAGTTCTGAAAATTCTGGATGACTATGACAGCTTGTTATCCACCCTTTTAATCGGAAACAACATTGTTAACATCAGTGCGTCTTCCATTTCCACGGTTTTGTTTATCCGTGCTTTAGGAGACATTGGTGCCACCTGGTCCACGGTTGTTTTAACGGTTGTTATTCTGATCTTTGGCGAAATTACGCCAAAGAGTATTGCCAAAGAAGTCCCGGAAAGCTTTTCTATGGCAGTTTCCGGACCAATTTGGGTCTTTATGAAAATCTTTATGCCATTAAACAAGGTCTTTGGTCTTTGGAAGAAACTGGTTAAAAAGGTGCTTCATTTGAACTCGGAGGACAAGATTACCGAAGATGAGTTCATGACCATGGTAGAAGAGGCTGAAAACGACGGGGGTATTTCCGAAGATGACAGTGAACTGATTAAGAACGTTATGGATTTCAACGACATGGAAGTGCAGGAGGTGCTGACTCCGCGCGTAGATGTTATTGCCATTCCAATTACGGCATCTGTTCGGGAAATTGAAGACGTTTTCCGGGAATCCGATTTTACCCGGTTACCGGTATATCAGGAAAACCTGGACGATATAGTTGGTTATATTCATCAAAAGGACTTTGCAGAAGATGTAGTTCGCGGAAAATCCACTATCCAAGATATTTTGCAACCGGTTCTGTATGTAGCTCCTTCCATGAAAATTGCCAAGGTGCTTGAACTGTTAAAGGCAGAGCATGACCATATTGCCGTAGTAACAGATGAATTTGGCGGTACAGACGGTATTATTACCATGGAGGATATCCTGGAAGAGCTGGTCGGCGAAATTTATGATGAGCACGACGAGGAAGAACAGGAACCTATTGCCGTTAAAGATGACGTTTATGAAATTGGCTGCAGTATGCCGCTAGACGACTTCTTTGAGCTGTTCCATATGGATGAACCAGAGTCGGAATCCAATACGGTTGCCGGCTGGGTTATTGAACAGTTTGGAGAAATCCCAACGCCGGGACAGCAGTTTACTTATAAGAATCTGGAAATTACCGCAAAAACGGTGGATGCCAGAAAGATTGATATGATTACCGTAAAGGTGTTGCCGGAAGATGAAGAGCATCCAGATACAGAAGAATGACGCTGATCAGCGCCTGGATAAGTTTCTGACCAAGTCTTATCCTAATTTACCCCAGTCCCTGCTTTACAAATACATTCGGAAGAAGCGGGTGAAGGTAAACGGAAAACGTGCGGAAATTTCCACGCGGCTTGCGGTAGGGGACCAGGTAGATTTATACATTAATGATGAATTCCTGGAGCCACCCGAACCGAAATATGACTTTTTGCATGCCGGCACCAAGCTGCAGATTCTTTATGAAGATGATAATCTGCTACTGTTGGACAAAAAGGTTGGCCTGCTTTGCCATCCGGACCAGTCGGAATATGTAGATACCTTAATTACCAGAGTCAAACGGTACCTATATGAAAAAGGAGAATACCGACCTGATGAGGAGAACTCCTTTGCGCCGGCGCTGGTAAACCGGATTGACCGCAACACCGGCGGCATTGTTATGGCTGCCAAAAATGCGGAGACCCTCCGCATTTTAAATCAGAAGGTCAAAGATCGGGAATTACATAAATATTATCTTTGCGTTGTCCACGGCAGACCGGAACAGGACGCCGGTTTGCTGCAGGGCTGGCTTATCAAGGATGAAGATAAAAACAAGGTCACTATCCGGCACAAGCCGGCGCCCGGCGCAAAAGAAATCCGCACGAAGTACCAGGTCCTCCGGTCAGAAAAGGGACTGTCCCTGATTGAAGTAGAACTGCTGACCGGCCGGACCCATCAGATTCGTGCCCATTTTGCCAGCATTGGCTGTCCGCTTCTTGGCGACGGAAAGTATGGCAGCAACGTACAAAACAAAAAGCGGGGAGGCTATAAAAAGCAATTTTTGTATTCTTACCGCTTAACCTTTGACTTTTCTACAGACGCCGGTTGCCTGAATTACCTGGATCAGCGTAGCTTTGAGGTGCCTTCTGTTTGGTTTGCGGAGCAGTTTCCCAATTTCTGATTTTGCTATATTGCAGATCAGATTTGACACAATGAAAAAAGTGCCAAAAATAGACAAAAACACCCTGGGTGAGCTCAGATTCAATTGGCTATTTTGTTGACTTCCTTTGGGAATAATACTATAATTTTATCCGGATACAATTTCCTTTTTAGGGAAAGTGCAATCCGTTCAGATGAAATGAAAACGGGATTCCCCCGAACTCCCGTTTTCGAAGATTATTATAAAGGAGGACTCCCTTTGATTGATCAAAAAGCTCTGGCCTATGTCAATGCTTACGGCGTACTTCGCTGCCTTGAAAACGTATGCGATTTAGTACCGGAAGCTAAAGCTGTCTGTGCCAAAATGAAGAACCCTGTTGCATTCTGTGTAGACGTAAAGAATGGTCCTTGTGTAACTTACAAGTTTGACAAGAACGGTTGCGTCTTTGTAGAAGGCGACGCAGAAGCAACCTGCAAAATGTCTTTCGGATCCCCGAAAGCATTCAACAACCTCATTAGCAACAGTACTCCGGGTATTCCTACCAAAAATCCAATTCAGTGTCTTGCTTTCCTGCTTGGCCCGTTCACCAAACTGACCAACATCATGAGCAAGTATCTCCAACCGTCCGAATCCGACCTGAAGGATCCGGAATTCTTCCGTCTGAACACAATCCTTACCATGTATGTTATTGGTGGTGCCATTCCGGCTCTTGCCAATAATGATGAAATCTCCAAGATTTCCGCTGATGGTATTGTAGACGGCACTATCCAGATGGGTATTAAAGACGCCGTTTATGTTACCATTGTTGCCAAAGACCACAAACTTAGCCTGATCAAAGAAAAGCCGGAAAATCCAAGAGCAATCATGGAATTCAGCTCCATTGAACTGGCCAACGGTTTGTTCAACGGCACCGTTTCCACTATTGCTGAGCTTTGCGCCGGTAATATCAAGATGTCCGGTATGATTAACATGCTGGATAACATCAACCGCATTTTGGACCGCGTATCGGTTTACTTAGCATAAGGAGGGAACAACATTGAGTAAATATCCTGAATACACTCACGAAAAATCCCAAGAATGGTTTAACCGTGCCTTGAAGGCAATTCCGGCCGGTGTTTACGGACACCTTGGCCCATCCGAAGGTCTGTTCCTTCCCATTACCAAATGGCCTCTGATGTCTGACCACGCAAAGGGCACTTATTTCTGGGACGTAGACGGTAATAAATACCTTGACTTTATGTGCGCTTATGGCCCGAACGTTCTTGGTTACTGCGATGACGAAGTTGACGCCGCAGCCATTGAACAGCTGAAAACCGGCAACTGCTTAACTTCTCCGTCTTACAAGATGGTAGAATGCGCTGAGCTGTTGAAGGACACTGTAGCCTGCGCAGACTGGGCTTACTTCATGAAGAACGGTTCTGACGCCACACAGATGGCTGCCATCACCGCCCGTGCTGGTACCGGTAAAGAAAAAATCATGTACTTCAAGGGTTACTATCACGGTAACTTCCCATGGTGCATGAAGCCGGACTATCCTGGCATTCTTCCTTCTGACACCCAGAACAACATCATCCTTCCTTGGTTTGACATGCAGGCCATGCAGGAAGAATATGATAAGGCCGGCGGAAACGTTGCTGCCTTAATTGCACAGCCATATGACCACGGTAACTTCTATGACAACGTAACTGCCACAAAAGAACAGTGGGCTGCCGTTCGCAAATTCTGCGATGACCACGACATGGCACTGATCATTGATGACGTTCGTATGGGCTTCCGTCTTGACCTTGCTGGTTCCGACCATTACTATGGCTTCAAAGCCGACATGATCTGCTTCTGTAAAGCACTGGCCAACGGCTACAACATGTCCTGCGTTTGCGGCCAGGATAAATGGTATACTCCGGCATCCTCTCTGAGCTACACCGGTTCTTACTGGATGTCCGCAGAACCGTTTGCTGCCTGTCTTGCTACCATCAACAAGATGAAGAGACTGGATACCCCAACCATGTTCCGTGAAAAGGGTACCAAGCTGACCGACGGCTTCAAGGCTGCTGCCGCAGAACACGGCTTCAACCTGAAGGTTTCCGGTGAACCGGCCTGCTTCTATCTCAGAACCACCAATGACGACAGCCTGTATCTGCATCAGGAAGTAGTAGCAGAAGCCGTTTCCCGCGGTCTGTTTATTACGTCCCACCACAACCACTTCATGAATGCCGCTGTTACTGACGAAGACATTGCTTTAGCAGTAGACATTCTGGAAGATGCTTATGGTGTTGTTGCAGCCAGACATCCGGAAATTGAAGGTCTGAAATAAGCAATTGTTCTAACCCATAAACCAAAGATCCGGACAGAATCATTTCTGCCCGGGTCTTTTTTTGCGCTCTGTCCATTCTTTTTGTTTCATAGAAGAAAACTTGTTGTATAATTAGTGTGTCAGAATTTAAGGAGGCGCTTATCATGCCATTGATTATTGCACATAGAGGAGCCAATTTACGGGCCCCACAAAATACACTGCCGGCCTTTCAAGCTGCCATTGACAACGGGGCAGACGGCGTAGAATTTGATGTTCAGCTGTCCAAAGACGGCGTACCGGTTATTTGCCACAATTTTGAAGTAAATGAAACTTCTAATGGCAAAGGTTTAGTAGTAGACCAGACCTTCGAAGAACTGCGTTCCCTGGATTTCGGTTCCTGGTTTTCCGATAAGTTTGCAGGTACCCAAATTCCCACGCTGGAAGAAACCCTGCAAACCGTTAAGGATATGAAGCTGATTAACATTGAAATTAAAAAGCCCAAGGAAGGCTCTTTGGAAGTAGTAGACAAAACCGTTGCCATGGTAAAAGAAATGGGTCTGGAAGAAAAGGTGGTTATTTCCAGCTTTTATTTCTATGTAACCGACCGTGTAAAGGAACTGGATCCAAACCTGAAAGTCGGCCTGTTATATGATCCCAAAGATTGTTATGACAAGCGCCTTTTGAAGGGACAGTTTGTTGAAGTAGCCAAGGAACACCATGCAGATGCCTTCCATCCGTATTTTGTTCTTACCAAGCTGCCGCCGAACTTTACACAAAAGGCTCATGAAAATGGCATTGCCGTTAACGTTTGGGGCATCAAGGGTTCCACTCATTTGGAAAGCTATAAGAATTCCGATGTGGACAGCATCATTACCGACCTGATTTAATAACATTAACAAGGGAAGCCCGGGGCAACTGTTCCGGACTTCTTTTTTGCGATGTAGCGGTTTCTTGAAGATTAAAATTTCTTTTGTTACAATAGGGTCACTTTCGGGAAAGGAGGCAAAGGATGGATCACTTTGAATTGGTTTCTAAGTTCAAGCCAACCGGGGATCAGCCGCAGGCCATTGCAGCATTAACAGACGGCTTAAAGCAGGGCTATAAAGAGCAGACACTGCTTGGAGTTACCGGCTCCGGTAAAACCTTTACCATGGCCAATATTATTGCCTCTGCTAACCGTCCAACTCTTGTACTGGCGCACAATAAGACCCTGGCAGCACAGCTCTGCTCAGAGTTTCGGGAAATGTTCCCAAACAACGCAGTAGAGTTCTTTGTTTCCTATTATGATTATTATCAGCCGGAGGCCTATGTAGCGTCTTCGGATACCTATATTGAAAAGGACGCCACTATTAATGATGAAATAGATAAGCTTCGGCATTCTGCAACCCTTTCCCTTGTGGAACGTCGGGATGTTATTATTGTGGCTTCGGTTTCTTGTATTTATTCCTTAGGTAACCCAATAGATTATAAAAACATGGTTATCAGCCTCAGACCGGGGATGACCTATCCACGGGATGATCTCTTAAAGAAGCTGGTAGAAATTCATTATGAGCGCAATGACATCAACTTCGTGCGGACGAAGTTCCGCGTCCGGGGGGACACCGTAGAGGTGTTCACGTCCGGAGAAACGGAATATGCCATCCGCATTGAATTCTTCGGCGATGAAATTGACCGCATTTGCGAAATAAATGCTCTGACCGGAGAAGTCACCGGCGTGTTGCAGCATGCTGCCATTTATCCGGCAACCCACTACGTTGTCAACCCGGACGCACTGGAGGACGCCATTGCGGATATTATGCGGGAGTGCGCCGAACGGGTAGCTGAATTTGAGGCAGAGGGAAAGCTGATTGAAGCGCAGCGGATCCGGCAGCGCACGGAATATGACATGGAAATGCTACGGGAAACCGGGTTTTGCTCCGGTATTGAAAACTACAGCCGTGTGCTGGCGCGCCGGGAACCGGGCGCCGTGCCGTATACGCTGCTGGATTACTTTCCCAAGGATTTTCTGCTGTTTATTGATGAATCCCACGTTACCTTGCCTCAAATTCACGGCATGTTCGGCGGGGACCACGCGCGGAAGAAGAGCCTGATTGATTACGGCTTCCGCCTTCCCAGCGCCTATGATAACCGGCCGCTCAATTTTGAGGAATTCTACAGCCATGTGAACCAGGTTATTTTCACCAGTGCCACGCCCGGAGACTTTGAGCGGCAGGTATCGGCGCGGGTTGCGGAACAGCTGATTCGTCCGACCGGACTGCTTGATCCGGACATCAGCGTACGCCCAGTGGAAGGGCAGATTGATGATCTGCTTTCTGAAATTCATGTGCGTACCGACCGCAAAGAACGGGTCTTAATTACCACGTTAACCAAGAAGATGGCAGAGGACCTGACCCGATTCTTTGAAGAACAGGGTGTAAAGGTGCGTTATATGCACCATGACATAGATACCATTGAACGAATGCAGATTATTCGTGACCTTCGCATGGGCGTATTTGATGTCCTGATCGGCATCAACCTGCTCCGGGAGGGCCTGGATATTCCGGAGGTTTCCCTTGTGGCCGTTTTGGACGCGGACAAGGAAGGCTTCCTGCGTTCGGAAACCAGTTTGGTGCAGACGGCAGGCCGTGCCGCCCGGAATGCACAGGGTAGTGTTATTTTCTATGCAGACAGCGTAACGCCGTCCATGGAACGGGCCATCCGGGAAACTCTCCGCCGTAGGGAAATCCAGATGGCTTATAACAAAGAGCACGGTATTGTACCGCAAACCATCCATAAGGATGTCCGGGATGTCATTGAAATTACGGCAAAGGTAGAAACTACATCGCCAGAGGGAAAACGTCTGACCAAAAAAGAAAAAGAGCGGCGTATCCGCGAACTGGAAAAGAATATGAAGTCTGCCGCCAGAGTGTTGGATTTTGAAACGGCGGCCTATTATCGGGATGAGCTTGCCAAATTGCAAAAATAAGATGCGGCAAGTCAGTAACAGCAAAGGAAGTTAGCAGAATGGCAGGAACGGAAATTGTCATCAAAGGGGCAAAGGAACACAACTTAAAAAATGTAGATTTAACCATTCCCAGAGACAAAATGGTTGTGTTTACGGGGCTGTCCGGCTCGGGAAAATCTAGCCTTGCCTTTGATACCATTTATGCGGAAGGACAGCGTCGGTATATGGAGTCACTGTCTTCCTACGCAAGACAGTTTCTGGGACTGATGGAAAAGCCGAAGGTGGAATCCATAGATGGTCTGTCACCGGCCATTTCCATTGACCAGAAAACCACCTCTAAGAACCCACGTTCCACCGTGGGAACGGTAACGGAAATTTATGACTATTTACGTCTGTTATATGCCAGAGTGGGGCATCCGCATTGTCCTATTTGCGGAAAGGAACTGTCTCACCAGACCATAGATCAGATTGTAGATCAGGTGCTGTCTTTACCGGAAGGCAGCAAAATTCAGGTTATGGCACCCATTGCCAGAGGCAAAAAGGGGACCTACGCCAAGGATTTGGAAAAAGCTGCCAAATCCGGTTATGTGCGTGCCCGGATTGACGGAGAAATCCATGACCTAAGTGAAAAAATTACCTTAGATAAAAACCAGAAACATACCATTGAAATAGTGGTAGACCGCTTAGTGGTGAAAGACAGCATCAGAAGCCGCCTTGCGGATTCTGTAGAAACCGCCCTGAAGCTGACGGAAGGCGTCCTGCTGGTCAACGTCATTGACGGGGAAGACATGGTCTTTTCCGAACAGTTTGCCTGTCCGGACCACGGCACGTTGAAAATGGACGAACTGGCGCCACGGATGTTTTCCTTCAACAATCCGTTTGGGGCCTGCCCGGATTGCGCTGGACTTGGTTTTTACGAACAGATTGACGAAGACCTGATTATGCCGGATAAAACCCTTTCCATTCGGGAAGGAGGCATTCAGGCGCCGGGCTGGAGCAAAACCGAAGGTGGCACCATTGCGGAAATGTATTATGACGGCGTGGCTAACCACTACGGCTTTTCTATTGATGTTCCTATTCAGGACATGAAGCGGAAGGATTTGGAAAAAATCCTATACGGTACCGGAAAAGACCGCGTAGAATTTTCCAGAAAAACTACCTTCAGTGACAGCACATGGGCCTGTCGCTTTGAAGGTGTTATTCCAAACCTGGAACGGAAGTTCCGAGACACTTCTTCGGAATATTCCAAGCGTTCCATTGAACAGCTGATGGCACGACATGCCTGTGCTTCCTGCGGCGGAAAACGTCTTCGCCCGGAATCTTTGGCGGTTACCGTTGGCGGTCTGAATATTGATGAGCTGACCCGTTTATCTGTTCGAAAGGAATTGGAATTTTTTGAGCAGTTACAGTTGACCGAACGGGAAAGCATTATTGCCGAACTTATTTTAAAAGAAATTAAATCCCGCCTGCAGTTTTTGTGCAGTGTGGGCCTGGATTATTTGGACTTAGCCCGTAGTGCCGGCAGTTTGTCCGGTGGGGAAAGCCAGCGGATCCGGCTGGCCACACAAATCGGCTCTTCCCTGATGGGCGTCCTTTATATTCTGGACGAACCAAGCATTGGCCTTCACCAAAAAGACAATGAAATGCTAATCCACACCCTGGAAAAGCTGCGGGATTTGGGAAACACATTGATTGTGGTAGAACATGATGAAGAAACCATGCTGGCCGCAGACTACATTGTGGATATTGGCCCCGGTGCCGGAATTCACGGTGGGGAAGTGGTTTGCGCCGGAACGCCACAGGAAATTATGAATTGCAAAAATTCCATTACCGGCCAATACCTGAAAGGGGAACGTTCCATCCCGGTTCCAACGGAACGCAGAAAGGGGAGTGGCAACTTCCTAAAGGTAAAAGGTGCCACAGAGCATAATCTGAAAAAGGTAAATGTCTCCATTCCATTAGGAACCTTCACTTGCGTTACTGGAGTGTCCGGTTCCGGCAAATCTAGTCTGGTAAACGAAATCATCTATAAGACCCTGGTAAGGGATCTGAATCGCGCAAAATCTTACCCGGGCAAATGCAAGGAAATTACCGGACTGGAGCATCTGGACAAGGTTATCAACATTGACCAGTCTCCCATTGGCAGAACGCCACGTTCTAATCCGGCAACTTACACCAATCTGTTCAATGACATTCGTGCGCTGTTTGCCAGCACGCAGGATGCCAAGGTGCGGGGTTATTCTGCCGGGCGATTCAGCTTTAATGTCAAAGGCGGGCGCTGCGAGGCCTGCCAGGGTGACGGCATTGTCAAAATAGAAATGCACTTCTTAGCAGATGTATACGTAAAGTGTGATGTCTGTGGCGGAGCCCGGTATAATCGGGAAACGCTGGAAATTAAATATCGTGGCAAGAACATTGCCGAAGTGCTGGACATGACCATAGATGAAGCCTGTGACTTCTTCTCGGCAGTGCCTAAAATTTATAACCGCCTGCTGACCTTACGGGATGTGGGTCTGGGCTATGTCAAATTAGGGCAAAGCGCAACCACCCTATCCGGCGGCGAAGCGCAGCGCGTAAAGCTGGCCACAGAGCTTTCCAAGCGTTCCACCGGCAAAACCATTTATATTTTAGATGAGCCGACCACGGGTCTGCATACAGCTGATGTACATAAGCTTTTGGAAGTGCTGCAGAAGCTGGTAGACCAGGGTAATACGGTTCTGGTCATTGAACACAATCTGGATGTAATTAAAACGGCAGATTATCTGATAGATTTGGGCCCGGATGGCGGAGATAACGGTGGTACAGTTGTGGCCACCGGCACACCGGAACAGGTGGCAAAGTGTGAAACGTCTTATACGGGACAATATTTGAAGAAAATGCTTCCCACCATTTAATTACTTACCTTAGGAGAAAGAAATGAAAATCCAACTTTCTGATCACTTTACTTATAAGAAGCTGGCAAGATTCGTTCTTCCGTCCATTGTGATGATGGCGTTCAGCTCTATCTACGGCATGGTTGACGGCCTGTTTGTTTCCTGGTATGCAGGTAAAACGGCCTTCGCATCCCTGAATTTGGTCATGCCGTTTATTATGATTATTGGCGGTATGGGCTTTATGGTAGGTACCGGCGGTACCGCTCTGGTTTCCAAAATTATGGGAGAGGGGGACCGGAAACGGGCCAATGAAGTCTTTTCCATGATGATTTTATTTGGTACGGCGCTTGGTATTGTTTTATCCATCTTAGGTTTTGCTTTTATGCCGCAGGTGGTTACCTTCCTAAACGCCACACCGGAGATGTTTGATGACTCAGTGCTTTATGGCCGTGTCAATCTGGCCTTTGTGGTTTTCTATATGCTGCAAAATATTTTCCAAAGCTTTTGCGTAGCAGCAGAAAAACCAAAGCTTGGTTTACTGGCCACCGTATTTGCAGGTGTTTCCAATATGATTGGAGATGCCATTTTTGTAGCGGTCCTGGATAAGGGCGTTGCGGGCGCTGCTCTGGCTACCGGGCTATCCCAGATCGTCGGCGCAGGTGTCCCCATGGCGTACTTCCTGTTTAACAAAAACGGTATTTTGAAACTGCGTTTTAAAGCACTGGAGTGGAAGCCCATTTTGTCCGCCTGCTTTAATGGCTTTTCCGAATTTGTCGGCAATATTTCCAGTAGTATTGTCGGTATGCTGTATAATTTCCAACTTTTAAAATACATTGGAGAAAATGGCGTTTCTGCCTATGGCGTTATTATGTACGTGCAGTTTTTATTTATTGCATTGTACTTCGGTTACGCTATTGGTGTAGGACCGCTGGTCAGCTACAACTATGGTTCCCAGAATATTGATGAACTGCAAAATCTGTTCCGGAAAAGCATTAAAATCATGCTGTGCGCCGGCGTTCTTTTGGTAGCCACGGCAGAGCTGGCGGCGCCGCTCCTTGCAAAAATCTTTGTTGGCTATGACACTGAGCTTCATGCCTTGACAACCTATGCATTCCGCATTTACAGCATGAGCTTACTGTTTGCCGGTATGAACATTTATACGTCCGCCTTGTTTACCGCTTTGAATAACGGAAAAATTTCGGCCATTTCCGCCGTTATGCGGTCCCTGGTTTTCCAGGCCTCCGCTGTTTTAACCATTCCGCTGATCATCGGGGTGGAGGGTATCTGGTTCTCCAACATCTTTGCAGAATGTGGTTGCTTACTGGTTAACCTCTGCTTCCTGTTCCATTTTCGGAAGCAGTATCATTATTGCTAAACATTGCAAAAAAAGAATCGTGCAAAACCGCCCGGATAAATTGCATTTTAGGGCGGTTTCCCGTATACTCTTTTTAAAGAAATTTTACGGTTAAATGAGGGAGTGCATAAGTGGAAAAAAACGCGGTAATTACGTTAAAAGATATTTCAGTGGCCTTTGACGGAGAGCCGATTCTGAACAATCTGAACCTGGAAATTAAGGATGGTGAATTTGTCACCTTCTTAGGGCCGTCCGGCTGTGGAAAAACCACAACCCTTCGGATTATTGCAGGCTTTCAGGAACCGGATTCCGGAGAAGTCCTTTTTGGCAATAAAAGGATGAATGGTGTTCCTGCCCACAAGAGGCCGGTGAACACCATTTTTCAGCGTTATGCTTTGTTCCCACACCTGAATGTATATGAGAACATTGCGTTTGGTTTGCGCTTAAAGAAGTGGAAGGAAGCTGCCATCAAAGAAAAGGTGTCTGAACTACTGACACTGGTAGACCTGAAAGGCTTTGACCGGCGGTCCATAGACTCCTTATCCGGTGGCCAACAGCAGCGCGTGGCCATTGCCAGGGCCCTGGCAGTGAACCCAGAGGTGCTGTTGCTGGACGAACCTCTCGGCGCTTTGGATCTGAAGCTGCGCAAGGACATGCAGGTAGAACTGAAAAACATCCAGCAGCGCCTGGGCATTACTTTTATTTACGTAACCCATGATCAGGAAGAGGCCCTGTCCATGTCGGATAAGGTTGTTGTCATGGACCGCGGTGAAATTCAGCAGATTGGTTCTCCTATAGATATTTACAATGAACCGGCCAACGCTTTTGTGGCAGACTTCATTGGGGAATCCAACATTCTGGACGGCGTTATGCTAACGGATGAAAAGGTTCGTTTCCACGGTGTTACCTTTGACTGTGTGGACCGTGGCTTTGCTAAAAATCAGCCGGTAGACGTTGTTATTCGTCCGGAAGACGTAGATGTTGTTCCGGAAGAAGAGGGCATGCTGAAAGGTACAGTTACCAGCGTTACCTTTAAAGGCGTTCATTTTGAAATTTTAGTAGATATTGATGGCTTTATTTGGATGATTCAGTCCACAGACTATCAGAAGGCCGGGGACAAAATCGGCATCCAGATTAAGCCGGATGAAATTCATGTTATGGCCAAGTCCAAGTACTCCGGTGTCTTCGGAGACTACTCCAGTTTCTCGGATGAAATGGACTTTATCAGTGACTCTGAAGTGGATTTGACCGAAGTAGATATTGAAGAGCTGGAATTTGAAGAAGCTTCCCAGGAACAGGCAGAAGAGGAGGCAGGACATGAATAAGAAAACGGCCACCGCCATAACGGCACCGTATGCTTTGTGGATGGCTGTTTTCATTGTGGTCCCGCTCCTGATTGTTGCTTATTATGCACTGACAGACTCCAGCGGTGCCTTTTCCCTTGAAAATATCAGCAATCTGTCCCTTTATACGGATACTATCTTCCGCTCCATCTGGTTCGGCCTGCTTGCCACCATTCTTTCTTTGGTGGTAGCTTACCCGCTTGCGTATTTCTTTTCCAAGTGCAGAGCCGGTACTCAGAGTATGCTGATTATGCTGGTTATGATTCCCATGTGGATGAACTTCATCCTGCGGACATACTCCATCATGGTCCTGATTGAAAATACAGGAATTATTAATACTTTTTTGACAGATGTAGGGCTGCCTCGCCTGCATTTAATCAACACCTCCGGTGCGGTTATTTTCGGCATGGTGTACAACTACATTCCGTTTATGATTTTGCCGCTGTACACGGCTATGACCAAGCTGGACCGGAAACACATTGAAGCAGCCAGGGACCTTGGGGCCAACGGGTATCAGATTTTATCCAAAGTCATGATTCCGCTGACCAAGTCCGGCATCATTTCCGGCATAACCATGGTCTTTGTTCCATCTGTTTCCACGTTCTACATTTCCCAAAAGCTGGGTGGCGGTAAGTACACCCTGATTGGGGACGTTATTGAAATGCAATTCCAGACTGCATACAACTACCATTTGGGCGCATCCATTTCTCTGCTCCTGATGGTCTTCATTTTGGTATGCCTGGCAGTCATGAACCGCTTCGGCAATACAGAGGATGGGGGTGTCATGTTGTAATGAAGAATAAGTTAAGTGTAACCGGAAAGATTTACATTCTGATTTTCTTTCTGATTCTGTATATCCCCATTGCAGTGCTCATTCTGTTTTCGTTTAACAGCATTAACAGTACCTCTGTGTTCGGCGGATTCTCTGTACACTGGTACCAGGAGCTGGCTAAGGACGCCGCCACGAAGGTTGCCTTCCGCAACACTTTGGTATTGGCACTGGCTTCGTCTGCCATTTCTACTATTTTTGGCACCATCTTCTCAGTTGGGTACCATTATTCCAAAGCAAAGCACTACAAGGGCTTGCTCATGACCACCAACAATATTCCGCTGATGAATCCGGATATTGTTACCGGTATTTCCATGATGCTTCTGTTTGTCTTCTTTGGTGCACTCATTCAAAAATCCGGTGTACTGAATTTCTGGACACTGCTGATTGCGCATATTACCTTCCAGATGCCCTACGTTATTCTGAACATCTTGCCGCGGTTCCGGCAGATGGACAAGTATTTGGTAGAGGCGGCAGAAGATCTGGGCTGCACAGCCACGCAGGCCTTCTTTAAGGTTGCCCTGCCGCAGATTAAATCCGGTATTATTTCCGGTGCCATTATGGCGTTTACCTTATCTTTGGATGACTTTGTTATTTCTTACTTTGTCAGCGGACCGGATTTCCAGACGTTGCCTATCCGGATTTACTCCATGACCAAAAAGCGGGTTACACCGGACATGTATGCCTTATCCACACTCATTTTTGTGGTTATGTTCCTGTTGCTGATTGTTATCAACGTCATTGAAAACAGGGAAGAGGCCAAGCAGAAAAATCTGCAGAAGGCCTTCCGTGGCAGAAAGGGGCGTGCTAAATGAAAAAGTTCTTTGCAGTTCTGCTGACCTTAGTTTGTGCTTGCGCCGTTTTGCTGCTCCCGGCTTCTGCCGCCTCCATTCAGGATTACCCCATAGATGAAGAGTACTATAAAAACAATCCGTACCGCGGCACCACGCTGAACGTGTACAACTGGGGCGAATATATTTCAGATGGCTCCGAAGACACCCTTGACGTTAACGCCTATTTTGAAGAGCTGACCGGAATCAAAATCAATTACACAAACTTTGACTCTAATGAAGACATGTACGCCAAGGTCAAAAGCGGTGGCGCCAATTATGACGTAGTGTTCCCTTCTGACTACATGATTGAACGCATGCGAAACGAAGACATGCTAGTCAAGCTGGACTACAACAACATTCCAAACTACGCCAAGTACATTGATAGCAAATACAAGGGCCTGTATTACGATGAAAACGAAGAATACACGGTTCCTTACAATGTCGGCTACGTTGCCCTGATTTACAACACGAAGCTGGTGAAGGAAGTTCCCACTTCCTGGAGTGTCCTTTGGGATGAAGACTATGCCGGACAGATTTTAATGTTCAACAATGCCAGGGACGGCTTTGGCATTGCCATGTCTTACCTAGGACTGGATTACAACACCACGGATCCGGAGGACTGGGAAAAGGCCTATCAGGCACTGGTGGAACAGAAGCCACTGGTTCGCTCCTATGTCATGGACGAAGTATTCAATATTATGGAAAGCGGAGCTGCTGCCATGGCTCCGTATTACGTAGGAGACTACTTTGTTATGGCGGAAAACAACCCGGACTTGGCCGTTGCATTCCCGGAAGAGGGAGCCAACATCTTTGTGGATGCTGCCTGCATTCCTAACACTACCCAGAACCAGGGTGCCGCAGAGCTTTATATCAATTTCCTCTGCGAGCCACAAATTGCCCTTGCTAATGCGGAAACCATTTGTTACGCAAGCCCGAATACAGCCGTGGTCAATGCGGAAGAATACACGTTTTATCAGAACACAACGTTATATCCGGAAGATGAAAGCCTGATGGAAAAATATCAATACTTTCACAATCTGGATTCGGAAACCCTGTCCCTGATGACACAGCTTTGGTCTGACTTGAAGGTAGAGGGAATTCAAAATAAATCCACCTATATAGGACTGGGTATTTTCCTTGCTTTAGCCATCATCTATGCCATTTATGCGTTTGTCCGGAAAAAGCGTCGGGAAAAATATTATGATTAACGAAATTCTTTAGAATTCCATTGACAGCAAGCAGTTCTATCAGTATAATTATGAATGTTGCGCAAGGGAAATATCCCTTACCAGCATGCGAGAGTGGCGGAATCGGCAGACGCGCACGTTTGAGGGGCGTGTGGGGTGACTCGTACGGGTTCAAGTCCCGTCTCTCGCACCAGGAAAAGGACTTTCGTATGAAAGTCCTTTTTTTCTACCCAGTCACTAATTATGAAAAAAAGCCTGCCCGACAAGGGTAGGCTTTTCTATATTTCTTCTTGCTAACAGCAATACTACGGAACTTAAATAAAAGAAAAAGCCTACCCGAAAGGGTAGGCTTTTTTGGTGCGGATGACGGGACTTGAACCCACATGAAATTAACTTTCACTAGAACCTGAATCTAGCGCGTCTGCCAATTCCGCCACATCCGCGTATTGAGCAGTTCGTTGACTGCCTTATTACTATATCATAAGAGGTACCCGGTTTCAAGGATAAATTTTCGGATTTCCAAGTTTTTTCTTCTTGTTTTTCATACTGGGCATAGGAATGGTTTTGTAGTAAAATGTTCGGGAATTAACACGTGTGTCTGAACACACAAAGGAGGATTTTTATGAAGAAGTATTTGGCAGAGCTGATTGGGACCTTTACGCTGGTCTTCTTTGGCTGCGGTACGGCAATGCTGGTAGGATGTGACGCATCCTTTGGTAGCGGATATCTGTTAACTGCCTTAGCATTTGGTTTGTCCATTGTTGCTATGGCTTATTGCATTGGCAATATTTCCGGATGCCATGTTAATCCGGCAGTTTCCCTGGCTGTATTTATGAATGGGGGACTTTCTGCAAAAGATTTTTGCGGATATGTGGTAGCACAGATTCTGGGTGCGTTCTGCGGAAGCGGATTGCTGGCGGCAATCTTCGGCATGGGCCGTGTTAAGGATATGACCGGTGGATACGGTGCCAATGGTCTTTCCGGGGTATTCGGAAACGTATGGGCCGGACTGCTGGTGGAAATTGTGCTGACCTTTGTTTTTGTTATGTGCATCCTTGGCGTTACTTCCACCAAATTTAAACATGGATCCTTTGGCGGTCTGATCATCGGCCTGACTTTGACCTTTGTCCACATTCTGGGTATTGGTCTGACCGGCACTTCCGTAAACCCGGCAAGATCCATTGCACCGGCCGTAGTTGCCGCCATTGCAGGTAACACGGATCCTATTAAAGACCTGTGGGTATTTATTGTTGCTCCGTTAATTGGCGCCGCATTAGCTGCTGTTTGCTATCGTTACCTGGAAAAGGAAGAGCCAGCCGCTTAAGTTATCTGACAAGCTCCGCAAAAATGCGGAGCTTCTTTTTGGCCATTTTGTAGAACTTTTATTTTTCGTCTACCTTATCTTGCGTAGGCTATAGGGTAAATGATAATATAGTCGGGAAAGT
Source organism: Butyricicoccaceae bacterium (assembly GCA_963638085.1). Taxonomy (GTDB): domain Bacteria; phylum Bacillota; class Clostridia; order Oscillospirales; family Acutalibacteraceae; genus RUG420. Next base: position 8,134 of record CAVHPJ010000004.1, on the reverse strand, counting down.
TTGAGGTGAGTAACAGCAAGTTCCCGTTCCGGAGTTTTGTTGTTACTCTTTTTTTTGAAAAAGGAGAATGTAGTATGGAGAAAGATACCGCCATCCGAGACGCCAGACAGCTTGGCATTCCCAAAATGCTGGTACTTGGTCTGCAGCACATGTTCGCCATGTTCGGAGCCACTGTTTTAGTTCCACTGCTGACCGGTTTGGACGTTTCCACCACTTTGCTTTGCGCAGGTCTTGGGACACTTCTGTTCCACGCACTGACCAAGTTTAAAGTACCGGCCTTCTTAGGCTCTTCCTTTGCCTTCCTGGGCGGTTATTACGCCATTGCCCCAGCAGCAGGAAGCGGGGAATATACCCAGGCACAGTTACTGCCGTATGCCTGCTTAGGTGTTGCCTGTGCCGGCCTTGTTTACTTCATCCTAGCTGCCATCATTAAGGCAGTAGGCGTAAACAAAGTAATGCGCTTCTTCCCGCCGGTTGTTACCGGACCTATTATCATTGCCATCGGACTTGGCCTTGCCGGTTCTGCAGTTTCCAACTGCTCTACCAACTGGGGTCTTGCACTGATTGCTTTGGTACTGGTTATTGTCTTTAATATCTGGGGCAAGGGCATGGCAAAAATTCTGCCAATTCTGATTGGTGTTCTTGGCTCTGTTGCCATTGCCACCATCTTTGCACTGACCATGGGTCAGCCGTATGTAGACGCTGACGGCGTTTCTTACATTGCCGTTAACGGTAGTCCGAACATGATTCTGTTCCAGCAGAGTGCTCTTGATAATCTGAAAGAAGCTGCTTGGATTGGGTTCCCAATTCATAAAGCCAGCACCATCCTGGGCGTTGACTTTGCCAACAAAGGTCTGGTATTAAGTGCCATCATTGCCATTGTTCCTATTGCTCTGGCAACCATGATGGAACACATTGGTGACATTTCCGCCATCTCCGCTACCTGCGGCAGAAACTACATTCAGGATCCGGGTCTCCACAGAACCCTGCTTGGGGACGGTCTTGCAACAACTCTTGCTTCTTTGGTAGGCGGTCCTGCCAACACCACTTACGGTGAAAACACCGGTGTTCTGGTTCTGACCAAGGTTTATGATCCGCGTGTTATCCGAATTGCTGCCGGCTTTGCCACTGTTCTGGCCTTCTGCCCGAAGTTTGCTGCCTGCATTGAATTGCTGCCATCTGCTGTTATTGGCGGTATTTCCTTTATCCTGTACGGCATGATTTCCGGTGCCGGTGTCAGAAACGTAGTAGAAAATCAGGTAGATTTCTCCAAGTCCAGAAACTTGATTATTGCAGCCATTATCCTGGTTTGCTCTCTGGGTATGTCTGATGGTATTACCTTCCACATTGGTACGGTTGCCATTACTCTGTCCGGTCTTGCCACCGGTTCCATTGCCGGCATCCTGCTGAACGCTATTCTGCCGGGCAAAGATTATGACTTTGACAACACCGAAAAGTCTGATCCGTCTGCCGCAGTTCTGGTTCCTGATCAGTCCATCCTGAAAGCCAAGGAAGACGCAGAAGGGGAAGAGGCAACTGCAGAAGAATCTGTAGAAACTGCTCCGGCTGAAGTTCCTGCGGAATAAGAGAACCCCTGCATCGCAGATAAAAAACAAAACACAGATCCACGCTTTTGGAAGTATCCGGAAGCGTGGATTTTTCATTTTACACGGATTTTACAGCTTCCTGCGTTCGGATTTTACGCGCCATTTGTAAGATAGGAATGTAAGCAAATAGTTGATTTGAAAAAGAGAAGGAGTTTTCCCTATGAAAAAAATTGTCAGCTTACTATTGTCCGTCTTATTACTTTGCGTTGCCTTTGCCGGCTGCGGTTCCAAAAGTGAAAGTGTAACAACGGACGGTTCCACCTCTATGAGTAGCGTAATTGGCGCATTAAGTGAAGCATTTGAATCTGACACCGGTATTACCGTTACCTACAACGCCACCGGTTCTGGTTCCGGCATTCAGGCGGTAGAAGAAGGCCGTTGTGACATCGGACTTTCCAGCCGCGCTCTGAAGGACGAAGAAACGGCCAAGGGCCTGGTAGGTACCACCCTTGCATACGACGGCATTGCCATTATTGTAAACCCGGCCAACCCGGTATCCGACCTGGATGTAGAAACCATTGCCAAAATCTATACCGGTGAAATTACCAACTGGAAAGAGGTCGGCGGGGAAGACAAGGAAATTGTTCTGATTGGCCGTGAGGCCGGTAGCGGAACCAGAGATGGTTTTGAATCCATTACCAAAACTGAAGACAGCTGCAAATATCGTCAGGAACTGACTTCCACGGGCGATGTAATTACCACTGTTGCCGGAAACCCTGCTGCCATTGGTTACGCTTCCCTTGCTTCTGTAAAGGACACGGTTAAGGCCCTGACCGTTAACAAGGTTGCTCCAAGTGAAGAAACCATCCAGAACGGCACCTATGTTATTCAGAGACCGTTTGTTCTGGTAACCAAAAAAGACACAGCCCTTTCCGAAAGCGCACAGAAGTTCTTTGATTATGTTACTTCCGACGCTGCCAAAGAAACCATTACTGCTGCCGGTGTTGTTCCGGCAACCAAATAAGAAGCTGAGCGTATGAAGAAAAAGAGAGCGTTAGAAAACTTTGTTTACGGGATTTTCCTGATTCTGGGGCTCATTACGGTAGCATGTGTTCTGCTGATTACGGTCTACCTGGTTATTTCCGGTATTCCGGCAATCAAAGAAATCGGCCTGATTCCTTTCCTGTTCGGAAAGGAATGGGCCTCTACCGCTGCAGAGCCAAAATACGGGATTTTGCCCTTTATCCTGACCAGTGTGTACGGCACCGCCGGCGCCATTTTGCTTGGTGTTCCGATTGGTGTTTTTACTGCCGTTTTCTTATCCAAAATGGTCAATAAGAAGATAAGAGGCGTATTGGAAGCCGCCATTAATTTGCTGGCCGGTATCCCATCTGTTGTTTATGGTTTGGTAGGTATGCTGTTCTTAGTACCGGCCATTCGAAATGTTTTCCATGTGCCGGACGGTGCCAGCCTGCTGGCGGCCATCCTGGTTTTGGCTGTCATGATCTTACCAAACATTATTAAAGTCAGTGTAACGGCATTGGACGCCGTGCCCAAAGAATATGAAGATGCTTCTTTGGCACTGGGTGCAACGCCGGTAGAAACTTATTTTAAAGTATCTGTTCCAGCAGCCAAAAGCGGCATTGCCGCCGCAGTGGTTCTTGGTGTAGGGCGTGCCATTGGCGAAGCTATGGCCGTCATGATGGTTGCGGGCAACGTGGCAAATATGCCGAACTCGTTGTTCCAGAGTGTCCGCTTCCTGACCACGGCGGTTGCCAGTGAAATGTCTTATTCCAGTCCGGGAAGCTTACAGCGAAATGCCTTGTTCTCCATTGCCCTGGTGCTGTTCCTGTTCATTATGCTGATCAACGCCACTTTGAACTACTTCCTGAAGAGAAGTAAGGAGGACTGATCATGAAACAGAAGATTAGCACCAAACGCAAGCTTTATATCAACACCATGCGCGGCTTAATGTATTTTTCCGCCGTGGTCTCCGTCAGCCTGGTTGTAGCCATTCTGGTTTATGTCATGGTAAAAGGCGTTCCAAATATTACCTGGGAATTACTTTCTACAAAACCAAGCTACTTAAGTAACCGAATTGGTATTTTACCGGATATTCTGAATACGCTTTACATCATTCTTGCCACGTTGCTGATTGTGTTGCCGCTCGGCGTTGGCGCCGCCATTTATTTGACGGAATATGCCAAAAACAAAAAGCTGGTTGCTTTAATTGAATATGCGGCGGAAACGCTGTCCGGCATTCCGTCCATCATCTACGGCCTGGTTGGCATGCTGCTGTTCTCCAATAACTTCGGCACCAGTCTTCTGGCGGGTGCGCTAACTTTAGTTATGATGAACTTGCCAACCATTATGCGCACCACGCAGGAAAGTCTGAAGACAGTGCCGCAGAGTTATCGGGAAGGCGCATTCGGCCTAGGCGCGGGCAAATGGCGCGTCATTCGTACCGTCGTCCTGCCCGGATGCGTAGACGGCATTGTTACCGGTTGTATCTTAACCGTCGGCCGCATCCTTGGCGAGTCCGCCGCCTTACTCTTTACCGCCGGCTTTGCCCACGCCATCCACGGTCTTTTCTCCGGACTGACCAGTCCGGGAGCCACCCTGACCGTAGCACTTTACGTTTACGCAAAGGAAGAAGGGGAGTTTGGCGTGGCCTTTGCCATTGCCGCCATCCTGATGGTTCTGACCATGCTGATTAACCTTTCCGCCACCCTGGTCGGCAAGCACTTTGCAAAAAGGAGATCCTCATGAGTGATATCATTACAACCCAAAATTTAAATCTCTGGTACGGAGATTCCCAGGCGCTGAAGGACATCAGCATTGCCATTCCGGAACGGAGTATTGTAGCGTTTATTGGGCCTTCCGGCTGTGGTAAGTCCACGTTTTTAAAGACGCTGAATCGCATGAACGATTTCATTCCCAACGTAAAAATAGAGGGAACCGTCAACTACAAAGGACAAAACATTTACGACAAAAACGTAGATGTCAACGAGCTTCGAAAGGATATCGGTATGGTATTCCAAAAGCCAAATCCGTTCCCAATGAGCATCTATGACAACGTGGCCTACGGCCCACGGACCCATGGCATTACCAACAAGGTCAAGCTGGATGAATTGGTAGAGGAGGCCTTAAAAGGCGCAGCCATCTGGGACGAAGTCAAAGACCGTCTGAAGAAAAACGCGCTCGGACTTTCCGGTGGTCAGCAACAACGTCTCTGCATTGCACGTGCATTAGCTGTAAAGCCGGAAGTGCTCTTAATGGATGAACCTACCTCCGCGTTGGACCCGATTTCTACCGCACGCATTGAAGATTTGGTCAAGGATCTGAAAAAGCAATATTCCATCATTATGGTAACGCATAACATGCAGCAGGCCGTCCGCATTTCCGACTACACCGCATTCTTCCTGTTAGGGGAAATGGTGGAATTTGACAAGACGGAGAAGCTCTTCTCCACGCCATCGGAAAAACGCACAGAGGACTACATTACAGGAAGGTTTGGTTAACATGATTACGCGCTTAGATGAACAGCTGCTGAAGCTGAATAAAAAAATGATTGAGATGGGTGCTCTGTGTGAAGAAATCCTTGCCCTGTCTGCCACTGCATTAATTGAGGGCGATGTAGGAATTAAAGAAAAAGTAGAGCCCATTGACCACGAAATAGACCAAATGGAACGGGAAATTGAATCCTTCTGTCTGAAGTTGCTGTTGCGCCAGCAACCGGTAGCCCGGGATCTGCGTCAGATTTCTGCAGCACTGAAAATGATTACCGACATGGAACGCATCGGCGATCAAGCGGAAGATATTGCCGATATTATCCCTAAATTAAACGGCCGTACCGGCGAAGAGTGCCACTATATCCGTGACATGGCAGAATCTACCATAAAAATGGTAACAGATAGTATTGACGCCTATGTCAAACAGGATTTACAATGCGCTCAGGCGGTTTGTGATTATGACAATACGGTAGACCACCAATTCCGTCGCGTAAAGCACGCACTGAAGAAGATGATTGCCGAAAATACCGCCGACGGGGAATATGCATTGGATCTTCTGATGATTGCCAAATACTTTGAGCGCATCGGGGACCATGCAGTTAATATTGCAGAGTGGGTTGCCTTCTCTGTAACAGGAGTGCATAAAGGAGCTTAAGTATGATTTGGTGTGTAGATGACGATCAAACCATTCGGGATATTGAAGTTTATGCGTTAGAACAATGCGGATTTTCAGCACAGGGCTTTTCAGATGGCATTTCCATGCTGAAGGCCTTGGAAGACACGCAACCGGAGCTGATTATCTTAGATATCATGCTGCCGAAAAAAGACGGGGTAGAAGTGCTGAAAGAAATCCGCAGCAATCCGCAAACCCGGAAGATTCCAATCATCATGGCTACTGCCAAAGGCACGGAAATGGATAAAATTCAGGGCCTGGACGCCGGTGCAGATGACTATCTGACCAAGCCGTTTGGTGTAATGGAAATGGTTTCCCGTGTCAAAGCGGTATTAAGAAGATGCGCTCCTCCAGAACAGGACTCCATCTACACGGCAGGCCCCATTACGCTAAATGACAGTGAACATTACGTTACTGTCAACCAGGAGCCGGTTACATTAACTGCCAAGGAATTCAAATTATTAAAACTATTTCTGCAGCATCCGGGAAAAGTGTTCTCCAGAGACCGTATCCTGTCTGATATCTGGGATATGGACTATCTGGGCGAATCCCGGACTGTAGACATGCATATCAAAACCCTCAGAAAGAAGCTGGGGGAATCCGGCAAACTGATTGAAACTGTTATCGGTGTCGGATATCGCCTAGGAGGAGGCAACCATGAGCAATAAAATATTCAAATCCATGATTACCGTTGCCATGGCGGTATTGGCCGCCAGCATTCTGATTGCCTGCGGCTTTTTCTATAATTACTTTTATCAGGTGCAGGAACAGCAGTTGGAAGAGGAACTGACCTTGGTTTCTTCCACCATCGGAACAGAAGGTGCCGATTATTTTCAAGATTATGAATCTTCCCGCGTGCGATTTACGCTCATAGATGAATCCGGCACTGTCCTATATGATTCGGATGCAGACGCTTCCAAAATGGAAAATCATATGGACCGGAAGGAAATCAAAGATGCCTTTGCCACTGGGCAGGGAAGCGATGAACGCTATTCTCATACCCTGACAAAGAAAACCATTTATCGCGCTATTAAATTGGAAGATGGCACCGTTCTCAGAGCTGCCGTTACACAGATTACTGCAGCAGTTATGCTGGTTGGTATGATTCCTATGATTCTGGTCCTGATTGCCGCTGCCATTATTATTTCCCTGGTACTTTCCAACCGTATGGCAAAGAGCATTGTAAAACCGTTATATGAGTTGGATCTGGATCACCCTTCTTCCAATAACGATGCTTACGAAGAATTGTCACCTATCCTGACCAAGATGAATAAACAGCGGAAAAAGATTAAGTGGCAAAAGGAACAGCTACAGCAAAAGCAAACCGAATTTAATCAGATTACGCTTTCTATGGCAGAAGGTTTAGTGCTATTAGATAAAAAAGGAATTGTCATTAGCATCAACCCGGCAGCTATGAAAATTTTCGGTGCCACCGAATCGCCGGTGGGACAGGTCTTCCTGATGGTGGACCGAAGCCCGGCCATGTCCGCTGCCATTGAAAAGGCCTTGAGCGGCAAAGAAAGTGAATTTTACGAAAAGAAAGACGGCAGGGATTATCAATTCCTGCTAACCGGTATTAAATCCGAAGAGAAAACCATTGGTGCCGTCATTCTTTGCTTTGACGTAACGGAAACGTTACAGGCCGAAGAAAATCGGAAAGAATTTACGGCCAACGTTTCCCATGAGTTGAAAACGCCGCTCCAGTCCATCATTGGCAGCGCCGAACTGTTGGAAGCCGGCCTGGTTAAGCCGGAAGACAACGCTAAATTTGTCGGCAATATCAAAAAAGAGGCTAACCGCATGGTTGCCCTGATTAATGATATTATTCAGTTGTCCCAGCTGGATGAAGCTGCAGAAGCCACCAAAGAACCGGTAGATTTGTATGAAGTAGCAATGGAAGTGAAGGACGCTTTGTCAGACTCTGCTTCCAAACGACAGATTACTTTGTATACGGAAGGTACTTCCTGCACCATGAATGGTATCCGCCGTTACTTATATGAAATTCTGTACAATCTTTGTGACAACGGGATCCGTTACAACAAAGAGGGGGGCCACGTTACCATGTCGGTTGCCAAGCAAGGCAATTCGGCCGTTGTAAAAGTTGCAGATACCGGCATTGGCATTCCGGCAGAACACCAGTCCCGCATCTTTGAACGCTTCTACCGGGTGGATAAAAGCCATTCCAAGGAAACCGGTGGTACCGGGCTTGGACTTTCCATTGTAAAGCATGCGGTAGCGTATCATGACGGTAACATTGCACTACACAGTGAAGAGGGGAAAGGCACTACTATTACGGTAACCTTCCCACTGGATGCAGAAAAACAATAAAAACAAAGCTTGAAAAAACAATCATGACCGCCGGCTAAGCCGGCGGTTTGTTCTGCCCCTGGAAGGGGCTGTTG
>CAVHPJ010000003.1:0-213653 GCA_963638085.1 Butyricicoccaceae bacterium | reverse complement strand
GAATGTTTATTGCCCCCGGCATAGCCGGGGGTTGTCTTGTGTCTAAGAGACCCAAAACAAAAGGGCGCGTTTTACAACGCGCCCTAACTTTTGCAAAATGTTTATTCAGCGAAACCGGATTCAACCAAAGCAACCAGAGCTTCTACTGCTTCTTCTTCATCAGAGCCACCGGCCATGATGCGGATTTCAGTGCCGCCCATGATGCCAAGAGAAAGGACACCAAGAAGGGATTTTGCATTAACCCGACGTTCATCCTTTTCAACCCAGATGGAAGACTTAAATTCATTTGCCTTCTGAATGAAGAAGGTTGCCGGACGGGCATGGAGTCCAACCTGATTCTGAACCTTTACGCTTTTAACATACATAGTAATAACCTCACAAATATGATCATTTCAAATATGTAATCATCCGGCTGATGGGAGCCTTCGATTTACTGCCCCGGAGGGCAAATCCAAAATTTCGTGTTTATTATAGTCACAAAGATTTTGAAGGTCAACGAAATTCCTAACTTTCGTCCGAGTAGTCAACTTTGGTGTTTTTTTCACTCTTATGTTTGTTAGAAATAAACAGTTTTTTCTACTTTACAAAAGCCCAATATCTTGTACTTATGAACATTTACTCACCCAGTAATTACGCTATTTATTGCGCTTCTTCCTGCAGTTCTGCCAGCAGTTCTTTTTCCGTTTCGGAAAGGCTTGCAGAAGCCAACAAATCCGGGCGTCTTTGCAGGGTTCTTCGAAGGGCTTCTTTCAGCTGATACCGTGCTACTTTGGCGTGGTCACCGGACAGCAGAATGTCCGGAACGGCGCGACCGTTCCAGACCGCGGGGCGCGTGTACTGCGGATATTCCAGCAAATGTCCATAGTGACTTTCAATTTCATAGGCATCTTCATTGGGAAGAACACCCGGGAGCATACGGCAGACGGCATCGGTCAGGGTGCAGGCCGGCAATTCTCCGCCGGTCAGAACGTAATCTCCAACGGAAATTTCTTCGTCTACCAGTTCTTCTAAAACCCGTTCATCTACACCTTCGTAGTGGCCGCAAAGCAGAACCAGCTGGTCATAGGAAGCCAGCTCTTTTACTTTCTCCTGCGTTAGGGTCTGACCCTGCGGAGAAAGATAAATCAGATGCGGCTTTTTGTCCTCCTGCACCCGCGGCACAGCCGCAAAGCAATCATAAATTGGCTGGGCCTGCATGACCATGCCCATGCCGCCGCCGTAAGGAGCGTCATCTACACGGCAGTGCTTGTCCAGCGTGTAGTCCCGAATATTGTGGCACGCTATGGTGACATATCCGGCTGCACGCGCCCTCCCAATGATGCTTGCGGAAAGAACTGACTCGCAGAGTTCAGGGAACAAGGTTAAAATGTCTATTCTCATAACAGTCTCCTACTTCCGCTTTACTTCTGCACTTCTTCTGCCGCGGTAAAAATACCCGGAATAGGCCGCACCGTAATGCGGTCTTCCGCCACGTTGGCCTCTTGCAAAATGCCCGGAATCAGTGGCATATAAAAGGTTTGGCCGTCTTTTCCGCGAATCTGCCAGATGTCCGTAGAACCGGTATTAGTTACGTCCGCAACAGTGCCGTAAACTTCCCCCGTATCTGCATCCGAAACGGTGCAGCCCAGGAGTTCTGCCACAAAATAGCGGTCTTGCTCTAGCGGTGCGGCGTCCCGGTCCACATACAGCACTTTATTGCGCAGCAGATTGGCCTGATCCATATCCGTAACGCCTTCCAGCGTCAGGAGGACCATTTTTCCGTGAGTGCGCACGTTGACTACCTGATGCGGGTTCTGGCCTGCCTTGCCAAGATATACCGTTTTGAAGTGTTTAAAAAAAGATGGATCGTCACACCAAGGGTCTACCTTCAATTCCCCTTTCACGCCGTGCGTGCTGACAATTTTGCCTAACTCCAAATAAGAAAGACGCATGGAAATTCCTCCGATAGAAAAACGGGGCGAACCGACTGGTCCGCCCTGTCTGTTTAGTCAATTTCGACTGCAATGCGTTCTTCGTGATGATTGGCTGATGCCTTCATAACGGTACGGATTGCTTTTGCGATTCGGCCCTGTTTGCCGATAACTCTGCCCATGTCATCCGGGGCAACGTGCAAATGATAAACGGTAACGCCGTTTTCATTCGGTTCGTCAATTTCTACGGAGACAGCGGACGGGTCATCTACCAGACCCTGCGCAATGAAGATTAACAAATCTTGCATGGTGTCCTCCCGCTATCAGTTGATGGCGCCTGCCTTTTTCAGAAGTGCGCGTACGGTTTCGGTCGGCTGTGCACCGTTGGCGATCCACTGCTTAGCCTTGTCCGCATCAACCTTGATTACCGGCGGTTCCTTGGTCGGATCATAGAAGCCGATTTCTTCAATGAAACGGCCGTCCCGCGGATAACGAGAATCTGCTACTACCATACGATACTGCGGTGCTTTCTTAGCGCCCATTCTTCTCAGTCTGATTTTTACTGCCATGATAAGTCCCTCCAAAATTCAGTCAATGGTCTTGTAAAATTTTTGTACCCCTTACAGGCCCAGCTTGCTCAAATCCATGCCATTCAGATTTCCGCTACCGGCCATTCGCTTCAGCGCACGGCGCGACTGCTTGTTATTCATCTGCTTGAACATTTTTTGCATCTGCTTGTACTGGTTGAGCAACTTGTTAACGTCTTCTACCTTTTGGCCAGAGCCTGCGGCAATTCGGCGTTTCCGGGAACCGTTAATCAGCTCCGGTTTTGCGCGCTCTTCCGGGGTCATAGACAAGATTAAGGCTTGAATGTGATCAAAGTCTTTCTCATCTACCTCTATATCTTTGAGCTGCTTGCCAACCCCCGGCATCATCCCAAGCAGATCCTTTACGGAACCCATCTTGCGGATTCTGACCAGGTTGTCCAGCAGATCATTGAGGTCAAATTTGTTTTTCTTTAACTTCTTTTCCAGGCGAGCTGCTTCTTCATCGGAAAAAGACTGTTCTGCCCGTTCAATGAAGGAAAGAACGTCTCCCATACCAAGGATACGGGAAGCCATCCGGTCCGGATGGAAGTACTCCAGGTCATCCAGCTTTTCACCGGTACCGGAGAATTTGATTGGTTTGCCGGTGACGGCCTTTGCGGACAGCGCAGCACCACCGCGGGTGTCACCATCCAACTTGGTTAGTACCAAGCCGTCAATGCCGACTTCTTCGTTGAAAGTGGAGGCCACGTTGACGGCGTCCTGACCGGTCATGGCGTCTACTACCAACAGAATTTCATGCGGATGCACGGCAGACTTAATGTCTTTCAGCTCCTGCATAAGCGTTTCGTCTATATGCAGACGGCCGGCCGTATCTATAAAGACATAGTCATATCCCTGGTCTTTGGCATATGCTATGGCTTCTTTGGCAATTTCTACTGGATTTCCCTGGCCCTTTTCAAAAACGGGAACCCCGGCCTTTTCCCCGACTACCTGTAACTGCTTAATAGCGGCCGGACGGTAAACGTCACAGGCAACCAGCAGTGGGCGATGTCCTTCGCCCTTTAGCTTTTTGGTAATCTTGGCACAGTGTGTAGTTTTACCGGAGCCCTGTAAGCCGACCATCATAATAATGGTGGGCGGGTGCGGTGCCACGGTCAGCTTGGTCCGTGTGCCACCCATCAGTTCTACCAGTTCTTCATTTACAATTTTAATAACCATCTGGGCGGGGGTCAGACTTTGCATGACCTGCGCGCCGATGGCCCGTTCGGTTACTTTGGCGGTGAAGTCCTTGGCCACCTTGTAGTTAACGTCCGCTTCCAGCAGTGCCAGCCGGACTTCCCGCATGGCCTCCTTCACGTCGGATTCGGTCAGGGAGCCTTTACTTTTCAGACGGGAAAATGCGGATTCCAGTCTGTCGGACAAACCTTCAAATGCCATGGTTTTGCTCCTTATTCTTCATTCAGGGTTTCTGCAATGAACTTAATCTTGACAACGGCATCATTGATGTCTCTGCTAAGGCCGGTCCGCATGTTATAGGTATTAATAACTTCGGCCGCTTCCAAGATTTCATCCAGGCCTTTTTTTACTTCCGTAAAGCGCTTGGCCAGGCCCAGACGCTGTTCCATTTCAAACAGCTGCGCTTCTGCGCGCTTAATGGCATCCCGGACACCCTGCCGGGTAATGCCTTCGTTTTCTGCAATTTCTGCAAGGGAAAGGTCGTCAATATAGTAATATTCCAGGAAGTCTTTTTGGCGGTCTGTCAGCATGTCGCCATAAAAGTCCAGCAAACTGTTAATGCGTTCAAAATCCTTTGCCAAAACACTTCCCCCTTTTCCGCTATTTTTCAAAACGAAACGTAAAAACGTGCCTGTAAAGGGCATATCTTTACAGGCACATATTATACTTTTCCTACCCCTACTGCGTCAAGGGCGTTTTCCGTTTTTCCGTACCAAGTTTTTGACGGTTTTTCCAATGCTTTTTTGGCAGGCTTCCACAAATGGTGTAAAGTCTTTTGCTTTACACAAAATATAGGAAACAGAAGCCCTTGGCATCAGGATTGGCAGCACTAGCCGCCCAAATGTACACTTTTATTTTAAAGTGGCAATGGTAACGCCGTCCTGTCCTTCTCCGTAAGAGCCTAACCGGTGGGACTTGATTTGCGGATGGGAGTCTAAGTACTTGCCGACGGCCTTGCGCAGGACGCCGGTTCCTTTCCCGTGAATAATGGTAAACTGTTCAATTCCGCAACGCACCTGCAAATCAATGAAACGGTCCAGGGTAAGGAGCGCTTCGTCCTGCGTCATGCCGCGGAGATCACATGTGGTTGTGGCCGTGGCGGTGGCGCGGTTTTCAAACTTGTTGTTCCGCTGCGTACGGGTCTTGGGCCGGCTTTTTTCCCGAGCCTTGCGGGCCGCTCCGCTTTCGTCCAAGCGGAGGCGTTCCAGCGGCACGCGGGTCCGGATTAAGCCGGCGGTGACTTCTACCATTCCTTTTTTATCAGGCAATGCGGTAACTTCTGCCGGCTCCGCCAGATCGGCCACAACCACCCGATCTCCTAGTTGCAACGGCCGCGGCAGGACGTAGTCCTCCTCTTCGGCAAGCGCCACAATGGGATTGGTAATGTCATCCAGATTGGCTTCATGCTTCCGGATGGTTCGTTTGGCTTCTGACTTCAGCTTGCCGAGATCGGCGGCCGCTGCCTGCTGCTTCTTTAATTTATCCAGGTCATTCAGGAAGAATGCCGCTTCCCGTTGGGCCCGCTCCACAATGCGTTCCGCGTCTGCACGGGCTTTGGCAACTTCCTTGTCCTTCAGCTCTTCAATACTGTTCTTAGTGGCAACCGCTTTTTCTTCTGCCGCTCTGGCAGCCTGTTGCAACTGCTGAACTTCTTCCCGCTCCTTTTCCAGGGCACTGCGGCTTTCTTCCAGCTTTTGCACAATATCTTCAAAGCGACTGCTGTTATCCGACACAAACTCCCGCGCTCTGTCTACCACTTCCTGTGGAATTCCTAAGTGCTCCGAGATGGCAAAGGCATTAGATCGCCCGGGAGTACCAATAATCAGGCGGTAGGTCGGGCTTAGGGTGGCCAGGTCAAATTCACACGACGCATTTTCCACGCCCGGTGTACTTAAGGCATACTCCTTCAGTTCCGCATAGTGCGTAGTTGCCGCAATCTTGGCGCCCTGCATATGCAACTGTTCCAAGATGGCCTTAGCCAGTGCCGCGCCTTCAATCGGGTCCGTCCCGGCACCCAGTTCGTCAATCAGGACCAGGGACTTTTCATCCGCTTCCTTCAGAATGGTAACAATGTTGCCCATATGGGAAGAAAACGTAGACAAGGACTGCTCAATGGACTGTTCGTCCCCAATGTCGGCAAACACGCTACGGAAAATGGCCATTTTACTGTGGTCACCCGTCGGCAACATCATACCGGAAGCCGCCATCAAAGACAGCAGACCCAACGTCTTAATAGACACGGTTTTACCACCGGTATTGGGGCCGGTAATAATCAGGGAGTCAAACTCTTCCCCTAAGCGGATATTGGTTTTAACTACCTTGGCCGGATCAATCAGCGGATGCCGGGCGCCCTTCAGGTCAATAATTCCCTGGTCATTCAGCTCCGGGGCGGACGCTTTCATGGCATACGCTAGCTGCGCTTTGGAGAAAACCAGGTTCAAATATAACGCAGCTTCATAGCTGACCTTTGTTTCCTGATAAATGGCGCCTGCCTGCTCCGACAAGTCCGCCAGAATCTTTTCAATTTCTTCCTGCTCTTTCCCCAGGAGCACTTTAATTTCGTTGTTGGCTTCCACAACGCTCATCGGCTCTATGAACACCGTTGCGCCAGAGTCGGAGGTATCCTGCACTAATCCGGCCACTTCGCTCTTGTGCTCTTTTTTAACCGGCACAACATACCGCCCGTTGCGGATGGTCACAATGGAATCCTGCAATGCCACGGCGTAGTGTCCGGAATGAATAATGCGGTCCAATTGCTGTCGTATTTTTTCTTCCTGGCGATGCAGCTGTCTTCGAATGTCCTTCAGCTCTGCAGATGCATCATCCGCCATCCGATCCGCCGATAAAATGCACGTAAAGATTCTGTCTTCCAGATAGCGATTCGGACACAGTACCTGGAAGTGATTGGTCAAGCTGGTGTCTATCCCTTCACAGGAAGCATACCAGTCATCCAGGCTCCGGATGGCGCGCAGCGTTCCGCCAACTGCTAACAGGTCCGCCATACCAAGTACCCCTCCGGTGGAAGCAATATACAACAGATTGTTTACGTTTTCTAGGCCTCCAAAGGACGGGCCACCAAACTTGGCCAGCAGCATATGCGCATCCAGGGTTTCCTGCAGCAGACGCTGCGCATCCTGCAAATTGTCAGCCGGTTCCAGCTGTAACGCCATCTCTTTGGCGTCTGGGCAGGCCACAAAAGAGGCCAGGCGCTCCAGGATTTTATCAAATTCCAGTGCTTTGGTTTGTTTCTTGTTCATTCGGTGTAAGCTCCTTCAGGGATTTTAAAAAATCCAGGGTTTTAAAATGCCGCCCAGTCTGCTCTAACGCAAAGCGTTCCGTGGCCATGCTGAGTTCTGCCATTGCCGGCGGCGACAGTTGGAAATCAAATACTTTTTTCGGTTCAGAATAAATAATATACCGCATAGCCGTTACGGCACTTAACGAGAGCGCCAGGCCTTTGCCCTGCCCATGCTCCGCACAGTACAGCGCCGCGTCTGCCGGATTAAAGTACATAACCGGCGTTTCATACTGTCCGCATTCCCGACACGCCACCAGATCCGGCATATATCCTGCATCCGACAGCCCGCGAAGCTCCGCAACGGATTTTACTAATTGTGGATCTCGCTTTTTGTTACTTAATAAATACAAGCTATTTAGCAGTAACGAAAGCAATTCTGCAGCAGGGGCGTTTTCCGGCGCCAATTCCGAAAACAAATCCGACAGATAAAAAGCGGTGCTTAAAGCATCAATATCTTCCCGCAGCCCGAAGAACACGTTCTTCGGCTGTGCCGAATCCACCGAGTTGGCGGACTTCCCCTGATACAGCATAAAATCAGAATAACAAAGTAGTTGTGTACCCGCCAGCAAATTGCTTTTCAAATTTTTGGCCCGGCGGACAAACGCCCGTTGCAGCCCATATTGTCCGGTCAATATGGTAATCAGCCGATCAGCCTCCCCCACCTGTTGTTCTCGAACCACTAAGCCATCCGTTTCCAAATGCATCTGTCCACCTCCTTACAAGCAAAATTTCTGTTGCTGCCGCTGTCTTAATAGCGCCTCTGTTTCCGTACATTTTCTAAGCGACCCTATTTTAAAATACCCTTTCCTAAAAGTAAAGGAAAGGGAACTACCGCAGGGGTAGCCTTAACGACAACATCTGCGGTAGTTTCAATTTGAAGCAGTTATTTTAGGTTTATTATTGGGGTTTGCTATTTTTTATTTATCTAGTTATTTGCCTTGCTTGCTTTGCAAAGATGTTGGCTTTAATCCAGTCCAAAGTTGTGGATAAGGCCTTCGCGGTCCCGCCAGCCTTCTTTGACTTTGACCCAGCAGTGCAGGTTCACCTGGCAACCGAAGAAAGCTTCCATATCTTGGCGGGCAAAGGTTGAGATTTTCTTCAGCATGGCGCCGTGCTTGCCGATGACAATGCCTTTGTGGCTTTCCTTTTCACAGTAAATGGTGGCATCTATATCCAAGAGGTCCCGGTCATCCCGCTCCGAAAAACGTTCAATGCTGACCGCAACACCGTGTGGCACTTCTTCCTGCAACAGGCGAAGCATCTTTTCCCGAATCATTTCTGCAGCAAGCACCCGCTCCGGTTGGTCCGTCAAGGTGTCATCCGGGAAGAAGTGTGGGCCCGGCTGCGCCATCTTTTTCAGCTCTTCCATAAGCTCGTCTACACCGTCTCCTTTGACTGCGCAGACCGGGACAATAGCCTGAAAATCAAAGACGGAACCCCAGAAAGCCATGCATTCGGCAAGCACGGCCTTGTCTGCCAGCATATCAATTTTATTGATGGCCAACAGCACCGGCACGCCGCCTTTTTTGCATTTTTCCAGCAATTCCTTTTCTGCAGGGCGAACTTCTTTTCCGGGTTCTACTACCAGAAGGCAGGCGTCTACGCCGGCAATGCTGTCGGCCACCGCCTGAATCATCTTTTCCCCAAGCTTATTTCTGGGCCGATGGTAACCCGGCGTATCCGTAAATACTAACTGACAGTTTCCGGTGGTTAAAACACCCATAATCCGCGTCCGTGTAGTCTGCGGTTTATTGGAAACAATGGCCACCTTCTGACCAATCATGCAGTTCAGTAAGGAAGACTTTCCTACGTTCGGACAGCCAAGAATAGAAATAAAAGCGGTACTGCTTTTGGCTGCAGTGTCTTTATCCAAGTTAAAATTGCTCATTAAACTTCGCTTTCTTCAATGTAATATTTGCCATCCCGACGAAGGCCCAGTTCGTTCAGGGCTTTTTCTTCGTGTTCCCGCATCCGAACCAGTTCCAGGCCACCGGATTCATGATCATATCCAAGCAGGTGAAGCATGGAGTGTACGGTTAAGTAGCCCACTTCCCGTTCCAGAGAATGGCCGTATCGCTCAGCCTGATCCATGGCACGTTCCAGAGACAGCACAATGTCCCCTAATTGGGCTTCCCCAGTGTCCAGGTTGACATCATACTGGCCTTCTACGCCAAGTGGGAACGACAGGACATCTGTTGCCTGGTCTATATTCCGATATTTGGCGTTCAGTTCCCGAATCTGTTCATTGTCTACAATGGTAACGGAAACTTCGGCGTCACTTTCAAAGTTTTCGCAAACTAAGACAGCGGTGCAGCAGCGGCGAATTAAGAGCCGCAGACCCTTGGGGACCTTAACGGCATTTTGTTTGTCAGTAATTACCACTTTTACTTTGTGGGCCATGTCATTTCTTCTCCTTCTTTTTCTGATAGCGATCATAGGCGTTGACAATTTCCTGTACCAGGCGGTGGCGAACCACGTCTCTGGCGTCAAAGCGGATGGTGGCAATGCCGTTGATGCCTTTCAGAATTTTAGTTACTTCCTGCAGGCCGGATTTCTTTCCGCCGGGCAGGTCAATTTGTGTAATGTCACCGGTGACAACCGCTTTGGAATTCATGCCCAGGCGAGTCAGGAACATTTTCATTTGCTCCGAGGTAGTGTTCTGGGCTTCATCCAGAATAATGAAGCTGTCATCCAGGGTGCGGCCCCGCATGTAGGCAAGCGGTGCCACTTCAATGGTGCCGCGCTCCAACTGCCGTTGGAACTGATCCGGCCCCAGCATATCAAAAAGGGCGTCATACAGTGGGCGGAGATATGGATCTACCTTCTGCTGCAAGTCTCCGGGAAGGAAGCCAAGACTTTCTCCGGCTTCTACTGCCGGGCGAGTCAGTACAATTCTGCTGACTTCCTTAGCTTTAAAGGCTTTGACAGCCATGGCTACCGCCAGATACGTCTTGCCGGTACCGGCCGGACCAATGCCGAAGACAATGGTGTTGTCCCGGATGGCCTGCACATATTTTTCCTGACCCAGGGTTTTCGGTTTAACCGGTTTTCCTTTGCTGGTAATGCAAATGCAATCGGCCATCAGGACATCAAGCTTGTCTTCTTGTCCGTCCGCCACCATTTGCATGACGTTGCGAATGTTTTGTTCATTTAAAGGCTGGCCTTTTTGTACCATATCCAGCAGGACTTTGATGACTTTGGCGGCAGCTTCCAGTTTTTCTCCGTTGCCGGTTACCTTCAGCTGGCCATTGCGGCTTAATACTGTTACCCCATAGGCATCTTCTATCATTTTGATGTTGGAATCAAAGCCGCCGAACAGTTCAGCCTGCTCTTCCATGTTGTGAAATGATATTAGTTTTTCTGCCATAGTAAGCCCTTTCTGCAAACGCCTTCGGCGTTCTTTTCTATTGGGGAAAAGTATAAAGCATAATAACTAAAATTTAAATTGACAATCTAGCCAAATATCCTAGTTTTTTGTTCCCCGCGTGTGAAACAATTCACAAGGTAAAAGGGACGCAGATACTCTGCGTCCCTTCCTGATTATGCTTCTAATTGGGAAATAGCTTTCCGGGTCTTTAAAATGGATTCTGCCGAAACAGAGAAAACATCTAAACCCCATAAAAGCAAATGGTAAATTAAGCGAGGATCCGTTACAAAGGCGCCACAGGCGCTAACCGGAATTTTGGCATCCTTTGCCGCGCGGAGAATCCGCGCAATGGCAGAGGTAACAGTCGGATCCAGGCTGTTGTAGACATGCACCTTGTCCCGATCCAGATGAAGCAAAGAGCTGGTAAGGTCATTGGTGCCAATAGAGAAGAAGGAGCAGACTCTGGCCAGTTCAGGCAGACGGTCTAACGCTTCCGGCGTTTCAATCATGGCCCCGACAGGAATACTTAAAATATGTTTTCCTTCCCCACGGAGTTCTACTGTGGCTTCCGAGACAATTTGCTTAACGGCAAGCACTTCTTCTGCAGAGCGCACCATAGGAATCATCAGTTTGACTTTGCCAAACTCTGAGGCGCGCAAAATGGCGCGGATTTGCGTTTTCAGGACCGATCGGTCTACCAAACCATCCGGCCGCATTTTGCCGCGCAGAGCGGGAATGGACTTTTCCCCACTGGTATCCAGGATACGGATGACCACTTCTTTTCCTTTCATGGCCTGCACAACGGAAGCGTAGGCCCGGAACTGGCCGTCCTCTGTTGGAGCGTGGGCCTGGTTCCGGAACAAGGACTCTGTCCGGAACAAGCCAATTCCTTCTGCCCCGTTTTCTATGGCCCGGGATACATCCTCCGGTTTGGAGAGATTGGCGTATACCGCTTTTTTTATTCCGTTTAACGTAACCGTAGGGCAATCCAGAAATCGTTGTAAGGTTTTCTGTTCCAGGTAAAATTGGGTTTCCCGTGCCCGATAGGAAGCCAGTTCTTCTTTGGATGGGTTCAGGCAAACAGCTTCATGTTCACAGTCCACCACCAACTGGTCACCATCCCGGATTTGAGCCGTGGCGGCAGGTACCGCCATCATGGAGGGAATGCCCATGGCTCTGGCCAAAATGGCACTATGGGACGTAAAGCCTCCGTTTTCAGAAACTAGGCCAGTTACATTCCCCTTGCCCAGTCTTGCCACTACGGAGGGCGTCAGTTCCCGGGCCACCAAAACGGTGCCGGCCGGCAGAGTCTCATACCGGACCGGGTCTTTCCCCAGGAGCTCCATTAACAGGCTTTGCCGCAGGTCACGGATGTCCGCACCCCGCTGCCGGAAGAAGACATCCTCCGACTGGTTAAACACTTCAATATACTTTTTGCAGACCCGGTCCAGTGCCGCCTCTGCCGGCCACCCGGTGCCGATCAGATCTGCAATTTCCTCATGTAAATCCGGGTCCTGCAGTAATGCAAGATGCCCACGCAAGATAGCGGCTTCGTTGGGGCCGGCCCGCTGTTCCACCCTGTCTGCCATGGCGGAAAGGCGGTCCTGCAACCGGTCTACCGCTGCCTGCAACCGCCGGGACTCCGGCACCATGCCTTCAAACTGGGCGGCGCTGTAATCCAGATCCACATCCGGCAGCACTACCGCGCTTCCAATTCCGTATCCTTCCGATACGGCTACTCCTTTCAACATACTCATTTCTCCATTTCCTTTGCTACGAAAGAGGGTCTTCTCCTTCTAGCAGCTCCGCCATCCGTTTGGCGGCGTCCCGTTCGTCCGGGCCGTCTGCAATAATGGTGACTTCACTGCCGTACTTAATCCGTGCAGACAGAAGGCTAATCATGCTTTTGGCATTGGTTTCCGTTCCGTTGCAGGAAAGCAGAACGCTGCTTTCAAAGCGGGCGGCTTCTGCCACAAAGGTATTGACCGGGCGAAAATGCAGTCCGTTTTCCGCCAGCACAGTAACTTTTCTGGAAATCATGCTTTGCCTCCTTTGTCCTTTTTTAGTCAAAGTCATTGTAACATGGAAAAGACCTTGAATCTATGCTATTATTTTAAGTAACTACATCAGAAAGAAGCGTTCTTATGCAACCCATTCTTAACGGAAAACGGACCCCGGCCTGCAAATACTGCGCCATTGGCAGAACCGCCCCCACCGGAGCGGAAATTCTTTGCGTCAAAAGGGGCATTATGTGTCCGGATTCTTCCTGTAAGCACTTCAAATATGATCCGCTGAAACGGGAACCGGAGCGCAGTCCGAAGCTGAAAACGCAATATTCTGCAGAAGACTTCAAGCTTTAAAAAGGAGCATTGTAACATGGCCATTTTTAAACCGTTCCGGGCCCTGCGTCCGGTTCCGGAGCACGCTGCCGAAGTAGCAGCTCTCCCGTATGACGTAATGAACTCGGAAGAAGCACGGGACATGGTAAAAGGAAACCCGTACTCCTTCCTGCACGTGGACAAAGCCGAAGTAGATTTGCCGGAAGGCACAGACCTCTACAGCAAGGACGTCTATGAAAAAGCCGCCTCCAATCTGAAGAAGCTGGAAACCGCTGGCATCTGCAAACAGGATACCACCCCTATGTTTTATATTTACCGTCAAACCATGAACGGGCAGGAGCAGACCGGTCTGGTTGGCTGTGCCTCCATTCAGGATTACATAGACGGCAACATTAAACGGCATGAACTGACTCGTGCAGAAAAGGAAGAAGACAGAGTCAACCACGTTACCTATTGCAACGCCAACACCGGCCCTATCTTCCTTGCCTACCGCAGCTCAGACAAAATTTCCGCCATCCTGAATGACTGGAAAGCAACCCACGCCCCGGTTTATGACTTCACCTCCAGTGAAGGTACCGTTGGCAACACCGTCTGGGTAGTAGATGACGCTGCAGTAGGCAAAGAACTGGAGCAGCTGTTTGCAGACGTAAATGCGCTGTATATTGCGGACGGACATCATCGCTGTGCTTCCGCTGCCAGAGTGGGCCAGAACCTCCGAAAAGCACATCCGGGATACACCGGCGCAGAAGAATTCAACTTCTTCCTGGCCGTTGTCTTCCCCGCTGACGAACTGGCCATCATGGACTACAACCGCGTTGTCCTTCTGCCGGACGGCATGGACAAGGAAGCTTTCTTCCAAGCCATTGAAGGCAAATTTGAAATTGATAAGACTCCGCGGAAGGAACCGTATCATCCGGAAGCACCAAAGACCTTTGGTCTTTACCTGGAGGACAACTGGTATAAGCTGACTGCCAAGCCAGGCACGTATCCGGCAGACCACCCGGTAGACTCCCTGGACGTTTCCATTCTGCAAAACAATCTGCTGGCTCCGGTGCTTCATATTGGAGACCCACGCACGGATCCGAAAATTGACTTCGTCGGCGGCATCCGTGGTCTCTGCGAGTTAGAGCGCCGCTGCCACGAAGACATGGACATTGCCTTCAGCATGTATCCAACCTCTCTGACCGAACTTATGAACATTGCTGACGCCGGACTGCTCATGCCACCAAAATCCACTTGGTTTGAGCCGAAGCTGCTTTCCGGATTGTTTGTCCACAAGTTTGATGACTAAGCCTACACAAGCACATAAAGAAAAGGCCCCTGTTCCCAATATGGGAGCAGAGGCTTCGTGTTGTATTCGGTTATATTCTACTTAAGCAGCCGGGTCCGGAAGTGTGGCAAAACCGGTAGAGGAATTGTCATCCCCTTCTGCACTGGCTGCATTTACCGCTTTGGACTTTGATTTGCTACTACTGGCAGTAGAGGAAGACGAAGAAGAACTGGACTTCTTGGTTTCCGATTCAGAGACAACGGAAACCGTTGCACTGTTGGTAGAAGAAGAATCCGAGGTACTGGAAGCACCCTCCGGCAGTTCCAGGAACTCCTTGTCTATGTACTTGGACAGCATGTCCACAATCCACTGATAATTGAAGTAAGAATACTTGTTGCGGACGCCGTGCTTCAGAGCTTCGGTGGCCGAGTAATCCTTCAGGAAAACGGTGTGACAATTAGAGGCATTGGAGCCGTATACAGTTACCGTTGGAACCAGCTTCGGATCCTGAATGGTAACGGTACCGTCTTCGTCAATGTTAATGGTGCAATCCAGAACCACACCAACTACCTGGTCCGGCTTGGACTGTGTGGAAATAAAGTTACCCAGGGAATAAGCGCAGAATACCTTTCGGCCGTCCGCAGCAGTAATCCATGCGGCATCCTGTACCACATGCGGGTGTGTACCAATAATCAGGTCAGCGCCCCAGTCCGCCAGATTCTGGGCCAGTGTAGTCTGGTCCGAAATAATGGTGTGGCTGTCTTCTGTGCCCCAATGGCAACCGACAATAACCACGTCCGCAATCTGGTTGGCCTTTTCTACCTGCGCTTTAATAACGTCAGTTTCATCTGTGTAAATAACCCGTCTGGTGCTGTCTGACGGAGTACTGATACCATTGGTACCATAGGTGTAACTTAAGAAGGCAATGGTTTTTCCCTTGTATTCATAGGTTGGAATATAGGTAAGGTCATCTTTCTTCCAAAGGCCGGAATAACAGATGTCGTCCGGCATATCATTTTCATAAAAGTCTACGGTAGCATCCAGGCCGGTTGCACCCTTGTCATAGGTGTGGTTGTTGGCAATGGAGAAGACGCGGACATTCATATCATACAGCGCTTCCACCGCCTGTCCCGGCGTAGAGAACGTAGGATAAGAGCTGGCCTGCAACTTATTGTTAGCCAGAGATTCCTGGTTAAACCAGTTTACTTCGTGTTCCTTATAAAAGTCGGCTACCTTTTCGTAACAATAAGAGAAATCATAGGTGCCGTCTGTGCTTCTGGCCTTGGCCTGTTCATACAAACGCTGATGAATCAGGTTGTCTCCGGAGGCCGTAAAGGTAAAGCTGACCGATTGTCCTTTTGCGGGCGAGGCAGCTTCCTCTTTCTGGTTACTGTTATTGCTGTTCATCTTATGAACAATGGCAATAATGCCGAATACCAGCCCGGCCAGCACCAAAAGGCATACTAAAATAAATGGGATCAGACGCCATGGGTTATACCGGCGTTTCTTTTTCTGTTTTTCTTCATGGGCCCGCAGCACCGCATCATGCGTGGTTGCGGTGGCATAACGGCCATTGTTGCTGTCCACCATATCATATTGGGAAAAGCTGGAACGTGGAATGCTGCCCCGTTTGGTAACACGGCGACTGTCCCGTTCTTCCTGCCGTAAGCGTTTATAATTGCGGATACCCCGCTTTAAGCTGAATTTCTTTTTCTTCTTTTTGGGTGTAGGTTTCCGATTCGGCTGCTGCGCCGGGCGTTGCTGCTGATTCATTGGTAAGAGGTCCCTTCATTCAGTAATATCAATCAGAAAAGTCCGTAATGTTGCAGGGCAGTGTATACCCCGTCATCATGCAGATCTGTAGTTACATATTCACAGGCGTCTTTGACATCCTGGTCAGCATTCCCCATGGCAATGCTGTGCGGTACATAGTTTAACATGGTTAAGTCGTTGGCGCTATCCCCTATTGCATAGCAATGGGAACGTAAAATGCCGGTTTTTTGTAGGACTAAATCCATGCCAGTTGCCTTGGTATAGCCCTTTTTCACGCATTCATAAAGCTGATTTTTTCTGGGCACTACATCGCAAAAAGGTTGAATTGTTTCCAAGAAAGCAGAAAGATTGCTGTCTTCCAGGGACCACGCAGAAAACTTGTCTATACAAAAATTCGGGTCCTCTATGCTGCGGTCTGTCGGCACCCCGGCCGCGGCAAAATGAGCGCGGCTCCGCAGGGTGTATTCCCGCATGGGAAGGGTGTCATCAAAATACATGGCGTCTTCACTTTCGTAAATGACTTCCATGCGGCAGGCCCTGGCCGCTTCCACCACCAGGCGGGACTGCTCTTTGGTCAGGGAATCATGCAGCAGGTCTTGTCCGTGCAGAATAACATGCATGCCACAGGAGCAGACAAAGCCGTCTAGCGGCAGGGCCTTTATCCGCGGATCCACGTGCAAATATGGGCGGCCGGTGTTGATGACACACAGACAGCCGTTTTCCCGAACCTTTCGGAGCGCTTCCATGGCGGAATCCGGGACTACATAATGAAAGTCCATTAAAGTGCCGTCTATGTCTAAAAACAGCAGCTTTTGTTCCGTACTCATGGGAGCGCTCCTTCAGGTCAATTCATTTCAATCTGGTTACTTTTCGGTTTTTAGTTGTTTATTTGGATAAGACTGGGTTATTCGTCAGAAGCAACGGCTACTGCTTCATCCAGCCATTCGGTGTCTTCGTCCTTGCCTACTTCACCGTGCTTAACGAACAGCATGGCAATCAGGCCAAGGGTAAACAGAATGGCGCAGAACAGGAACATGTAGTTGTAATCTTCCTTGAACAGACCAATCAGCAGGCCACACAGGATGGGGCCGGTAACGGCAGCCGAGAAGGTGGCCGTGTAGTAGTAACCGGTAAAGGTTCCTACATATTCCCGTCCGCCAATGGCAAGAACCAGCGGAAGGGTATTAATGTTGATGGCACCAACGGAGGCACCGCCAACTACCAGGGCAATCCAAAGGATAACCCAGGTAAAGGTATTAACAGAACCGTCTGCCTTTGCCGGAAGCAACTGGGAGGCTACCAGATAAATGACAAACATAACCACAATAACAATCAGGCCACCGATAATGGTTTTCTTTCGGCCAAACTTCCGGCCCAGGATACCGGCCGGGATGCCAAACAGTGCCAGGGAAACTGCAAAGACGGCCATCATTAACGTAGAGTAAATGGGCTGTACGTGCAGCGTGGTGTTGGCAAAGTTGGTAAAGTTTGGAACAATAGCTTCTGTTGCATTGTTAATCAGGAACAGCGCTGCCAGCATAACCAGCAGACTGGTTTTTTCTTCTTTGGTAATGGGAAGATCCTTAATTTTAATCTTCTTGACTTCTTCCCCTGCCGCTTCCAGTTCCACCTTTGCGGAAAGGTCATGTTCCTTGTTTTTCTTGTAGAAGATGGCAAGAACTAAGAGGCAAAGCAGTGCAATAATGGAAACCAGCAGGAAAATAGGCGTGTAATTTACATAAGTGGGATTTCCTGCTGCATCTAAAACAACATTCCCGGCATCATCCAGCACTTGGCCTAAATCATTGGTTTTGGCCTGCAAAGCTTCCTGCAAAGACGTAAATCCGAAGATACCGCAGAGCAGGGCAGCAATGGTGCCAATCACAAAGCCAACCATCTGTCCAATGCCACCCATAATGTTGATGACTGCATTGGCGTCCGATTGCAGGTGACTTGGCGTAAAGTCCGGCATAATGGAAACCACCGGGGACCGCCACACTGACATGGTAAAGTTAAAGCAGATGATAACCGTCATCATTAACAGAATGCTTAACCCAGAAGATTTGACGGTGGCTGCCATAGGAATCAGCGCATAAACAACGGCACAGATTGGCAGGAAGAGGAGCACATACGGCATCCGCTTTCCCCACTTGGAGTGCGTGTGGTCCGACTTCTTTCCGAAGTACGGCTGAAAGATAACACCGAAGATGTTATCAATGGTCATGATGGCGTTGACAATCAGGGCTACAGACAGCCAAGCGAGCCAGCCATGTCCATTTACATAAGTGGCAAATGCACTGTCACCCTGAAAGACTTCCGTCAGTTTTGCGCGGAAAATAACCGGGACGTAGGAATTATAAACAGACCAGAACAACATACAAGCCATAAAGCCGAAGCCGATGAGGATGGTTCTGCCATAATTTAACTTCCCGGCAGAGGATTTTCCGCCAGGTTCTTTTTGGTTCATAGAAAATACTTCTCCTTTTTCAATTTTTATTTCCGTTAAATAACCCTTTTTATTATAAACGAAAGATTTATAATAGGAAAGAATTCATAACAGAAAAGAAGGAAAAGTACATAACTTATGATCATTGATGCGCATGCTCATATATACCCTGAAAAAATTGCCGTAAAGGCATCCAACAATGTAGGAAACTTTTACGGTATTACCATGGCCTACGATGGCACCCTAGAGCAACTTCTGGAAGAAGGAAAACGGGCCGGCGTTACTAAATTTCTGGTGCACTCCGTTGCCACCAAGCCGGCGCAGGTGGGCTCCATTAACCGCTTTATTGCGGAATCCGTGGCAAGGTATCCGGATCAGCTGATTGGCTTTTGCGCCATGCACCCGGATTCCGGCCACCTGGAAGAAGAATTCCGGTGGGCCATGGCGCATGGGCTGAAAGGCATTAAGCTACATCCGGATTTTCAAAATTTTTATTTGGATGAGGAAAAAGCCAAAAAAATTTATCGCTTAGCCGAAGGGGTCTGCCCTATCCTGTTTCACATGGGAGATTCCCGCACCCAGTTCAGCAAAGCAGAACGGTTGGTAACCGTCATGCGAGAATTTCCGAACCTGGATTGCATTGCAGCCCACTTCGGCGGTTATTCTGAATGGGCCACCGGCGCCGCGTTCCTGGCAACGGAGCATTGTTACGTGGATACCTCTTCCTCTACCTTCCGCCTGGAGCCCTACAAAGTACGTCAATTGGTAGACATTTACGGAGCCGACCGGATCCTGTTCGGCACGGATTACCCCATGTGGGACGCTACGGAAGAACTAGACCGCCTGTTAAAAGCCGATTTTACCGAAGAAGAGAAAGAAAAGATGTTTCATCTGAATTTGGAAAAGCTGCTGGCAAAGTATGATCAGTAGCTCGCAAAGAAAAGGAAACAAAATAAGATAAATAAAAAGGCAGCCAGGACATAAATCCTGACTGCCTTTTTCCTGGCACGCCCGACAGGGGTCGAACCTGCAATCCCCAGAACCGGAATCTGGTGCTTTATCCATTGAGCCACGGGCGCGTGTTTCAGCCTATAAAGACTGGTGTTGAAACGTCAGTTCCGTATCAACGACGGAGATTATACCATATTCACCCCGGTAAAGGGAACCCGGATTGAACAGATAAATTCCATTTTCTTCAGAAAAATAGGGTTGATGGGTGTGTCCGAACAGTACTACCTGCCGATTTTGCTTCTTGGCATCAAGGGTAATCAGGTCATAACCCATCTTTACATGCTGCATATGGCCATGGGTAATGTAGAACTTATACCCGCCAATGGTTTCAAAGGTAGTGGTTGGCAACTGGGAAGCATAGTCACAGTTGCCCGCCACCTGAATGATGCGCTTTCTTTGTACGGCCGGGAGGTCCCGCAGAACGTCCATATCCCGCTCCCCGTCTCCCAAATGGATAATGACATCCGAATCCAGGTGTTCATAGACGGTGGTATAAAGATATTCCTCTTTCCCGTGGGAATCCGATAATACAAGGATTTTCATAAAAGCTTACTCCCGGTTTGCAAATAGTCTGTCATAGTCCTGCAGATAATTGCCGGACAAAATGTTGTTAACCCAGTCTTCGTTAGCCAGATACCAGTTCAGAGTTTTTACAATGCCCTCTTCAAAATTGGTTTCCGGCTTCCAGCCCAGTTCCTTTTCAATTTTGGAAGCGTCTATGGCGTACCTGCGGTCATGTCCCGGCCGGTCCGCAACATATTCAATCAGGCTTTCGTCCTTACCGACTGCCTCCAGAATTTTCTTTACAATGGTAATGTTGTGGCGTTCATTGTTTCCGCCAATGTTGTAGATTTCC
Organism: Butyricicoccaceae bacterium; assembly: GCA_963638085.1. Classification (GTDB taxonomy): domain Bacteria; phylum Bacillota; class Clostridia; order Oscillospirales; family Acutalibacteraceae; genus RUG420. Next base: position 193,599 of record CAVHPJ010000003.1, on the reverse strand, counting down.
CCATTGGTGCCGTTATGCAGAATTAAGTCAATGGCACGGCAGTGGTCTTCTACATAAAGCCAATCCCGTACGTTCATACCATCTCCGTAAACCGGCAGCTTCTTGTCTGCACGGGCGTTGGAAATCATAAGAGGAATTAACTTTTCCGGAAACTGGTACGGTCCGTAGTTATTGGAACAGCGGGAAATGGTAACTGGTGTTCCATAGGTACGGTGATAAGCCATAACCAGTAAATCCGCAGAAGCCTTGCTGCTGGAATACGGGCTACTGGTACAAAGCGGAGTCTGCTCCGTAAATAATTCCTTACTGTCTATGGGAAGGTCCCCATACACTTCATCCGTAGAAACCTGATGGAACCGGCGGAGACCGTAGCGGTTGAAGGCATCCAGTAAAACAGATGTACCAATAATATTGGTGGTCAGGAACACTTCCGGATGGTCAATAGAGCGGTCTACGTGGGATTCCGCAGCAAAGTTAACCACGCTGTCAAAGTGTTCTGCCTTAAACAACCGGTACACCGTGTGGCGGTCCGTAATGTCCCCTTTGACAAAGCGGAACCGCGGGTGCTGCAGCAGCGGTTCCAGCGTTTTTACAGAACCGGCATAGGTCAGGCTGTCAAGACAAACAATCTGGCAGTCTTCGTGTGCATCCAGCATATAGTAAATAAAATTGCTTCCGATAAAACCGGCACCGCCGGTAACAAGGATCTTTTCCATTGGAAAGCCTCCTTAAAAAGATTCATCTATTGGCATGGTAGCGCGGGCGTTGAGGTCTAACCCGGCGCGGGAGCCTGCCACGTATTCAAAATAGCCCTGGGCCGCTACCATGGCAGCGTTGTCGCCGCAAAGATTCTTTGCCGGCAGATACAGCTGCCAGCCGTTTTGCTGGCACAGGGTGTTCATGCGGGAACGCAGGAACGAGTTGGCGGAAACGCCGCCAGCTAGGACAATTTTGTCATAGCCCAGCGCTTTTGCCGCCTTTTCGGTGTTCTCCGATAGGCAGCGGACCACGCCGGTAATGACCGAAGCGCCCATATCCGGTACATTAACCGCTTCTCCCTTTTGTTCTAAGTTGTGCACGGTATTAATAACATACGTCTTCATGCCGGAAAAGCTGAAGTCATATTCTGCACCGTTTACTTTTGGATGCGGCATCGGATACGCCTTCGGGTTCCCGGTCTGGGAAACCTTATCTAAGTTTAATCCACCCGGATACGGCAGACCCAGAACCCGGGCGCATTTATCCATGCACTCCCCGGCGGCGTCATCCCGTGTCCGGCCAACAATAGTATAACTGGTATAATCCTTAACTTCTACAATGTGCGAATGTCCTCCGGACACGACAAGGGCCAGAAACGGTGGCTTTAAGTCCGGATGGCTGATGTAGTTTGCTGCAATATGGGACCGTAGATGATGTACCGGAACCAGTGGTTTTCCGGTACTCATAGACAGGCCCTTGGCGAAGTTGACGCCGACCAGGAGTGCCCCAATCAGACCCGGCGCGGCAGTGACGGCAATGGCTTCTATGTCGTCCATACTGCAACCGGCTTCTTCCAAAGCCTGCCGGGTAATGGCAGAAACCGCTTCCGTATGCCGACGAGAAGCAATTTCCGGCACCACGCCGCCGTACAGCTTATGCTCTTCTACCTGGCTGGCAATGACATTGGAAAGAACAATATGTCCATCCTCTACAACAGAAACCGCAGTTTCGTCACAGGAGCTTTCAATGCCTAAGATTTTCATATAAATTCGACCTTTCCCGTGTCCGCACAGCAGGGCGGCACGGTCTGATTAAAGTGAATAGTATAAATAAAAGCGTCTTCCTCCGGATCACGGTAAAACCTTTTTCGTACCCCTTCCAGATCAAAGCCCTGCCCTTCATACAGGGCAATGGCCGCCTGATTGGAGCGCCGCACTTCCAAAGACAGAAAGCTGGCGGCGTTGCCGGACGCATCCGTTACTGCCTTTTGTACCAAGGCTGTTCCAATACCCTGCCGTCTGGCCGCAGCGGTAACTGCCACATTGTTAATAAAGGCTTCATCCCGAATCTGGTAATAACTGATATATCCCAGCACCCGGCCGTCTTCCCCCAGACACACAAAGAAGTGGGAATTCGGATTTCCAAAGCTTTCTTCAATAGAGTCCACAGACCAAGGGTGGGCAAAACATTCCTCTTCCAGTGCATGGACCGCCGGAATGGTTAAGGCGCTCATACCAATAATTTTCAATGCTGATTCCTCTTTCTGCCTGGCTGCAGGCCGTCAGCCTTTGGCATCATACCAGCTTTTTCCGGTATGTGCGTCAACAGACAGCTTTACTGCCATCTTACAGGCATGCTCCATTTCCTCTTTTACAATATTGCAAACCCTGTCTGCAATGTCATCTTTGGCTTCCACAATCAGTTCGTCGTGGATTTGCATAATCAGCTGTGCATCCAGTTGTTCCGCCTGCAAGCGGTGATACACCTTGACCATTGCAATTTTGATAATGTCCGCGGCCGTCCCCTGGATGGGCGCATTGCGAGCCACCCGCTCGCCAAAGGCACGAAGCATCCGGTTGGAAGCGCTCAGCTCCGGCAAGTACCGGCGGCGCTGGAACAACGTGGTTACGTACCCATTTTCCTTGGCTTCTTCCACCACCTGCTTCATGTAAGAGTCTACCCCGCTGAAGTTTTCCAGATAGTGGTCAATGTATTGCTGGGCTTCTTTCCGCGTAACTCCAATATCCTGGGACAGGGAAAACGCGCCGATTCCGTAAACAATGCCGAAGTTAACCGCCTTGGCGTTAGAGCGCATCTGCGGCGTAACGTAGTCCAACGGCACGTGGAACACTTGCGATGCAGTAATTTTATGAATGTCTTCCCCACTTTCAAATGCCGCAATCATGTTGGCGTCATTTGCCATGTGGGCAAGAACACGAAGTTCAATTTGAGAATAGTCAGCATCCACCAGGGTGTAACCCGGCTTGGCCACGAAGAACTTTCGCAATTCGGCACCAATGGGCTTTCGAACCGGAATGTTTTGCAAATTCGGTTCTGAACTGCTGATCCGGCCTGTGCGGGTTTCCGTTTGGTTCAGCGTGGAGTGAATCCGACCATCTGATCCGATGACCTTCAAGAGACCATCACAATACGTGGATTTTAATTTGGATACTGTACGATATTCCAGGATATCTGCCACAACCGGATACTGTGGGGCAAGGCCCTCCAGTACTTCCGCATTGGTGGAATATCCGCTTTTGGTTTTCTTTTTGGCAGGCAGGCCCAAGTCTTCAAAGAGGGCCTTCCCTAATTGTTTGGGAGAATTCAGGTTAAATTCATAACCGACCTGCTCATAAACACGGGATGCTAAACGATCCACTGCTTCGGCAATAACTTTGCCGTATTCCTGTAGCCCGTCCTTATCTACTAAGAACCCGATGTGTTCCATGGAAGCAAGGACTTCTGCTAAGGAAATTTCAAGGGTAAGTAACTGGCCCTGGTCATTGTCATTGATCTGCGCCAGCAGCTGATCCTTAACACAATCTAAGGCCACTGCTTCCCGCAGGAAGTCTGTGTCATATTCTGCAGCCAGCTTGCCCTGCGCCACTTTTCCGTACTCTTCCAGCAGACGCATTGGGTCATACGCATTGGCAGACGGATTTAAAATGTAACCGGCCAGGGATGCGTCAAAGCACACATTCTGAATGGTAAGATTCTGTTCAAAGCCGTAGTGAAACAAAGGCTTTGATTCCGCCGTAAATTTGGCAATCCGGTCATCCTCCAGAAATGCGGAAAAGCCCGTCTTGTCAGCAGTTTCATCCAAGTAATAAATGGTGCCGTCTATGGCAAAGGCCAGTTCGGACAACTGCCCAGCTTCTAAGTGGTAAGTGAAGACGGCTTGGGTCTGGGTTGAACCCGAGTTTAGCGCGGAATCCGAGTTTTGCTGCTGAGCCTGTTCCTGATTTTGTATCTGTAGAAGAGAAAGTAAGTCAGAAAATGCGTTCAGCTCTTTTACTGGGATGCTTTCTGTTGCTTCTTCCGAAGCTTCCAGACTGACTGCTTCATCCCGCAAACCCAGTTTGTCAATCATGGCAAACATTTCCAGGCGAGCCAGTGTTTTTGCTGCTTTGGCATGGTCTCCGGCTCCGACCACATAATGGGTTGGGTCGGCATCCATTGGGACGGAGGTGCAGATGGTACCCAGCGTGCGGCTAAGATATGCACTATCTTTGTCCTTCTCCAGCTTGGCCCGCACGCCCGGCTTAATCTGCAGTTCGTCCAAATGGTCGTAAATATAATCAATACTATTGTAATCTGCAATCAAGGCACCGGCGGTCTTTTGTCCAATGCCGGCCACACCCGGAATGTGGTCGGAAGCGTCACCCATAAGGGCTTTCACTTCAATCAGCTGCGGCGGGGTAACGCCGTAGGTCTCCTTGACCAGTTCTGGAGTATAATGAACCGTTTCCGGCTGACCATGTCTGGTGGCAGCAAGCAGCACCGTAACATTGTCCCGTACCAGCTGCAAGCTGTCCCGGTCTCCGGTAGCAAGGAAGCACTGCGTTTCCGTGCCGCAGCTTTTGGCCAGCGTTCCTAAAATGTCATCCGCTTCATAACCTTCCTGCTCTACCAGCTTGTAACCAAGATCCGTCAGCAGTTCTTTTAAAATTGGCATCTGCGATGCCAGTTCCGGCGGCATGGCATGCCGCCCCGCTTTATATTGATCATACAGCTTATGACGGAACGTAGGTGCCTTTAGGTCAAAGGCTATGGCTACCCCGTCCGGATTGGTTTCTTCTTCCAAGCGAAGGAGAATATTTAAAAATCCATAGATGCCATTGGTAAACTGTCCGTTCTTGGTAGAAAGCAGCTTAATGCCATAAAAGGCACGATTGACAATGCTGTTTCCGTCCAGTACCAAAAGCGTCATAATTGCTCCTCCTCCATGCACTTTTTTCTTTTTAAGCACGGTAAATTCTAGCATAATAAGGGCTCTATTGCAATCCGGACGGGAGCTTGTTAAAATATCGAAAGTTTCAAAAAAGAAGGTGTTTTCTTGCAGATTGGAAACCTCTGTTTTCCGGACCGGGCCTGCTTTTTAGCGCCTCTGGCCGGGGTTGGAGACCGTGCCATGCGGGAGCTGTGTCTGGACTACGGCGCGGCAGGCATTACCACGGAAATGGTGTCTGCCAAAGGGTACGTCATGGGAGACCGGAAATCAGAAGAACTACTGTTTTTATCTTCAAAAGAGCATCCGGGCGCCATTCAGCTGTTCGGTTATGATCCTGCCACGCTTGGCCTGGCCGCCGAAAAAGCCATGGCCTTCGGTCCGGATATGATAGACATTAATATGGGCTGTCCCGCTCCAAAAATTGTCGGCAATGGCAGCGGCTCCACCCTGCTGAAAAATCTGCCGCTGGCCCAGGAAATTGCCGAAACCGTAGTCAAATCCGTACCGGTTCCGGTTACTTGTAAAATCCGGACCGGTTGGGATTCTGACCACCTGGTCTGCGTTGAGCTGGCCAAGCGGCTGGAAGATGCAGGGGTAGCCGCCATCACCGTGCATGGCCGCACCCGGGAGCAAATGTACGCCCCGCCGGTAGACTATGAATCCATCCGGCAGGTAAAGGCCGCTGTTTCCATTCCCGTTATCGGGAACGGAGACGTAACGGACGGCCCTTCTGCTGCCAAAATGTTAGAGCTGACCGGCGTGGACGCCATTGCGGTTGGCCGCGGCGCACAGGGACGCCCCTGGGTGTTCCAGCAGGTTAATGCGTTCCTAGGTCAGGAACGCATCCTACCGGAGCCGTCTGCTTCCGAGCGCATGCGCGTCTTGCTGAAGCATGTATCCCTTCTGGTAGAATACAAAGGTGAAAAAGTCGGCATGCGCGAAGCACGCAAGCATGCGGCTTGGTACATCCGAGGCGTCCGCGGCGCCGCGCAGTACCGCAACGCCATCGGCAAGCTCTCCACCTATGACGAACTTGCCGAACTAGCCTACCGCGTCACCCAAGCGGAAAGCACCCTTTAACTCTTTCGTCCTCTATATTTCCCCCTACGCACGGAACTCGCCAAGCAAAAAAAGAAAGCATACCTTTTCGTCTAAAATGCGAATTTGGTATGCTTTTCTAGTCAGCGCAAGTTCCATTCAATGGCAATTTGGTTCGGATGAAGCTGGAACAGCGGTTCGGAGCGTCCGCAAATAGTCCTTCTGTTCCGGAGTAATGCGGTAACTTTCTATTGCCTTTTGGATGGTTTTTCTGTGAACCCAAGGAGCAAGCCTGCGCTGCTCCAAATAAGGAACAGTAGCCTCCCATTGCTTAGCCAGCGCGGTGGCAAAATACCAGGCAATCATCATATTGACGTAGTATTCCTCTGATTGGATTTCTGCCACCCGCGCCAGGTATTCCGGCGCAAAGTTTTCTTCCAGAAACAACCGCATAAGCGTGCCGATGGCATAACGTACCGTGTAAGTGTGCGGGCTGTTCAGCCACTTGTAAACGTGTGGCAGCAACTCTTCTTTGTGTGTTTTAAAGCACTGTGGCAATGGTAAATCGCACGTTGCCCAGTTATCCACGTACGGCAAAAAGGCTTCCAGCTTTTCCAAGCAGGCGGAGAAGTCCCGCATTTCTATCAGCAACATCATGTGCAGGTTATTTTCCTCATAATAGAAATGCGGCAGGTCCTCTAAAAATGCTGCCGCCGCTTCGCTTTTGGAAAATTGCTTTGCAAATTTCCGCAGCGCCGGCGTCCGAATACCAATTACGCTTTCCTGCTCCACATTCGGAATCAGCTTCCTTTGGAATTCTTTATAGGCAACATCCTGCAGTTGAAACAATGCTTTTTGCAAGTCAGTCATGAGAGCTTCCTTCTTTTATCCAGGAATATTGAACAGGCAGCGGCCGTTTTCGTTGCAGCGGTTAATCAGGTCCTGGGCGTCCATGCCCTTTTGTTCAGCAATGACTTTGGCAACTTCGGCAATGTAGTCGGATTGGTTGCGCTTGCCGCGGAACGGAACCGGGGCCATGTATGGGCAGTCGGTTTCTAACACCAGGCGATCCAGCGGTACTTCCTTGGCAACGGCCAACGGTTTCTTAGCACCTTTAAAGGTAACAGCGCCGCCAAGGCCAATATACATGCCCAGTTTCAGGATTTCCTGCAGGAATTCCACGGAGCCGCTGAAGCAATGCATAACGCCCTTCGGGCGGTATTTTTGCAGCAGCGTCAGGCAGTCCTGGTGGGCATCTCGATCATGAATGACAACGGGCATGTCCAGGTCCTTGGCCAGCGCCAACTGGCGGCCCAGTAAATCTAATTGCGTTTCTTTGGGGGGATTTTCATTCCAGTGATAATCCAAGCCGATTTCCCCGACCGCAACTGCCTTTGGCTCCTTTTCCAAAAACTCTGCAATCAGGTCTAAGTCTCCTTTGCGCTCATCCCCGGCCTGCTCTGGGTGGTAACCCATGGCAGCGTAAACATAATCATACTTTTTCGCCAGTTCCAGAGAGTGCACAGAGCTGACCAGGTCTGTGCCCTGGGTCAGCACCAGAGACACGCCATTTTCGGGAAGAACGGAACCAAGCAGTTCCTCTCTGTCTGCGTCAAAGGCTTCATCATCATAGTGTGCATGGGTATCAAAAATGTTGGTTAACATAAGAACTCCTGTGTAAAAACAAGGGGCGCATCTTAGATGCGCCCCTAATCTGTATTAGCGGAAGGTTGCGCCGGTGGGGAAATCGTCTACAAAGAGAACTTTGACATCCTTTTCGCCGACATCGGCGGCAATAATCATGCCCTGTGATTCTACACCGCAAAGGGTGGCCGGTTTCAGGTTAGCTACAATAACAACCTTGTGTCCAACCAAATCTTCCGGCTTATACCATGGTGCAATACCAGAAGCTACTATGCGACCGCCTTCGCCGTCGTCCAGCGTCAGCTTCAGCAGTTTCTTGGCACGCTTAATTGGTTCACAAGCTTTAATTTCGGCAACACGCAGCTCTACTTTAGAGAAATCGTCAATGCCGATCTGGGCTACGCCTTCCAGCTCCGCCTTAACCTGGGCATTGTTGGCTTCCTCTGCAGCCTGCACTTCCTGCTGACGAGCGGAAATCTTTTCAAACATTTCCTCCTTGTCAATCCGCGCAAAGAGCGGCTTGGCCTGACCGACTTTACGGCCGGATTCCAAACCACCGAAGTGGGCAAGCGTATCATATCCGTCTTTGCCCAGGTTGGCCTGTGCAAAGATGGCGGCAGACGTATCCGGACAGAATGGTTTCAGCATGATGGCCAGATAACGGATGGCTTCCAGCAGGTTGTAAAGTACCGTGCCAAGCCGCTCCTTTTGCGCCGGGTCTTTGGCCAGCGCCCAGGGCTCCGTTTCGTCTATATATTTGTTGGCACGCTTTGCAATGCCAACAACAGTTTCTACAGCATCTGCAATTTTATAACCGGCAAAGCACTCTTCCACTTTGGAAACGGCAGCCAGGCATGCGCTGGCCAAGTCTTCGTCCACCGGCGCTTTCATCGTTGGCGCCTGAACAACACCGTCAAAGTACTTGTTGGTCATGGCAATGGTTCTGTTCACCAGGTTACCAATGGTATTGGCCAGATCCGAATTGTAGCGTTCAATCATGGTTTCATAAGTAATGGAGCCATCAGACGCATGCGGCATTTCGGAAAGCAGATAATAACGGGTGGCATCCACGCCGAAGAGAGTGGTCAGGTCATCCGCATAAATAACGTTACCTTTGGACTTGGACATCTTGTCTTCCCCAAACAGAAGCCACGGATGACCAAAGACCTGCTTCGGCAGTGGCTGACCCAGTGCCATCAGCATAATGGGCCAGTAAATGGTATGGAAGCGAACAATATCCTTACCAATAATATGCACATCTGCCGGCCAGTACTTGCTATACAGCTCTCCGGATCCTTCCGGATCATAGCCCAAAGCCGTAATATAGTTGCTTAATGCATCAATCCAAACGTAAATAACATGGTTTTCATCAAACGGAACCGGAATGCCCCACTTAAAAGAGGTTCTGGAAACGCACAGATCCTGCAGACCCGGTTTAATGAAGTTGTTCAGCATTTCCTTCTTCCGGGCTTCCGGATAAATGAAGTTTTCATTGGATTCAATGTATTCTTCCAGTTGCTTCTGATACTTGGACAGCTTCAGGAAATAAGCCTCTTCCTTCGCCGGGTGTACTTCTCTGCCGCAGTCCGGGCACTTTCCATCTACCAGCTGGGATTCCGTCCAGAATGATTCGCAAGGCGTGCAATACAGGCCTTCGTAATGTCCTTTGTAGATATCTCCCTGATCGTATAATTTCTTAAAAATATGCTGAACGGCTTTTTCATGATAGTCATCCGTAGTGCGGATAAACTTGTCATAAGAGCAATTAAGTAAATCGCAGATGCCACGGATTTCTCCTGCAACCTTATCTACATACTCCTTGCAGGTTACTCCCGCATTTTTGGCATAACCTTCAATTTTTTGGCCGTGTTCATCGGTTCCGGTCAGGAAGAATACGTCGTACCCCTGCATTCGCTTGTACCTCGCAATTGCGTCGGTCAAGACAATTTCATAAGAATTGCCGATATGTGGCTTACGAGAAGTGTAAGCAATGGCAGTGGTAATGTAGAATTTTCCTTTGTCCACAAAGATCCTTCCTTTCTTCAATATCTTAAACAGTTTAACACAAGCCCCCCGCGCAAACAAGCCGATTCTACCAGTAAACGCTACCTGCCTGCACCTGGCTGCATCGCCTGCCCGCATTATCTTCATGCACCGCTTCCTGCACATCTTCCAGAGCACTTGACTGCACGCCTACCTCACACCTGCCCACACCGCCTGTCCACATCACCTGTATGCACACCGTAAACGTTGTCTGCAAATTCCATCGCAACCTTCGCTTCGGGCTCCATCCGAGCTTCGCGCCGCACCTGCAAGTACAGCCCGCATTCTCCATTCACCTTTTCCCTGGCGATTCAGCCTACTTTCTTCAAAGTCACCCTTGCTTCCCTCAAGCCTATTTCCTTCCAGGTTTCCCGTTTCTCTCTAGCCTACATCCTTCCGAGTTCCCCTTGCTCTCTCTAGCCTACTTCCTTCCGGATTTTCCTTGCTCTCTCTAGTCTACTTCCTTCTGGGTTTCCCTTGCTTCCCCTGGCCCGTTTCCTTCCGAGGCTGACCATGTTTTTGACTACGTGTAATTTTAAAGAAGCGTAAGAATTACACGTAATCCAAAGTCAAAACTACGTGTAATTTCCAAGAAATGGCAAAATTACACGTAGTCACTGTGTCCCAGAAGCCTTCCCACAAAAGTTGTCACTGTCTAACTACGTGTAATTTTAAAGAAGCGTAAGAATTACACGTAATCCAAAGTCAAAACTACGTGTAATTTCCAAGAAATGGCAAAATTACACGTAGTCACTGTGTCCCAGAAGCCTTCCCACAAAAGTTGTCACTGTCTAACTACGTGTAATTTTAAAGAAGCGTAAGAATTACACGTAATCCAAAGTCAAAACTACGTGTAATTTCCAAGAAATGGCAAAATTACACGTAGTCACTGTGTCCCAGAAGCCTTCCCACAAAAGTTGTCACTGTCTAACTACGTGTAATTTTAAAGAAGCGTAAGAATTACACGTAATCCAAAGTCAAAACTACGTGTAATTTCCAAGAAATGGCAAAATTACACGTAGTCACAGCAACTTGCAATAACGGAGCCCCTTGTGCAACGCGGGGTTTTCCGATTACAGAAAGCGGGCCGCAGGCTGAAAAAGATCAGTCAGCGGTCCGCTGTTTACCAAAGGTTGATTTTTGTCAAAATGGCTCCATCAGAGATGTTGCGCTTCATTAATAGTCGTACTTTATTGAGAAAGCTAGTCTTTATTGAGAAAGTTAGTCTTCGTTGAAAAAATTAGTCTTCATTGAGAAAGTTAGTCCTCGTCAAGACCCATGAAGTGGATGGCAAGCAAGGTGATTGCGCCGATGGCGGCGCAAATAATACTTAAAACCAACCAAGCGGTTTGTCCACCAACCAGAAGCCCGATTAGGAATCCGGCAAGAACCAACATATATAAGCTGTACACCCATTTATGGTGCTCGGCAACCTGCGCTACCACGGCGGGCATCAGAAGCAGAGCGCCCACAATGCAGCCATTCGTCAGGGTATTAACGGAAGCCACAATGGCAAACAGCAACAAAGCCAGTAACAGATATCCGGCAGTTTCTTTGCGCAAATACGCCGGTCGGCGCTCCGCCGCTTCTGCCGCCTTCTGTTCTTTCTTCTTTTCCTGTTGCTTCTTCCACTGTTTGCTCAGAAAGCTTTCTTCTTTTACTACGTAAGTTTTCTTCATAACAGTCCTTTCCTTATTCCGGGGTTCTCACTCCGGGGTTCTCACTCCGGGGCCCTATTCCGAGGGCCTTATTCTGCAGTCATGGCTCTGGTATAGCGTTTAAAGAAGGTAACTGCCTGTTCCAGCTGGTCTACCGGGCAGTGTTCGTTGGTACTGTGGGTGGTCAGCATCAGGTTAATTGGTACGCTAAACGGAGAGAAGCGGTAAATATTTTCACATACCACTTCATAGTGCTCTGCATCCGTACCGGCAACCAACAGGTACGGCGCAATCAGGTTCTTCTTATCATATAGCTGTGCTGTTTTCTTCAAAGTCTGGTAGGCACGGGAGTCAGACGGAGAGGTAATGGAAGCTTCCTTACCCTTCACCAATTCAATCTTAGTGCCTTTTCCGCCCATGCACTTTTCTACATGCTTTAGGACGTCATCTACGGTGTCTCCCTGGATAATGCGGAAGTTAATAGTGCAATTGGCAGAAGTCGGCAATACGTTGGCTGCCGGCGAGCCTTCACACATAGTAACCGCATGCGTAGTGCGTACAAACGCTGCGCCGGTAACATCTGCTGCCATAACCGTGGTCAGAAGCTTTGGCGCTTTTAAAATCAGTTTTGGAAATACGCCAAGGCCCAGCGGCAAAGCATCTGACAATGCCAGCATCAGACCACGCAGCGTTTCCGTCATATGCGGCTCCATTGGGTTGGCTTCCAGGTTGTGCACCTTGTCAGCCAACAAGCCAACCGCCGTGTGCTTCGGCGGGCGGGACGAATGGCCGCCGGTGCCATCTACGGTCACCTTGACATCGGCATATCCTTTTTCGGATACGCCGACGCCTCCAAAGGAGAAGCCAAGGCCCATTGGGCCCTTGACTGCCATCATAGCGCCGCCCTCATCAATCAGCGAATCCAGGTGTACTCCACGCTCTTTCAGCAACGCGGCCATGTCCCGCGCGCCGTTCGTGCTGCCGGCCACAATTTCTTCATTGTGGCCCAGCAACAGGTATATGCCGCGTTTCGGAGTATACCCTTCTTCCAAAAGCAATTCCATTGCTTCCATCATACAAATTAAATGGTTTTTCATGTCAAGAGAACCGCGGCCCCAGATATACTTTCCATCGTTATATCCGGAAAACGGTGGGTGCTCCCAGTCCCCTTCCGTTCCCTCTGCAATGGGAACTACATCCTGGTGCCCCAAAAAGGCAATCGGGTCCAGGGACTCATCCGTCCCCTTCCAGTAGAACATCAGGCTGGCTTTGCCGACCTGTTCCAACGTCATAGTTTCATGAACCAGCGGGAAGTTTTCCTTTAAAAAGGCGTGGAACTCATCAAATTTGCTCCAATCCGTCTCCGATTCATCTTCGTGGGAAACCGTAGCAATGGCAACCGCTCCAGACACCTTTCCGGCGATTCGCTTCACATCCACATGCTCAGATTTCTTATCTGTTTTCATAGTAAAAACCTCCTTGGGTGAACAATCAAAAACAGCTTTATCTTACTCCCCTTTTCTACCCTCGTCAATTGACTTGTAACCTCTCAAATCCAAAGCTAAAATGAATCTGTAAAACTGTCTTATTGAATCATTCACAGGAGGAAAATCATGTATAACAACATCAGCGATTGGGACAGAATGGTGTCTGGAAAGCTTTACAACTCTTCCAGCAAAGATCTGTTCAAGCAACACGCCTTAGGCCTTACCAGATGTGACCGGTTTAACCGGATTCCGCTCTGGAGAATTGCATCAAAACAGTTGGCTTTAATGCGTCTGATTCCGTCCGCCAAGGGAAATTCCCTTGCTGTCTTTGCCCCGTTTTACTGTGAGTACGGTGTCAACATCCATGTCGGAAAGGGCTGCTTTGTAAACTACAACTGTACCTTTCTGGATGTTTCGCCCATCACATTGAAAGACAACGTTTGGATTGGCGCCAATGTTACTCTGGCAACACCAAACCACCCGTTCCTTCCGGAAGAACGCCTTCCTGCTGACTATCCGGATGGTCACCATGACTTAGAATACTCTGCGCCTATTACCATAGAGGAAAATTGCTGGATTTGCTCCAGTGCAACCATCTGTGGTGGCGTAACCATCGGCAAAAACAGCATTGTTGCCGCAGGTGCCGTGGTAACCAGAGATGTTCCGCCGAACAGCATTGTGGCGGGTGTACCTGCAAAGGTCATCCGGGAAATTGATGAAGCGGACCGTATGGATGTCTGGGAAACCTATGCTAAAAATGAAGTCCCAGTCTCTGCAAGGAAGAAAAAGTAAAAAACAACGTAAGAAAAGCCCCGGTGAGCTACAGAAACTTCTGTACTCATCGGGGCTTTTTGTAATTTTCTTTATAGGCAACGCTGAACCGGTGGGCCAAGCCTACCGGCACCACTAAGCCATTACCGACGCTGCTGCCGAGCCGGGCGCCTTGTTTTTGCTTTAGATGCTACACCTTTTGGCCCAAGACCGGTTTCGGTAATGTAATCCCGTTCCAATAGGAAGGCACGCGCATCTGTTAAAATTTTCAGGTCATTGTCAAATTTTAAGCGCCGCATGGCGTTTTCATAGGTCAGCCACGCGTAATCTTCAATTTCCGATTCCTGAATAACGGTGTTAACGTCCCGTGTACCGGCTACAAAAATCAGAACGGTTTTTTCTGCACGGTTCTGAATCATGTAATTGGAAGATTCCCGGAAGCCGGGGGCAATCTTAATATGAATGCCGGCCTCTTCCAGCACTTCCCGCTTTGCGGTCTGTTCATAGGTTTCCCCAGGTTCTACATGACCTTTTGGAAAACTCCAGTGGGCACTGCGCTTGTTCTTGATAACCAGGTAGCGGATCTGGCCGCCGATTTCCCTGTAAACCACTGCTCCGCAAGAACATTCAAAATAACAACGAAGGTCTTCCGGCTGCAAAAAAGCCAGGGCCGGCCCAATGTCATTTACAATGTATCTTTTGCTTTTAGGTGCTACAACGTAATAGAGCTTTCCCTGACGTTCAAAGGAAGCAATTATACGTCCGTCAAAGGTTTCCACCGGGTGATTTATGCCGAGAACAAACGCGTATAATTTCTCTTGTTGACGGGCTGTGACGTAAATAATTTCTCCGAAGTTCAGCGGATATTCCGTATGATCTGCAGCGTTTTCTGAGAACATAGGATGCGTCACCTTAACCCTGACATACTTGCCAAGCATAAATGTTCCTCCAGAAAGAGAGGTGGACTCTCAGATAACTTGGTTAGAATTATACTCTGCCGTTCTGGCTGTTTCAAGGGTTGGTTTTTCCTGTCTTTTCAAAGCGTAGAAACCGCGTTCCCTGGCGATGTAGTACCCCTACATCCCCATCTTCCATGCCCGCATACTGCTCTTCAAATACATGGAATTCTACTTCGGTTCCATCTTCCAAACGAAAGCGGACATGGAAGATGCCGCTGTCGGCGCCGTCCAGGTGCTTTTGTTTTTTCTGGAAGCGCTCCGCACTTTTAGAAACCACCGTGGCCGGCACGGCCTCCTGCGGTGCTTGGTTGTTCTGCTTCCATTCTCTGCTGGTTTGTAGGATTTTCCGGATCAGGAAGATCAGAAAAGCAGCAAAAACAACCAGCAACACAACCAAAAAAACATGGAAAAAGGTCTCTGGCATAATCATTCTCCTTAATCAAACTTATACTTACTGTCTTATTTTACCTGTCCTACAGGCAAAATGCTATTTACAAAGGGTTACAAAAGAACCGCAGGCAGAAAGAAGGGCATCCAGACGGATGCCCTTCTTCCCGAAGAATGTGTGTTTATGTCACTTAGAGAGCTGATTCTTAGCCCAGTGCTTGACTGCCGTCTGAACGGAAGCCGTGCCACCGGCAACAGCTACGCCTACTGCTACGCATTCCATGAGTTCTAACATAGTGGTGACCTCCAGGCTTTAAATTCTCTTTGAGTTAGCCTTTGCTAACCACAAGTCTATTGTACCGATTTTCTGCCAGAAAGCAAGTCCTTTTTGAAAAAAATAACTTTGCACTTTGACGGAAAGTGCAAAAAATACAATCTCTATTTTTGATAAAAACAGAGAAAAAGCAGTCTAAACTTTGCACTTTTGCAAAAGTGCAAAGTTTAGCTCTTGTTAATTCTTTAACGGTAAGGTATGATGTTACCTGTAAGAATTATTCACCCCCTATTCATTACTATTTCAGGAGGCAATAAAAACATGTATACCATCAAAGACATTAAAACTGATTTTTATGACATTGGACTGATTGACGTTTATGCAGTAGAACTGACCCTGGCAGATGAAGCCGGTGAAACCTACTATGTTCTGGCTGACCGCTTTGCCAACGAAACCCACTGCACCGTTTCCAAGCAGGCCATGATTGACAAGTACAATGACCGTGAAGCATATGACAAAGCCGTTCACGTTGACGCCATGGAACGTTACAACTTCGGCAAGGGTCTGAACGTAGATGCCCTGGTTCACACCAAGTTCCACGCTGCCATTACCGTTGCCGGTCTGGCCCTGGAAGATTATTGCATTGTTGCTGACCGTGAAGACAAGGTTTATGACGTTATTACCAAGTACATCAACCAGAAGCTGTCTGACCAGCCTTGCATTCTGTAAGCAGCACTACAGCGGTTTTCCGCACCATAAAGACAGAAAAAAGCCCTCACAGCAGTGAGGGCTTTTGTTATTGTTTCTGGTTAATTGCTATTGCTTTTGGTACTTGCTACAACAGGCAATTAGTCTTCTTTCTTGCTGAAGATGCCGGAAAGCTTATCTGCTACAAACGGAACAATGTCATTTACGGCAATGTCCTTCAGGCTTTCCAGAACGGTTGGAAGAAGCTGATCCTTTGCAAAAGAAACAACCATAGGAAGGAGCTTGTCCTTGCCAAGAGCAATCAGTTTTTCTTTTACCAGTTCAACCAGGGATTCTTCTTCTTTTACTTCGGTAACAGTGTTGTTTTCGTATTCCATATTGCGGTCCTCCTACAGACTGAATTTTGCTTTATTATAACCCATTCCATTCGGCGGTTCAATTGCTTACAGGAAGCAATCCGGACATGGGGTATATCCCTTTTCCACCAGTTCTCCGTACGTGCCATAATAAACGGTGTATCCGTCTGGGACACGTCCGCCTTCGTACCGATTGGTTATGCCAATCCAATGGAAAATCTTGGCATCTTCTTCAATCAGATAGTAATACTTCGGCACTTCCGGATCCGGTTTTGTCTGCGATTCGGTGGTACTTTCCGTTGTGGAACTGGTTGTACTGGAAGTAGTACTTGAAGTGGTACTTGACGTAGTTGTGGTGGTAGTCGTTGTTGTAGTTGTTGTGGTGGTTGTGCTTGAGTTTGTGCTTGCAGTGGTGCTTTCTTCCGAAGATGCTGTTGTGCTTGAAATAACAGCATCTGATATGACAACAATTTCTGTAGGTGCTGGAACTGGCACCTGTCTTTTGGTAGTACGATGAAGAATGTGGGTACTAATCCAACTTTGTATTTCGGAAGGAGATTCCGTTTCAGAGGAAGCTTCTGTTTCAGAAGAAGTGTCTGAAGTGGTTTGTAAGGAAGTCGGCTTTGACCCAAGGTCATATTCATATAACGTATGGGGCCGAGTTTCCGAATTCAGATCCTGCAAGTGATTGTGCACCATTAAGGTGGCACCGGCACAGAAGACACTAAAACTTAAAATCATGGCAATGATAGTAGATGGTTTCATTGTCCCCCGCTCCTTTCACTTTCATTTTCTATAAATATGGATTGTTTAAAATCCAAATAACGACATCTGGCTGGATTCTGGTAGGCCTTCCAGTGCGCCAAGGCTCCGAAGAGATTCAATAACTGCAGAGGAGACTCCGGCTCTTCTGGTAATGTCTTCTACGGAAAGGTATTCCCCTTCTCCGTCGTCTTTGGCAGCTTCCAGCGCACGTGCCGCACTAATCCCCAATCCTTTAATACTGGAGAAAGCCAATCGTATTTTACCACATTCTATAGTAAAAGTGGTAGCTTTTGACTGATAAAGACTGATTGGCAGGAATTCTATGCCGCGGGCCAGCATCTCCTGCACTACCTGCAAACCGGTAAATTCGTTTTGCAGAGTGGCGCTGGCGTCCCGGCCCAAGGCCTTGATTTCCTGCATTCGGCCGCGTACGTAATCCTTGCCCGCCAGGATGGCCTGGGCATCCAGATCTTCTCCGCGCACTGTTAAGAACGTAGCATAATATTCCACCGGTTTGTAAATTTTAAACCAGGCCAGCCGCAGGGCGGCGCTGACATACGCGGCCGCGTGGGCTTTCGGGAACATGTATTTAATCTTAAAGCAGGAATCCACGTACCACTGCGGAACGTTGTGTTCCTTCATGGCGTTGATGTGTTCTTCCGTTAACAGCTTGGTGGCCTTACCCTTACGGGTAATTTCCATAATTTTGAAGGCCATATCCGGTTCCAGACCATAGTGCATCAGGTCAACCATAATGGAGTCACGAGTACCGATAACTTCGGAAATGGTACAGGTACCGTCCTTAATCAGCTCCTGTGCGTTGCCTAGCCAAACATCGGTACCATGGGACAGACCGGAAATCTGCAACAAATCAGAGAAGTTCTTTGGCTTAGATTCAATCAGCATACCCCGTACAAACGGCGTACCCATTTCCGGAATACTTAAGGTGCCGGTTTCACAGTCAATGTCTTCTGCTGTAATGCCCAGTGGTTCCGGGCTGGTAAACAGTTTGTAAATTTCCGGGTCACAGATATCTACGTCCATAACAGAAAGACCGGTCATGTCTTCCAGATATTTATACATGGTAGGAACATCGTGTCCCAGGTTATCCAGCTTCAGGATGGTGTCGTGCAGGAAGTGGAAGTCAAAGTGTGTAGTTTTCATGCCCTTATCCGGGTCATCTGACGGATATTGCACTGCGGTAAAGTCCGTTACGTCATAACTGTTTGGCACAACAACCATGCCGCCCGGATGCTGACCGGTGGTTCGTTTTACGCCGGTACAGCCCTTTACCAGTCTGGAAATTTCCGCACTGTTGGCGGTAATCTGCTTTTCTTCCAGGTATTTTACTACATATCCATAAGCGGTTTTGTCGGCTACCGTGGCAACGGTTCCTGCCTTGAACACGTGGTCTTCGCCGAACAGCTCTATGGTGTAGTGGTGGGCCTGGTTCTGATATTCCCCGGAGAAGTTCAGGTCAATATCAGGGCTCTTGTCCCCTTTAAAGCCAAGAAAGGTTTCAAAGGGAATATCATGACCGTCCCGCCACATTGGGGTGCCGCATTCCGGACAATTTTTCGGAGGCAGGTCATAACCGGAACCCACTTCTCCGTGCAAGAAGAATTCCGTATGTTTACAGGCCGGATTGGTGCAGCGGTAATGCGGCGCCAACGGGTTTACTTCCGAAATACCGGAAGCGTGCGCAACGAAGGAGGAACCGACCGATCCACGGGAGCCGACATAATAGCCGTGCTCTTCCGAGTTAGCTACCAGCTTCTGCGCAATCATGTACAAAACGGCAAAGCCGTTTTTAATAATAGAGTTTAATTCTTTTTCCAGACGCTTGGAAACATATTCAGGAACTGGATCGCCATAGAGTTCCTTGGCCTTGTTCCAGCACAGGTCCTGCAACTGTTCTTCCGCTCCGTCAATAGACGGCGGGAAGCTGCCGTTGGGCACCGGACGTATCCGTTCTACCTGATCTGCAATCAGGTTCGGGTTGGTAATAACAACCTTTCTGGCCAGTTCTTCCCCCAGATAAGAGAAATCCTGCAGCATTTCTTCCGTGGTTTTCAGGTACAGCGGTGGCTGCCGGTCTGCATCCGTAAAGCCTTGTCCGGCCATGATAATGGCGCGATACTGGGCGTCCTGCGGATCCATAAAGTGCACGTCTCCGGTGGCAACGGTCAGCTTGCCGCGTTCGTCAGCCAATTGCATAATTTTGCGGTTGATGGCGTGCAGGTCCTCTTCCGAGCTAAGGCGCGGCGGCATCATTTTCATTTCCTTGCTGGCCTTATCCTTAACATAGTAAGGACGCAGCAGGAATCCGTTGTTGCCGTCCGGCTGAATTTCCATGTAGTCATAAAAGTCGGCAATTTCTGCCAGCCGTTCTTCCGGTTCTCCGGTGCGAACCGCCGTAAACAGTTCACCGGCTTCGCAGGCCGTACCAATCAGCAGGCCTTCCCGGTTAACTGCCAGGTCGGATTTCAAGGTGACTGGTTTCCGGTAAAAATGCTCTGTATGCGCACGGGACACCAGCCCGTACAAGTTTTTCAGGCCGACATTGTTGGTTACCAGAATAATAATGTGGTAATACCGGTCTTCCTTGTTTTTCAGTTTGGTCTGGATTTTTTCCCAGTCAGTTTCGCCGGTTTTCAGGTCATCATAGACATAACCTTCTACGCCATAAATAACTTTGATACCGGTGGCTTCTGCCGCACCGAATGCAGCAGGATACCCTTGCAACACACCGTGGTCCGTAATGGCAACCGCCCGATGGCCCCAGGAAGCGGCCCGTTTGACCAGTTCCCCAGCATCTGTCATGGCGTCCATCATGGACATGTTGCTATGCAAATGCAACTCTACGCGCTTTTCTCCGTCGTAATTGTCCTGGCGATTGATTTTTTCTACCTTGGCAATGTGCTGCGCGTCCAATACGTTTTCACTTTTATATTTATCATACATGACATCCCCGCGAATGATGAGGGTCATGCCATTTTTCAGCTGTTGTAATAGGCCTTTCACAACGTCCGCACGTTGGAACAGCTTCACCGGATAGGCACCGGTGTCATCCTTAATATTAAAGGTAATAATCCGGCTGCGGCCGTCTCTGGTTTCTCTGATGTCCAGGTCAAAAACGTCACCCCAGACCACTACCTGGCCGTCATCCGCCTGTACGTCTTTAATGGGTTTCGGCAATTTCTTTACGGCTGTTCCGTAAATGATTTTTGCCGTTTCCAGATACAGCGGAATACCGTCTATGATCTTATGTTCTTTGGGTTTCTTTTCTTCGTGGAATTCCTCCTTGGCCTGTGCTTCACCCTGCTTCTGCAATTCCTTGAAGGAGTCTTCTTCTGCTGAAATTTCTGTAACGCCGTCAAAGATAACCTGCAGCTGCTCGCCGTAATCCCGGGCAATAATTTTGGTAATGGCGGTGTCAGCGCCAATGCTCTTTAAAATATCTGCTCCACCATGGGTCAGATGAATTCTTAATTCCTTCTGTTCCAGGGAAAATCCACTTCCGGTTAAAAAGCCGTTGGTAGCCGGTACTTCCTTTTTCAACGTTTCCAAAACCTGCGGCATGGCAGACAGCTGAAATCCGGATTCTGCAACACGGACGTGCAACACTACCTGATCCAGACACAGTTGATTTGTCAGTTGCGTCTGAAAAAGAATCTGTTGCTCCTTTTCCACCGGCTGGTCCGCCAACAGGGACAGTTCCAGGGTACGGGATGCTTTATATAATTTAATTTGTTCTACCTTAGCCGCTTTCAGGATAGGAGAAAGCAAGTCTGCATCCGGAAAAGAAAACAGTTCTGCAACACTACGTTCTGACAACTTTATAACCTCTCTATTTCTTCTAACAGTGCTGTCAGAAGTTCCTCCTCCGGAACCTTCTTCAGCACTTTTCCCTTTTTAAAAATAATACCGACGCCGTTTCCGCCGGCAATGCCGATATCGGCCTGTGCGGCCTCTCCGGGGCCGTTGATGGGACAGCCCATGACTGCCACCGTTATTTTTTTATTCAGCTGTTTCAGCTCTTCTTCCACCGCTGTAGCCAGACCAATCAGGTCAATTTGTGTACGGCCACAGGTAGGACAGGAAATAAACTGCGGCGTATCCGGCAGAAGATCCAGCGCCCGCAAAATATCTTTTGCCGCTTTGACTTCTGCCACAGGATCATCCGTTAATGAAACACGGATGGTATCACCAATACCATCCGCCAGCAAAGACCCGATGGCAATGGCCGACTTGACACTACCCTGTCCGGCGGTGCCGGCTTCGGTCAGCCCTAAGTGCAACGGGCAATCAGAGCGTTCCGCCACAATGCGGCAGGCCTGAATTAAGGTTCGTATGTCCGAGGACTTCGGAGACAGGATGATGTCATGAAAGTCAAATTCTTCCAGAAAAGCGGCACATTGTAAAGCAGATTCCGCCAGGGCTTCCGCCGTGGCACCGCCGTACTTTTCCAGCAATTCCGGTTCCAAGGATCCGGAATTGACACCCACACGGATAGGAATCTTATGCTGTTTGCACTTTTCCACTACTTCGGCCAATTGCGACCGGGTGCCAATGTACCTTGGATTAATTCGTATTTTATCTATGCCGGCGTCTATGGCCAGCAGGGCCAGGTTGTGGTTGTGCTGAATGTCTGCCACCAGGGGCACCTTAATTTCCTGTTTCAGTGCCTTAACGGTGTCAATATCCTGCAGTCCGGAAACGGAAAGCCGGATTAACTGACAACCGGCTTCTTCCAGCCGCTTTGCCTGGCTAAGATTGGAAGGAATGTCCCCCTGTGGCGCATTCAGCATGGATTGCACCACAACCGGGGCCCCACCGCCGATTTGTAGTGTTCCAACCTGTACTGCTCTGCTCATGAAAGACGCTCCTTCTAAAAGAATTTTTTAATGTCGGAAGCAGTTACCACCAGCATAAGTCCAAGCAAAGCCGCAATGCCAATAAAATTCAAGGCTGCTTCCAATGTCTTTGGTGGCTTTTTTCCGGTAACTGCTTCAAAAGCAATCAGCCAAAACCGTCCGCCATCCAGTCCCGGAAACGGAAGTAAATTGAAGACACCAAGGTTGATAGCCAGCAAGGCCAGCAGATACAGTAACGAACTGTAGTCTGTGCTCTTGACGGCAGAAGTGGTGGTTTGTGCAATAACAGAAACCGTTCCAACCGGCCCGGACAAATCCGAAATCTGATATTTGCCCCGTGCCAAGTCAAATAAGCTGTCCCAAACCATACGGAAAATACTTAACGAATTTAAGAACGCATATTTGGGGACGGTGGTAAAGCTGGGCTTTACCCCTTTTACCGTAAAGTCATATTGTAATGACTTGTTGCCATCTTCGTCCTCTGACATGGCAAATTTAACGCGATCTACAGAGACGGTTTCCCCATCTCTTTCTACTACAAAATCAATGACGCCATCCGGGTCTTTAGCCAGAAAATAGGCCAAGTCCATACTGGTTAAGATTTTGTGTCCGTTTACGCCAATCACTTTGTCCCCAATCTGTAGTCCCTGGGACTCTGATGGTGCATCCTCTGCAAAAGAAGAAATGGTTGTAGTTCCGATTTTGCTGAAGGTGCTGACCAAAATGACCATGACTAAAAAGCCGGTCAACAAATTGACCGTGGCACCGGCCAGAATAATCAGGGCCCGTTTCCACGGTTCTTTGGCGTTAAAGGAGCGGGAATCATCCGAGTCTTCGGACTCCCCTTCCATGGCACAATAGCCGCCAACCGGGAACAGACGCAGGTTATAATCTGTCTCTTTCCCGTGAATGCCAAACAGTCTGGGGCCCATTCCAATGGAGAACTCGTTGACTTTGACATCAAATATACGCGCAAGCAGAAAGTGACCCAGTTCATGGGTCAGGATCAGGAAGCCGAAGCATAAAATGGCAACAATGATACCAATGACTGTGGTCATAGTTAAAATACCTCTTCCGGTCTCCATCCGGCTCTGTCATTTACCGTTTCCCGGGCTTCCCGGTCTGCGGCCAGAACATCGGATAAGGTAAATGTTTCCTGCGAATGGCAGGCATCCATAGCTTCCGCTACCAATTCTCCAATTTCCAGGAAGGAAATGCGGCCAGCGCGGAACAGACTATTGGCCTGTTCATTGGCGGAATTGGCCGCTGTCGGATACAATCCGCCGCGGCGAATGGCTTCCCGGCAAATGGCAAGACAGTCAAAGGTTTCCATATCCGGTTTTGCAAAATGCAAGGTAGCCAGTTCTGTCAAATCCAGTTCTGCTGCCGGACTTGGCAGGCGTTCCGGATAGGTTAAAGCGTATTGAATGGGGATGGCCATGTCCGGCACACCCAACTGTCCAATAACGGCATTGTCTTCAAACTGAATGGCACTGTGCAAAATGCTTTCCCGATGCACCAGTACCTCTATCTGATCTTCCCGGACACCAAAAAGCCAGCAGGCTTCAATAATTTCCAGTCCCTTGTTCATTAGAGTAGCAGAGTCAATGGTAATTTTTGCACCCATGCTCCAGTTGGGATGCTGCAGGGCCTGCTGCACGGTAACGTGTTCCAGTTCCGCACGCGTCTTTCCAAAAAACGGGCCGCCACTGGCGGTCAGCAAAATTTTCTTCAGTGCACGGTCCTGCTTTGGCGCAGCCTGCAGGCATTGCCAAATGGCAGAGTGTTCGGAGTCTACCGGCAAAAGCGGCACACCCCGCTGCTGTGCGGCATCCATAACCAATTGCCCGCCGGCCACCAGGCTTTCCTTGTTGGCCAGGGCAATTTTTTTGTCCGCATGAATGGCATCCAGCGTCGGAACCAGACCGGCAATGCCGACAATGGCATTGAATACCGTGTCTGCTTCCGTGTCCGCAGCGCATTCACAGACACCGGAGATGCCGGACAGCACCCGGGTGTCCGTATCTGCAATACGGAGCTTTAAATCGGCAGCAGCGGTTTCATCCAATAAAGCCGCTTTTGCCGGGTGGAATTCCCGGATCTGCTGTTCCAGCAAATCCGTGTTGCGGTTTGCCGTCAGCGCGGCTACCGGCAGGTTCCGTGCCCGGCAAACCGCCAGCGTCTGTGTTCCCACAGAGCCGGTAGACCCAAGAAGGGATAAAGATTCTGTCATAATACGATAAGTTCCTTTACTTACAGCATGTAAAGAACTACTGCCACATACAAGGTAGGAGCAACCACCAGAACAGAGTCAAAGCGGTCCATAATACCGCCGTGACCCGGAATCAGGTTAGAGTAGTCTTTTACACCGTAGTTGCGTTTGATAAGGGAAGCCATTAAATCGCCGAACATGGAAAGAATGGAAAGGGCAATGATAATCAGGATGAACATACCCCAACCCATAAACATCGGCTTTAAAGCAAACCAGTGCGCAAAAGCAGCTCTGGTTAAGCACATAAAGGCCACGTTGCAAACCACGCCGCCAACGGCACCTTCCCAGGATTTTTTCGGGCTTAACACCGGTGTCATCTTGTGCTTACCAAATTTGGAGCCGACAAAGTACGCAAAAACATCCGTAAACAGCGCCGTGGCTACGCCCATCCACAGCAGGAAGGCGTTTTCGTGTTTATCAATTTCCGGATACACCTTGTAAAAATCCGAAATCAGCGGAATGGTGGCAAAGCCGATTGGCACAATAAAGGAAGCGTAAATGGTAACCGCCAGATCCTGGAACGGAATATGTTCAAAATCAATGACAGTCATAACCACCAGTGCCAGCACATAAATGATGCAAAGAATACTGATGGGAAACTTGCTCATGTACACCAGGCCAAGCGGCAGAGCACAGGAAAAGACAATGGATACAATGCGCAGCGGCAGGCTTTTTACCCCTGCCACCTTTGTAATTTCATAACAGGCGCCGGCCGCCAGCAGAGCCATAACAACGTCTACTACCGGCGTATACATACCAACCCAAACGCCAATCAGAATAATGGCAATTAAGATGCCGGAAAGAACACGTGTTTTCATACCGTCATAATTTCCTTTTCTTTGGCTTCGGCAATTTCGTCAATCTGCTTGCCGTACTTGTCAGTCAGCTTCTGTACCTTACCTTCTTCATCTTTCAGATCGTCTTCGGTAATTTCCTTGGCCTTCAGTTGCTTTTTCAGGTCATCCATGGCGTCACGGCGCACGTTGCGGATAGCCACTTTGGCTTCCTCTGCGCGCTTGGCAATACCCTTGGCCAGTTCCTTACGGCGATCTCCGTCCAAGGTCGGGAAGGTTAAGCGGATAACGTTACCGTCATTCTGCGGGTTAATTCCGATATCGGAGGTCTGGATGGCTTTTTCAATTGCCTTCAGTAAAGACTTATCCCACGGCGTAATAACCAGAATTCTGGCTTCAGCAACGGAGACGGAAGCCAACTGGTTTACCGGAGTCGGGGTTCCGTAATAGTCTACGGTTACTCTGTCCAGTACATTCGGATTGGCACGACCGGCACGGATTTCTGCATAATCTTCTTCCAGTCGGGCAATGGCTTTCTGCATTCTGCTTTCAGTTGCTTCATAATTTCCCATAAAAGTCACCTCTTATATACTTATATATTTTTACTTATTTTGACGAAACCAAGGTTCCGATTGGCTCTCCGCTGACGGCACGCACAATATTCTTCGGGTCATTCAGGTTGAAAACTAAGATATTGATGCCGTTGTCCCGGCAGATGGATGCCGCTGCAGCATCCATAACGGAAAGTCCTTTGTTTAACAGGTCCGTCTGCGTCAGGGTATCAAATTTAACCGCGTCCGCATACTTATTCGGATCCTTGTCATAAACACCGTCCACGTTGGTAGCCTTGAAAATGACTTCGGCTTCCATCTGTGCGGCACGCAGGGCGCCTGCCGTGTCAGTGGAAAAGAACGGGTGGCCGGTTCCGGCCCCGAAAATGGTTACCGTTCCGGCAGCCAGGGAATCCCGTACCTTTACGGTATCAAACAATTCTGCAATGGGCTCCATGGCTACAGCGGAATACACCTTGGCCGGAACCCCTTTCTGGATCAGCGTGTCAGCAAAACAAATGGAGTTCATAACCGTACCCAGCATGCCGATGGAATCGGCTGCCACCCGGTCCATGCTTCCACTAGAGCGGCCGCGCCAGAAATTGCCTCCGCCAATAACAATACCGACCTTTACACCCATGTCGGTAATTTCCTTGACGGCGTCGGCAATTGGCTCAATGACAGTAAAATCAAAGCCATGTCCCTGTTCACCTGCCAGCACTTCACCGGACAGCTTCAGCAAAATTTTAGAAAACTTTGGTTCCATAAAAACCTCTTTCCGCCACATGGAGAACCATGCAGACTTCTACCTGTAAATCATTCAGTTTATTCTACCGTAAATGCGGGTGCTAGTAAAGCTGAAAACAGGCTGAATCGCCCGGCGGAATCCGGCAAAAATTTTGGAGAGTCCCGTTGTAATTTATTGATTATTTCTAAAAAAATTACTACTTGTGCATTGTTTTTAAGATTTTTTTCAGAATACAATTCTTTAATAAGTATGAGGAGGAATGCTTTATGCAAAAAACGTTACGTAAACTGCTCGGGCTAACGCTCAGCCTTAGTATGTTCGGTAGTGTTGCCACTGTGGCCGCCAATGCGGTGGAAGCAGAAAGCATGCACTATCAGAATTACACGGTTATGGGCGACAGTATTGCTTCCGGGTATGGCACAGACAATTATTTTGGAGGAGAACAAGAAAAGATCCAGGATGAGCGCATTGTGGAAGGCACGTATGCGGATCTGGTATCACAGGGGATCAAGGCGGGCAGTACGATTTCCGTTGCCCACAGCGGATGGAGAACCACAGAAATTTTGCGGGTTCTGAAAGAGGATTACACGCTGGTGGATGATACGCGGATTCTGCAGGACATGAGTGATTTCTACCTTCGCGCACTGACCATGCTTCCCAAGGAGCAATTTTATTATCGGGATGACAATGGTGAATGGGCACAAGATGAAAATCATATGTACTTAATTCAGCCATCCATCAAGAAGCACATCAAAGACAGCGTCCGCTCCGCCGATCTGATTACCATTCAATTCGGCAGCAATGATATTTATTCCACAGCGCTATCCACCACGTACAACAAATATGAGCAAATTCTGGAGAAGACCGGCCTGTTTGACCTAAAAATTGAAGGTCAGGAAGATTTGGAACACGCTTTTTCTGTTTTGTTGGAAGTAGCTAAGGTTTCCGGTCAATTCTCCATGGTACTGGCAGACTACTTCAAGGAATTAGAAAACGGATTTGCCACTTACAAAAAGAACATGCCTATGGTTCTGGAAGAAATCCGGAAGCTGAATCCAGACGCCAAAATTTTGATTGTCGGTGTGGCTAACCCCACCAGCATTACCGGCGACCTGCCATTGAAGATTTGGGATTATTCCGAACTGTATGCCGCACGTATTAATGGTTGGACCAGTTCCTTCTGCAAATCCAACGACTGCCTCTTTGCCAAGTGTGACACCATTGATTACTACGGCATCGCCGCATTGGATACAGACAAGCTGATTCCATTTGATGAAGACATTAAATATTCCGCCGTCAAAATGATGCATCCGACCGAAACTGGGCATCAACAGATGGCAGAAGAAATTCTGGGTGTTTTGCAGGACGACTGGGACACAGAGGTTGCCGCAACAGTGGCTGACATAAAAGAGCAGTCCAAAGAGGTAACTGACACGCAAATTCTGGTTTCCCTGTCTTCCCTGATTGGATAAGGAGGGATGCCATATGAAAAAACTAACTTCTCTTTTGCTGGCCGTCTGTCTTCTGTCTGCACTTTGTATTCCTGCTTTTGCTACCAATGCAAAGACGGATCAGACATTTCATTATGTTACCTTAGGTGCTTCTAATACCAATGGATACGCCTTGCACGGCTACCTGACGGAAGACCTTTACGCCAATCCGGTTCTAAAGCCGGAAGATGGTACGCCGGGTATTTCCGGATACCGGACTGTGGTTCCCTATTCCTATCCTGCTCTGGTAGCTGATTATTACCGAAACAAAGGATACACGGTAGACCACGCTCAGCTGGCCCAAAGTGCCATGCGGGTAGAAGAACTCCGCTTCCTGTTGGACGAAAGCTTTACTACAGACGAATATATGCGCTGGCGTTTTTATGCAGAAGACAAGCCATCCACCTGGTGGTACAACAGCCTGGATGACCTGCGCAAAGACTATAAGAAGAGCATTGCAGAAGCAGATCTGATTACCTATGATATGGGCCTGAACAACTTTGGCGTTTATCTGACCAACCGCCTGCTCAGCGGAGATTACGGCAATGATCTTTCCTATGTCATCGGCTCCGAATACGCTTCCCGGTTCTACAAAATCAGAGCCGAGCTGGAAAAGGGTGTTACGTCCCTCTCCCTTGGCCTGGTAAAGCAGGAAGATCTGGACACACTGGACGATTTACTGGATACCATTGCCTATGCATTGCTTGGCTACTGCGTCAACTTTGATGCCACCATGAAGATTATCCGCCAGCTGAATCCGGACGCCACCATTGTGGTTCTGAATGTCCAGAATATTATGGACAGCCTGGATGTCAGCTACAAAGGAATTCCTATTCCACTGGGTGACATTATGGGAATTGCAGTCAACATGGCCAACTCCTATACCTCTCTGGCTTCGCCATACAAAAATGAGTACCTGTATGCCGATGCCATCCAAAACGGGCGAGTTACCTGCTTTATGGATCAATTAGCGGATTACAATGGGGACCCGTCTACTATTACCCAGGATATGAAGGATTGCTATGATGTCTATGACACCTCCCTACCGCTTTACCTGAAGTTCCGTGTGGCTGCCAGAATCTGTGTTGCCAAAGACTATTGCCCGGCCACCTGGACCGTCAACGACACAGAATTCAAAAAACACCTGCCGCAGTTCGTTTCCCTATGTGAAAAGAACTGTCCGGATTTCTACGAAAAAGTTATGACTGCGGAATACGACGCCATGACTACGCTCTTCCAGGCCGGCCTTTCCACCAATCCGGTTCCGGTAGATGACGTTCTCAGCAGTGGTGACATTTCCAAGCAGGAAGATGCTTTGGTAAGCGGCATTTATGATGTCATGAATCAGGTAACCGACACCTATCTTGCCGGTGGAACCTATACCGAAGAACAGTGTCAGGCCGCCATTCAAAAGCTGCTTGCCACAGATGATATGAAGGCCGTTGCCGCCATTGGTGTCCGAGCCTCCATTGGCAACACGTTCTTCAGCCACCCCAACCGGCAGGGCTGTCAGGAGCTTTATGAGGCCGTTATTTACGCCATTGAGCACGGTTCAACCGGCACTCAGGTTGCACTAAAGGAAGCCCCTAATGTTTTGGTAAAGAAGCCGGTAAACACCCTGCTTCGTTCCTTAAAGAATCTGATTAACTGAGTTTTCTGCCGTTGTTAACGGCACATCCCCCCGGGTCAGGGCGGAACTTTTTCCGTACCTCCTCGGGGGATTTTTTAGTTGTTCTGTATTTCTCCTTGATTTGTTCGCTTTTTTCCTCTTTAATAAGAAGTGAGGAGGAATGTATTTATGAAGAAAGCTCTGTATAAACTACTTGCCGTTACCTTGGCCCTAAGTTTGTTTACCAGTGTGTTTGCCGTGGCAGCGTATGCCAAAGCAGCAAATCCGGAAAGCATGCATTATGACAACTACACCATTATGGGAGACAGCATTGCCGCCGGATATGCAACCGATAATTACTGGGGCGGAGAAATTGGCAAGGTAGATGATGATCGTGTAGTAGAAGGAACCTATGCTGATTTGGTTTCCCAGGGAGTACATGCTAAAAACACGATTCCTATTGCCCACTGCGGCTGGCGGACAACCGAAATGCTTCGTGTTTTGCAGGATGACTTCACCCTGGAAGATGACACCGGCCTGTTACAAGGGTTAAGTGAATATTGTCTGTCTGCTTTGTATTCCATACCGGATGAAGAGCTTTATGTAAAAGACAAGAACGGTGAATGGGCTGTAGATGAAAACGGTCTGCGTATTATCCAGCCGTCTGTAAAAGAGCATTACAGAAAATCCATCCAGTCTGCAGATCTGATTACCCTTCAGGTTGGATGCAATGATGTTTATGCCAATGCGCTGACAGAAACCGTAGTCAAATATGAATATCTGCTCAAAGCTGCCGGCTCTTTAAACCAAAAATTACAAGGCTTGGAAAACCTGGAAGAAGCCTTTGATACCCTGTTAAAGCTTGCTGAAGTATATGGCCTGCTTTCCAATGTCTTAGCCATTTACTTTGATGCTCTGGAAAACGGCTTTACCACCTACAAGGAATATATGCCACAGGTCATTGATGAAATTCAAAAGCTGAATCCGGATGCCAAGCTTTTAATTGTCGGTGTTGCCAACCCGGCCAGTGCCACCGGTTCTAGACCCGTTAAAATTTGGGATTATTCTGAACTCTATGCGGCCCGCATGAATTCCTTTGATCAAAAGCTGGCCGAAGAAAAAGGTTGCCTGTTTGCCAAGTGCAACAGCATTGACTACTACGGTCTTTCCGCACTGGATACTGACATGTCTCCATCCGACGAAAACTACAAATACCTGTTGGTTAAAATGTCTCACCCAACAGAAGAAGGTCACCAGCAAATGGCAGAAGAAATCTTAGACGTCCTTCAGGAAGACTGGGATTCTACGGTTCAGGAAACCGTTGCAGAAATGGAAGAAGACACAGATGCTCTAATCAAGATTGAGCTAATGGTTTCCCTTGAAATTGTCATTGGCTAAGTTGTTTTATCAGAAGGAAGTCCTGCATTACTGCAGGGCTTCCTTTTTTGCCTACAAACAAAAAAGAACAGCCATCAGAAACTGACAGCTGTTTATAGTAGCGGATTATGTTATACTGTTGGTGTAACTGTGCTTTTTTGTAAAAAAAACCAGCACAACCGGTGCTGGTTTTTAGTGGAGGCACCACCCAGATTTGAACTGGGGCATCAAGGTTTTGCAGACCTCTGCCTTACCACTTGGCTATGGTGCCAGATAAAAAATGGAGCGGATTACGGGGCTCGAACCCGCTACCTCCACCTTGGCAAGGTGGCGCTCTACCAGATGAGCTAAATCCGCAAATGATGGTGCTTCCGGTCGGAATCGAACCAACGACACGAGGATTTTCAGTCCTCTGCTCTACCAACTGAGCTACAGAAGCACAAAATGGCGACCCGAAACGGGCTCGAACCGTCGACCTCTAGCGTGACAGGCTAGCGTTCTAACCAACTGAACTACCGGGCCATATGTACTTATGAAAAAGATGGTGGGAGTTACAGGGCTCGAACCTGTGACCCTCTGCTTGTAAGGCAGATGCTCTCCCAGCTGAGCTAAACTCCCACATCAGACCGCCGCCGGTCTGTATCGGCGACGTCTTATAATATACACTACATCGCCTTTTCTGTCAACAAAAAAATCAGATTTTTTCAGACTTTTTTTGCAAAACTAAAATTGACGTAGGTACGTGCTTTTTACTTGGTTGCTTCCGCCAAAATTTGCTTTATTTCTGCTTTGTTAAAATGGTATTTTCTATTACAGAAATGACAGGTTACTTCTGTGTCTTCGTCCTGCGCCATTTCCTCCAAGTCCTTTTTTCCAAGGGAAATTAAAGCAGTAGTTACCCGCTCTTTAGAGCAGTTACAACGGTAGTCTGTGGACTGGGTATCCAACACTTCCAGCGGGAACTCTGGCAGGGCCGCGCGGCAGATTTCTTCCGGGCTCATTCCCTCCACCAGCATAGTGGTAACCGGCTTCAGGCTTTGCAGACCTGCTTCAATTTTGTCTATGGTGTCCTCTGTGGCCGTTGGCAGCAGTTGAATCAGGAATCCACCCGCCGTAATAATATCCTGCGTTTCCGGGGCGCACAGCACGCCCAGAGCGCAAACAGACGGGATCTGTTCACTGACAGCAAAGTAATTGGTTAAGTCTTCTGCAATTTCACCGGACACAATAGGAACCTGTCCAATATAGGGTTCCTTTAATCCTAAGTCCTTCATAACCGTCAAGGTACCGGCGGTCCCGACGGCGCCTTTTACGTCCAGTTTTCCAAGGTCATTTTTGGGCAGAGACACGTCTGGGTTAGCAATATAGCCGCGGACGTTCCCCTTCCAGTCACTGACGGCAATAACGGCACCGGCAGGGCCATTGCCGTTCAGCCGTAAGGTGACAGAATTGTCTTCCCCTTTTAAAGAGGCGCCCATCAGGGATGCGCCGGTCAAAAGGCGGCCAAGGGCGGCAGAGCAGACATTGCTTGTACCATGGATGGCATGCGCCTTCCGTACCAGTTCGGTGGAATCCGTTGCCATACAGGTCAGCTGTCCGTCTGCTGAAATCATACGTACTAAATTATTTGTCATGTTGTTTCTCTATTCTTTCAAAAGCAATGTCATAGCCGCCTTCCCCGTAGCTTAAGGAGCGGTTTACCCGGGAAATGGTGGCCGTGGAAGCACCGGTAGCAGTGGCAATATCACTGTAGACCCGGTTTTCCTTCAGCATTTTAGCTACTACTACCCGCTGAGAAATGGATTGCAGTTCATTGACCGTGCACAGGTCCGTAAAGAACTTGTCACATTCTTCCTGGGTTTCTAATGATAAGATGGCCTCATACAAAAAACGGATATTATCCGAATTATGCTGCTTCTGCATAAGAAGACCTCCCTGTTTCAAGTTTTGTTTTCAATTCACCCTTATTCTAGCACCCTATTTTCGTATTGTAAAGCGCTGAAGTCCGCCCATCCATTTGAAAGGAGGAAATCTATTATGATGAGTCTCATGGGAAAACTAGTCCACACCTTTTTGTACCGCTCTGCCAATTTAAATCCGGAGCGGGTAAAATCCGGCATTCCGGGTTCTTCCGGGCTAAACATTCTGTTTTGGAAAACACCAAACCGGGAATTCAAGCATCATAACGGCAAAACCAAAAACGGCACCAAATACGAAATTTATGAGCCCAAAAGCGGTACCCATCCGGACAATGTTGTCTATTATTTGCATGGGGGCGGTTACATTGGAAAGCAGAACTGGATTTACCGGTATCAATCCAGATACTTTAGTCAGGCTGCCGGTGGTGCAACCGTAGTGTATGTGGATTATGACACCGCTCCGGAACACGTTTATCCAACGCAATTAAACCAGGCTTTGGATGTTTGGGAAGAAATGACGGAAGTATTGGGTTGGAAAGCAGAAAACATTCTCTGCGGTGGAGACTCTGCCGGTGGTAATCTGACACTGGCAATGATGTTAAAGCTACGAGACAATGGGAAGCCACTACCTCGCGGCGCATTCTGCATTTCCGCCTGGACCGACATGTTGGCAGCCGGAGACTCTTATCGGTATAACTACCAAAAGGATGCCATTTTCGGGAACCGAAAGCACCCATTGAATGAAGACGCCAAACAGAAGCTACTGGATTTTGATCTGTACTCCTGGACCAAAGGGGCAGACCGTGCTGACCCCTACGTTTCTCCGGTATATGCCGATTACCACGACTTTCCGCCCATGTTCTTTACGGTTGGCTGTTTGGAAATGCTACGGTCCGACACGGAAACCATTGTAGATAATCTGCGCAAAAACAAGGTACCGGTTGGTATCCATCGTGGAAACGGAATGTGGCACGCCTTTGCCATTTACCATGGCATTGTGCCAGAAGCCACTGCCGCCTTCTCTGATATTTTAAACTTTATCAGTTCCAGCTTTGGCACCTATGATTATGTTTACCCCGGGCGGAAATATCGCCTTTCCTGATGACACCATATTTCTTCTACATCTGTGACAAAAGCCGTCTGTCTTTGAAAGGCAGGCGGCTTTTCTGATCAGAAGCTTATTTAATAGCGTTTTCCATATAGGTGCGAATGGTATCGGCACCGGTGCCTTTGGTGGCAGAAAACGGAATAATACCCATAGGACCGAATGCGGCAATTTCATCTGTGCGTTCAGCAAGGCAGCGCTGAAAGTCTGTCTTGTTCAGCTTGTCACATTTGGTCAGGGCAACTACAAAATGTGCATTACACTGGAACAGATAATCCAACATTTGCAGGTCATCTTTGGTGGGTGCATGACGCATGTCAATCAACTGCACAATCAGCTTGATGTTGCGTCCGTCAGAGAGATATTCGTCAATCATCTGTCCCCAACGGTCCTTTTCCGCCTGTGAGGCTTTGGCATAGCCGTAGCCTGGCAGGTCAACCAGCTTAAAACCATCCCCCTTAAAGAAGTTGATAGTAATGGTTTTTCCGGGTTGTCCGGAAACTCTGGCCAAATTCTTTCGGTTTAGGACCTTGTTAATCAGGGAAGATTTTCCCACATTAGAGTGCCCGGAAAAGACAATTTCCGGCACGGTAGAAGCAGGAATTTGGGCATAGACTCCGTAGGAGGCCTCAAAGCTTACATTGTCCAGTCTCATGGGTTAATGCCTCCTTTTACGGCGCGCTTCCAAACCTGATCCAGTGCGCTGACCGGAAGAAATTCCAGATGCTGTTTTACTTCTGGATCTACCTCTTCCAGGTCCGGCACATTGTCAACAGGAATAATGACGGTTTTCATGCCGGCTTTATAGGCCGCCATGGTTTTTTCCCGTAGGCCGCCGATAGGCATAACGCGGCCGGTCAGGGAAATTTCTCCGGTCATGGCCACCTTGCTGTCCACCGGCTTTCCGGTTAATGCGGAAAGCAAACTGGTGGCAATGGTGACACCGGCGGAGGGACCATCCTTCGGCACAGCGCCTTCCGGCACATGGATGTGGATGTCATTTTCTTTGTAGAAATCTTCCTGGACGCCCAGCCGGTCTGCGTTTGTCCGCAGATAACTGACAGCAGCCTTGGCAGATTCTTTCATGACATCCCCTAGCGAGCCAGTTAATTGCACTGCTCCGGTGCCCTTCATAACAGCAGCTTCTACCTGTAACAGTTCGCCGCCAACAGAAGTCCAAGCCAGTCCGTTGGTAACCCCTATCTGGTCTTTGCCAGGGTGTGTTTCCTTATATCTGGGACTGCCCAACAACTCCTGCAAATCTGCAATTTTAACATTCATCCGGTAGTCCGGATCTTCTACTACACGCATGCAGCACTTACGGCAAAGATCATTAATCTTCCGTTCCAAAAGACGGACACCAGCTTCTCTGGTGTACTGGCTGATAATATGATGCAGGGCTGCATCCGTAATTTTCATCTGCTTTTTAGTCAGACCATGCTTTTGAATGGCCTTTGGCACCAGATGTTCCTTGGCGATATGGAATTTTTCCTCTTCGGTGTAACTGTAGAGGTCAATGACTTCCATACGGTCCAGAAGTGGTGCCGGAATTTGGCTTTTATCATTGGCAGTGGTAATAAACAGAACCTTGGAAAGATCAAAGGGAATTTCAACATAGTGATCCGCAAAGGTCTTATTCTGTTCCCCGTCCAGTACCTCCAGCATGGCTGAGGCAGGGTCTCCGCGCATGTCGGAGGCCATTTTGTCAATTTCATCCAACAAAATCAGTGGATTGTTGGAACCGGCATCCTTCATGGCCGCCATAATCCGGCCGGGCATGGAACCAATGTAGGTTTTTCTATGACCGCGGATTTCGGCTTCGTCATGAACGCCGCCCAGCGCAATCCGTGCATAATTACGCCCCATGGCGCGGGCCAGGGATTGCGCAATGCTGGTTTTTCCGACGCCCGGAGGGCCTGCCAGACAGATAATCTGTCCGGTAATGTCCGGGGCCAGCTTACGAACTGCCAGCAGCTCTATAATCCGGTCTTTGACTTTGTCCAAGCCGTAATGGTCTTCATCCAGAATGCGGCGTGCCTCTGTTAAATCCAGGGAATCTTCGGTTGCAGTATCCCATGGAAGATCCAAAACGGTATCCAGATAAGTACGAATAACTGCTGTTTCTGCGGCTGCCTGATTGCCCATTTTGGCAAGGCGGTCTACTTCTTTCATCAGCTTCTTCCGATCCCGATCAGAGAAGGCCTTTACCGCATTAATCTTGTTGCGGTAATCATCTAATTCTGTTTGCTCTTCATTGCCGTCCAGCTCTTCAGAAATAACACGCATCTGCTCCCGCAGATAATACTCCCGTTGGTTGTCATCCATGCTCTTTTCTACTTTGTTGGAAATTTCTTCCTGCAGTTGTAACACGGCAATGACTTCCGACAGTGCATCATTCATCAGTTCCAGCCGCTTGGTGGTGTCATACTCTGCCAGAATATGCTGTTTGGCTTTGTATTCCAGCGGCAGTACACTGGCAAGATAGTCGGCTAATACGCCCGGTTTATCTTCTGTTTCCACACGGCGAACCACATCCGGTGGTGCGTTAGTAGCATTCAGTTTATTGAATTGTGCAAAAAGTGCTCTGGTCTTTTGCACCAAGGCTGCCGGATATCCATCATAGGCATCTTGGTCCTCCGGCATTTCTGTAACGCAAAGATCCGCTTCCAAAAAATCGTCATGGGAAAGATGACGGATTTCAGCCCGTCGGTCCCCTTCCACAATGACTCTGAGGTTATGACCGTCCGGCAGGTTGATAACCTGGCGGATATCGGCCAGCATCCCCATCAGGTAGAGATCGGTTACATCCGGATCATCTACATCCGGATCCTTCTGGCAGGTTAAGAAAACCTGTTGTCCGGTGGTAACTGCGGTCTCTATGGCTTTAATGGATTTGGTTCTTGCAACATCAAAGTGCAGCACCATTCCGGGGAACACAACTAATCCCCGCAGTGCCACGGTTGGAATTGCATAAACAAGATCATCCATTGACTGTCTTCCTTTGTTTTTCTTTTTTACGAACCAGTAATGGTTCGGTGTGATTAAGTACGGTGTCTTCGGTAATAACTACCTTTTCAATGCCTGTATCGGAAGGACACTGATACATAATGGGCTGCAACACGTTTTCCATTACGCTACGCAGTCCTCTGGCTCCGGTTTTCTTTTCCAATGTCTCTTTGGCCATGGCCTGCAGAGCGGAGTCTTCAAAATCCAGTTCTACATTGTCCATGTGGAACAGAGCCTGATACTGCTTGGTCAGGGCATTTTTCGGTTCCCGTAAAATGCGAACCAGCGCATCCTGATCCAGATCTTCCAGTGCGGTAATAACCGGAATACGGCCTACCAGTTCCGGAATTAAGCCGTATTTTACCAGGTCCTGCGGAATGACCTCCGCATATGCTTCGGAAAGTTCCATTCCCTTAGCATTCTTCAGTTCAGCCCCAAAGCCGACACCGCCCTTGCTTTGGCGTTTGCTGACAATTTTGTCAATGCCGTCAAAGGCACCACCGCAAATGAACAGAATATTAGAGGTGTCTATCTGAATGAACTCCTGCTGCGGATGCTTCCGTCCACCCTGTGGCGGAACATTGGCAACGGTACCTTCCAGAATTTTCAGTAAAGCCTGCTGTACACCTTCGCCACTGACGTCGCGGGTAATAGACGGGTTTTCGGATTTCCGGGAAACCTTGTCAATTTCATCCACATAGATGATACCCATTTCCGCTTTTTCCACATCAAAGTCGGCAGCCTGAATCAGACGAAGCAAAATATTTTCTACGTCTTCTCCAACGTAACCGGCTTCTGTCAGTGTAGTGGCATCGGCGATGGCAAACGGCACGTCTAATGTCTTGGCTAAGGTCTGTGCCAGCATGGTTTTACCAACACCGGTCGGGCCCAAAAGCAGCACGTTGGATTTTTGTAATTCTACGTCGGTATTCCCGCTGTAGAAAATACGCTTGTAGTGGTTATAGACCGCTACTGCCAGCGTCCGTTTGGCCCGGTCCTGGCCAATGACATATTCATCCAGAACCTTCTTAATTTCTTCCGGTTTCAGCAGGGGCTTTTTTTCTGCTGCTTTTTTCCGGCCTTTGGCAGGAGGAAGCATCATTTCTTCATAAAGCATGTCACTGCAGAGTTCTACGCATTCATCACAAATATAGACGCCGGGTCCTGCAATCAGCTTTTGTACTTCATCCTGGGTTTTGCCGCAAAAAGAGCAGCGAAATTTGTTGTCTTTAGGCAACACTAACACCTCCGGTGGAATTTATCTGTTTTGAATAACCTGGTCAATCAGGCCATAGTTCATTGCTTCTTCTGCGGTCAGCCAGTTATTACGATCCGTATCCCGCTCTACTTCTTCAAACGTCTTACCGGTATTTTCAGCCAGGATCCGGTTCAGTCTGTCCTTGTTGCGTTGCATGTTCTGTGCAGCAATCTGAACGTCAGAGCACTGACCGCCAATACCGCGGTCACCGCCGATGAGCGGCTGATGAATCATAATTTCGGCATTTGGCAACGCAAAGCGCTTGCCTTTTGCGCCGGCAGACAGCAGGAATGCGCCCATGCTGGCAGCAAGGCCGACACAAATAGTAGATACATCACACTTTACATATTGCATGGTGTCATAAATGGCCAGTCCGTCGGAAACGGATCCGCCCGGGCTGTTAATGTAAAAGCTGATATCTTTATCCGCATCCTGGCCTTCCAAGTAAAGCAGTTCAGCTACTACAATGCTGGCAGTAGCGGAATTGACTTCGTCCGAAAGGACAATAATGCGGTCATCCAGCAAACGGGTAAAAATATCCATGGAACGTTCTCCACGGCTGGTAGTTTCAATAATGTTTGGTACCAATGGCATGGGAAATCCCTCCTTAATTACAAAAAGCGGCGAGTATAAACCCGCCGCCCTCCATTTGGTTTCTTGGTTACTTATTTTGCTGCTTCAATAGCTTCAATCATGGCAGCCTTGGTCATGGAAGCTTTTACTTCAATACCCTTTTCAGCAGCATATTCCTGCAGCTGTGCCTTGGTCATACCGGAAAGGTCAGCATCTGCGGATTCTGCCTTGTCAGCCTTCTTTTCGGACTTTTTCGGAGCAGCTTTCTTTGCGGCGCTCTTCTTTTCCGGCTTGGCTTCTTCCAGCTTGGCAGCATCTTTTACAATCTGCAGTGCCTTGGTGGTTTTCAGGTCAGCAGCAACGTCTTCTGCGGAAATAAACTGCTTAATCTGATCTACTTCCATACCGTAGTCTGCAGACATTTCAGCGTATTTAGCGTCAATATCTTCGTCAGAAACTTCTACCTTTTCCAGGTCGGCAATCTTTTCCAGAGCCAGGCGGCATTTTACTTGCTTTTCCGCCTGATCGCGGAAGGTTTCACGAAGCTGTTCTTCGCTTCCGCCGGTGAAGGAAAGATAGGTCTTCAGGTCAATGCCCTGGGCCTGCATGGAATAAGAGAATTCATTAATGGAGTCATCAATCTGACGTTCATACATGCATTCCGGAATGTCACCTTCTACCAGTTCGGCAAGTGCTTCATAAACGCCGTTGGAAACAGCGTTATCAGCGTCTTCTTCCTTCTTCTTGGTCAGGTCTTCCTTGGTGTGCTTCTTCAGTTCATCCAAGGTATCATATTCGGAAACGTCCATGGCGAATTCATCATCCAGTTCCGGCAGTTCCTTTACCTTAACAGCATGCAGTACACACTTGAAGGTGGCGTCCTTGCCAGCCAGTTCAGGAGCATATTCTTCCGGGAAAGTAACGTTAACATCAAAGTCTTCGTCTACCTTCTTGCCGACAATCTGTTCTTCAAAGCCAGGGATAAACTGGCCGGAGCCCAGCTGCAATTCATATCCTTCGGCTTTACCGCCGTCAAACGGCTTACCGTCAGTAAACCCTTCAAAGTCAAGAGTAACCATGTCTCCGTCTTCAGCGGCACGGTCTACTTCCACAAATCTGGCCTGGCGATCCAGCAGAGTCTGGATTTCCTTATCTACATCTTCATCAGTTACTTCCGTGGACGGCTTGGTAACAGCAATTCCCTTGTAGTCCTTTACGGAAACTTCCGGCTTAGTAGTGCAAACAACGGAGAAGGTCAGACCGTCTTTGTTGATTTCGGAAATATCAATATCTGTCGGATAATCAACAATTTCCAGTTCAGCTTCTTTAATGGCAGCTTCTACTGCATCCGGATAAAGTTCTTCAAAAGCATCATTCCAGAATACGCCTTCACCGTAATAACGTTCTACCATACCAAGGGTAGCTTTGCCCTTACGGAAGCCCGGAACCTGAATGTTCTTCTTCTGTTTGTTGAATACTTTCTGAATGGCGGCCTGGAAGGTGGCACCGTCTACTTCGATTTCCACCTTATAGCTGTTGGTGGCCAGTTTTTCTGTGGATTTCAAACTCATGTTACGAGTCTCCTCTCAACTAACTATTAAAGCTATGACATTATATCAGACTTTCTCTGATTTTTCTACTGCTTTTTCTGTCTCTTTTTTCTTAACCATCCGATTCCAAAAGAAGCGGACAAAAATGCAGGGCATCCGCGGAAACAAGCCGAAAAATCATGCCGTCCCGCTCCCCTTGAAAC
Organism: Butyricicoccaceae bacterium; assembly: GCA_963638085.1. Classification (GTDB taxonomy): domain Bacteria; phylum Bacillota; class Clostridia; order Oscillospirales; family Acutalibacteraceae; genus RUG420. The sequence goes on along the minus strand of CAVHPJ010000003.1, from coordinate 153,247 downwards.
GCATGCGGAATGACGTTTCCGTGCAAGTGCGCATAGTACACTCTGCGGACACCGCTTTCCCGAAGCACATCCATAATAGGAGTGCATTCTTCCCGTTGCGTAACGGGCGGATAATGGAGGAACACCAGCGGTTCTTTTCCGGTTTCTTTGGCAGCGGCAATGGCTGTTTGTAATCGTCCCACTTCGCGATTCAGCACTTTTTCGCTATGTGGCGTATCATCGTCAAAAAACCAGCCCCGCGTGGCACAAATAGCATAATTACCAACCACATAGGCGTTGTTGTGCAGAATGTGCAACGTGGTAAATCCATTTTCTGCAAAGAACGCGTTCATTTTGGTAACGGTGGTCCACCAATAATCATGATTGCCTTTACTGATGAGCTTTGTGCCTGGCAGGCGGTCTAGGAAAGCGAAGTCTGCCTTGGCATCTTCCAGGCTCATGGCCCAGGAGATGTCTCCGGGGAGAACCACTACATCGCCCGGAGTAATGAGTCGTTTCCAGTTTTCTTCAATCCGTTCCGTGTGGTGCTCCCAACCCGGAAAAATATCCATGGGCTTATCCAGACCGATGGCAAGGTGGGGATCACCCAGGGCAAAGAGGGACATAACAGCCTCCTTCTATGCTTTTACTGTGCTTACACACCAAGCATGGTGTAAACCTGCTCTTCCATGGCAGGAATTTCGCAAACGGTGGTAAAGCGAACCGCTTTGTCCTTCAGGCCAAGCAGCTGTGCCGGCGCCTGCGTGTCGGTTGCCTTAGCCAGCTCTTCAGCCATGTCAAATTCATCTACTTCCGGAGCCTGGCCAAGTAATGCGGTCAGAACGCTCTTCGGGAATTTATACGGAGAAGCGGTGGACGCAATTACGGTCGGCGTCTGGTCTCCGGTCTGGTCACGGTATGCTTTATATACGTTAATGGCAACCCCGGTGTGGGTGTCAGCCAGATAATGATCCTTTTCAAAGGCGGCCTTAATGGAACCGGCAGTCATCTTGTCATCCGCGCAACCGGCAGCAAACAGAGACTTGATTTCTGCGGCAATGGCCGGAGAAACCGTGTATTTGCCGGTGGTGTTCAGCTCCTGCATCCAGTCCCGAATCTGTGCATCATTGTCTCCGGTAAGATGGAACAGAAGACGTTCCAGGTTGCTGGAAATCAGGATATCCATGGATGGAGAGGTGGTCATGTAGAACGGACGGTTCTTATCATAGGTGCCGGTGGTCAGGAAATCCGTCAGGACGTTATTGGCATTGGAAGCACAAATCAGCTTACCAACCGGAACGCCCATGCGCTTGGCATAATAGGCGGCCAGGATATTACCAAAGTTACCGGTTGGAACTACTACATTCATTGGTTCTCCCGGTTTTACAACGCCCTTTTCCAACAGGTCACAGTAAGCAGAGCAGTAATAAACAATCTGCGGTACCAGACGGCCCCAGTTAATGGAGTTGGCGGAAGAGAACATCATGCCACCATCTGCCAGGCGTTTGGCAACGGCCGGATCTGTAAAGATTTTCTTAACGCCGGTCTGTGCATCATCAAAGTTACCTTTAATGGCGCAAACGGCAACGTTGTCTCCTTCCTGGGTGGCCATCTGCAGCTTCTGCATAGGAGAAACACCATTTTCCGGATAAAAGACCAGAATACGGGTCTTCGGTACGTCTTTAAAGCCTTCCAAAGCGGCCTTACCAGTGTCACCGGAGGTGGCTACCAAAATGACAATTTCCTTGTCTGGAGCTGCCTTTCTGGAAGCAGTGGTCAGCAAATACGGAAGCAGTTGCAGTGCCATGTCCTTAAAAGCACAGGTCGGGCCACGGAACAATTCCAAAACCTCTACCCCGTCTTCTAAAGTCACCAGCGGAGCTACCTTCTCTGAGCTGAACTTTCCGGCTTTATAAGCGCCTTCTACACAATAGGAAATTTCTTCCTCCGTAAAATCCGTCAAGTAAAGAGAAAGCACCTTCTTGGCGCGTTCAATATAAGAAAGCGGAATCATATCCTGCAGGAACTGCAGGCTAATCTGCGGAATTTCGCAGGGAACAAACAGTCCGCCCTCTTCGGAAATGCCACGTGTAATGGCTTCGGATGCTTCCACTTTCAAAGTCTTGTCTCTGGTACTTGTGTACAGCATGGTCTTCTCCTTTAAAATGCATTTTTCATTAGTACTAAACCACATGGCAGGTTCTGCTCGTCAGCATAGACTTCAATACAGTCAAAACGGGGCTGTTTGTCTTGTCCCCGTCCCCCGGCGATGTAGTATTTTGCCGTTTGGACCAGTTTCCTTTGTTTTTCGGCGGTAACCCATTCTGCCGGTCTGGCAAGAGCACCGTTTCCTCTGGTCTTTACTTCTACAAAGCAGAGAAAGCCATCTTTCTCTGCAATCAGGTCCACTTCCCCAAAGCGGCAGTAAAAGTTCCGTTTCAGGATGTGATACCCTTTGTCCTCTAAAAAATAAGAGGCAACTTCTTCGCCCAACACACCAAGTGCTTTTTTATTCACCGGTGGTCTCCTTTTCTGCTTCCTGAATCCGCTGAATGTTAGCATCCAGGGTTTTTAAGAAGCTTTTTCTATGGATTTCGGATACGCCATACTGCGCTAACATTTGATAGTGCAGCTTGGTGCCGTAACCTTTGTGTTTTTCAAACTGGTATTCTGGATACAGCTGTGCCATTTCCAGCATGTAGCGGTCCCGGGAAACCTTGGCCAGAACCGATGCCGCCGCAATGGACATGGAGCGGGCATCTCCTTTGACCACGGTCTTTTCCGGAAGGGAAAGACCGGGTTTCCGGTTGCCGTCAATCAGGGCCATATCCGGCCGGACGGCCAGTCCGTCCACGGCACGGCGCATGGCCAGAAAGGTGGCCTCCAGAATATTCAGTTCATCTATTTCCCGCTCCGATGCCGAAGCAACGCTATAGGAAACGGCCTTGTCCAGAATAACATCAAACAGCTGTTCCCGCTTTTTGGGGCTAAGCTTTTTGGAGTCATTCAGAACCGGGATGTCACAATCCGGCGGTAAAATAACCGCGGCGGCAAATACGGGTCCGGCCAGGGGCCCGCGACCGGCTTCATCTATGCCGCAAACGCAGGCATATCCGCTGCGGTAACAGGCATGTTCCAGTTCATAATCCGGAAAGGTTTGTTCAGCCATGTTAAACTTCCTTTCGTGGAGCGTCCGGTTCCGGACGTTCCAGCGTCAGTTTTCCAAGCTTGCCGCTGCGGTATTCATCCATAATGGTATTGGCAGTGCGTTCGGTGTTGATTTCCCCGCCGCGGATTAAAAAGCCGCGCTTGCGGCCAATGGCCTCCAGGATTTCATAGGCTTCCCCTTGACAATCCTCTTCGGTCAGTTTGTAGCGTTCCTGCAGTCGGTCCGGATAATCTTCCTTTAACACTTCCAGCAGGCGGACAGCAATGGTTTCCATATCCATAATTTCATCTTTGACGGAACCAATGAAGGCCAGCCTGTCTCCAACAACAGGATCTTCAAACTTGGGCCAAAGTACACCAGGAGTGTCCAGTAATTCTATGCCGTTACCGGCTACCACCCATTGGCTGGTGCGGGTAACGCCGGGACGGTCTGCCGCCTTCAGGCGGTTTTTCCCGGCCATGCGGTTAATAAAGGTGGACTTTCCGGTGTTGGGAATACCCACTACCATTAGGCGGAGAGCCCGCCCCGGCATGCCTTTCCGCTGATTGGATTCTATCTTTTCCTGCAGTGCCTTACGGACTAAGGAATCAAAGCCATTCAGGCCTTTTCCGGTTTTGCAGTCACAGGGCAATACATAATACCCCTGCCCCTCAAAATACTGTTTCCAGCAATGGGTGGCATTGCTGTCCGCAATATCGGCTTTGTTTAATAAAATAATCCGTGGTTTGCCGGCCGTCAACTCATCTAATTCCGGATTGCGGCTGCTGGCCGGAATCCGAGCGTCTACCAGTTCTACTACGCCATCTACCAGCGGTAAATTTTCTTTGATTTTCCGGCGGGTTTTGGCCATATGGCCAGGAAACCACTGCACGGTCTGTTTTTGAAATTCCGGCATGACTGCCTCCTTCGTTAATACCGCTGTATTCCGTCTCCGACGGAAAGTTTGACTTTTCCTAAAATATACTCATTCCGGATGCAGCCGATTAAAGAGCTACGGCTGTCCGTGCTGTCATTGCGGTTGTCCCCCATGACAAAGACATATCCCTCCGGAACCGTTAACGGGAAAGTAACCCCGTCATTGAAATTTAAATAAGTTGGGGCTGCCGTGTACGGCTCCGATAAGGCCTGTCCGTCCACATAAACCACACCGGTGTCAAAATTAATGTCTACCGTCTGGCCCCCGGTGGCAATCACCCGTTTAATAATAACTTCATCCAGGCCATTGGGTTGGGATACTACCACAATGTCCCCATATTCCGGCGTATATTCCATGCCGACCTGACTTAAGATAACCCAGTTACCGTTATGTAAAGTCGGTTCCATGGAACTGCCAACCACCCCGGCCATCCGGGCAAAAAAGGTAAAAATAATCAGAATAATCAGTGCAGCAGACAGCAAAACCGAGGCCACTTCATAGGCAAACGGCACAAAGCCCTTCTCTTCTGCAGCCTGCGTATCTTCCGTTACTGCCAGTTCCGTGCCGTCTTCTTCTACGGTTGCAACAGACAGCTTTTCCGGTTCCGGCTTCTGCGGCACTTCCGGCTTCTGCGGCGCAGTTGTCCGCTGCGCTTCTGCCTGCTGCTGCAAGTATTCCGCAACTGTTAACTTGTTCCGTTTCAGCCGTCTTCCGGCAGAATTCTTTTTCTTCATAAAAAGCCTCTTTATCTTGTTTGCCGTCATAATTGCCGTCAGCCGGCGTAGTGTCCGAAGTTCCAGACCATTTTACCTATAATGGACTGTACCGGAATTAAGCCTACTTCCCCGCTGCGGCTGTCTAATGAATCATTGCGGTTGTCCCCCATAACAAAGGCGTACCCGGTAGGTACCGTTACGGGAAAAGTGGGCCCGTCTCCGTAACTTAAATGCGTAGGTTCCGCCACATAGGGTTCCTGCAACAGTTCTCCGTTTAAGAACACCTGTCCCGTTTGGAAGTTGATGTCAATGGTATCCCCTTCCATGGCAATAATTCGTTTAATCAGGGTCTTTTCTGAGCCCCGACCAATGACCACAATGTCTCCATGCTGGTATTGGTTTGTTAAATTGACAATCAGCAATTGGTCCTGATCCGAAAGGGTCGGGCTCATGGATTGTCCGGAGACCCGGGCACTTTTCCCAACAAAGCAGACAATGATACCTAAAATCAGAACGGTAACCACAAACGTGGTGACAATGTCATACAGCCAGGCAGCCGCACTGCGGTACTGCGCTGACTCGGCAGTGTCTTGAAATTCCACGTAGCGGTACTTCATGTCTGGAAACCCTTTCTGGAGCTGGAATCACTTCATTATACTATCAAATACCTTAAAACAAAAGAAAAAGAGACAAGCTTTTGCTTGTCTCTTCCGTGCGTTTTGTTTAAACGGTGCCCTTAACCTTGGCAGCCTTACCAACGCGATCACGCAGGTAGTACAGCTTGGCTCTGCGAACTTTACCGCCGCGAACCTTGGTAACCTTGGTTACGTTCGGGGAGTTAACCGGGAAAACACGTTCTACACCTACGCCGTAAGAAACACGACGAACGGTGAAGGTTTCGGAAACGCCGGAACCGCGCTTTGCAATAACAGTGCCTTCAAAGGCCTGAATTCTTTCACGGTTGCCTTCCTTAATTCTTACGTCTACCCGTACGGTATCACCGATGTTGATTTCCGGCTTGTCTTCTTTGACCATGCCTTCAGTAATAACTTTTAATGCGTCCATTCTAATATCCTCCATTCTTTTTCAGACCGTTCATACACGTAACACGTCAGAGGACCGCTCCGCTTTAACTCCGGCTTTGGCCGGACCTTAAACCCCTTGCCGGAACAGCAAGGAACAAATGCTTGACTATAGTATCAGATTTGCCGTCTTCTTGCAAGTGTTTTTTGCAAGAAAACAGCCACCGTACAGCGCTTTCGCCTGCATTGAGTTTCCCCGCCGCTTGTGCTAAAATGAAACCACTTTTACGTAAGGAATTTTGAACTATGCGAATGCGTCATAAAAAAAATCTGGAATCCCGTCTGGAAGCCGTTTCTGACTGGTTGCTGGATTGCACGGAGCAGGATCTGAACACAGAAAATAACCAAGAAAACCTTCGTTATTATAACCTGGAACAGATCTTTGGCAATACCAACCCTGTTTATTTGGAAATTGGCTGCGGCAAAGGCCAGTTTATCAGAGAATTGGCTGCCCGGCATCCGGAAAACAACTACATCGCCTGTGAAAAGGTGGCCAATGTCATTGTTACCGCCGCGGAGCACGCAAAGGAAGACCATTTAACCAATGTCCGGTTCATGAAATGCGGTGCGGAATACCTACCGCGTTTTTTGTCGCCGGCTTCCATCTCCGGCATCTACCTGAATTTTTCCTGCCCCTACCCGAAAAATTCTTACGCCAATCATCGGTTAACCAATGAACGGTACCTGGAATCCTACCGGAAGTTCATGGCACCCGGTGCGGAAATTCACCAAAAGACGGACAACATGCACTTCTTTGAATACTCCATTGAATGCTTTACCGCCTGTGGATTTGCGCTGAAAAACGTTTCCCTGGATCTGCATCACTCCGAGTTCACGGACAACATTGTAACGGAATATGAAGCTCGCTTTTCGGCACAGGGCCTTCCCATTTACCGGTTGGAAGCCTACTTGCCAAAGCAGCAGTCCAAGGAGGAAACCGCATGATTGCACCCATTATTGTAACCGTCCTTTTGCTTGCCGCCATCATTACACTGGAAGTTTTTGCCTGGAAAAAGGAAGACAAGCTCTACTGGGTCGGCACCTTCCTTCTGGATGTAGCCGGCAACGTGGCGCTCCTGATTTTTGCCATGAAATACTACAGCCGTTACCTGCAGCTGGAATTAGGCAACCTGACCATGATCAGTCCTCCGCCCTACACCACCTACGCCATTGTCTGCCTGTTCCTGTCCTTCGTCTTCTTTGTCAGCACAGTCATTTCCATTGTGCTGTGCGTTGGACGGCACGCCATTGACAAGCAGGAAGGCCCGCAGGCGTACTAAAGATCAGTAAAAGATAAGCGAGACAGCAATGAACTGTCTCGCTTTTTTTATTTTTCTTTTTTCTGGCGATGCGGCAGTTTATCCTTGGCGGAGCGGATACCGGATTTCAGCTTTTGGTGACGTTCCTTTAGGCGTTTGGTCCTGCGGGACGCTTTGTCTATTTCACCGGAAAGGTAAATGGCGGTGCCGGCAGCGCCGAGGCTGACCTGGCCCAGTTCCTTTAAGTGGTGGTGAAGGAGTTCCTTCCAGATTTGGTCATAGTCTACAGAAGCGAGCATATTGTAAATCTGGTCTCCGTAATTTTTACTAAGGTAATGTTCTACCTGACCTTTGCCAACGTAACGGTCATACAGGCCATCTATTTTTTCTTCCATAACCGGGCGAGGCAGGTTCATTTTGGTATCTAAGAAGTACGGTAACGTCATGTCTTCCAGATGCTCAATGGCATCAAACAGACGGTTGACCATTTCATTACCGAACTCCGTACTCATGAACTTTTCTACCACGTTGGAAACGGTTTCTTCAATGACCTTCAGCAAATGCGAGCTGACCAGAACAGACGCAATAGGGCCGGAAACCAGGGCACGCAGTCCTGCAATAATGTTGTCCGTCAGGTTATTAACGAAGGTTTCCCGGTCTTCTTCGCTGTTCAGGACGCTGTAAGCCCAGTCCCGGAAAGCGGCGGTAAATTTGTTGCGATCCAGGAAAGAAGCCTTTTCAAAGAACCTTGTAAAAAGGTCATTTAAGGAATATCGGTCTGCTTTCAAATAAACCGTATCTAGAAATTGATCTTTCAGGAGCTGATAAATTTTAATCTTTTGCAGCAGCTTGTCCCCCAAAGTCATCATGTGGGGAACTGTTTCATTTAAGAAATGGCGCGCCGCTCCGGCAATTGGTTTTTGAAATGCCGGAAGAAGACCCTGCACGGTCAGTTTCTTTCCCTTTGGAAGGGGAATCTGTTTTTTAGGTGCCAAAATTAAGGCTTCTACCGCCACGCTCAGCAGGGCGGCTCCGGCACCGATTTTTAATTCGGAAACCGTATATTTCCGGATATTCTTTCCCAAGGGAAAGCACCTCACTTTCATCCGTTTTATCCTAGCAGAAAAGCGGTAAAAGGGCAATAGAAAGCGGCTGCCGAGGCTTCGGCAGCCGCCTTGTTTTGGGTTTATTCAGAAGCTTATCTTCTGCCGCCTCTGCCACGGTTTCCGCCGTGACCGCCGCGGTAGCCGCCCTGACGCGGACGACGTGCTGCTTCTTCTTCGGCAAGATCATTTTCCGGAACGGCGCCTTCTACTTCAATCAGAGCGTCTCTTCTGGAAAGGTTAATGCGGTTCTGGTCATCAATTTCCAGGACCTTAACAATGATTTCGTCTCCAACGTTGACTACATCTTCTACCTTGTCGGTGTGTTTGATGTCCAGGCGGGAAATATGAACCAGACCTTCTTTGCCCGGTGCAATTTCAACAAAGGCACCAAAGCTCATCAGACGGGTAACAACGCCCTTATAAATGGCGCCGATTTCCGGATCATTGGCAATGGTTTCTACCATGAAGATGGCACGTTCGGCGTCTGCCTGGTCAATGGCGGAAACAAATACCTGACCTTCGTCATTAACGTCAACCTTGCAGTTGCATTCTGCGCAGATCTTCTGGATAACCTTACCCTGCTTACCAATAACGTCACCAATCTTTTCCGGATTGATGGTGGTGGTCAGCATCTTCGGTGCATACTTGGACAGCTGCGGACGAACTTCCGGAATGGCCTTCAGCATGATTTCATCCAGAATGTAATTTCTGGCTTTCTTGGTCTTTTCAAAGGCTTCCTTAACAATAGCCGGAGTCAGACCGTGAACCTTCAGGTCCATCTGAATGGCGGTAATACCTTCGTGGGTACCGGCTACCTTAAAGTCCATATCTCCGTAGAAGTCTTCCAGACCCTGAATATCAACCATGGTCATGAAATCTCCGTATACCCCTTCATCGCCCGTAATCAGGCCGCAGGAGATACCGGCTACCGGTGCCTTGATTGGAACGCCGGCTGCCATCAGGGACAGGGTGGATGCGCAAACGGAGCCCTGGGAAGTGGAACCGTTAGAGGAAAGTACTTCGGATACAACGCGGATGGCATACGGGAAATCTTCTACGCTTGGAATAACCGGAAGAAGAGCCTTTTCTGCCAGTGCACCGTGACCGATTTCACGACGGCCCGGTCCGCGAGGTGGCTTGGTTTCGCCTACGGAGTAGGACGGGAAATTATAGTGGTGGATGTACCGTTTTTCTGTGTCTTCATCAATGCCGTCCAGCTTCTGAGAATCAGAAAGCGGAGCCAGCGTGGTTACGGAAAGAACCTGGGTCTGTCCACGGGTAAACATGGCGGAACCATGGGCGCGCGGCAGCAGGTCTACTTCTGCGTTCAACGGACGGATTTCATCAATACCACGGCCGTCTACACGCTTGTGTTCATTCTTCAGCCAGTTGCGAACCACGTGCTTCTGGATTAAGTACATGATTTCATCCAGCTTGCCTTCCTGTCCTTCAAACTGTTCGTCATACTTTTCATGAACCATGTCATAGATTGGCAGCAGAGCTGCGTCACGAACCCGTTTGTCGTCAGTATCCAGAGCCTTCTGAACGTCCGGAGTAACCCATTCTTCAATTTCAGCAAGGATGCCCGGTTCCGGATCATTGGAGGTGAATTCAAACTTCGGCTTGCCGATTTCATCTACAATGCCCTGAATGAAAGCAACAATCTTCTTGTTTTCTTCATGTCCGGCCATAATGGCGTCAAACATAACGTCTTCCTTAATTTCATTACCGCCTGCTTCAATCATGGCAATCAGGTCAGCAGTGGAAGAAACGGTCAGTTTCAGTTCGGAAACAGCGCGCTGTTCCAGGGTCGGGTTAATGACGATTTCGCCGTCTACCAGGCCAACGTTTACGGAAGAAATAGGACCGGCCCACGGAATGTCGGAAATGGCAATGGCGCAGGATACACCGATGGCTGCGGCAACTTCCGGACTGCAATCCGGGTCTACGGACATAACGGTAGCCACTACGGATACGTCATTTCTCATGTCCTTCGGGAACAGCGGACGGATAGGACGGTCAATGCATCTGGAAGCCAGGGTAGCTTTTTCGGAAGCCTTTCCTTCTCTTCTCTGGAAGGAACCCGGAATGCGGCCAACAGAATACATCTTTTCTTCAAAGTCAACGGAAAGCGGGAAGAAATCAACGCCTTCACGCGGCTTGTCGGAAGCCGTTACCGTACACAGTACGGCGGTTTCCCCATATCTGGCCATAACAGCGGCAGAAGCCAACTGTGCCATTTTGCCGGTTTCCAGTTTTAATGGACGGCCGGCCAGTTCGGTTTCATAAACCTTGTAGTCTTTAAAAAACATAGACAACCTCTCTTTACAAAATTTTATTGTACGGGAGGTCTTGGCTTAGCAATAAATCAATGACCCGGCTGATCCGGATACTTGATTCACTGCTAACCCGAAAAGGTCCCTCCCGTTTTTACCTAAAAAACGAGCAAGAGGCAGACGGCCTGAGCCGCCTGCCTTAGCGTTTTCTTACTTACGAAGACCCAGCTTCTTAATGAGTGCTCTGTAGCGTTCAATGTCTTTCTTCTGGAGATATGCCAGAAGGTTTCTTCTCTGACCTACCAGCTTCAACAGACCTCTGTTGGAATGGAAGTCATGCGGATGCTCTTTCAGATGAGCATTCAGGTCATTAATTCTTTTGGTCAGTACAGCAACCTGTACTTCCGGAGAACCGGTGTCTCCTTCGTGGGTAGCATATTCGGCAATAATTGCCTGTTTTTCCTGCTGTGTCATTTCTTTCACCTCATTGATAAATTGCAATCCTCTTAGGGGAAGGTCGGTGAAGACTCCAGCCTCCAAGGGAAAAGCTTACAGTATAGTATCATAAACCGCTTCGGAAGTAAAGGCGCTTTTCAAGCCTCTGTTTCCGCAACGGCAATGTCCTTTTGAATTTGCGCTTTCAGAGCGGCAAAGCTTTCAAATTTCTGCTCCGGACGCAGAAAACGCAGCAAAGCAACTTCCGGTCGGGTACCGTACAGGTCTCCGGAAAAACCAATTACAAAGGTTTCTGCAGAAAGCGCTTCCCCTTCCCGCACCGTTGGCCGTACTCCAATATTGGTTACGCCTTTATAGTGGGTTCCGTTTAGGCAGACATCGGAAAGATACACACCCTTTTCCGGAACAACTAGTCCTTCCGGGTACAGCTGATTTATGGTGGGAATTCCCCAGGTGCGACCACGGCCGTCACCGTGGGTTACCGGGCTTTCAAAAGAGAAGGCACGGCCCAGCATGTTATTGGCTAAGTCCACTTTGCCCTGTTCCATGGCGGAACGGATTACGGTGGAACTGACGGTAATGCCATCCAGTGTTTTAGCAGGCACTTCGGAAAAAGCAATTCCATTTTCCCGGCAAAGAGCTTCCAGCAGTTCCGGCGTTCCCTTTCCACCTTCTCCAAAGGAATAATTGAAACCGCAGCAAACGCCTTTGGCGTGCAGTTGGTCTAATAAAATACTTTGGAAAAAGAGCTCCGGACTCTGATCCTTGATTTCCGTAAAATCCAGGTAGAATGTGTCTAAGCCGCTTTCCTGTAACAAGCGATCTTTTACTGCGCCCTGGAAAAGTGACGGCGGCGCCTGTCCAGTTAGCACTTTTAACGGATGTTCCCGGAAGGTACAAAGAACCGGCTCTACATGCAGATGCCGTGCCAGCTCTTTTGCCGCGTCCAGCACAGCCCGGTGACCCAGGTGAAGGCCGTCAAAGCTGCCCAGCGCCACCACCGTTCCGGCGGCGTCATTTTTATTCAAACTGATTCACCTTCCTACAAAAACCCGTTTCACAGTTAACAGCCCTGCTTCTAAATCTGCCTTTCCTAAACCAAGGAAAGCCCCGTCAGGGTCAAAAACACGAAGAAGGGAATCCGCCTGCGGAGCTTGTGCCCGGAGTGCAGGAATGCGGTCCAGACTCAGTTCTCCGCCGTTTCGGAATCGGGTGGCCTGGGCAGAGCTGACAGTAACTGCTGTTAAGCGCTGCAACGCCTCCGGAACCGAAAGAATCCGTTCTTCCAACTTTTCTTCTTCTGCGGCCCGCTCTAATTCTTCCAGCGTAACCGCCTGTTCCAGGAGGAAATCTCCTACCTGTGTGCGCACCAGTTGTGTCATGACCGCCCCGCACCCCAGTGCGGTTCCAAGGTCATCTATCAACGTGCGAATATAAGTTCCGGCAGAGCAGGTAACATCCAGGCAATATTCCTGTTCCGCTAGCGGCTGCAAGCTGACACCTGCTTCCCCGGCCTGCTCTTCCGTCAGTAAATCTAAAGCATAAATGGTAATGGGCCTTGCGTCCCGTTCCACTTCAATTCCCCGGCGAGCCAGATCATACATTCTTACGCCATCCTTCTTGATGGCGGAGTACATTGGCGGAACCTGGAGCTGTTCTCCACGGAAGGAAACCAAAGCCTGTTCTACTTCTGCACGGGTGCAGGTTACTTTCTGCTCCTGCCATACCGTACCGGTACTATCTAATGTATCTGTTCTGACGCCCAGACGGAAAACGGCAAGATACCGTTTCGGGCTGGTTGGAAGGAATTCTAAAAAACGGGTGGCACCACCCAGGAGTATGGGCAGGACGCCTGTTGCCATAGGGTCCAGTGTGCCGGCGTGACCGGCTTTCTTTTCCCCGACAATTCGTCTGACCCGGGCAACCGCAGAAAAGGATGTCATATCCTGCGGTTTGCGTAGACAAATGATTCCTGTCACGTTAGGAAACCTCGCAGTGTAATTGTTCCGCTGCCCATTCCAACAGCTTGGAAAGTGCAGCTTCTTCGTCCGTTACCACACCGGTACCGGCGGCTCTGGCGTGGCCTCCGCCACCTAAGAGCCGGCCCATTTCGGATGCGTCTAACGGTTCATGGGTCCGCAACGAAAATTTATAGGTTCCGTCAGCGGTCTGTTTCATGGTAATTCCGGCCTTCACGCCGGCAATTTGGCGACTCATGGGGGCAATGGCGTCCAGCATATCCTCTGTGGCGCCGGCCTGGGCCATCATGTCCTGTGTTACTTTAAATACGGCCACCTGCCCGTTGCAGTACATCCGCAATCCGGCCAATACCGTCTGTAACAGACGAAAGTAGGCCAGGGACTTGGTTTCAAACATGCGGACGTTAATGTCGGCATGGTCGGCGCCTGCGTCCATCAGATCTGCGGCTGCCCGCATTAATTCACTGGTGGTATTGGAGTAACGGAAGCAACCGGTATCCGTTGCCAACCCGGTATATAAACTGGTGGCAATGGCCGGTGACATAGGAACCTCCATCAGCTTTAATACACGATACAGCGTCAGCGCAGCCGCACCGTCTGCCGGACGGCAAAGCAACTCCGTTGCATAGTGTAAATTGGACGGATGGTGGTCTATGCAGAGGTCAACGCATTCAGCATAAACAGAAAGCTTATCACCCAACAATTTAGGGTCTGCCACATCAACAGCAATGATATACTCCGGCGTAAAGTCCGTTGCAACCAAGCCATCAAACAGATAGGCATACTTTGCCGGGATGGCATCGGAGTTTTCTACCCGTGCCGTTTTTCCCAGGCTTTGCAGAACCCGCCACAGCGCGGTTCCAGTGCCAAGGGTATCCCCGTCCGGGCTCTTATGCGTCAGAATTAAGATCTTATCTTTTTCCAGAAGAATCTCTTTGACCCGTTCTTCCGTAATCAGTTCTGCTTTTCCCTGCATCAGTTCACCCTCTTACTCCGTCCTTGTCTTTAGTCTTCACTTAAATCCTTCAGTTTCTGTGCAATTTCCATGCCGTGGGCAATGGAATCATCTGCATAAAACTTTAATTCCGGTGCCTTCCGCAAATGCAGATGCTGACCGATTTCCCGGCGGATATACCCCTGGGCACCGTTCAGCGCCTTGGCGGCTTCCTTTGCACTGTCCATACCTGCCAGATCGGAAACATAAACCTTGGCATAAGAACAGTCACCGGAAACCAGGACTTTAACCACCGTCAGCATCTTTCCGGCTACCCGAGGATCCTTGATATCGGAAAGAATGGAAATAATTTCCCGCTTGATATCTTCGGCAGTCCGTTCGGTTTTATAACCAGGCATAGTGCATCCTCCTGTTAATCTTCTCTATATTCTTCGGTAATGTAGGCTTCAAAGATGTCGCCTTCTTTAATGTCATTGAACTTGTTCAGACCAATACCGCATTCATAACCGCTGGCAACTTCCTTCACGTCATCCTTGAATCGGCGCAAGGACTGCATTTCATCTTCCGCAATGATGATACCGTCACGAACCACACGGATCTTGGCGTTACGAACAATCTTGCCATCGGTTACATAGGCGCCGGCAATGGCTCCGACGTTGGAAATCTTGAAGACAGAGCGAACTTCGGCACGCCCAATGTCTACGTCTCTGTACTTCGGAGCAAGCATACCCTTGATAGCGTCCTTAACATCATCAATGGCATCATAAATAACACGATAAGTACGGATTTCTACGCCGTCCCGCTCCGCATTGGCAATGGCCACCGGATCCGGGCGGACGTTAAATCCGATAATAACGGCGTTAGAGGCATTGGCCAGCATAACGTCGGAGTCCACAATTCCGCCGGCGGCGCCATGAATAACGCGTACCCGTACTTCTTCGTTGGACAATTTTTCCAAGGACTGCTTAACAGCTTCTACAGAGCCTTGAACGTCGGCCTTAACAATGACGTTCAGGTCTTTCATTTCGCCTTCCTTCAGGGAAGCGAAGAGGTTATCCAGAGTAACCTTGGACTGAGCGTTAAACTGTTCTTCCTTAATTGCCTGACGACGCTGCTCTACCAGTTCTCTGGCCAGACGTTCATCCGAAACGGCATCGAACACATCGCCCGACATAGGAACCGAATCCAGACCGGTAATTTCTACCGGAACAGACGGGCCGGCCTTCTTCTGGGTCTTTCCGTTTTCATTGGTCATAACACGAACGTGGCCAACGGCGGTACCGGCAACTACAATGTCGGATTCCTTCAGGGTACCGTTTTGTACCAACAGCGTTGCTACTGGGCCACGGCCCTTATCCAGACTGGCTTCAATAACAACACCGTGAGCGGCACGATTCGGGTTGGCTTTCAGTTCCTGCATTTCAGCAACCAAAAGAACGGATTCCAACAGCTTGTCCAGGTTCATACCGGTCTTAGCGGAAACCGGAACACAGATGGTGTCACCGCCCCACTCTTCCGGAACAATTTCATGTTCCGTCAGCTGCTGCATGATTTTATCCACGGAAGCTTCCGGCTTATCCATTTTGTTGATGGCAACAACAATGGGGATTTCGGCTGCTTTGGCGTGGTTAATGGCTTCAATGGTCTGTGGCATGATACCGTCGTCTGCGGCAACAACCAGGATGGCAATATCGGTTGCCAGCGCACCTCTGGCACGCATTTCAGTAAAGGCGGCGTGACCTGGGGTATCCAGGAACGTAATCCGCTGACCATTTACATTGACACGATAGGCACCAATGGCCTGGGTAATACCACCGGCTTCTCCGGAGGTAACCGAAGTATGACGAATGGCGTCCAAAATAGAAGTTTTACCATGGTCAACGTGACCCATAACGCAAACAACCGGATCCCGCGGAAGCAGGTCTTCCTCTGCGTCTACGGCGTCATTAATAATCTGATCTTCAATGGTAACCACGTTTTCTCTTTCTACCGTGGCGCCCAGTTCTTCTGCCAGAATGGAAGCGGTGTCAAAGTCAATGACATCGTTGATAGTGGCCATCTGGCCAAGAGAGAAGAGCTTCTTGATAACTTCAGCAGCAGTCATACGCAGTTTTTCTGCAAATTCGCCAACGGTAATTTCATCGCCCATCTGGATAATCCAGGTCTTCTTGGCGCGCTCTGCCTTAATTCTCTTCAGACGTTCTGCTTCGGTTTCCCGTTTCTTGGAACGAACACCCTTCTGGCGGCGATACTGCTGGGACTTCTGCTTCAGCTTCTGCTTATTGCTGGAAACCCGATCATTGGTTCTGGCTTCCGGATTCAGATTGTCATACTTTTCATTATATTTATCCAGGTTAACGTTCTGCACACGGGTATCAACCGTTCTGGCTTCCCCTTTGGTACGGGACTGCATTGGGCGATTATCCGCCTTTGGTGCTTTCTTCTGGAACGGATGCGGATCAGCATTTACCTTCGGCTTTGCCGGAGCGGCCGGTTTGGCGGCTGGCTTAGCATCCTGTTTTGCTGCAGGCTTAGTTGCTGCAGGCTTAGTTGCTGCTGGCTTGGCAGGTGCATCCTGCTTCTTACCTGGAACGGCTACTTTCGGTGCGCCTTCTTTCTTGCCAGGAACAACGACCTTTGGTGCGCCTTCCTTCTTACCCGGAACAACTACCTTTGGTGCACCTTCCTTTTTGCCAGGAATAACAACCTTTGGTGCGCCTTCCTTCTTACCGGGGATAACCACCTTCGGAGCGCCTTCCTTTTTGCCCGGCACTACTTTTGCCGGGGCCTGCTCTGCCGGAGCGGCGGCTTTTTCTGCAGGCTTTGCCGCTGCCTTCGGCTTTTCGGCTGCCATGGCAAAGTAGGTGTCAAAATTCGGCACCTCATGCTTCTTTGTGTAGTATTCAAACACCACATTCAGTTCGTCATTGGTCAGGGCCGTCATATGCTTTTTGGGATCATCAAAGTATTTGGCCAACAGGTCTACTACCTCTTTGCTTGGCTGGTCAAAATCCTTGGCAACCTCGTGTACTCTATATTTAATCTCCATTTATCTGTCCTCCTTCGAAAGAAGCTCATTGAGCTTTGCGGCAAAGCCGTCATCGTTTACGGTAAATACCGCCGCCTTTTTTCCGACGTGTATTTCCAAGTCCTTCATGCTACAGTCCAGCTCCGTTAAAGGAATGTTTCGTCCCTGATAACGGGTGGTTTCCCGGAACTCCTGTTTCAAACGGTCCGAGGCATCTGCAGTCAAATAGCAGGCTTTTGCTTTGCCTTTTGCAATTGACTCGAATGCAGCGTCATGGCCTCCGGAAAAGCGCCCGGCTTTCCGGCACAGACCCAGTAGGTTAAAAAACTTAGGATCCATCTTTTTCCAGTTCGTCCTCCATTCGGTCAAATATTTCAGCAGGGATCTGCATGGAAAATTCCCGTTCAAAGCGTCTGGCTTTCTGCGCTTTCCGAAGGCATTCCACGTCATGACAGACGTAGGCACCCCGGCCCGGCGCCTTCCCGGTCAGGTCTAAAGAAATTTCCCCTTCCGGACTGCGGACAACCCGCACCAGCGTTGGCTTCGGCTTCATTTCCATGCAACCGCAGCAACGTCTCATTGGAATTTTTCTTGCCATGCTTTCCCCTCCTTGTTTTTAGAATTAGTCTTCGTTCGAAGTTTCTACAGCTTCTTCTACGGCTTCTGCTGCAACTTCTTCCGCAGCCTCTTCAGCCGGAGCTTCATAGAAGCCACTTTCCGGATTAATATCAATCTTCCAGCCGGTCAGTTTGGCAGCCAGTCTGGCATTCTGTCCTTTATTACCGATGGCAAGGGACAATTGGGTATCCGGTACAATAACCTTGCAGGACTTTTCTTCTTCGTCCAGGATTTCCACACTGATAACGTCTGCCGGAGCCAGCGCTGCAGAAACGAACTGTGCAGGGTCTTCGCTGTACGGAACAATGTCAATTTTTTCTCCGTGAAGCAGATCTACTACCTTGCTGACACGGGCACCGCGCGGGCCAATGCAGGCGCCGACGGCATCTACGTTTTCGTCTGCAGAGTAAACGGCAATCTTGGTACGGGAACCGGCTTCGCGGGAAACTTCCTTAATTTCTACTGTACCATCATAAATTTCCGGTACTTCGGTTTCAAACAAACGGCGAACCAGTCCTGGATGGGTTCTGGAAATCATGGCCTTCGGGCCCTTTTCCGTTTCTTTTACATCTACAATAAAGACTTTAATCAGGTCCCCTTCGGACAGCTCTTCACCCGGAATCTGTTCCCCGTGCGGCAGAAGGGCTTCCCCACGGCCAATTTCCAGAGTAGCATTGCCGTTCATCGGGTTAATACTCTGTACCTTGGCGGTAACAATTTCCTGATTGTGGTTCTTGAATTCCTGCATGGTCTGTCCGCGTTCGGCTTCCCGAATGCCCTGGCGAATGACGTGCTTTGCCGTCTGGGCGTCAATGCGGCCAAAGTTCTTGGTGTCTAGCGGAATTTCAATAATGTCTCCCGGCTTTGCGTTGCTCTTATATTGTTGTGCGGCATCTACCAGGATGTCAGTGTCTTCATCGCTGATTTCTTCTACTACATTTTTCCGAAGGAATACATTCAGTTCCTTCTTTTCCGGATCAATTTCACAGAAAACAACGTCCTTGCCGTTGTACTTTCTGCGTTCGGCAACAACAAGAGCGTTGGCAATCTTTTCATATAAAAATTCTGCCGGGATTCCCTTTTCGGCAGCCATTAGGCCTACTGCATCAAAAAATTCCTGGTTCATACTTCTGGTTCTTCCTTTCCGTCGTCTTCAAAAGTGTCAAAGTCATCCAGTTTTACATAGGAGGCTTCTTTTTTAGAAAATACAAAGGTTTTTCCTGTGTCCGTCTGGATGGTAGCATTGCCATCCGTGTAGTCCAGCAGGGTTCCCTTAAATTCCCGTTCCCCGTCTAACGGGCGAATCAGCTTTACTTTGATTCTGTCACCGATAAACCGGGCAAAGTGTTCATCCCGAGTCAGCTGACGTTCTGCTCCAGGAGAGCTGACTTCCAACGTGTAGGGAACGGATATGGGATCCGCTTCATCTAACGGGGCGTCAATGGCGTGGGTCATGTCTACGCAGTCGTCAATACTTACCCCGCCTTCTTTATCAATAAAAATGCGCAGGTAGTGCTCGGCGCCTTCCTTTACAAAGCGAACATCCCAAAGACTAAGTCCCAGTTCCTCCGCCAAAGGTTCTGCCAGAGCGCGCACAACAGAAACTACGTTTCCGCCCTTGTTTTTGTTTGCCATAGGCCAACTCCTTCATTTTCTTCAAAAAGAATGAAGAGCGGCCCGGTGGGCCACTCTTCATACCTTACTTTCTTAACTTACTATGGTATAGTAGCACGCAAGGTTCCGGAAAGCAAGGGCTAAATCTTATTCTACCGTAACCGATTTGGCCAAATTACGCGGCTTATCAATGTCACACTTTCTGGCCTTTGCGGTGTAATACCCAAGTAACTGCATTGGGATAACTTCCAGAGAAGCTTGGAACAACGGTTCCGTCTTCGGAACAAAGATGCATCTGTCAGCTACTGCCGGTACGCTTTCATTGCCTTCACAGGCAATGCCAAGCACCTGCGCGCCTCTGGCCAGAACTTCTTTGGCGTTGGATACCGTTTTTTCTACCAGACGTTCGCAGCAGCAAAGTGCAATAACGGAAGTACCGTTTTCAATCAGGGAAATGGTACCGTGCTTCAGTTCGCCGCCGGCATAGGCCTCCGAATGAATATAGCTGACTTCCTTCAGCTTCAGGGAAGCTTCCATGGAAACGGCATAATCCAGGTTGCGGCCAATGAAATAGGCATGTTCCAGGAATGCAAAGGACTGGCCGATTTCCTTAATTTTGTCTTCCTGTTCAAAGATTTTTTCTACCTGATCCGGCAGCTGTTGCAGCTTAGCAATATATTCCTGGGACAGTGCTTCAGAAACCGTTCCGTTGCCCAGACCCAGACGAATGGCCAGCAGGTACATCATAACCAGCTGCGTGCTGTAAGCCTTAGTGGTGGCTACCGAAATTTCCGGGCCTGCCCAGGTGTACAGAACATCATCGGATTCACTGGCAATGGAAGAACCAACCACATTAACAATACTCAGGGTTCTGGAGCCGTGGCGTTTGGCTTCCCGCAGAGCTTCCAACGTATCTGCGGTTTCTCCAGACTGGGAGATAATAACCGTCAAGGTCTTTTCATCCACAATGGGGTAACGATACCGGAATTCAGATGCAATGTCACACTCTACCGGAATGCGAGTCATCTGTTCAATGACATACTTCCCGATCATGCCAACGTGATACGCAGAACCGCAGCCAATAATATAAACCTTATTAAAGGAGCGAATCTGTTCATCCGTCAGTTCCAGATCATCCAGCTTAATGTGTCCGTCTGCCGTAATTCTTGGCGAGATGGTTTTCCGCAGTGCGTCCGGCTGCTCTTTAATTTCCTTAATCATGAAATGTTCGTAGCCGCCCTTTTCTGCAGCGTCTACATCCCAATCCACGTGGAACAGTTCCTTCTGAATGGGGTTGCCGTCTTCATCAAAGAAAGACACGCTGTCTTTTTTGACAATAGCTAACTCGCCATCCTGGAGCTTATACATTTCTCTGGTGTACGCCAAAACGGCGGTAATATCGGAAGCAATGAAGTTGCCTTTGTCGGAAACAGCCACAATCAGCGGGCTGGACTTCTTGACGCAAATCAGCTGGTCCGGCATGTCCTGATCCAGAATGCCGAGCGAGTAAGAGCCCACCAGTTGTTTTGTGGTCTTTAATACGGTTTCAAAGAAGTTGCCATTGTCATTTTTGTCCAAAAGCATGGCAACTACTTCAGTGTCGGTGTCACTATGGAAAACGTAGCCTTCCTTTTGCAGTTCAGCTTTCAGCTCTGCAAAGTTTTCAATGATGCCGTTGTGTACAACAGCAAACTTGCGGCTGGCGCTGTAGTGCGGATGGGCGTTTTCATCTGAGGGTTCCCCATGGGTTGCCCAGCGGGTATGGCCAATACCAATGGTGCCTTGCGGTGTATGGGTCTTGACCATTTTATCTTCTAGGTTTTTGATTTTTCCTTTGGATTTGACAATATCAATTTCACCGTCTTCCAAAACGGCAATACCGGCGGAGTCATAGCCGCGGTATTCCAGTTTTTCCAGGCCGTGAATTAAGAGTGGTGCTACATCCTGTTCACCGGTGTAACCAATAATTCCACACATAAAAAAGTCCTCCATGAATCATAGGATTAGTAGGGGTCTGCCACAGCACCGAAACGGTGCTATATAGGTAAACATTTTAGCATGAGCTACCTGCTCTTGCAATAAAAACAGCAAATGGCCACCCTGCAAAAAGCCACTCTTCCCAGCGGCCAATGCCATAAGAAGAATGGCTTTTCTCATTAATATGCTTTGCCCCAGAGCACCATGGTTCTGGCCGGTTTGCCGCAGCAAACGCAAACATCGGAAATGGATTCCTGATCAAAAGGAATGCAGCGGGATCCGGCGCCGGTCAGTTCCTTCACCTTGTCTTCACATTCCGGAGAGCCGCACCACATGGCACGGATGAAGCCGTCACCTTTTTCCGTCAGAGCCTGATTAATTTCGTCAATGGTCTTGCAGCGATAGGTTTTGGCTTCCCGGTTGGCCAGGGCCTTTTCGTACATGGCATCCCGTACTGCCTTCAGCTTTTGTTCCAGTTCCTCTTCCAGGTTATCTAAGGAAACGAAGGTCTTTTCGCGGTTCACACGGTCTACCAGCACGCACTGGTTGTTTTCAATATCTCTGGGTCCAAGTTCCAGACGAACCGGAACGCCCTTCATTTCATATTCTGCAAACTTCCAACCGGCAGAGTTGTCAGAGTCATCCAGCTTAACGCGGAAGCTCTGCTTCAACCGTGCCTCCAGCTCTGCAGCCTTTTCCAGTACGCCCGGTTTGTGGGCGGCAATCGGAATGATGACAGCCTGGATAGGAGCTACGGCCGGCGGCAGAACCAGGCCGTTGTCGTCACCGTGGGTCATGATGATGGCACCAATGGTGCGGGTCGTCATGCCCCAGGACGTCTCAAATGGGGCCTGCAGTTTATTTTCTTTATTCGTGAATTCAATGCCGAAGGCCTTTGCAAAGCCGTCCCCAAAGTAATGGGACGTACCGGCCTGCAACGCTTTGCCGTCATGCATCAGCGCTTCAATGGCGTACGTGGCTTCGGCGCCGGCGAACTTGTCACTTTCGGTCTTGGCTCCCTTTACAACCGGAATGGCCAAGTCCTTTTCATAAAAGTCTGCATAAATGTTCAGCATACGTTCTGTTTCTTCAATGGCCTCTTCCGCAGTTGCGTGAATGGTATGGCCTTCCTGCCACAGGAATTCCCGGGACCGCAGGAACGGTCGTGTGGTCTTTTCCCAACGAACTACGCTGACCCACTGGTTGTAAAGGCAGGGAAGATCCCGCCAGGACTGAACCGTGTTGGCCCAGTGTTCACAGAACAGGGTTTCCGACGTTGGCCGAACACAAAGACGTTCTTCCAGCTTTTCATTTCCGCCGTGAGTAACCCAGGCTACTTCCGGTGCAAACCCTTCAATGTGATCCTTTTCCTTTTGTAACAGACTTTCCGGAATAAACATCGGCATATTTACATTTTGATGGCCGGTAGCTTTGAAATAGCCATCCAGCAGTCCCATAATGTTTTCCCAGATTGCGTAACCGTACGGACGAATTACCATACAGCCTTTGACACTGGTATATCCGACCAACTGTGCTTTCTTGACAATGTCGGTATACCATTTGGCAAAGTCCACATCCATGGAAGTAATGTCGTCTACCATCTTTTTCTGATTTGCCATAAGATGTTCTCTCCTGTTTATTACTTTAATGTTTGTTACTCTAAAAGTGTATTTGTTCCGTATAACGCAAGAAGTATAGCGCAAAAAGGGACCCGCGTCAAACCAGCGAGTCCCCGTTTTATACGGTTTTTAGATGTTTGCTTCAATATAATTAACGGCATCAGCAATAGTGGTCATGCTTTCCAGAGCTTCGTCGGAAACTTCAATGGAAAACTCATCTTCAATTGCCATAACCAGGTCTACTACGTCCAAGCTGTCTGCGCCCAGGTCGTCCAACAGGCGGGAGTCCATTTGAATGCTGTCCGGATCCAGATCTAACTGTTCTGCTAAAATGTCTCTTACTTTTTCAAATACCATAATTCATACCTTCTTCGGTGTTAATTTCTACCATTATTTATAAATAAAAAAACGGCTTTGTCAATATGAAAAACGGAAGAAAATAAAAGAAAAAGGACAAGCGGAAACCGCTTGTCCTTTTGTCATCAAAAGTAAGGCGAAATTAGTCAGCTTTGCCGAGAAGTTTCATAACCTTATACAGGCCGCCTACAAAGTACTTGTAAGCCGGATCAAGAATGCAAGCTGGGATCGGATCCATCAGACCAAGATACCAGGTGTTCTTAATCTTGTAGTTTCTCTTCGGATGCTTTGCATAAATAGCATCCATAACGCCGTTAACCAAGTACTTCTTGTCATGAGCAGAGGACATGGCAATGGTCATCAGCGGGCTAAGTACGGACAGAACCGGCTTGTAGTACTTGGTGGTTGCAAGAAGCTTTGCATAACCGGCATTTGCCTGGCCGTGCATACCGGTCTTGAAGGAACCCGGCTGAATCTTAATTACCGGAATGTCTAAGAAGAGCAGTTCACGGCGAAGACCAATGGTGTAACCTTCAACGGCCCACTTGGTAATGGCATACGGGCTGTTGAACGGCTGCGGCTGTTCCCAACCACATTCGGAAGAGAAGTTAATAACGCGGGAGCCCTTGCTCAGGTACGGGAACAGAGCTTCATTAATACGAATCATACCCATAACGTTGATGTTAATCATTCTTTCCATGGTCTGGGTTGCGCCCGGTTCTACCAGGGAAGCCATGGTGTGGATACCGGCAGCATTAACGATAACATCCAGATGATCGGTGTATTCGCCAACCTTGTCGGCAGCAGCCTTAACAGAATCTGTGCTGGAGATGTCAACTGCTACAGGAATAACGTTTTCACCGCACTTAGCAGCAAATTCCTTCAGTGCATCCTCAGCATAGTCTGCTGCAAATACAGTCCAGCCGCCGCGAGCCATGAGTTCTTCTACACAGGCACCGGCAAGGCCGCCGGCAGCGCCGGTAATAAATGCATACTTCATTTTCATTTACCTCACTTTGCAATATTTTTAATAAAAATGGGTCGTTTTCATTTTCCCATAATAAACATGCAAACGCAACTATTTTAGAAAAACTGCCGTAGATTGTCAAGAAAATAACAGACCTTGCTTCTGCCCTGCCTTGCCCGCGGTTTCTTCTCTGCACCTTGCAAAATAACCGCTCCAAACCGAACTCATCGTCGGTTGAAAACTATCTTTTTTCGGTGGAAACTCTGTTTTGTCCGTTTCTGCAGGATGTCAGCATATCTTTCACCCTTCATATCCACGTACCTATCCCGTTTTCCTCCCTTTTCCTCTGCGATTTACGCTATTTTCCTCTTCTTCCGCGCTTCTTTTGTTCTGGTTTTCCAAAAATGTAAAGGTGCTCCCATTTACGCTGTGGAAAACCAGGTCAGAATCGCGGAAAAGTGTTTTTATCTTCGGTTTTAGAAATAGAAATTTCAGAAAACCTTCAGAAAACGTAAAGAGTTTTACTTGCCTTCCGCCGAGTTATTGACAATAATTCTAAATCAGAAAAAATATTCATTTTTCCAAATCTGAAAATAAGATACCTTATCGTCAAAAGTTTTTCTGTGGAAAACTCTGTCAAAAGCGTCAGCAACTTCTTCTCAATCCCGGCTTGTCGGTTTCAGTCTTAGGTTTTCCGTTGTCGTTTCTTTTGCTTATGCTTTATCCGAGAAAAAGCATACCTTTTCCTATTTAAAAACCTAAATTGCGGCCTTTTTTGGAAAAAAGCATACCTCCGGCCACATTTAAGCTAAAAAGGTATGCTTTTATTTTCTTTGTTTTGCAAGTTCCCACAGGAAGGCAAGAAAAAAGGCATACCTTTTCCTTTCTGAGGCCTCTATTTGCGGCCTTTTTTTGGAAAAAGCATACCTCCACCCCTATTTCAGCCGAAATGGTATGCTTTTATTTTTTTTCACAAAAAGAAGCCCGCTGCAACAGCAGCGGGCCCCAAACTTGGTCACCAATGATTTTATTCTACGTTTTTCTTCAGGGTTTCCAGGTTGTCATACAGTTCCTTCGGAACGGTGTTGCCAAGGCTTGCATAGAATTCTTCAATGCCCTTAACTTCTTCCTTCCAAAGAGCCTTATCTACGTTCAGCATAGCGTTGAGCTTTTCAATATCAACTTCGCCTTCCAGGCCTTCCAGGTTAATATCTTCTGCCTTCGGCATGTAACCGATTTCTGTTTCAACAGCATCTACTTCGCCGTCACAGCGCTTGATGATCCATTCCAGAACACGAAGGTTGTCACCGAAGCCCGGCCACATGAAGTGACCTTCGTCATCCTTGCGGAACCAGTTAACATTGAAGATCTTCGGAGCCTTGTCCGGATCCAAGGAAGCACCAATGTCAATCCAGTGCTGGAAGTAAGTGCCGCAGTCATAACCAATGAACGGACGCATTGCCATCGGGTCACGACGAACTACGCCAACGGCGCCGGTAGCAGCTGCAGTGGTTTCAGAGGACAGCGTGGAGCCGATGAATACACCGTGGTTCCAGTCTCTGGACTGATATACCAGCGGAGCAAGCTTTGCACGACGACCGCCGAAAATGAAGGCACTGATTGGAACGCCGGCACCGTTTTCAAATTCAGAGCTCAGGCACGGACAGTTCTTGGCAGGAGCCGTAAACCGGCTGTTCGGATGAGCACCCGGAGTGGTGGCAGTTTTGCCGTTCCAAGGCTTGCCAGTCCAGTCAATTGCGTTTTCAGGCGGATTCTTATCCAGGCCTTCCCACCATACAGTGTTGTTGTCCAGGTTCAGGCAAACGTTGGTGAAAATGGTACCCTTCTTGGTGGAAGCCAGTGCGTTCGGGTTGGATTTGTCATTGGTACCCGGTGCTACACCGAAGAAGCCATTTTCCGGGTTAACAGCATACAGTCTGCCGTCCGGTCCCTTGCGGATCCAGGAAATGTCGTCACCAACGGTCCAAACTTTGTAACCTTTGGACTTGTATCCTTCCGGCGGAATCAGCATGGCAAGGTTGGTCTTACCGCAAGCACTTGGGAATGCGGCGCAAACATACTTGGTTTCACCCTTCGGGTTTTCCAAGCCAAGGATCAGCATGTGCTCTGCCTGCCAGCCTTCTTTCATGGCCTGGTAGGAAGCAATACGAAGAGCAAAGCACTTCTTGCCAAGCAGAACGTTTCCGCCGTAACCGGAGTTAACGGAGTAAATGGTGTTGTCCTGCGGGAACTGGCAGATGTAACGCTTTTCTTCGTCAATGTCACACTTGCAGTGTGTACCGCGAACCCAGTCATCGGAATCTCCAAGGGCGTCAAGTACAGCCTGACCTACGCGGGTCATAATGGCCATGTTTTCTACTACGTAAATGGAGTCGGTTACTTCCAGGCCGATCTTGGAGAACGGGGAACCTACCGGGCCCATGGAATACGGAATGATGTACATGGTGCGGCCTTTGTAGCTACCGCGAGCAATGTCATCCAGCATCTTGTAAGTAGCTGCCGGTTCCATCCAGTTGTTCAGAGGACCAGCCTCTTCTTTGGTCGGAGTACAAATGAAAGTACGTGCTTCTACGCGGGCAACGTCATTGGTTGCCGTTCTGTGAAGGTAGCAGTCCGGAAGCAATTCATCATTCAATTTGATGAGTTCGCCGGTGGAGCAGGCTTCTGCCTTTAAGGCATCCAACTGTTCTTTCGAACCGTCAATCCATACAACTTTGTCCGGAGTTAAAAGAGCAATCCGCTCATCCAACCACGAAAGCACAGACTTGTTGGTTGTGTAGTTTTCCATGGGAAACTCTCCTTTATTTTTTGAATTGCGGCGAGCTGGCTCGCCACTGTTTTTACCATAGTTTTTGCCAAAAATTAGCAATTGCGAACTGATAGAAGAAATCCTCCTCTACCGCTTACCGATTATACTATCAATCTGTGAAAAAGTCACGAGACAGAACCGTCTTTTTGTTCATTTAAAGCACTATTGACGAGATGCAGTATAATGTTAGCAGAATGTCAGTTTTATTATGCAAATGCACCATAAAAACAGGAGTTACCTTATGAAACTTTCGCTTATTATCCCTTGTTATAACGAAGAAGGAAATGTGCAGCCCATGTATGAAAAGGTGGTCAGTACATTTTCCGGCAAAGTGGACAGTTATGAATTTGTCTTTGTAAATGACGGCAGTTCGGATGCTACTGCTGCAAAGCTGAAGGAAATTTATCAATCGGCAGAGCAGCCGGTTAAAGTGGTCAACTTCTCCCGCAATTTCGGCAAAGAAGCTGCCATTTATGCAGGTTTACAGCATGCTAGCGGGGACTATATTTCCATCATTGACGCTGACCTGCAGCAGGATCCGGCTTATGTTTTGCAGATGGTGGATTTTTTGGAAGAACATGAAGATTATGACAGCGTTGCTGCCTTCCAGGAAGAGCGCAAAGAAAGTGCGTTTATGGCCAAAACCAAAAACGCATTTTACAAGATCATCAATAAGATTTCCGACACGGAATTTGTCAGCGGTGCTTCTGATTTCCGTACCTTCCGCAGTCGGGTAAAGGATGCCATTTTGCAAATGTCCGAATATCATCGCTTTTCCAAAGGTATCTTCTCCTGGGTTGGATTCCAAACCTACTATATGCCGTACAACGTGGATGACCGTCTGACCGGGACCAGCAAGTGGTCCTTCTGGAAACTGATGAAGTATGCTATTGAAGGCATCGTGGCCTTTACTACTGTGCCGTTGAAGCTTTCCACATGGGTTGGCTCCCTTACTTCTTTGGCGGCACTGATTTACATTATTGTTGTCATCATTCAAAAGCTTGCATGTGGCATTGATGTCCCCGGTTATGCCACCACTGTAGTCCTGATTTTGTTCCTGGGTGGTATGCAGTTACTGGCCCTTGGTATCATTGGAGAATACCTTTCCCGCACCTACATTCAGTCTAAAAATCGGCCAATCTACTTGGCTCGTGAAGTGCTGGACAACCAAAAAGAGCAATAACGGAGCGGCAAAAGCAGAAACTGCTACTCCAGAACAACAAACAACAAAAAAGACGGGCTGTTGCCAAAAGGCAATGGCCCGTCTTTTTTGTGGATAAAGCAAGGAGAGTAAATCTGCCGCTAGGCAATGTGTATTTAGGCGGCAGGGTTTGGTCTCCTTGCCACTGTTTGCTGTGCATTTTAATCGGCAAAAAGCGCGCGGGCGCGTTCGGCGCGATAAGCGTCCCGTTTTTGCCGCTCCATATCTACACCGGCGGCAGCATTCAGCGTGGCCGGTTGCAGGGTGAAGATCATTTCGTTGATTTGCTCCATGTTGCCGGGGATTTCCCCGGAGGCAACACCGATGCGAACAACGGAAATGGCTTCCATGAACTCTTTGAACGTCATGACTCTGGCATTCTTCAGGGTGCCGAGAGAGCGGTACAGTAAGTCCTGAAAGCGAAGATTTTCCAGTAAGGCCTTTCTGGCCTCCTGCTCCTGTTCAATCAGAGAAAGGGCAATGTTGTTTAAGTTCTGCAATGCCATTTCTTCGGAAATGCCTAAGGTAACTTGGTTAGACAATTGATAAAGGCTGCCCGGTGGGTTGGCTCCCGCTCCGAAGGCACCGACCAGAGTCAGGCCAAGCTTGGAGACTGTGTTAGCCAGATGATGCAACCGGCCATGAATATGCAACGCCGGCAATTGCAAAAGAACAGATGCCCTCATGGCAGTACCAATGTTGGTAGGGCACTGAGTTAAGTAGCCTAGTTTTTGATCAAAAGCAAAGTGTAAGGACTCGTCCAAAAGGCTATCCAGATGGTCTACCAGTTCATAGGCTTTGAAGGGCTCTAGACCAGGGAGTAAAGCTTGTAGCTTTACATGGTCCTCTTCGCAGAGCATCATGCTGAGTGTTTCATCCGGAGTCATGGCAAGAGAGCGTCCTTCGGAAGCACTGACGAACTCAGGAGAGACTAAAAACCGCTCAGCTAGTGAGATTGCCTGGCTTTGAGTCAGGTCCGCCATGGTAATCATCCGGAACTTTCCGGGCAGTTTTTCCTCTAAAACAGCCTGTACTTCTTTGGCTAACTTAGCCCGTTCCGGCAGAGAAAGATTGACTGTAAAGACTCTTCCCTTTACATTTCTGGCCAGTGCAATTTTGGTGCAGACAACCACATCATTCTGGGCTCCGGCAAGTTGATACCATTTGCTCATACCCGGTTGCCCCCTTTCAGTGCATTCAGCTCATCTCGGATTTCTGCAGCACGTTCAAAGTTCTGTGTTTTGACCGCTTCGTCCATTTCCTTTTGCAAAGACAGGATCTGTTCCCGCAAATCTACACTGTGGTCTACGGAAGCTGCTTTCTTTCCGACATGAGATGCCCGTCCGTGAATTCGGTTCAAAGACGGACGCAGTTTTTCATAAAATACACTGTAGCAATCGGCGCAGCCCATCATACCGGTACGGACAATTTCAGAAAAGGTACATCCGCAGGTAGGACAGCGTTCTTCCTCTTTTGGTTCTGCTTCCGGCAGGACTGCAGAAGGGAAAAACTCCTGTAAAAAGCTACTTAAATTAAAACCTGTTCCGGAGAACAGATCGGTATATCCCAAATGGGTTGCACAGCTATGACACAGATGCAGGGAGACCCGCTCCCCGTTAGCAATTCGTTTAATGTGGGTGGTTGCTTCGTTCTTTCCGCAATTTTGACAAAGCATACAAACACCTCCTCCAGTTCCTTATTTTAGCACTCTCTATAGGCGACTGCAAGGCACGGAACGTTGTGGTTTTATTCATTGGTTCGCAATCTTTTTATTGATAAAAACTTGTCATGATTTTTCCCTGCTTTTCCTTGGTTTTCATTGAACCGAAAGGCATTTTTTTATATAATCAGTGGGATGTGACTTGTGGTTACTATAATGTAATAAGCAAGCTGTTCCGGGAGGGTCCTTTATGACACAGCAAAAAAAGAAATATCTCTTTTCTGTTTTGGCGGTCCTTCTGGTGGCACTTCTGATTGCAGGTATTCTGGTGTACCGTGGCGGCATACATCGCCAGGGAATCAAGCATGAATATTTATCCATGGGAACCACGGTTTCTGACCAGATTTATGCAAAGGAAGCAAC
The DNA here is from genome assembly GCA_963638085.1 of Butyricicoccaceae bacterium. GTDB lineage: Bacteria > Bacillota > Clostridia > Oscillospirales > Acutalibacteraceae > RUG420. The sequence goes on along the minus strand of CAVHPJ010000003.1, from coordinate 123,060 downwards.
GGCAGATGACGTCTCCGAATCCATTCAGAAACGTCTCAGCACCCTGGACGCCAATGAATTGTCCTGGCGGATGAACGCTTCCTATGTTGCAAAATTAAATCAGAACTACTCTGTGGCTGTAGAAGACAGTATGGCCAGCTGGGTGCAGACCAGCCTGGATGTTTCCAAGCAATCCGGCGGCGTTTTTGATATTACTGTTGGCAGTCTGTCCACGCTGTGGGGCATTGGAACAGAAGATGCCCGGGTCCCTTCTGACGAAGAAATTCAGGAGGCCAGAAAAGAAGTTGGCTGGGAATCGGTTTCCATTCAGCCACTGGCGCAGCCGGAAGACGGAAAAACGCAGGAAATTCGCATCGGGGAAGGTCAATTTGTAGATCTAGGGGCCGTAGGAAAAGGCATTGCGTGCGATGAAGCCTATACCATCCTAAAAGACTCCTCTGTAGACAGTGCCATTGTCTCCGTTGCCGGCTCTATTTTACTGTATGGGGAAAATCCGAATTCTTCTAACGGCACCTGGTCTGTCGGCATTCGTGACCCACAAGGAAACGCCAATTCCTACTGTGGCATTTTAACGTTGCCGGAAGGCTTTGTTTCCACCTCCGGAAATTATGAAAAAGTATTAGAAGTAAACGGGAAGAAATACCATCATATTCTGGATCCCCGCACCGGATATCCGGCAGAAAGCGGATTGTCCAGCGTTACCGTGGTGGCGCCAACCGGACTTTTGGCAGATGCTCTTTCCACGGCCTGCTTCATTCTTGGTTATTCGGAAAACAGTTTACAGTTGCTGGAGCACTACCAAGCTTCTGCAGTCTTTATTACCTCAGAGGGAACGGTCTACACCACAGGAGACCTGGGTTCCTGCTTACAATTGACCGGATCCGCTTATACCCTTGGAAAGGAGTCCACCTGACATGGGCAAGTTCGTCCGGAAAGCAGATATTTTTCTGCTGGTCGGCCTTCTGATTCTCTGTGCGGCAATTCTGTTGCCGTCTTATTTTGCGGCTTCTTCCAAGAAAGATTTGACTGCCGTTGTCATGCAAAACGGCGAAGAAGTAAAAGAAATTGCATTGTCCGACGTAACAGAAGCTTATACCTTTACCCTGAACACAGACCCTTCTGTTACCATTGCGGTGGAACCCGGATGCATTTATTACGCCTCTGCGGATTGTCCTGACAAGGTCTGTGTAAAAACCGGCAAGCTAACCAAAGCCGGTGACACGGCGGCCTGCCTTCCCTCCAAAACACTGATTGTCATCAGAGGTACGGCGGAAAAAGGACAGCCGGACATTTTAACTTACTAATTCAACCATCTGACAGGAGCTTACCATGAAGAAGGATACCGTTTCCGCCCGTACCAAGCGGATTGCCCTGCTTGGCGTTCTGGGCGCACAGGCATTGGTACTTTCCTTCCTGGAAAACCTGATTCCGGCCATTCCCGGCCTTCCGCCGGGCGCCAAGCCGGGCTTATCCAACATTGTTACCATGTTTGCCGCCGCAGCCATGGGCCCCGTAGACGCTTTGCTGATTGCCGTCCTGAAGGCAGTCTTTGCAGGGCTGACCCGCGGGCTAACGGCCGGGCTTATGAGCCTTTCCGGCGGTCTTCTCAGCACCCTGGTCATGGTGTTGCTGCTTCGTTGGAAGCACAACCCCTTTGGCATTTTAGGGGTTTCTATTGCCGCTGCCGTTGCCCACAATGCGGGTCAGCTGCTGGTAGCCTGCCTGCTGTCCGGCACAGCTTCGCTGCTTTGGGGTTACGGGCCCCTGTTGCTGCTCTTCGGCATCGCAGCCGGCGCCCTCACCGGCATTTTCTTAAAGCTGCTCTTCCCGGTTCTCTTAAAGCAGAGCCGTTATTTTGGGTTTCAGATTAACCTACAACAATGATTTGTTGTGTTAATACATAATCTTAGGGGCTAACGCCCGTTAAGGAGTTGAATGAATGACGAACACATTTATGGCACAGGCTATGAAGCCGGTTGCCAAGGGACACGGCGGTGCTCATGTGCAACACCACAAGAACACAGCCGGCCTTGCGGTAGAACGCATCCCTTGTCCTGCTTCTGTTACCATTCCCATGAGCATGTGTATCGGCGCACCTTGTGCTCCCACCGTTAAGGTAGGAGACGAAGTGAAGGTCGGCCAGGTTATTGGCGACACTGACAAATTTGTCAGCGCCCCGATTCACGCGTCCATTTCCGGTAAGGTAACGGCAGTAAAACCGGTCAAAGTAGTCGGTGGTGGCATGGTTAACGCTGTCACCATTGAATCAGACGGTAAAATGGAGCTGTATGAAGGCTTGGAAGTACCGTCTATTGAAACAAAGGCAGATTTTCTGAAGGCCGTTCGCAATTCCGGACTGGTTGGTCTGGGTGGTGCAGGATTCCCTGCCCACGTTAAGCTGGCTTTCAAGGAAGACGCCGGTGTAGACACGCTCATCATCAATGCAGCAGAGTGCGAACCGTACATTACGGTTGACCACCGCGAAATGCTGGACCACCCGAATGACATTTTATTCGGTGTTTCCAAGGTAAAAGCCATTTGTGGCTTCCAGCATGCCTACATTGGCATTGAGCGCAATAAGCCGGATGCCTTTGAATCGCTGGAAAAAGCCATTCAGGAGCATGACGAATGGAAAGACATCCAGTTGATTTGCCTGAAGGATTCTTATCCGCAGGGCGCAGAAAAAGTGCTGATTCAGTCCGCCACCGGACGTCAGGTTCCGGAAGGCAAGTTACCGTCTGATGCCGGCTGCGTTGTAATGAACGTACAGTCCGTTGCCACATTGGGCCGGTACCTGCAGACAGGCAAGCCGCTGGTAAGCCGTTCCCTGACGGTAGACGGTTCTGCCATTGCAGAGCCGAAGAACCTGCGGGTTCCTATCGGCACCTCCTTCCAGGACATTGTTGATTACTGTGGTGGATTCAAAGAAGAACCGTACAAGGTTCTCTCCGGCGGCCCAATGATGGGTATGGCGCTGGCAGATCTGAACATTCCTCTGGTCAAAGCCAACAATGCTTTGCTGGCCTTCTCCAAGGGTAGTCTCCCGGTAAAACCGTTGCGGGATTGTATCCGCTGCGGCAGATGCGTAGAAGCCTGCCCATTCTCCTTAGTACCGACTCGCCTGGAAAAAATGGCCAGACTCGGCAACGTAGAAGAATTGCAAAAGGCCCACGTACTGGACTGCATGGAATGCGGCACCTGTGCTTATTCCTGCCCGTCCGCCCGCCCATTGGTACAATATATCCGTATGGGCAAAGCCATTGTAAAGGAGGCCAATGCAAAATGAGTGACGTAAATAAACTAACGGTCTCTGCATCGCCTCATGTTAAGTCGGCAGAAACTACCACCGGCATTATGCTGGATGTTATCATTGCCCTGGTTCCTGCAGGCATTGCCGCCGGAATCATCTTTGGCTGGCGTGCTATTGCCATCATTGCAGTTTCTGTTGCATCCTGTGTGCTGGCAGAGTACCTTTCCCGCAAAGCCATGAAGCGCCCGCAGACCATCGGCGATCTTTCCGCTGTGGTTACCGGTATTCTTCTGGCTTATAACCTGCCGTCCACCATGCCCTTCTGGGAAGTGGTATTTGGCGGCGTAATTGCCATTGTTGTGGTTAAGCAGATGTTCGGCGGTATTGGCCAGAACTTCTTAAACCCGGCACTGGCTGCCCGTATCATCCTGATGTCCGCCTTCCCAAGCAGAATGTCTGCCGGCGCTTTTGCTGACACCAACCTGGTTGGCTGGGCTGTAGACACCGTTACAGGCGCTACTCCAATGGGGTACACCAGCCTGGAAGGGGTTGCAAACGGAGCTCCTACTCTTCTGCAGATGTTCCTTGGAACAACCTCCGGATGTATTGGTGAAGTTTCTTGCCTGGCTCTGCTGCTTGGCGGAATTTACCTGATTGTCCGCCGGGTTATTTCTCCCATTATTCCTTGCGTGTACATTGGCACTGTCTTTGTATTCGTCTTCCTGGCAAGCGGATTTGACTGGTACAATGCCGTTTATCAGGTACTGGGCGGCGGCCTGTTCCTGGGTGCCATCTTCATGGCTACCGACTACACCACCTCCCCCATTACCAAGAAGGGCAAAGTTATCTTTGCTGTCTGCCTTGGTTTACTGACCTGCGTTATCCGTCTGTGGGGCTCTTTACCGGAAGGCGTTTCCTTCTCCATCATCCTGATGAACATCTTTGTACCACGCATTGAAAGCGCCACCACCCCGAAGCCACTCGGCTACATTAAGCCGGTCAAAGAAAAGAAGGCAAAGGAGGATGCAGCAAATGAATAAAAAGCTTAATCCGAAGGAAGTTTTAATTCCTACCGTTGCCCTGTTCTTAATTGCTTTAATTGCAACCCTTTCTCTGGCAGTTGTTAACATGATTACCAAAGACAAGATTGCAGCGCAGGACCTGGCCGCCGCCGAAGAGGCCCGACAGACCGTTATGACGGACGCCGACCACTTTGACGAAAAGGAAGCCGACGGATTTTCTTACTACGAAGCCATTGACAAGTCCGGCAACCTGATCGGCTATGTCTTCACCTGCGTTGGTGACAGTAAAGGCTACGGCGGAGACGTTTCCGTTACCGTCGGTGTAGACACCGAAGGCGTTGTTACCGGCATTGTACCGGGAGACCTCTCCAATGAAACGCCGGGTCTTGGCCAAAATGCACAGAAGGAATCCTTCAAGAAGCAGTTCATCGGCAAGTCCGGTCAGCTGGCCGTCAGCAAAGACGGCGGTGACATTCAGGCTCTGACCAGTGCCACCATTACTTCCAGAGCAGTTACCAGTGGTGTTAACAAGGCTCTGTCCCAATTTGAAATTGTTAAGGGAGGTGCAAACTAATGGCAGAAAAGAAAACCTCTCTTGGTCATGAATTTACCAAAGGTATTATTGCTGAGAACCCGGTTCTTCGTCTGGTACTTGGTACCTGTCCTACCCTGGCGGTTTCCACTTCTCTGGAAAATGCCATTGGTATGGGCATTGCAGCAACCATCGTTCTGACTCTGTCCAATGCCTTTATCTCTTTATTACGGAAGGTCATTCCTTCCAAGGTCCGGATTCCGGCCTACATTGTTATCATTGCTGCCTTCACCACCATGTTGCAGTTACTGGTTAAGGCATTTGCCCCGGCTCTGAATGACGCCTTGGGCATTTATCTTCCCCTGATTGTAGTTAACTGTATCCTGCTGGGCCGGGCAGAAGCATTTGCTTCCAAGAATTCCGTTCTTCCATCCATTCTGGACGGCCTTGGCATGGGCATCGGCTTCACCGTAGCCCTCAGCCTGATGGCAACCATCCGTGAATTCTTCGGTTCCGGTAACCTGACCCTGAAGGTTCTGGGTCACGGTACCACCTTAACCGACATCTTCGGTCTTGGTGAAAGCAACGTTCTGTCTGCGCTTCACATGGAACCGATCATTATCTTCATTCTGGCTCCGGGCGGATTCTTTGTCTTCGGCCTGCTGATTGCGCTGTCCAACAAGCTGTCCCGCGCTATGGGCAAGAAGGAAGCCGTCAACAGCTGCGAACTCTGCGCGCTGGCCGATGAATGTTCCAAAGCGCAGGGCGAAGGTGCCGCCGATGCCTGCAAGGTAGAAGTACCGGTAGTAGACACCGAAGCAAAGCCGACTCCTGTTGTAAAAGCAGAAGCCCCGGCAGCAGAAGCTGCGCCGAAAGCAGAAGAAACTGCATCGCCTGTGGCAGAAGCAAAAGCAGAAGAAAAGGAGGGCGCTGACGAATGATCTACTTAACCATTATCTTTACCGCCATCCTGACAAATAACTTTGTTCTGTCTCAGTTCTTAGGCATTTGTCCGTTCCTTGGCGTATCCAAGAAAACCGATACGGCTGTCGGCATGTCCGCCGCTGTTATCTTTGTTATGGTCCTGGCATCCGCAGTTTGCTGGCCCATCAACGAATACCTTTTAGTCCGCAACGGATTTGAATACTTACAGACACTGGTGTTCATCCTGGTTATTGCCTCTCTGGTTCAGCTGGTTGAAATTGTACTGAAGAAGTACATCCCTGCCCTGTACAACTCCCTGGGCATTTATCTTCCGCTGATTACCACAAACTGTGCCGTTCTTGGTGTTGTTACCCTGAACGTTTCCAACGGTTATGGCTTTGTTGCCTCTGTTCTGAACGCTCTTGGCGGCGGACTTGGCTTCATGCTGGCCATGGTTATGTTCTCCGGTGTACGGGAACGCATGGAAGGCAATGACATTCCGAAGTTCTGGCAGGGTCTGCCCATTACCTTAGTGGCTGCTGCCCTGGCTGCCTGCTCCTTCCTTGGATTTACAGGCATTATTGACAATCTCTTCGGAGCTTAAGAAAGGTGGCATAAAGAATGAATCCTATTGTATTAGCAGTCATTATTGTTGCCGCCATCGGACTTCTGCTCGGCTTAATGCTGGCAATTGCCTCCATTGTTATGGCGGTCCCGGTAGATGAAACTGCTGTGGCCATTGAAGAAGTGCTGGCCGGCGCCAACTGCGGTGCCTGCGGCTTCTCCGGTTGCTCCGGTTACGCATCTGCCCTTTCCAAAGGCACTTGCACCGACTGCACCCTCTGCTCCCCTGGTGGACAGGATGCCATTGACGGCATTTCCAAAATCCTGGGTGTTGCGGCTGCTGAAAGTGTACCGCAGACTGCCGTTGTTCTTTGCAACGGTACCCATGAAAACGCAGAACAGATGATGGACTACGCAGGTGTTCTTTCCTGCAAAGCCGCATCTCAGCTGTACGCCGGCGGCAAAGCCTGTTCCTACGGCTGCCTTGGTTACGGAGACTGCGTCAATGCCTGCCCTTATGATGCCATTCACATCAATGACGGCGGTGTTGCCGAAGTAGACTCCCTGCGTTGCAAGGCCTGCAAAATTTGCGTTAATACTTGCCCGAAGGGCATTATTGATCTGGCACCGCTGTATCATCAGGAAGCCGTTGTACGCTGCAAGAGCCACGACAAGGGCGCCCAGGTACGCAAGCAGTGCAAGGTTGGTTGTATTGGCTGTATGAAGTGTCAGAAGACCTGCCAGCATGACGCCATTCATGTCAAAGACTTTGTGGCTTATGTGGATCAGACCAAGTGCATTGGTTGCGGCGACTGCGTAGAAGGTTGTCCGGCTAAGTGCATTACCCTTGATACCTTTGGCCAGGTTGTTTATGTAGACAGTCCGTCTGCTGTAGCAGCACAATAAGCGCTGAAAAAGTAGCATTACGGTGCGGTTCCGGTTTGGAACTGCACCGTATTTTTTCTGTTTCTTTGTTATGAATTTATCAATCTTTTGCGAGTCGGCTCCTATCCGACTAAAATAGTTTGTTAAATGCTTGTCAATTTATTGACTTTCAAAATTCCGATTTACTATAATGGACCCAATGCATTTTTTGAAAAGGAGGCCGCTTTATGGCTAGAGTATTTAATTTTTCCGCAGGTCCTTCCATGCTTCCCGAAAGCGTGTTAAACCAGGCCGCTGATGAACTTCTGGATTACCACGGTACCGGGGAATCCGTTATGGAAATGTCCCACCGGTCAAAAGAATTTGATGCCATTATTAAAAACGCGGAAGCCCTGCTCCGGGAAATCATGGAAATTCCGGATAACTATCAGGTGCTCTTCCTGCAGGGCGGCGCCTCTACTCAGTTTGCCGCCATCCCGCTGAATTTCATGAACGGCAGCGGCAAAGCAGATTACGTGGTATCCGGCAACTGGTCCAACAAGGCAGCTTCCGAAGCTAAAAAATACGGAGACGTCAAAATTGTTGCCTCTTCCAAGGAAGACAACTTTACCCATGTGCCGGAATTCAACAAAGCAGAATTCCGTCCGGATGCCGACTACTTTTATATTTGTATGAATGAAACCGTATACGGCAACATCATCAGAGACTTGCCGGATACCGGAGACGTGCCGCTGATTGCGGACGTTTCCTCCTGCTTCCTGTCAGAGCCGCTGGACGTTACCAAGTTCGGTATGGTTTATGGTGGCGTACAAAAGAACATTGCGCCGGCCGGCATGGCCATCTGCATTATCCGGGATGACCTGCTTGGGCACGCCCGTCCAACTACACCGTCCATGCTGGATTACACCATTCAGGCAGAAAACCACTCCCTGTATAACACTCCGCCTTGCTGGAACATTTATATGGCCATGCTGGTCTTTGAATGGATTAAACGGATTGGCGGCTTAACAGAAATGAAGAAGCGCAACGAAGCCAAAGCCAAGCTGCTTTATGATGCACTGGATGAATCTGAGCTCTTCCACGGCACCGTAGTCAAAAAGGACCGTTCCATCATGAACGTTCCGTTTGTAACCGGTAATGCAGACCTAGATGCCAAATTTATTCAGGGTTGCACAGAGCACGGTCTGATTAACATCAAAGGCCACCGTTCCGTTGGCGGCATGCGCGCATCCATCTACAATGCCATGCCAATGGAAGGCGTAGAACGGCTGGTAGCCTATCTGAAGGAATTTGAAGAAACCGAAAAGCAGGAAGCATAAGGAGAACCCCATGTACGAAATTTTAACATTAAATAAAATCAGCCCTGCCGGTCTGGATCATTTTGACCCGGCAACTTATCATTACGGAGAAGACATTGCCAATCCGGACGCTATCATGGTGCGCAGCGCCAAAATGCATGACATGGTTCTGCCGGAAAATTGCTTAGCCATTGCACGTGCAGGCGCCGGCACCAATAACATCCCGGTAGACAAGTGCACGGAAAAGGGCGTTGTTGTATTCAATACACCAGGTGCCAATTCCAATGCTGTAAAGGAACTGGTTATTTGCGCCCTGTTAATGACTTCCCGTAAAATTGTGCCTGGTATTGAATTCGTCAAGACCTTAAAAGGAAAGGGCGAAGACGTCGGCAAACTGATTGAAAAAAGCAAATCCGCTTACAAGGGTCCGGAAATTATGGGCAAAAAGCTGGGTGTTATTGGTCTCGGCGCCATTGGTGTTCAGGTAGCCAACGCCGCCCGCTCCCTTGGCATGGAAGTTTACGGATATGACCCATACCTGTCCGTAGATGCCGCCTGGAAGCTGTCCAGCGCCATTAACCACGCCTCCAGCCTAGATGATATCTTTGCCAAGTGTGACTACATTACCATCCACGTGCCGCTGACACCGGACACCAAGGACACCATTAATGCCGAAGGCATTGCCAAGATGAAGGACGGCGTCCGCATCCTGAACTTTGCCCGGGGCGGGCTGGTTGACACGGCCGATTTACTGGCGGCCTTAGGCACCGGCAAAATAGCGGCTTACGCCACAGACTTTGTAGAAGAAGACCTGATTAACGTACCGGGCGTCATTGCCTTCCCGCACCTGGGTGCTTCCACCCCGGAATCGGAAGACAACTGCGCCAGAATGGGTGCCTTTGAACTGATTGACTACCTGGAAAACGGGAATATTAAAAACTCGGTTAACCTGCCGGCCGCCGACATGGGCCCGGTCAAAGGAGACCGACTCTGTGTCATTCACAAGAACATTCCCAATACCATTAACCGGATTACCGGTGTCTTTGCTGACAACAACATCAGTGACTTCATGAACCGTTCCAAAGGGGAAATTGCCTACACCATGCTGGACGTAGAAAACCCCATTACGGATGACCTGGTGGAAACAGTCAAAGAAGTAGAAGGCGTCTTCCGTGTTCGGGTACTGCGCCCGTAAAAAATAAAAACACAAAGGTCCCTGCGGAGTTGCTCCGCAGGGACCTTTTTCTAAATTCAACTTAACTTTTAAAGTAATGTTGCCAGTGCCACCATGGACGGAATGGTAATTAAAGAGAACAGCGTACCCACGCTGACCATCTGCGCTGCCAGTTGGGAGTCCCGGTTAAACAGCGCCGCAAACATGGCGGTATTGGCTGCCGTAGGGGCCGCACTTGCAATAACACAAACCATAATTATGGTCTTTTCCAAGTGCATAGGCCACATCATCAGCAGGGTCAGGCCCGGAATGCAAACCAGTTTCAGTAGCATGGAAAGGTACTGCTTCTTATTTTCCACCAGGTGATGTAGCTTCAGGTTGCCCAGGTAGTATCCAATAATAATCATAGGCAACGGTGTATTCAGGTCGGCCATAAAGCTGATGGGCTCCTGGAATACCGTCGGCAAAGAAATGCGGAATAGGAGAACAATTAGCCCAGCAATGGTACCAAGGATTCCAGGGTTCACCGCAAGCTTCTTTAAAGAGATGTTCTTTTTATCTCCGCTCATAACGGCCAATCCGTAAGTCCAGACAATCAGGTTGAAGGCTGCAATAAAGACAGCCCCGTAAAAGACCCCGTCTTCCCCCAGCAACGCTTCTTCTATAGGCAGAGACATGAAACCACAGTTTCCAAAGACAGCACCAAATCGCAGAACCAATTCCTTGGATTTATCTTTATCATGAATACACAGGTTGGCAAGCACAATGCCCAGAATATAGGAAGCAAAGGCAATTCCCGTGGTAATCAGCAAATTCCGTATCATGGTGCCATTCGGTTCCCGCTGAAAGGACTCTACAATAACACACGGGGTAACAAAATAAAGGACCATTTTACTAAGGCCCTTCACCTCCGGTTCTCCAAAGAAACCGGCTTTATTACAAATGGCTCCTACCAACATCAGCAGAAACAGCACTACAACCTGCTGTCCTACCAACTGAAATGTTGCTAACATAAAATCTCCCTTGCTATTTTCCTTTTCCCTTTAAAATAACCCCTGACGGTGGGTCAGGGGCTATTCTGCTGTTATTTAGAGCGGAAGCCTTATTCTGCTTCATCCTCCCAATTATAGTTTCCATCCGGAGCTGTTAGTGCAGGGTCTTCGTCTCCGCCTGGTGTTTCTCCGTCTATTCTCTCATAGTCGGTATCATCTGTTGAAGAGTCCTTATCTGTGGTCTTATTGGTTGTCTTCTTAGTAGTCTTGTCACTTGTCTTGGATGCCGCTGTATTAGACTTTGAATTGGTAGACGAGCTCTTCTTAGTAGAAGATTCTTCCTCTTCCGTAGTGGTGGTTTTCTTGGTGGTGGTTGTAGTCCGGTTTACGGCCGTCTTCTGTTCGTCACCAAGGGTGTACTGCTCTGTGTCTTCCTTGGTCTGCTGAATGTTCAACAGGTTTTGGAAGCCTTCGGCTACATTGCCACTGTCACTCTTAAAATAGGAAACAATGAAAAGCGTTACCATGGCAAGCAGCGCTACCAGAAGCGCAATCATGACAATCATCATTTTCTTGTTGCTGCCGGCATCTTCATCAGTGTCATCATAGTCCCCGTCTTCTTGATATTCTTCATCCGGTTCCTGATTGATGTCATTGTTGTAATTGGTATAAGCCTGACCCTGTGGGTTCTCATAATAAACTTCGTTGGGGTCATCTATATACTGAGTAGGCTCATTGTCTACCGATGGTTCCGTATGCTTGGAAAAGTAACTGGTCTGCTGCGGCGTTCCGCCGTAGTAAGGTTCATTACTGCCAGCATAAGGGTTGGTGTCTATAGGAGCAGTTCCCTGTTCCGGCACATTGCCATAATCCTGACCGTAGTAAGTCTGATTGTCATACGGTTCATTCTGTGCTTGCCGATACGCCGGTTGCTGTACCGGGTCATTATCATAAATGGTTTCCTGAGCCTGCTGCGGGAGCTTGCTTGGATCCGTTACAAATAGCCAGTCCCCATTGACTTTTACCCAGCCCGGGCTGACTTTCTGCTGATTCTGGTCCGGATCCGGAGACGAGGTCGGCGTAACCGGGTTCGGGAAACCGTTGCTATTTCTGTTATCCATTTTCTTTCCTCTTTCTGTTAACTGCTTTTAGAGGTTCTTCCTATTTCTTTATTTTTGTTTTTTATCTGCGATTCAGTCACTCAGATTATGATTATTTGTAATCGTAATTTTAGGCAGATTCTCTACCAGCATCAACATTGCCACTGTCTCCACCGGAGCTACCGCTGTCTCCACCGGCGTTGCCACTGTCTCCACCGGAGTTACCACTGTCTCCACCGGAGTTACCACTGTCTCCACCGGCATTGCCACCGCTGCTGTCTCCACCGGAGTTTCCGCCACTGCTGTCTCCACCGGCATTGCCACCGCTGCTGTCTCCACCGGAGTTTCCTCCACTGTTGTTTCCACCAGCGTTATTTCCGCTGTTATTATTTCCAGACGCACTGTTTCCGCCAGAATTAGTTCTTCTTCTGGAAGTAGTGGTGGAAGTACTGGAGTACCGGGAAGAAACGCTAGAAGAAGAGGTGCTGGAGCTGCTGCTTTCCGAAGTGGACTCCGTAACGGAGGAAGAAGTAATGGAAGAGCTGCTGGAGCTGGAGGATTCGTCTTCTACCGGAGCTACGGTATGAATATTAATTTTGGCAATAACTGCCACCAAAATACAGATAACCAAAGCAACGGCAATAAATATGCCGGTCCATTTCCAGTTAACCTGCTTTGGAGGATTTGGTGTTAAATCCTCTTCAAAAGGAGCTTCCGGAAAATCTTCGTCTATTGGTGGAAGTGGTTGTGTGTCTTCGGTTACTTCCGGCTGTGCATCCGGATCAAATTCATCCAGATTAATGGTATATTCTTCAAACTTGATGTTGCTTTTTTTCATACTGAGAGGCTCCTTTACTTGTGATACTTTCCGCCGCTTTCAATCTGGAAGCAGCGGTAGAGCTGTTCCAAAAGCATAACTCTGGCCAATTGGTGGGGGAAGGTCATTTTAGACATGGAAAGCTTTGCATTGGCCTGCTCCTTTACAAAAGGCGCCAGGCCGTAGGAACTGCCAATCAGGAAAGTAATGTTCCCCTTTCCCTGAACAGCTAAGTCTGCCAGTTCCTGACTAAGTTGTTCTGAGGTGCGCTGCGCACCCTCTATACACAAAGCGTACACGTAAGATCCTTTTGGAATAACATCCAAAATACGCTTGCCTTCCGCCGCCAAAGCCGCCTGAATCTGGGCTTCTGAGGGACTTCCCGGAAGAGATTCCGGAGTAAGCTCTATTATAGTATGTTTGCAAAACGGGGTCAATCTCTTTAGATACTCCTGACAGGCGTCTGTCAAGTACTTCTCTTTCAGCTTGCCCAAACAGATAATGGTTATATTTTTCATGCATGTACCTTTAAGGAAAGTCCTTCGTTCCGGGGAGCCACCATCAGCTGTACATCCTGTCCAACCACCGCGTGCAGCTCTTGGGCTTTGGCGGCGGAGCTTTGCAGGGCCAGCTCCGGCAGATTGTTTTCTCGGCTTAAATGCCCCAAAACAATCTGCTTAGTGCCTGCTGTCAGCAAGCGTCCGACCATGTCTGCGGCAGTGTCATTGCTTAGGTGACCGCGGTCTCCTAAGATGCGCCGTTTCAGCGAATACGGGTACGGGCCGTTTTGCAGCATGGCCACGTCATGGTTGGATTCCAGCAGAACAGTGTCTGCTCCTAAAATACAGGCTTCCATTTCCGGGGTTATAACTCCGGTGTCCGTGGCCGTGCATACCCGTGCCCCGCTTTCCAGCGTAACGGAATAACCGAGGCCTTCAGCGCAGTCATGAGACGTGTGGAAGCATTCTACGTGGAGTGCGCCGATGTCGGCGTAATCCTGCATCTGGTAGACCGGGAAGTTACCATCCAGATGACCTGCCGCATCCAGTGCGTCTAAGGTGCCTAAGGAGGCATAAACCGGAATATGGTGCTTTTTGCAAAAGACCCGCAGTCCGGCAATATGGTCTGAATGTTCATGGGTAAGAAAGACCGCTTGTATCTGTTCCGGTTGCAAGTCCAGTCTGGCCAGTGCCAAAGCCGTTTGCTTGGCGTTTTTCCCAATGTCTATCAGGATCCCGCCCCGCTCCGTGCCAATGTAACTGGCGTTTCCGGAGCTACCGGAATACAGGGTACAAAACCGTTCCATCTTAACTTTCCCTTTCTAGTCATAAGAAAAGGGGTGCAGTTCTGATAACGCACCCCTTCCGTGTTCTTCTTTTGCCGTTACCCTTCTTGCGGTTAACCAGCGTTGGCTACATTGTTCGGGTTATCATCATAGGTTTCCCGGTGGATGTCTCCGCCGATGGCAGAGAACTTTTCTACCACGTCTTCATATCCACGTTCAATGTAGACAATGTTTTCAATTTCGGTTCTTCCAACAGCGGCCAGACCGGCAATAATCATGGCGGCGCCGGCACGAAGGTCATCCGCTTTAACAGCGCAACCATTCAGGTGGTCTACACCCTGAATAATGGCTACCTTGCCGTTCACTTCTATATTAGCGCCCATACGGAGCAACTGATCTGCATATTTAAAGCGGTTGTCCCAAACGCCTTCCGAAATAATGCTGGTTCCTTTGGCCAAAGCCAGTACAACAGCAATCTGCGGTTGCATGTCTGTTGGGAAGCCCGGATGCGGCATGGTTTTAATATTGCACTTGTTCAGGTTCCGGTCGGAAATGACACGAACGTCGTCATCCCCTTCTTCTACCGTAACGCCAATTTCCTGCAATTTTGCGGTAATGGATTCCAAGTGCTTTGGAACTACATTCTTAATTAAAACATTGCCACCACAGGCAGCCGTAGCTGCCATATAGGTGCCGGCTTCAATCTGATCCGGAATAATGGAGTAGTCACAGCCGTGCATTTCCGAAACGCCACGGATTTTAATAACATCCGTTCCGGCGCCGCGTACATCAGCGCCCATGGAGTTTAAGAAGTTGGCCAGATCAACAATATGCGGTTCCTTAGCGGCATTTTCAATGACGGTCAGGCCACGTGCTTTTACCGCAGCCAACATAATGTTGATGGTGGCACCAACGGAAACCACGTCCATGTAAATAGAGTTACCGGACAGGTGTTCGGCCTCTGCGTGAACAATGGCATTTTCTTCCATGGTAACGGTGGCACCCAGCATTTCAAAGCCCTTCAGGTGCTGGTCCATGGGACGAACACCACCGAAATTGCAACCACCCGGCATAGCAACCCGTGCTTTATTGCTACGGCCCAGCAGAGCACCCAGCAAATAATAAGACGCCCGCAAATGCCGCGTCTGATTGTATGGTGCCGTATGGGAAACAATGTGCGTGGTATCAATTTCGTAGGTGTTTTTATTGACAGCCCGAACGGTGGCGCCCATAGCCTGCAGCATTTCAAGCATAATGCGGACATCACTGATATTCGGGATATTTTCTATTCTACAGAGACCTCTTGCAAGGAGGGTGGCCGGCAGAATGGCCACAACAGAGTTTTTTGCGCCGCTGATGGAAACTTCTCCATGAAGCGGATTTCCTCCGTTAACTACATATTTCTCCAAGGTTTACACTCCCTAATGACATTGTATATGAAGAGAAAGGGGCAGAAAGACCCCTTGTGGTTTTCAATCTTGTACATTATAGCAAAGGGGCACTTCCTTGAAAAGCAAAAAGGAACAAAAAGCACACCCTTTTGGCAAAGTTTAGTTAAAGTGCCAAAAGGGTGTAATTGTTTTTCCTAAAATTCTGTTATTTTGTAATTGCGCCTATTTTAGCCACAACATCTGGTGATTCCAGGCGTTCTAATAAGGCTGCAAAATCCGCCGGAAATGGCGCTTCCAGACAGATTTTTTCGCTGGTATACGGATGAACAAAAGTTGCTTTTCCACAGTGTAGTGCCTGGTGCTGCATTTCCGGAATGGGCGTGCCATAAAGGTAGTCTCCTACCAGTGGCGTACCCAAAGAAGCAAAGTGGACCCGTATCTGATGGGTGCGCCCCGTTTCCAATTTTACTTCCACCAGCGATTCAGTGTCCCCCGTTGCCAAAGCGGTCCAGTGCGTAACCGCATGGTCCCCGCGCGGGTCCACGGTCCGGATGGTTTTGATGGGGTCCGGCCGGTAGATGGGCGCGTCTATTGTGCCGCTGCCCTCATAGCGGCCGGACGGAATGGCATAATAGGTTTTATCTATCCGGGCCTGCAGCCGCGCGGCGGCATACGCGTTAAGAGCACAGACGACAATGCCGGAGGTGCCCTTGTCTAAACGGCCAACCGCCCGGAAGACCGCCTGCTTCCCCTCTTTGGCCAGATGCGCTGCCAGCAGATTGGCCAACGTGTCTCCCTGATGATTGTGGGACGGATGAATGGCCAAATCTGCCGGCTTGTTTACGGCAATCAGGTCATCATCTTCATAAAGGATTTCCAGCGCATCTGGGTTAAAGCCTTCGGCGGAAACCATGCTCCGGTCTTCCGGCAGGTTGACCGTCAAAGTGTCTCCTGTATGAATCAGGTCTATGGTCCGTGCATGCTGTCCGTTCAGAAGAATGCCGTTATCTATGGTTTTTAAGCGGCGAACCAGCTTAGTGGAAAGTCCCGCACTTCCACGAAGGAAGTGCAGGACTTTTCTGCCGTCATAGTCCTCTGTTACGGAGAAGGACAGGGTTCTCATAGTATCGTTCCTTTACTTGCGCCGCAACAGGCGAACCAGTTTCATTTTCCAATGCTTGGCCGCTGGCATGAGCTCTTTATAAATCCAGTACCGGAACGGCGATCCAATCAGAATGTATTCCCCAATATACTGGGTATACTTTGCGCCAAAGCTGAGCTTAAAGGAACAAATGCCTTCAAAGTTTTCCCTTGGAACCAGCTTCGGTAACGTACCGTCAGCCTGCAATTCCGTCGGATTCTGACAAAGCACATAACCAAGATCATGGAAGTTCATGCCTTCCTGTATGCTTTCGCAGATTCTAAGGTAATTCAGGTAGTGACTGGAACGGGTCTGGTTGCGGACAATGTTCTTGGTACCGCCAAAGACGCAGGAAGCATAGCCGCCGTAGCGAATGGTCAGGCCGCCTGCCACAACAATGCGGGCATCTTCCGGATAATCTGCCGTTTCCGCCATCCGTTCTTCGTAATTTCTGGTGTTGCTTTCCAGCACTTCCAGTTCGTTTTTAATGCCTTTGATTTTCTTTTCCGGCGCCGTTAACAATTTGCGAGCCAGCTCTTCTTTTTCTGTTTCCCGCTCCTGCTCCAGCTTGGTATCCAATGCCTTATTATAATAAACCAGAGAAATATCCGTATAGTCCTTCAGGGTTTCTGCCAGAAGAGTAACGTAGTCTAAGTCTCTGCTGACAAAACTGTTGCGGTCTGAGGTATCTCCCATAACCGACATGAAATCTTCCAGATATTTAGGATTCTTTTTCAAATCTTCCCAGGTATGGCGTTCTGCTTCCAGGCCACGTCCAGTACCAACTCGCACGGAATAACGAACACCCTTTTCACAGTGCTTCAGAATGTCCTTGGCAGGAATCAGATTCCCATCCGCATCCCGGAGAGGAATCATGGTTTGTACCGGATGCTTATAAGTATAGGAATCCAGATCCGTGTTCAGCTTATAACCAATGTCCGTCAGCAGGTGGTGAACCTGATGGCCCTCTTCCTTATCTTCGTCATCCACAATCAGCTCCACATTCGGGTCAATAATGAAGCAGAATGCGTGATGCTGTTTCATTTGTTCCTTCATGAAGTTGGCAAATTCCAGTTGCAGGGCACCGTTTTTGTAATCACAAACCGGGCCATAGGGTGCATACCAAAGCTTTCCGGCCAGTGGCAGGTTCCGTTCCAGAACCAGGCAGGTCAGAACAAGATGGTCCTCTTCATAGGCACTGAAGAAGTAGGGCTTCCAGGCCGTTTTGACCTGTGGCCATAAAGAACACTGCTGGTATTGTCCATGATGCTCTTCTACAAAACGATCAAAGGCAGCAAGGTCCGTTTCTGTCTGAAATGAATACATAATTTATTGGTTCTCCTTTTGCTTCAGCGCTTCCAACAATGTGGCTTTTTCATCAAACGGATACTTGATTCCGTTGCGCTTCATAAACTTTTCATGGCCTTTTCCAAGGCAAAGGAGGAAGTCTCCCTTTTGCAGAATCTGTACGGCGTAACGCAGGGCCTGGTTTCGATTCGGAATGACCGCATACTTTCCGTGGCCGCCGTTTTGTTCCATGTAAGAAGCAATTTCCGCAGCAATTTTATCCGGGCTTTCAAAGCAGGGGTCATCTTCCGTAATAATGGTGAAATCAGAAATCTGAGCCGCTAACGTGCCCAGTTCTTCCCGCCGGATTTGCGCACGGTCTCCAACGGATCCGAACAAGGTAATAATCCGTTTAGGGTGGTACGCCCGCATGGTGTCTACAATGCTTTGGAAGCTGAGGCCATTGTGGGCAAAATCAATAATAATACCGTAGTCCTCTGACATGGAAACCACCTGGGCGCGGCCCGGTACGGAGACCTTGGTTAAGGACGTTTTAAATTCTTCCGGTTTGTAGCCCATCAGCTCCGCTACCGCCAGCGAGCCCAGGGCATTCAGCACGGAGAATTTCCCCGGCTGACTGATTTCAAAGGTGCCGACCAGTTCACCCTGCCGCAGCAGTTCAAACTGCACGCCTAAGAAGGAGCCGTGCTGCGTGGGTGCCGTGTGGTCGGCACGAAAGTCAGCCCCGTCTCCGTGTCCGTAAAAGAGCTTGGTACCGGAGACCGCTTCTAGCATGTCCGCCGAGGCCGGGTCGTCATAACAGCCGACCGCCCGCGGGCACATGCTGAAGAAGGCCTTTTTCCAGCCGTAATATTCTTCAAAGGTTTTATGCTCTTTTCCGCCGATATGGTCCGGCGAGATATTGGTAAACATACCGCAGAAGAAGGCAATGCCATCTACCCGATGCCATTGCACGCCAATGCTGGAAACCTCCATGGCAACGGCTTTCATACCGTGGTCTGCCATTTCCCGCAGGATTTTCTGGGTTTCATAGCTTTCCGGTGTGGTATTTACGGTTGGCACCTGCGTGTCTCCGTAAAAGGCACCGTTGGTGCCAATGACACCGGTAGGGCAGCCTGCGCCGTTCAGCATGGTCTGCAGGATATAGGTTGTGGTGGTCTTTCCTTTGGTACCGGTAATACCGATGACTTTCAGGTCTCCGGACGGGTGGTCAAAGAACACGTCTGACATCATAGCCAGTGCGTGGCGTGTGTCTTCCACTGTAATGACGGTCAGATCGGCATAGCCGTCCTGACCTACCGGCAGGTCGGCTACCTGCTCTGACCCCTTTTGCACCACAACCATCCGGCAGCCCTGCTGCACGGCGCTGCGGGCATACCGGTGTCCGTCCGTGTCCGCTCCGACCAGGCACACAAAAACCGTTCCGGCTTTTGCCTTCCGGGAGTCATAGACAATATCGTGTACCTCTGCCGTAGGAGCGGCCCCGGCACAGGTGTATTCCACATTTTTAAAAAGGCTTTCCAGCTTCATTTGATTCCTCTTTCTTTCCGGCTTAATCCGGTTCCGAAGATACAGTGAAATTATAGGAGTTCCGCCTTGGATAGTCAACAAAAGAGAGGCGGGCTGGATTGCCCGGTTTGTGCCACGTTTCTATTGAATTCAACTAGGCTTAAATGTATAATTGAGCAAATTGTTTATGAAAGCAAACCGATGAAGGAGCGTGCTTTATGAAAGAGCTTGCAACAAAATATAACCCTTCTGAATTTGAAGATCGGATCTACGACTTCTGGCAGAATGGAAATTATTTTCACGCAAATTTAGATGAGCGGAAAAAGCCGTATACCATTGTTATGCCTCCGCCAAACATTACCGGCCAGTTACACATGGGTCATGCCCTGGACAACACCCTGCAGGATATCTTAATCCGGTATCATCGCATGAAGGGCTTTGACACCCTCTGGGTTCCGGGTACGGACCATGCCTCCATTGCCACTGAAGCCAAAATTGTGGAAGCACTCCGCAAGGAAGGCGTTGATAAATTAGACCTTGGCCGTGACAAATTCCTGGAACGCGCCTGGGAATGGAAAGCCCAGTACGGCGGCCGCATTGTAGAACAGCTGAAGAAGCTTGGCTCCTCCTGTGACTGGGAAAGAGAACGCTTTACGCTGGACGAAGGCTGCTCCAAGGCCGTACGGGAAGTGTTTGTCAACCTGTATGACAAAGGCTTAATTTACCGTGGCGAACGCATTATTAACTGGTGTCCTCACTGCATGACCACCATTTCCGACGCGGAAGTAGAATATGAAGAAAAAGCTGGCTCCTTCTGGCATGTACGCTACCCGCTGACGGACGGTTCCGGTTATCTGGAGCTGGCCACCACCCGTCCGGAAACCATGCTCGGCGATACAGCTGTTGCCGTTCATCCGGAAGATGACCGTTACAAAGACTTAATCGGAAAAACTCTGACCCTGCCGCTGGTAGGACGGGAAATTCCAATTATTGCCGATGAATATGTAGAACGGGACTTCGGTACCGGCGTTGTTAAAATTACCCCGGCCCATGACCCGAATGACTTTGAGGTTGGCCTGCGCCATAATCTGGAAGTCATTAACACCTTTACGCCGGACGGCCACATGAACGAAAAGTGCGGCAAGTACACCGGCATGACCACCCTGGAAGCACGGGACGCCATTGTAGCCGATCTGCAGGAAGGTGGCTTCATTGTAGAAATTGAACCGTTTACCCACAACGTCGGCACCTGCTACCGCTGCGGTACCATTGTAGAACCACGGGTTTCCAAGCAGTGGTTTGTTAAAATGAAGCCGTTGGCAGAACCGGCCATTGATGTTGTTAAGACCCATAAAGTTCAGTTCATTCCGGACCGTTACAGCAAGACCTATTACCACTGGATGGAAAACATCAAGGACTGGTGTATTTCCCGTCAGCTCTGGTGGGGTCACCGGATTCCGGCCTGGTATTGTGATGACTGCGGTGAAATTACCGTCAGCAAGGAAGACCCGACCGTTTGTGCCCACTGCGGCAGCAAGAACATTCACCAGGATGAAGACACTCTGGATACCTGGTTCTCCTCTGCCCTCTGGCCATTCTCTACGCTGGGCTGGCCGGATAACACACCGGAATTACAGCATTACTTCCCAACCAATACCCTGGTTACCGGTTATGACATTATCTTCTTCTGGGTTGCCAGAATGATTTTCTCCTCCTGCGAACAAATGCAGGATATTCCGTTTGAAAACGTATTTATTCACGGAATTGTCCGGGACGATCAGGGCCGCAAGATGTCCAAGTCCCTTGGCAACGGCATTGACCCGTTAGTAGTCATTGACCAGTACGGTACAGACGCGCTTCGCTTTACTCTGGTTAACGGTAACTCGCCGGGAAATGACATGCGCTATTCCAATGAGAAGGTAGAAGCTTCCCGAAACTTTGCCAACAAGCTCTGGAATGCTTCCCGCTTCATTCTGATGAATCTGGACGGTTCGGAACAGCCCGCTCACCTGCCGAACGCAGAAGACCTGGCCACCGAAGACAAGTGGATTCTGTCCAAGTTCAATACCTTGGCGAAGGAAATCAACAGTAACATTGACAGCTTTGAGCTGGGCACCGCCATTGCCAAGCTGTATGAATTTGTCTGGGATCAGTTCTGTGACTGGTACATTGAAGTAGCCAAGATCCGTCTGCAAGAAGGCGGTGCCGCGGCTGAAACGGCCAAAGCTGTACTTATTTATGTCATTGACGGCATCCTGAAGCTGTTGCATCCGTTTATGCCGTTCATTACCGAAGAAATCTGGCAGGCCCTGCCGCATGACGGTGAAACCATCATGCTGACAGCCTACCCGGAATATAAGGAAGAGCTGGACTACTCCGCAGACGAGGCCGAGTTCAGCCGCATTATGGAAGCCATCCGGGCCATCCGGAACCGCCGCGCGGAAATGAATGTTCCGCCAAAGAAAAAGGCTGCCGTTTATGTGGAAACCGCTTACGAAGACACCTTCCGCGCGGGCATTCCGTATATCCAGCGCCTGGCTTCCGCTTCTGATGTGGTTATCGGCAAAGACCTTCCTACCGAAGGCGCCGTTAACGTAGTTACTCCGGATGCCAAAATCTACATTCCTATGGCAGAATTGGTTGACTTTGCCGCCGAAAAAGAACGGCTGCAAAAGGAAAAGGACAAGACCCAGAAGGACCTGGACTTCTTCTTAAAGAAGCTGTCCAATCCGGGCTTTGTCAACAAAGCTCCGGCCGCTGTTGTAGAAAAGGACAAAGCGTCTGCTGAAAAGCTGAAAGAAAAGATTGCCAAATTGGAGGAAAGCATTTCCAAGTTAGGCTGATTTTGTCGATTCATTTCGCTGTTTTTTGTAATATTAAGAACTCTTTTAAACCCCGCTGTTTTGCGGGGTTTTTCCCTTGCCTACTTTCTTTGGCAACGTCATTGAAACTAAAATCTTTTATGCTATAATGAGCTAACTGAATGGAGGTATTTTTTGTATGCTTCTGAATAAAAAAGAACGGGTTATTATTGTTGGCTGCGGACGCTTTGGCGGCCGGTTGGCGGCCCGGCTTTCCGACAAAGGTTACCAGGTTGTTATCATTGACAATCGGGAAGAAGCCTTCAACAAACTGCCAGACAGCTTTGGCGGATTTCCCATCAAGGCGGACGGCATTGAACTGGACACCCTTCGGTATGCCGAAATTGACGACGCATCCGTTTTTGTTGCCGCTACTGGGAATGACAACATTAACAGTCTGCTGGCCCAAATTGCCAGTCGTGTGTTCGGTGTACCCAATGTCTATGTCCGTTTTGACGATGTAGACAAAGGCAAACTGATCAGTGGTTTTAATATCCAGGCCATTTATCCATTCAAGCTTTCTTTAGGGCAACTGGAAACCAGCTTATTTGGCGAAGCACCGGAGGAGGATGAACTGGAATGAGAATTCTGATTGCCGGCGGTCGTACCCAGGCCGACTTCTTAATTGGACAATTAAAACAAAAGAAGCACAAACTGGTCGTCATTAATGAAGATCCGGTTTATGCTGATCACCTTGCTGCAACCCATCAGATTCCCATCATTTGCGGTGATTCCAGTAAATACTTTATTTTGGAAGAGGCCGGTATCCAGGACTTTGATGTTGTAGTTGCCTTAACGCACCGGGACGCTGACAATTTAGCCATCTGCCAATATTGCAAGCGCTGTTTTGGTGTTAAAAAATGTATCTGCATTGTAGCCAACCCGAAGAACGTGGAACTGTTTAAAGAGCTTGGGGTCAATACCGTTATCAGTGTTACCCACATGGTTTCCCAGTATATTGCACAGGCTACTTCTGTAGAAAACTTAATTAAGACCTTCTCTATAGAAGACGAAAAGGTTATTGTAAGCGAAGTCATGATTGAACCCACGTATGCCTGTGTTGGGCAAACTTTGCGGGACATTGAACTACCACCCGACACCATCGTAGGTTGTATTCTTCGCAAAAACAAGGGCATGACCATTCCCTCTGGCTCCACGGAAATTCGTGCCGGAGACAAGCTGATGGTACTGACCGCACCGGAAAGCCAGAAAAAGGCCATTGCCATTATTACGAGGCAAACCGTATGAAACAAAACGAAACTGAGATGAAATCGCTTTACCAGACCATTCTCAGCTGCCTAAGTTATGATCTGGTGTTACTTGGCATCATTATTATGGTGCCGGTAGCTATTCTGCCGTTTTATCCGGAAGAACGTTCCTATGCCCACAGCTTTATTCTGCCCGGTGTCTTATCCATTCTGGTTGGATACCTATTCATGATACTGACAAAAGGAACCACCTCGCGCACCTTAAAGCGGAATGAAGGATCCTTTATTGTCCTCCTGATTTGGGTGGTTTCCATCCTGGTCGGTTCCACCCCCTTCCTTTTAACTGGAGGATACACCTTTTCCCAGGCGGTCTTTGAAACCACCAGCGGCTTTACCACCAGTGGTTTTACTATGACCGATGTAACCCAGGCATCTCATTTGCTTTTACTGTACCGCTCCACCCTGCACCTGTTCGGCGGAGTCGGCTTGATCCTGATTTTAAGCACCGTTCTTTCCGAAGTATACGGCATGCAGCTGTTTACGGCAGAAGGTCACAATGACGTAGTGGCACCCAGCTTGCTCCACTCCGCCCGTACCATTCTGACCATTTACATGTCCATGATTTTATCCGGGACCATCCTTTACATTCTGTTTGGCATGAGTCCCTTTGACGCCATCAACCACTCCATTTCCGCCGTGGCAACGGGTGGATTCTCCACCCAGGCGGACAGCATCGGGCATTACAACAGTGTGCCCATAGACATCATTACCATGATTTTAATGATTATGGGCGCCACCAACTTTATGTCGTCCCTGATGCTGATCCGCGGAAAATTCAAAGAATTTTTCTGCCACGCGGAAACCTTAGTCATGACCTGCTTAATTGTCTTCTTTACACCAATTGTGTCCGTTATTTTTATTGTGAACCACATTTCAGAAGACACCTTACATGCCATTGATGACGCTGCATTTCAGGTGGTTTCCAGTGTCACCACTACCGGGCTTTCTACGGTAGACAGCACCTGGCTTACCATTGGCGCCTCTATGGTGCCCGCTTTGGTATTGATGCTGGTTGGCGGCAATACCGGTTCTACTGCCGGTGGTGCCAAATCCTACCGCTTTGCCATGTCAGTCAAAGAAGTCTATTGGACCTTTCAGGACCTGATAGATACCGGTCATCTGCATCGCCAAAGAGAAATCCTGCGATACGGTTACCGCGTTTCCGTTTCTCCAAAGGAACAGCAGGAAAACAATTCTTTCCTCTTCCTATATTTCAACATTGCACTGCTTGGTACACTGGGCCTTACCGCCTGCGGGTATGACTTCCGCGATTCTTTCTATGAATTTATTTCTGCCCTTTCCACCACTGGCATTTCCATTGGTCTGGTCAGCAGAGATATGCCAATTCCGGCCATGTGGATTATTACCCTTGGCATGCTGATTGCCCGTTTGGAAGTCTACATTATTCCGCTCGGCATGTACCGCTTTGGTGCAGATATGGCAGAGCTGACTCGCCTGGGGAAAGACAAAATCAAAGAAACGTCCAACCGAAAAGAAAAAATCCGGCAAAGACGGGAAAGACTGCAAAAATTGAAGGAGGCAAAAACAGATGCAGGACAATAAAAAAGAACTCCTGAAAAAGATTTTGTATTCCATTGCCGTTATTTTAGTCGTTTATTTATTAAGCACCTTACTTGGATACACCTTCCTGACCCACGGGGTACAGGCACCGTACCTACTGTTAATTTACCTGCTTGGCACCGTTGTGGTGGTATTTGAAACCAGTAGCTTTGTGGCAACTATTTTCTCCTCATTGCTGTTCATTACCTCCCATGCGTTCCTGTTTGTAGAACCGCGGTACTCCTTTGTCATTCACCAAAAAAGTTTTATTTTAACCATGGTTATCTTCCTGATGGTAGCCATTTTTGTCAACATTCTGGTGGTCCGTCTGAAGAAGCAAACCAAGCAGTCTCAGCGGGAAGCACAAATTCATAAAGAGCTGTATCAGTCCATTGAAGGCTTATTGAAAATTCAGGAGCGGGACCAAATCATTAAATTTGCCAGTCGTGCCCTCAGCCAAATTGCCATGACGGACACGCAATTCCTAGTAGACATACCAAAGGATGAAAGCAACAAGGCGGTAGACTGGTGCTTCCGCAATTCCTCACCGTGTGGTCACGGGGAAGTAGAATTCCCAGACAGTGACTACAAGTACCTTCCCATCCGGATGAATCGGAAAACCATTGGTGTTGTGTCTATTGACTGCACGCTGACCGAACCGGACCAAGCAACAATGGACGCCATTCACGCCCTCATCAATCAGATGACCCTGGCTTTACATCGTTGCCGTCTGGAAGAGCAGGCCAAAAAGGATGCCTCCCAGTACGCACGGGAAAAGATTAAAGGCACCGTTATGAAAAGCCTTTCCCATGACATGTCTCCGCGCGTAACCACTATCCGGGACCTTTCCCAGGAATTGCGGGACGAAACCGACCTTACCAAGGAAGAAATTAACCAGAGGCTGGATGTCATTGTGAAAGAAGCCAATTACCTGTTTGACACGGTAGACAACATTCTGGACATTACAAACAAATAATTTAATTTCTTTATTAGAAAAACAATGCGCTCATTTTGACCGACAATGGTTAAAATGAGCGCATTTTGTTAAAGTCTTGGTACTTACGCAAGACCAAGGTACTTGTAGCCAGCGTCTTCTACTGCTTTCTTCAGTTTGGCTTCTTTCACGTCACCATCCAGCTGTAAGGTTACGGTACCGGATTCATGGTCTGCCGTAGCGGATACTACGTGTTTGACTTCCTCCAGGGCCTTTTTAACAGAGGCCTCACAGTGGCAGCACATCATACCTTCTACCTTCATTGTCTTCTCATTCATTGTAATTGCTCCTTTGCGTGGTTTATCGTGTTTCGTGTTCCGGATTTGGAACAGATTCAGTCGTAATGCGTTCATAACAACGCAGAAACTGGACAAGCTCATGGCGGCAGCGCCAATCATCGGGTTCAGGTCCAGACCGAGGCTGTGATAACAGCCGGCGGCCAATGGGATGCAGATGACGTTGTAGAAAAAGGCCCAGAACAGGTTCTGTTTGATGTTCCGCAGCGTCTGCCGACTAAGGCGGACGGCAGCGGAGACATCGGTTAGTTTGCTGTTCATCAGAACTACGTCAGCTGCATCAATTGCAACGTCGGTACCCGCTCCAATGGCGATGCCCATATCTGCCATGGTCAGCGCAGGGGCATCATTGATGCCGTCGCCCACCATGGCAACCTTACCGTAGCTCTGTTGCAATTGCCGGATTACTTCGGCTTTGCCGTCCGGCAAAACTCCGGCAATGACTTCGTCTACCCCGGCGGAGGCGGCAATGGCATTTGCCGTCAGCTGATTGTCTCCGGTCAGCATAACCACATGAATGCCCATGTTCCGCAGTTCCTGGATTCCTTTATAGGAATCTTCCTTAATGACATCCGCCACGGCAATAATGCCAAGCAGTTCGCCATCTGCGGCAAAGAACATTGGGGTTTTGCCCTGGCCGGCCAAAGCCTCTGCCTTTGCCACCACGTCATCCGGAATCGGATACGTGGTGCTTTGGCGCATCAGCTCCAGATTGCCGCCAATTAAGCGTACCCCATTCAGAGTGCCGCTCAGGCCATTGCCCGGCAAGGCCGTAAAGTCCGTAAGGACGTTTCCGTCTGCGCCGGATTCATCTCCAGCATCAAAGTGCCAGGAAAGCCCTTCTTCTACAATGGCCTTAGCCAGTGGATGTTCGCTCCGGCGCTCCAACAGATACGCCATCTGCAGTAGTTCGCCTTCCGTAGAATCATTCAGTGGAATCAGGTCTGTTACCTTCGGTTTTCCTTCGGTAATGGTACCTGTTTTATCCAGTGCTATAGCGGCAATCTTTCCGGTTTCTTCCAAAGAGACCGCCGTTTTAAACAAGATGCCGTTTCGGGCACCTTTTCCGTTGCCCACCATAATGGCAACCGGCGTTGCCAGGCCCAAAGCACACGGGCAACTGATGACCAGTACCGAAACGGCCCGCGTCATGGCAAAGGCAAAGCTTTGGCCAAGTAACAACCAAATAACAAAAACCAGTACTGCAATGCCAATCACTGCCGGAACGAAAACACCGGACACTTTATCGGCAATTTTTGCTATAGGCGCCTTGGTGGCAGCTGCATCGCTTACCATTTTAATAATCTGAGACAGCGTGGTGTCCTGTCCGACCCGCGTGGCTTTACAGCGCAGGAATCCGGACTGGTTCATGGTACCGGCAGACACCGTGTCTCCGTCCGTCTTGTCTACGGGAATACTTTCCCCGGTCAAGGAGGATTCATCTACTGCACCGGAGCCTTCCAGTACAAAGCCGTCCACCGGGATCTGTTCCCCGGGCCGTACCACAAAGATATCTCCGGAGACCACCTGGTCTACCGGCACCTCCAGTTCCTGCATGGCACCCTCTACGTTGCGCTCCACATTGGCCACCTTCGGTGCCAAAGAGAGCAACCCTTTTAACGCATTGGTTGTCTTTCCTTTAGAGTAGGACTCCAACGTTTTCCCTACGGTAATCAGCGCCAGAATCATAGCCGCCGATTCAAAGTAAAAGCTGTTCATATACGGCATGGCCGCTGCCGACCCGCCGTCCACCTGTGCACGAGTCATGGCAAACAAAGCATACGTGCTGTACAGGAAGGACGCCGCCGAGCCCAGTGCCACCAACGTGTCCATATTCGGAGCCCTGTGCCACAGGCTTTTAAACCCGCTGATAAAAAACTTCTTATTAATGATCATTACCACAATGGCCAGTAGCATCTGCGTCAGCCCCATGGCAATGTGGTTATCCGTGTAAAAGGACGGCAACGGCCATCCCCACATATGCGCGCCCATAGAGAAGTACATCAGAATCAGCAGGAAGCCAACCGACCACCCGAGCCGCTTCAGCATTTTCGGCGTTTCGGTATCCTGCAAAGACGCCTGGGCCTCTTCAATAAAGTGAGAAGCTGACTGGCCAGAGCCAGTGCCCCCGGCATCAGCGCCACCCATGCCTTTTTGCGATGCGCCATACCCCGCGTCTTTCACCGCCCGGATAACATCCTTCGGCTTTGCGTCCCCTTCCACGCCCATGGAATTAGTCAGCAGGCTAACCGCCACCGACGTAACCCCCGGGACCGCACTGACTGCCTTTTCCACTCGGGCTTGACAGGCCGCGCAACTCATCCCGGTTACATTATACTGCGTCATTTCTGCCACCTTTATTTCATCATCTTCTGCAGCGTAGACAGAAGTTCGTCTACCACTTCGTCATTGCCTTCGCGGATGTCATGCACCACGCAGGTCTTCATGTGCTTGCTCAGCAGCTCCTTGCTGAAGGAGTTCAGCGCCGAATTCACCGCAGAGGCCTGCACCAGGATGTCCGGACAGTAGGCGTTTTCCTCTACCATTTTCTCCAGGCCCCGCACCTGCCCCTCTATTCTTCTTAGGCGATTCAGCAACGCTTTCTGCTCCTCAGCCGTCCTATATTTCCGCTTCCCGCTACTTTCTGCCACTTCGGCAAATTCCTCTGCGTCCTCTGCGCAGCAGCAACAGCACTTCTTTTCCTTGGTGTCGCCCATTTTTACCTTCTCCTTTCCTCTGCGATTCAGCTTTTTATGCATTCCACAAGATACCCCTCTGGGGTATCTCTTTTCGCCATCATATTATACCCCACCAGGGTATTTGTCAAGCCGTAAAAAATAGTGGTGACCATCCATTATGTCTAAGCGTGCCCTATGTCCAAGCCGAGATTATTGATATCAACTAAAAGTTGAAAAAAGACTGCTGATTGCCACACCGGCAATCAGCAGTCTTTTCTTATTCTTAGCTTTTATTAATAAGGGCAGGCACGGACACCGCTGAGGTCAGCAACTATTTCGCCGGCAATCAGCAAGCCGGCCACCGCCGGCACAAAGGCGGTACTGCCGGGAATATCCCGGCGGTCCACGCATTTGCGCTCGGCGCCCGGCGGGCAAATGCAGTTGGTACGGCAGCTGATGGACATATCCTCTATGGGCCGTACCGGCTGCTCATCCGAGTAAACCACCTTCAGCTGCCGAACACCCCTGCGTTTGCACTCGCGGCGCATGACCCGGGCCAACGGATCCACCCGCGTTTCATAAATATCCGCTACCTTCAGTCGGCCCGGGTCCAGCTTATTGCCGGCGCCCATGGCACTGATAATCGGCACCCCTTTATCCTGGCACCGCTGAATTAATTCCAGCTTTGCGGTTACCGTGTCAACGGCATCCACCACATAGTCGTATTCTTCAAACGGAAACGTATCCGCATTCTCCGGCAAAAAGAAGCACTGGTGCATGGTAACCGTCACCGTCGGATTAATTTCCAACATCCGGTCCCGCATGACTTCCACTTTATGTTTGCCAACCGTTTTCCGCGTAGCAATAATCTGCCGGTTCAAATTGGTCAGGCAAACGCGATCATCATCAATTAAGTCAAAGTGCTGCACCCCACTGCGTACCAGTGCCTCGCAGACATATCCGCCCACGCCGCCGATGCCAAACACTGCCACCCGCGCATTCTGCAACCGCTCTATGCCTTCCTTCCCCAGCAACAACTCGGTTCTGGAAAACTGATTTAACATGCGATTCACGCCCTTCTCTTCGCAGTAATGCAGCTATTATACACCGCCGCTCAGATTTCGCCACCACATTTCTGCTTGTCCTCCGGAGTCCAGACCAATTTCCCGGTTTTGACCGCTTCTTCATATCTGGATATTTTATAGGCGAGTCGGTTCATTGTGTTTTCAATCTGCGCCTTCTGTTCCTCCAGTGTCGTCATCTGCTCTTGCAACAGCTGTAATCTGGCCGGTATGGTGGAGTCCCCTTCCTGGAACAGCCGCTGATATTCAATTAAAGCTTCAATGGGAAGACCAGCGCCTCGCATACAAATGGCAAGTTCCACCCATCCAAGGTCACTTTCCTGATAATTGCGGATGCCGCCGGCGGTCCTAGTAACCTCCGGAATGACTTTTACCCGTTCATAATAACGAAGAGTATCCTGCGAGATTCCATATTTTTCTGCTACTTCTTTAATGGTCATATGCGTTCTCCTGAAAGAATTTCTTTTACCTCTTTTGTCCAGGCTTCAATTTCTGCTATAGGCGTTTGCAGCTTACTACCACCGGTAGAATCAAACTGAACCTGCATGCCACAGCACACAGTAGCTCCTTTACAGGCTTTTTCCATATCTTTCATAACATGACCGGGCCAGCCGCCATTCGTCATAAACGGAACAACTGTTTTCCCGCAAAAATCATTTTGATGCAAAAACGTACGCACCGCCGGCGCCATCGTATACCACCAAGTCGGCGTACCTACCGCAATTACATCATAACTGTCCAGCACTTCCTTTTCCGGCACCTGCATCAGAAGTTTTATTTCCGGCTCATAGCCACGTTGCACTTCATCCTGTCCCTGATTTACCACATCATCATAACTTCCAGTGTAAGGAACTACGGTATCAATCCTTACCAGATCTCCACCAGTTTCCTCCTGAAGCATTTTGGCAATTCGTTCCGTATTCCCGTTTGACCATGTGTAATATACAATCAGCATCTTTTTCATCTGTAAGCTCTCCTTTTTAAAGCTGTCTTTGCAAGGCCTTTCGCAACCAATCAGAACGCGGCCCAGTAAAGCAATACTTTTTCGGTAAAGTAGCGCACTCCCAGCCACCTTGTTTAAAGCATAATACCTGGAGTTAACTCTAAGTCAAGTGCTTTCCGAAAAAGGCGTTTCACCCGCAGCCAACTAAAGACAGGCATATTCCCACCCTTTTATCATACAAGTTAATTTCAAGAAGCCTTTGTGATGCCCACTTTCCAAGATTCCCCTGTTTAGTCACCCTTCCGCCTGACTTTCTGCATCTTTAGCTGGTATTTTTGGATGGTAGTCTTCTTTCAGCAGGACTTGCAATAAAATCCTGGCGGGACGCCCCTTTTTAGAAGCGGTGCAACTCTGACATGAATAACACTTTCGTAAAGTACCTCAGATTCAGTGCCCGGAACTAATATGAGGTAATCTGAAACAGAATTTACCTCATATTGGATTAGCACGCCAAATCTGCGGTAATTGCACAGCAACCACAATCTGCTTATAATAGTTCAGGTTCCAACTGCAGAAGCGCCAACCACAAGAGCGCCAACCGCAGAAGTCCAGACCGCAAGGACTCCTGCAAAAAGAACACAAGCTAACAAAGAAGGAGTGGACATATGGCCACATTAAATATTGTTTTGGTAGAACCGGAAATTCCGCAGAACACGGGGAATATTGCGCGGACATGCGCATGCACGGGCGCGCACCTGCACATTGTAAAGCCAATGGGCTTTACAGTAACCGACAAACAGCTAAAACGCTCCGGTTTAGACTATTGGCACTTTCTGGATTTAACGTATTACGAAAACCTAGACGACTTTTTTGAAAAGAACCCGGATGGTCATTTCTTTTACTACACCACCAAGGCGCTGCACAGGCATACGGACGTCCCCTATCCGGACAACTGTTTCCTGATGTTCGGCAAGGAGACCAAAGGGCTCCCGGAGCCCTTGCTCCTTGCCCATCCGGAACGTTGCGTCCGGATTCCGATGATGGATGAGTGCCGCAGCCTGAACCTGTCCAATTCCGTAGCCATCGGCGTTTATGAAGTGCTGCGGCAATGGGACTATCCGGAGCTCCTGTGCAGCGGTCAGTTACACAACTACAAATGGACCGATGCCAACCTGTTGTAAGGTACAAAAAGGTGTCTTAGCCACGGGGTTTTCCCGTGGCTTTTTTTGGCAAAAACAGAGAAACTAAAAACGCCTGTGAAAAAAGCTCGTTAACATTTTGACACTACTCTTTTTTTCGTTATAATTTACTGTGGAAACGGAGAAACTCTCTATTATCAAAGCTTATGCAGAAAGGGACTTCAATATGACTCTTAACAAGAAAACCGTAGACGACATTAACGTCAAAGGCAAGCGCGTACTGGTACGCTGTGACTTTAACGTTCCTCTTAAGGATGGCAAAATCACCGACGAAAACCGTCTGGTAGCTGCTCTGCCAACCATTAAAAAGCTGGTTGCCGACGGTGGCAAAGTAATCCTTTGCTCTCACCTTGGCAAACCGAAAGGAGAACCGAAGCCGGAACTGTCCCTGGCACCGGTTGCAGTCAGACTGTCTGAGCTGCTTGGCCAGGAAGTAAAATTTGCCGCCGATGATAACGTTGTCGGCGAAAACGCAAAGGCCGCCGTTGCTGCCATGAAGGACGGGGACATTGTTCTTCTGCAGAACACCCGTTACAGAAAAGAAGAAACCAAGAACGAAGAAGCCTTCTCTAAGGAACTGGGTTCCCTGGCTGACGTTTTTGTAAATGACGCATTTGGTACCGCTCACAGAGCTCACTGCTCCACCGTTGGTGTTGTAGATTACGTAGACGAAGCTGTCAGCGGTTACCTGATTGAAAAAGAAATCAAGTATCTTGGCAATGCAGTCAATGACCCTGCCCGTCCGTTCGTTTGCATCCTCGGCGGCGCAAAGGTTGCTGACAAGCTTTCCGTTATTGAAAACCTGCTGGACAAGGCCGACACCCTGATCATCGGCGGTGGCATGTCCTATACCTTCGCTGCTGCAAAGGGCTACCAGGTAGGCAAGTCCCTTCTGGACGAAACCAAGATTGACTACTGCAAGAACATGATGGAACAGGCTGCTGCCAAGGGCGTAGAACTCCTTCTCCCGGTCGATGTAGTTGTAATCAAAGATTTCCCGAATCCTATTGATGCTCCGGTAGAAACTCAGGTTGTAGATGTAGACAAGATTCCGGCAGATTGCGAAGGCTGTGACATCGGTCCGAAGACCGCTCAGCTGTACGCAGACGCTGTTTCCAAAGCTAAGACCGTTGTTTGGAACGGACCTATGGGCGTATTTGAAAACCCGACTCTTGCTAAGGGCACCCTGGCTGTTGCCAAGGCTCTTGCTGAAACCGACGCCGTAACCGTAATCGGTGGTGGTGACTCCGCAGCTGCTGTTAACCAGCTTGGCTTCGGTGACAAGATGACCCACATTTCCACCGGCGGCGGTGCTTCTCTGGAATTCCTGGAAGGCAAAGAACTCCCGGGTATTGCTGCCATGGCAGACAAAGACTAAATCGCAGAGAAGAAAAAATAAAGTAAATAAACTCAAAAGAGGTAGTTATCATGAATAAAACACTTCGTAAGGCAGTTATTGCCGGTAACTGGAAAATGAACAAGACTCCGGCAGAAGCCGCCGCTCTGGTTTGTGACATCAAACCGTTGGTTGCAGATGCTGACTGTGATGTTATTGTTTGCGTTCCGTATGTAGATCTGGCAAACGTAGTTGAACTGACCAAAGGTACCAACATTAAGGTTGGCGCTGAAAACGTACACTGGGCAGAATCCGGCGCTTTCACCGGTGAAATTTCCGCAGCCATGTTGAAGGAAATCGGCGTAGAGTATGTTGTTATCGGCCACTCCGAAAGAAGAACCTACTTCGGTGAAACCAACGAAACCGTACATGATCGTGTTCGCGCTGCCCTGAATGCCGGTCTGAAGCCAATCCTTTGCGTTGGCGAAACGCTGGATGAACGTCAGAAGGACATTACCTTTGAAGTTATCTCCACCCAGACCAAGATTGCACTTGCCGGTGTTTCTGAAGAAGAGCTGAAGAACATCATCATTGCTTATGAACCGGTTTGGGCCATCGGCACCGGCGTTACCGCCACCGATGATCAGGCAGAAGAAGTTAACAAATACATCCGTGACCTGATTGCTACCCTTTACAACAAGGATGCCGCTGACGCTTTTGTTGTTCAGTACGGCGGATCCATGAATGCAGGCAACGCTGCAAGCCTTCTGGCTAAGGAAGACATTGACGGCGGTCTGATCGGCGGTGCCTCCTTGAAGCCGGCCGACTTTGCTGCCATTGTTGCCGCAGCCTCCAAATAATTCATCCAATTCCGTTCAGCTCTCCGAACACGGGGAGCTGAACTTTTGAAAGGGATATCACTATGAAAAAACCAGTAGTATTATGCATTATGGACGGCTTCGGCTGGGTGCCGGACGCAACCTACGGCAATGCCATTGTAGCCGCCAAAACTCCCAGACTGGACAAAATCATGTCCGAATGCCCACACACCACCATTGGTGCTTCCGGCCTTGACGTAGGTCTGCCGGACGGCCAGATGGGCAACTCTGAAGTCGGCCACACCAACATCGGCGCCGGCCGTATTGTTTACCAGGAACTGACTCGCATTACCAAGTCCATTGAAGACGGTGACTTTTTCCAGAATGAAGCCTTCCTGGCAGCAGTAGAAAACTGCAAGAAGAATGACTCTGCACTGCACCTGATCGGCTTACTGTCCGACGGCGGCGTGCACAGCCATATTAAGCATCTGTTTGGCCTGCTTGACCTTGCCAAGAAGAACGGCCTTACCAAGGTTTATGTTCACGCCATCCTGGATGGCCGTGACGTGCCGCCGACCTCCGGTGCTGACTACGTTCAGCAGCTGCAGGATTACATGGATCAAAACGGCGTTGGTCAGATTGCAACTCTGACCGGACGTTTTTATGCCATGGACCGTGACAATCGTTGGGAACGTGTCAGCAAGGCATACAATGCCATTGTTAAGGGCGAAGGCAACCACACAACGGACCCGGTTGCTGCTGTAAAAGCTTCTTATGACGTGGTAGATGAAGACGGCAAGCACCTGACAGATGAATTTGTTCTGCCAACCGTTTGCATGGATGGCGGCAGAGTACAGGAAAATGACAGCGTTATTTTCTTCAACTTCCGTCCGGACCGTGCCAGAGAAATTACCCGTTGCTTTGTAGATCCGGAACTGGATGGATTCCCGCATCAATATTTTCCGGTTACCTATGTTTGCATGACGCAGTATGATGCCACCATGCCAAACGTACACGTAGCCTTCAAGCCGCAGGAATTACACAACACCCTTGGCGAATATCTTGCCGCTAACCACATGACCCAGCTGCGGATTGCCGAAACCGAAAAGTACGCTCACGTAACCTTCTTCTTCAACGGCGGCGTGGAAACCGTCAACGAAGGTGAAGACCGCATTCTGATTCCAAGCCCGAAGGTTAGCACCTATGACCTTCAGCCGGAAATGAGCGCTCCGGAAGTTACGGACAAGCTGGTAGAAGCTGTTCTTTCCGACAAGTACAACGTTATTATCATCAACTTTGCCAACTGTGACATGGTTGGTCACACCGGCGTCTTTGATGCCGCTGTGAAAGCAGTAGAAACCGTTGACACCTGCGTTGGCCGGTTACAGGACGCCGTTGAAAAAATGGGCGGCGCCATCCTGTTGACCGCTGACCATGGCAACGCCGATAAAATGTATGAACCGGATGGGTCCGCCTTTACGGCGCACACCACCAACCCAGTTCCATTCGCCGTTATCGGCTGTGGCAATGTAGAGCTTCGGGAAGGCGGCCGCCTCTGTGACCTCTCCCCAACCATTCTGAAGATCCTCGGCCTTCCGCAGCCAGCAGAAATGACCGGTGAATCTCTGATTAAATAACAGGTTCAAAAAGCCGCATAAATAAGCCATTTCCACGGCACAGTAGAGGGCATTCTCCGCGCAGGAGAGTGCCTTTTTTGCTTGCGTAGAAAACGGTAGAAACCACAAAGGAAGGAATAGAGTGACTCGCAAAAGAAAAGGCGCTACACTTTCGGCAGCAAGGGAAAAGCACAGACGAAAGGACGTGACGTTATGGCAGAAGCAGTCCTCAAGAACAGGACCACAGCAAAAAAGCAACGCAGAATTGATATGCCCCGCACACCGGTTAAGGAAAGAAAATTGCCGGTCTACACCCACGGCGAAGAAGTTTTTAATATGGTAAGCCACATTGTCGGTGGTGGCTTGGGCGTTCTGGCTATGATTGGAGTCGTTATTAAATGTGCCCTGACACACAATGTCTGGGGCATGGTATCTGGCATTCTTTATTGCCTGTCCATGATTCTGGTCTATACCATCTCCAGCGTATACCACGGGCTGGATCCGGTGAAGGACAGATACGCCAAGAAGATTATGCAGATTCTGGACCACTGTGATATTTACACCCTAATCTGTGGTACCTACACACCAATTGCCATGGGCGCCTTACGGGAGCAATATACCGCTCTGGCCTGGACCACCTGGGCCATTGTCCATGTGGTTTGCATTGTTGGTACGGTGTTCACCGCCATTGACTTCCACAAGTACGGCCCACTCTCCTACTCCTGTTACTTTGTTGCCGGGTGGAGCGTTCTTTCCGCCATCTGGGCGATGTGGATTGTCTACTCTCCCTGGTTTATCCTTCTTTTTGCCGGTGGTGGTGTAATTTATTCCCTTGGCATGATTTACTTTGTTCGCCAGACCAAAGGTCATAAGTACAGCCACTCCATCTTCCATCTGTTCATTCTGGGTGGAACTATCCTGCAGTTTGCAGCCATCTTTGCCTATTGTATGTAAAACAGGGTTACAAATTTGCAAATTTGTAACTTTGTACAAATTAAAGTTCTCTTTTTTAACAGTATTTGCCCCTATCTCTTTATTGCACACTGCAAAAACTCAGACGTAAAATAAATACGGAAACTCCGCAAAAGCAGAAAGCCCACCTTGGTCTTTCTGCTTAATTTTTTAAACAGGGAGTTTTCTTGAGAGAGGAGAATAAAAAATGTTCGACAAACTGTTAGCGTTTGTCCATGAAGTGCTTGGGGGTTTAACTACTCATCCAGGCGTTCACTGGGGCAATCTGGAAATGATGAAACCATATGACGAATGGTATGACTACATTCAGAACATGTTTTCCAACCTTGGTTGGGGCACCATCTTTCTGATTGTTGCCAGTGCACTGTTGTGGACTGCTGTTTACCTGATTATCATTTACCGTCTGCACAAGGACCACGCACCATCCATGCCCTGGGTCTGCCTGTGTATGAACTTCTCCTGGGAGTTCCAATTTGCTTTCCTGGTTCCGTATCCAGAGCCCATTACACGTTGGGGCATTTACCTCTGGGTTGTTTTTGACGCCGTTATGTTTGTTCTGGACTACAAATACGGCAAGATGTTCTATGCCAAACGCTTTGCCGGTTATGACTGGGGTTATCCCTTCATCAAATTTGGTATGTTTGCCATTATCTTTGTTACCATCCTGATGATGAACCCACAGTGGCCAACCCTTCCGGATTCCCCCATGTTTGCTGCTTATTTAATGAACGCTATCATGTCCGTTCTGTTCTGCCAGCATATGTTCCATAAGGAAACCGTTGAAGGTCTGTCTATTTGGGTTGCCTGGTGCAAATTCCTTGGCACCCTGGCACCAACCTGCATTGGCCTCTACTGGATGCCGGGTCAGTACTTTGTATACTGCCTTGCCGCCATCTGCGCCATCTTTGACATCTGCTACATTGCTCTCCTGACCAAACGGTTCCATCAGTTCGGGCTGAACCCGTATACGCATAAGCCGTTAAAGGGTAAGGAAGAAAAAGGACAGAAGACCCTTGCTGCCGTTGAAGACTACAAGAAGAGAAGCAATGAATTCAAACTGAAGAGCTTCAAAGAATGCAAAGCATTCCTTGCCCAACAGGCAGAAGACCGCTTAAAGTAAGGCAAAAGCTGACCTAAAAAAAGCGCCAATTTATCACAATTGAGTACATATTCAAAGCTACCAAAGAAAATCTAAATTATTTGTTGACATTGCATGGCTCTGTGTTAAAATACTCCTAGATTTAATAAGTATATAACTTATTAAAAAAGGCGTTGACGAAGACAGAGCCTGCTTTTGTTACTTTTACAGAGAGTCGGAGACGGTGTAATTCCGATAAAGTGCTGCAGAACCTCCCATCCCTTCCGAGCCGGAAGCCCCAAAGGTTCTGACACCCAGTAGACGTTTCCCGTGTTTGCTACGTTAGTGCATAGAAGTTGCTAGACTTCAAGAGGTGGCGGACTGTTTGTCCGCAATTTGAGTGGTACCGCGAGTGAACTTGATAGCACCCGTCTCAAAGCAAGCGGCTTTGAGGCGGTTTTATTTTACCTGAAAGCTCGTTTTTAAAACAAAGTGAAGTCTCTTGAAAATAACAGAAAGGTGGAATAAAAATGCTATCTCTTGATCAGGTTTTTGACGCACAGTCGGTGCTCAAAAACATTGTTCGTGAAACCAAACTGGTAAAAACCTACGGTATTGTTCCGGACTGTGAACTCTACCTGAAGCCGGAAAACCTACAGATTACCGGATCCTTCAAAGTCAGAGGATCTGCCTATAAAATTGCCATGCTTTCCGAAGAGGAAAAGGCCAAAGGCGTAATTGCCTGTTCCGCGGGTAACCACGCACAGGGCGTAGCACTGGCAGCCACAAAAAGCGGCATCAAATCTCTGATTTGCCTGCCGGACAGCGCTCCTATTTCCAAAGTAGAAGCCACCAAGGCCTTTGGTGCAGAGGTTTGTCTGGTAGAAGGCTGTTATGACGACGCCTACCAGAAAGCCCTGGAATTGAAAGAACAGGAAGGTTACACCTTCGTCCATCCGTTTGATGACGAAAATGTCATTGCCGGTCAGGGCACCATTGCTCTGGAAATCCTGAATGATCTGGACAATGTAGATGCCATTGTGGTTCCCATTGGTGGCGGCGGATTAATTTCCGGTATTGCTTATACCGCAAAGCACATTCGTCCCTCCATTAAAATTTACGGTGTCCAGGTTACCGGGGCACCCAGCATGTACAATTCCATTCACCATGACTGCATTGAATGTCTCCCCTCCGTTTCTACCATTGCCGACGGCATTGCAGTAAAGCAGCCGGGAGATAATACCTTTGAATTAGTCAAAGAATACGTGGATGAAATTGCCCTTGTCACGGACGATGAAGTATCCAGCGCCATCCTTGCTCTTATTGAAAAGCAGAAGATGATTGCAGAAGGTGCGGGTGCAACCGCTCTGGCTGCCATCATGGCCAGAAAGTTTGACCTGAAAGGCAAGCGTGTGGTTGCCATTGTATCCGGTGGTAATATTGATGTTACCAGCCTTTCCCGTGTCATTGACCGCGGTCTCTTAAACTCCGGCCGTTCGTCCAGCTTCTTAATTGAGCTAATTGACAAGCCGGGCCAGTTAAAAGAAATTTCCCGCATCATTGCCGATTGCGGTGGCAATGTTACCGGTGTTCACTATGAAAAGGGTAACACCGAAAGCGTTAACGGCTGTTTCCTGAGAATTGAAATGGAAACCAGAGACTTCAATCATGTTAACCTCATTACCAAAGCCATTCAGGATGAGGGCTTCAAGATTGTTTAAAGCCGTATCCCGCATTCTCTAATTTTTCCAATAACCATTCCAAATAAATTTTTATTGAAAGGGGTTTGAAGTTATGAGTAGCAAAGTTCAAACAAACCAAGCTCCGGCAGCAATCGGCCCGTATTCACAGGCCATTGTAACAGGTAATCTTGTCTTTACCTCCGGACAAATCCCTCTCAACCCGGAAACCGGTGTTCTTGAGGGCAACAATATTACCGAGCAGACCCATCAGGTCTGCAAGAATCTGGAAGCGGTCCTATCTGCTGCAGGCAGCTCGCTAACCCAGGCCGTAAAGACGGTCTGCTTTTTAAGTGATATTAATGATTTTTCCGCTTTCAACGAAGTGTATGCCCAGTATTTTACCGAAAAGCCGGCTCGCAGCTGCGTAGCCGTTAAGGATCTCCCGAAGGGTGCATTGGTTGAAGTGGAAGTGGTTGCAGAAAAGGAGTAAATAAAACCAATGATGGATTCCAGTAAATACAGAGTGGGATATTACCCGGTAGATCATAAGTACAACAAATGGGTAGAAAAAGATCACATTGAAAAAGCACCGGACTGGTGTAGTGTGGATCTGCGTGACGGCAATCAGAGCCTTGTTATTCCAATGAGCTTGGAAGAAAAGCTTGAATTTTACAAGGTACTGCTTGGTGTCGGCTTCAAAGAAATTGAAGTTGGCTTCCCCGCCGCCAGTGAAACCGAATATGAATTCCTGCGTAAGCTGATTGACGAAAACCTGATTCCGGATGATGTTACTGTACAGGTGTTAACCCAGTGCCGTGAACATATCATTCGCAAGACCTTCGAAGCCTGCAAAGGTGCCCCAAGCGCAATTATTCATTTTTATAATTCCGTCAGCGTGGCACAGCGGGAACAGGTCTTCAAGAAGAGCAAGGAAGAAATTAAGAAGATTGCCGTTGATGGCGCAAAATTAGTCAAAAAGCTTTCTAAGGAATACGAAGGCAACTTCCGTTTTGAATATTCTCCGGAGTCCTTTACCGGAACTGAACCGGACTATGCACTGGAAGTTTGCAACGCCGTCCTGGACGTGCTGGAACCTAGTGAAGACAACAACGTCATCATTAACCTGCCGGTTACGGTAGAAATGAGCCTTCCGCATGTTTATGCATCGCAAGTAGAGTACATGAGCGAAAACCTGAAGTATCGGGAATTCGTTACCCTGTCTCTTCATCCACATAATGACAGAGGAACCGGCGTAGCCGATACCGAACTTGCCCTTCTGGCCGGCGCTGACCGCGTAGAAGGTACTCTGTTCGGCAATGGCGAACGAACCGGAAATGTAGATATCATCACCCTGGCACTGAACATGTATTCCCACGGGGTAGATCCAAAGTTAGACTTCTCTGACATGAACTACCTGACTACAGAATATGAAAAGTGCACTCGTATGCAGGTTTACGAAAGAGCCCCGTACGCCGGCGCACTGGTCTTTGCAGCCTTCTCCGGTTCGCATCAAGACGCCATTGCCAAGGGCATGAAGTACAGAAGAAAGAACAAGCTGCATGAATGGACTGTTCCGTACATTCCTATAGATCCACAGGACATTGGCAGAACCTATGATGCCGACGTTATCCGCGTCAACTCCCAGTCGGGTAAGGGCGGAATCGGCTACCTGCTGGAGCAGGCCTACGGATACAACCTTCCACCGAAAATGCGGGAACACTTCAGTTACCTGTGTAAGGACGTTTCCGACCACGAGCATAAGGAACTGAAGCCGGAAGAAATTCTGAAGCTGTTCACAGACAATTACCTGAACCTGAAAGGTCCTGTAGAAATCACCGATTTTGAATTCAACAGAGACAATGACAAGGTCAAAATTGATATTACCTTCCTGAAAGACGGTCAGGAAACCGAAATGGAAGACGAAGGAAACGGTACGCTGAATGCCATTAACCACGCACTTCGTCAATTCACCGGAGAAGAATATACACTGCAGGTATTTTCCCAGCACAGTATGCAGGGCGCCGGCTCCAGAAGCGTCGGTGTTTCCTACATTGGTCTGGAACGTGCCGACGGTACTCTGTATTGGGGCGCCGGCAGTGACACCGATATTCTTACCGCAAACACCAAAGCACTGTTAAGTGCCTTCTACAATATGACAAAGGCAGGTGACTAACATGGGAATGACAATGACACAAAAAATCCTTGCCGCCCATGCCGGACTGGAAAGTGTAGTTCCGGGACAATTAATCAACGCAAAGCTGGATATTGTCCTTGGCAACGACATTACCACACCGGTTGCCGTCAACGAATTTAACAAAGCAGGCTTCCAGTCTGTATTTGATAAAGACCGTGTTGCCATTGTTCTGGACCACTTTGTTCCGAACAAAGATATTAAAGCAGCCGAGCAATCCAAAACCTGTCGTGAATTTGCCGGAGCACACTGCGTCAGCCATTTTTATGACGTCGGCAAAATGGGCATTGAACATGCCCTTCTGCCGGAGCAGGGTGTTGTTACCGCCGGTGACTGCATCATCGGCGCAGACAGCCACACCTGCACCTACGGCGCTCTTGGAGCATTCTCCACCGGCGTAGGCTCCACTGACATGGCTGCCGGCATGGCAACCGGCATGGCCTGGTTTAAAGTGCCTTCCGCCATGCAGTTCAATCTGACCGGCAAGCTGCCATCAAACTGCAGTGGTAAAGACGTTATCCTGACCATTATCGGTATGATTGGCGTAGACGGCGCCCTGTACAAGAGTATGGAGTTCACCGGAGACGGCGCCCATAGCCTTTCCATGGATGACCGCCTTTGCATTTGTAACATGGCCATTGAAGCCGGTGCCAAAAACGGCATTTTCCCGGTAGATGACGTTACTCTTGCCTACTTGGACGGCAGAAGTGAACGGGCTCCGAAGGTCTATGAAGCAGATCCGGATGCCGAATATGAAAAGGTCATTACCCTTGACCTGAGCAAGCTGGTCCCGGTAGTAGCCTGTCCGCACCTTCCGGAAAACACCCGCCCGGCGTCTGATTTACATGACATTAAGGTAGAC
This sequence comes from Butyricicoccaceae bacterium, assembly GCA_963638085.1. Taxonomy (GTDB): domain Bacteria; phylum Bacillota; class Clostridia; order Oscillospirales; family Acutalibacteraceae; genus RUG420. Next base: position 80,432 of record CAVHPJ010000003.1, on the reverse strand, counting down.
CAGGTAGTCATCGGTTCCTGCACCAACGGCAGACTGGAAGACCTGGAAGCTGCTTATCAGATTCTGCATGGCAAACACATTGCTGACGGAATTCGTTGCATCATTATCCCAGGTACCATGCAAATCCTGCGGGAATGCGTGGAACGCGGCTGGTACACAGCGTTTATTGACGCCGGTGCCATTGTGTCTACCCCAACCTGCGGTCCTTGCCTTGGTGGTTACATGGGCATCCTTGCAGCAGGAGAACGCTGCATCGCCACAACCAACCGGAACTTTGTCGGCCGGATGGGCCACGTGGACAGTGAAGTTTACCTGGCATCCCCGCAAACCGCAGCTGCCAGCGCACTGACCGGTTATATTACCGAGTATAAGGAGGCCTGACCACATGAATACCAAAGGAACTGTTTTCAAATACCCGGATAATGTAGACACGGATGTTATCATCCCGGCCCGTTACCTGAACACCCCGGATGCCAAAGAGCTTGCCCTGCACTGCATGGAAGACATTGACACCGAATTCGTAAAACGTGTTTCCCCCGGCGATGTAATGGTAGCCGGTTGGAACTTTGGCTGTGGATCTTCCAGAGAACACGCTCCGCTGGTCATTAAGACCTGCGGTACTGGCTGTGTCATTGCAAAAAGCTTTGCTCGCATCTTTTATCGGAACGCCATTAACATCGGCCTTCCCATTCTGGAATGCGAAGAAGCAGCGGAAGAAATCCAGGCCGGAGACAAAGTTAGCGTAGATTTTGACACCGGTATCATTACAGATGAAACCACCGGTAAATCCTATAAAGCGCAGCCCTTCCCCCCGTTCATTCAGAACATCATCAAGTGCGGCGGGCTGTTAAACTCCCTGAAAGAAGGCGAAACCAATGGTTAAAAATATTGCCGTCATCCGCGGTGACGGAATTGGTCCTGAAATTGTAGAGCAGGCACTCCGCGTCCTGGACAAGGTTGCCACGCTTTACGGACACACCTTCCACTACACCGACGTTGACATGGGCGGCTGTGCCGTTGACAAATATGACGACCCCCTTCCCGAAGCAGAGCTGCAGAAATGCCTGCAGTCTGACAGCGTTCTTTTAGGCGCCGTCGGTGGGGACAAATGGAACAACGTTCCGGGCCCGAAGCGTCCGGAAAAAGGGTTGCTTCGCCTTCGTGAAGGAATGGGTGTTTATTCCAACAACCGTCCGGCCAAGATTTGGCCGCAGTTGGCGGAAGCCTCCCCATTAAAGCCCTCCATTGTAGAACAGGGCATTGACTTCATTATTGTTCGTGAGCTGATTGGCGGCATTTACTTCGGTGAACACAAGACCGAAGGAGACACTGCCACTGACATTCTGAAATACAGCAAATCCGAAATTGAGCGAATTGGAAGAATCGGCTTTGAAACCGCAAGAAAGCGTCATAAAAAGCTGTGCTCCGTAGAAAAGAGCAACGTATTGGATTCCAGCAGACTCTGGAAAGCAACCATGCACCAACTCGCCGAAGAATATCCGGATGTAGAGCTGTCTGACATGCTGGTAGATAACTGTGCCATGCAGATTGTCAAGAATCCGGCTCAGTTTGATGTCATCGTCACTGAAAACATGTTTGGTGACATTTTGTCCGATGAAGCATCCATGATTACCGGTTCCATCGGCATGATTCCATCCTCCAGTCTGGGCGCCACCACCTGTGGCCTGTATGAACCCATCCACGGTTCTGCCCCGGACATTGCCGGACAGGATCTTGCCAACCCGGTTGGCACCATTCTTTCTGCTGCCATGATGCTTCGCTATAGTTTTGACATGAGCCAAGAAGCAGACGCCATTGAGCAGGCTGTTTCCGCTTATCTGGATGCAGGATACCGCACCGCAGACATTATGAGTTCCGGCATGGAACAGGTTGGCTGCAAGCAGTGCGGAGACTTGATTCTGCAGAACTTAAGAAAGGAGTAATGAACGATGCTTCTTTCCGGCGCAGATATTCTTGTAGAAACCTTAATTGAACAGGGCTGTGACACCGTCTTCGGTTATCCGGGCGGACAGATCATCAACGTTTATGACAGCCTGTACAAATATCAGGATCAGATTAATCACATCCTGACGGCACACGAACAAGGTGCCGCTCATGCCGCAGACGGGTACGCTCGTTCCACCGGCAAGGTCGGAGTTGTTATCTCCACCTCCGGACCGGGCGCCACCAACCTGGTTACTGGCATTGCAACTGCTTACCTGGACTCCGTTCCTATGGTAGCCATTTGCGGCAACGTACCAACCTCTCAGATTGGTACCGACAGCTTCCAGGAAATTGATATCACCGGTATTACGCTGCCAATTACCAAGCACAACTACTTTGTTGGCTCCGTAGAAAATCTGGCTGACACCATCCGGCAGGCCTTTGTTCTGGCCATGTCCGGCAGACCGGGCCCGGTTCTGATTGATATTCCGAAGGATGTCCAGGTTGCCAAGTGTGAATACACCCGGCGGAAACCGGTCAAAGAGGAACCGCCGCAGGCAGCCAAAGACATTCGTATTGCAGAAGCTGCAGAAATCATCAATGCAGCAGAACGCCCGTTCGTTTACTTCGGCGGCGGTGTTACCATCTCCGAAGCCCAAGATGAACTGGTTGCCCTGGCCAATAAAATTGACGCCCCCATCGGCTGCTCTTTAATGGGACTCTCCGCCCTCCCGACGGACACCCCAAGATTCCTCGGCATGCAGGGTATGCACGGACATTACACATCGTCCATGGCCATGCACAACGCCGACCTTATCATCTCCCTTGGCGTCCGGTTCAATGACCGCGTTACCGGAGATCGCAGCAAATTTGCACCGCATGCCAAAATTGTTCACATTGACGTGGACGGGTCCGAATTAAACAAGACCGTAAACGAAGCCTGCGGACTGCGGGGCGATGTAAAACTGACCCTTGCCAAACTGCTTCCTCTGTTAAAAGAGGATCAGAAGCCGGAGTGGATGGCAACGGTAAAAGCCTTTCAGAAAAAGGAAGATTCCATCACGGATCACCGCACTACCATGACTCCGAAAAATGCCATTCTGACGCTGAATAAGCACCTGAGCCCCAACACCCCGGTTTGCACCGATGTTGGACAGCATCAGATGTGGACGGCACAGAACATTCACCTGCAGAAGCCCAGACGCTTTATCTCCAGCGGTGGACTTGGCACCATGGGATTCGGCTTCGGCGCTTCCATTGGTACCGCATTTGCCACCGGAGAACGTACTGTTCTGGTCAGTGGTGATGGTAGCTTCGGCATGTGTATCCAGGAACTGGCCACTGCCGTTACGTATAACGTACCGCTGGTTATTCTGGTTCTGAATAACGGTGTTCTTGGCATGGTTCGTCAATGGCAGACCCTGTTCTTTGACAAACACTATTCCAATACCGTGCTGAATCGCAAAACCGATTTTGTTGCCGTAGCCAAAGCCTTCGGCGCAGACGGAGAAGCGGTTTCCACACCGGAAGAGCTGGATGCCGCACTGGGCAGAGCCTTCCAAAGCCAGGGCCCGTACATTGTTGATTGTCAGATTGACAAGGATGAATTTGTTCTGCCAATGCTGCCGCCAGGTGGCAGTATGGATGATATTATTACTTCGTTGGAGGTGGACTCATGACTCGTTATACTATAGCTGTTCTGGTACGAAACCAGTTTGGTGTCCTGAACCGTCTAACCAGCATGTTCCGCAGAAGACAGTTTAATATCAGCTCTATTTCCGCCAGCGAAACAGAAACGCCCGCCCTCTCCCGTCTGACCTTCAGCTTTGACGGCGATGAAGACGGTAAGAACCAGCTGATAAATCAGCTTTACAAGCTCCCGGATGTCTACTCCATTAAGGAACTGACCCCGGAAAACTCCTTAAGCTGTGAAGTTATGCTGATTAAAATTAAGAACGACTCCGCCAACCGTGACGATATCATGGCTGCTGCAGAGGCCTTCAAAGCAGAAACCCGGAACTACTCCCGTGACTCCATTGTGTTCCGGTTGGTCGGCACCGCCGCCAAAATGGAAGAGTTTATTTCTCTGATGCGGGACTTCACCATTTTAGAAATCTGCCGTTCCGGCACTGCCTCCATTGAAAAGGGCAGCTCTACGCTTCGACAGAATTTAAATTTATAACCATAAAAAATTATTATTAAGAAAGAGGTAATTATTATGGCAAGAATTTTTTATCAACAGGATTGTGATTTGCAGAAACTCAGCGGCAAGACCGTAGCAATTATCGGTTACGGCTCCCAGGGTCACGCACATGCCCTGAACCTGAAGGACAGCGGCGTTGAGGTTGTTGTTGGTCTGTATGAAGGCTCCAAGAGCTGGGCCAAAGCAGAATCCCAGGGTCTGAAAGTTATGACCTCTGCAGAAGCTGCTAAGGTTGCTGACATCATCATGATTCTGATTAATGATGAGAAGCAGGCTGCTCTTTATAAAGAATCCATTGAGCCGAACCTGACTGCAGGCAAAACCCTTGCTTTTGCACACGGCTTCAACATTCACTTCGGCTGCATTAAGCCACCGAAGGATGTTAACGTTATCATGATTGCCCCGAAGGGCCCGGGCCACACGGTTCGTAGCGAATACCAGGCCGGCAAAGGCGTTCCTTGCCTGATTGCCGTTGAACAGGATGCTACCGGTGATGCTTGGGATCTGGGTCTTGCTTATGCTCTTGGCATTGGCGGTGCCCGCGCAGGCGTTCTGGAAACCACATTCCGTACCGAAACTGAAACCGACCTCTTTGGTGAACAGGCTGTTCTTTGCGGCGGCGTTTGCGCTCTGATGCAGGCTGGTTTTGAAACTCTGGTAGAAGCAGGCTATGACCCGCGGAATGCTTACTTTGAATGCATTCACGAAATGAAGCTGATTGTTGACCTGATTTATCAGAGCGGCTTTGCCGGCATGAGATATTCCATCTCCAACACCGCTGAATACGGTGACTACATTACTGGTCCGAAGATCATTACTGCTGACACCAAGAAGGCTATGAAGGAAATCCTGAAGGACATCCAGGACGGTACTTTTGCAAAAGACTTCCTGCTTGACATGTCCTCCGCTGGTAGCCAGGTACACTTCAACGCCATGAGAAAGATTGCTTCCGAACATCCGTCTGAAGCAATTGGCGCTGAAATCCGTAAGCTGTACAGCTGGAGCGACGAAGACAAGCTCATCAACAACTAATGGAATGAACCGAAGGAGGTATCCCTATGCCGAAGAAAAAAGAATCGGTTGTAACCGGTGTACAGAATGCACCGCATCGTAGCTTATTCCATGCACTTGGACTGACGGAAGAAGAACAGTCCCGCCCGTTAATCGGCATTGTCAGCTCCTATAATGAAATTGTTCCGGGTCACATGAACATCGACAAGATTGTGGAAGCAGTCAAGCTCGGTGTTGCAATGGCAGGCGGCACGCCTATTGTTTTCCCTGCCATTGCCGTCTGTGACGGTATTGCTATGGGACACATCGGCATGAAGTATTCTCTGGTTACCAGAGACCTGATTGCCGATTCCACGGAAGCAATGGCCCTGGCCCATGGCTTTGACGGCCTGGTCATGGTACCGAACTGTGACAAAAACGTTCCGGGCTTACTGATGGCAGCAGCCAGAGTTAATGTCCCCACCGTTTTTGTCAGCGGCGGTCCCATGCTGGCCGGACGGGTTGACGGCAAGAAGACCAGCCTTTCCAGCATGTTTGAAGCCGTAGGCTCCTACAATGCAGGCAAACTGTCCGACGAACAGCTGAAAGAGTTTGAATGCAAGACCTGCCCAACCTGCGGATCCTGCTCCGGTATGTATACCGCTAACTCTATGAACTGTCTGACCGAAGCCCTGGGCATGGGCCTGCGTGGAAACGGCACTATTCCTGCTGTTTACTCCGCCCGTCTGGAGCTTGCAAAGCACGCCGGTATGGCAGTTATGGACCTGGTTAAGAAAGATATCCGTCCACGTGACATCATGACCAAAGAAGCACTGATGAACGCCCTGACCGTAGATATGGCTTTGGGCTGTTCCACCAACAGCATGCTCCACCTTCCGGCTATTGCACATGAATGTGAAGTAGACCTGAACCTGGATATTGCCAATGAAATCAGTGCCAAAACACCGAACCTTTGTCATCTGGCTCCTGCCGGCCGTACCTATATGGAAGACCTGAACGAAGCCGGCGGTGTTTACGCCGTCATGAACGAGCTGACCAAGAAGAACCTGCTGCACACCGACTGCATGACCGTAACCGGCAAGACCATTGGTGAAAACATTGCAGGCTGTCTGAATCTGGATCCGGAAATTATCCGTCCAATTGACAATCCGTACAGTGAAACCGGCGGCATTGCCGTCCTGAAGGGCAACCTTGCTCCGGAAGGCAGCGTTGTAAAACGTGCAGCCGTACTGCCGGAAATGCTGGTACACGAAGGCCCGGCCCGCGTATTTGACTGTGAAGAGGACGCCCAGGCGGCCATTAATGCAGGCAAAATCGTTGCGGGCGATGTAGTGGTTATCCGCTACGAAGGCCCGAAGGGCGGCCCGGGTATGCGTGAAATGCTGAACCCGACCTCCGCTATTATGGGCATGGGTCTTGGCAACAGCGTTGCACTGATCACGGATGGTCGGTTCAGCGGCGCAACCCGTGGTGCCTGCGTCGGCCACATTACTCCGGAAGCCGCCTCCGGCGGACTGATCGGCGTGGTGGAAGAAGGAGATATTATCAGCATTAATATTCCGGAAAACACCATTGAACTGAAAGTGGACGAAGCTGTTCTGCAGGAGCGCATGAAGAACTTCGTACCAAAAACCAAAGAGCTGTCCGGTTATCTGAAGCGGTATGCCGCACTGGTATCCGGTGGCGCATCAGGAGCAATTTTAAACTGATATGAACGGATTAAAAGAAAAGCTGGATACTCTCTGTATTTTCAGAGACCTGCTGACAGATCCCGTCATTTCTGCTTTAAGCGTTCTTTTAGAGGAGCCCACAAACTCGGCGTATGCCGGGTTTGTGGCTGCGCTTTATCAGGCAAACGGCGGCAATATCAGCAACCATGTAAAATCCCTGTGTGATGACAGCAGTAACATTTATGTGCAGACCATCGGCAAAAAGGAAGAGGTACCGGAATACCTCTCCTCTTCCCTTTTAACCGAACTGCAAACCCTGCAGGAGGTTTCTGATTTAACGAAAGAAACCCTTTGTCAGGAACTGGGAGAAGCGCTTTACAATCAGGATCTTTTGCCGGCGTTTGCCACAGAAGAGCTGGATGTAAAAGAGCATTACCTGCATCGCACGGCCAATATTGGCAAATACGGTTACGGCATCTACGCCAAGAACCGGATGTTCTATGTGGATGAACAGGACAAAATTGTTCCTGTCCAACACCCGGATCAGACCAGACTGACAGACTTGATAGACTACGAACGGGAACGGAAGATTATCCTGGACAACACGAAGGCGTTGTTGGACGGGAAACCGGCCGCCAACATTCTTCTAACAGGAGATGCCGGCACCGGAAAATCCTCCACAGTCAAGGCTATCGGCAATGAACTGTACCAGGAAGGTCTTCGTATTATTGAAGTACGAAAGAACCAATTACAGGCCATTCCGAAGCTTTTAGACGACCTTGCAAGTAACCCACTAAAGTTTGTCCTGTTTATAGATGACCTTTCCTTCCTGAAAGACGATGACAACTTCAACGCCTTAAAGGCCGTTTTGGAAGGTTCCGTTACTGCCAAGTCCGGCAACGTAGTTATTTATGCTACCAGTAACCGCCGTCACATTATTAAGGAAACCTTCTCTGACCGGGAAGGCGATGATATCCATAGAAATGACACCATTCAGGAGTTGATCTCCCTGTCAGAGCGCTTTGGTATTCACATTACCTTCTCTAAACCAAACAAAGAAACTTTCCTTCATATTGTGCACTATCTGGCCGAAGAAAGCGGCATTACTATGCCACAGGAGGAACTGGACCTGCTGGCCGAACGCTTCGCTCTGGAGCGTGGTGGTCGCTCTGCCCGCATTGCCCGTCAACTCATAGACGGCCTCCTTGCCTCCCCTTCCCAGTCATAACTAAAAAGTTTTCAGCACTTGTGCTGCCAGCGGCACTGTCACAGGTGTCATCATTGGCGCTTTCACTTGTGCTGTTACTTATACCTTGTGCTATCACCGGTTTTGTTACTTGTGTAAGTACTTGTACTATCCAAAAGGAAAGAGCTCCACATAAGTGGGGCTCTTTTCTTTTGTTTTCTGCCGCCTTAGTATTTTCTCTGCTTTCGCTTTTCAGCTTAGCCCTTTCACTTTGGCTCTTCACCTCAACTTTTTCACCTTGGCTTTTTCACCTTAGCTCTTTACCCCTTGCTCTTTACCTTTTGCTCTTTACCTTTTGCTCTTTCACCTTGGCTTTATACCGAAACACCTTGCCATGGTACAGAGCAACTGTGCCACGCTTAATTTCGTTACATACCGTATTGGGAGCACAGCCAAGTTCCTTGGCAATTCGGTTTGCTTTCCATCCATCTTTCAGGCGAGTTTGGATAATAACTCGTTCTTCCAGCGTAAGATGTCTACCTTTTTGGTGCTTATCTGTAGTACATTGTAAGTGGTCCATGCGGTACTCTCCTTGGTCGTGTTGGTTTGGTCACTTACATTTTACCAAAGAGATGACGTATGGACTTTTTATTTATGAAAAATGTTCAAGTTGATTTTACAATCGGCCACCTTATAAAATTTCTTCTGTCTTACCATTTTCTCAAATTATACCCGTCTATTGTACCAAGGCCGAAAACCTCCGCAGTAAACTCCTCCGGCAGTCCGACTATGTGTGGTTTTTCTTTTTCCTTAAGTTAGCTCGTATTCCAACCTAAAATTACGGTCTATTTTCCTTATTCGTCCTAATCACACGTAGTCCCTGCGCCAAAGGCCTTCACGGCTAGCTTCCTCGGTCCTAAGCGGATGGCAAAAAACGGCACGGTGAAGTGTACCCCAAAAAGTAGAGTCAGAAAAAGATGATACAATAGAGGCATATGGAGGTACACACTATGGACAGGTACGCAAAAGGAATAAAGATTAAAATTGCAAAAGAAGCAATGTTGCCAGAAAACCAAGGACTGGAACATGTCATTGCAGAAAAATATCATGTAATGCCGTGTACAGTAATCAGATGGCGTGATCATCTTCAGGAATTTGGGGAAGAAAACGCATTTAAAAAAGGTTACACAATTAAAAGCCGAGCCACCCCCCCAGAGAGATTGAACTGGAAAAAGAAGTTGCGCAATTGCAGGAAGAAGTAGAAATCTTAAAAAAAGCAGCGGCCTTCCTTGCAAATGTAAAGCGCGATTGAAGTTTCTGTTTATGCAGGAACAAAAACAGGAATACAGCATAGCAAGGATGGCCAAAGTATTAGGTGTATCCGAGAGCGGATATTTCAAATGGTGTAAACGAAATAACGCGCCCCTTACCGAAAAAGAACGGGAAGATATAAAGATTACTGAGGAAATCTTTGCAATCTATCAATCTTCACGTGGCTCCTACGGATCTAGAAAAATCACAGCAATTCTAAATAAACTGCATGAAACACCAATAAATCATAAACGTGTGGAACGAATCATGAAGGACTGTTGCTTGTTTTCAAAGGTTTGTAAAAAATATATCTGTACAACAAATTCAAATCACGATGAAATGATAGCAGACAATCTAATCGACAGGGAATTTACAGCAGCAGAACCAAATTCCAAAATGCTCAGCGATACAACAGTAATCATAGCCAACCAGGGAAAGCTTTACGTGGCAAGTATTTTGGACCTTTATGGTGACATGCCTGTAGGTATCGCAATGAGTACTCACAATGACACAAAGCTTGTCATAGACGCATTTAATGATATGATCATGAGAGGATGCGGAAAGCCGGGTTGTATCATACACTCAGATCGTGGTTCCACTTACTGCGCAAAAGAGTACAGGCAGCTCATTAGTAAACATGATTTTCTCTGCAGTATGAGCCGAAAAGGTGATTGTTGGGACAATGCACCGATGGAAAGTTTCTGGGGAAAAATGAAATCTGAATGGTTGGCTGATAAATACACTACCATCCAGCAAGCAAAACGGGATGTATATGAATATGTCTGGCATTTCTATCCGAAAGAAAGACCACATGAAACGTTTGGATATTTAACTCCTGACGAGTTTTACCGAAAAGGAAAAAACGAGGTTTGACACTCTACTTTTATGGGTACACCTCAGACACTGACTGGTGGTTGGCTCTTGTGGTGGCAAATTTGGTGCTACGGGTTTAGTTGCCACCCGAAAGCAGAATTCGGGTGGCAAACAGAGTGGCAGTATCAAATTTGCCACCAGAGTAGAGCTGAAACAGTTGGGCACTAACTGGTGGTTGGCTCTTGTGGTGGCAAATTTGGTGCTACAGGTTTAGTTGCCACCCGAAAGTGGAATTCGGGTGGCAAACAGAATAGCAGTGCCAAGTTTGCCACCATAGTAGAGCTGAAATAGCCGGGCACTGACTGGTGGCTGGCCGTTGTGGTGGCAAATTGAGGGCTACGGGTTTAGTTGCCACCCGAAAGTGGAATTCGGGTGGCAAACAGCGGTGCAGTGCCGATTTTGCCACCAGAAAGTTTGCCACCACAAATAGAAATTGGACCGCAAATCAGGAAGAATCTTTCCTATTTGCGGTCCAATAAATTTGTGGCCCAGTAATTTTGTGTTTCAATGAAGTCTGCAGTTCAACAAAGGTTGCTGTTCCGTAAACCACCTAGTATGGCTGTTTACTAAGGGGGGATTGCCCGTTAACCATGGAGGCGGCGGGAGCGGTCCGCACGGAAATGTGCACCGCAATTCACCTTTTCTTCTACCAGCGTAACAATGTCGGTGGCAGCGTCACGGTTAATGTATTTCTTTTGGTTGGCAATCATATCGGCGGTCAGGTCCTGGTCCTGCAACTGCTTTAAGCATTCCAGCAGATCCAGGTTAATGGACTTGGCATACAAGGCCATGCCGTGTTCCTGGAAAAAGCCGATATTTAAGATTTCCAAGCCGCCCGGAATGGGGCTGATAAAGATAATGGGCTTTCCAAGAGCTGCTGCTTCTGTAGAAGACAATCCGCCCGGCTTGGTAATAACCACATCTGCGGCAATCATATATTCTGCCATGCGGTCCGTGTGTTCCATCAGGATAACTTTGCCGGAAAACAGCTTTTTCATCTGCTTATACAGGAATCCGTTAGAGCCGCAGATGGCAATAATGGAAACGTTGCTATCAATCAGGAAACGACCTGCCATCAGCGCCACGCTTTCCAGCAGTTTGCCGGACCCGACCGAGCCGCCGGAAATCATAATGTAGCGTTTGTCCTGTTCCAGGCCCAGCGCTTCCCGCGCCTCCGCCTTGGTCATTTCCGTGCGAAAGTCCTTCTTTACCGGAATACCAATCGGATACAGCTTATATTCCGGAATGCCGTAGCTGACGTATTCTTCTAATAAATCAGGCGAGGCAATAACATAATTGTCTGCCTGGCTTTCTCTGGTTAAAGGAATGCAGTGATAATCTGTAGAAATCCAGAACGTTGGTGGAATATGGTGGTCTCTGGCATGAATGGCTGCCAGCATTTCACTAGGATACGGATGGGTACAAAGGATAGCATCAAACTGCTCTTTCCGAATGTACTTATACAGCCGTTCTGCCATGGAGTAATTGCTATAGTAAACCGGGGTACGGATAGGGCCGTCCTTAATATATTTACCAAGTAGCTCGCCACAGTGATAAAAGAAGCCGAACACCTTCGGAATTCTTTGCACACTTTTAATATAGGTCTGATTGATAATGGTGCTGGTCAGCTTTCCTAGGTGCTTTCCTTTCAGGGAAAACGGATCAATCATAACGGCTTCGTGGCCTTGCTTTTGGAACTCTTCTTTTAGGGCAAGGGCGGCTGAATTATGTCCGCCACCGGTTCCGTTGGACAGTAGGAGTACTTTCATGTTTGCTACCTCAAATCGTGTTTCGGTTTTTGGTTTTATTCTTCTTTGGTTGCGACTGACTTACACTTTCATTCTATCAGCTTTCCCTCTCTTTTACACGAAACAAAAGCCAATAATTGCAAAGCATTAAACATGCAACTGGGGGAAAACCTGGTCAAAGCATTCATTAATAACTAAATCCGCCTGGCCATCCAACGGCGTTGCGTCACGGTTGATCAGGACCAGATGGGAACCGTGGAAATACCGGAGCAGTCCGGCTGCCGGGTAAACCACCAAAGAGGTACCAAGAACAACCATGACATCGGCGCTTTGGATGGCGGTAACGGCCTCCCGCAGGACCTGTTCCGAAAGCCCTTCTTCATACAACACAACGTCCGGTTTTACCGTGCCGCCGCACTTCGTGCAGTGCGGTACACCGGACGACTGCGCAATCCACTCCGCGGAGTAGGCTGCGCCACACCGCTGGCAGTAATTGCGCAACACCGAACCATGCAGCTCATACACCCTTTCGGAACCGGCCTTCTGGTGGAGGCCGTCAATGTTCTGGGTTACCACACCCAATGATTTTCCGCTCTTCTCCATGTCGGCAATAAAGTAATGTACCGCATTGGGCTTTGCATCCAAATATAGCATTTTATCTTTATAAAATCGGTAAAACTCTTCTGGATTCTGTAAAAAGAAGTGGTGGGATATAATTTCCTCCGGCGGAAAATCATAGGTCTGCGCATACAATCCGTCCTGGGACCGGAAGTCCGGAATCCCGCTATCCGTAGACACGCCCGCTCCGGTAAAGAAAACTACCTTTTGGGCTTGATCCAAAATATCCTGTAGCCGTTTTATTTTTTCTGCCGTACTCATATCTGACCGTTCAACTCCTTCCGAATTTGCTTCCATTCCGGCATATACTTACTTTCTAATGCATGAAATTCTTTCCCATGGTTTGGAACAACCGTGTGGCAGAGTTCATGCATAATAACATACTCTAAGCACCGTTGCGGATAACGGGACAACTGTGCATGAAAGGTCAATTCCTTAGTCCTTGTATTACAGCAACCCCAGCGGGCGCGGTATTGCCGGACATTCCAGTCGGCGCACGTCAGGCCCGTATAAGCCATCCACTCGGGAACCAGTACATTTAGACGGGCCTCTGTCTGCTGCCGATACCAGCGCAAAAAGAACGCTTCTTTTTGCGCCGCGGTTGCACCTTCTGGCATCGTCAGCACCGCCTCCCCAACGACTGTCTCTCCAGTACCAACGGCCTCTTCCGCAGCACCAACGGCCACCTTCGCAACACCAACGGCCTCTTCTCCAGCACCCACTTCCGTCTCCCCCACAAAGTAATTCCTTGTGGAGGGCTCTGGGAAAAGCGTCAGGCTGAATCGCCGGGAAGAAGAATCCGTTTGCAAAACCAACCGATATTTCTTTCCCCAAACCGGAATTGTATCTCCGTCTTCATACCGGAGTAGCGTCTGGGCACTCTGCTTCTGTACCCGCTCCACGTGCTCCAAAATCCAGTCTTCCTTGGACTGTACAAACTGCCGAATTTCCCGGTCAGAAACAAAGGTAGGGGCGGTTACAAGAACCGCCCCCTCTGGTGGCTTAACATAAATATGAATGCCTTTAATGGCTTTCTTTTCTACCTTGGCGGTAACGGTTCCGATTTTAATCTGATCCATTTTCTTCCTCTACATTATGGGACTGCTTTTTCTTGCGGAGACCGCTTCCCCCCGAAAATTTGCTGACTTTCGGGGCCTTATGATTTTCCTCTGCAGGCAACGTAACCACAAAGCAGGTGCCGGTTTCATCCGAATAATCCAGGTACAGCTTGCCATTATGCGCATCTATAATGTTCTTGGCAATGGGCAATCCCAGGCCATATCCGCCCGGTGTTTGGCCATCCTTTTTCCGGGAATCTTCCACACGGAAAAAACGATCAAAAATGTTTTGCCGCCGGTCTTCCGGAATGGGCTCCCCATCATCAAAAACAGTCAGAACCACGTTCTTTTCTGCATTTTTCAAGGTAACAAAGATGTGGCCGCCGGGTTCGGTATATTTCAGAGCGTTATCCACTAAAATCATGACCACCTGCCGGATTTTTCCAAAATCTGCAACCACCGTCAAATCCGATTGAATTTCTGATTTTAAAGCAATTTGCCGTTCATAGGCTAAGGATTCGGCGGAAAGTATGGCATCATCCACCAGGTCACTGAAATTGATGGACTGGTAAACCATGATCTTTTGCGCTTCTTTCCCCTCTGTGCGGGAAAGGCTTAACATGTCCGTAACCAGGCCCGTCATCATTTGTGCCTCTTCCTTGGTGCTTTCCAGCCACTTGCGCTGCTCCTCCGGTGGCATGTCCGGGTTGGCCAGCATAATATCCATATTGGCCAGAATAACCGTCAGCGGCGTCTTTAATTCATGGGAGGCATCTGCAACAAATCGGCTCTGGTCTTCCATGGATTGCTTAATGGGCGCAATAGACCGTTCCGACATGTATTCCGCCATAATGTACAGCATACCGAAGGCCATCAGCGCCGCCAGAACATACATAATCAACTGGAAATAAATGTTGCTTTTTTCTTCTGTTAAATCTGCCAGGGTGATGCAGTTATATTTCCCTTTTTGGGTTTTCAAAAAACGCATGCTGTAATTGGGAATGCTCCCCTGCGATTGACTGGCATTCACAACATAACGAACGGCACGGGTAATGATAGTGGCATCCTCCACTTTGACAGAGGAAGACGCAAATTCAATATTTCCATCCGTATCCGTAATGACTACTATAATATTTCCGGTGTACATAGAGGCAAAGCCGCTCTGCAAAAAATCTACATCCAGGTGCCCTTCCTCCGTTTCCTGAATGGAAACAGAGTTTGTGGCCGCTTTCATAGCGTCTAAGGTGCGGGTCTTATAATAAGACTCGGTTACCACAAACAATACAAATACGCCCACCAGAAGGACAATAAAGGTCATGATCATGCTGTCCAGAACAAAGCTTCGCTTTAGTTTCTTCAGCAATTAATCCTTCACCTCCAGGCGGTAGCCAACACGGCGTACCGTAGCAATCTGGACGCGATCAGACAGCTTGGCAATCTTCTTGCGTAAGAAGGAAATGTAAACTTCTACATTATTGTCTTCCACTTCGGCTTCTGCGCCCCAGATTTTTACCAGGATGTCCTCTTTGGGGACAATGACATTAGGGCTTGAAATCAGCATGCGCATAATTTCAAACTCCTTCGGCCCTAAGCTGAGATTTTTGGTGGGAGACTCCAACGTGTAGTTGGACAGATTCAGCTTCAGGTCTTCAAATTCCATTTTGTTTAATACCACCGGACCCTGGCGCCGGGAAATAGAACGAATGCGGGCCAGCAATTCATCCGGGATAAACGGTTTGGCAAGATAATCATCTGCACCGGCATCCAAACCGGCAATCTTATCTGCTACACCGTCTCTGGCAGTCAGCATGATGATAGGGGTTTCATTGCCTTCCTGCCGCAGCTTTCGAGTGATGTCAAGGCCGCTTAGCTTGGGCAGCATGACATCCAGTACAATGGCATCATAAATGCCGGTGGATGCATTGTCATATCCGGCTTCGCCATCATGAACTACGTCAACCGTATACTTCTGACTTTTCATGATTTCCCGAAGGGCTTCTGCCAAACGGACTTCATCCTCAACAATAAGAATTCTCATAGGGGAAACCTCCAACTAGGTCTTTAGAAAAATTATAAACGGATTGACACTAAAAAACAATTATGTTACGCTATTTCAGCGCTTGGAGAGGTATCGAAGCGGTCATAACGAGGCGGTCTTGAAAACCGTTTGGGGGCAACCCCACATGGGTTCGAATCCCATCCTCTCCGCCACTAACAAGGAAAGCCCCACTGTGGATGACTCCACAGTGGGGCTTTTTGTTTCTTTTTTACGCCTGTAGCAAAGGCCTGTTTTCTATGATACACTGAAGGCAATTAGGCCTGTTCGTTGCAAGCTTGTTCGTCGGCTGCTTTCATAGAAGCAGTCAGCTTCTTTGCAACAAAGACCAGTGCAATTGCGGCAGCGGCCAGGATGGCAGAGCCAATGTAACCGGCCACATAAGAACCCGTGCTGTCATAGAAGCTGGCGCTGATTTTCGGTCCAATAAAAGCACCAATTCCGTAACCAATGAAGATCAGGCCATAGTTCCGGTTGTAGAATTTGGAACCAAACACCGTCTTAACAATGGGAGCAAAGACAACCAGCAGACCGCCGAAGGAGAAGCCTACTAGGCAGATGCAAACAATGAAATACGGCAGGTTGTGCGCCACGGTCAGCATGCACATGGACAATCCGTTCAGTGCCAAAACAAGCGCCAGGGAATTCCAGCCTTTCAGCTTGTCATAAATGAAACCAAATCCAATCCGGCCAAGCATGTTGGCAAGGGTCATAATACTAACACACATGGCCGCCGTCATGGAGGACTGACCAATCTGATTCTGTGCAATCGGCGAGGTAGCACTAACCATCATGGTACCGGCCGCATTTGCAAAGATAAACATTACTAACATAACCCAGAATACCGGGGTCTTTACCATGGCAGGAATGTTGTAATTCTTGGTATGAAGTTCACTGGCCTGGGTTGCGGTAGGAGTCCAGCCTTCCGGAATCCAGCCTTCCGGACACGGAACAATCATCCATGCCACGGCACCAACGCCAATCAGGAAAATAATAGCCAGAATGCGGCAAGCTGACTGAGCACCATAGGTGCTAATCAGCCACTGTGCAACCGGAGACATAATGAATGGTCCGCAGGAAGCGCCGGCCTGTACCAGACCGGAAATGGAACCGCTCTTATCCGGGAACCACTTCAATGCGGTCGGCAGACATGCCGGGTAAATAGTACCTGCACCTGCACCGGCCATGATACCGTAGAATAAATACAACTGTGGAATAGAGGAGGCAAATCCAGTCAGGAACCAGCCTGCTGCAAAGAAGGCCAGACCCAAATAAATTGCCACGCGGGGTTGTAGCTTTTCCGCCAAAAATCCACCGGCAAAGCCCACAGCACAGTAAACAAACATATAAATGGTGTATGCCATACTGAATTCGGAACTGCTCCATCCAAACTGTTCGGTCAAAGGAAGAGCAAACAAACTGAAAAATGCGGTAGCGGAAGTAAACAGACTTTGAATCCAGACGCCCGCAAATACGCGCCAACGAGTCTTATTGGTAATCTTCATGGTTGCTTCCTCCTTACTGTTGCAATGTACCAAGGTCAAGGCCAAGGTCGCGTCCGCTGAACTTCCCTGCGGCGCGGCTGGTACCCAACCAGTAAACCATATCTGCAATATCCTCTACGTCCAGGAATGGAACACTGTCATACATTTCCTGCCAGTTTTTAAAGTCTTTTCCGGTCAGGTCATTAATAAACTGCACGTAACTGTCTGTTTCGCACATCGGTGTTTTTACCTTGGTCGGGCAAACGTTATTGACCACAATCTCCGTGTCTTTCAGTTCCTGTGCCAGCGTCTTGGTCAGTCCGCGGACGCCCCACTTGGCCATACAATAAGTAGCCAGCTTTGGCGTACCGTACAGGCCGGAGGTAGAGGAAATATTGATAATCCGGCCAAAGCCCTGTTTGCGCATATAAAGCGCTGCATACTTGTCGGTCCGCCAGGTGCCAATCAGGTCAATATCAATGACTTTTTCCACTTGGGCATCGGTCAGTTCCCAAGTATACCCAAAGTTAATTACACCGGCATTGGCAATGACAACGTCTAACCGTCCGAAGGTCTCCCATGCTTTTGCAAAAAGAGCTTGCATTTCTTCATCCGAGCAGATATTGCATTTCACCGCCAGGGCTTTTGCCCCGGTTGCTTCAATTTCCGCAACGGTTTCTTTGAAGGTTTCGCCTTCCGGGTCCTGCATATCGGCCAAGACCACATCAAAGCCATTCTGTGCGTACTTCAGAGCATGTGCTTTACCCTGCCCCATTGCTCCGCCGGTAATTAAAACGACTTTCCGTTCCATACGTAGATCCTCCTGTCTCTTTTTAACTCTTTTAACTCATCTTTGTTCGTTATTTTTTTAACGAACTCTTACGAAATCATTATAAGTCCCTTGTTTTACCGGAACAAACGGAACGTTTTTATAGAATCAATCCATATTTTTTATGAATCCCGGAGGTGTTCATCTGTGAACCTGGATCATCTGCGCTATTTTGAAGCCCTGGCCCATTTACAACACTATGGCAAAGCGGCAGAGCAGCTTCATGTCAGCCAGCCCAATCTGACCTATGCCATTTCCAAAATAGAGCAGGAATTAGGCGTCCCCTTATTTGAAAAGGCCGGGCGATGTATCCGCCTGACCCGTTACGGGCAGGAATTTTTGCACACAGTGCAAAATTCCCTTAGCACACTGGATAGCGGCACACGGATTGTGCGGGAAGCAGGCCACAACGGAGGCTTTATTTTACTGGGCAGTATTCGCACCCTGGGAACCACACTGGTTCCATCCCTTATGCAGGAGTTTCAGGCACAAAGCACCTCTGATGTCCGCTTTCAACTACACAGCGGCAATGGTCTTAGTCGGGATCTGCTCAAAGCGTTGGAAGAAAAACAGCTGGATTTTTGCTTTACCTCTTCTGCCGGAGATCCGACCATAATGGAATCCATCCCCTTTCAACGTGCACCTTTTGTTGTTATTGCACCACTGCATCACCCGTTAAGCCAGAAACAAAGTGTGGCATTACAGGAAACCCTTCCGTATCCACAAATTTTCTTTGCCTCCTGCTCCGGTTTACGCACAAAGGTGGACGCCCTTTTTTGTGCCATTAATGCTGCACCGGTCATTGCCATGGAAACGGAAGAAGATGCGGTTATTGCCGGTTTAGTGGCTGCCGGATTCGGTATTGCCGTCTTACCGGATGACCCTCTGTTCCAAACGCTTCCCTTAGCGGTCTTGCCTCTTACCGACCCGGACCCTATGCGCATAGCCTATCTTTCCCGGCTACGTGGCTCCTTTTTGCCGGACACCGCAGAACAATTCTGGCAATTCTGCAGAAGCCAGCTTACAAAGCAATAAAAGCCAACACCTTTGTTGAAATAACACAAAATTGTAGTTGGAAACATAACTATTGCAAGTCAAAATAACGGTATTGTATAATGAAGCTGTTATTTTTTTAGCTTATTAAAGGAGGATTTTTAATGGAATTTAAAACCAATTATCCGTATGTGCTGGTACACGGTATGCTCGGTTACGGCAAAGACGAACTTGCCGATCTGTTTGTACCGTATTGGGGCATGTTGGCCGGCAGTATGCCTGCTTTCCTGAATGACCAGGGCTTTGAAGTGTATGCCCCGTCTGTCGGAAAGTATTCCAGTGCCTGGGACCGTGCCTGTGAGCTTTATGCACAGCTTGTCGGCGGAACCGTTGACTATGGTGCAGCCCATGCAGAAAAATACGGGCACAAACGGTATGGCAGAACCTATGACAAACCACTGTTTGAAGGCTTTGGCCCGGACAAGAAAGTAAATCTGTTTGGCCATTCCTTTGGGGGTGCCACCATTCGTCTGTTTGCCACGTTAATGGCTTACGGTTCTGAAGAAGAAAAAGCCGCCACTCCAGAAGGGGAACTGTCTGAACTCTTTACCGGTGGCAAAGCAGACTGGATTTATTCCATTACCGCCGTTGCTTCCGTTCACGAAGGAACCACCCTTCTGTACTCTGCTAAAGACGTTATGAGCAAGTTGGAAGACGTTACCTATATGTTAGCCAACATCTCTGGCAACAACCTGCTTGGCAAAATTTATGAAAGCCATATGGAACAGTGGGATCTGATTGAATGTGACAAACCGGGCCACGTAAAAAGCCTGCCGGTCTCCAAAGAAAAGCAGCAGAAGATTAAAGCTGCCCATGACAACGTTTGGTATGACCTGACCATGCAGGGTGCAAAAGAGGTTAACGCACTTATTAAGACCCTGCCGAACGTTTACTACTTCTCCTGGCCATGCTGTAAGACTACACAGAGGTTTGCGTCCTTGAAGCCACGTCAGACTCCGCGTCTGTCCATGTGCCCGCTCTTCTGGCCAATGTCCCGCTCCATTGGTAACTACAGCAAGAATACGGTAGATGATTACCCAATTGATGAACACTGGCTTCGCAATGACGGTCTGGTTCCGACCATTTCCGAAACTGCACCACTTGCAGAGCCTCATATGGACCTGCATGACCTGAAAGGTGACCCACAGCCGGGTATGTGGTATGTTTATGACACTCTTCCCTATGATCACCTTGGTGTTGTCGGCGGATTCCTGCCTCCAACCAACGCCAGAGAACTGCAGCCACTGTATCTGAATCACTGCAGAATGATTAACCAGCTGGAAGAAAAGAAATAAACCTTTCTAAGAAAAGCAAACCCCCGCGTACAACGCGGGGGTTTCTGATTACAGTTAAAAAAGCGGCCCGCACCGGGCCGCTTTTTCATGATTTCTAATGGAAAGCTTCGGATTTACAAAGAGTCCGTTTCCGGGTCCGCTTCCAAATCCTTCATGATAACCTGGAAATCCCGGTCATCTGTTTCCACCAGCTTTAGTTCCGGAAGCAAAATCTGCTTTCCTTTATTTTCCACAAAGACGGTAACAGAATCCTTGGTACAGGAAACCTTGAACTCCAGTTTGACACAGTTGTTTTCCAAATATTGGAAAGATTTTCCATCATCTGAGAAGAATTTAGCAGTAAAGGCGCCTTCCTTTACAGGATACACTGTGAACACCGTTTTCTCCTCTGCATGATAGGTGCAAAGCCCAGTATCTACTGGGAATACGGCACCTGCACGCACAAAATACGGGACCGGTTGGTCAGCCGGCGCCGGCAGGGTGACGGTCTGTCCGCCGGCGTAATAGGTTCCGTTGCTCTGTAAGTACCAGTCATCCTCTGCAGGCAGGTAAACGGAGACGCCGGCGGCTCCTTCGTCAAGGACGCAGGAGGCCAACAGGTCCCGTCCAACAAGGAAGTCTGTGGTATTTACGTCTATGGCTGCATCGCCATAATAAAGGAAGGTTGGCGCCTGCATGGGCACGTCTTCCTCCACGCTGTTGTAAGCACAGTTGTATAAATAAGGAATCAGGCTGCGTCTTTGCCGCAAAATGGCTTTAGCGCCAGGCAGTGCGTCCGGATAACTCCAGGGCATAGTTGCCGAGCCGTCCCCATTCCAGGAATGAATAGTAAAGCGGGGCTCAAAAACACCGTGCTGCATCCAGCGAAGCAGTAATTCTTCCGACGGCATGTTACCGGAGAAGCCTCCAAGGTCATGCCCGTAGAAATAAAAGCCGGACAGGGACATAGTCATACCCACATAGTGACAGAACCGCAGGTCATGGAAGGACGTAAAGTTGTCCCCGGACCAGGTTTGTGCCAACCGACGTACGGCGCTGCTGCCACTGCGGGTAGACAGGAACGGACGGTTTTCCGGATCCTTCTTCCGCTGCGCCTGATAAGACGAAAGCACCATCAGGTAAGTCAGGATGGGACGAATCCGGCACGCAGGTACCTGTTTGCCGCCAAAGCCGCAGGCTATGGCATCTGTTGCCTTAATATCAAATTCGTTGTTGTCATTCCAGGTAGCATCAATGCCGAAGTCCAGCAGTTTTTCTGTTACCTGGCCGTTCCAAAAGGCAAAGCCCTCCGGGTTGGTAAAGTCAATGTAACTGCCTACACCGTCCCAGAACTGCGTAACATAGGGCGTTCCGTCCGGATTTTTCACAAACAGGCCTTTTTCTGCAAGCTCTGCATACATAGGATGAGACGTCAGGAAGGCCGGCTTAATGTTCGGAATCAGATGGACCCCTTCCTTCAGGTAAGAAGCAATGAAGGCTTTGGGGTCGGGGAATTTTTCATAATTCCAGTGGAAGACACATCGCAGATTGTCAATGGACGTGTAGCCGGAGGAAAGATAAAAGGCCTGACAGCTGATATCCAGTTCCTGCAGTTTGTCTAAAAAGCCCTGCATCTGCTGTTGGGCGTCCGGTGCATCCGTATAAGCCATGGTACTACCGCAGTAGTCGAAGCTCCATTTCGGCGGGAAGGCCTGCTTACCGCAAAGGCGGGCATACTGCTGCAAAATGGAAAGCTTGCTGCCAAAGAATACGTAATAAACCAGGCAGTCGTCTTCCGTTTTGAAGTACTTGAAATGGCAATAGTAGTTGTTAATTTCCCGGCCAAAATCCACAAAGGACGTATCCGACGTGTCATAGTAAATGCCGTAAGCGCCTACGGAATTTTCACAGAGATAAAACGGTACGTGCTTATATAGGGGGTCCGTATTGGCTGCGTCAAAGCCCATGCTGTCCGCCGTTTCAATGCGGTAAACCTGACCGGCCTTGTCTATTGGCCCGCTCTTGTCCCCTAGTCCAAAAATGTGTTCCCCGTCTTCTCTGGCGATGTAGTGGTAGGAGCCATTGCCGAACTCCCCTTCCAAATTATAAGCAAGGGGCGCCCGGTCCGAAAACAGAAGGGCCTCCTCTTTTTCATAAGATAAAAGGAAATTGGTTAAATCCAAATGAACCGTAATACCGCAGTCTAATAAAAAATGCTCTTTCCCCGCTTCTGTTTTCACGGCGGGCGCCACGCACTGCAGGCCCTGCAGGGACAGACGGTCCCTGCCGTGGGGCAGCAGATCATTATCCGGATCTACGGTGAACGTAGGCAACAGTTCGGCGCCATCCCGGAACAGGGCAACGCGCATGGCACTGCCGCTGATAAAGTCCAGATGCGCATTCATGCCGTCTGCGTGATACTCTCTGTGGGTATCTGTCTGTTTGGTCAGTTGAAACACGTGATGGAATTTCATTAGATTGATGCACCACCGTTTACTGTATTTTTCAGAAGCTCTTTCTTATTCCAGGGTTCTTCTTTTGTGGTCTCTCCAAAGGACATGACCTGTTTAGCGCCCGGTTCCCAATGCGGAATGGCATTGCAATTCGGGTTACCGTTTCTGGCAAAGGCCATAAGGGCTTCTGCCAACTGGTCTGAAATTCTGCGGTCCACGTCTTCAAACGGGCGCCAGTTCCGGTCTAAAGTGGAAAAGGCATACAGCAGATCTGCAGAGTGCCATGCGCCCTTTTCGTCTCCGGGCAAAGAGCGCGCAAAGTAGTAAATATAGCAAGGGCTGGCTTTGTCTGCCGCCACCCACTTCTTGTCTATGTGCTGCAGAATAATGGGCACCATATCATTCTTGGTAACCCCAAACAGCTTTGGCAGTTCCGGAATAGTGTGCTTATTAAAGCCTTCTTTGGTAATGATGGTGCCGTCACAAACCGGCAGAGTGTACAGCATGCTCATCATTTTATAGTCTTCCTTGCAGGCCTTGTTCCAGGCGCGGTACAGCACTTCCTTGTCCGCTGCCTTCAGCTCAAAAATATCCTTGCAACCGGCGTTTTCAATAATCTTGTCCCAGAAGGCTCTGGTCTTTTCCGGCGTCAGCGGCTTGGCTAAGAAGCGCTGCATACCCGCGCCACTCATTAGGACGGCACCGGAGAACCAGCCCTTGCACAGCGGATTGGAAAGGTGAATATCTACGCTCATTGCGCCCGCACTTTGCCCGGACAGCGTAATCTGATTCGGATTGCCGCCGAATGCGGCAATGTTGTCCTTAATCCAACGAAGCGCTTCCACCTGATCATACAGGCCAAAATTGCCGCAGCGCCCCTGTTCATCCGTCAGGTCCGGATGCGAACAAAAGCCATATGCGTTCAGCCGATAATTCAAAGAAACAAAAACAATGCCGTTTCTGGCAAAGCGACTGCCGTCAATCTGTGCTTCGTTGGAGCTGCCTCCCGTAAAGCTGCCACCATGAATGTAAACAAAGACCGGACAGTTTTCCGCCTGCTTTGGTGCATAAATATTCAGGAACTGACAGTCTTCACTGTAGGTGAATTCCAGACCGTCCCGGAATTCATAATGATAAAACGGGTTGACGGTGGCATCATCATCAAAGCCCCGGTGCTGATAGGAGCACTCTTTAAAATAGGTGGCGTCCAACACACCGTCCCAGGAAGTAACCACTTCCGGATATTCCCAACGTCCGGCGTTTGCGTATTTAATGCCCAGGAATTCCCGGTGATCCTCCAGGTCCAATCCTTTCAGCGCGCCGCACTTTGTTACAAGTTCTACTGTGTTCATAACTTCGTTTTCCTCCGAAAAAATACATACAAATATATACTATACAGCACGCTCTTACAGCGTCAATCAGAGCATTTGCCAAAATTTGTACTGACAATTGTACGAAAAGAACGCTTGACAAATCAGACATAAAAAAGGCCATGGCAGAAGGCCCGGTTTAGGGCGTTCCGCCATGGTTTTTGGTTGTTTTTTATTCCTTTTTTCCGGCGATGCAGCTCTTAAATGACTTCCGAGTATGCACCCAGGAACGTAAAATCAAATTCGTCATCAAATTCGCCAAGGAGCTTCAGTACCCGCTCGTCAGCTACACTGGCATCTAAGTCAAAGTAGAACAGGAATTCAAAGTCTTTGCCCGGGACCGGACGGCTTTCCAGTTTGGTCAGGTTCAGACCAAGCGCAGAGAATCTGGACAGCACGCTGTACAAAGCACCCGGTTTGTGGGACAGACTGAACATCAGGCTGACTTTGTCCGCACCCGGATAAACCAGCATGTCTTTGGAAATGCAGATAAATCTGGTGTAGTTGTTGTCATTGTTCTGAATGTCATCTGTCAGGTTGGTTAAGCTATACAAAGAAGCGCAGTTCTTGGAAGAAATGGCAGCCACATCCGTGCGCGGACTTTCGGCAACCATTTTGGCGGCTACAGCGGTGTTTTCACAAGCCGTGATCTTGACGCCTTCCAGGGACTTTAAGAAGTCACTGCACTGGTCAATAGCCTGCTGATGAGAGAAGATTTCCTTTACGTCAGACAGCTTGGTGCCCTTCTTGGCCAGCAGGTTATGGTCAACCCGCAGTTTAATGCTTCTGGCAATGTAGAAATTATGCTTTTTCATCAGGTCATATACTTCGTTGACCGAACCTGCTGTACTGTTTTCAATTGGCAAAACGCCAAAACGGCAAAGGCCCTGTTCTACGGCCTGGAAGACTCCATGAAAGCTGTTCACATACAGAATATTCGGCAACGTAAAGAGCTTGTCACAGGCATTCTGAGAATGGGCACCTTCAATTCCCTGGCAGGCAACAGTAGCACGGCTTGGAAACACCGCATCCGTCTGTTCCATGGCTGCCGCAATTTCCGTCGGCAGCTTGGAGCCGGAACCGATAATCTGCTGCTGATATTCCCGGCTGACATCAAAGATGGCATGGTATAAAACCTGTACATAACTTTCCAAATCCGTTCCGGCTAAATCGCAGACGGAATTTAAGATTTCCCGCTCTCGGCCACGGTTGTACACCGGCAGGTTCTGGCCCTTTTTGGCAACGGCAATTTCCTTGGAAAGCTCCATTCTATCCTGAAACAGCTTAACCAGCTGTTCATCAATTTCATTAATCTGATTACGTGCGTCCTGTAACTCCATGGTTCTACTCCTCTCTTTTTGGAAGAAACAGTTTTTGTTAGCAAAAACTAATGGGCTAATTTTAACACATTTAAGCCATTTGTAAAAGTTTTTCTGTTGGGAAACGGAAGGCTTTATGATATAATCGCCTTGAACTGAAATCTTTATGATAAGGATGTGAAATTGTGGGCAACAAAGAAGAAAGAATCCAGAAAAAACTGGATCAAAAACAATCCAAGTTGCTGAAAGAACAAGAAAAAAATTCCCGTCGACTGGAAAAAAAGCAGGTCAAACTGGAAAAGAAGCTGGACACGCTGGAAGAAAAGCGGGTCAAGATTCTGGAAGAAAGCAATGAACTGGGAATCTCTATTGCAGATTCCATAGAAACGGAACAGGCCATTGCTTCCAAGGATCTGGAAAAGCTGCCGAAAAATACAGCAGACCAGATGACCATGACCAACTGGAAATACTTTAAAAGTCACTTCTATGACCGCGGAGATCCGGAGCGCTTAAGCGGATACGAACTTTTCTGGATTCTGGTCATCTGCTCTGTAATCGGCTATTGCATTGAAATGGTCTTTGGGCGGATTACCAACGGGTTCTGGGAAAGTCGGCAAAGTCTGGTATACGGGCCGTTTGGTCTGGCCTATGGCTTAGGCGGTGTTGTTCTAACCCTGCTTCTGCATAAGGACAAGACTGCTCCTGTATGGAAGGTCTTCCTAAAAGCCTTTTTCTGGATGTCTTTGGCAGAATACATCATGTCCCTTGGAGAAGAAATTGTATTCGGCAGCGTCAGCTGGGACTACTCCAATATGCCATTAAATATTAACGGACGTATCTGTGCCCTGTACTCCTGTTTCTGGGGCATCTTAGGGGTTGTCTGGGCCAAATTAATTTCTCCGGGCATTACCAAGTTAATTGACCGCGTACCTATTAAGCCGGGCAAAATTGCCTTTATTATCATGGCCGTCTTCTTGCTTTATGACTCCATTAGTTCGGCAGAAGCCATGGTTCGTTATAATGAACGCCAGGAAGGCAAGCCTGCCACTACCGCCATTGAGCGCTTAATGGACAAACAGTTCCCGGATGAATATCTGGAATGGGTTTATGCCAACGCCATGAAGGTAGATGAAGACGGCAAGGTTTCAGATCAGACTATCTCTGGCAGACAGGCCAAGGAGTATAATGTGGAAACTACCACTGCGGACGCTTCCACAAATTAATCCGCATTTTTGCTAACAATTTAATCAAAAAGAACAAAAAAGTCGGGATTTCCAAGTGTGAGTTTTTACTCACTCTAAAATCCCGATTTTTGTTGTAGTTTGGCGCTTGATTGGCGCTTGACAGGACTTTTTTAACGGGTGTAAAATTGCTGCACTGAAGGCAATGGGGTCTTTGAGTCTGACTCAAAGGCCCCATTCCGTCTATTACGCCTAATTTCTTTTCTGAAAAGCTAAATCGCATAACGGAACAGAAAAATACAAAGAAAGAATGTTGAAGAGTGATGCCTATGAAGAATCAACCGTACACCCCCGAACAGCAGGAACAGTTCTACCGCGGACTTACCACGGACAGGGACGCCTGCGGAATCGGTGCCGTGGTCAACATTGATGGTCACCGGGACTATCAGGTGCTGGATGACGCCCTCCACATTGTGGAGAAGCTGGAGCACCGCGCCGGAAAGGACGCCACCGGGAAAGTTGGTGACGGCGTTGGTATTCTGACCCAGATCAGCCATAAATTCTTTTTGAAAGTGGCAAAAAAAGAAGGCATTCGCCTTGGTTCCCACGGGGAATATGGCGTTGGTATGTTCTTCTTCCCCAATGACAAACTGAAACGGACCTTCGCCATGCGGATGGTAGAGGTTATTGCTGCCAAAGACGGCCTGACCATCCTTGGCTGGCGTACCGTTCCAGTAAATGAAGATGTGCTTGGGGACCTTGCTCTTTCCACCATGCCCTGCATTATGCAGTGCTTCATCAAAAAACCGGACGATGTAGAAACCGGCATTGAATTCGACCGGCGCTTATACGTTGTCCGCCGAGAGTTTGAGCAGTCCAGTGAAGACACTTACATTTGTTCTTTGTCTTCCCGCACCATTGTTTATAAAGGCATGTTCTTGGTTGGACAGCTTCGGAAATTCTACCAGGATCTGCAGGACAAAGACTATGAAACGGCCATTGCCATTGTGCACTCCCGGTTCTCCACCAACACCAATCCGTCCTGGACAAGAGCCCATCCGTATCGCATGATTGCCCACAATGGTGAAATCAACACCATCCGCGGTAATATTGACCGTATGCTGGCTCGTGAAGAAACCATGTCCTCTGACG
Organism: Butyricicoccaceae bacterium; assembly: GCA_963638085.1. GTDB lineage: Bacteria > Bacillota > Clostridia > Oscillospirales > Acutalibacteraceae > RUG420. The sequence goes on along the minus strand of CAVHPJ010000003.1, from coordinate 52,639 downwards.
TGTTCCAGAATGATATTGATAAGATTTTCCCGGTTATTACCGCTACCGGTTCCGACTCCGGTATGCTGGATAACACCCTAGAATTCCTGTATATGAACGGTATGCCGTTACCGCTGGCCATGATGGCCATTGTGCCGGAGCCGTGGAAGCACAACCGCTTCATGGAGCAGGACAAGAAAGACTTTTATCATTACTATGCCACTATGATGGAACCTTGGGACGGTCCTGCGGCCATCCTGTTCACCGATGGTGAACTGCTGGGCGCCACGCTGGACCGAAACGGGTTGCGGCCATCCCGTTATTACATTACGGATGACAACCGCCTGATTTTGGCCTCCGAAGTCGGGGTATTGGACATTCCGCCGGAGCACGTGGTACAGAAATCCCGACTGGAGCCGGGCAAAATCTTACTGGTAGACACCAAACAGAAGAAAATTATTACGGATCAGGAATGCAAGAGCTGCTACGCGGGCAGTCATCCGTATGGAGAATGGCTGGACCGCAACCTGCTCAGACTGTCCAAGCTGGATATTCCTAACAAGAAGATTCCAACCCATGACCAAGTTCTGCGGGATCAGCTGTACAAGGTTTTTGGCTACTCCTATGAAGATGTTATCAGCCACATCCTGCCCATGGCAGAAAACGGCATTGAAGCCACCGCTTCCATGGGACATGACGCGCCCCTTGCTGTCCTTTCCTTACAGCATCAATTATTATTCAACTACTTCAAGCAATTATTTGCACAGGTAACCAACCCGCCAATTGACTCCCTGCGGGAGCGGGTTGTTACCGACACCACCGTTTATGTCGGTTCCGATGGTGACCTGTTGCATGACAAAGCAGAAAACTGCCGCGTACTGGAAATTAACCACCCCATTCTGACCGGGGTTGACCTGATGAAAATCAAGTCCCTGGATCAGCCGGGCTTCCATGCCGTTACCATTTCCCTGCTTTATTACAAGAACACCTCTTTGGAGCGTGCACTGGATCAGCTGAACATTGCGGTTGACCGGGCCGCCGCCAACGGAAAGAACATCATCATTCTTTCCGACCGTGGCGTAGACGAAAACCACGTTCCTATTCCATCTCTGCTGGCCGTATCCGCGGTAGAACAGCATTTGGTTCGCACCAAGAAGCGCACCAAGGTTTCCATTGTTCTGGAATCCGCCGAACCCAGAGACGTTCATCAGATGGCCACCCTGCTCGGCTTTGGTGCCCGGGCCATCAACCCGTATCTGGCACATGAATGCATTGCCGAATTAATTGACAAGGGCATTCTGGACAAGGATTACCACACTGCCATTGATGACTACAACATGGCCCTCCTGCACGGCGTTGTTAAAATTGCCGCCAAGATGGGTATTTCCACCATTCAGTCCTACCAGTCCGCCCGTATTTTTGAGGCTGTAGGCTTGTCAGAAGAGGTCATTCACCGGTACTTCACCGGCACGGTTTCCCGTGTTGGCGGCATTACCCTGAAAGAAATTGAAGAAGGCATTGCCTTCCGCCATGACCACGCCTTTGACCCACTGGGTCTGGGAACAGACACCACCTTGGACAGCGTTGGCTTCCACTGCCTGCGCAGCGGCAAGGACAAAGAGGACCACTTATACAGTCCGGAAATTATTGTCACCTTGCAACGCGCGGTTCGCGAAGGAAACTTTGAATTATTCAAGCGCTACTCCGACCTGGTAAATGACACTGCTCATCCGCATACCCTTCGCGGATTGCTGGGCTTTGTCTCGCAGGAAGAACCCATTCCGCTGGAAGAAGTAGAACCGGTTGAAGAAATTGTGAAGCGTTTCAAAACGGGCGCTATGTCCTACGGTTCCATTTCCAAGGAGGCTCATGAGTGCTTGGCCATTGCCATGAACCGGTTGGGCGGCAAATCCAACACCGGTGAAGGCGGTGAAGACCCGACCCGCTTCAACACGGAGCGCAACTCGGCCATTAAACAGGTTGCTTCCGGGCGATTCGGTGTTACCAGTGCTTATTTGAACAGTGCCGTTGAAATTCAGATTAAAATGGCACAGGGTGCCAAGCCGGGCGAAGGCGGACACCTGCCGGGCATGAAGGTTTATCCGTGGATTGCCAATACACGGTACTCTACCCCGGGTGTATCCTTAATTTCCCCGCCTCCGCACCACGACATTTACTCTATTGAAGACCTGGCACAGTTAATTTATGACTTAAAGAATGCCAACCGGTATGCCCGCATTTCCGTCAAGCTGGTTTCGGAATCCGGCGTCGGCACCATTGCCAGTGGCGTTGCCAAGGCAGGTGCCCAGGTCATCCTGATTTCCGGTTATGACGGCGGCACCGGCGCAGCACCCTATTCATCCATTCACCATGCCGGCCTGCCATGGGAGCTCGGCCTTGCCGAAGCACACCAGACCCTCCTGGCCAACGGCCTGCGGGACAAGGTGTGCATTGAAACAGACGGCAAGCTGATGACCGGCCGGGACGTTGCTATTGCAGCCCTCCTTGGCGCCGAAGAATTCGGCTTTGCCACCGGCCCACTGGTTTGCATGGGCTGTATGATGATGCGTGTTTGCAACAAGGACACCTGTCCGGCCGGTATTGCCACACAGAACAAGACCCTGCGTGGCCGCTTCTCCGGAAAGCCGGAATATGTTATGAATTACATGCGCTTCATTGCCATGCAGCTGCGTGTCATCATGTCCAAGCTTGGCTTCCGCACGGTAGACGAAATGGTCGGCCGTACCGACTGCCTGAAGCGCAGGGACAACCTAGTTACCCGCCGTGCAGAAGAAATAGACCTTTCCCGTATTCTGGATCCGGCCTATGCCCACGCAGAAAACTCTCACTTTAACAGAGAGCACGTATATGATTTCCACCTGGAAAAGACCAAAGATAAAACCGTTTTGCTTCCGGTTCTGCAAAAATCCCTGAAATCGGCCGGCATTTCTGTTCCGGCGGCGGAAGCCGGCGCAGAAACCACGCTTGCCGGTACCGGGAAAGCCCCGGCGGACATGCCGTCCGGCAAGGCCCGTAAGGCAGCAGAAAAGATAGAACAGCAGGCAGTTTCCGTTACAGTTTCCAGTACAGACCGTTCCTTTGGCACCATGCTGGGTTCGGATATTACCCGTATCTTTGGACAGAACCTGGCAGAAGACACCTTTGTGGTCCATGCCACAGGCGGCGGCGGACAGTCCTTCGGGGCATTTATCCCGAAGGGTCTTACCATCCGCCTGACCGGAGACGCCAATGACGGCTTCGGCAAGGGGCTTTCCGGCGGCAAGCTGGTTGTGGTTCCTTCCGAAAAAGCCACCTTCCGTGCGGAAGAAAACATCATTGTCGGCAACGTAGCGCTGTACGGCGCCACCTCCGGTAAAGCCTACATCCGCGGCGTTGCCGGTGAACGGTTCTGCGTCCGCAACTCCGGCGCCACCGCCGTTGCAGAAGGCTGCGGTGACCACGGTCTGGAATACATGACCGGCGGTCGTGCCGTCATCCTCGGCCCGACCGGAAAGAACTTTGCAGCCGGTATGTCCGGCGGCATTGCCTACGTTCTGGACACAGACCACTCTCTGTACCGGAAAATGAACAAAGACATGGACACCATCCAGGAAGTTACCGACAAATATGACATTCTGGAATTGAAAGCCATTTTGGAAGATTACGAAAAAGAGACCGGCTCTACGCTGGCCAAAGAAATCCTGGCAGACTTTGAAGCCCGCCTTCCGGATTTCAAGAAGATTGTGCCGAATGACTATCAGCGTATGCTGATTGCCATCAGCCGTTATGAAGAGCAAGGCGTTCCGCACGAAAGTGCCGTACTGGAAGCCTTCGAGGAGGTGACACGCAATGGGTAAGCCAACCGGATTCTTAGAATATGACAGAGAAAACAACACTGACATTGCGCCAAAGGAACGGTTGCAAAACTTTAAGGAGTTCCACAAGCCCCTTTCCGAAGCCAAGCGTCGGGAACAGGGTGCACGTTGCATGAACTGCGGCGTTCCCATGTGTCAATCCGCCTTAAAGCTGTCCGGCATGGTAACCGGATGCCCGCTCCACAACATGATTCCCGAGTGGAATGATCAGATTTACACCAAGCATGACGAACACGCACTGTCTCGCCTTAGAAAGACAAGCAATTTCCCGGAATTTACCGGTCGTGTCTGCCCTGCCCTGTGTGAAAAAGCCTGCATCAACGGTCTTTATGGCGATGCAGTTACCATTCATGACAACGAACTCTTTGTCATTGAAACAGCCTTTGCCAAAGGCTATATGCAGCCGCGGATTCCTACCGTCAGAAGCGGGAAAAAGGTTGCCGTTATCGGCAGTGGTCCTTCCGGACTGGCCGTTGCGGACGAATTAAACCACCGCGGACATTTGGTCACCGTTTACGAACGGGATGACCGGATTGGCGGACTTCTGATGTATGGTATTCCCAACATGAAGCTGGACAAAAGCGTTATCTACCGCCGTCAGAAGCTCATGGAAGCAGAAGGAGTTACCTTCCGCACCGGCGTAGAAGTCGGAAAGGACCTGTCTGCCGAAGAACTGTTAAAAACCGCAGATGCCGTAGTACTGGCCTGCGGTGCCAAGCAAGCTCGTCCGCTTGCCGGTGCCGACACCAACGCCATCAAGGGCATCTACTATGCGGTAGATTTCCTGAAAGAAACTACCAAGAGTCTGCTGGACCACGGTCTGGAAGAATCCACCGGTACATGGAAGACAGAAGAAGCCAGAGACACTGCCACGCTTTTGAAAAACAAGGATTTCCTTTCTGCCAAAGACAAACACGTTGTTGTCGTTGGTGGCGGGGACACCGGAAATGACTGCATTGGCACCGCACTCCGGCACGGCTGTAAATCCATCACCGCGCTGGAAATGATGCCACAGCCACCCAAAGAGCGCAGTGCTTCCAACCCGTGGCCGGAGTGGCCAAAGGTTCTGAAAACGGATTACGGCCACGAAGAGGCCATTTCCCGCTTCGGCACGGATCCGCGCCTGTTTGAAACTACGGTTAAGGAATATCATTGCAACAAGAAAGGTGAACTGAAAGAAATTGTCATTTCCAAAGTCACCTTCCAGGATCGTCAACTGAAATTAGTAGAAGGTACCGAACAAACCATTCCCTGCAACCTTCTCCTGATTGCAGCCGGCTTCACCGGTTGCGAACCAGCCACACCGCAAGCCTTCGGCGTCACCTTAAACGCCAGAGGCACCGTTCAGACCGAAGACGAAGACACCTTTGCCACCAACATTCCAGGCGTCTTCACCGCCGGTGACATGCACCGCGGTCAATCCCTTGTTGTCTGGGCTGTCTCCGAAGGCCGCCGTTGCGCCCACGAAGTAGACGAATTCCTCATGGGTTACTCCAACCTCCGCGAAACCTAAGCCAACTGAGACCTAATCGCACACAAAACAAGCAAAACGCCCTGCAAGCAATCATTCGTTGCCTGCAGGGTGTTTTTCTGTACATCTTCGAATCTATTTGGCTGGATCTATTTCCACCACTACTGCCTTTTTCTCAAAATCTTCAACAACAGCGGAGTCACTATTATAAAGCGCATTTGCAACCTCTTCAAAGGTCATCTTTGAATCATCTGTCAGAACAACAAAAGTACTGTCTTTCTCTGCACTGTGCATTCTTCCCGTAAGAACAAGCCTGTAAGAATAGGGTTTATCTTTACACTGCCAGGTACCGTCTTCCATTTCATAATACGTGTAGGTCGGCCCGTTCTCCGCTGCTTCATAGGTCTTTTTAATCCCAGTTTTGTTGCTTCCGCAACCAGCTAAGAAAGCCAAAGATGCCGCTAACAGAAAAGACAATGTCAAGACAAAGACCGCCTCAAGGGTTCTGCTGTTTTTCTTATTTGATTGCTTAACATACATGAATTACACACCTCATTCCTTATTCTTGTCAATTAAAATAATTTATATCTGCCTCTCCAGCAGCTTTTTGCCACAGATTGTATTGAACAATAAGCTGATGTATAACTTCTTTATTTTCGTTCAAGAGATCTTCCTGAAAAGGTTCGTATGACAAGCCCGTTTTCATATCCCCATTTTCATTAATTATTAGTGGATATTCCATATTCTTATCCGACAATAAGGCACATATTACATCGTCTTTTTTGTATTCTTTTACAATTAGCAGCAGGTTGCCCTCTTCATCAGATATTCCCAGATTCCCCTTCAATGATAATCCTTTTCGGCTCATTAACAGAAAAAGAATAGCCGTCTTTGTAATTGGAATATTCTCCTTTCAGAGTGGAATCTTCCGTAATTGTCATATATTCCTGGAAGGATTCTTTAACGAAATACATCTGCTGTCGTTTTCTGATAAATATGATTGTCAGAAATATAAAAACAACAAGGATTATCACAACTAAAATTATTTTCTTTTTATTGGATTTCATACTCAATCTTCCCTCTTCCGAAAAGTTGTGAATCATGAGTCACGAGAACTATTGTTTTTCCTTTTTCATTAAGACCATTCAACAGATCAAAAACCATATCTGCATTTTTTCTGTCAAGCGAGCCAGTTGGTTCATCAGCAAGAATGATATTGCATTTTTTCATAATAAGCCTTGCTATGGCAACTCTCTGTTGTTCTCCACCCGACAATGTATAAACTTTTTTGTTCAGAACATCTTCTGACAAACCAACGAACGAAAGGGCATCTTTCATTTCAATATTTTGTCTGTACTTTTTCTTTACAAAGCTAAGGTTCTGTTTTACTGTCTTTTCCTCAACCAAAGCAAAATTTTGAAATAGAAAGCCGACCTCCTCACTCAGTATTTTTTGTCTGTCCCTCTTTTTGGATGTATCATAACCGTTTATTACCACCGAACCGGAGTCAACATCCTCAATCCCACCTATCATATTCAGAAGAGTTGTCTTTCCACATCCACTAGGTCCTTTAAAAATTACAAAGTCTCCGTTTTCAATTGTCATGTCGAACCCTTTGTATAATTGTCTTGAGTTAAATGATTTATTTAAATTTGAAATCTTAATCATAGCGTTGCTCCCTTTATCAATCTTACTACTTTTGCTTTTTCAACCTTATTAACGAAAAAGATAATTGAAATAAAGTCAACCGCAGTCACCAGGGCAAACGCCGTTAAGACATATTTATATTCCGTGTGTATGGCGTTCCCGAATTCAAGTCCCACTGCCAAAGCAATTATCAGAGTCATAATTTCAATGAAAACCACACCCCAATATTTTTCTGCTTTTGTATACCCCAGACTGCTCTTTATTGCAAATTCCTTTGCCTTGTAGGTCATTTCGGATTTTATGAAAATATATTGCATCATAACCATCAACAAAATAGCAACACACGATTCTATGAGTTCCACGGTAAAATCATGTGACATTGACGAGTACCTGTAATTATAATCATCAAGAATATTGGTTTTGAGTACCGAGTCAACAGAGGAATCAAAACCAAGTACCGATAATTCTTCGTCAAGATTTATCTTTGATAAATCATACATAATGTGGCTGTTAGCAATTGTTATGTTTACATCACCTGTTATTTCATTTTTTATTCGGCCCTCATCAGTCGTATTCAAAGCTACAATCGGATCTTTATAAAACTCACTAGTTACCTTTCTTTCTCCATTACTCATAGCTATTAATCTTATATTTCCCGGATAGTAAATGGTCTCATAGTTGTAAGTCAGCCCCTCCGAAGAATCAATTAAAAATGTTATACTTTTATTAAAATCAGTAATCTGTGTATCTGTCAGCGCTGTTTTGTATTTCTCCGGTATAAAAGTATAAATCGTTCCGTCTTTCAGGCTGAATGTTTCCATTTTTAGGTTTTCAAGCAGGTACTTTTCCGCATTCTTATTAAAGTAAAGTACACTTTTGTTTCCAAATGAAAAGTCCCCGTCTAACTTTACCTGAATACGTGCATTGGCCTTACTAAAAACATTTCTGTAAAAATTCAATTCTTTTTGTGACAGAGAAAGTCCTTCTGAATCAGTCTCACTCAAGAAGCCCGATACATAGCTATAATTTTTATTTTCTTCAAAAAAAACCTTTTGGTCAGAAAGGGAAGTAAATGATGTCAGAGAAACCATAAAGTCAGATAAAAGAATCATGCCTACAGACATGACGAACACTTTTGTCATCACACCGAAAGCCAAAGAACTTTTATTTATCTCTTTTCCCTTAATTGAGTTTTTTATGTCTGAAAGAAGCAATGTCATCCAAAAAATAGAATTTACAATACAGACAGCAGTCAAAATCATGAAAGATTTTGCATACATAAACGTGCATGGTGTAATAAATGAAATCAGTTTGCCAAGAACAATATAAAGGCCTATAACAGCCATAAAATCCGTCACTATATTAGTTGCTATGGTTTTTCCTCTGCTCTCACCAAAGCACCATTTTACAGAAAATTCTTTTTTCTTGGAGACAATTTCAAAAATCGTTAAGCTTAAAATAATTATTCCTATAACCGTCCATATAAAATATACTTCTGACTCTTGGTTTGATATCCTTTTGGAGCGCGATGCATACGAGAAGAAATTATATTTTTTTGTAACAGCATTTACGAATTTGTTGACATCTTTCTCAGCACCAACAATATTAAATGAATATATTTTTTTAATATCCGTCAAATCATCAAAAGACTTATAGAAAACAGAAAAGTCACCTGACAGAAGACTGCCAAAAACACCCTCTCTTACATAGTTATCTTTATAGAGCTTTTCTTTTACGGCATCATTTGATAGGTACAAAGTGTGCTTTTTACATGTTTTCGAATTACTTTCGTTACATTCTGAAAACAATGCAACATTGAATTTTTCTGATTCTTTAACAAGGTCTTTTATTATGGATTCCGAATCATTTACCTCAACTTCATCGTATTGCAAATAAAGACTGGGATAAATTGTCTCCCCCAGAGAATTAATGTACGACTCATATTCTTCTCCCTGAAAAACCAAACCTAGAGATATCAGCAGTACACAAATAAGTATTTTGATATATTTCATAACTGTTATACCTCAAAAAAGGTGGAGAGGCCGGTATACCAGCCTCCCCACCCCCAAAATTTTAGTAAAGTAATTTCCAAACTGGTTTTGCGGCATGCTTTACAAATACAGTTTTTGTCCATGCACCAGCGCTAGCGGAATATGCTTTCTCATCTTGTCCGCTTCCATGACTTATGGCAGCTTGATGCCCTTTACTAGAATGATACGTACTACAATAATCTTCATTCAAATAATGTGTATCAAATCCGTATTTGATTTTACCCTTTCCTCCATCAACTGTAATTGTATGTGACCAGGCACCGGCATAACTTACATTTGATGTGTAGGATGTAGCAGAACCGTTTTGCCTCTAATTGATCCGCCCCCATTGTCTCTAACTTCATACTTATATGCGGCGGCAGGAATAATCAGAGATGTTGCCAATATTGATATTGCTAATATCAACCACGTTAGTTTTAATATTCTGTTCATTGTGATTCTCCTTTTCATAAAACGATGGGGTGGGTCCATAAGTATTCCGATAAAAGCTCCAATTCAGCTAAAAGGTATCGTCCTGTCCTCAACTGATTTGTATCATAAACTCATCCAATACGCAAGTATATGTTTTTAAAAAAAGCACCTCGCATTGACACAATCTGCCAATATGAGGTGCTTTTGCTTACTTACTTGCTTTCCTTCAAAATCTGCACAATTTCTTCATGCGTTAGTGTCTTGTAGCCGCCATTCAGGATAAAGGAACCGTCGGCAATGCCTTCCAACATATCATCTGTAACACCAAGGTCCGTAATGTTCATGACCAGGCCAATTTCGGTCATCCAGGCCTCCATGCGGGAAAGACCTTCGGCGGCAATCTGTTCATCCGTTTTGCCGGTTGGGTCAACATTCCAAACGGCCTGTGCGTAGCGAACAAACTTCGGCAAACCATACGGGCAAACGTGACGGTAGTAAGCCATGGAAACAGCCGCCAGGGTCATGCCGTGTGTGGCGTTAGTGTAAGCGCCAATAGACTGTCCAATCATGTGAACCATCCAGTCCGTAGTCTTGCCCTTGGCCACCAGCGTATTCAGTGCCCAGGTAGCATCCCACATGATGTTACTGCGCGCTTCGTAGTCCTGCGGATTTTTGACCGCAATGCGGGAAGAATAAATGACAGAACGCATTAAGCCCTCCATCAGGTAATCAGAAGTGTTGTCGTCCGTGTCGGAAAAATACTGTTCTGTAATGTGGTTGAAGATATCGTAAATACCGGCAACCATCTGCGTCTGCGGAACCGTATAGGTATATTCCGGATTCAGAATAGAAAACTTCGGAAAGACATTCGGACCAAACACATGCCCAATCTTCAGTTTAGAGGCGTGATTGGTAATAACCGAGCCGCCATTCATTTCAGAGCCGGTGCCAACCATGGTTAAAATGCAGCCCACCGGAATAATGGGATTATCCACGTCTTCCATGCGCAGGAAATACTTGTCCCATGGGTCTTCCTTGCAATAGGTGGAAACCGAAACCGCTTTGGCGTAATCGCAAGTGGAACCACCGCCAACGGCCAGAATCAAATCCACTTTGTTTTCCCGGGCGATTTGGCAACCCTCATACAACTTCTCCACCGTTGGATTCGGCATAACACCGGGGTCTTCAAACACGTTTTTGCCGGCTTCCTTTAACACGGCCAGAACGGCGTCATAAATTCCGTTCTTTTTAATGGAACCGCCGCCGTAGCTTAACTGAATGTTTGGGCCGTACTGGTCCAGTTCAGCCTTTAAAAACTCCAGCGCGTTCTGGCCGAAGTAAAGTTTTGTTGGGTTGTAGTAAGAAAAATTACCAAGCATGTAGGTTACCTCCTAGGGGAATGTTTGCAATCTTTATTGCGCAGGTTCTATTGTACTAGTTGAAGTTCACTCCAAGTCAATAGGTAATATTGTCTGTGGTAATCAGAGTGACACCTAAATCCAATAACTTTTGCATGGTGTCTAAGTCATCAATGGTCCAGGCGCCCATGGCAAGGCCTGCCTCCTGTGCCTTCTTGATTACGGCAGCATTGTTGTCATAGTTTTCTTCGTTGTTGCCATCAAAGTCAATACCACAATTAGAAATGCTTTGTGCAATCTGAATGGCGTCTTCATTCAGTTCACTGCAAAGATAGTAAAGATCTGCCGAGCTGACGGAGCGCATGGCTTTTAAGCAATTTTCATAAAAGGAAATATAAACAACCTTCTCTACCCCGGAAGCTTTCACCAGGTCTTCAACTTCCTGATAATATTCCGAATTGTTTTTGCTCTTCAGCTCAATGACCGGTACCATATCATATTCCTTACAACAGGCCAGATACTCTTCCAGGGTGCAGATTTTCAAATTCGGATACTGGTCAATATTTACGCCGTTGTTCACGGTATGCTCTTTCAGCTCTGCATAGGTGGACTTTTCAATTTTCTTGTTACAATCCATCATCCAGGTGGTAATAAAGTCGTGCTGGATGACCCAGACCCCGTCGGCGGTGCGATAAATGTCACATTCCGCGCCCCGGAAACCGGCCTTTCCTGCCTGTTCAAAGGCAGGAAGCGTGTTTTCCGGTGCCACCGCGCGATATCCGCGGTGGGCAACCAGGAAGACCTCTTCCTTATCTATGCCCTCCGCACTTAACAGTTCATAGTCTTTCGGCGTAAAGAAGTCCTGCAAATACATTGCACCGCCGCCGATCAGGGCCACCAGCAACAAAGCAATTAACGCAGCAATCCATTTCTTATGGCTCTTCTTTTCCACTACAATTTCCGCCGGCGTCTTTCCGGCTGTTTTGGCTTTTTTCATTTCGTTTGACATACTTTTTCTCCTATTTTTATTCATCAAGATCGGTAATTGCTTCATAATCCACACCCTTGGTTTCCTTCACCTTCAGGAACAGCAGGATGGTGGAAATGGTAACACATGGAACAGCAAAAATCAGGCAGGTCAGCCAGATTGGCAGGAACAGAATGCCGACATTAATAAAGATAAATCCAATGGCCATGCCAACGCCGACTAACAGTCCCTCTGCACCAATAATGGAGGCACGAATACCGGTTGGCACCATTTCCGTAGAAATGATTTCCATGTAATCCCGACCAATCCAGTAGCCGCCCAGGTACAAGCCGTAGAAAAGACCTACCAGGCGCGGCTGCCACAACCCATTGGTGCTGACAATGAAGAAAACAAACGAGGCAGCACAGATGGAACCGAAAAGGACAATGGTCTTTTTTCGGCCAATGTGATCAGCCAACACGCCGGAAAGCATCACCGACACGCAATAAATAATGGGGAAATAAAACTCCGCTGTGGTAATTTCCGCGGTGGTCATTCCGGCTTTGTGCATAATGGATTCAAAGTTTGTCATGGCAACAATAGCAGCATCAAACAACAGCTTAATCAGAATCAGAACCCGCAGTTCCTTGTGCCGGAAAATATATTTCATGGCCGGAATAACGCCGCTTTTGTGTTCGGCCTTTCCGGCGTCTTTTTCTGCCTGCCGTTGTTGCAGCCGCTCTTCATAAGGAACGGAAAGTTCCTTTACCCGTTTATCCACATAAACATGGGTATCTTTTCCGAAAATCAAAACCAGCAGCATAATACCCAGCCCACAAAGTCCGGGTAACCGGTACACGTCGCGCCAAAGCGTGGCGTCATTGTGCATCAGCGAGGTGCGCATCATCGGAATCAGAATGGATGACAATCCGCCAAGCCCCTTTACAATACTGTAGATAGTAGCTCGCCTGTTGCTGGGCGCTTCTTCCAGGATATACAGAATTTGAATATCGTGTCCCAGGAAAAAGGAAGTGGTAAAACTACCAACTAAAAACATGGGATAACTTTTGCAAAAATAAATGATCAGCAAGCCTGCAGCCATACCAAAGGTGGAAAAAACAAAAAGCGGCTTCCTGCCGAATTTGTCTGCCAGTGCCTTGTAAAACGGAGCCAACAAGGCAAGCGCATACCCCAGAATGCTGATGGTATTGTGCAAAGACAAACCCTCTTCATAGGTATAGCTTCTGCCAAAAACCTGTCCGTTCACAAAGAATTCCGTAATAAAGCAGGATGTCATGTTTCCTGACATACTGGTGGTTAAATTATCCAGAATATCCACCAAAAGGATTAAAATCAGGATGACAAGTAAATACCCTTTACGCCTTTCTTTTTCCGCAGTAACACGCAGTTTCTGGTACTGTTTCTCTTCCCAGCGCTTCTCCCGCTCCTGCTTTTTGGTTAATGTCATATCTCCCGGTTCCTCCTTGTATAAAAAGTAGGACAAATGCTGTTTTCATTGTCTCTTATTCCGTACAAGCTGGCAATGGACAAGCTAACCAAAAAAGAGAAGGGAAATTCTCTGCCACTAAGCCCCAAAAACAAGCCACAAAAAAGAGCACGCAAATACCAATTTGCGTGCTCTTTGAAAAACAGAATTCTTTTTGACAAGTGCTTATAAAGTGTCCAGATAAAAGGCACCTTCCTGAATTAAATCATCCAGGGTAACACTGTCCAGGTAATCATTAATTAAGGTATCCAGCTTTTCCCACATAGGGCGAGTCCGGCAATCTGCCTCCTTCGGACATTCCTCTGCGTTACAGCTTAAACAGGGAACCGGAGAAAGGTCACCTTCGGTCAGGCGAAGAATTTCCCCCACCTTGTACTGATACGGGAAGCGTGTCAGCTTGTACCCGCCGCCCTTTCCGTGAACGCCTTCAATCAGCTTGTTCTTAGTCAAAATGGGCAGAATTTTCTCCAGGTACTTCAAAGAAATATCCTGACGGGCGGCAATATCCTTCATGGGAATATATCCGCTTCCATAGTGCTCTGCCATATCAATCATGACGCGCAAAGCATAGCGTCCTCTAGTGGAAATCAGCATAACTGCTCCTTTGGGTTAATGGCTATATCGCCAAAGATAGGGACAGCCAGATTAGTCAGCAAACAGCGGAGTGGACAGATATCTGTCTCCGGTGTCCGGCAGGAGAACCACAATGGTCTTGCCTTTGTTCTCCGGGCGCTTGGCAAGCTGGATGCCTGCGTACAGAGCGGCGCCGGAGGAAATGCCAACTAGGACGCCTTCCTTGCGGCCGATTTCTTTTCCGGTGGCAAACGCGTCTTCGTTGGAAACCGGAATAATTTCATCATAAATGGTGGTGTCCAGAACATCCGGAACAAAGCCTGCACCAATACCCTGAATTTTATGTGCACCTGCAACGCCAGTGGAAAGAACAGCAGAAGTAGCCGGTTCAACAGCAACTACCTTTACATCCGGGTTCTTGGACTTCAGGTACTTACCAACGCCGGTAACGGTTCCGCCGGTGCCAACGCCTGCAACAAAGATGTCAACAGCACCGTCCGTGTCTTCCCAGATTTCCGGACCGGTGGTTTCAAAGTGAGCCTTTGGGTTATCCGGGTTAACAAACTGTCCCGGTACAAAGCTATTCGGAATTTCCTGTGCCAGTTCGTTTGCCTTGGCAATGGCGCCCTTCATGCCCTTGGCACCTTCGGTCAAAACCAGCTCTGCGCCATAGGCCTTCATTAACTGTCTGCGTTCAATGGACATGGTTTCCGGCATAACAATGATAATGCGATATCCTCTTGCTGCCGCAACGGAAGCCAGGCCAATGCCGGTGTTACCGCTGGTCGGTTCAATAATAACGGAGCCCTCTTTCAGGATACCCTTCTTTTCGGCTTCGTCAATCATTTCTTTGGCGATTCGGTCCTTTACGGATCCGGCCGGGTTGAAATATTCCAGCTTGGCTACCAGCTTTGCTTCCAGCCCTTCAGCCTTTTCAATATGGGTAAATTCAACAAGCGGGGTGCCACCGATCAGCTGATCGGCAGAGGTATATACTTTAGACATAATTCTTATCTCCTTTTACTTAAACTGCATCAAAGCCCTTTTGCAGGTCTGCAAGGATATCATCAATGTGTTCTGTACCAATGGACAGACGGATAGTTGCCTGGCTGATGCCTTGATCTGCCAGTTCTGCGTCAGTCAACTGAGAATGCGTAGTGGTTGCCGGATGGATAACCAAGGATTTTACGTCTGCAACGTTTGCCAACAGAGAGAAGATTTCCAAGTTGTCAATGAAGCGGTAGGCTTCATCTTTTCCGCCCTTAATTTCAAAGGTAAAGATGCTGGCGCCGCCATTCGGGAAGTACTTTTTGTACAGTTCATGATCCGGATGATCCGGCAAAGACGGATGGTTGACTTTGGCAACCTTTGGATGGTTGTTCAGGAATTCTACTACCTTTGCGGTGTTTTCCGCATGGCGTTCCAGGCGCAGGGAAAGGGTTTCCGTGCCCTGCAGCAGCAGGAATGCGGCAAACGGGGAAATGGTTGCACCTTCGTCCCGCAGGAGGATGGCGCGGATGTAAGTGGCAAATGCAGCTTTGCCGGCAGCGTCTGTAAACTTAACACCATGATAAGATGGGTTTGGTTCAGAAATCCACGGATACTTACCGCTGGCAGCCCAGTCAAAGGTACCGCCGTCTACAATTACACCGCCAAGGGTGGTGCCGTGACCGCCGATGAACTTGGTGGCGGAGTGCACTACAATGTCAGCACCATGTTCAATTGGGCGAATCAGATACGGCGTGCCGAAGGTGTTATCAATAACCAGTGGCAGGCCATGTTTGTGGGCCAGTGCAGCAACTGCATCAATGTCAGGAATGTCACTGTTCGGGTTACCAAGGGTTTCAATGAAAATAGCTTTGGTGTTGTCCTGAATGGCGGCTTCCGTTTCTTCCAGATTATGGATGTCTACGAAGGTGGTGCTGATGCCGTTGGACAGCGGCAGGGTGTGTGCTAACAGGTTGTAAGAGCCACCGTAGATGGTCTTCTGTGCAACAATGTGTTCCCCGGAGCTGGCCAGTGCCTGAATGGTGTAATTGATTGCCGCTGCACCAGAGGCAACAGCCAGGCCGGCAACGCCGCCTTCCAGGGCCGCAATACGGTCTTCAAATACGCCCTGGGTGGAGTTGGTCAGACGACCGTAAATGTTACCGGCATCTGCAAGGCCAAAGCGGTCAGCTGCGTGCTGAGAGTTATGGAATACATAAGAAGTGGTCTGGTAAATCGGCACGGCTCTGGAGTCGGTTGCCGGGTCTGCCTGTTCTTGTCCTACGTGAAGCTGTAATGTTTCGAATTTATAGTTTGCCATGATAGAGTTCCTCAATCTTTCTTTTATTTTAAATTAGTTTCTACAAATACAACAGCCGCACATTCGTCCGTTTCCATAAAGGGTGTTTGCTGTTCTTGGCTGTTTTCTAAAAGAAAGTAGCATGGTAGTTCTCCTTTGAAGATTTTACCTACCCGCTTGGTAGGTTGGCAATATAATAATCCAATCAACCTACCGCGTCAAGGGGTAAATAGAAAAAATTCAAAAAAAGTGGACCGCAGACGGGGAATTCCCGTTTGCGGTCCAATTAGCACAATACTTCACTCTTCTTCCCCTACTAGGTGAACCGTAGTGTAGTCGTGGTGCACTGCCGGCAGGAACTTTTGAAACAAGTCCTGTGTCTGCAGACGAAGTACACTGGTATTCACACAAGGATGTACACCAATGGTGTCATCCTGTAACAGGTCTTCATCTATCAGAAGGCGGACATGGTTGTCATGGTCATTCATTAAGCCAAGGACAGAAACGGCGCCGGGCTTAATATCCAAGTACTCTTCCATGGCCGCATCATCTGCAAAGGAAAGACGGGCACTGCCAATCTGACTGGAAATTTCCTTTGTTTTGAATTTCTTGTCATGCCGGATCAGGAGCAGATAAAAATCCGTCTTCTGCCGGTTACACAAAAATAAGTTCTTGCAAATAATAGTCGGTGCCAGATACTTGTCCAGTTCTAGGCAGACTTCCATGGTATCCGCTTTTGGATGGTCCATTTGCTCATAGGGAATCTGCAGGCTGTCCAGTAAATCATAACAGCGGATTTCTTTGTCTTCCCGGCCGTCCAGACAATTCGGACGGCCGGGTTTTAATTCATAATATGCCATACCTTACGCCTTGTGCCACTTTACACCCTGCGGGGTATCTTCCAGAATAATGCCCATGGCCTTCAGTTCATCCCGAATGGCATCTGCTTTGGCAAAGTTCTTTTCGGCACGGGCGTTCTGCCGTTCCTGAATCTTCTTTTCTACATCCACATCCAAAGTTTCCTTCTTGCGGTTGTAAATCAAGCCAAGAACACCAGTCAGTTCATCAAATTCTTCAATGGCATAGGTCAAAAGGCCTTCGGAAGCCTTGCCGTCCAGTACCTGCGTATTAATGTCTCTTACCAGTTCAAAGATGGCTGCCAGGGCATCCGCCGTATTCAGGTCGTCATCCATGGACTTAATAAAGTCTGCGCGATGCTTATCCAGCGTCTTCTTCACTTCAAAATCCGTTGGCCGGTCTTCTACACTGGTGTTTTCCATAGCAAAGTCCAGGTTGTCACGGCACGTATAAAGCCGCTGTAAGGAAGCTTTGCACTGTTCAATGCTGTCCACACTGTAGTTGATAGGCATTCTGTAATGAGAGGAAATCATTAAATAGCGGATGGGCTCGTAGCCATACTTTTCCGCTACATCGCGGACGGTAAAGAAATTGCCCAGAGATTTAGACATTTTTACATTGTCCACGTTAATGTATCCGTTGTGCATCCAGTAGTTAGCAAACGGCGCTCCGTTGCAGCATTCGGACTGCGCAATTTCATTTTCGTGGTGCGGGAAAATCAGGTCCTGCCCACCGCAGTGAATGTCAATGGTTTCCCCAAGAAAACGGCGGTTCATGGCAGAGCATTCAATGTGCCAGCCCGGACGGCCGTGACCCCAGGGAGATTCCCAGTAAGGTTCGCCTGGCTTAGCAGCCTTCCAAAGAGCAAAGTCCATTGGGTCCTTCTTGACGTCCCCAATCATAATACGGGCGCCGGCCTCCAGGTCTTCCAGTGGCTGGTGGGACAGCTTGCCATATTCATTGAAGGTGTTGGTGCTGAAATACACGTCACCCTCTTCTGTGGCATAGGCGTGGCCCTTTTCAATCAGGGTGGAGATGATGTTGATCATTTCATCAATGTTCTCCGTGGCCTTCGGATTGGTAGTGGCTTCCCGTACATTCAGTCCCTTGGCATCTATCCAGAACTCCTTAATGTACTTTTCGGAAACGGTTTTGTAATCCGTTCCCTCTTCGTTGGCGCGCTTAATGATTTTGTCATCAATGTCTGTGAAGTTCTGTACAAAGTTAACTTCATATCCGCGGTATTCCAAATACCGGCGCAGTACGTCAAATACGCAAAGAGGTCTTGCGTTGCCAATATGAATGTAGTTGTATACCGTGGGGCCGCAAGCGTAAATTTTCAGCTTGCCTTCTTCCATCGGCACCAGTTCTTCTTTCTGGCGAGTCAGCGTATTAAATACTTTCATGGTGGTTATCTCCTGTTAGCTTTTTTGGTTTTTCTTCTGCTCCAAAAGAGCGGTCAGTTCATCAATCTGGCCCTGCAGGCGCTCAATTTCTTCCTGTACCGGGTTTGGTACATGAATCTGATCCAGATTGTCAATGCGGACACCGTTGCGGCGGACCACCTGGGCCGGCACGCCAACGGCGGTGCTGTTTTCCGGAATGTCCTGCAGTACTACGGCACCGGAGGCCACATTGGTGTTGGCCCCGATGGTAATGGGGCCAAGCACTTTGGCTCCGGCTCCAATCATGACGCCATCCCCAATATTCGGGTGGCGCTTGCCGGTTTCCTTACCGGTACCGCCAAGCGTAACCCCCTGATACAGGGTAACGTCGTCTCCAATTTCTGTGGTTTCTCCAATAACCACGCCGTGACCGTGGTCAATGAAGAAGCGTTTGCCAATCTGGGCAGCCGGATGAATTTCTATGCCGGTTACCTTGGCGGCGTGCTGCGAGATGGCGCGGGCAAGAAAAATCATGCCGCGGTTCTGCAGCGCATGGGCCACCCGGTAATACCAGATGGCGTGCAGGCCCGGGTAAAGCAGCAGCACTTCCAGCTTGCCGGAAGCTGCCGGGTCCCGCTCCCGTACGGTGGCTACATCTTCCTTAATCAGGGACAAAAAGCGAGTCATGCCCCGAAAGAGGATGGATAAGCTTTGTTTCATGCATGTTCCTCCAGTTCAAACCAAAGACCGTGAAAAAAGCCTCCGTTGCCTTAACGGGCAACGGAGGCGAAAAGTTCCGCGGTTCCACTCCGGTTTGTAACTTGATACCCTTTAACGGTGGTAGCCGGATGAAGATACTAAGATGTCTGTTCCCCTCATCTGCTTACGGGTGCATTTCCCTGTTTTCTGACACCGGAAGGGCTTTCAGCCGATGGCCCTTCTTCTCTGTTGTGCTCCCTAAAACAGCTACTTTCCCGGTCAACGCATTTCCTGTTTCATACGTATTCTTATCATAGCAGTTTACTTTGAAAAGTCAATGATTTTCGTGCCCTCTACCAGGTACAAAATACCGGAAATCAGGGTCAATGCGGCACAGATGCCAAGGGCAATATTAGAGAACAATGCCAGTGGGAATGTGGCCGGTATTACGCCAAAATCTTCCTGCAAAGAAATAATCAGCATAACCAGTGGCGTCAGTACCATCATACTGGCGGTTTTAATTTTCCCCCAGATACCGGCTGGAATAACAACACCCTGGGAAGCAGCCACCAAGCGCATGGAGCTGACACCGAATTCCCGGAACAAGATAATAAAGACAATCCAGATATTGCAGTAGCCCATGGTCATCAGGCCAAGGAAAGCGGCGGTGGTCAGCATTTTGTCTGCCAGCGGGTCTGTAAACTTACCGAAGTTGGTAATCAGATTTTCTTTACGGGCAATGTGGCCATCCAGCGCGTCCGTTACCGAAGCAATAATAAAGACCAGCATGGCCCATAAGTAATGGTACGGAATGGCCTGCACTGTGAATAAAATCAGGAAAACCGGTGTCAGAACAATTCTGAGTAAGGTCAGCTTGTTGGGCAAATTCATCATAGTACGTAATCCTCCTGTGCCTGTCCTATGAGATCATATTCTTCTGCAGCGGCAATTTCTACCGAAACAAAGGTACCCGGTTCCAGGTCTACGGCAGAGCCGAAGAACACCACGCCGTCAATTTCCGGTACGTTTCGGTAGCTACGGCCAACGTAACATTCTGCTTCCGAGTCAAAGCCGTCTACCATAACCTTCAGGGTTTGACCAACCAATTCCTGGTTTTTGGCAAGGGCAATGGGATATTGCTGTTCCATAATCAGGTCCCGGCGATGCAGTTTAATTTCGTCTTCCAACTGCCCATCCATGGCAGCAGCGGCGGTGCCTTCCTCCGGGGAGAACGCAAAGCAGCCCAAGTTGTCAAACTGCGCTGTCTGGACGAAATCCGCCAGCGTGTTGAACTGGGCTTCGGTTTCGCCCGGGAAGCCGGCCATTACGGTAGTCCGGATACAGATATCCGGTATTTTTTCTTTAATATGCTTAATGAGTCCCAAAAACTGTTCGGCATTTCCCGGGCGGTGCATGGCCCGGAGGACAGTGCCGTCCGCATGCTGCAATGGGATATCCAGATAATGACAGATTTTTTCCTGGGCCGCCATAGTGTCCAGCAGTTCATCTGTAATCCGTTCCGGATACGTATAAAGGAAGCGGATCCATTCCAGTCCATCCACTTCACAAAGACGGTTTAACAGTTCTGCCAGTTTCAGACTGCCATATAAGTCTTTTCCGTAAAGACCGGTATCCTGACCTACCAGGATAACTTCCTTTACACCGGCATCCGCCAAATCTTTTGCTTCCTGCAGAATGGATTCTATGCTTCTGCTGCGGAATTTCCCGCGAATGCCCGGAATGGCGCAGAAGGCACAGTTATTGGAACAGCCTTCCGATATTTTCAGGTACGCCCAGTAATTGGGGGTGGTCAGCACGCGCTGCCCTTCCAGAGGAAGCAAAAGCTTGTCCGGATCCGCATAGGTTGTCGGGCTGTGGTCCTCCAGCACATTGCGGACAATGTCCACAATGTTACCGTCGTCTCCAAGGCCGACAACGCAGTCTGTCTCCGGCAGTTCTTCCATAATCTGGTCATGATACCGTTCTGCCATGCAGCCGGTTACAATGATTTTTCCGACCAGGCCGGCAGCTTTATACTCTGCCACTTCCAGGATATTGTCTATCCCTTCCCGCTTGGCATCATCAATAAACCCGCAGGTATTGATGATGACAGCGTCACAGCCGGCCATTTCGTCGGAAATGTGGTACCCGGCTGCACTGAGCTTGGCCAGCATCAGTTCTGCGTCTACCTGGTTTTTAGGACAGCCAAGGCTGATCATGCCAATGGTTTTTGGGTTGCTCATGCATTAACTCCTTAATAGGATTTCTTAACAAAATTTTCTACAAACTGATAAACCTTCTGATTGTTTTCTGCACACTGGCCGGTTTCCATCCAGTTGAACATAAAGCAATGGTTCATAAGTGGATTGGTGCTGTGATACTCTTCATAGGGGCAGCCATAGGCATCCAGCTTTTTCAGCAGATTCTGTGTCTGGCCAAAACAAAGAGCATCATACTTAGCATAGGTAAAGAAGGCTTCTTTTGGGAAGTCCTTGGTTACGTAATTAATTGGGCTGCAATGGTAGGCATCCGGGTGTGTGTCAAACTGACGTTTCCAGGCACCCATGGTGTCTTTGGACAGGACGCCGGCTACTAGGCCAATGACAGGCGTGTGCAGCATCTTGTGCAAATCATAAATACCGCAATTCAGATAAGAGCCGGCAAAATGCAACTTTACTTCATCCACTCCAATGACCTTCCGGTATTGGGCGTTGTTGGTCAGGTTAATACAGCCAAGGCCCATGTAGCCACCGGAGGAGTCACCACCAACCATAACACGGTCCAAATTAAAGTTATATTCTTCTGCGTGATCTGCCACCCAGTTCATACCTGCAGCTAATTGTTGCAAAGATTCTTTAAAATTAAAATAAGGCGACAGGCCATACTCTACATTAATAACACAGATGCCGGTCTTGGCCAGCCAGGTGCTCATGCCGCGGCGGTACTTTTTTCCACCGGCGTCAAATCCGCCGCCGTGGATATAGAAAAGTACCGGTTGCTTCTGTTCCGACGGAATCCGGAAAATATCAAAAGCACAATACTTGTTCCATTCCGGATTGGTGGTATAAGGGATATCCTTTTGTACCTGTACCGTTCCGGCCGGATCCTGCAGCATCGGCTGTTCATTTTGCGCGCCGTCCAGCAAAATGTCAACTGCTCGGAATACTAAAAAGCCCAATGATGTTTTTGCTTTTAGTTCTTTTAAAGTCATATCAGTTTCCTCCTGTTGTATTTTTTCACGATTTCATAACGTTCTAATTATAATACAACAGGCCCTAAAAAAGAATACCTGCCCCTACTTCGCCACAGGCGGATTTGGGACAGGTATTCTTTTGTATCAGTATGCAGAATCTGACTAAAAAGTTAGAATTCTTCTGTGGTAAGGTCCGGTAGGACAGCATAAATGTCCGCCGGTTGATATCCCATCCGTACCAGGGCTGCCACGGTACGGCGGCGATCTTTTTCATCCTGCAGGTTTCTGCTTTGAAACTTGCCGTTTAATAAATCGGCAATGGATTCTTTTTCATCCAGGTCCAGTTCCTGTAAAACCAGTTCCATGGTCTGACTGCTGACTGATTTTTCCCGCAGTTTATTCCGGATACCGGTGACACCAAGATGCTTAGTGCGCACCAATTCTTCTGCATAAAGCCGAGCAAAGCGTTCTTCATTTAAAAGGCCGTTTTCTTCCAACTGATTGCAAACAGAAACAGCGTTGTTACGCAGTTTTTCATAGTTTACAGCCTTGCCTGTGAAGGCAAGTTCCTTTACAGTGCTGCCAGAGGCGGTATTTTCTGCTTTATTTTCCGCCAAAGCCAGCTCCGGATTTTGGCTTGTTTCTGCCACTTTCCGGTATTCCTCCTGGCGGAATTTATCCTGCTGGCGGCGCGCCTTTTCTGCCATCTTCTGCACCAGCTTATTTTCCAGCTCTTTTCTGGAATAATCCCGTGCCGTTAACAGGTCCAGCGCCTTATCATACATCTGCCGGTAAGCTATCTGTTCCAACAGCTGTTCCAGCTCTTCTGCAGAAAGTGCAGCATTGTTTTTCAGACCAAGTAAGTACCAGAAGTCCACTGTGGTAGTGGCCGTATAAACCCCGTCCACTAACAGATGAACCTTTTCCCCGCGCCCTTTTCTTGCTTGTAAAATCATGTGTGTCACATTCTGAGGATGCTTATTCGTCATCTACAGTAATATCCAAAGCAGCTTTGGCAGAAGCGGCAGAGGTCCGCGCCGCAGGGGCGGCCGGGGCGCTCTTGACCGGTTCTTCATGCATTTTACCGCCGCGGTAAGACGGTTTCATTTGTTCTACCAGCTCCGTCTGACGTTTGCGTACTTCCTGTTCAATGGTATCCATTAATTCCGGATGGTCTAACAGATACTGCTTGGCGTTGTCCCGGCCCTGTCCAATGCGCTCTTCCTGATAGGAGTACCAGGCACCGCTCTTATGAACAATGTCCAATTCTACCGCGGCGTCCAGGATTTCTCCTTCTTTGACAATTCCACGGCCATACATAATATCAAATTCTGCGGTCCGGAACGGCGGTGCTACCTTGTTCTTTACAATTTTGACCTTGGTCCGGTTACCAACAATTTCATTTTTACTATTTTTCAGCTGTTCGGACCGCCGTACGTCAATGCGCATGGAAGCATAGAACTTCAGCGCCCGGCCGCCGGTAGTAACTTCCGGATTGCCGTATACTACGCCAACCTTTTCCCGCAACTGGTTAATGAAGATAATAATACAGTTGGACTTGGAAACGGCACCGGCCAGCTTCCGCAGGGCCTGAGACATCAGCCGTGCATGAAGACCAACGTGGGAGTCCCCCATGTCTCCTTCAATTTCTGCACGCGGCACCAGAGCCGCAACAGAGTCTACAACCAGAATGTCCAGAGCACCGGAGCGAACCAGCTGTTCTGCAATTTCCAAAGCCTGTTCTCCGTTGTCCGGCTGTGCTACCAGCAAAGAGTCTACGTCTACCCCTAAGTTGGCGGCGTAAACCGGATCCAACGCGTGTTCCGCGTCAATAAAGGCGGCTTCTCCGCCCTTCTTTTGCGCCTCTGCAATGGCGTGCAGAGCCAGCGTAGTTTTACCGGAAGATTCCGGTCCGTAAATTTCAATAATCCGGCCCTTCGGAAGGCCGCCGATGCCGGTGGCGGCATCCAGGGTTAAAGATCCGGTGGAAATGGCTTCCACCTGCATGTTTTCATCTGCGCCCAAGCGCATAATTGCGCCCTTACCGTATTGTCTTTCAATTTGTGCAATGGCGGTATCCAATGCTTTCTGTTTGTTGTCTGCCAAGGTAATTTCCTCCCAAAGAATAAAATGCGTTTGCCTGACACAAAATGCGCGCCGAACAAATACGCACAAATGTTCGGTTCGTTATCATTATAGAAGAAGCCTTTTCAAAATGCAAGCCGCTTTTTTCGCAAGGTCAAGGGATTTTCACGAACGGTCCCATTTTTGGTACAAACGGCTTCCATCAGAGAACAAACGCCGCAGAGCTTAAAAAGGGCCCCTAAAAAGGAAAGTGAAAAGGAACAAAAAAAGAAGAGCAGCTAACCCCACGGTCAGCTGCTCTTTTCCTTTTTTCTTTTTCCGCTTAACGAATGATCAAATTACGTCTTCGTCTACCTTGGCTTCCGCAACCGGAGTTTCTGCAACAACTTCTGCTGTAGTTTCTGCAACCGGAGCAGTTTCCGCAACGTCAGAAGCTTCTGCAGCTTCTGCGCCGTCAGCCGGAGCATCGGTCTTCTTTTCCTTCAGCAGCCAGAACTTCTCTAAAGGGAAGATAATAATAAACTGCAGCATACCTGCAGCTGCTGTTGCAACCAGTCTGGCAATACCATGAATGAAGGAATTGTCCACTCTGGTGCAGGCGCCGTATACCAGACCCTGAATCCAGGTGCTGAACAGAATAAGCACCAGCAGGATAACCAGATAAATAACCACGTTTTTGGTCGGCGTATCCGATTTAAAGGTGGTCTTCCGGTTCTGGAAATACCCATAAATGTTGGCAATCAGGTTGGACAGCAGGAACGGAAGTACGTAGCCCCAGGTTACTACTCCGCCGACAACATACTTTGCAATGCTTTCTGCGCCGTCTGCCGTGCTGGCATCAAAAATAACGTTCGGATCAAAAATGGCGGCCAGGAAACCCGGCAGGGTGGCTGTTACACTGTCAAAAATCAGCGGCAGCAAATAAGCTAATCCAATCTGAATAATGCTAACCAGCCCGCTGACAATGGCAAATTTAATCAGCTGCCAAAGGGTTTTGGCGAACGAGCCCTTCTGGCCCTTCTCTTTTGTTTTTTCCATGGAACAAATTTCTCCTTTATCTTCTGTGGCACACGCCACTATAATACCATTTATATACCGATACTATTGTACTGGATTACCACCCTGAATACTATTAAAAAACCGCACTTTTTGCCCGCTTTTGGTCCGTATTTTCATAATTTTGTCTGATTTTCCCTCTTTTTTTCGTTTTTTGCGAGTCAGCGCTCACCCATTTTCCCCAGTCCTAAAAAAAGTCCGGCATCCTAAAAAATTTTGCTTGCTTTTTATATGGGTAAATGATAATATATCTTTTGCTACATCGCATTAGAGACGCTTTGCGTCATTACTTATATAAGGAGGTGCCGACACATGGCTAAATGTGCTTACTGCGGTAAGGAAGTAAAGTTTGGAAACAAGGTTTCCCATTCCCACAGACGTTCCAACAGAGCATGGAAACCAAACCTCATGAGAGTTAAGGTTGTTGAAAACGGAACTCCGAAAAGAGTTTATGTATGCTCCCGTTGCCTGCGTTCCGGCAAGGTGAATCGCGCTGTTTAACGGCACACCTCTCACAAATGAAATATCGGGGATTTTCCCCTTTATTTATTTGTAGCGGTATAGTGTAACGGTAACACGACTGACTCTGACTCAGTTATTTTAGGTTCGAATCCTAATACCGCTGCCACAAGACCCGCTGACCAATCGGTCAGCGGGTCTTTTTCTTGCTTGCACCACCCACCGCTTTGCAATCTGCAGTGGTCAACGTTAAAAGCCCTTGCTTACTTGCAGCGGTGCATCCACAGCGGCATTCCGTTGTGCTTCTTTCCCACGCTTCTGTGCAATTACTTCTGTAATGGCAATTGTCCGTTGTAACGTGGCTGTCAGCAACGCAAGGGTCTTCATGTCAGGGTCAAAGTAATAGTAGTTTTTGGTGGCTTCCCTGCGCACCTTCAGAATACCGGCTCGCTTCAAAATTTGCAGATGATGGGACACGGCCGGACGGGACAGGTGGGTCATTTCCGTAATTTCATTCACCCGTAAGCCTTCACACTTTTTGCTTTTCATCATTTCCAGAATCATGTGCTGCCGATTGGCGTCGCCAAGGGCCACCAGGACATCCCGGCATTGTTCAAATTCAGAAGCAAGCGCTTCTACTTCGTTTATCATTTCCATTTTATTGTACCTTGTGCCCAGAAATTGCTTCAAAGTGGTATTTGGCAATGCCCAGGTCTATTTTTGTATAAAGCCCTTTTATTTCCTTAGCGGTTACCACCCCGTCTTTCAGTTCAAACAAGAACTTCTGCTGATTCATGGCAGTTGGTGCAAGACAAACCGCCTTCATACCGTTTATAAACCAGTCTGTCGGCACATCAGCGGTGCTTAATTCTTCTATCCTGCGGCTAAATCGTGGCGATCCGGCGGTAACCCCATATCCAACTGCAATTAAGGAAATCAGCTTTTCACCTTTGCCCACTTTGGCTCTACTACGGCCATGTGACATGGCAACCCAGCAGGTGTTAAGGCCTAAAGCTTGACACTGCAAAATCAGCTTTTCTCCGTAATATCCGCCGATTTCTGCATCCTTCCCTACAACAGCAATATAATTTTTTACATTTTGAAAGCTTCCATAGTGTGCAATAAAGGAATCAAAGCACTTTGGCTCATCATACAACACCTGTATATGCAAGCCACTTTCCTGATTTATTTCTTCCACGTGACGGTTAATAACCTCCCGCTTTTCCGCTTCAATTGGGCGGTCTGTATATTGACGAACGCTGTGGCGTTCTTTCATTAATTCCATCAGATCCATAACGGGTCCTCTCTTTCGTTTAAGTGTTTAAACGAATTATAGCAAAAGCAGCGCAAAAGGAAAGCTTGAGAAAGAAAATCAAGACGAACAACCTGTCACAAACAAGAAACACCAGACATCAACAATGATGTCTGGCGTCTTTTCGTGTTAGTACAGTTCTGTTATAACTGGTTACCTGTTACAAGTTACCAAGCAATGGTCCAATACTGTTCCAGAGAAAATGCAAATGCATCAGAGCCGGAGGTAACGTAAGTCGGCATCTTGTAGTACAGAGATACCAGGTTGCCCTTTTCGTCAATTTCGCCCTTCAGCTTAACGCCCTTGCAGGTCCAGGTTCCGATTGGAACGCTGATGGTGGAAACGCACTTGCTGGATTTGTCATAAGTTCCTGCGGAGTCGTCCTTTACGGTAATGTTGACAATCTTCTTTTTACCGGAAATGGTTACGGTTGCGGACTTAATGTCAGATGCGGAAAGGTTGCAAACATAGTCTTTGCCTTCTACGCAGAAGTCACTCTTCAGCTTGGAGCCAGAAACCGTCTTCTTTTCGGTGTTGGTTCCTTCTTTGAAGCCGAAGGTGGAATACATGGAAGGAATTTCGCCTTCAATGGTGGTAATTACTTCCTTGTTTCTGGTGGCAACAGCCTTGGATCCGGAAGCCTTTACCTTATTGGCAGCGGTCTTGTACAGGTCCAGAGCTTCTGCAGCAGTGTAGGAAGTCTTTTCGGAATCAGAGGACTTGTCGTCATCGGAGTCCTTGTCGGAATCCTTGTCTTCATCCTTGTCAGAATCCTTGTCATCTGCGTCTTTGTCGTCTGCATCCTTGTCTTCATCCGCGGCTGCATCGGCATCAGCAGCATCGGAAGCAGAAGCGTCGGTAGCAGCGGCATCGTCTTTCTTTCCGCAAGAGCAGGACGCAAGGCCCAGCAGCATGCCAAGGCAAAGGATGATGGCCAAAATACTGGTCAGCTTTTTGTTCATGATCATGAATCTCCTTTTTCTATTTATGGGATATCTCCCTATTTACAAAGTTTTTATTTACCAATTCTTACCGATTTTTACCGGCTTCATTATAAAGGACAATAACTACCAGGAGCAAGCCTGAATCATAGACACAGGCCGGTTACTTTTCCTGGAACTGTCCTTCTTCCAGCTGTTTTACAGCATCAGAATACACAATCTGCTTTACAATGTTGCGGCAGCAACGGTCAATGTCTACTGGGTCATTGTAAGAAAGCTTACAGCCAATGACTGCCTGCAGAGCCTGTGTTGGAAGGCCAGGCATATGTAGGTCATTGCCGGCACGCATGCCCAGAACCGGGTTGCCGTTAAAGACAGAGCCGAACCAGTCGGACATTACCACGCCGTCAAAGCCCCATTCATTCCGCAGAAGAACGGTGCAAAGGTCATAGGAGTTCGGTGGGTTAACACCATTTACCTTGTTGTAAGAGGTCATAACGCCGGTGGCCTTACCTTCTTCAACAGCAATGCGGAAACCCTTTACATAAATTTCACGCAGTGGGCGTTCATATACATTAGAGGATACAAAGTTCCGGTTATCTTCCTGGTTGTTGCAGCAGAAATGCTTAGCGGAAACATACAGACCCGGAATAGACTGTACACCGGAAATGATGGCAGCAGCCAGCTTACCGGACAGGATTGGGTCTTCGGAATAGTATTCAAAGTTACGGCCGCACAGCGGGTTTCTGTGAATATTCAGTGCCGGAGCCAGCCAGTAGGTTACGCCGAACTCCTGCATTTCTACAGCAACTGCCTCGCCGATTTCATACAGCAAATCCAGGTTCCAGGTCTGCGCTTCTGCAATTTCTGTCGGGAATGCAGTTGGATACTGATAAGCGGTCTTGGATTTATTCGGGTTGGCATACAGCACCTTTTTCAGGGCCGGAACCATGTTCAGAGCAAGGTCAATGCCGCCCATCATGCCTTCCATGGCCTTTACTTTTCCGTTTTCATAAACGCCGACATAACGGGTAATACGAAGACCGGCAGGGCCATCGGAGAATTCTACGCTTGGCAGGCCGTATTTCTTCCAGAATTTGGAAGTGGAGTGACCTACGGCACCTTCAATTTTAATGGTACGTTCGCCGGACATCATGGAAGCGCCAACGCAAACTTCTGCCTTTTCTTTCAGGCTCATGCGGTCAACAATGGCGTCTACCTTTGGATCATGGTATGGCTTTGGTATGCTGTAGTCATGATATACGGTAGTAAAGTTGGCTGCACGCATCTTAACAACAGGAACGTCAGACAAATCTTCGTCCGGGTGATCCGGAATTTCCATTTGCTCAAAGTCTTCCAGAACCGGGCAGATGTTCTGAGCCTGTTCCACTACTACATACTTGTCCAGTGCAATAACGGCTGCCGGAGTGGTGTTGCGGGAAGAGTTACCAATTCTGACAACATAGTTGCCTGCATCCAGAATGAACTGGGCGCCGTACTCTTTGTAGCTGGCTACCAGAGTCATTGGGAAGGTCAGGGTAATTTCTTCGGAAGCACTCGGTTCCAGAACACCGGTCTTGGCAAAGGCTACCAAGCTCTGGTATTCCTTCTTCAGAACGCCGTTCGGGCAGCTGACATACAGCTGGACAACTTCCTTACCGGCAATGGAACCGGTATTGGTTACTTTTACTTTTGCGGTAACATCCGTTTTCTTTACGGTAACGGATTCTGTTTCTACGGAGAACGTGGTGTAGGAAAGACCGTAGCCAAACGGATACAGCGGTTCCACGCCGTAGGAATCAAAGTACCGGTATCCTACCAAAATACCTTCCTTGTAGTATTCCTGCTTCAGGTCTCCGTTCAGGTAAGACCATTCTCTGGCATAAGGAATATCATCATATTTCTTTGCCCAGGTGTCCGTCAGCTTGCCCGACGGGTTAACATCACCGGTCAAAACGTCAGCAAAGGCGTAACCACCCTGGGAGCCAAGCTGCGCAATGAAGAGGACGGCGCCAATACCCGGTACCTTTTCCAGGAAGTCCATGTTCATGGAAGAACCAATGTTAATAACAAGGACTACGTTTTTGTAAGAGGCTACCAAACGCTGCAGGCTTTCAATTTCACCTTCCGTCAGGTCGTTTTCACCGCGTTCAATTTTACGGTCTCCGCCTTCACCGGCCTGTCTGGAAACAACGTAAACTGCGGTATCAGCCGGAGCCTTCTGGATGTCTTCTTGCAGAACGTCCATATCCGGCAGGCTGGCGGTGCCCATGAACATTGCCATGGCATCCCCAAGATTAAAGTTCTTGAAGAACTCTTTGGCGGTTGGATTGGCAGCTGCTTCTGCAACTACATCATACTTTTCAAGCCAGTCTTCTGAGGTGATTTCAAAGCCTCTACGTTTCATTCCCTCATAAATGGAAATATTTTCCCGGTTGTTTACTTCACCGGATCCGGATCCGCCCTTAATGGTGTGCTTTGCACCAATGCCGAACAGAGCCACTTTCTTGTCTTTCAGCGGCAGGCAACCATTGTTTTCCAGCAGAACAATGCCTTCTGCTGCTGCGCGATACGCAATTTCATTGTGCTTGATTTCCCGTTCAGAAACAGCATTGCTGAAATTGTGTCTGATGTACTGTTTTGCCATTTTCTTTCCTCCTCATACTACCCTAGTATATTTATTTCATATTAATGATACACGATTAGCATACAAAAATTAGCATTATTTAGATTTTTACAAAAAATAAGCGACCAAATGTTTTCATTTGGTCGCTTTTCGCTCTTTTGTATAAAAATGTGTTTCCTGTTTTGTGAGTTTTGACTCACTCTGGATGTCCGTGCTACCTGCCGTCATTCCACAACGCGGTTTCCAAAACGATTCCGGTATTCCAGTGGGGTCATGCCGGTTACCGTCTTAAACTGCTTGGCAAAGTAACTCTGGCTTGGGAAGCCGAAATAATTGGCAATTTCCTGGATGCTCTTGTTGCTGTAAACCAAAGATTCCTTTGCCGTCTCCATTTTGCGGATTCGGATGTAATCTCCGACGGTCAGATTTTCATAAGACTTGAACAACCGGCCAAGATAAGAGGCGGAGACGTTGATGGCGGTGGCTACATCGCATAAAGAAACGGGTTCATATATATGCTCGGCGATGTAGTATTTTGCCTGCTCCACCAGGCGGTTATGTTCCGTAGTCTGATTCAGAATTTGTAGCTGCCGTGTAAATTCCAAAATGCAGTCGTTTTCTGCTTCCTGCATTTCTTCTACGGTGTGACACTCTGCAATTCGTTGCAGGCAGATGTCACTGAAACGGAACGCTTCGGTTCCCGGCATACCGGAAAGAATGGCAATACGCGTTGTTACGGCCACGGCAGACACAGCCAGGTACTCATAGGTTTTCAGCTGATTGTTATCAATAATCTGATAATCTACATCCGCTCCGGCCTCCAGAATTTCCTGCACCTTGTCTACTTTGCCATCAGAGATGGCGGTGGACAAGGCCCATTCATCACTTTCGGTGTGGTTGGCGTGAAAGCCATCCAGCTGTTCAAATAAATAGCGAAATTTTTGTCGACTCAGTTGATCCTGCTGTTCCATAGTTAAATCTCCTTTTAATTAAAAGAAAACTCCTTTGATCCAGATTTCCAAACCGATGCCAATCAGGATAACGCCACCCAGAATGGATGCCTTTCCCGCCAGTTTCACACCGAACTTCCGGCCGATCAGGACACCGCAGAGGCAGATGGCAAAGGTAACAATACCAATGATAACAGACTCTGTAATGGCTGCCGGGGCCGTATAATCGGCAATGGTAAAGCCTACGGATAAAGCATCTATTGCAGTGGCAATCCCCTGAATCAGCAGCGCTTTGACGTGCAGGGGTTTGTGCGTAACTTCCTCCGGCGGTACACTCCGGTTTTGAATACCTTCCTTTAACATGCTTCCGCCAATATAGGCAAGCAGTAAAAGGGCAATCCACGGGATGAACTTCTGGAAGGAAGAAAATAACTCTACTATGGTATGAACGCAGACCCAGCCGATTAACGGCATGGCAATCTGGAACAGCGCAAACGTTCCGGCAATGCCGATCATTTTGCGCTTATGCATCTGCGGTTCATTCAGGCCATTTGCCATGGAAACAGAAAACGCATCCATTGCCAGTCCGACACCCAGCAGAATGCTGTTCAGCAGGAAATTAAATGATAAAAAGCTCCATGACATAAAAGAAAAACTCCTTTGAAAGGATTGGGATTGCAAAAAGAAAGAGTGTGCCACGTACATGCTGTACGTGGCACACTCTTCTTTTTCTTCAACCATGTATAGCACTGCGGGTATACATGAGTCTCGGAATTTAAAGCAAGCCAGACAAAAATTGTCGGGGCTGTTGACTTACTACACTATTGTGCTTCCTACTCCCTCATGGGCGCTTTCTTCAGCTTCTTTTAACTTTTTGTAGTTTACAAAAGTTTTTTTCCCTTGTCAATATAACGACAAAGCAAAGAAATGTAAAAGTTTTGTGACAATTTGGGAAGCAGGGTGTACTAACTCGCAAAAGGGAACAGATTATTTCCGTTCAGGCCTTTCAGGATCTTTCCTTACCCCAGAAGAACAGTGCAATGGTGCCCTGGCCGGTGTGGGATCCAATGGTGAAGCCAACGTTGCTCATCTGCACCTTGCCGCGAGTCTTCGGGAAGCGCTTCTGGATTTCAGCAACCACATATTTGGCATCTTCCTCTGAGTCGGCAGAAGACAGGAATACCTTGCCGTCATAGCGTGTGCCGTTGTCACAGAGTTCTTCCATCTTATCTACCAGGGCATTCAGGGAAGCGCGACGGCCTCTGGTCTTCTGCCGCAGGGCAAGATGGCCATCCGGATCTACATCCATAACCGGGCAGATCTTCAGCATAGTGCCAAACCAACCGGAAGCCTTGCTGATACGGCCACCTTTTACATAGTAGCTCAGGTCTTCGGAAGTGAACCAGTGTTGGAGGTTACGCTTATGGCTTTCCAGCCAGGCGGCATTTTCGTCAATGGACATTCCGGCGTCCCGGTTATCGGCAGCCGCGTCAACCAGCATGCCGTAACCGGTGCTGGCAGCCAAGCTGTCCACTACAACCACTTTCCGGTCCGGATACTGTTCTGCCAGCAGCTGGGCTGCCGTTGCGGCGGAATTGTACACGCCGGAAATGCCGCTGGAAAGCGTAATATGTAAAACATCCTTTCCGTCTTCCAGGAACGGAGTGAAATAGGAAACGAATTCTTCTACGTTAACTTGGGAAGTTCTGGTATCGCAGCCTTCCTTCAGCTTTGCATAAAACTCCGGATAGGACATGGTCTTACCGTTGTCATCCAAAAACTCCTGGTCATTCATGTAAAAGTGAAAGCCGATATAGTGAATATCACGACTTGCTAAAAATTCATTGCTAAGGTCTGCCGGGGAGCAGCAGCTTAATACATAATTTGCCATAAGGTTGTCCTCCTAGGGATAATGGAATCTTTTTTGTAAAAGGTAAACACTGGTAGCGTATGCGCTGAATTGCCCAGGCTGACTGAACACCAAGACAATTGGCTCATAGCTGTTTACCTGGAAGAATTGTACTAAAAGTGGTACACCAAACGCACCCTACTTCAAACTTTACTGCTCTACTTCCACTCTACCGGAGCTCTCCCGGCTCTCTCCCGGCGTTCTCCTCAAAGTAGAATCCACCAAAGGCAACGTAGTTACGCCATTTCTTGAGGACACCTATTCTTTTTTTATTATTCCCGGCGGAGCCCCTTCTTTTTCTAGCGTTGCAACTTTTCTTAACGTCGAAACTGCTCTTCTGACGGTTCACAGTCTTTCCCTGGCAGTGTATTTTTTCAGTTTGCAGTGGATCTTCTTTATCAAGCTGAGAAAAGCATACCTTGCCCCTTCGAGCAACCCAATTTGCGGCTTTTTCAAACCAAAAGCATACCTCCAGCCCCATTTCAGCCAAAAAGGTATGCTTTTATTTTTCTTCCACCATTAAGCAGTTTAGCCCACTAAAAGGAAAAGCATACCTTTCCCCTTCAAACAATCCAATTTGCGGCTTTTTCAGACCAAAAGCATACCTCCAGCCCCATTTCAGCCAAAAAGGTATGCTTTTATTTTTTCACTCAGCGGAGCCCTTTATTACCCTACTCCACTCCAAATCGCTCGCCCAGCTTTTTCCTAATCCAGTCAATGTCAAACGGCACTTGCTCCGACTCAAAAGAAAACAAGAAATCTTTCCCCATCGTAAAGCCGGCTTTTTCATAGTCTTTTATCTTCCGCAAAGCCGCTGTTCGATAATCCCCCTGATCCATTAACCCAAAATGTTCAAAGTAAACCTCTGTGCGCAATTCAGTATCCAAAATAGTAAAATCCGGAAAAACAGTTTTGCCATGGAAGCGAAGTGGCTTTTCATACTGGTAGGGTAACTGCATCGCATAAAGAAGGTTTGCAATCATCATTTCGGATTTGGAGCGAACCCGCTCACCGTTGTCCGTTGAATACGCCAGGTTTTCCGGATGCCAGTCGCTTGGATGCCCATCCCGTCTCTCTTTTCGGGTCATTTGCTTTTTCCCACTCATCATCCATTGCTCCACAAAAGCCGACGTAGAAGGAAAAGGCGCGGTGATATACGGCTGAAGAGTCACCGGAACCTCCGACATAGCACTTTCCGGATCCAAACCTTTTTGCAAGGATGAGATTATATCATCCCAAACGGTCAAATTATTTTCGGATATTAAAAGTAATGCTTCATCATATTTTTTCTGTGCAAGCAACTGTAAAGCTTCCGGTTTTTTCTTGGAAAGATAAGTTCGGCCTCCCGCGCCCGCACCGGTGCGGCAATAAAATTGCGTCCGCCCATTGCTACAGGCAACCAGCAGCTTTCCGTCCGGTGCCGAGGACAAGCGTTTCCTTAGTGTCCTTGCCGTTTGCAGTTCCTTATCCCGCTCCTTTTTCAGCAGGTCAATCAATGTGGTCATTTCTGCGTGCGTCATGGGTGCCTCCTATGTTTCTGCATTTTTGTCTTTTCCCCGGCGATGTAGCTGTCCTTCATCCTTCCCAAGGGGAAATTTATAAAAAGTTTGCTAAAAGTTTCTACTTCAACAATACCATTTTGCAAAGCAGAAAACGATAGAATGGTATTTGCGCTATTATCACTAAAAGGCGCGGATTAGTTTCGTCAAAGAAGCTACAAAGCCAGTTGTTCTGAGCAAACCAGTAATTCTGAGCAAAAGAAGGAATTGGCGAAAGGTGCTGTGCGGCTAGAAGGGATTACGGTATACCGCTACAATAAACCGTTCTGCAGCAGAAAGGCATTACTGTGCACAGCTAGTGGTAAACAAATTTGCAAAGTGGAGGAGCGGATGCGTACAGCTGGCGGCAGATAGTTCTGCAAAAAGGAAGAAGCTAATGCGTACAGCTGGCGACAGATAGTTTTGCAAAAAGAAGAAGCTAATGCGTACAGTTGGCGGCAGATAGTTTTGCAAAAAGAAGAAGCCTTCGCGTACAGCTGGCGGCAGATAGTTTTGCAAAAAGAAGGAGCGGATGCGTACAGCTGGCTGCATACAGATCTGCATAGTAAAGGGCTGTCAGGTACAGTGGGCAGAAAAAATCCTGCCAGGCGGAAGCCCAGCAGGATTTTTGCAATTTGTTTTTGGATGTTTTGTATCTTATCTTAACTATGGAAAATGATTTGTTTTTGGGCGAAGCGCTGATCAGTCAGCACCCAAAAGGCAAATTTGCAATTGCCCGGAAAGCACACTGGTTAATCTGCGCCTAAGAAGCGGATTCACCATTGCACAAGGGGGGGGATTGGCCAGTGCCCAAAAGGCAGATTTGCTATTACCCGAGAGGTGATTTGCCAGTGTACGAACGGTGGAGTTGCCAAGGCCTGAGAGATGGATTGGGCAGCACACGGGAGATGTGCCTGTCCATTGCCCGGAAGGGACTAATTAGTCAGCGTCCGGGAGGCTGTTGGCACGTTCTACCATAGCGCGGAAGTCATCATAGTAGGTCTGCTTCTTTTCCAAGTATCCCATCCAGGAGAAGTGGTCCTTGTGCTCTACCGGCATGTTGTGCCATACGCCCGGCTTAATTTCCATGCCGTCTTTCCAGTCGACGGCCGGCTGTGCCTTGCCGACGAATGGACCGCGGCAGCAGATGGTATTAACCGGGCCGTCCGAGGCAAACCAATCGGCGTTGACGCCGAAGTTTTTCTTTAAGGACGGGCTGTTAAACCAGCCGGTAACCAATGCGGAAATGTGCGCAATTGGGAAGCTCTTCAGTTCCATCAGCTGAATGTTGGTGTTGCCGATTTTCTTGGAACGGCAGGCCTGGTGAGCAAAGTAATACATGTGCGGAGAAATGGTCAGCTGCTTGTTGATTTCCGCCTGCGTTTCTACGGACATTTCCCGCATAATGTTATCTTCGTCATTGGCGATGTAGGCTTCAACGCCTTCGCGGCACGCGGTTGGTTTGCGCAGATGCCAGCCGGTAATGTCTTTCGGATCCTTGCTGATGCCAAAGCGATCCATACGCATATCCCAAATCTTCATGACAGGTGTGTCACCAAAGGTAGTAGAAATAACACCAAGCAGAAGCCAGTTGACTAAATCGCCAATTTTATTGCGGGCAAAGGATGCCATGGTTGTACCGTTGTTGGTGCCGGAAAGGGTGGTTGCCGTGTGAACCAGATTGCCGTGTCCACCAGCGAACAGCGGGGACAGTTCCTCTGCCGGAGTACCTGCGCGTTCTTCTTCCGAACCGGCTTCCATTAAAGAGGTGAATCTACAAACGGTTGGGCCGCCAAAGGAGTGGCCGATGATGTTGATTTTTGCGTGCTGTCCGGGTTCACCCCAGTCTTTAATCAGGCCGGGATAGGTGCGGCCGTAGCGAGCATGGTGGTACTTTTCCGAGTGCACTTTACCATAGTCAACGGTGCCACCTTTAATGATGGCGTACAGTTCGCAGGAACGGTCCCAGGAAGAGTTCCATGGGCCAACGGACGGACAATAGGCTTCATATCCTTGGGACATGAGATATTTGTCAATTCCCTTGTCTCCAATGCCCCAATAACCGCCAAAGTAAGGAGCGGCCTTGTTGATAAGGTCACTGTCACCCCAGCCGAAGAAGCCGTGAACAATGATGGTTGGATACCCTTTGTAGTTCATAGTATTTCCTCCTAAAAAGTAGAATAAAGTCAACATTATTTTACGCTTCTGTGGGAGCGTTGTAAATAATACGGGCTCATGTTAGAATGTAGAAAAATGTTGTAGAAGGGTATCTAAAATGACGATTTCAGTGGCTTTGGCGGCCTATCAGGGGCAGCAATTTATAGCGGAACAGCTGGACAGTATTCTGCCGCAGCTGGGGCCGTCGGACGAAATTATTGTGTCCGACGACCAGCCGGGTGGCGCAACCGAAACGGTGGTCCGCGCCTATGCCGGCCAGGACCCCAGAGTCAAGTATTTTGCCGGCCCCGGGGACGGCGTAATCCGCAACTTTAATGCGGCAATCAGCCGCTGTTCGGGAGACGTCATCTTCCTGTCGGATCAGGATGACGTCTGGCTCCCGAACAAAGTGGAACGGGTCATGGCCGCCATTTCGGCAGGCGCGGACCTGGTACTGCACGATGCCGCCGTAACAGATAAGGATCTGAACATTACAGAGCCTTCCTTTTTTGCGGCCCATGGCAGCAAGCCCGGCTACCTGCAAAATGTCATTAAAAATTCGTATATGGGCTGCTGCATGGCTTTCCGTGCAAGCCTTCTGCCATACCTGATTCCTATTCCGGAAAAGGTTCCTATGCATGACCAGTATATTGGTTTGCAAGCGGAAAAATATGGAAGAGTCACCTTCGTAAATGAGCCGCTGATTCTGTATCGTGTCCACGGTGGCAACGTGACCGGCCGCGCCACCAAGTTGTCTGAAAAAATTCAGTGGCGTTTGGAAATTTTATCAGCAACCCGCTTCGGGAAAACAAAGAAACTACCCGTTTCAAGCCTGCTTTCTAGACCACTTGTTAAAGCAGAAGAACCGCAGGACTGTGCGGTTTCTGCCTGTATTGTCACCTATAATAATGAAGACAAAATCGGAGACTGTATTGGCTCCATTTTAGAAGTTGTAAAGTTAAAGAACTTTACTCTATATGTTGTGGATAACGGTTCCACTGACCACACTTGCTCCCTGATTAAAGAACGTTTTACGGAAGACCCCAGAGTGGTCCTTTTAGAAACTGGAGAAAACTGCGGCTTTGGTGCCGGACACAATAAAGTATTGCCACTATTACAATCCGAATATCACTGCGTCATTAATCCGGACGTTTTGTTAAGAGAGGATGTCATTACTAAAATGATATCCTATCTGAACAATCACCCGGATGTAGTACAGCTGTCTCCGCGCATTTGTTTCCCAGACGGTACAGACCAGATCCTTGGAAAGCGGATTCCGCATATTCTTTATCTGTTCGGAAGCCACTTCCGTAAGAAAGATGCCCCACCGAACTTCCTGCTCCGGCGGTATGCCATGCTGGACCGTGGGTTCTCTGCACCCTTTGCCATTCAGAATGCCACCGGTTGCTTTATGATTTTCCGCACAGATGCCTTTTTGAAGGTGGGCGGCTTTGACAACCGCTACTTCATGTACTTTGAAGACTGTGATATTACCCGGGAAATGAATCACTTAGGAAAAGTGCTTTATTATCCGGCGGCCACGGTATACCATGCATGGGAACGCGGCAGCATGACCAATCCCAAATTACGTCAGATTCACGTCATAAGTATGTTAAAATACTATGTCAAATGGTACGCTGGTCCGTTCCAGCGCCTTCTAACCAAGGTGTTAAGCCATTTTGACGTGACCCCTTAACCCACTGATAAAGGAAGTCAGTTACATGAGCTTAAAAGAAACCGTTAAAGATGCCGCCTTTCACTTTTACGGCATGCTGTTTTCCGTAGCCGCAAAGTTGCCGGTCAAAGAAAACAGAGTGGTTCTGTTTTCTTTGCATGACGCCAACTTTACGGACGGACTTGGGGAAGTGGAAAAGGAACTGCGGCGGCGCGGCGGGTATGACATCCTCCGGGTAGACCGGCAGGACCTGTTCCGCGGCAAGAAGGCCTTATTAAAGTTTTTCTTTGCAGATAACTTAAAAATGGCCCGTGCCAAAACCATTTTCTTAAACAACAACTTCTTCCCCATGAACTACATGACGTTCAACAAAGGCACCACCGTGGTCCAGGTTTGGCACGGCCAGGGGGTCTTCAAGAAGTTTGGCCTAGACATCCCGCAGCCCCCGCGGGAGCGGCGGCTGGAACAGGGTGTCTACGCCAAAACCAACTACGTGGTTTGCTCTGCTCCCAGTTGCAAGCCTATTTACATGTCTGCCTTTGGCCTTCGTGCCGACCAGGTCCTGCCCATCGGCAACCCGGTACAGGACCAGTACTTCGGCAGCAATGTCAGCGCGGAAGCCTGTCAGGCCCGCCGCGCCGCCTTCAACAACACCTATCCGGAATGCACCGGCAAGTACTTGGTTTTGTACAGCCCCACTTTCCGGGATGACGGAAGCTCTGTCTTATCTCATATCCAGCTGGATCGCCTGAAAGAAGCGGTAGACAAGGGCTTACAAAACGCCGGCATTCCGCAGGAGTGCCAGATTTTACTGCGGTTGCACCCGCATGATTCGGAATCCACACGCACGGATTCCGCACCGTATTGCACCAACGTCAACCACTATCCCAACTCCAATGACCTCTGCTTCTTGGCAGACGTCATGATTACCGACTACAGCTCCATTTGCATGAACATGGCGCTGCTGGACAAACCTATGGTCTTTTATGCCTATGACCTGGACAGCTTTGCACGGGACTTCTACTTCCCGTATGACACGGTCGGCGGCCCCATTGTCAAAACAATGGACGACCTTTGCAACGTTTTCATTACCCGAAACTTCCAAGAAGAAAAGCGTGCCCACTTCCGCGAATTACACTTCGGCACGCCCACCCCAGGCGCCACCGCTCGCCTGTTAGACTTTTTAAAACTCTAGAAAGGAACTCCATGGCAGATTTAAAAGCAAGCTTCAGCACCAATTTGCAAAGCCTGCGCAAAGGAGCAGGCATGACCCAGGCCGAGCTTGGGGACAAACTAAACTATTCCGACAAAACTGTATCCAAGTGGGAACGGGGCGAGGCAGTTCCCGATATTACCGTACTTCGCCAAATTGCAGAAGTTTTTCAGGTATCCCTGGATGACCTTCTGTTAGACCCCAAAGAAAAGAAGAAATCTTATAAAGCAGAATCCTCCTTGCAAAAGCAAGCCAAAAAGCAG
The DNA here is from genome assembly GCA_963638085.1 of Butyricicoccaceae bacterium. Lineage (GTDB taxonomy): Bacteria > Bacillota > Clostridia > Oscillospirales > Acutalibacteraceae > RUG420. The sequence goes on along the minus strand of CAVHPJ010000003.1, from coordinate 12,194 downwards.
GCCAAGAAGGTGGCAGACTCCGCAGAAGATCTTGCCCATGTCGGCAAGGTGCACAAGCTGATCTGGAGCATTGTCATCCTGTCTTACTGGACCGCCATTGCGCTGGCCATGATTGTCATTAATTTTGTTTTGGAAATTACCTTCTGGCAGCTTTTGGTGTATGCGCTTCCCATCCATTTCATTTTGCACATTGTTTTCTGTGCCCTGTGGTCTGATCACAAACGGCGCTCTGAATTCTTCAGTATCTCCTGCTTCTGCGCATCCGTTTTGGCCGTCATTTATGTAGCCTTGTTACCAAGCAACTTCTGGAAATTATTCCTGTTGATGATTCCTATTCTGGTCATTGTCGGCCTTAGCGTAAACATTTCCAAATACAGCAAGCTGTTAAAGAAAAGCCACTCCGGCAAAGACAAGCCGGACGCCCCCGCAGCCGAAGCAGCCCCCCTTAAAGCAGACGTTTCCCAGGCAGACGCTCCTAAAACAAAGTCTCTTAAAGTAGACGCTCTATCAAACGCCCTTAAAGCGGATTCTTCTCAGACAGTGGCTTCCCAAAAAGCCACATCTACAGCTAAAGACGATGCTTCCCAAACTGCAGCCAACACTACTGAAGACTAAGCACATCGCGCTGTAGTGGTCACTGAAGCCAAAACAACCAAGGAGCAGCCCGTCACTATTAGCGGCTCCTATTTGAAATTTCTATTTTAGAAAAACTTTGCGCTCATTTTAAGCGTGGGCCCGCAATATGCGGCTTTTACCAACCTCAAAAGCCGCATTTCAAGTCCTGGCAGCAGAAATGAGCGCATTTTCATGACTCTCTATCTTTGCAATTTTCTAATTTAGAAAATCAATGCGCTCATTTTAAGCGTGGCCCCGCAATATGCGGCTTTTACCAGCTTCAAAAGCCGCATTTTAAGTCCTGGCAGCAGAAATGAGCGCATTTTCATGACTCTCTATCTTCGCAATTTTCTAATTTAGAAAATCAATGCGCTCATTTTAAGCGTGGCCCCGCAATATGCGGCTTTTACCAACCTCAAAAGCCGCATTTCAAGCTCTGGCAGCAGAAATGAGCGCATTTTAAAAGCCACTCTATTCTTTTGCCACCACTTTATGGGCGGGACAACAAACGAAGGTTCTACCTTATGATTTTCCTGTTCCAAGACTAGTCCTTCGCAAGAACCAGGCCTTAAAAGTAAAACGCCTGCAAGAGCAATGCTCTTGCAGGCGTTTCCGTTTGCCAGGCCACATGTCTGTGCAGGAATTATAAGGATGGCCCCACAAAATGAAGACTGAAATTTGGCGGTATTTCTTGCAGTTATCCGTACTGCTTATTCTACTTCAATCTCTTTAATGTTAAATTCATTGCCCTTCAGCAGATAAGTATTTTCACTTCCGCAGTGCGGGCAAATTTTTCCGTAGGTTACTGTGGGATAGGTCTGCTGACAATCTTCACAGTACGTAACGGCAGGTAAGGTTTCTACCACTAATTCCGCGCCATTGAACAATGGGCGCTTTGCAGCGGCCCACTGCCAACAGTTTTCCAAATAGGAAGGGATTACCGTGGAGACCTCCCCCAGTTCCAGGACTACTTTACGAACGTGTTCCACCTGATTTTCGGCGGCCACTTTTTCCAAATGGTCCATGATGGTAAAGGTAACACCTAATTCGTGCATAAAGGCCTCCTTCAGGAAATCAATTATTTGTTCTTACGGAACTTCACCTTAATGGACTGCTTTGCCATGTTCGGAAGAATGTACTTCAACTTATCTTCGGATTTACGCATGGTGGAGCAACCAGGAAGATCACGGTGCAGGTGGATGGCATCAAATACGCACTTGGTGGTGCAGACACCGCAACCAATGCACTTGTTCGGGTCTACAACGGATGCGCCGCAGGACAGACAACGGGAAGTTTCGGTCTTAACCTGTTCTTCGGTCAGGCTGCGGGACAGATCACGGAAGGTTCTGGCCTGATCTTCAGCAGAAGCGTGATTCGGGATCTGACGCTTGGAAGTATCATAAGCACCGTAAGAGATGTTGTTCTTATCCAGTTCAATGAAGTCACGGCGGTTACGGCCAATGGTAAGGGTGCAGTTTTCGTGTACATAGCGATGCAAGGAAATGGCACCTTCGCGGCCGGCTGCAATGGCATCAATGGCGAATTTCGGTCCGGTGTAAATGTCACCACCGACAAATACGTCCGGTTCAGAGGTCTGATAGGTCAGCTTGTTGGCCAGAGCAATGCCGTTCGGACGACATTCAACATTAAGGCCATCCAGCAGGCCGCCCCAGGCAGCCGCCTGACCAACAGAGAAGATGACATGTCTGCACGGTACGGTTACCGTGTCATTTTCGTCATACTTCGGTGCAAATCTGTGCTGGTCGTCAAATACGGACAGGCACTTCATGAAGACTACGCCGGTAACCTTGCCGTCTTCGGAAAGAACTTCCTTCGGACCCCAGCCGCAGTTTACAGAAATGTTTTCTGCTTCTGCTTCGGCAATTTCTTCCACGCTGGCCGGCATTTCGGCACGCTGCTCCAGGCAGTACATGGAAATCTTGTTGTCTGTGCAGCGGCTGCTGATTCTGGCTGCGTCAATAGCTACGTTACCGCCGCCGACAACAACTACATCGCCGGAGAAGGTGAAGCTTTCCTTAGCCTGTGCTTCCCGCAGGAAGTCAATGGCAGCATAAGCGCCGTCTGCATCCTGACCCGGGATACCAGGCTTTCTGCCGCCCTGGCAACCGATGGCAAAGTAGAAGCCCTTGTAGCCCTGCTTACGCAGTTCTTCAATGGTAACGTCCTTACCAACTTCAACGCCGCACTTGATTTCTACGCCAAGTTCGCGGATGATGTCAATTTCTGCAGCAAGCAGATTCTTTTCCAGTTTATAGGATGGGATGCCGTAACGGAGCATACCGCCCGGTTCCTCATTCTTTTCAAAGATGGTCGGCTTGTAACCGGTCAGTGCAAGATAATAAGCACAGGACAGACCGGCAGGGCCAGCACCAACAATGGCAATCTTCTGGGCAAAGCCGCCCTTCAGGGAAGGAACAGTTGCCTTCGGAACGTAGCGGGTTTCCTTGTTCATATCCAGTTCGGCGAGGAAGCGCTTAACGTCGTCAATAGCAACAGCCTGGTCAATAGTGCCACGGGTACAAGCGTCTTCGCAGCGGCGGTTACATACGTGACCGCAGACTGCAGGCAGTGGGTTGTCCTTCTTAATTAAGGCAAGAGCGTCTTCGTAACGACCTTCCTTAGCAAGCTTCAGGTAACCCTGTACAGCAACGTGAGCCGGGCAGGCAGTCTTACAAGGAGCTGTACCGGTGTCATAGCAGTTAATGCGGTTTACGTCACGATAGTTGTGAGACCACATGTGTTCGCCCCATGGCTGATCCGATGGCAGCGGAATGCGCGGATAAGTAACTTCGCAACCTTCCTTGTCACACAGCTTCTGGCCAAGCTTAACAGCACCGGCCGGGCAGGATTCAACGCACTTACCGCAGGCAACGCAGTTGGCCTTTTCTACCTTGGCAACATAGGCCGAGCGGGACATGTTCGGGGTATTGAACAACTGAGACGTACGCAGTGCATAACATACGTTTACGTTACAGTTACAAATAGCAAAAATCTTGTTGGCACCGTCAATGTTGGTAATCTGATGAACAAAGCCGTTGTCTTCCGCCTGCTTCAGGATTTCCAGAGCTTCTGCTCTGTCAATGTAGCGGCCGTCCTTCTGGGTTTCTACAACGTAGTCGGCCATGTCACCAACAGCAATACACCAACCGTCTGGGTCATCGGCGCAGCCTTCGCCGTGCGTCAGACGGGAGCGGCGGCAGGAGCATGGGCTGGCAGCATATTTGCCGTCATACTTGTCCAGCCAGTGGGAAATGTGTTCCAGGTCAATGGATTCATTTTCCATTTCAATGGCCTTTTCTACCGGGATAACGTGCATGCCGATACCGGCGCCGCCTTCCGGAACGAACGGCGTAATGGCTTCCAGAGGAAGACGGGACATATGTTCAAAGAAGATGCCCATTTCCGGGTTTTCCTTCAGAACTACCGGGTTCATGTTGAAGAATTCAGCGCAGCCCGGTACGTACATTGGCAGTACATACTGCTTTTCATGGGCTTCGTTTTCCCAGTTGTATTCCAGGAGACCCTTGCGGGACATTTCTTCCAGCAGAGCTTCGCATTTTTCTTCCGGCAAACCGGAAATTTCTACCATCTGCTTTAAGGTCTTCGGCTTACGAACACCGCCCATCTGTAAGGCAAGTTCTGCTTCTTCGTCCGTAACAACACCGGCAAGGCCCCAGTATTCCGGATCTTCTCTGGTAATCTTCTTCAGACCCAGCTTCTGTGGAATACGGTCGGTGATGGTTTTACCCAGCTTAGCAATGGGCTCACGGAATGGTTCGTCAGGATCCATGCTGAAATGCGGATATTCATAATCCGGATACAGTTCTTTGTCTAATTCTTTAGCCATACATTTGCTCCTTTAATAAAATAAACACAAACTTCTTATGTATTGCTTACGCTTTCCAGTTTTGAACCTGGGTGCGCAGCCAATCGGTCCAGGCATCCATACCTTCGCCGGTTTTGGCACTAATTGGGAAGACTACGGCGTTCGGATTTCTCCGGGCGATGTACTCTTTTACTTTGTCCAGGTCAAAATCAAAATACGGCAGTACATCAATTTTATTGATAAGGACTGCGTTGCAGACCTGGAACATTAACGGATATTTCAGTGGTTTGTCGTGTCCTTCCGGAACGGAAAGGATCATGACATTTAAAGCGGCACCGGTGTCAAATTCGGCCGGGCAAACCAGGTTGCCGACGTTTTCCAGAATGGCAAGGTCCAGGTTGTCTGTGCCTAAGCCCTCTACCCCTTGGCGCGTCATGTCGGCATCCAGGTGGCACATGCCACCGGTATGCAGCTGAATGGAGCGTGCTCCGGTTTCTGCAATGGTTTTAGCGTCTACGTCAGAGTCAATGTCGGCCTCCATGACGCCAATGCGCAGATCATCCTTCAGGGCGTTAATGGTGCTGACCAGGGTGGTGGTTTTTCCGGACCCCGGAGAGGACATCAGGTTCAACAAAAAAACACCCTGGTCCTTCATTTCCGCCCGCAGCTGATCTGCCTGCCGGTCATTGTCAGCAAAAACGCTTTCCTTAATTTCTAAAATTCTTACTTCTTTTTCACTCATACCTCAGACCGTTTAATTCCTTTCATGATAATGGCAATCATTTCCTCTTTTCCCTGTTCATAGGTCATGTGGTTTTGTACCAGCACGTTGCTGGTCAGGAACTTCTGTACAGTTCCTTCTACCATGGCCATAACAACAGGAATGGGAACGTTCTGAATTTTGTTTTGCCGAATGCCTTCTTCCAGATACTGTTCTACCAGTTTCCAGCCCTGGTTAACGGCTTTCATCAGGTGCCGGTAGGTTTTCGGATACTTCCCGGCAAGATCATATATGCCGCTGAGTCCGATATTGTAATACCGGTTTGGCAGGGCCAACAGAAGACGTTCAATTTTTTCAGTAATATCCAAACTGTCATCGGCTTCAATGTCCTGCTGCATGGAACGCAGGTCCGTGGCGTAACGGTCTCCAATGGCGTTTAATACAGCCTGCTTGCTGTCAAAGACAGTGTAGATTGTTTTTTTGCTGATGCCGAGCCGGGAAGCTACGTCATTCATGGTGAATTTCAAGCCGTGCTCTGTAAATTCCGCAATGGCGGCATCTATGATTTTTTCCTTCATTTTTATATCCTCAAACATAAGGAAACCCGGAAACCCGTTTTGGGTTTCCGGGTTTCCAATTAATGGTACCACCCGTATTTCCAGTTGTCAATTATTTAACAGAGCTCTTTGGCGCTTTTTCACACATGTTTCAAAATGTTAGCCCACGCTAACATTTGCATGCCTGAAAAAGCGCATCCCCTGGCCGTTTCCCAACTGTTTTTAGTCCTTTTTCTGGCACTGATGCTCCCAGAAAAGGCAGGCATACATCAGGTGCCGGGACGGACGCATGGCAATGCACAGACGGGATGGTCCGCCCGGCACTTTCAACTTCAGCAAAGCCTTCTTTGGCGTCAGATGATCCATAAATTTGGCGTTATCCTTAATAAAGGATATTTTGTTGGGAAACGGCACATGAGAGCCGTACATTTTCGTATAGCCCGCAGCTTTTACTTCTTTATAATAAGCACGCTCCTGCGCTGCGTAGTCATGCAGGTTCAGCTCGGGATTCGTGAACGCCCAAAAGCCCATGTTGCATGAATCGCCCGCAAAAATCAGTTTGTCATCCGGGTCTAACAGCGTAATGGAGCCCGGCGTATGGCCCGGGAAGTCTTTGACAATGAGCTTATGGTTGCCGAGATCCAGTACATCGCCATCATGAAGCGGGTAATATTGCGTGGCGCCCGGTTTGGTCATCAGGGCTTTGTCCACGATTTTTCCCAGCAGGCGCTGCAGGTGCTTTTTACCTTCCAGTTTGTCCAAGACGGCGGCGGAGATATCACCAACCAGCTTGAAGTAACAGTCTTCGTTTGTGAAGGTTGGCAGGTCCTTTTCCCCAATAAACACAGCGTCAAAGTTGTGGTTTCCGTTGGAATGGTCCGGATGAAAGTGGGAGTTAACCACCATAACGTCCTCCCGCCCGGTCTTCTTTACAATCTGCTTTTTCAGGTTAAAGAAGTCCATGCCGGTGTCCATCAGGACGGTTTTGTCGGAGCCCTGAAAGACGAATTGCGAGGTAGTGAACTCGTTGTTGTTAAAAATCCAGCTGTTTAATTTTTTGTACTGATAAAGATTCATTTCCATTTCCCCTTATGCTAAAATAAGTGCAAAACGATCCGTTTCCATCATACCATAAACAAGCGTAAGATAGCGGAGAAAAAAAGGGAGGCAATGCTTTTATGAAGATTCTTGTTATTAACGGTCCGAATCTGAACATGCTCGGCATTCGGGAGCCCTCCATTTACGGGGACAGCACCCTGGAAGATTTGGAAAACCGCATTCAGGAAAAATGTGCGGAAGACCATATTAAAGTAGCATTTTACCAATCCAATCACGAAGGCGATATCATTGATAAAATCCAGGAAGCCTACGGCATTGCAGATGGCATCATCATTAACCCCGGCGGATACACCCACACGTCGGTGGCCATTTTGGACGCCCTGAAAGCCGTTGCCATTCCCACCATTGAAGTCCACATTTCCGACATAGACGCACGGGAGCCTTTCCGGGAACACAGTTATATTTCCCTGGTTGCCAAAGCCACCATTAAGGGGCACGGCTTCCAAGGGTACCTGGAAGCGGTTGATCTGCTGAAGGAAATTGTAGGGCAGTAAACGCACGCCAACGCAAGTAAAAGACCCGCACAGCAATAAACTGTGTGGGTCTTGTTCTATTCTGTGGTTGTTCTGTGCAGTAAAAGCTTAGATGCTGTACTGTTCCTTAAAGGCATTGTACATATCCTTGAATTCTACGGATTCAGCCTTTACTTCATTAATGTATTCGTGCTGGCTGTATTCTTCGTTTTCAGATTCAATAATGGCAATGGCAACGTTGGAACAGTGGCCGCTGATTCGTTCCAAAGCGGTCAGCAGGTCGGAAAGGACAAATCCAACGGCTACATCTGCATCCCCGTTCATTAAGCGTTTTACCTGACGGTTTCTGAGCTTGTGAATCAGGTGATCAATTACATTGCGCAACGGTTCTACAGTTTCCGCCAGTTCCTGATCATTCTCTGCAAAGGCAGTGGTGGTTCTGTCCATCAGGTCCTCTACTGCCGTATACAGAACGTTCAGTTCCTTTTCGGAGCTTTCCGGGAATACAATGTCCTTTTCGGTCTTTTCCTGGGAAACCTTAATCAGTCCACTGGCATAGTCGCCAATTCGTTCAAAGTTGGAAATGGAGTGCAGCATACGGGTGGTACGTTTTACATCCTTGTCTGCCAGTTCCAGCTTGGAGACCTTAACCAAGTAGGTCTGCAACTGGTCTTCGTAATTATCCAGTTGCTCTTCTGCGGCGGTAATTTCATCTGCCACTTCTTCATTGTAGCCGTTCATTAAACCAATGGCGCTTTTTACGGATTGACTGGTCAGCTGTGCCATGCTGGTGGTTACCTGCAGTGCACGGCGAACGGCAAAGGCCGGAATTCCAAGAAGGTGTTCGTCCAGAAGAGCGGTCTTCTTGGAGCCTTCCCGAACCATAACACGGGCCAGCTTGCCCAGCTTCTTATAAAACGGAGCCACCATAATAGTGGTTACTATGTTGAATACGGTATGAATGGTTGCAATGTGTGCCGGTTTTACGGCGGATTCCGTCAGCCAGTCCATATCCAAAAGAGTGGTAACCAGCAACCAGAGGGAAAGCAGGATAACGGTACCAATGACGTTAAACATAACGTGTACTACGGCAACCCGCTTTGCGTTCTTGTTGGTACCAATACAGGCAAGAATTGCGGAAATACAGGTACCAATGTTCTGACCCATAATAATGGGAACAACCTGTCCGTAGGTCATAACGCCGGTAACAGAAAGGGCCTGCAATACACCAACGGAAGCTGCGGAAGACTGGATTAATGCGGTAAACAAGGTACCAACCAGAACACCCAGCAGCGGGTTATTGAACATGGTCAGGATATTGTTGAAGGACGGCATGTCTGCCAATGGGGACATGGCGTCTGACATCATGACCATGCCGTACATTAAAATACCGAACCCGGTCAGGATGCTGCCGACGTCCTTTTTCTTCTGCGTTTTGCCCGCCATGGTCATGATGACGCCGATCAGGGCAAACAGTGGAGCAAAGTTCTTTGGCTTTAAGAACTGCATGGCAATGGAGCTGGAGCTGATACCTGCCAAAGACAGGAACCATGCAGTAATGGTAGTACCAATGTTGGAACCCATGATAACCGGAATAGTCTGTTCCAGTTCCATAATGCCGGAGTTAACCAGGCCGACCAACATAACGGTTACGGTGGAAGAGGACTGGACTACAGCCGTAATACCGGCACCCAGTACCATACCCTTAAAGGGGTTGGAGGTCATCTTCCGGAGCATCTTTTCCATTTTACCACCGGCCAGACGCTCCAGGCCGTTGGACATAACGCCCATTGCAAACAGGAAGAACGCAAGTCCTCCTAATAACAACACAATGTTGAATACGTTAAAGGTTGATTCCATAAACACTCTCCTAATCCAAGAAAACGGATTGTAAAAACGCGTGCAAAATCAGTATATCTATTTGCCTTTTCCATAGCAATAGTTTTTTTACGTCATTTTTATGCAGATTTTACCGTCTTTTTTCTGGCAGTAGAAACAGGTATAATGAGCATAGCAAGTACCCTTACAATCCGAATTTAAAGGGGAGTATTATTTTGAATCCGAAAACCAAAAAGATGATTGGTATCAGTCTTTCCATCCTTGCCGTCTTTGCCATTCTGGCCGCTTCCGTTTTAGGCGTATTTGAGCACTATTACGGAAAGCTGAACTTCCAAAGCCTGAAAAAAACAGACACCTCCGTGGATTCCAATGATCCTGACTTGGCCGAATTCTTAGCCTACTTAAAAGAAAATGGCATTTCCACTTCGGATCTGGAGTTTGATGACAACAATGTACTGAACATCTTACTGGTCGGTACCGACAACCGGTCTGCGAACGACAGCGCCCGCTCCGACTCCATGATTCTTGTTTCCATTAATCAGAATACCAAGAAAATTATCCTGACCTCTTTGCTTCGGGATTGTTACGTTTACATTCCGGGCCACGGATCATCCAAGCTGAACGCCGCCTATTCCTATGGTGGCATTTCCTTGCTGTTGCAGACCATTGAATACAACTTCAACATTCCCATTACACTTTATGCTAGCGTAGACTTTGAAGCGTTTAAAGATGTGGTAGAAATCATCGGCGGCGTTACCGTTGACCTAACCCAAGCCGAAATAGACCACATTAAAAAATACCTTCCGGATCATGAAAACGAGAACTTACAGGTTGGTAGTTCCACTCTAGACCCGGAGCAAGCACTGATGCACGCCCGCAACCGCTATGTCGGCACCGACTTTGAACGGACTCGCCGTCAGCGTGACATTGTCATTTCCTCCATGAAGAAAGTGAAAAACCTCAGTCTTATGGAGCTGAACACTTTAATTACAGAGCTCCTTCCGAATGTAACAACGAATATTACGCGCAGCCAGCTTCTTGGAGCCCTTCTCCACGCGCGCACCTACAGCAAATACACCGTAGAGTCCTATTCCATTCCCCAAGCAAATACCTACACCAACAAAACCATCAACGGCCAGGACTGCCTGGTTGTGGACTTTGCTGCTAATATGCAGTTTTTGCATGAGAAGATTTACGGGAATTAAAATTAAGGAGAAGCACTTATGTAAGCGTCAAATAATCCACCGGTAAAAATAAAGCCAGGAATAAATCCTGGCTTCCGGTAATAAGATTTAATTTGTTTTGCTTGCTTTGCAATATATGGGGACGTTTTCTGGCAAAAGAGAAGTGGCCCAGTCATCTTTTTCTGCAGCCAGCTTTGGTGCATTTTGGAAGATGTATACAAGATACTTGTATGGATTTAATCCATTTTCTTTTGCGGTCTCAATAATGCTAAATATAACTGCACTGCCTTGTGCTCCATTCGGTGTATTGGCAAACAGAAAGTTCTTTCGGTCAATTACAAACGGTTTAATAGAGCGTTCTGCTAAGTTGTTGGTCAATTCTAAATTCCCGTCTTCCAAGAATTTAATCAAATATGGCCATTGTTCTTGGATATAGTAAATTGCTTTTCCCAAAGCAGACTTGGGAGGAACCTTTTGGGCACAAGACCACGCCAACAAAGCGTCCAGAATAGGTTTTTCCTTTTCCAGTCGCTGTACATAGCGCTCTTCTGTTGTTAAATCTTCCAACTTCTTTTCTTCGGAGAAAAGTTGGGTGAAATAAGCAAGGCCTTCTTCTGCAGAAGATCCATGCTGTTCTTTCTTCGGCAATGCCCGTAGAGCATCCGTAAACTTCCGTCTTGCATGGAGCAAACATCCAACCACGGTAATACCCTGTTGGTCTAACCGGTGGTATCCAGCATATCCATCCGCGTGCAAATATCCGGTAAAGCCTTTTAAAAACTTCTCTGGGTGCTCTGCTTTGCGGTTCGGTTGGTATTCGTAGAGCACCACGGGTCTTTTTGCATACTTTCCGGTTCGGTAAAGCCACATGTAAGACTTGGTTTGTGCACGCTTTCCCGGTTCTTTCAGAACTTGTAGAGTGGTTTCGTCTGCATGCAGAATAGGTTCTTTCAAAAGTTGCGCATGCAACTTGTTGTAAATAGGTTCCAACCAATCCTTGGAACAACGCAACATCCAGTTGGACATGGTTTGCCTGGACAGTTGAATATCATTCCTTAAAAAGTCCCGTTCCATTCTGTATATGGGAGATCCCATTACGTATTTCTGGTACATAAGATATGCTACTGCTTCCGGAGAGGCAAAGCTTTTGGAAATCAAACCAGGTTCTTTTGGGGCCTTGGCCACCGGAACAGAGACATCTTCTTGTTTACACCGCTGGCAAGCATACGTGTAATATACATCGCGCCGAATCTTTACCTGTGCTGGAATAATAACCAGAGTCTCTTTTTCTTCCTTTCCAATTTCAGTCATAGTAGTTCCGCATTGCGGGCAAACTAATTTTTCTTTTGAAAGAGTGTGCTCAACCACTTCAACCGGAACATCTGTTGGAAGAATATCCTTTACTGTCCCGTGCTTCTTTCTTTTGTGGGAAGCAACAGTAACCTCTTCTGGAATGTCTGGCATAGAAAAATCTGCAAAGCCTTCCGCTTCATTAAAGACCAAGCTCATTTGGTCCATAAAAAGAGTTTCTTGCTTTTCAGAAGAAAAGGAAAACTTCTGGTGTTTAGCCAAGCGCATTTGCTCCATTAACCAGTCACATTTGGTTTGGAGTTCAGTGTAATCTTCCTTCATGGCACAGAGAGCTTCATATTCACTTTTAGAAATTGTAATTGTATCTTTCTTTTCCATGAATATATTGTACTGCAACGCAAGAAAAACGCCAGTGTTACGCCATCTTTTGCAAATATCTATTCGTCATTTTGCCAAACAAAAAACGTTAGAAAAATCATGACCGCCGGCTAAGCCGGCGGTTTGTTCTGCCCCTGGAAGGGGCTGTTG
>CAVHPJ010000002.1:0-215839 GCA_963638085.1 Butyricicoccaceae bacterium | reverse complement strand
TCAGCTTTTGAAGCTGCTCTTCCATACTTTCCGGAGAATTTTCAAGGATTCCCCAATCGGTTGCTAATGCCAGTTCCATTAGGTACCCTCCTTTGCGTCTACCTCTTTAAGCGTGTCCTCCTGGTCTACGTCAATCTTCAAGCCCTTGCGTTTTACCATGCCACAAAGAATGGTGGATGCAATAAAGCCAACGCCATACAGGGAAATCATGATAATAAAGATAATGGAATACGCCTTGTTGGGCGCAAACTTATCCACAATGTTTCCATAGGTGGCAAAGGCCCAAAGCATCGGGGATTGAATCAGAAGAATGGCAACGGCCATGGCAGAACCGGAAATATCCTTTGGAATTCCGGATTCACCAACCGGAGCATAGTAAACTCCGCGAAGCATGTATACCACAATCTGGAGAACAATCAGCAGAATGGTGATTGGCCAGGTCATGGAAGTCTGCTTCGGAATGAGGATGATGGCTGCCAGGATGATCATGCCGGCCAGGAAGAGGATTCGCATCAAAGCGGCGGAACTTTTAAACAGCTTGTTCCCGATAACACCGCTGATGGGTCCGGAAATCATTCTGACCCAGTTGGAAGAAGCAATACCAAAGATGGCTACCAGAACGGTTGGAACGGCAAGAACATCTTCCAAGAATGGCAGGAAGAACGAGCATCCAAGATAAACGGCGTAAACCCCCATTCCCATGAACCCGATTAGCCAAAGCTGCGGAATTTTCAGGCATTTAATGGCACCTTTCAAGGATTCTTTGTTCTTTTCCACACTGGTGTCTGACTTCAGGTAGTCCTCTTCCGGCAGGAAGAAGAAGGTCACAACACCCATGATAATCAGGAATGCTGCGGCAGCGCCCAATGCCACTCTAACACCCAAAATCTTTTCTCCAAAGAAGACGAAGATCCCGGTTGCGGCGGTGCTTAAAACAAAGTTAACCAGGCCGCGAGTCAGTTCCATGGAACCAAAGGCAATGCCCTGCTTATCCTCCGGAGCCAGACACCGGATGCTTTTGGTAACGGCACCCCAGTAAAATGCCTCCATAGAGAAACCCCAGATTACGCCGACAATCAGCATGCCCGGATAAGTAACCATACCGGAAACCAGATAAAATCCGGTTAAGCCGGTGATGGCAAGGTTAATGGACATTAATTTTCTTGCCGAAAAGCGATTTAGTACCCACGCACTGGGAATTCCGCCAAAGAAGGCAATCATTCCCATCATGGACAGAACAAAGCCGAGCTGGCCATTGGTTAAGCCCAGCATTTCTCTGTACGGCGTATACAATACATTTTTGATGGCGTACATGAAGTAAATTGTTTCAGATCCAATACAAATGATTAAAAATTGTGCCAACACTTTCCGATCTAGCTGTAATTTTTTGAACATAACATCCTCCTAACTTCTAACACTTAACATTTTCTTAATTTAGACTATTTAGAAAGAATTTAGTCCTGCTTACGCCTTCATAGTACGGGTTGGCTGAAAAAATAACAATATCTCTTTTGGCTGAATTATTTGTTCGGTCTTAGTAAGCCTCTCCAAAAACGAACAAGTAAGAGGCCTTTTTTTAAGCGTGAATTAAGCCTGAGGAGGTGGCAATGAAAAAGCAGGCCTCCGCATTTTAGGCGGAGGCCTGCTTTGAAAGTTAAATTGGTAATACGAATTTTGATACGAAAAATAGTTCAAATAGACTACCACTGATAGCGAAAATTCTGCTATTGGTTCCAAATTGTTGAATAAGACTAGACCGTTATGCTATAACAGGCCTGTCAGCTGGATAGAGCGGTTTCCCTCCTGAGCTTTTCAAGCAAAGGGGGTGATACTATGAGTCAAAGAGCAATTACAATTATTGTTGTAATGACCCTTGCAATAGCATTTTTAGCCCTTATAGTAGCACTGGTTGCTTTACTGTAAGCAGGCATAAAAAGAAACCACTCTGCTTGGCGCGTAGAGTGGTTTCTTAAAACACAAACCGCCAGGAGGGGAACGCCCCTACCAGCTGACTTCATTTTAGGATATTCCGGAAAAGAAGTCAACGGTTGTTTCAGGGACAACTTGTAGGGGGAGCCCACACCGGAGCGTAGCTTTTTACTTGTTGTGGTGGCCGCGATTGCGGTAGTCGGCGGAGCTGCGGTAGGTGCTGGAGAAGGATGTGCGGGCGGAGCTTCCAGCCCGGCCGGACTTGCCCTTCTTGCGCTTCTGGCGCGGCTGCTTAGTGTGGTAACGCTGGTCGGAAACCGGCCGGATTGGCTGGGCGCCTTTTAAGTCCGGCTTGGCACGCACCATCTGGATGCTTTGCGTGCGGAGCCGCTTCTTATACAGAGCGTTGACAATCAGATACCCCAGCAGCGCCACAGCGGCAATTCCAAGCAGCACCTTGGTGGCAGTGAAGCCGAACAGGGTTTTGAAGAAGTAACCGATGGAGCCGAAGAAGCTGCGCCGGACGTCCGTTGCGGCAACCAAGTCAATGGTGCAGAGGACGTCCCCTGCGTACAGCACGTTGGCCTTTCCGACCTTGTCTCCGGCTTTCAGCGGAGCGTGGAGGTTGGAGTCTATGGAGCCTTCTACCACTTCTATGGAGACCCCGGAGGAGTCAACGTCGGAAGGCAGCAGTGCGGTAACTTCAGAAGCAGGTACCAACTGGACGGAGTCTACCTTGCGGGCCATGGAGACCTTTGCCACCGTAACAATGGTGTTGGGGTCTGCCACTACCTTTAGCTTGATGTGGCTGAAGACCCATTTGTAGGCCTTGACGGTTTCATTGAACGCAATGTTAATTTCGTGCGAGGTAGAGGAATACAAATCCTTACCACCAATAATAACAGTCAGATAAGTGTATCCGTTCTGGGTGGCATAGGACAGCAGGCACTGGCCCGCATTTTCCGTGGTTCCTGTTTTAATACCCTTACACGGCTCATAGTAGTAACCGCTGTAACGGCTTAACAAATAGTTGGTGTTGGAATAGGTAATGGACTTGCGCTTGTTGGTCTGTGCCAGTGTGTAACTGGACTGGGAAACCATGCTTTTGAAGGTGTCATATTCCAACGCCTTTGTGGCCAGAATGGCCAGGTCTTCGGCAGTGGAATAGTGGTTGTCATCATCCAGCCCATGCGGGTTAGTATAATGCGTGTTTTTGCAGCCGAGCTCTTTTGCACGGGCATTCATCATTTCCACAAATTTGCTGATGCTGCCACCGCCGACATAGTCGGCTAACACGGCAGCGGCATCATTGCCGCTGTGGACCATCATTAAATTTAAAAGCTGGTTGACGGTTAATACTTCCCCGACCTGCAAATTGGCGAGGGAGCTGTTGGTGCCTGCCAGAGTGTCCAACACTTCCTGGCGAACGGTAACTTCCGTATCCAGATCCGACACGTTTTCCAGAACCAAAAGACAGGTGGTAATCTTGGTTAATGAAGCCATGGCTGTCTTTTTAGAGGCGTTCTTGTTGAAGATGACAGTGCCTTGATCCATGTTGACCATGTAGACAATATCACTCTGAAAATCAAGCTCGTCATTATAGGCGGCGGAGCTTTGAATAGGCAGGATACCCACCATCAGAAGAGCCACCAGAAAAATGGAAAATAGAGCGGAGAGGAAATGCTTTTTAGCGTTTTTCTCCATAGACATCACCCTTGAAATACTGTAAAATAATCTGCAGATTTTAAATCTGTAAGAACTGATTGAATTATAACAGAAAATATCTGAGAGGGAAACATATATGGTATACGTAACCGGTGACTTACACGGTGATATTGCCCGTTTTAAGACTCCGGCCGCCAAGAAACTACAAAAAGGAGACACGCTTCTGGTTTGTGGGGACTTCGGCTTCATCTGGGACGGCTCCAAAGAAGAGGAAAAGCAACTCGCCAAGCTTGGAGATAAAAAATTCAACATCTGCTTTGTGGATGGCACACATGAAAACTTTGACCTGCTGAACGCCTATGAAGTCAGTGAATGGAACGGCGGAAAGGTACAGCACATTGGCGGAAATGTGTACCACCTGATGCGCGGACAGATCTTTACCATTGAAGGCCATCAGATCTTTACCATGGGCGGTGGGGAAAGCCCTGACATGGACATCCGCATTGCCAGTGACAACTGGTCTCCTGCGGAAAGCCCAAACCAGCAGGAACTGCTGGAAGGCGCCTCCAACATCGGCGCAAGGGGCAACAAGGTGGACATCATCATTACCCATGAGCCTTCTGCTAAGGTCAAGGATTTCCTGACCATGAAGAACACTGTCAAACCCAGAGTTACTCTGCTTAACACCTATTTTGAAGAGCTTGCCGGTGCCGTAGACTACCAAAAGTGGTACTTCGGCAGCCTTCATATGGACAAACATATTTCTGCAACACAAACTGCTGTCTTTCATGACATTCTGGAAGTGGAATCCGGCATTAGCATTCTGCAAATGCCAAGGTAAAATACGGATTTCCGCATGCAAGCACAGCCCATGAACGGTTATTACGGTGCTTGCCGTAGTAACCGTTTTTAACTTATAGAAAGAAGGGGTCCTTAATGAGAGACTATCAAAAGGAATTTGAAAACCGCGTTCAGTTTATCCAAGATTTACTGAAGAAGAGCGGCGCAAAGGGAATTGTTTACGGCAACAGCGGCGGCAAAGACTCTGCCCTGGTCGGCATCCTTTGCAAGGCAGCATGTGACAACACCGTTGGCATTATGATGCCGTGCTCTGTTTCCCGCAACTTTGAAATTGACATGGCGGATGGCCTTGCCGTGGCAGAGCAGTTCCACATTGAACATCGCTGCATTAACCTGTCTGACACCAGAGATGCCCTGACTTCTGCTTTAAAGGAAGTTACCGGAGAACTGAAGCCAGCTTCGCTGAACAACATTGCGCCACGTCTGCGGATGACCACCCTGTATGCAATTGCTGCCAATGAAGGCCGCCTGGTTGCCGGCACCGGCAACCGCAGTGAAGCCTACGTCGGTTACTTCACCAAGTGGGGAGACGGCGCCCATGACTTCAACCCGATTTCCGACCTGACGGTAACGGAAATCTTTGAATTCCTTCGCTTCCTGAATGCTCCGGAATCCATTATTACCAAGGCACCGTCTGCCGGACTTGCCGAAGGCCAGACCGACGAAGGCGAAATGGGCCTGACCTATGCCGAACTGGACACTTATATCAGTGGCGGTACGGTTGCTCCGGAAAAGGCTGCCAAGATTGACAGCATGCATAAGGCAAGCCAGCACAAGCGGGACGCCATTGTACAGTACTGCCCGCTGTCTGAATAAGCGAACAGCTGATTGCAAAGCAAAATAAAAACAAAAAGCATCTGAGGAACCGTCCTTAGATGCTTTTTTGTTACCCAAAAGTGGGTGGAAAGGTGACGGATTCTTTGAAGGTTGCTTGAAAACAATCAAAAGCAGTCAAAACATAGGCAAAAAAGTGGATAAAAGCAGCTGTTTTTTGTAAATGTGGCAGTCACAATGAACGAACTTGAACGAAAGCGACTGATTCTGATTGATTAGAACCGCAAATTTGTTATAATCAAGATAGAAAAACGACACGGACCCCGGATGGGAAAAATCATAAAAGAAAGGAGTACCCCTTATGTCAATGCTGACACAGCAGCGGCACGATCGGATTTTAAAGCTGCTGGAAGAAAAGGGAAGCGTAACGGTCAGCGAACTGACGGAACTGCTGGATTCTTCGGAAAGCACGGTTCGCAGGGACCTGTTGGCGCTGGATAAGTTGGGCAAGCTGAATAAGGTGCACGGTGGTGCCACCCTGACGGAAACCCAATTTATTGCCAAGGAAGAAAAGCTGGAAGAAAAGCTGGTTATGAACGTGGACAGCAAACGGGCCATTGCAAAATACGCGGCTGCACAGGTCACCGGATCAGACTTCGTCTTTCTGGATGCCGGTTCCACTACATTGTTAATGATTCCTTACCTGGAACCAAGCGCTGCCACCTTTGTTACCAACGGTATTCAGCACGCCAAAGAACTGGTAAAGCATGGGTTTAAAACCTATATGCTGGCCGGAGAGCTAAAGGAAACTACCGAAGCGGTAGCCGGTCTGGCAGCAGCCCAGAACATTCTGCACTACAACTTCTCCAAGTCCTTTCTTGGAACCAACGGGGTACACCTGAAACGGGGCTTCACCACTCCGGATGCTGACGAAGCCTTTGTTAAAACAGCGGCCATTGACCGCAGCTTTATCTCTTATGTTCTGGCAGACCATTCCAAGTTTGACCGCGTGTCTACCATGACCTTCGGGCAACTGGGCAACTCGGCCATTATTACAGACAGACAGCCGGACAGCAAGTACGGTGAAACCACCGTGGTCAAGGTAATTCCGGCAGAAACAGAAGAGGAGTGACTTCCATGATTTATACCGTAACGTTGAATCCGGCACTGGATTATATTGTGCGATTAAGCGAACTGCAGTGCAAAGACATTAACCGCGCAGATTCAGCTGAAGTCATTTATGGCGGCAAGGGAATTAACGTTTCCCTGGTTCTGAAAGAGCTGGGACTGCCAAACAAAGCGCTGGGCTTTGTGGCGGGCTTTACGGGCCGTGGCCTGCAGGATATGCTGCAGGCAGATGGCGTAAAGACCGATTTTGTAGAGCTTCCGGCCGGGCTGACCCGCATTAACGTCAAGCTGTTTGCACAGGAACAGTGGGACGTGAACGCACCGGGCCCGGAGGTAGATGCGCAGGCATTAAAAGAGTTTTATGAAAAGATTGACACGCTGCGCGCCGGAGACACGCTGGTTATGGCCGGTGCGGTGCCGGAGAATTTGCCGGAAGACATTTACGAACTGATTATGCAAAAGCTGCAGGGACGCGGCATTCGGATTGTGGTTGACACCAGCGGAGAAGCCCTCCGGAAGGTGTTGCCGTACCAGCCGTTCCTGATTAAGCCCAACCACCATGAGCTTTCGGATTTGTTTGGCCAGGAAGTACTTCCAACCGACGAAATCCTGATTGTAAAGCTAGCTAAGAAGCTACAAGAGATGGGCGCCGCCAACGTGTTGGTCAGCCGGGGAAAATACGGAGCCATCTTAGTAGATGAAAACGACGGAATTCATTCCGCCGGCATTGTTCCCGGAAAGCCGGTTAACAATGTAGGTTGCGGAGATTCCATGGTAGCCGGATTTGTAGCCGGTTATGAACTAAAGCAGGACTATGACTACGCCTTACGTCTGGGCTCTGCAGCGGGCAACGCCTCCGCTTTTGTGGACGGCATTGCCAGTGGAACGGAAATTAGAAATACTCTGGAACAGTATTTCTCTAAATAAGTAAAGTTTTTAGAAAGAAAAAGAGGTGTCTTTATGAAAATCAAAGACCTGTTAACGGTGGACGCAATTGCACTTGGCGTTACCGCAGCGGACAGAGATGCAGCCATTGACAAGCTGATCTCCCTTCACGAAGCCGTTGGCAACCTGTCGGATGCAGCTGCTTTTAAAGAAGCTATCCTGAAACGGGAATCCGAAAGCACAACGGCACTGGGCGAAGGCCTGGCCGTACCGCATGCAAAGACCAATGCCGTAAAGAAAGCCGGTCTGGCTGCTATTACCGTACCGGATGGTGTGGATTACAATGCACCGGACGGACAGCCCAGCAACCTGTTCTTCATGATTGCAGCTCCTGCAGAAGGCGGAGACGTTCATCTGGAAATTCTGTCCAGACTGATGGTTATGCTGATGGATGCCGATTTTGCCGGTCGTCTGCGTGCTGCTGCATCGCCGGAAGAATTTATGGAAATTATTAACGCACAGGAAGCGCTGAAATATCCGGAAGAAGCAACGGAAGAAGCACCGGCTACAGAAGCCAAGAAAGACGGCTACCGCATTTTGGCAGTAACCGCTTGCCCAACCGGAATTGCACATACCTACATGGCAGCAGAAGCCTTGGAAAAGGCCGGCGAAGAAATGGGCCTTCCGCTGAAAGCGGAAACCAACGGCTCCGGCGGCGCTAAAAACGTGCTGACCAAGGCAGAAATTGCCGCTTGTGACGCTATTATTATTGCTGCTGACAAGAACGTGGAAATGGCCCGCTTTGACGGTAAACCGGTTCTGCGCGTGAAGGTAGCAGACGGCATTAATAAGCCGAAAGAGTTAATTCAAAAAGTAGTAGACGGCAAAGCGCCGATTTATCATGCAGAAGCCGGTGCTGTTACCGATGACAGTGACGACGTAGAAAAGGAATCCGTTGGCCGCAAGATTTATAAAGACCTGATGAACGGCGTATCCCACATGCTTCCGTTCGTTGTTGGCGGCGGTATCCTGACAGCCATTGCGTTCCTGATTGATACCATTTACTGCATGAAGACCGGTACCCCATATGGCTCCGACTTCGGTTCCATGCTGGCAGGCTCCGCCTGGATTAAATCCATGGGTGGCGCAGCCATGGGCTTCATGCTCCCAATCTTAGCCGGATTTATTGCACACTCCATTGCTGACCGTCCTGGTCTGTTAGTCGGCTTTGCAGGCGGCTATCTTGCCAAGATCGGCGCCACCTGGGCCGACCCGGCCGGAGACGCCGGTATTTCCGCCGGCTTCATTGGTGCCCTCATTGCCGGTTTTGCAGCAGGCTACCTGGTAAAAGGCTTAGAGTTTCTTTGCAGAAACTTCCCGAAGAGCCTGGACGGCATTAAGCCAATGCTGATTTATCCGGTTTGCGGACTTGCCGCAATCGCCGTTGTTATGTGTACCCTTGACCCGGCCTTCATCTGGCTGAATGGTGTTATTGCCCAGTTCCTGACCTGGCTCGGCGGTACCAATTACTTAGTTCTTCTTGGCCTGCTGCTTGGCGGCATGATGGCCATTGACATGGGCGGCCCAATCAACAAGGCTGCTTACCTGTTCGGCACCGGCCTCCTGACGGAAGCTGCCGCTTCCACAGATGCTGCTTTCCAGACCATGTGCTATGAAAGCATGGCAGCCGTTATGATCGGCGGCATGGTTCCTCCAATTGCTCTGGCCGTTGCCTGCCAGCTGTTCCCGAAGAAATTCTCCGCAGCAGAACGTCAGTCCGCACCGACCAACTACGTTATGGGTCTGTCCTTCATTACCGAAGGCGCTATCCCGTTTGCAGCTGCTGACCCGGTACATGTTATCCCGTCCCTGGTTATCGGCTCCGCTATCTCCGGTGCCCTGTCCATGCTGTTCGGCTGCACCCTGATGGCTCCTCACGGCGGCATCTTCGTGTTCGCTACCGTCGGCAAATGGTACTTCTACCTGCTGGCCCTTGCCATCGGCGTAGTTGCTTCTGTGGTAGCTCTCCGCTTCTTGAAGAAGGACCTGGTTCAGGCAGATGCTAAATAAGCAAAAGAAACTAAGTTAGGCAAAAAATAGAAAGCAAAAGGTCTTTCCGGGACGGATTACCAAGTGCATCGCATAGGAAAATGCACGATGGGAAACGCCCGGAAAGACCCAAAGAATTGCTGAGCGGGAACAAGAGTTGCTGACTCGCAAAGGAAAGGAAGAAAAATTATGGTTTCTCAGAAGGTAACCGTTACCAATAAAGAGGGCTTTCACATGCGCCCGGCCAACTATTTCATTAAGGAAATGACTCCGTTTTCTTCGGACGTTACCCTGGTGTTCAACGGCCAGAAGATCAACGGCAAAAGCATTATGAACATTATGGCAGCCTGCATGAAGTGCGGATCCGAAGTGGAAATCTGCTGTGAAGGTGCGGACGAAGAAGCTGCGCTGAAGAAGGCAGTAGAACTGGTTGAGTCCGGCCTTGGCGATGCAGAATAAGCATAACAAAAGAGGTGCTTTTATGCTGAAGGGAATCGGCGTATCGGAAGGATACGGTATTGGCAAAGCCATTATTATTGAAGATATCAGCTTAGATTACAGCGCTGTGAAATATACGGATGCGGTGTCGGAAAAGGCTCGCTTGGAGAAGGCCATTGCGGAATGCATCGGCAAGACCCAGGAGATTGCGGCGCAGCTGAAAGTTTCTGCCGGTGAAAAAGAGGCGGAAATTATGTCCGGGCATGTAGAAATGCTGCAGGACCCGTTTATGAAACAGCAAATGGAAGAACGCATAGACGGCGGCGAAGTGGCCGAATCGGCCGTAGACGGCGTCTGCCAGTTCTTCATTGACATGTTCGCCGGCACCGGAGATGAACTCATGGAACAGCGTGCATCGGATGTCAAAGACATTCGGGATGACCTGCTGAGCCTCCTGCTTGGAGTAACCATGGTGGATATTTCTGCTGTGCCAAAGGGCAGTGTCTTAATTGCGAAGGATTTTACTCCGTCTATGACGGGGAGAATCAACTGTGACAATGTAGTCGGTATGATTGCGGAAGTAGGCGGTGTTACCTCGCACAGCGCCATTCTTGCAAGGGCGATGGGCCTGCCGGCTGTGTTGTCTGTAGAAGGAGCCACCCAAAAACTGGAAGACGGCCGGTTTCTGGTTGTGGACGGTTCCAACGGTCACGTTCTGCCGGATCCGACGGCGGAAGAAATTGCCGAATATACCGTTTTGCAAAAGCAGTATGAAGCGGAAAAGGAAGACCTGCAGCGCTTTGCCAGCATGTCAACCGTAACCGCAAACGGTGTTCCCAAAGCGGTATACGGCAATATCGGCAAGCCGGAGGATGTGCAGAATGTGGTACAGCACGGTGGCGAAGGCATTGGTTTGTTCCGGACAGAATTCCTGTTTATGGACAGAAACCAGGAACCGACAGAGGAAGAACAGTTTGAGGCGTACTCTACGGTTGCCAAAGCCATGCACGGTAAAGAAGTAATCATCCGGACACTGGATGTAGGCGGAGACAAGGATATTCCTTATCTGGCCATTGAGCGGGAGGAGAACCCCTTCCTAGGCTTCCGCGCCATCCGCTATTGCCTGCAGAATCCGGAGCTGTTTAAACGGCAACTCCGTGCCATTCTTCGTGCATCCGCATTCGGCAATGTAAAAATTATGCTGCCAATGGTAACCTGCGCAGATGAAATTCACGCTGCCAAGGCTTTGGTAGCCCAGTGTGCGGAAGAACTGGCCGCAGAAGGACATGCCGTAGCCAATGTGCCGGTAGGCATTATGATTGAAACTCCGGCAGCGGCTTTGACCGCAGAAGAGTTGGCCAAAGAGGCGGACTTCTTCTCCATTGGCACCAATGACCTGACCGGTTATGTTATGGCCGTAGACCGCGGCAACTCCAAGGTGTCCGGTCTGTATGACGTTATGCAACCGGCTGTTCTGAAGGCTATTGAGCTTGCCATTAAAGGCGCCAAAGAAAATGGAATTCCTGTTGGCATGTGTGGCGAGGCAGCAGCAGACCCACGTCTGACAGCTCGTCTTTTAGAATGGGGCCTGGACGAATTCTCCGTCAGCCCATCTTCCATTCTGCGGACCCGCAAAACCATTTTGGAAAATAACGCTTAAACATTTTGTCAAAGTAGAATTTTGTACAAAGTAAAAAAGGCAACCATCTGGGGGATGGTTGCCTTTTTGTTATGACTTTTTACTATGATTTCTGTTTTTCACGCTTGCTTTAGTGCTTATTACGGAAATCAAACGGTTCTTTGACCTTCTTGCTTTTGGTTTTACCGGTGGCGCTGTGGGCACGGGCAACGGTATCGGCGGCCTTTTGCATTTCCCGCTGATCAAGGTAGGTCTGACCTTTCTTCATCAGTAAGGTCAGTGCCCGGATAACGGTTACTTCTGCAAGGGCAAACACAATGCAGAGTGAGGCACTTTCAATGGACAATGCTTCAATAGAGAACAACGAGTAGAAGCAGGTCAGACAAATGATAAAGCCGGCAAGGCAAAGGCCGATGATGGCGGTGCGATATTTGTTCAGCGGAGTGGCTAACTGGAACAGAATAATGAATCCGACAACCGCTAACAGATAGGTACTGGCAGTTCCAATTTCGCTTTCCTGCAGATTGAACATTCTGGCAAACAACACCATGGCCGCAATGGATAGGAACGAGGTGATAGCCGCCGGCAGGGCCCGCAGGAGGGTCTGTGACAGGAAGCGTCCGCGCTGTTTGCCTTCGTTGGCTTCCAGCGCCAGGAAGAACGACGGGACACCAATGTTGAAGGCGGAAATCAGAGAAATCTGGGACGGCTGCAGCGGATAACTGAACGAGTTAATAATAGAGAAGATGGCTAAGAATAAAGAGAACATGTTCTTGTATAAGAACAGGATGGCGGAGCGGGTAATGTTATTAATGTCCCGTCGTCCTTCTGAAACAATATTCTTTAAATGGGAGAAGTCGGAGTCCAGCAGAACCACCTGCGCAGCCTGCCTGGCGGCATCGCTGCCGGTGCCCATGGCAATGGAACAGTCGGCTTTCTTCATGGCTAAGATGTCATTGACACCGTCTCCGGTCATGGCCACCTTCAGCTTCTGCTTTTGTAAGGCTTCTACCAGCTGACGCTTCTGCTCCGGTTTAACCCGTCCGAAGACGGTATAATTCATGGCGGCTTCTTCTATGCTGGCCGGCGTGGTCAGCGTTCCGGCGTCTATATATTTGTCCGCATTGGCAATGCCCGCTTGCTGTGCAACGCGGGAAACCGTCAGCGGATTGTCTCCGGAAATGACTTTAATGGCCACATCCTGCTCTGCAAAATGGGTAAAGATTTCCTTGGCATTTTGGCGAATTTCGTTTTCCAGGCTGATGAACGCTAACGGATACCCAACGCCGTTCTTTACAAAGGCAAACGCCAAAACGCGCTGGCCCATGCCGGCCCGCTGTTCAATGGCGCCTCGGTTCCGATCCAACAGCTCCGGAGCAAGTGCCATTTCCGGGGCACCAAGGCGATATTCCGCATCAGCGGTTTGAATGGAAGAGTATTTGGTTTTGGAAGAAAATTCCTGTACGGAAACAGCGTTCAGTCGGGAAGTTCCGGTAAAGTAATTCAGCAGGGCTTCCATGGTCAGGTTGCTGTCCGCTATGGTATGAACATACTGGTCCAGCAGTGTCTGTACTTGTACAAACTGGTCTTCTGACAATCCGTCTGCAGGGAAGACCTCTGTAACGGTCATTTTATCATTGGTAATGGTGCCGGTCTTATCTACACAAAGGACGTCTACCCGCGCCAGCGTTTCAATGCTACGCATGTCATGCAATAGGACCTGCTTTTGTGCAAGACGAATGGCGCTTAAGGCTAGCGCCACCGTGGTCAGAAGGTACATGCCTTCCGGAATCATACCAATAACGGCACCAACCATGGAAATGATGGACTGGGAAAAGCCGTTGCCGTTCACCATGGATTGAATGAATAAAGCCAGACCAATGGGGATAATTAAAATACCGGCAATCTTGATGATGGTTTCAATGTCTTGAATCATTTCCGATTTCTTGTCGGTTACTTCCTTTGCTTTGCTCATCAGCTTGGCGGCGTAGGAATCAGCCCCGACATGGGTCAGTAGCATATAACAACTACCAGATACCACAAAGCTGCCGGACTTCAGTTCAGAACCACTTTGCTTGACAATTTCGTCGGCTTCGCCGGTCAGCAAAGATTCGTTGACTTCGGCATGTCCTTCTTCTACGTATCCGTCAGCGGGAATTTGCTGGCCGGCTTTGATCAGGACTAAATCGCCCAAGACAAGCGAGTCAGAACGCACCGTTTCTTCCACGCCATTACGGATGACGGTGTAGGTGGATTGATCCAGCAGGGATAATTCATCCAACGTTTTCTTGGCACGCAGCTGCTGGAAGATGCCGATGACCGTGTTGCCGATAACCACCGGCAGGAATGTTAAATTCTTCCAGGATCCGGCAATGATAACCAGAATAGCCAGGACAAAGAAAATAATATTGAAGTAGGTTACTACGTTTTCTAAAATAATCTGTTTTACGGTTTTATCCGACTGGTCGGGGATGACATTGACGTTGCCGGCCGCGGTCTGTTGTCTTACCTCTTCGGTGGTAAGTCCGTTATTGACCATGATGGCTCCTTTCCGCTTGCGGATGTCGCAGGCTCCATAAATCAGCCCTATTATAACAGCCTTCCTTGAATTTAACTTATGACACTTTCGGAAATCTGTTCATTCTCTTACAACTTTATAACGACTTTAAAAAGGCGGAGACGGAAAAGGATTCAAAGTCGGGAATGAAGGATTCAGAGGCGGACTCCATTTCCTGGGTGTAAGCCTGGGTAATGCCTATATCCACAGCGTAGTCAACCAGTTCATCATATTCTGCCTGCGTTACACGGCGGGCCAGTTCCGGATAGGAGGCGGCCACATGGGGCAGAGGGGTATACTGGCACATCAGGGACAGGAATATGTGGTTATGATAGGTTTTCCAAAGATAACGAACCACACGCTTGCTGTCCCGGACCTGATCTGGCAACAGCAGGTGGCGTACCAGAACGCCGGACTGCAACATACCGTCTTCCCGGAAAACGGGGTCACCTACCTGCCGGTACATTTCGGCAATGGCGGTGGACGCAAGCTGGAAGTAGTCCGGCGCGGAGGAATACTGCTTTGCCAAATCAGGTGAGTAATATTTCATGTCCGGCAGATAAATGTCCACCAGTCCGTCCATGCGGGCCAGGGTGTCCACTGTTTCATAGGAAGAGGTGTTATAGACGATTGGCAGCGTCAGGCCCGCTGTCTTTGCCTGCTCCAGTGCTTCGGCAATGGACGGCACAAAGTGGGTTGGTGTAACTAAATTAATGTTGTGGGCGCCCATTGCCTGGAGCTTCAGGAAAATGTCCCGCAGCTCCGAAACGGTGACCGGTACGCCGCGGTCCCCTGCCGCAATGCGATAATTCTGGCAATATACACAGTGCAACGGACAGCCGGAAAAGAACACCGTGCCGGAGCCTTTGGCTCCGGACAAGCAGGGCTCTTCCCACTGATGCAAAGACGCGCGGGCAATCCGCATGGTGCTGTCCATGCAACAGATTCCGGCTTCTCCTTCCCGGCGATTTACACCACATGCCCTTGGGCAAAGTTCACATCCCATTCCCGGTACTCCTTTCTATTTCTGCCCACCATTATATGCTATAATAAGGGCACTTTGAAAGGAGAAATCCCACCATGAAAGTATCGGTTTCCGGCGCGGTACGCGCCTTTAATTTGTCTAAAGAAAAGGAAGCGGCCCTGCGCAAAATCTGCAGCCGCCAGGGCATAAAATTTAAAGTAGTCCCGCCGGAAGAATATGGGTTGCCTCTGAATGTGTTGTTTGGCTTTGTTCCGCAAGGAGCTGGATCGCCAAAGGTAGAGGGACAGAAAACAAAAGAAGCACCTCTTTTTCAGGAAGAGATGCTTCTGATGTATCAATTAAACGGGTCTGCCATGGACAAGTTTTTACGGGCCTTACGGCAGGCAGAGGTAACCATTCCGCTGAAAGCGGTACTGACCCCGACCAATTCCACCTGGCTTCCACAGGATCTTCTGCAGGAACTGCAAAAAGAACATGAGGCCATGTCCGGCCAACATGGCTGACTTATGCTAACGCATTTTTAATGGAGGCAAAGGCCGCATCAGCCTGTGGCTCCTGAATATACTCTACTTTGCCCTGGTCTACCAAAGAGGCAACCGCCGGGTCCATAGGCAGAGTGGCCAGAACCGGTACACCCAGTTCTTTGGCAATCTGCTCGGCTTTGCTTTCTCCAAACACGTTGATCTTTCTGCCGCAATCTGGGCAGGATAGATAACTCATGTTTTCAATAACACCAAGGATTGGCACGTTCATCATCTGGGCCATGGTAGAGGCCTTCTTTACAATCATCTGTACCAAATCCTGTGGCGTGGTAACTAAAATAATGCCCTTTACCGGCATAGACTGATACACGGTCAGGGGAACGTCTCCGGTGCCTGGAGGCATATCTACAAACATATAGTCTACCTGGCCCCAGTCAACGTCTTTCCAGAACTGTTCCAGGACGCCGGCAACAACCGGGCCACGCCATACAACAGGCTGTTCTTCGTTTTCCAGAAGCAGGTTCATGGAAACCACTTTGACACCCAGGTCAGAAATGCGCGGTTCAATGCCAATGCCTTCTACCGCTTCCAAATGGCCGTGCATGCCGAAGGCTTTCGGAATAGACGGACCGGTTACATCGGCGTCCATAATGGCGGTTTCGTTGCCGTCTTTGGCGCTGGCGCAGGCAAGTAACGTAGTTACTAAGGACTTTCCTACGCCTCCTTTTCCGCTGGCTACGGCAATGACATTTTCTACACTGCTGAACTGATTGGATTCCCACAGGAATTCATTTTTTTCTTCTGCACTTAATTCTGGCATATTGCTTTGCTCCTTCAGGATTACTGTTTCTTTGCACGGAGGGCGCGGAAAAAGGAGGTCAGCTGCGTGGCACACTCTTCTTCCAGTAACCCACCGGTTACATTCGGTTTATGATTATACGGCAGCGAAAACAAATTAATAATGCTGCCGGTGGAACCCGCCTTGGGGTCTTTGGCGCCAAAATAAACATGTTGAATGCGGGCATTAATAATGGCCCCGGCGCACATGGGGCACGGTTCTAAGGTAACATACAGTTCACAGTCAAACAGGCGCCAACCCCCTAGGCGGGTACAAGCGTCCTGAATGGCCAGCAGCTCTGCATGCGCCAGCGCACTCTTGTCCCCTTCGCGGCGGTTGTGCCCGCGGCCGACAATTTCATTGCCGCGTACCACAACGGCCCCAATGGGTACTTCTCCGGCGTCAGCAGCCTTTGCTGCTTCCGCCAGCGCTTCTTTCATAAAAGCTTCGTTCATACGGCACCTCCCGTATGGACACTCTGATATAAACAAACAATCAGATAAACAACGGACGCCAGCATAGGCAGGGAAATCAGGCTGTACAGCCACGCCTGCGCATGGTACTTCCGTTGTATTTTTTTGTCTGCCTGTGCCGGCGGTGCATACAGCACTTTTCGCCTTGCACCACGGTACCGATAGGACGTATACACACTGGCAATCAGACCCAGCGCCAAACCAATAAAGTTAATCATAATAACAGCGGTATAAGCCGTTTCTTGACTACAGTTATCGGAAATCAGGGTCAGCACCAACGCATAGGTATTATTAAACAAATGGATGGCAATGCCGGTCCAGATGCTGTCCGTACAAATGACCAACAGGCCCATAACAAAGCCCAAGATTAATGCAAATGGCATCTGTGTCATGTTTCCATGCATGCACGCAAATAACAGCGCTGACATGCCAACCGCAAATAAGTCTCCGTACTTACGGAAGCTGTGTAAAATAACGCCACGGAAGGCAAACTCTTCCGTAAATGCAGGTACAATAACTGAGGCCAGCGTCATGAAAATATATTCACTCAGCTTCGTTGGCATAGGCAATTCCGGGTCATCAAAGGTTACGCCGTATTCCTGCAAAAGACCGGTTAAAACAGATGTTGCCACATTGGCCAGAATTAATGCCAGAAAGCCAAAGGCAATGGATAAATAAAACAGCGTCTGGTCTTCCGCATGTTCCCAGTTAAATAATTGCTTTCGTTTTTGAATTTTCTTGACTATCTGTCCGCCAATGGCAAACGGAACAATTAAAGAAATAACGGAGTACAGCATCTGTACCACATAATATACATTGTAAGTCAGTTGCAAATATCCGTTTTGCAATGTCCAGGTAAAGGCGGCTCCAATGCCTTTGCCAAGTAGAAAGAACAACAGTGTGCTGGCACCCAGCACGCCGCTGACCATCAGAATTTCCCGTTTGGTCTTTTTATCCATGGGAAAGGAAGCCACCTCTTTTCATTCTCAGAATACCTTTGCATTATAACAAATCCGCCACTAAGGTACAATTCAACTGCTTCTTTTTACCCGGTAAATGACTTTATTACCGCGGGGCTGTGCTTCCAGCAACGCAAGATCCGTAAATTTCAAGACGAAGCTTCGGATGGTGGCGTAAGCTGCATCGCCAAAGTCCCGTTCCAGCTGCTTGGTGGTGAACGGTTCTTCCACATAGGTGGACAGGACAAACTGCCAAAGTCTTTCCTCTTTTTGCGTAATCTTGCCGGAGGCTAGGATGCTTTTATACTGCGTCAGGGTATCCACTGCAACAGAGGCATCCTTCATCTTGTCATACACATTTTGAATTATGTAGAGCAAAAACGGGGTCAGATCCAGGCTTCCGGCATAGGCCCTGTTGTCCTCTGTTAAAGTGTAGGCGTCATAGTATTTCTTCCGGCTTTTTTCAATCAATCCGGACAGGGGGACAAACAGCGTGCTTTCGTATCCCTGCTGGATTAAATACCACATATGAACCAGGCGAGCCATGCGTCCGTTTCCGTCAAAGTACGGGTGCACATAAGACAGATAAAAATGCAGTATGGCCGCTTTTAACAGGTCGTTCAAGTTGTCTTTGGTATTGGCAAACGTAATCAGCGCCTGCATATAATCCGACAGCTTTTCGTGGGGAATACCGCTGTGCTCTACCTTACTACTCATAACATAAACCGGTGCATGACGATAATACTGCCCCGGCAATAGGGACTCTTCGTCCGGAAGATAGTTTCCAACGGCCATTTGATATAAGGAATACAGATTTTCCTCTGTAATTTTATGCTCTTTCTGACTGATAAATTCAAAGCCTTTTTTCAGGCCATAAATCCGGTCTTCTTCCTCCGTTTTTGGGGCAAGGCCTTTTAAAATGCTGCACACACTGTCTCTGCTGAAATCAATTTGTTCTATGGCAGAGGTGGCTATAATTTCTTCCTCTAAAGCCCGAGTGCCATAGGCAGTAGTTTGTGCGGTGTACAATAATTTAACGGCATCCAGCTGAATTCCGGTGCAGATAGGAAGATATACCAGGTTTTTACCCTGTGCGTCCTTCAGTGGAAGTGTTTCATAAAAAGAATCCTGCAGGATTGCAATAAAATCCGCAAAGTCATTTGGATATTTATAATTCAGCTTTTTAAAATTGCTAAACTGCTTATCGGATAGGATTTCTGCAAAGCGTGAAATGTCCATGGGTGGCACCTCCTTGCGGTGGGATGTAACTGAAAACTGTGAAAACTGATACATATTGATACTAGCTGATATCAGTATACAGGGTTCTTTTGGGGGTGTCAAACACCGAGGGGAGCACACGCAGATAAAGCATACGGAGACTCAACACATGGGGCACACCACACGGGAGACACAGAAAAAGAGCGCGTTTTGCAACGCGCTCTTTTGGTTTCTTTAAGTTGTTTGCAACCTGAAAACTTAGATGCGGGCAACGCCGGATTTGCGGGCAGCTTCTGCAACTGCTTCAGCAACGGCATCCTTAACACGTGGGTCAAAGGCTGCCGGAATGATGTAATCCGGATTCAGCTCTTCGTCGGAAATCAGGTTAGCCAGTGCATAAGCGGCAGCAACCTTCATTTCGTCATTGATGTCAGATGCGCGGGTATCAAAGGTACCGCGGAAGATGCCCGGGAACGCCAGAACGTTGTTGATCTGGTTCGGGAAGTCAGAACGGCCGGTAGCAATAACAGCTGCACCGGCAGCCTTTGCTTCATCCGGGAAGATTTCCGGAACCGGGTTTGCGCAGGCAAAGATGATAGGATCTTTGGCCATGGACTGTACCATTTCCTTGGTAACGGTGCCTGGTGCGGAAACACCAATAAATACGTCTGCGCCCTTGATAACTTCTGCCAGAGTGCCCTTTTCCATGGCTTCATTGGTAATTTCAGCCATTTCTTCCTTAATTGGGTTCAGGTTGTCACGGCCCTTATAAATGGCACCATGACGGTCGGTCATAACAACCTTCTTCAGGCCCATGCTCATCAGCAGCTTGATGATGGCAATACCGGCTGCGCCGGCACCGGAGGTAACAATCTTTACATCCTCAATGTTTTTGCCGACAATCTTCAGTGCGTTGATCAGACCGGCCAAGGTAATAACGGCGGTGCCGTGCTGGTCGTCGTGGAAAATGGGGATGTCACAGCGTTCCTTCAGTTTCTTTTCAATTTCAAAGCAGCGCGGTGCGGCAATGTCTTCTAGGTTAACGCCGCCAAAGGATCCGGCCAAGAGAGCTACGGTGTTTACAATGTCATCCACGTCCTTGGAACGTACGCAAAGCGGGATGGCGTCTACGCCGCCGAATTCCTTAAACAGAACGCACTTTCCTTCCATAACCGGCATACCGGCTTCCGGACCAATGTCCCCAAGGCCCAGAACTGCGGTACCGTCTGTTACAACGGCAACGGTGTTCCAACGGCGAGTCAGCTCATAAGATTTGTTAATGTCCTTCTGGATTTCCAGGCACGGTTCGGCAACACCCGGGGTGTAGGCCAGAGACAGGGCATCTTTGCTGTCTACGGAAGCTCTTGCGGTAACTTCCAGCTTGCCCTTCCATTCATAATGCAGTCTGAGTGATTCTTTTGCGTAATCCATAAATTAGTCCTCCCACGGGAATTTGTATTGTGTCAGACCAAGGTGATCCCGAACCTGGCAAAGTTCCTTCTGAACCGGTTCTGTAATAGGAACGCCCTTGTCTTTTCTGTAAAGCCATACATCCCATTCTTTTTCGTTGGCGGTGTAAATCCGATCCTGGCCCGGAGCCTTCTTGGAATTCCGTACGCTGCGGATAATTTCTCCGGCTTTCTTTCTGGCAACATCTTCGCCAAGGAAGTGGTCAGTGTCAATGGCAATGAAGAAGTGGCCCAGGTGATATGGACGAATGTTTCCGTTTTCATCCTTGCCGTCCAGAGCCTTTCCGTAAGAGCCGTCTTGCAGGATGGAGGAAAGCAGTTCAATAACCATGGCGTAACCATAACCCTTGTATCCGCCAAGAGCCTCTCCAATGCCACCAAGGGTGGTCAGTGCAGCAGTGCCCTGACGAATCATTTTCAGAGCAACACCGGCGTCTCCTTCTACCGGCTGGCCGTCCTGGCCAATTACGGTACCCGGATGAACATCTTCGCCAATGCGTTCATAATATTCAATTTTGCCGTTCTGGGTAATGGAGGTGGCACAGTCAATAACGAAGTCAAAATCTTCGTCTGTCGGAATGCCGACGGTCAGCGGGTTAGTACCAAACATGCCTTCTACGCCAAAGGTCGGAGCAACAGAAGGTCTGGCGTTGGTACCGGTAATGCCGATGCAGCCCTGCTTGGCAGCCTGGGAAGCATAATAACCGGCAATACCATAGTGGCAGGAATTGCGAACTGCAACCATACCCATGCCGTACTTCTTTGCCTTGTCAATGGCCATCTGCATGGACTTGTAGCCGATAACCTGGCCCATACCGTCATGACCGTCTACAACGGCAGTACATTCGGTTTCTTTAATAATGTCAAAGTTGGTAACCGGGTTCTGAATACCGGCTTCAATGCGGTCAATGTAAATTGGCTTAAAGCGGTTGCAACCGTGAGACTCAATGCCTCTGCGGTCAGATTCCAATAATACATCTGTGCAGATTTCAGCGTCTTCACGAGGTACGCCGTAACCTGCAAATGCATCGGTAATAAACGGGATTAAGGTATCCCACGGACAGAAAACTCTAGGCATAATGAAGTTCTCCTTTACAAAATATTTATCATTTTTATGATACCCCGAAGGGTTTTAAAACTCAACCGTCAATGATTTCCCCAGTGTCCACATGCGGCAAAATAAAATGGTCTCTGGAATATTCCCAAAGGGTTTCGGATCCTTGTCCCGTTAATTCGTTGCGATGCAGTATCTGACTTAAGCGCACGCCGTGTTCCACCCACGAAATACCGTTGCTTGCGTCATTTAACATGGCCGGTTGGATGTTATCCATAGCGTGCGCAAACTTGGACTCCGGTGTCTGGTGTTCTTCAAATTCCTGAAACAGCCCTGCAATGTAATCCCGCTGGTCTTCCGGCAGAAGGCCGAACAGGCGGGGAGCCGCTTCGGCTTCCCGCGCGGCCTGGCCGGCCACACCAGCGGCATCATAGGCGTAGGTGTCTCCGGCATAGATTTCCACTAAGTCGTGGCAGAGGCACATGGCCATGGTCCGCGCCACATCTATTTCGGAATTGGCATATTCAGACAGGATGAGCGTGCACAGGGCCATGTGCCAGGCGTGCTCCGCGTCATTTTCCATGCGGGAGTTGTCGGCCAGCGGCGTCTGGCGCTGTACCAGCTTTTCCTTATCAATTTCCAATAAAAAATCAAATTGCTTTTGTAAACGTTCTTCCGTTGTCATACTTTATCCTCCAAAGAAAGGAACGAAATGATAGGCCGCTTCTCCGGCTGCCGTACAGAAAATGACGCGCGGCAACACGCCAAGGGCGCTCCAAAAGAGGAAGCGCAGATAGTTGTATCCGGTAGAACCAAAAAACATGGACACAATGTCTATGGGGATACCGGAAAAGCGGATTGCAAAAATACCAGCGCCGGTGGCATTGGATTTTCCGTTCAGTGCAGCCTGCACCTTTGGCATTTTTGCCATTTTCTTTTCTACACTTTCCCCACCGACAAAACGGCCAACCAAATAGGAAATACTAAGTTCAATCAACACCCCAAGGGTATTTATAATAATGGCCTGCCACGTTTGGAATGCCAGGCCAATACTTAAGTAAACCATAGATGCCGGAATAACCATAACTGCGCCTTTGACAGCATAAACTAGGAGCGCAATTAACGCTGCCACCCAGATGGATGGAGCCATTTCTACCAGTCCTCTGACATCCAGGTTTTCCAGATCTTCATGAAACACAATAATGACCACAGCAATGGCCACAACTACCGCCCCGCGGAGTAAATCCTTCCAGTGCTCTTTTAACCATTCTCCCATCCTGTCACCTCCAAAAAGTTCTCCTAATTATAACATAAAAGCAAGGGCCTCGGTTTAGAAAACCGAGACCTTCCGCTTTGCGTTTTTATCAGTTTGTTGCAGAAAAAAGCTGCCTCTAAAAACAATGGCAAAAACAACGCAGGCCCCACCTCTAAAAGAGGCAGAGCCTGTTCCTAGTGCATCATGATACAAGGTCAAACAGACGGTTTGATTCTGTACGCGCGTTACAGAACGCCGCTATTCAGATCTTATTTGTAAGTGCAATACATGAAGTACTTGTAGCCGAGCGGGGATTCATAATATCCCTGAACGTCAGAGTCCAGCATGTAGATGTCAGTATAGAAATAGATTGGGCAGACACAACCGGTGCTCATGAGAAGGTCTTCTGCATAATGCATCATTTCATAGCGCTTGGTTTCATCTGTGCAGGTCTTGATGGTGGAAATCAGGACATCATAGGTCTGAGCCCAGGTGCCGTTTTCTACCTTAACATCATAGCCCCACTTGGAAAGATCAATGCTGTAAACCTTCAGGTTGGCAGCGTTGCCTTTGCCGAGCTGGATGTCGTTGTTACCGGAAACAGAAGTCCACAGATCCAGGAAGGAGATTGGGTCAGAATAGTCAGCAACCCAACCGTTTCTGGCAAGACCGTAGTCTCCGTTCTTACGGGTGTTCAGGAAGGTGTTCCATTCCTGGTTTTCCAGCTGGATGTTGATGCCTACGGTAGCAAGAGCGCTCTGAATGTATTCGCCGATTGCCTTGTGGCTTTCCCCTGTGTTGTACAGGTAAGTAATGCTTGGGAAGTCCGTAAACTTCTTGGAAGCATCATCATAGGTGTAATACTTCTTCAGGGTTTCTACGGCAGAAGCGAAGTTGGCATCAAATGCGCTTTCTGCAGTGTTAAAGTAACCGGCATATTCGGAAGAGGAACCGGCATTCTTATAGAATTCGGTGCCGTCCGGTTCAGTAATACCCATGGCTACGAAGGAAGAAGCAGGAACCTGACCTGCCTGTGCAATGTCATTTACAACATAGTTGCGGTCAAGCAGAAGGCTGATGGCGCTCCGGATTTCTTCCTGTGCACGTTCTTTTTCATCAGCTGTGCCGGAGAAGTTCGGAAGCAGATCCTGGTTGATGTTCCAGCAGGCATAGTAAGTGCCGATCTGACCGGTTACATGATATTCATCCTTGTAATCCTTCTGCAGGTTGGCAATTTCATTGGTAGGAACGTCGTCAATCAGCTGCCAGTCGCCGTTCTGGAAGTTGGAAAGCATGTTGTTAGCGTCATCGGACAGGTAGAAGTTTAATTCTTCCATGGTTACCTTGTCAGCATCAACATAGTTTTCATTCTTCTTCAGTTTAATAACGGAGTTGTGTTCCCATTCGGAAATAACATACGGACCGTTGCAAATATAGGTGGACGGATCCGTTGCCCAGGATTCGTTGGAAACTACGTCTTCCCGTACCGGGAAGAAGCATGGGAATGCAAGCAGCTGGTTCCAGTACGGAACGTTGCTGTTCAAGGTTACCTGCAGGGTCTTGGCATCAACAGCCTTAACGTCAAGCTGTGCATTCGTGTCGGTTTCGGAATAACCCTTTACAACTTCAAACATGTACATGTAGTCGGCACCAAGTGCTGCGGTACCGGCACGCTGCCATGCAAATGCAAAGTCATTAGCCGTAACGTCTTTTCCGTCAGACCATTTCAGGCCGTCACGGAGTGTGTAGGTGTAAGTGGCGGTACCGTCAGCGTTGACTACCGGTTCCGTCAGTTCGGTTGCAGCGTCAGCAACCACTTCCAGGTTGCCGTCGTCTCCTTCTGCCCATTTGGCAAGGCCGGAGAACAGATGAACACACATGGTAGCGCCGTCAACAGCAGAGTTGAGGGCCGGATCCAGTGTATCCGGTTCGGAAGCAAGGCAGACCGACATAACACCATCTTGATGTTTCTTGTTCTTGCCGCAGGCACTTAAAGCAACTACAAAGGTAAGAGCTAAAAGCAAAGCGACAATCTTTTTCATCGTCTTCATAAGATTTAATCCTTTCTTCTATTTCTATTTCAAAGTGCGCTGCACTAGGGAAACTAGTTAATTTCCTCTACGCGGTGGCAGGCCACAAAGTGACCTGGGGTAAGCTCTCGGAATTCCGGTGTGCTTTCGGCACACTGCTCCGTGGCGTACCGGCAACGGGTCCGGAACGGACAGCCGGAAGGTGCATGTAGTGGAGACGGAATGTCTCCTTCCAGTACAATCCGCTGGTTGGCTCTGGCCACCTTCGGATCCGGCTCCGGTACGGCAGACAGCAGGGACTGCGAGTACGGATGGAGCGGATGGTCATAAATTTCGGCGGCATCCGCCAGCTCTACCATTTTGCCAAGGTACATGATGGCAATCCGGTCCGAAATGTGACGAACTACCAGCAAGTCATGGGCAATGAACAGATAGGTCAGGCCCAGCTTTTCCTGGAGTTCTTCAAACATGTTAATAACCTGTGCCTGAATGGATACGTCCAGAGCGGAAACCGGTTCGTCACAGACAATGAAGTCCGGATTGACAGCTAGGGACCGGGCAATGCCGATACGCTGGCGCTGGCCGCCGGAGAATTCATGCGCATACCGCGCCGCGTGCTCCGAGTTCAGCCCAACGTAACCCATCAGTTCCAGAATACGGTCCTGCCGCTCCTGTTTGGTTTTGTACATGTGGTGGATATCCAGCGGTTCTCCGATGATATCGGCAACCGTCATACGTGGGTTTAAAGAGCTGTACGGGTCCTGGAACACCATGGTGGCATGCTTCCGGAACTCTTTAATGTCAGCTTTGGTTTTAATCTGTTTGCCGTCATACCAGATTTCACCGGCAGTGGGCTTGTACAGATTCAGCAGAGTGCGGCCAACTGTGGTTTTTCCGCAGCCGGATTCTCCAACCAGCCCCAACGTTTCTCCTTTGTTGATGCTGAAGGAAACACCGTCTACTGCTTTCAGCGGAATGGTACGGAACATGCCGTTGTTAATGGGGAAGTACTCCTTCAGGTCTTTGACTTCCACCAAAACTTTCTTTTCTTCAGGCATTTTCTACACCACCTTCCGCAATTTCTTCTTTCTTCGGCGAGTCAGTCTCCGCAGTTGCAGAAGCATCTGCCGCTTCCTGCTCTAACCGGTTTTTGACATTCATCCAACAGGCTGCCGCATGATCCTGATTGATTAATTCGGATTGTGGCATTTGGTGAATGCAGATTTTCATGGCGGCGTCACACCGAGGGGCGAACGGACAGCCTTCCGGCATATTCAGCAAGTCAATGGGCGTGCCGCTAATGGGCTTCAGCCGCTGCCCTGCGGTATTGGACCGTGGAATGGAGCGAAGCAGCCCTTTGGTGTATTCATGCTTTGGATTATAGAAAATTTCGTCTGCAGTACCTTGTTCACAGATACCGCCGGCGTACATGACAATGACTTCATCGCAAAGTTGGGCAACAACACCAAGGTCATGGGTAATCATGATAATGGCCATGCCTAGCTCTTTTTGCAGGTCCTTCATCAGTTCCAGAATCTGCGCCTGGATGGTAACGTCCAGTGCCGTGGTGGGTTCGTCTGCAATCAGAATATCCGGTTCACAGGCAAGGGCCATGGCAATCATAATGCGCTGCCGCATACCGCCGGAGTGTTCGTGTGGATACTGCTTCATCCGCTTTTCCGGTTCCGGGATGTTAACCAGACGGAGCATTTCTACTGCGCGGTCATAGGCTTGTTTCTTGTCCCGATCCGTATGTAACATGATGGCTTCGGTTAACTGATGGCCGATGGTATAGGTCGGGTTTAAGGAGGTCATGGGGTCCTGGAAAATAATGGAAATTTTGTTGCCCCGGACCTTTTTCATGACTTTTTCACCGGCACCGACCAATTCTTCCCCATTCAGTTTGATAGAGCCTTCGGTGATTTTACCGGTGGAAGCCAAGATCTGCATGATGGAGTAAGCGGTAACGGATTTACCGGATCCGGATTCTCCTACAATGCCAAGGACCTTTCCGTGGTCCAGCTGGAAGGAAACGCCGTTGACGGCTTTGACTTCACCTGCATCTGTAAAGAAGGAGGTATGCAGGTTGTTTACTTCTAATAACATAGTCGGCACCTCCTTAAGAATTCAGCTTCGGGTCAAAGGCGTCCCGCAGGCCGTCTCCGAACAGGTTAAGACTGAGTACAATTAAAGAGATAACGATGGCCGGAATAACCAGTCGGTACGGATAAGAGCTGAGTCCGTTCAGGGCGTCCGAAGCAAGGGAGCCGAGGGATGGCATAGGAGCGTTAACGCCCAGGCCAAGGAAGGACAGGTAGCTTTCCGTAAAGATGGCACTTGGAATCTGTAAGGCCGTGGAAATGATGATAACGGAAATACAGTTCGGGATCAGGTGCTTGCGGATAATCCAGGCACCACCGGCACCGGCAGTCTGGGCGGCCAGGACATATTCCTGTTCCCGCAGGGAAAGAATTTGTCCACGTACCAGACGAGCCATGGAAACCCAGTACAGAAGGGCAAAGACCACAAAC
The DNA here is from genome assembly GCA_963638085.1 of Butyricicoccaceae bacterium. Taxonomy (GTDB): domain Bacteria; phylum Bacillota; class Clostridia; order Oscillospirales; family Acutalibacteraceae; genus RUG420. The sequence continues at coordinate 188,620 of CAVHPJ010000002.1, read as the reverse complement.
AAACTGATGATATTGGCACCGATTCCGGCTAAAGCGGTTCCCTCTATTTTAGGGGTTAAGGAAACCCGGAATACAGAAGCTAACAGGATAATCATGAGCATGTCAGGCAGGGAATAAATGATGTCTACAATGCGCATGATAAATAGGTCTACTTTGCCTCCGGCGTATCCGGAAACGGCACCGACCACTAGGCCAATGAGCAAGACAATGATACTGGCAAAGAAGCCAACGGCAAGAGAAATCCGCGTGCCGTAAACAATACGGATAAAGTAGTCACGTCCGGCGGAATCGGTTCCGAAGACGTGTGGAAAAACTTTTTCCCCCTGGGCCATCCGTTTTTGCTCTGTAGAGCCGTATTCAAACGGGGCCAAGTTGCTGTAGGAAGCATCTACTGCTTTACCCGGAGTAACACCCAACTGGGCATCATAGGAATAGGGCCAAAACAGCGGGATAAAGATAGAACTTAAGGTAATCAGAACAATGATAACCATGGCAACAGTGGCAACCTTGTTTTTCAGAAGGCGCTTGCAACCGTCTTTAAAGAATGTGGTGGATGGCCGCATTTGGACCATATATGCTTTTTCTTCGTCTGTGGCCGGCAGGAATTGACTGACGTCCTGCTGGATATTAAAAGGAACTTTATGTTTTTCTTGTTGACTCATGTTACTACCGCCTCCTTAGTCCAGTTTGATCCGCGGATCCACTACTTTGTAAAGGATGTCGGATAACAGATTCATGATAACAATCAGGGCTGCCAGAATAATGGTGGTGCCCATGATCATGGGGTAGTCACGGTTGGTAATGCTGTTGATGAAGGCCCGGCCAATGCCCGGTACGGCAAAGATCTGTTCTACTACCAGAGAGCCGGTAACAATGTAAGCCAGCATAGGACCAAAGTAGGTAATAACCGGAATTAAGGAGTTCTTCAGTGCGTGACCGAAGATAACCCGTTTTTCCGGAACGCCCTTGGCCCGGGCAGTCCGGATGTAATCCTGGCCGAAGACGTCCAGCATGGACGACCGCGTCAGACGCGTAATGTAGGCCATAGGGTACAGCATTAAGGTAATGATTGGTAGGATGAGGCCACCATCTGCAGCCCCGTTAGCTGGAAGCCAGCCAAGTTTAACCGAAAAGGCTACCAGAAGCAGGGCCCCCATAATAAAGGAGGGCATGGAAACGAATGCTGTGGTCAGTACCATAATGGTGTTGTCCAGAACGGACCCCCGCTTCAAGGCCGCAATGGATCCTAAAACAATACCGATGATGGCAGCCAGCACAGCGGCAATAATACCCAGCCTGGCAGAGGTTTTCAGACCGTCACCAATAATGTCAATGACGTCACGGCCGCGCTGCTTTAAAGACGGACCAAAGTCAAAGTGAAGAACAATGTCCTTCAGATAGGTGACGTACTGTTGCCACAGCGGTTTATCCAAACCATATTTTTCTTCCAGTGCGGCCTGCGCAGCGGCGGTAATGGCCTTTTCGCCGGAAAATGGTCCACCGGGGACAGCACGCATAACAAAGAAAGTTATGGTAATGACCACCCAGACCGTGAAAATGGCAAGAAGGATACGCTTTAGGACGTAAAGCAGTTTTTTGGCATTCATGTAATTTTTCACGCTCCTACAAAAAGAGCCTCTGCATAGTGTGCAGAGGCCATATGCTTTGCAATATTATAGCACTTAACCAACGCGGAACCTTTTAACAAAACAGCGAAATTTTATGAATAAACTGTTATATTTTGACGAAGCAATAGTGTTTCTGCCTCTCAGAAACACTAGATTTTGCGTCTGCCCGCGTAGGTTTTATGCATTTTACCAAATAATGAACGCGTTTGCTACCGTAAGAAACAAAAAAGTATACGGAGTCAGGAAGCATTGGGCATCAAAACGGTCCAAAATGCCACCGTGCCCCGGCAGAATTTTGCCGAAGTCTTTGATGCCGGTGGCTCGTTTTATCAGACTGAAGGCTAAATCGCCGAACTGGGTAACCACGGTTCCCAGGATCAGATACAAAAAGAGATAACCCCAACGCACAGTCAGTAAACAAGTGAATTGCAGAATGAAAATGACGAATGATAAAAAGAGGGGAGGAAGGATGCAGGCGGAAACTGCACCTTCAATGGATTTGTTCGGACTGAGCGTTGGGGCTAATTTGTGCTTACCATGGGCTCTGCCTACGAAGAAGCCCGTCATTTCCGTTGAGATGCTCGTAGCAAGACAGAGGAGAATGTACCAGTTACCATGTTCCATATGGCAAAGCTCCGGAACGGACTTAAAGAAAAAAGCCGTAACCAGGCTGAGCAGGATGGCCTGCGGATAACCGGAAATGGAGAAGGCGGAAATACGTGGCATGAAGTAGGCAAAAATGCCAATGGCAAGCACCCAGAAAACGCCTAAGATAATGGCGTAATGTGGCAATTTGGCAAATTGGAAAAGGATGGCAATCAGAATGGTCAGAAGAAGTGCCGCCATGTCTCTTGGGGAGTCAATCTTTCCAAGGCAGGCATGAAACAGTTCATAAGTGGCAATGACCACCAAAACGGCCATAACGGATTCCATCAGGTAAGGAAGATAGGCAAACCAGAGGAGCGGGAGAATAACAATGGTCATGACGGCCGCTGTTATAATGCGCTGCTTCAGCATGGGGTGTCCTCCTCCTTTGTGGATGTGTCTGTTTCGGGCGAGGCAGGATAATCTGTTAAATCAGCAAGCATCCGTTCCCGTACCCTTGCACTGATAACGTGGGTACTGTTCTCTTTGACAAAATCAGCAGGAATGGTTTCCAGAATGTCCAGTTGTACTCTGGTTGGGTGCAGTGGATAGTTCTTGGCAATCTGCTCTGTTCCTTTGGTTGTCAGCACAACAATAGGAACGCCTGCCTTTTTGGCAATTTTGAAAACCCCGTCATGGAAGGGCAGCAGTTGGTAGTCTCCCATGCTGCGGGTTCCTTCCGGATAAACCAGCACATTGCACTGGTTGTCTTTGATTTGCTGTGCCGCTTCATTCAGTGTCTGCATAGAGGCACGCGGGTTGCTTCTGTCAATGGACAGAAACAGAATGCGGCGCATGATGGGGCCGTAAAACGGGATATGAAAATTCTTCTCTTTGGAGATACAGGACAACTGCGTTTTCCGGAAAAACCACCAGGTCAAAATGGGGTCGTATTTGGAACGATGGTTCCCGACAATTAAAAAGCGGCCTTCCTGCGGTAGCTTTTCTGTCCCGGTAACCTGCAGGCGAACCCTTGCACCGTAAACGGCAAGAAAGACGCCGGAAGCAAATAACGCATGATGATATCTGCTGTACTTTGTATATTCTCTGGTGGTGTCTATCAGCAGGGAGTTGACATAAATGAACAAAACATAAAGTGCAAACAGCCCTAAAAGAACAAGCAGGATAATGCCCAGAATTTTCATGGAAAGCCCTCCTCACAAGGAATTGTAAGGGTGCGGAAAAGAAAAACAAGATACAAATCTTTACAAATGTCTAAGTACTTTGCAGATGTAAGGAAATGCAAAGAAATTGCGTAGGTGAGCCGTTACTCACGTGTAAAAAGCAAAAAAACTGACTCGCCAGACACAGGCGAGTCAGTGAAATCATGACAAAAGCTTTTATTGTGTTGTAGTAGTGCTGGCGGTTGCCGCGCAGTTGGTATGGTTGAAGCTCTTGACTTCATTGCCAGAGGCGTCCAGGACGGCCTCCTGCTTCCCATTCAGCACATAAAACTGGCCGGTGGAAGCATTGTAGTATGGAGTGGTGCCGCCGCTGACAGACGTTAGGGTGTCTCCGTTGTACAGGTACAGCGCATGATATTTTCCGCCGCCTAGTACATTCTTGCAGGTACAGGGTGCGGACAAAGACACGGTCCTGTCCGGATAATAAAAGAACGTAGTGCCATTATACTGAATGGTCTTGGCGGACCCGGTAACGTCATATACGCTTTGGGAAGCCCAGTCTACTTCGTTAATTTTAACGAACGTATTCTGCAGTCCGCTGCTGGTGGGATACAGGGTAATTTCTGCGTTGCAGCTCTTGCAATTGACGGTTTTCTTTTCTGTAGTGTCTTTGTTTTGCACCACGGCACCGCAACGGGAGCAGGTTTCGTGGTCTACAAACAGGTTGTTAAAATTCTGGGTCTGATGGCAGAGCGGGCAGATAATGCTGATTTTTTTGTACTCTGCAACCAGAATGCAGTTGCTGTCCTTGCCATATTCCTGAATGCAAATAGGACAGCCACAAACGGCACCGTTTTCATAGGGGTGCCCGTGCGGACAAAGCGCGGCTGTGGTTTCTTCTTCCGTGGTAGACTCCGTGGTAACCCGGGTCCGGTCTGTAGACGGAAGATGGAACTTGTGACGGGAGTACAGATTGAACACTATGCCGGCAATAATTCCCAAAAGGACGACCAGAAGCAGAATGACCACCAAAATCTTTTTGTTTTTACTGGTCAGGAACGGTGCGGGAGCGTCATCCTGATCTTCTTCAGGTTCTTCTGCAAGGTCTTCTTCCATGGGGTCTTCCCAGTTGCTGTCCCGGAACGGTTCTTCTGTATCTGACGTTATGTCATTATATTCAAAACGCGATGGTTCTGAATTGCTCCGGGGAGGAAGCGGGTTTTCTTCCGGTGGAATGGGATCCAGGGAATCCAACGGAATGGTGTCCTGCGTGGCTTTTTTCTCTTCTGCGCTCATGCTACTCCTCCTGCGGTTCATTTCAAAAGTACGATCTATTTAATAGTAGTATACTTTGGAAGAAAAGACAAATTTCCTTTTCCGTGGGCGCGGCAAGGAATTAACAAATACAAACAAAATAGATTAAATATTGACAAATACATCAAAAACGGAAGTCCAACTTGGGTTACTCTGCCAAGTGGGCTTTTATTTTTCTCATGTTAAAATGGGGCTGAGGAGGACTTTTTGTTTTCAGCTGCTAGTGCAAGGCAGCTGTGCAACACAACTGTAAGGAAAGAACCAGACGTTGAAAGAAAGGAGACTCACTTATGTCATTACCAGAAACCATGAAAGCACTTGTTTATCACGGCCCGGAACAGATTTCTCTGGATGACGTGCCGGTTCCGCAGCTTGTGGAAGACGACGCTATTGTTCGTGTTACCACATCTACTATTTGCGGAACAGACATCCATATTTGGCACGGCGGAATGCCGGAAGTTGAGGCCCCCAGGATCATCGGTCATGAGTTTTGCGGCGAAGTAGTGGCTGTTGGCCCCGCCGTTAGAACCGTCAAGGTTGGTGATCAATGCGCCGTTTCTTGTGTTACCCAATGTGGAGAATGCTTTTATTGTAAACGCGGAACCTACTCCCATTGTGACACCGGCAGTTGGATTTTCGGATACCGGATTGATGGATGCCAGGCAGAATATGTTCGCGTCCCACATGCAAACTTGGGCTGCCACATTATCCCGGACGGTCTGACGGATGAAGATGTACTTTTTGTAGGAGATATTCTTTCCACCGGCTATATGGGCGCCGAAAACGGCCGCATTCAGCCGGGGGATACGGTCCTTGTGTCGGGTTGTGGCCCGGTCGGCATGTGCGCCATGGCCACGGCAAAGCTGTGGGGGCCCAAGAAAATTATTGCCTTTGATATTAACCAGGCACGGTTGGACTTTGCCGTGGAACAGGGCTATGCCGACATTGGCCTGAACCCGCTCCATTGTGACGCACTGGAAGAAGTGCTGGCCATGACGGAGGGCCGTGGTGCAGACGTCTGCATTGAAGCAGTCGGCACCACGCCCACCTTCAACATGGCAATCCATGCCGTGCGCCCCGGCGGAAATGTGTCCGTTATCGGCGTATTTGAAGGACCACTGGAGCTGGCCATGAACAAGCTGTGGATTAAGAACATTACCATTAGTATGGGACTGGTCAATGCCAACCGGCTTCCGGAACTGATTGGTCTGATACAAGAAGGTCGTATTAACATGAAGCCGCTGCAGACGCACCGCGCTCCATTGAATGACATTTTGAAGGGCTATGATGTGTTCGGAAACAAAAAGGATAACTGTATTAAATGGGTGGTAACACCTTATGTCAGATAAGCAATTCAGATAAATAACTCATAAATTGCTCAGATGGAATAATTCTGTCAAAAAGTTTTATTCCATCTGAGCTTTTTTGTTATGTTTGTTGACAATGTGCTGGAAATAGGGGTAGGATAACAATTGCTTAAACTCGTTAAAAAATAAAAGACGGGAGGCGTAAAATGCTTCACTTTTTGTCGCAGGAAAACACGGTGGTTTTAAGCCGGAACGGTTCCTGCGTATTTTCATTTCAGGAGGGGGAAAGCCCCTTCCTTTTCGGCCATGGAACCAATACCTATTCCATGAGCCACGGCTCTTTCAAAATCAAGGAAAAAGCAACTCGCCCGGAAAAACTGCCGTTGCAGAACCTAAACCTGGAAGACCAGATTTTGACAGCAGACCTCGGCCCCGGAAAAGCAACATTCCGGCTGGAAGAGGATCGCTTGTTTGTACACCTAGAGGGCCTGGAGGACTATAACCGCCTGACCATTTGCCTTCCGGCGGTGCCAGAAGAACACGTTTACGGAACCGGAGAACTGTTTTCGGAGTTTGATCTGCGTGGTCAGACGGTAAACTGCTGGGTTGCCGAGCATATCAACGCAAAGCAGGTCGGCAAGAAGCTGGTAAAACAGGTCTTTGGATTCCGAGATTCCACACGGAAGCAGAAATTCTCTAACTACGAAACGTATTATGCGCAGCCAACGTTTTTAAGCTCCCGGAAATATTTCTTCCACAGCTTTACCACGGCGCGCAGCGTGTTTGATTTTACCGGAACCAAGGAACACCGGATTACGGTGGACGAAGTGGCGGATTTCTGTCTTGGCTTCGGCAATACCTTTGAAGATGTTTTATCGGAACTGACCCTGATACTGGGCCGCCAACCGGAACTCCCTGATTGGGTTTATGACGGGGAAATCCTAGGTGTGCAGGGCGGCACAGACGTTATGATGCAAAAGGTGCAAACCGCATTGGATCATGGCATGGCTGTCAACGGCGTCTGGATTCAGGACTGGGAAGGCAGACGGGTAACCGCTGTCGGCAAGCAGCTGTTCTGGAACTGGGAACACGACAGTGAATTGTATCCGGATCTGCAGGAAAAAATAAAAGACCTGAATGCGAAGGGCATTAAGGTTCTTGGTTATTGCAATACGTTTCTGGCTGTAGAAAAGCCGCTGTATGAATACGCAAGCAAGCACGGCTACTGCGTTAAAGACAAAGAGGGCAAGGATTATTATGTAACCATAACCACCTTCCCCGCGGCCATTGTAGACCTGACCAACCCGGAAGCCTATGACTGGCTGAAGGAGATTATCAAGAAGAATATGATTGACTTCGGTTTCTCCGGCTGGATGGCGGACTTCGGCGAATATCTGCCAACTGATGCCGTTCTTTACAGCGGAGAGTCCGCCGAATTAATTCATAATACCTGGCCTGCCCGCTGGGCAAAGCTGAATCGGGAGGCCGTTGAAGAGGCAGGCAAGCTAGGCGAAATTATGTTCTTCACCCGCGCCGGTTACAGCCAAACCTCGAAGTATTCCACCATGATGTGGAACGGAGACAACCACGTAGACTTCTCCATTGACTTCGGTCTGCCATCGGTCATTCCGGCCATGCTTTCCCTTACCTGCTGCGGCTTCGGCCTGTCCCACTCGGATATTGGCGGGTACACCACCTTCTTTAATTTAAAGCGTAGTGAAGAATTGTTTATGCGTTGGATGGAGATGAACACTTTCTCGCCCGTGTTAAGAGGACATGAAGGTTTGAACCCGGATCTGAATGCGCAGTTTGATGCAAGCGAACAGGTGCTGGTCCACGGTGCAAAGTACAGCCAGATTCATAAGAAGCTGAAGCCGTACCTTTCCCAGGCGAGTCAGTACAACACGGAAACCGGAGTCGGCATGGTTAGACCACTGTTCTTCTATTATGACGAAGAACTGGCTTATACGGAAGCTTATGAATATTTACTGGGTCGGGACATTCTGGTCTGCCCGGTTTTGCGCCCCGGAGCAAAGGACCGTCAGGTTTATTTGCCGGAGGATGAATGGATTCATCTCTGGACGGGGAAAGAATATCAAGGAGGGACGGTCACCGTGCCTGCCGAACTGGGAGAAATCCCGGTATTTATCAGAAAAGAAAGCTCGTTTAAGGATGCGTTCCTGGAGCTTAAAAATTAACGGAGGGCTTATTTATGGCTGAAACTTCTTCCACCCATGGCATTGGGATGAAAGACCGAGTGGGCTACGCTCTTGGAGATACCGCCGGACTTCTTACCTTTGCCCTGATTTCATCCTTCCTGCAGGTGTTTTATACCGACACCTTAGGAATTGACCCGGGTAAGGTGGCAATCCTCTTTATGATTGCCCGTATCTGGGACGCAATTAATGACCCCATGTGGGGCGCGTTTGTAGACTCCAGAAAACCGACCAGGTACGGCCGATTCCGTCCGTATATTCTGGGCGCAGCCATTCCGTTGGCTATTTCGGCAGTCTTCATGTTTACGGATTTGCCGCTGGTGATCAATCATATTTTCGGCACCAACATTGTTTGGACGGAAGGTCAGTACTTGGCATATGCCTATATTACTTACATCTTTTACGGCATGATGTATACCGGTACCAACATTCCGTATGGCTCTCTGGCCTCTGTTATTACGGATGACGAAATTGAGCGGTCCTCGCTTTCCATGTGGCGTTCCGTCGGCGCAGGTCTTGGCGGACTTCCGGCCCAGATTCTGATGCCTATGCTGGTGTATACCACCGTTATGGTAGGAGACACCGCCGTAAAGAAACTGGATCCGATGAAGGTCTTTTATTCGGTCCTGATTCTGGCGGTATTGACCATTGTTATTTACTATGTTCACTTTAAGAACACCAAAGAACGGATTACCCTTCCGCCAAAGCAGAAGCAGAAAGACTTTAACGTTTGGCATACCATTAAGTTCCTGTTGAAGAACAAACCGTTCCTGTCCCTTTGCGGAGTATCCATGCTGCTGATTGCATTCCAGATGTATACGCAGACCAATTACAACTATCTGTTTAAGAACTATTACGGTAAGCCCGGTCTTTACAGTCTGGTTACCATTTGCACGTACCTTCCAATGGCCATGTTCCTGCCGGTTATGGGCAAGCTGGTCCGCAAGTTCGGCAAGAAAGAAATCTGCGCCGTTGGCTTGGGCTTCGCAGCAGTGGTTAACCTGCTGATGTATCTGCTGAAATTTACGGCGTTTGCCATGAACCCCTACGTTTTCCTGGTTCTTGTCTTCTTCAGCGGTATGGGCCAGACCTTCCTGGTATTGGAAGTCTGGGCACTGGTTATGGACGTTATTGATTATCAGGAACTGATTTCCGGCAGACGGGAAGAGGGTACCAGTTACGCATTCTTCTCCTTCACCAGAAAGCTTGGCCAGACCGCTGCAGGCGCCGGTTCTTCCGCGCTGCTTGCCCTGATTGGCTATGACGTAAGCAAAGTAGATGTCGGACAAAATACGCAGGTTTTGGAACGCCTGTATGACGTATCCACCTTGATTCCAGCTATTGTACTGTTCATTATGTTTGCTCTGTTAACCTTTGGATACAAGCTTTCTAAGGAAAGATTGGAAGAGGTTCACAACGAAGTAGTACAAAAGAGAGAAGCAGAAGCCGCCGAAGTAACAGAATAAGTGGCTAAGTTTAGGAAAGGGCCCCTGCAAGATGCAGGGGCCCCAGTGCGTGGGACTAACCATTGGAAAAACATCCATTTGGAAGCAAAAAAAGACCTCCGGTATTCCGGAGGTCTTTTGTAGTTCCTTTTCAGGATGATGACAAAACTTATTCAGCTCTATCAAGTGCAACCTGGAAGTCTTTCAGGTCGGTGAAGATTTCGTTCTTGTACGGATTCTTCTTCTGTTCAATAGAACGCTTAATGATAGCGGTCAGTACCAGTACGTTAATGGCAAGTGCAAGAACAGCGATGATACCCTGCATTCTTGGGTCTGCAGAGGTCGGCATGGTTGCGCTCATTACGTAGTCGTCCGGATATACAGAAGTCAGTACCGGAACAATCTTGGTCTGGAACAGTGGGAATACCTGAGCGAACATGCACCAGATAGCCAGGGTGTTGGCACGGTTCTGGATCCAGCCGCCCTTGTTCCAGAAGTGGTTTGCAAAGGTCGGAGCCAGGAGCAGTGCAAGACCGCAGTACCAGCTGTGAGAAGGAAGGTTCAGGTAGGTGTATTCGAAGTTCCATACATCGTAAGCAAGGATGTAATACCAGGTCATGTCAGGCCAGAGCATATCTTTCTTTCCTTTGGAAGTGTAGATGCCCCACCAGCCGGTCATACAGAAGATGTTGATGATACCGGCAATACCGTTGACCCAGTTCCACCAGCCGCCGTAGATCCAAACTTCTTCGGAGGAATACCACCAGCCGCCTTCCAGGCCGCCTTTGATGGCAGACTCAAAGTCAGAGCCAACCGCAATCAGGATGTTAATGGCAACAATGACAAACGGGAATACTTTAAACCATTCGGCTTTGCCGAGTTTGCCCCATTTGTACTTGAGGAACATAAAGCCGATACAACCGATGGTGGCTGCATACAGCTTAGCGTAATGGAACCAACCGTTCTGATACAGATAGGTTTGGTTGTTGAGTGCCCAGTCCTGGCCTTTTGCTGCAGCAACAGCAATGACGATAAAGTAAACCGTCAAAATGGCAGGAACGACACAGAAGCAGAGAATCCCGCCCCACTTTGTGCGACGAGCAAGCTCGTTCAGAAGAACGAGGCCGGCAAATACGGCACACCAAGCTAACAGCTGGTATACGCCGAAACCGCCGTAGATGTTGAACAACATGTTCTGTCATCCCCTATTAAAACAAAAATTTAGCAAAGACTTTTCCGTACTCCGGAAAAGCCTGTTCGCCGTTACTTATAATCCCACATTGTTAAAAAATGTGCAATCAGCAATTTGCAAAATTTGCAAAAATTTCACAACTTTTCACGTAAAAAGTCGGTTTTCTTACAGTGTGTTTAAAATCTCCGCAGCGCGGGAGCGGACATTGTCCGGGCAGGGAGCGCCGACACAGGTGCGGTCACGGACACATTTTTCCAGATTAATGGCTTCGTAAACACCGTCATCAAAGAGGTCACAGACGGCTTTGTACTCTTCCAAAGGAAGGGTTTCCAGTGTCAGGCCTTTCTGAATGCACAGGGCAACCAGATTCCCGGTGCACTTGTAGGCATCCCGGAAGGGCAGTCCTTTTCCAACAAGGAAGTCCGCACAATCCGTGGCGTTAATGAAACCTCCTGCGGCAGCCTTACGCATGTTTTCTGTCAGAACAGTCATGGTATCAATCATCGGAATGAAAGCGGTCAGGCACATCTTAACGGTGTCAAAGGCATCAAAGATGGCTTCCTTGTCTTCCTGCATATCCTTGTTATAGGCCAGCGGCAGACCTTTCATCATGGTTAGCAGGGTGGTTAAGTCACCGAAGACACGACCGGATTTGCCTCTAACCAGTTCGGCAATGTCCGGGTTCTTTTTCTGCGGCATAATGGAAGAGCCGGTAGAGAAGGCGTCATCCAGTTCAATAAACTTGAATTCCCAGGAGCACCACATGCAGATTTCTTCTGAGAAACGGGACAGATGCACCATGACCAGGGACAGGGCAGCGGCAAATTCTACGGCCCAGTCACGGTCAGAAACCCCGTCCAGGGAGTTCTTGCACGGACCGTCAAAGCCGAGCATTTTTGCGGTCTGATAGCGGTCAATGGGATAGGTTGTGCCCGCCAGGGCGCCGGAACCAAGGGGACACACGTTCATCCGTTTTCTGGCGTCCTGTAAGCGGTCAATGTCCCGCAGGAACATTTCCGCATACGCCAGAAGATGATGGCCGAACACAATGGGCTGTGCCCGTTGCAAATGAGTGTAACTTGGCATAACGGCTTCAGAATATTCATCCGCTTTCTTGCAAAGCACTTTAATTAAGTCCTTCAGCTGTGGAATCAGGGCATCACATTGGTTCCGGACGAACAGGCGGTCATCCAAGGCAACCTGGTCATTCCGGGAACGGGAAGTATGCAGTCGCTTGCCGGCATCTCCAATGCGGGCAGTCAGTTCCCCTTCAATGAAGGTATGAATGTCTTCCGCTTCCGGATCAATGGCCAGCTTGCCGCTTTCAATATCTTCTAAAATGCCCTGCAGGCCACTCAGAATTTTTTCTGTGTCTTCGGGCGAGTTAATTCCCTGCGCCCCTAACATAGTGGCATGCGCCATGCTACCGGTAATGTCTTCTTTATACATTCTCTGGTCAAAAGGAATGGATGAGTTAAAGTCATTGGTTTCTTTGGCAATTTCCTTGCTAAAGCGTCCGGTCCATAATTTCATGTGGTTCACTCCTTAAAAGAAACCCTCCGGTGCAATTACCGGAGGGTAAATTACGTAGTTCAGTTTACTGAAATTACTTGTTTTCTTCAAGTCCCTGCAACATCAGAGCCTGTACTTTGTTTGGCAGACCAAAGAGGTTGATGAATCCGGCAGAATCTGCCTGATCATAAACATCATCTTCATCAAAGGTGGCCATTTCGCTGGAGTAAAGGCTGTACGGAGAGGTAACGCCTGCGTTGATGATGTTGCCCTTATACAGCTTCAGCTTAACTGTACCGGTGCAGTGTTCTTCTGCCTTTTCCACAAAAGCGGAAAGAGCTTCCCGCAGCGGGGAGAACCATTGGCCGTTATAAACTACTTCGCCGAAGGTAACAGCCATCTTCTGCTTTTCATGAGCAGTGTATTTGTCCAAGCAGATGGTTTCCAGTACATTCAGGGCTTTATACAGGATAGTGCCGCCCGGGGTTTCATATACGCCACGGGACTTCATGCCAACCAGACGGTTTTCTACAATGTCTAGCAGGCCGATGCCGTTGGCACCGCCGATTTCGTTCAGCTTCAGAACAATTTCTTTGGCGGACATCTTTTCGCCGTTCAGGGCAACCGGACGACCGGCTTCAAAGTCCAAAGTAATGTAGGTTGGCTTATCCGGAGCCTGCAGCGGGGATACGCCCATTTCCAGGAAGCCCGGCTTTTCATACTGCGGTTCGTTGGCAGGATCTTCCAGATCCAGACCTTCGTGGGACAGATGCCAGAGGTTCTTGTCCTTGGAGTAGTTGGTTTCCCGGTTAATCCGAAGCGGAATGTGGTGGGCTTCGGCGTAGTCAATTTCTTCGTCACGGGATTTGATGTCCCATTCCCGCCACGGAGCAATAATTGGAAGATCCGGTGCAAAGGTCTTCAGAGCCAGTTCAAACCGAACCTGGTCATTTCCCTTGCCGGTGCAACCGTGACAAATGGCGTCAGCGCCTTCTGCTTTTGCAATTTCAGCCAGACGTTTGGCAATTAACGGTCTGGCGAAGGAGGTTCCCAGAAGATAGTCTTCATACTTTGCTCCGGCCATAACGCACGGAATAATGAAGTCGTCTACAAATTCGTCTGTCAGGTCTTCAATGTAAAGCTTGGAAGCGCCGGTAGCAAGGGCTTTTTCTTCCAGTCCTTCCAGTTCGTCTGCCTGCCCAACGTTGCCGGATACAGCAATGACTTCGCAATTATTATAGTTTTCTTTTAACCAAGGGATGATAATAGAAGTGTCCAGTCCGCCGGAGTAGGCCAGCACTACCTTTTTAATCTTGGATTTATCTAATTTTGCCATGGAAAAAATCCTCCTGTGAATGAATTCTGTATGTATTATAGTCCCCCAAAGGGGAAAGTCAAGAAAAAAGCGAATAAAAATTCAAAAAGTTTTCCTATTGTTGCATAATTATTCGGCATATGCAGAATTTTATGCACCTTTTTCCGGGCGATGGAGTCCGTCCATATATTAATAGTATGTTGCTAGAAAGCTAGTATTAGTGTTATAATCCAGCTAACTAAAAGTGGGTTTTTAGCACTTTTCAGGAGGCCAAGAATGAATGAAAAAGAAATCCGGGATGAACTGATTATTGGGCGCAACCCGGTTATGGAAGCCCTGAAGGCGGGCCGCAACATAGATACTCTGTACCTTGCCAGAGGGGAAAAGCAAGGCTCTTTGGGGAAAATTGCAGCCTTATGCCGGGAAGCCGGCGTGCTGATTAAGGAAACCGATACCAAAAAGCTGGACTACATGTGCGGCAACGCCAATCATCAGGGCGTAATTGCCCGGGTTGCAGCGCATGAGTATGCAACTATAGATGACTTGTTTGCCCGCGCGGAGGAACGCGGAGAAGATCCGTTCTTTATTCTTTGCGATGAAATTGCGGATCCTCATAACCTGGGCGCCATCATTCGGACAGCCGAATGTGCCGGGGCCCACGGGGTTATTGTTCCGAAGCGCCGGTCGGCAACCTTGAATTATACGGTGGACAAAACCGCTGCCGGGGCACTGGAGTACCTGCCGGTTGCCCGCGTCAGCAACCTGCCGTCTGCCATGGACGAATTAAAAAAGCGTGGTGTCTGGATTTACGGCACTGACATGGAAGGACAGACCTGGTGCCAGGCAGACGTCAAGGGGCCCATGGCCTTGGTTGTCGGTTCCGAAGGAACCGGCATGGGCCGCCTGGTACGGGAAAAATGTGATTTCATTTTGTCCCTGCCGTTGCAGGGCCACATTAATTCCCTGAATGCCTCGGTTGCTGCGGGCATTGTCATGTACGAAGTTACCCGGCAGCGCCTAAACTTAAAAGCCAAATAAAGGAGGTGCAGGTATGGCCAATGAACGCAATTTAAGCGTAGAAGAAATTATGGCAGAAATCATGGCAAACGCCACCGCTAAAGCAACCGGAGAACCCGTTGCTCGCGCAGGCTGGTCCATGGATGAAATAGATGAATTGTTGGCAGAAAATCCGTCTGCCGCAGTACCTGCGTCTTATCCGGAACCAAAAGAATCCGTTGCCACAGAAGACGATGATGAATACAGCTTCCACGGGGAAGAGTATAACCTTTATCTGCCGGAAGAAGAGGAAGAAGACCTTCCCGATACGGCAGAACAGGATGCGGTTGCTTTTGTAGACCAAATCATGAAAGAGCAAAACGTCAAAGAGTACCACCGGGCAGATTATACCCGTACCGCACCTCTGGATTTAGATCTTGTGGAAGAGGAACCGGAAGCTTCGCCGGAACCGCCACAGCCACAGCAGTATTTTTCTGACGCAAGTGCACCGGCAGAAGAATACGAAGAGCCTGTGTATGCAGAAGAAGAGTACGAAGAACCGGAATATACTGACTCGCCAGAGGAGTTTGAACCGGAGTATGAGGAAGAGGACTATCCGGAAGAAGATGATTCGGAAGAACGGCAGCCAGGTATTTTTGGGCGCTTGAGACGCTCCCTGGAAGACTTCCTGCAGGGCGGCATGGTGGAAGAAGAACCGGAAGACGACTATCCGGAAGAAGAGGAACCGGAAGAGGTGCCGGTGCAGCACGTAACCGGGAAAGAAACGTTTGCGGATGCAGATGCACAGCAAAAGACCCGCGTGTTTCCTGCTGCCGGAGCAGAAGAGCCGGAATCAAAGTCCCAGACCCTTCATCTGCAGGGGGAATTATCCAAGGGCGTAGATGAAAACCCGGATTCTCCGAAAATGATTATGGAGCTGGCGGATGATCGGACCGAAGAAGACCAACGTTATGAAAAGCGGGCCCTTGCTGACAAAACCGTTGGCATTCACCCGATTCACAATGACAAAATCCAGCATCAGATTCGGCAGGGAAAGGTAGAACACAGCGGTGGCGGTATGGCCACTGATAAATACCGGGAACGCTTTTTGCGCCGTCAGCAGCAGAAGCTGGAAACCACCGCAGAACATGAAGCACTGCATCAAGGAGATGCACCGGAACCGGTAGAACGACCGGGCTTCCTGGTAAAGAAAAGCAAGTTTGCCAACACAGCGGACCTGGAGCCAATTCCAACGATTATTGCGGCAGACGCAGATCTAAATACCTTTGACCAGACTATTGTGGCCAAGGGCAATGCACCAACCATTGAACATGAAGATGTGGAAATAGACGGCCAGATTAAACTGGTTGGCTTTGATGACCGCGAAGCACCACCGGAGCAGATTGATGAAGAAAATGCGGAAGAAGTACTCCGCGAAAAACGCAATCAGAAGGTGGCAGAATTCCGATTGGACCCAGATTTAGGGCAGGAACCGGAAGTAGAAGCGGGACCAGATGAACTGGAATATGAAGACTTCTCTACCGCGGCGCCACGGAGAAGCCCACGGGTTTCCCATGGCTCCATTACTTCGGATTATCTGGATGACGAATACCGGAAAGCATCGGATAAAGACCGTATTGTAGAAGGTCTGGAGCACGCTGCCAAATGGGCGGGTGCCAGCACCATTGCGGAAGGCTGTATCCTACTGTTTGCTTTAATCCTGAGTATCCTTACCGGAGGAAAACTGGATTCCCTGGGCGCAAATGCCGTGGTGGTTATCTTTATTAATTTAGGACTTTTATTAATCTCCTGTATCTTTGGCGTACGCACACTTCAGAAAGGCGTGCTTGGCTTCTTCCACGGACGGATGAACGCCGCCGGAGCTGCCACCCTGGTTGTCTTTTTCACGCTGATTGAAGAATTGATTGCAGCAGTGCAGTCTACTACCGGTACCCCAAGCATGAGTTTGTACACAGCGGCGGCAACGCTGGGCCTGTTCCTTACTTCTCTGGTTCGGTATCTGTCCCTGAAAAGAGCCAAAGGAAACTTTGACTTTGTTACCAGCGGAACACAACTGTATGCTTCTGATTTAATTGAAGATGAAGATGACTCCTTTGAAATTGGCCGCGGGTTACTGATTGCAGATCCGGCCATTTCCTACAGTGCCAAAATTAAAAAGCCAAGACGGTTTGTAGAAAGCTCTTTTGCTGATGATCCTGCAGATGAAAGTGTTTCCCGGCCAACCCTGGCCATTCTGGCAGTTTCTATTATTGCCGCCATTGTTTTTGGGATACTCCGCAGTAGCGTTACCGCAGGGTTTAACACCTTTGTAGCGTTACTGGCCATCGGCGTTCCCTGCTTTGTTACACTGGCCAGTAATGTTGGCCTGTATGTGGTAGACAAAGCCTTTAGTAAAAAGGGCTCTGCCATCCTTGGCCATCGCGCCGTACTGGAAAGCGCGGAAATGAACGCGTATGCCATTGACAGCACGGAACTGTTCCCCAAGGAATCCATTAGTATTATTGGTATTAAAACCTTCCACAACATGCGGATTGATGACGCCATTTTGTATTCGGCGGCGCTGGCCATTGAGGCGCAGAACCCGCTGAGCGGCGTATTTGAAAACACCATTCTTGGAAAGCGGGATCTGCTCCCGCCGGTAGAAACCCTGGCCTATGAAGAACGCCTCGGCCTGTCCGCATGGATTCACGGCCGCCGCGTGCTGTTCGGAAACCGGGATTTACTGATTAACCACAATGTAGAAATTACGGATGAAACCTTTGAACAGCAATATACGCACAATGGCCGGAAGGTAATGTATCTGGCCATTGCCGGTAAGATTGCTGCCATGTTTGTTATCCAATACCGCGCCGATCGGCGGATGCGGGTGGCTCTGCGGAACGCAGACCGCGCCGGCATTACGCTCTTGGTGCGGAATACAGATTGCAATATTACCGAAGATATGATCAGCCACTATTTCAAGCTGCCAAATGCCACGGTAAAAATCCTAAGCCCGGTTTCCGGAGATTTGTTCCAAAAGTATCAGGGTGAAGAAAAGAAAACCGCCGGTAGCGGCTTGCTTCATAACGGCACATTGGAAGCTTCCCTGCGCACCGTTTATGAAGCACGGCGTCTGTATGACGGCATCTTTACCAACCGTGTTATGGCTATTGTCTACTCTGTACTGGCAGTCATTCTCAGTGTAGTATTAATTGCCATCAATGGTCCAAGCTACCTGACAGACTATCTTGTGGTTGCATTCCAACTGTTATACAGCCTGATTGCAGTCGGTTTCCCGTATCTGCAATCCCGTCATGTTAACAAGTAGGGTGTGTTGAACGCAGTAAAAATCCAATACAAAAGAAAAAAGACCCCGTTGCTTTTGCAACGGGGTCTTGTCATTCTAAGTTTGTTCTGCTTTCCGCAGGCTGGAGACAATTAGTCAGCAGTGTACGGAAGAAGAGCAACGTGTCTTGCACGCTTGATAGCGGTGGTCAGTTCGCGCTGATGATAAGCGCAAGTGCCGGTAGCTCTGCGTGGCAGGATCTTGGCTCTGTCAGAAGTGAACTTGCGAAGACGGGCAGTGTCTTTGTAGTCAATCTTTTCTACTTTGTCTACGCAGAAAGCACAAACTTTTCTGCGAGAACGTCTGCCTCCACGATTTCTATCGTATGCCATGTTGGTCTTTTCCTCCTTGTAAAAATTTTGGGGTGTTAGAACGGAAGTTCGTCATCCACATCCATAGATGAGAAGTCATCTGCGCCTGCGGTAGAGAATGCAGGTGCTGCCGGTGCGGCTGGTGTTGCCTGAGCAACCGGAGCAGCGCCAGTGCCGGATTCTGCTTTGGATCCGCAGAAGCTGACATTGTCTGCAATAATTTCAACAGCAGTGCGCTTGTTACCGTTTCTGTCTTCATAATTCCGGGTCTGAATGGAACCCTGAACTGCAATCATGCTGCCTTTGTGGAAATACCGAGAAACAAATTCCGCGGTCTGCCGCCAGGCAACAACATTAATGAAGTCAGTCTGCCGTTCAGCACCAGCTTTCTGGTAAGAACGGTCTACGGCTACGGAAAAGCTGGTTACGCTGATTCCGTTCGGTGTGGTACGAAGTTCCGGGTCCGCTGTTAAGCGGCCCATGATGATTGCGCAGTTAAGCATAAGAAGTTCCTCCTATCTTACTTTGCAATGTTAAGGAATCTGAGAACACCTTCGGTGATGGTAAGTCTGCGTTCCAGTTCAACCGGGAAATCCGGTTCAGCACTGTAATTGACAACAGCATAGTAGCCATCCGGTTCATCCTGAATAGCGTAAGCCATTTTGCGCTTACCCCACTCATCAATTTCGCCTAATGTGCCGTGCTTCTCAATCAGAGCAGTGAACTTACCGAGTAATTCCTTAGCTGCTTCTTCGCCGTCTTTTACGGAGAAAACCAACATGATTTCATACTCTTTTGCCATTATAAGCACCTCCTTTTGGGCTTTGGCCCTCTGTTTCCCAGAGAGCAAGGATTGGTATTTGATACAATACGCGGGAATCATTATACTGATTTCCCGCGTTACTTGTCAAGAAAATTACTATGTTACCTGTGGTGGTACTCCGCTTTTTTGCATTCCCCACGGTAGTGCCACATAGTATTTTCGTTTGAATAGCACTTAAGACTTTGGGGCAAATGGTTCCGCAGCCAATAGTAGCAAAAAAGCGGAGCACTACCACCAAAATATACAAAGCACAAACAATTTAAAAATAACTAACTCGCCCGGGCAAGACAGTAGTTAAGAGAATTGCTCCAGGGACTTCATTTTCAGGTAGGCATAAATGAAGCCGTCCAGGTCACCGTCCATGACGGCGGTAATGTTGCCCATTTCATAGCCGGTTCTGGTGTCCTTTGCCAATGTGTACGGCATGAATACGTAGGAACGGATTTGGGAGCCCCAGCCAATCTGCATCTGGTCCCCTTTAATGTCTTCAATCTTGTCCAGGTGTTCCCGCTCTTTGATTTCAATCAGCTTGGATTTCAGCATGCGCATACAAACTTCACGGTTTTGATGCTGAGACCGTTCTACCTGGCAGGAAACCACAATGCCGGTGGGCTTGTGAATCAGACGAACGGCAGAGGAAGTTTTGTTAACCTTCTGTCCGCCGGCGCCAGAGGCACGGTACACTTCCATTTCAATGTCTTCCGGACGAAGATCTACTTCAATGGTGTCGTCAATTTCCGGCATGACTTCCACGGAGGCAAAAGAGGTTTGCCGACGTCCCTGGGAGTCAAACGGAGACACCCGCACCAGGCGATGTACGCCCGTTTCGGATTTTAAGTAGCCGTATGCGTTTTCGCCTTCAATTAAGATGGTGGCGGATTTCAAGCCGGCTTCGTCCCCGTCAAGATAGTCTAAGGTGGTAACCTTGAATCCGTGGCGTTCCGCCCAGCGGGTGTACATACGGAAGAGCATCTGTGCCCAGTCCTGTGCTTCCGTGCCGCCAGCGCCGGCGTGGAAGGTCAGCAGGGCGTTGTGGTCATCATATTCTCCGGAAAGCAGGGTGGACAGGGTCATGGCGTCCAGATCTTTTTTGAAGTCTTCTACGCCCTGACGGCATTCGTCAGCAAGGCTTTCGTCCCCTTCTTCGTCTGCCAGTTCAATCATGGTTAACGTATCTTCATAAAGACCGTTTAATTTGTCATAAGCGGCAATTTTATTTTTCAGTCTGCTGGTCCGCTGCAGGACTACCTGAGAGGCGGCAATGTCATCCCAAAAGCCGTCTGCGGCTGTCTGTGCTTCCAGGTCTTTTACTTCGGCGGTCATCTGATCATAACCGATGGCTTCCTTCAGGTCTTTTAAGGCCTGGTCGTTTTCGGTAAGCTGTAACCGAAGCTCTTCGTAAATCAGCACGAAAAATCAATCCTTTTTTGTCAGTTTAGTCAAGCTATTATAGTATAAGCCGGTAAGGAAAGTAAAGGGTGCCTTCATTGTATTTTAAGGTATAGGAGAGTATAATAAGACAAATTCATTGACAGGAGTAGCCTTATGAATTATATCGGTATGGAATGTGATTATTGTCATCAACGTTTTCAGGACGGGGATGACATTGTAGTATGCCCGGACTGCGGTACTCCCATGCATCGCAGTTGCTGGAACCAATACGGTGCCTGTGTTCATGCGGATCAGCATGATACCGGGTTCTCTTGGACTTCTCCGGAGTGGGAAAAACAAAAAGCGGACCAGCAGGAATTGGAAAAGACCCTGAAAGAAGTTAAAGAACAGCTGGATCAAAACCAAAATCCATTCGGCTCTACGGAATATGGTGGAATCCGCAGTTATACTACCGGCGCAAACGGAGAATTTCACCCGACCTATCGGGTCATTGGCCCGAAGGAAAAGCTGGGGGATTACACCGTAGAAGAATACGGAAAAGTTGTACAGAAGAACAAAGAGCGGTATTTACCCCGTTTCTTTGCCATGCAGGAAAGTGGCCGGAAAACCAGCTGGAACTGGGCTGCCTGTTTCTTCCCGGTTATCTGGGCCTTTTATCGGAAAATGTACACCGTTGGCATTGCCATGGTGGTTCTGATTTCCATTCTGCCAATTTGCTTTGCCAAGCAAATCGGCCAGTATTATATGGAATACAGCCAAGATATTTCTTCTTACCTTATGAGCAATGCAGGCAGCGCAGATGAAGCACAGGCGGAAAAGGATGGCACCGCACTGGCTGAAAAGTATCAGAAGAAATACGGTACTGCCATGACCGTGTTAAATATCAATTCTTACATTGTTCTGCTGGTTTCCCTATTAATGGGATTGTTTGCCAACTACATTTATCGCTTACATTGTGATAAGTTACTGAAAAAAGCCAAGGAAACCATTTCTTCGGAAGAAGAGCAAAATGCATTCTTAAAGAAGCACGGCGGTGCTTCCGGGTGGACCCTGCTGTTAGGCCTGCTGGTACAGGCTGTATTGTCCTGGGGAATTCCACTTTTTGGTACACTATTATAAAAGGAGTTTAAGGGGTTATATGAATCAAAACGCAGCCATTATCCTTGCCGCAGGCGAAGGAAAACGGATGAAATCGAATAAACCGAAGGTTTTGGCAGAAGTATTATTCCAGCCTATGATTGACTGGATTTTAGACGCTACGGCGGCAGCCGGCATTGACCGGACGTGCTTAATTGTAGGCCACTTCGGAGAACAGCTGGAAGCTTATGTCGGAGACCGCTGCAGCATTGCCTGGCAGAAAGAACGTCTGGGCACCGGCCACGCCGTTATGCAGGCGGAGGCCTTCCTGGCGGACTCCGGTGCAGACAATGTGCTGATTTTAAACGGAGACGCTCCGTTTATGGATGCTGACACCATTTTAGGAGCTCTGAAGGAACACGAAGAGCAGGGCAATGCCGTTACGGTCATTGCCGCAGACATTCCAAACCCGACCGGATACGGACGCATTGTCCGTACCGCAGACGGGGCTTTGGAACGGATTGTAGAACAAAAGGACGCCAGCGCCGCCGAAGCCGTTATTACCGAAGTTAACTCCGGAGCCATGTGGTTCCGTGTTGCAGATTTGCAGGCCTCTTTAAAGGAAATTACACCGGAAAATGCCGCACACGAGTATTATCTGACAGATACCATTTATGTTCTGAAGCAGGCAGGAAAGCGTGCCGGCGTTTATGTTACCGCTAACTCGCAGATTGGCATGAGCGCCAATGACCGCATTCAGCTGCTGGAACTGAATGACATTGCCAGAAAGAAAGTGCTGTACCAGCACTTGGCAAATGGTGTAGATATTCCGGTTCTGGATGGCATTATTATCGGCAAGGACGTGGAAATCGGAAACGAAACGCAGATTCTGCCAAACACCATTTTGAAGGGCAAAACCAAAATTGGAAGCAATTGCGTCTTAGGCCCCAACACGTTGATTATTGACAGTACTATTGGAGACGGTGCCAAACTGAACAATGTTATGTTTGAACAGTCTGTTGCCGAAGACCGCATTGACCTTGGACCGTTTAACCACGTGCGCCCGAATTGCCATTTGGGTGAAGGCATGCATGCCGGAAACTACACAGAATTGAAGAATTCTACCATTGGAGCGGGCACCAAGGTGTCCCACCTGACCTATGTCGGAGACTCTGATGTCGGCAAAAACTGTAACTTTGGATGTGGCTCGTTAACCGTAAACTATGACGGAAAGAACAAACACCGTACCACCATTGGAGACAATGCCTTCATTGGCTGTAACACCAATCTGGTGGCCCCGGTTACCGTTGGAGATTACGCCTTCACCGCTGCCGGAACCACAGTTACGGAAGACGTACCTGCTAACGCTCTGGCCATTGGCCGTGCACGGCAGAGCAATAAAGAAGACTGGGTTACCAAAAAGAAACCTTACAAGAATATGAAATAAGGAAGAACACTATGTATTTGATTGCAGGGCTCGGAAATCCGGGCGCGGCATATGAAACAACCCGTCACAATGCCGGGTGGCTCTGTATGGATCAACTGGCTGACAAATACCATGTCTGCTTTGACAAGGAAAAGTTTCATAGCCAAGTTGCAAGTTGTGTCATTCATGGACAAAAGTGTCTGCTGATGAAGCCCACTACGTTCATGAACAACAGTGGCCAGGCGGTTGGAGAAGCTGCCCATTTCTACAAGATTCCACCGGAGCAGGTCATTATCATTTCAGATGACATTAACCTGGCACCGGGGAAATTGCGGATTCGCCGTAGCGGTTCTGCCGGTGGACACAACGGCTTAAAAAGTATCATTTCCCATTTGGGTTCAGAGCAATTTCCCCGCATTCGCATCGGCGTCGGAGACCGGGACAATCCGGCTTTTGACCTTGCGGATTTTGTCCTGGGACATTTTTCCGCAGAGGAAATGAAGCAAATGGAACAGGCCTTTGCCGCCGCTATAGACAGTGCGGAACTGATTGTGGATAACAACATTCAGGAGGCCATGAACCGCCACAACTAAACAAATAATGACACCCCCACCGAAGCCCGGTGGGGGCAATACCCTTTTCCTGAGGTGAATTATGTCAGGCTTTTCCCAAATTTTAAAAAGTAATGGGGACTATCAGTCCATTTTACAGGATGTGAAAGGAAACTTTTTTCCCTTTGGCATCCTGGGGGCGTTGCATATCCAAAAAGCCCTGTTACTGCATGGCTTGTCAGAGGATACCGGCCGCCGGATCATGGTCCTGGTGCCGGATGAAGCTTCTGCCGATAAAATGGCAGAAGATCTTCGCTCTTTTGGCACTTCGGCGGTGGTATGCCCGGCCAAAGATCTGTCTTTTATTTCAGAGCAGATTCGCAGTAAAGACTATGAGCAACGGCGCATGGGCGCTCTTTGCTCCTGGATTCTGGGGCAGACAAAGGTGTTATTGCTTTCGGCAGAAGCAGCCGTGCAAAAGACAATTCCGGCGGCCACTTTGCAGCAACGCATCTTCCGCCTGTCCGGCGGGGACACAGTCAATCTGGATGACTTACTGGTTTCTCTGGTTTCTGCCGGATACACCCGCTCTGAAGAGGTAGAAGGGAAGGGGCAGTTTGCTGCCCGTGGCGGTATTGTGGACTTCTTTCCGCCGGAGCGGGAATTACCCCTCCGAATGGAACTTTGGGGAGACACGGTAGACACCATTGCAGAGTTTGAAGTAGAAACCCAACGCCGTACGGACCTGGTGGACTCCGTTTTAATTACCCCATCCACGGAATTGATTGCCGACCAGCCGGACCAATTGGCGGAAGAACTGGAGCAAATTGCCAAAAAAGTCAGAAGTAAGAATGCAGACCAAGTAAAAAGCAAGCTACAGCGGGACGCAGACCTGTTAAGAGGCGGCCATGAGCTCTGCCTTGACAAGTACCTGAATCTGCTTCATCCGGATGCTCTGACCCCGTTAGGATATCTTCGGGAAGGAGATATCTTGGTGGTTGCAGAAAGTGCCGGCGTAAAAGAACGGGTCAAAGGCGCTGCCAAGTTGCAAAAAGAAGAATATAAGGACGCCTTGGAACTAGGAGAACTTTGTAAACCCCTAGGCACCTTTGGTATTGACTTTGATCAGCTTTGTGAAGATTACAAGCATGCGGACTTAATTTATTTAGACAACTTTGCCCGCGGTAGCTTTGATATTCCCATTAAAGAGTTATACAGCCTTTCCTTAGGCCAGACGCCGGCTTGGAACGGCTCCGTTACCAGTCTTTTATCGGACTGTTTCCCATCGGACAGGAAACAGTCCACCATTGTTGTGGCAGCCGGAACGGAAAAGGCGGCCAAGTCCCTGGCGGAAGATTTAGAGGACCGCGGGGAAAAAGCCGTTTATTATGCGTTGGTGCCGAATCAATTTCCTAAAGGGGTTATTTCGGTAATTGTGAATCAATTCTCCGCAGGTATTACTTTAAAAGCGGCCGGCTTTTATTTGATTACCCGCGGAAATTTGTCCGCCGGGACCCGCCGCCGTACCCACAGTGCCAAAGCCAAAAATGTATTCCACAGCCTGGATGAGCTGCACAAAGGCGATGCAGTGGTACACGCCATTCACGGAATCGGCGTGTTCCAGGGCATTGAAAACTTAAAGGTGGCCGGTATTACCAAGGACTACCTGAAACTAAGCTACGCTAAGGGTGATGTTCTTTATGTCCCCGTTACCCAGCTGGACCTGATTTCCAAGTATATTGGTCCGAAGGAGGACGGCAAGAATGTAAAGCTGAATCGCCTGGGATCCAAGGATTGGGAAAAATCCCGTGCCAGGGTTCGGGCGGCCGTAGCAGACATGGCCAAAGAGCTGACACAATTGTACGCCAAGCGACTAGCCACACCGGGATACGCCTTTTCCCCCGACATGGATCTGCACGCCGACTTTGACCGCAAATTTGAGTATGAGGAAACGGAAGACCAACTGCGCTGCATCCAGGAAATTAAGCATGACATGGAACAGCCGTACCCAATGGACCGCTTGCTTTGTGGCGATGTAGGCTTCGGCAAAACCGAAGTGGCCCTCCGTGCTGCATTTAAATGCATTGCAGATGGAAAGCAGTGTGCCTTGCTGGTGCCGACCACCATTCTGGCATATCAGCATTACAATACGCTGCTGCAACGCTTTGATGACTTCCCAGTCAAAATTGAAATGCTGTCCCGGTTCCGGAGCGCTACGGAACAGAAACGGATTTTAACGGATCTTCGCCGGGGCGAAGTGGATATTGTTGTTGGTACTCATCGGTTGATTTCTGCAGATGTGGAATTTCGGGATTTAGGGCTGCTGATTGTAGATGAAGAACAGCGCTTCGGCGTAGCCCAAAAAGAAAAAATGAAACAGCGGTTTCAGAATGTAGACGTACTGACGTTGTCGGCTACGCCTATTCCAAGAACGCTGAATATGGCCATGTCCGGTATTCGGGATATGTCTATTATGGAGGAGGCACCGCTGGACCGGCACCCCATTCAGACCTATGTGCTGGAATATGACCCGGGCCTGCTGGCCCAGGCCATAGAGCGGGAGCTTCGCCGTGGTGGGCAGGTGTATTACTTATACAACAACGTGGAGGGAATCCTGCACGTTGCCGCAAAAATAAAAGAATGGGTGCCGGACGCCCGCGTTGCCGTAGCCCACGGCAAAATGAGCGAAGAAGAGCTTTCCGATATCTGGGCGGATTTGATGGACGGGAAAATAGACGTTTTGGTCTGCACTACCATCATTGAAACCGGCGTTGACGTGCCGAACGTCAACACCCTGATTGTGGAGCATGCAGACCATTACGGGTTGTCCCAGCTGCATCAAATCCGCGGCCGGATTGGCCGGTCCAGCCGGCGCGCCACCGCCTACTTTACGTACAGCGGTGGGCGGGAGCTGACCGACATTGCGCAGCGCCGCCTGTCCGCCATCCGCGAATATACCGAGTTTGGCTCCGGTTTTAAAATTGCCATGCGGGATCTGGAACTACGCGGCGCTGGTAATTTGCTGGGGGCGCAGCAGCACGGCCACATGGAAGCTGTTGGCTATGATATGTACATGAAGCTGCTTTCGGAAGCCATTGAAGGGGAAAAAGCCGGAATGGACAAGCCGAAGGAAACCAAGGAATGCCTGGTAGACCTGCAAATTGATGCCCATATTCCGGAGAATTACATAGAGTCCATTCCGAACCGCTTAAGCATGTATCGCCGGATTGCGGATATCCGAAACATGGATGACGCTTCGGACGTAATAGACGAACTGATTGACCGCTTCGGAGATCCGCCACCAGCCGTAGAAGGCTTAGTGGAGGTGGCGCTGCTGCGCAACCAGGCGGCCGCCCTTGGCATTTATGAAATTGCCCAGAGAAATGACCAGCTGTTGCTTTACTGGGACAATCTGGACATGCACGGCGCAGCCAGATTGTCCGGTGACATGCGCGGCCGCATTATGGTCAACGCCGGCGCCAAGCCCTATTTGGCAATTAAACTGCCCAATCCGAATACGGCTCTTTCTGACTTAAAGAAGGCCCTTCTGATTTTAACCGCAGATGCCAAAGAGCAGTCCCGTACCGCAGAATAAAAAATAGCCGGGCCGTTCCCAGAAGGGAGCCGGTCCGGCTGTTTTTTTGCTTATTTTTCTAAGGTTACATTCAGTAACATTGGGTTGTGGTCGGAATACTTAAATCCGGCATCAATGGTTTCCAAATTGTTAACCTTCAGATTGTTGGAAATAATAAATCCGTCAATCATGTAGTATTGGAATACACTTGGATCTTTGTCTTCTGCTGTGGCAAGTGGCTTGTCCAGAGAACGGCAGGATGGAACCGAGTTGTCCGCAACAAAACGGAGTGTTTCGTCAAACTCGGAGGTGTCTAACTGGCCCGGGGCCCAGTAGCTTTCATCTACCAGCGGGTAGTCACGGTTGTCAAAGTTGGAGAAGGATTGGTTGAAGTCACCGCCGGCAATAACGTAATTGCCTTTCTTGGCTTCAGATTCCAACAGCTCTTTCAGCTGCTTGGTCTGCGCAATTTTTCCTTCACCATCATCATAGGCTTCCAGATGCAGGTTAACCAAAACCAGTTCCTTGTCGGTTCCTTCCAGCTTAACGCGGCTGACCAGCAGGCAACGCTTCAGGTTAAAGGCGCTGACCGGCCAGGAGAAGGAGCACGGAAGGGCAATCCGTTCCGCACTGGACAGCTCATAAGAAGACAGTGTGGCAATGCCGGAAGTAACCCGTCCAATGGTGGTTGGCTTCAGCGGATATGGAACGTACAGTGCCTTGTAATTCAACGCATGTACGGCCTGATATCCCGGCAGAGCATCTTCGTATTCCTTCAGCTCATCAATGTGATAGGTACGCTTGGAGTTGCGGTCTACTTCCTGCAGGAAAACAACGTCCGGGTCTGTTTCCTTCAGTAGGCTGGTAATGCCGGCAATGTTGGTGCGAACGCCTTCTTCATCTTCGCTCATGACATTGGTGCCGCCGTCCATGAAGAAGTCTGCGTTTTCTCCCAGTCCGGCATATCCGGTATTCCAAGTCATGATGCTCATGCTGTCTCCGGGTGCCAGTGTCTTGGTGGAAGTGCCATCTACCTCCAGGGTCTCCGTGTCTTTGGGTCGGTATTCCGAAATCAGCAAAACCGCAAAAATAATAAGCACAACGCCTAGAATAACGGCTACTGCAATTCCGATTCCTTTCCAAACCTTTTTCGCCTTGGAAGGCGATTTTTGATTCATTATATAAACCTCCTAAAAATATTTTACTCCTCATTTTAACATGAATCAGAGTTTTATCCTATGGACAAACCAACAATACTGCTTTTACAAAAACCGAACAAATAAAAAAGGCTCTGACTTGTTGCGGTCAAAGCCTTTTCTTTTTTAGTCATCTAAGTAACGGCAGGCCGCTAAAGCGGCAATGGCACCATCAGATGTAGCAGTTGTAACCTGACGAATAGATTTGCTGCGGCAGTCGCCGGCAACAAAGATGCCATCTGTTCCGGTCAGACAGGATTCGTCTGCGTCAACGTATCCGTAGTCATTCAGCGTTGCAACATTGCGGAACGCTTCATTCTGCGGGACCATGCCAACAGCAAGGAACAGGCCATCTAAGGTAAGGTCTTCTTCTGCACCGCTCTTCTGGTTCCGGATCCGGACGCCTTCCAATGCGGAAGAGCCAAGATAACCAGTTACCAGAGTACCGGTAATAATTTCTACGTTCGGCTTGGCACGGAGCAGGTCCTGCAGCTTTTGCTCTCCGGTTAAGCTTTCCAGATCCTGAATAACATAAACCTTGGCGGCCAGATCCGCCAGCAGAAGAGCTTCCTGCAGTGCTGAGTTGCCGCCGCCGACCACACCGACCACCTTGTTCTTGAAAAAGGCGCCGTCACAAACGGCACAGAACGAAATGCCGTTTCCAATCAGGGCTTCTTCTCCGGGAAGACCAAGGGTGCGGTGCCGTGCGCCGGTGGCAAGAATAACGGCTTTTCCTTCGTGCGTACCGAAGTCGGTCCGCACTACTTTGGTTGCGCCATTATCCTGGATTTCCAGGACTTCTTCCGATTCAAAATCGGCGCCCTGGGCCAGCACCTGTTCTACCATTTTATCTGCAAATTCATTCCCGGATAAAACGGTAAACCCGGGAATATTTTCTACTTTCGGGGACAGGGTAATCTGTCCGCCGAAAGCGCCTTTTTCAATTACCAACACGGACTTGTCGGCCCGGCCGGCATAAAGGGCGGCAGTCAGCCCCGCAGGGCCGCTGCCAACCACAATAATATCATAAATCATACGTTCAACATTCTCTTGATTTCGGAAACACCGGCATATTTGGAAACCTGACCATCTTTGACTACAACCAGCGTTGGAGCCTGACGGACACCGTACTGCTCTGCCATATCTTCGTGCTCATAAGCATTTACGTTTTCATAAGCAAAGCCGACTTTTTCCATGGTTGCTTTTGCAATTTTACAGTTCGGGCAGGTTTCTGTGGTAAACAGATAAACTGCGTCTTTTTCTGCTACTGTATCGGCCGGATTCGGAACCTGGCTGACGGTGCAACCGCAAACTTCGTGGCTCAGATGGGAATGGGCAAGGTCATAGGTCTTTCTGTCTTTGAATTCCTGTGTCTTACCGTCATTCCAGTTCTGTACCGGACGGTAATAACCGGTAATTCTGGAGTAAATTTCGGTGTGCTCTCCGCATTCTGGGCAAATTGCTACCTCGCCGGCAAGATAGCCATGGTTCTTACATACAGAGTACGTAGGAGACATGGTGTAATACGGCAGCTTGTAGTTTTCTGCAATTTTTCTGACCAGGGTAGCGGTGGACTGCCAGTCCGGAAGCTTTTCTCCAAGGAACGCGTGGAATACGGTACCGGAGGTGTACAGGGTCTGGAGGTCATCCTGAATGTCCAGGGCAGAGAAAATGTCGTCAGTAAAGCCGACCGGAAGGTGGGAAGAGTTGGTGTAATACGGGGTGTCGCCATCTGTCTTGGCAGCAGTGATGATATCCGGGTACCGCTGCAGGTCATGCTTGGCCAGACGATACGAGGTGGATTCTGCCGGAGTGGCTTCCAGGTTGTAAAGGTCACCGTATTCTTCCTGATAGTCGGAAAGGCGTTCCCGCATGTGGTTCAGCACTTTCTTGGTGAAAATCTGACCTTCTTCGGAGGTCAGATCCTTGCGGATCCAGTTGGCGTTCAGGCAGGCTTCGTTCATGCCAACCAGTCCAATGGTGGAGAAGTGGTTGTTGAAGGTGCCAAGATAACGCTTGGTGTACGGATACAGGCCGTTGTCCAGCAGCTTGGTAATAACGGTACGCTTTACCTTCAGGGAGCGGGCCGCAATGTCCATCAGCTTGTCCAGACGGGCAAAGAAATCGGCTTCGTCTTTGGCGAGGTAGCCAATCCGCGGCATGTTAATAGTAACTACGCCGACAGAACCGGTGCTTTCGCCGGAGCCGAAGAAACCACCGGATTTCTTCCGCAGTTCCCGCAGGTCCAGACGGAGACGGCAGCACATGGAACGAACGTCAGACGGTTCCATGTCAGAGTTAATATAGTTGGAGAAGTACGGGGTGCCGTACTTGGCTGTCATTTCAAAGAGCAGCTTGTTGTTTTCGGTTTCAGACCAGTCAAAGTTCTTTGTAATGGAATAGGTTGGAATTGGGTACTGGAAACCGCGGCCGTTGGCGTCACCTTCAATCATGATTTCAATGAAGGCTTTGTTAATCATATCCATTTCCGGCTTGCAGTCTTTGTACTTGAAGTCCATTTCCTTGCCGCCAACAATGGCGTTCAGTTCGGCAAGGTCATTCGGAACAACCCAGTCCAGTGTAATGTTGGTGAACGGAGACTGTGTACCCCATCTGGACGGCGTGTTGACACCGTAGATGAAGGACTGGATGCACTGTTTTACTTCCTTGTAGTCCAGATGATCTGCCTTTACGAACGGAGCAAGATAGGTGTCAAAGGAAGAGAATGCCTGGGCACCGGCCCATTCATTCTGCATGATGCCAAGGAAGTTTACCATCTGATTGCAAAGGGTGGACAGGTGGGATGCCGGAGAAGAGGTAATCTTTCCCGGTACGCCGCCAAGGCCTTCCTGAATCAGCTGCTTTAAAGACCATCCTGCGCAGTAGCCGGTCAGCATGGAAAGGTCATGAATGTGAATGTCTGCATTACGGTGGGCGGTTCCGATTTCGTCGTCATAGATTTCGGACAGCCAATAGTTGGCAGTAATGGCGCCGGAGTTGGAAAGAATCAGTCCGCCAACAGAATAGGTAACGGTAGAGTTTTCCTTTACCCGCCAGTCATTGATGTGCAGATAGTCATTGATGGTCTTCTTGTAGTCCAGCATGCTGGTATTTAAGTTACGCAGCTTTTCCCGTTGCTTACGGTAGAGAATGTAAGCTTTGGCAACATCATCATAACCTGCCCGAATCAGAACGGATTCTACAGAGTCCTGGATGTCTTCTACCGCAATCTGGCCGTCTTTAATTTTCGGCTCAAAGTCTGCTGTAACCTTTAACGCAAGGAAGTCAATGGTGTCGGGGTGATACTGACGGTCACATGCGTCAAATGCCAGTGTGATGGCGTCTTTAATTTTTGACAGGGTAAAGTTAACTACTTTCCCGTCTCTTTTAATTACGCTATACATGATTTTTTCTCCTAACCTTTTTAAGTTGCATGAATAAGTATATCAAAGATTTTGTAGCTTGCAAACAGAAAAAGCACTAGATATTGTGTTTTGTTGAAAAAGACAAAAAAGGCGAGTTAAACCCCTCTGATTTTTGTAAGCGGCACTTTTTCCTGGGCAATCTGACAGAACTGTTCCAGTTGTGCTTTGCCGACTTCATGCAGATTGGAACCAATCAGATGGCCACTGTCGGTGAAGTTTTGCAGAAAATAAGGTTCGTTTCCGGCAATCCAGTCCGCTATGCTACGGATGTCATCTTCCGTATGGAATTCTTTTACAATGGTGGTACGGAATTCGTATTCTACCGGGTCTGTTTTCAGGTAAGCAACGGTTTCCAAAACCGGGGTAGTGTCAAAGTCCGGCACACCAACGGTTTCCGGATATTTTGCAATGCTGTTCTTGATATCTACTGCAACATAATCCACTAACTTGTCTTCTACCAGTTGCTTAAGCACCTCTGGGTAACAACCGTTGGTATCCAGCTTAACCAGAAAACCAAGGTCTTTGACCTTTTGGATGAAGGCTGGCATATCCGGTTGGAGGAGTGGCTCGCCTCCGGTAATGGCAATGCCATCCAATAATCCCTGCCGCTTCTGTAAGAAGGCAAGGATTTCTTCTTCCTGTATGGTGGCAGAGGAATCCAGCTCTGTAACTAACAGGGCATTATGACAGAAGGGGCAGCGTAGATTGCACCCGCCGGTAAATGCCGTGCAGGCAATGTGTCCCGGATAATCCAGAACGGTCATTTTCTGAAAGCCGTGAAATTTCATTTGAGTCACCTCTGAACTACTTTGCTGTTTTTTGGGGGGTGTAGATTGGGGCGGAAAAAAGCCCCGGTACAGTAGAAACTGTACCGGGACCAATGGGTAAAACAAAAATACAGGTAAAGAAGAATTTAGCAGCTTATTCTGCGGCCTTTTCCTCTTCTTTTTCTTCCTGCTTCTGTGCTGCTGCATTGGTGTCAACAGAGTCTTTGAAAACGAAGTAACGCTGATACAGGAATTCCGTTACCAGGTTAATCAGCATGTTGATTAAGGTGGTTACAATACCCGGAATGCCGACAGGGTTGTCAAAGAACTGAACGGCCCCGTCCAGTTTACCATCAGAAAGATAGGCGCCAAGGAACAGGGTAGCCGGAGTGAAGACACAGTAGTAAGCAAATACTTTCAGCATGGCTACCGGCACGTTGGTTGCAGACTTGAAGGTAAACTTTCTGTTGAAGGTAAAGTTCCAAATAACGGACAGAACCAGGGCAACCAGGTAACTTGGTGCCCAGGACCAACCGGCAACGGTATCTAAAATGGTGTAGGATACCAGCTGGATGATACCGGCGGAAGCGGAGAACAGGGCAAATTTAATGGCACGTTTTACTTCTTTGCCTTTGGTTTTCTTTTTCTCCAGATCCGTTACTTCTGCTTCTGTAGCTTCTACGTTGATTTTGGTTTCTTCAGACATAAGTCAGCCCCCAGTTTTCAATTTTGATGCTAACAGTTTAGCACCGGTATGTTGAAAACACAAATAGAAAAAAGCTGAAAAAAACCGTGGAAATTGCCTAAAAAGGGAAAGGGAAAGCTACCCAAATCTGACAAAAGTAGGAAAGTGTCCAACTGGGCTTGGCTGTTGCTTTCGGTGTGGCATTTTGGTAGACTGGATTTAATTGCGTAATAGAAAAAAAGGGGTTTAACGGAGCTGGAGAATGAATATCGGATTTGATAACAATAAGTATTTATCCATGCAGTCCCATCATATTCTGGAACGGATTCAGCAGTTTGATAACAAGCTGTATCTGGAATTTGGAGGGAAATTGTTTGATGATTACCACGCGTCTCGCGTGTTGCCGGGCTTTCAGCCGGATTCCAAGCTGCAAATGCTGCTGCAGCTGAAGGAACAGGCAGAAATTGTGGTTGTCATAAATGCAGAAGACATTGAAGCCAACAAGGTCCGCGGAGACTACGGCATTACCTATGATGTGGATGTGCTGCGCCTGATAGACGCCTTCCAGAATTACGGTCTATATGTCGGCAGTGTCTGCCTGACCAAATATGCCGGACAGCCAAGCGCAGAGCAGTTTCGCAAAAGACTGTCCCATTTAGGCATTAAATCTTATTGCCATTACCGTATTCCCGGTTATCCCAATGATGTCGGCCTGATTGTTTCCGAAGACGGCTTTGGAAAGAATGATTACATCCGGACGGAACGACCGCTGGTAGTTGTTACGGCACCGGGTCCGGGGTCCGGCAAAATGGCCGTCTGTCTGTCTCAGCTGTACCATGAAAATAAGCACGGCGTGCAGGCAGGATATGCCAAGTTTGAAACCTTCCCCATTTGGAACCTGCCGTTAAAGCATCCGGTCAACCTGGCCTATGAAGCCGCTACCGCGGACCTGGATGACGTAAATATGATTGACCCCTTCCATTTGGAAGCCTACGGGGAACAAACGGTCAATTACAACCGGGACGTGGAAGTCTTTCCTGTAGTGGAATCCATGTTGCGGCACATTATGGGTACCAGCCCCTACCGCTCTCCAACGGACATGGGGGTTAACATGGCCGGCAATTGCATTGTAGATGATGCCGTTTGTTGCCGGGCTTCCGAAATGGAAATTGTGCGCCGTTATTACAAGGCGCTTTGCGATGAACGCATCTCCGGTGTAGAAAGCCATGAGCTGTACCACCTGGAGCTACTCATGAACCAGACCGGGCTTTCCGCAGCCAGCCGCCCAGTGGTGGCAGCGGCCAAAGAGCGGTCCGAACGGACCGGCGGGAAACCGGCCGCTGCCATAGAACTGCCGGACGGCAGGGTGGTAACTGGAAAGACCGGTGACTTACTTGGCGCGGCGGCCTCTGCCCTGATGAATGCGCTGAAGACACTGGCTGGATTTGCGCAGGAAACTGACCTGATTGCAGCCAAGTCCATTGCGCCAATCCAGCACTTAAAAACGGATTATCTGGGCAGCCGGAACCCGCGCCTGCATACAGATGAAATCTTAATTGCGTTGTCTTCTACGGCAGCGGAAAGTGCGGATGCTGCCAAAGCACTGGAGCAAATTCCGAAGCTTAAGGGCATGGATGCGCACGCAACGGTTATTTTGTCAGATGTGGATCGGAAAATTTTCCGAAACCTGGGAATTCAAATTACCTGCGAACCGAAGTATGAACGGGAAGAACAGCTATATCACAAATAAGAAGGTAAGGTCATGAAAGAACAGCAACGGAAACTGGCTTTAAAGGCCAGAAGAGAAATGAATCCGGAAGAACGGGAAAAGAAGAGTATCCGCATATGCAGTTACCTTAGCTCCCTGCCGGAAATCAGCAATGCCACCGTTATCTTTTCCTACAAGGCAATGGAAGAGGAGGTGGACTTATCTGTTTTCCACACCTGGTGCAAAATGAACGGCAAAAAATTGGCGTTCCCGGTTTGCACCAAGGACGGTAAAATGGAAGCCTATCTGCCAAACGCCGCAGAGGAATTTATTGTAGGCAGGTATGGTATTCTGGCTCCAAACCCGGACAAGTCTACTTTGCTGACGGCAGATCAGATAGACGTGGCGGTTGTTCCAGTAGTTGCCTTTGATGAAAAAGGAAACCGCTGCGGTCACGGCAAAGGATATTATGACCGTTACTTAAAAGGCTGTAATGCTTACCGTGTCGGGGTTGCCTTTGAAGTGCAAAAGGTGGACCAGGTGGTTACCGATGAAAATGATGTTCCCATGGATACCGTTTTAACGGAGCACACCATTTACTAAAAGGAACCACGAAAAGAAATACAATAGAAACGCCTGCTACAGAACTTCTCTGTAGCAGGCGTTTTGTATGCTTGAAAAAACGTGTTTTGCAGAATGCCGAATTAAAGAATCCCGCTGAGGCCGGCGTCTACCAGTTTGCGTAGCGCACGGGAATACGGATACGCTTTGTACATGAAGTTGCGGAACGCAGTACAGTAAATAAACCGGAAAACAATCTGGTGCTTGATAATGGAATGCCGCACATTCTTCATAATGGTTTCATACTGCTTTACTGTATCTACCTGGCTTAAGAAGCGGGCAGATAGGAGGGCAAGGTAGATTCCTTCTCCGGTGATGGGGAGAATGAGACCGGCTGCATCGCCGATGAAAAAGATGTTGTCCCCGTAGTGGAAGAGGAGATGTTCACTGTTGGGCAGGAACGCACCGCGGATTTCCGGGCAATCCTCTTTGCCGTAAAAGTCAACCAGCATCTTGCGGAGGTGATCCACGTTTCCGCTGACGTCTCCAAGGCCGTAAATAGTGCCTTCCGCGTTCGGAATTTTGTAAAAGTAGCCGGTCAGTTGTGGCTTAAAGATGATTTCCAATTCATCCGACTTTTCCGGAGTAAACAGCTCCAATGCCAGGTTCTTGGCCTGGGTTTCTCCGGTCAGAGTCTTCCGCACCGCACTTAAGGTTCCGTCGGCAGCAACCAGCTTGCCGTAACCATAGGTAATGCCACCCGCAGTAATAGTGTTGTAGGCAGTGTTGATGTCTGTGAAGGTGGTGTGGTCCAAAAGTTCGCCGCCAACGTCCAGATACTTTTGCAGGACAAAGTCATCCAGCGCCTTCCGGGGAAGGGTTTGTACGCCGGAGTTTTTGACGGAAATATGCAGATTCTGGTTGGTGCTGACAGCGGAGCCGTCTCCCCAGAACGGGAGCTTGCTGACGTCTTCTTCGCCGAAGATTTCGTTCATCTGATGAACGGACTTCTGCGTGACAATACCGCCGCACAGCTTGTCCTTTTTCTTGGCGTCCGCTTTTTCCAGAATCAGGACCGATTTTCCTTTTTGCTTGAGTAAATAGCCAAGGGTGCAACCGGACAAGCCGGCGCCCACAATAATAAAATCATAGTGTTTTATGATGAAGCGCTCCCTTTCTTTTACAGTTGTAACAGGATGCCCAGAACGGCTCCCGCCAGAATAAACAAAATAGGATGAAGCTTTTTTATTTTAGGCAATTGCATGCAAATAAACAAGCCTAAACAACAGAGGGCACTGACCCAGTTGAAGGTGCCGACAATGCCGGAGGCGTCATGCAGCAGGTCCCCGGAAAAAGAGGGGAACAGGGCCAGGAAAAATAAGGATAGCGCTGCGGCGGCAATCAGGCCGGTGGAAGCAGGCCGCAGGCCGCGAAACAGGTTGATGACGTATTTACTGGTTTTGAATTTTTCCAGCACCTGATACACAATCAGAATGATGATGACAGAGGGCAGAACCAGGCTAAAGGTGGATAACAGGGCACCGACAACGCCGTGGGTTTTGAACCCGGCAAAGGTGGCCATGTTGATGCCGATGGGGCCCGGTGTGGATTCAGACACCGCAACAATATCAGCAATGTCTGCACGCGTAAACCATTCCGGATGGTCTGCAGCCATATCCGACAGGAACGGCAACGTGGCCAGCCCACCGCCGACGGCTAACAGGCCGGCTTGGAAGAAACGAAGGCACAATAGGAGAAGGTCATGCATCATGTTCATCCTCCTTTTCTGGCGAATCAGTAGCTTGTGGGGCTTCCGTAGCGTCCTGCGTTTCCGGAGCTTCGGTTGCTTCCGGCGCTTCAGTTGCTTCCGGTGCACCGGTGGTTTCTGCTAGGCTAACTTTTTCTTTAGCAAAACGTCCATAGTAGAACAGGCCTACCAGACCGGAACCTACAACAACAATGGCAGGGTTGGCGCCGAAGACACCCACTACCACGAAGGCAACTACGCCAATAATGATGTCTAGTGGAGTTTTCCAGTTACTGCGAATCAGCTTGATGGTCATGGTGATGATGAGAGCGGTAACTGCAACCCGAACACCGGCAAGGGCATGCTGCACGGTAGGAATGTCTGCAAAATTCTGTAACAGCGCAGCAATTAAGGTAATAATAATTAAACTGGGGGAAACAATCCCGAAGGTAGCAAAGGCAGAGCCTAAGAAACCGCCTTGCTTTCTGCCTAAGAAAGTGGCTGTGTTGACGGCGATAACGCCGGGAGTGCATTGCCCAATCGCAAAAATATCCAACAATTCATCTTTGGTACACCAGTGGTATTTGTCCACACATTCCCGCTCCAATAGCGGCAGCATGGCGTACCCGCCTCCAAAGGTGAACAAGCCGATTTGGAAGAACACCCAGTAGAGGTGA
The DNA here is from genome assembly GCA_963638085.1 of Butyricicoccaceae bacterium. Lineage (GTDB taxonomy): Bacteria > Bacillota > Clostridia > Oscillospirales > Acutalibacteraceae > RUG420. Next base: position 150,660 of record CAVHPJ010000002.1, on the reverse strand, counting down.
AGAGCTTCTTTTAAGCGTTTCATTATGATCTCCCCAATAATTCGTCTGTTGTTACATCTAAGGTGTTGGCAATGGCCAAAAGTTCATAGTCATAAATGGCGCGGTGCTGGCCTTCAATCTTGGATAAAACCGGGCTGGTCATTTCCACCCCTTGTAAAGCAAGGGCTTCCAACAGGTCTTTTTGCTTAAGGCCTTTTTGTTGCCGCAAATATTCAATGCGCATGCCAGAAACATTCTTGTTTCCGCGGAGCTGTTCTCTGGTTCTCATGGAAAACAGATCTCCTCCTTTTTTCTAAAATAACAAAAAGATTATAATCAGCTGTAGCTTTTTTATCAATCCTTTGTTTTCCTATTTTTTGTGGTATAATTGCTACACTTTATAAGCAGAATCATGCTTGAAAAAAGCACTTTAGAGGTGACTGCAATGCAGGAATATTATGATGCAAAATGCAACCTGACATTATTAACCGACTTTTATGAGCTGACCATGGCTGCCGGTTATCTGGAACATGGATATAAAGATACCATAGGATACTATGATATGTTTTACCGTCGAATTCCGGACAACGGCGGCTTTGTTATTATGGCAGGCGTAGAACAAGTTGTAGACTATCTGAACAATCTGACGTTTACGGAAAAGGACCTAGCCTATTTAAAGACCCGCGGCTTTAAGGATGAATTTCTGGATTACTTGAAGAACTTCCGGTTTTCTTGTGATGTCTGGGCCATCCCGGAAGGCACGCCGGTGTTCCCAGGCGAACCAATCATGAAGGTGCGCGGCCCGGTTATGCAGGCGCAGTTCTTAGAAACCTGTATGCTGATGCTGATTAACCATCAGTCCTGTATTGCTACCAAGGCCAACCGTATTGTGCGTGCTGCTAAGGGCCGCGCCATTATGGAATTTGGCTCCCGCCGGGCACAGGGCGCGTCCGCAGCCATTCTGGGTGCCCGTGCGGCCTATATCGGCGGCTGCGTCGGCACGGCGTGCGTCCTGGATGGCCGAGACTACAACATTCCGGCGCTCGGCACCATGGCCCATTCCTGGGTGCAGATGTTTGACACCGAACTGGATGCCTTCAAGGCGTATGCCAAAGAGTATCCGGACAACTGCACGCTCCTGGTAGATACTTACAATGTATTAAAGTCCGGTGTGCCGAACGCCATTAAGTGCTTTGACGAAGTCTTAAAGCCAATGGGCTACCGCCCAAAGGGAATTCGAATTGACTCTGGAGACATTACCTATCTGTCTAAGCGAGCCAGAAAAATGCTGGATGAAGCAGGTTATCCGGATTGCGGTATCTGTGCATCCAACTCCTTAGACGAATACATTATTTCCGATATGCTGGACCAGGGCGCCCAAATTGATTCCTTTGGTGTCGGCGAACGGCTGATTACTTCTTCTTCCAGCCCAATCCTGGACGGCGTTTACAAACTGGCCGCACTGGAAGCAGAAGATGGTACCATTATTCCGAAAATTAAGATTTCTGAAAATGTACAGAAGATTACCAATCCGGGTTCTAAGTGCGTATATCGCCTGTATGACAGGACAACGGGCAAAGCAGAAGCAGATTTAATTACGCTGGCTGATGAAGTGGTAGATGACACCAAGCCATATCTGCTCTTTGACCCGGATTATACCTGGAAGCAGAAGACGCTGACCAACTTTGTAGCTAAGCCGTTGCTGGAACCGCTTTTCCTGGACGGAAAATGTGTTTACGAACGCAAGACCCTGCAGGAACTGCAACAGTTCTGCAAGGAACAGATTGATACCCTGTGGGACGAAATGCTTCGCTTTGAACATCCGCATCACTACTATGTGGATTTGTCCCAGAAGCTTTGGGATACCAAATATGAACTGTTGAAGGAACACAGCAGTAAAAGATGAAATAGAGTAGCAAAAAATGAAACAGTATAAAAGCATTTTGTTTGATTTAGATGGCACCCTTTTGGATACCCTACAGGATCTGCATAACAGTGTGAATTATGCATTACGAAAGAATGGCTTGCCGGAAAGAAGCTTTGAACACACACGCTTAAGTGTGGGAAATGGCATACTTCGGTTAATTACGCTTTCAGTTCCGGAGGGAACTTCCGAAGAAAAACTGCAGGCTACGTTTGCGGATTTCAAAGCGCATTATGCAGAGCATGATTTGGACAACACGGCGCCGTATCCCGGTATTCCGGAGGCGCTGACCGAATTAAAGAAGGCGGGATACCGCATGGGCGTGGTGTCCAATAAAGTGGATTTTGCAGTACAAAACTTAAATAAAGCGTTCTTCGGCCTGCATCTTGCGGTCGGGGAGCGGGACGGCATCCCCCGCAAGCCGCAGCCGGATATGATCCGGCTGGCTCTGCGGGAATTGGGGGCCGATCCGGAAACCACCGTGTATGTCGGGGACTCCGAAGTGGATATTCAGACTGCAAAAAATGCCGGGCTGGACTGCCTGTCTGTTACCTGGGGTTTCCGGGATATCCCCACCCTGCAAGCTGCAGGCGCCACCACTTTAATTGATACGCCGGAAGCGTTGACTTCGTATTTGTGCAAGGCCAAAGCATAAAGCATACAAGCGTGGAGCATACAGCATGAGCTTAAAGTAAGGAAAAGCTGTGGAAAGGTTATTTGTCCCTTCCACAGCTTTTGTTTTGCCAATATAGAAATAAAACAGGTCTTTGCTTTCTCTTTTTTCTAATGTAGAAAATGTTTGCGCTCATATTTAGCCTGAACGTAAAAAATGAGCGCAATTCCTAGGTCAAAAAGCCGCAGATTTGGTTGTGTGGCTGGAAATGAGCGCAAAAAAACAGGTCTTTACTTTCTCTTTTTTCTAATATAGAAAATGTTTGCGCTCATATTTAGTCTGAACGCAAAAAATGAGCGCAATTCCTAGGCCAAAAAGCCGCAGATTTGGCTACTTGGTTGGAAATGAGCGCATTTAATAAGGAGCGCTGTCGGTATGGGAAAAGTAGGAACTTCTTTCTTGAATCGGTTTCTTTCTTGAATCGGCTTTTTGATTAGACAAGAAAAAAGAGTCCTTGACATTTGTTCACAGATAATTCATAATTTGGCCAAGAGGAGGAATCCGTTCCTCCTTCTCTTTTGAAAGTAGATGTTAGTGGTACTAACATCTACAAAGGGACCTGTTGTGAAAAGCCAAATTATGGGACGCCGAAAGGAGGCAACTATGTATTACGGAAGTGGAAACTATGAAGCCTTTGCCCACGCAAAGAAGCCGGAGGGCATTGAGCAGAAGAGCGCCATTATCATTGGTGGTGGATTGGCCGGTCTGGCTGCGGCCGCTTTTTTGGTAAGAGATGCGCAGATGCCCGGAAAGAACATCACAATCATGGAGCGTCGCTCTGTAACAGGAGGCTCCTGTGATGGACTCCGGATTCCCGGTTACGGTTATGTAATGTCCGGTGGCCGAGAGATGGACAATCATTTTGAATGTATGTGGGATCTGTTCCGCGATATACCGGATATTGATGACCCCGAAACCTCCATGCTGGATAATTACTACTGGCTAAATAAGGAGGATCCCAACTATTCACTTTGCCGTGTTACCTACAGACGGGGACAAAATGCGCACACAGACGGGAAGTTTAATTTGTCCACCAAAGCGCAGCTGCAAATCAGCAAGCTGTTGTTCACCCGCGATGAAGCTTTATATGATAAGCCAATTAATGAAATATGGGACAAAGAGGTACTGCAATCAAACTTCTGGCTTTATTGGAAAACCATGTTTGCCTTTAAGGACGAACACTCCGCTCTGGAAGTAAAGAAATACATGCAACGCTTTATCCATCACATTGGCGGACTTCCCACGCTGAGTGCTCTTCGCTTTTGTAAGTACAACAATTATGAGGCCATGATTTTGCCGCTGGAAAATTATCTGAAGCCAAAGGGCGTGCAGTTCCGGTACAACACCATGGTAACGGATGTGCGCTTTACCAAAAGGGATGGTAGAAAAACAGCCACCTGTCTAACTTTTTGCGATGTAAAATCCAATAAAGAAGAGACGCTTTTTCTGGATGATAGTACCCTGGTGTTTTTTACCAATGGATCAAATACCTCTAACATCAGTCTTGGAAATCATAAAACACCAGCGCAGATAAATACGGAAGTAACAGACACGTGGAAGCTTTGGGAAAAGATTGCTGCACAGGATGTCAGCTTCGGCCACCCGGAAAAGTTCTTGGCCGATCCGGATTTGACGCTGTGGCAGTCCGGCACCATTACAACGCTGAATAATGATAAGTACCCGGAAATCCTAGATGCCATTATGAAAATTACGCAGCGGGATCCGCGCTCCGGACGGGTAACTACCGGCGGAATTGTAACTGCGCGGGATTCCGGTTGGGTTATGAGTTGGACCATTAACCGGCAGCCACAATTCCGGGAGCAGGACGCTAAGAAGCAGACCGTTATTTGGATGTATGGCTTATATCCGGAGCGGCCCGGGAACTTTATCCGGAAGCCGATGCTGGAGTGCACCGGCGAGGAGGTCACGGCGGAGTGGATGTACCATATCGGAATTCCGGAAGACAAAATCCCGGCCCTTGCCAAGAAGGCGTGCAGTACCTCGCTGTGCATTATGCCGCGCGTAACAACCTACTTTGTTCCGCGGAGGAAAGGTGACCGCCCGCAGGTGGTGCCGGAGGGCGTCACCAATTTTGCCTTTTTAGGAAACCATGTGGAGTGCGGCAATGGCCGGGAGGTTTGTTTTACCACCGAAATGTCCATCCGCTCCGCCATGGAAGGCGTCTACACCCTGGCAGGCGTGGACCGCGCTGTTCCGGAAGTCTGGGGTTCCATTTATGACATCCGGGATTTGCTGAATGCAACCTTGCAACTGCGGGACGGGAAACCACTGAATGAAATGGAACTCCCTGTTCCGAAACGGCTGCGGGCCCCGCTGGAACGGGTAGCCGCCGCCGGCGTCCGTGCCCTTGCACGAAAGCTGAACAAAACCGATATCGGGATCTTGCTGGAACGGATTCCTGTTATTCGTGCCGATCGGAAATAGACTGGTGCTCGGCATCTGGATGAACGCAAAAACATCTCCCGGAAAAGCTTGCTTTTCCGGGAGATGTATGTAATACTAACAGCTGAATTATGAATAAAATGTGAACTAAAAACAGGGATAATCTTATGGACCAGAGCAATGTCAGAGAACAGAATATGCGCAACGTTATCAAGGTGGCGCAACGGCTTTTTTTGGAAAATGGAGCCGGAAAAACCTCAATCAACCGAATCGCCAGGGAAGCCGGGCTTTCTGCCACTTCCGTGTACCGCTACTTTGAAAACAAGGACAACTTAATTTTTGCGGTGTGGAAGGATTCTCTGATCATCTTTTATGATGAGCTTCTTCCCTATTATGAGGAAAAGGCCAAAGGCCTGCAAACCGGCTATGAACGCTTTCTTTGCTGTCTGCAATGTCACATAGACATCTACAATAAATTCCCCAATTGGCTGACTTATACTAGGGAAATGTTTTCCACGGTGGATACACGGCCGCATCGCAAAGAGGAATATGTTTCCGAAGCGGGAAAGGTGGATGCCTACTGGGAATTCTACAACAAGGAAATTCCCATTCCTATTTTAAAGGCGCTGAAGGATGGTGTGGAAGACGGCTCTATTCGGAGCGACATCAACGTTTATGAAGTCTACCAAATCATTTTCAACGTTTATACGGGGCAAAATATTTATCAGTATTTTACCGGTTCCTCGCAGCCAACGGACATTTACATCTTAACGGTAAAAATGCTGGCACAATACTTGAAGGCAAACTAACGGAAAAACTGCATAATAAAAAACAGCATAATGAAAGGCACACAATCAGAATCTTCTCTGACTGTGTGTCTTTTTTCTTGTATCCGATATTATTCCTGACGAGGCAGCACTTGCTGTCTTGAAAGCGTACTTTTTATAATGCAGCAACTGCAGCTTTGAGCTCTTCCACCTTGTTGGTTTGCTCCCATGGAACATTCAGGTCTTCGCGGCCCATGTGGCCATAGGAAGCGGTCTGCTTATAAATAGGTTTGCGTAGTTGCAGAGTGTCAATAATGGCATACGGCCGCAGGTCAAAGACCTGGCCTACGGCGGCGGCAATTTTGTCGGCCGGAACCGTTTCCGTTCCGAAGGTTTCTACCATTACAGAAACAGGGTGGGCGACGCCGATGGCGTACGCCAATTCAATTTCACATTTTTCTGCCAGACCGGCTGCCACAATGTTTTTGGCAACCCAGCGGGCAGCGTAGGCGGCAGACCGGTCTACCTTAGTCGGGTCCTTGCCGGAAAAAGCCCCGCCGCCATGACGGGAGTAGCCACCATAGGTGTCTACAATAATCTTCCGGCCGGTTAAGCCGGAGTCGCCTACCGGGCCACCGATGACAAACCGGCCGGTCGGGTTAACAAAGTACTTTGTGTCTTCTGTTAAGAACTGTTCCGGGATGATGGGGCGAATGACTTCCCGAATAATATCTTCCCGGATTTGTTCCAGGGTAACGTCCGGGTCATGCTGTGTGGAAACAACAATGGCCTCTACGTGAACCGGCTTTCCGGCGTCATCATATTCTACAGTAACCTGAGTCTTGCCGTCTGGGCGAAGGTACGGAAGAGTACCGTTTTGCCGTACTTCCATCAGACGTTTGGACAATTTATGGGCCAGGGAAATGGGAAGCGGCATCAGTTCCGGCGTTTCCGTGCAGGCAAAGCCAAACATCATACCCTGGTCTCCGGCACCGTTTACATTATAAGGATCTTCTTCTCCTTCTTTGTATTCCAAAGAAGCGTTGACACCCATGGCAATATCCGGAGATTGCTCGTCTAAGGCAACCAGGACAGAGCAGGAGTCTCCGTCAAAACCGTAGCTTGGGTTATTGTAGCCGATTTCCTTAATGGTATCTCGGGCAATCTTGGCAACGTCCACATTGGCAGTGGTGCTGATTTCACCCATAATCAGGACATGACCGGTGGTGCAGGTGGTTTCACAGGCAACGTGCCCATTTGGATCCTGCGCCAGGATGGCGTCCAGGATGGCATCGGAAATGTTGTCACAGACCTTGTCTGGATGACCGCTGGTAACGGATTCGGAAGTAAAAAGATGTTTCATGACAGACTCCTTTGTTGCAAAAATACGAAAAACGGGAACTCAGAAAAAGACGCCCTTCGAAGCCGAAGGGCGCCTGAAAAGCTTATCTTTCGGTCTTCAACCGCAGGAATTGGCACCTTACCTTACAGCAGGTTGCCGGACGTCAATGGGCCTGTTCCCTTACGTCACTCTGGATAAGTAACTATTCAAATTACGTTTAACAATTATAATTCTTTTTTATCCTCTGTCAAGGCTTCTTCCGGGGCCTTTTTGACTTTCTTCTTCGGCGTAAAGGAGCCCTGGATAATGGGCGAGATACGCTTATAAATTAAGAAGGTCAGCAGAACATCTAACAGGCCTTTTACCAAAGTAAACGGAACGTTGAAGATAAGCAGTGCTTTGGGGAGGCTGTCGATGCTGGGAAGGATGGCATGGTATGCAGCAATAATGCCTTCCATTGGCATAAAGTTGGTGTAGAACGGGTATACCACAAAGTAGTTGGAAGGGAAGCTGACAATAGCCATACAAAAGGCACCAATCAGCGCTCCTAGCAGGGCGCTTTTTTTGTTCCGGTGGAATTTGTAAATGAAACCGGCCGGCAGGCAGAAGAAGCAGCCCAGTAAGAAATTGGATAATTCGCCGACACCGCTGGAGGACGTGAATGGCAGATGCAGCAGGTTCTTGATTAGGCAGACCAAAATACCGTATCCCGGCCCGAGGGCAAAGGAGGTCAGCAAAGCCGGCAACTCCGAAAAGTCCATCTTAATAAAGCTGGGCATAATGGGGATTGGAAATTCAATCAGCATCAGCAGATAGGCGCAGGCCGACATAACGGCAACCGTTGTCATTTTGCGCACGGGGGACAAATTACGCTCTTGTGCGTGGTTCATAAAGGTACTTCCTTTAGCAATAAATTTCTTCGGCGGCAAAAAGGAACGCCCTGTGCGGTGGAGCACAGGGCGTGTTTGTACGATTGGTTCGTATCCTCTTCCATCCGGACTATAACCGTCGGTTCCGGAATTACACCGGATCAGCTGCAAATGCAGGTCGTGGACTGTACCACCGGTGGGGACTTTCACCCCGCCCTGAAGATAGTCCTATTATAAGAAGGACACAGAACACTGTCAATACAGGCTGTCCGGGACTTAGGATTCCGCTTCTTCCAGAACATCCAGAATGTGCTGGCGGACGTCTCCGGCAAGGTAAAGGGAACCACAGACAATGAGCGGTTTTTTCCCAGCTAAAGAAAGTGCTTTGTCAAACGCTTCTTCTGGCTGGGAGATGGCAACCAGCTTCTTTGCCGGGAATCCGGCATCTAAAAGATGTTGGCGCAACTCTTCTGCCGTCATGGCTCTAGGATTGCTTGGAGTAGTGGTAACTATGATGTTGGCCAAAGGAGCTAACTCGCAGATCATCTGATCTACTTCCTTGTCAGCCATAACACCCATGAGGAATACCCTTGAGCCGGATTCGGTATAGGCAGACAGGGCGTCTGATAGTGCCTGGATGCCACCGGCATTGTGGCCGCCATCCAGAAGAATAAGCGGATCTTTGCGCAGGACTTCCAGTCGGGCCGGGATAACGGAAAATTCCAATCCGGCTTTTACGTGGCGCGCACCGATATAAAAGCCGCGTTCCCGCAGTACGTGGATAATGCCCAAGGTGACCCCAAGGTTCTGAATCTGATGGCTGCCAATCAGGGGCAGGCGAACCTTTAGTCCTTCCAGCTTCAGCTCGGTGCCGTAAATAGAGGTGCTGAGGATTTGAATGGATTCCGTGCTGCCGACAGACAGCGCACAGCCTTTTTCTGCTGCTGTCTGTTCCAATACAGCCATGGCTTCCGGAGCCTGGCCTTCTGCCGTAATGACCGGGACACCTGGCTTCATGATGCCTGCCTTTTGTGCAGCAATTTCCGGTAGAGTAGAGCCCAGAATGGCGGTGTGGTCCATGGAAAGAGAAGTAATGCCGCAAACCAAGGGTGCTTCTATGACGTTGGTAGAGTCCAGAAGCCCGCCAAGGCCAACTTCCAGAACCACAATGTTACAGGCGGTTTGCTGAAAGTAAAGAAAGGCCAGCGCGGTAATGATTTCAAATTCCGTTGGCAGGATGTCCTGCTTGGCTAATTCATCTGCTGCGGCTTTGACCTGCTCAGTCAGCTGCCCCATTAAAACGGGGTCAATGTATTTTCCGTCTACCCGGATGCGTTCCCGGAAGGTAACAACATAAGGAGACGTGAAGAGCCCGACACGATATCCGGCGGCCTGCAGAATGTTGGCCACTTCCGTGCAGACGGACCCTTTTCCGTTGGTGCCGGCTACGTGGACATACCGCAGGTCTTTCTCCGGATGCCCCAGCAGGTCCAATAATCCGTTAATGCGCTCAAACCCCGGCTTCATGCCGAAGCGGAGCTGGCTTTCAATGTAATTGACTGCTTCCTGATAGGTCACTTTGTATTTCTCCTTCGGATATATTCATTGTAAGCAACCAAGAAGGTTACTTTGCGGCGTCTGCTAAGTGCAATTTTTGACCCATTGGTTAAATAAATAAAATCGGGGTCAAAGCGGGCAATGTATTTCATGTTTACCATATAAGAACGGTGGGTTTGGCAAAAGCTTTCCGGCGGAACCTGCAGTACCACCTGGGAAAAGGACGTTAACACACCAGTTGGCCCGGTGCGCAAATGTAAGATAGAGTCCTTCTGGTTGGCTTCCACATAAAGGATATCTTCTGAGGGGACGGTCATGAAGCCGGTGTGGGTCCGGCAAATGACCAGAAAGTTTTTCATCCGTTCGTTGAAATAGGAGTCCAGGGCCTCAAACAGCATGGTTTGCGTAACCGGTTTTAACAGATAGCGATGTGCCCTTACGGCAAAGGACTCATACACCTTGTCCGGAGAGGAAGAAATTAACACCATGGTGGCTGCCGGATTCTTGGTGCGGATTAAACGGGCAGTTTCTACGCAGGAACGGTGTTCGTATTTGTCATCAATCAGGAGTAGGTCATATGGTTGCTCGGTCAGGAGCACATCCTTTAAAGAGGGAAAGGGCTCCAACTCCACGGACAGACACTTTCTGTCACCATATTCTAATACGGTTTTGCGCAAAAATTCATCAAATTTTTTGTCGGGCGTTAAAATACCAATTTTCATACGTAGTTCTCCTTTTTCATTTTCTAAAATCTCCCTATTAAAAAAATAGTACCGATCGGAACGAACGGCCCCTTTTATTGTACAAATGTTCCCAATTTTGATTCAATCAAAATACCGTTCATTCTGACGAACGGTCATTAAGTCCGGGAAAAACTACCGTTCGTACCAATTTTTTGGATTTTGCTTCCGCTGCTGCCGGGCGATACAGTACACTCCCGGTGAAGGAGGTGTCTTTATGTTTAATCAGTATGAAAGCAATTCGCAGATGTTAGTTTATGAATTGGAACCGGGGGAGGAGCCGGACGCGCTGACCGCAGCCATGCTGCGCAACCGGCCGCTGTCCGGCTTCCTGCCGGTAGGTCTTCCTTTCCCGGAGGAGGGGGAACCGGCATTGACACCCGGAGTGCCGCTCCGGATGCTGGTGCCGGTTGCCGGAAAGGAACCCCTACCGGCGTACCTGGGGCGGGAGCGTTCTGCCGAAGAACTGCAACAGCTTCTGTCCCGTTTGGCGTCGGCAATTCTGGCGGCTAGGGCAGAACTGAAAAATACAATGATGCCATTGCAGGAGTGGCTGCTGGATCCGCGATTTACCTATGTGGAGCCGGATTCGGGAGAAATCCTGTTTCTCTGTATTCCGTCGGAGCGGGTTGCCTGTCTGCAGAACAACCTGCTGGACTTCTTGCGCTTGACTGCCGCCTACGCCATACGGGACGAAATATCGTGCAGTGCCCCGGCACTTTCCTTGCTGGCACGGTGCAACCAGGATTCAGCAGACGAAGAGGCTCTGCTGAAAGAGCTGGCAGAACTCCCGCGATGGGATGCATCTCCTGCCAGCAAGGAACCAAAGAAGCGCAACCATAGCTTTCGAAAAAAGCTGGCGCTTCTTTGGAACGCTCCCGCCCCTGCAGCGGCCGACCCGTTTGAAGCGGAATTCGCTCTGGAGGCCGGCCCGGCGGACCTTGGAACGGTTCCCGTTCTGACCTGCCGCCGGACCGGCAAAGACTATGTCCTGCAAAAAGGCAGCACCGTCCTGGGCCGGGATCCGGCCCGGACGGATATCTGCCTTTCAGGGGACCCTGACATTGCACTGGAGCATGCCCGCATCTTTTTCTTCCAGGGAACCTATTTCCTGGAAGATTTGAATTCCGATGCGGGCACTTGGTTAAACTCTACAAAGCTGACGTGCTTAAAGGAAGAAAGACTAAGTGCGGCAGATGTTATCCGAATTGGAAAAGAGGAGCTGATTTTCTCTCTGCAAAGTATGGGACAAGACTCCTTATTTTAAGTATTTTTAAGGGAGTGCTAAAAAGAAAACGGCGTAGTTACGCCGCTTTCTGCTTTTACAAAAACTTTTTTAAAAAAGAGTGCAAATTTTTTGGAAAAAGGTATTGACTTCCCACAGGGGCAATGGTAAATTATAGTCACGTTAGCACTCAAGGGAACAGAGTGCTAAAGCAAATAGAAAGGTGGTAAGGTCCATGGCAGAGTCCCGAAGACAGCGTATTTTAGCTGCCATTGTAGAGCAGTACATCGCCACAGGCGAACCGGTCGGTTCCAAAGCGTTGCTGGATAAGCTGGATGTATCCGTTTCTTCCGCAACCATTCGGAATGACATGGCGGCTCTGACCAAACTAGGATACATTTACCAACCGCACACTTCCGCCGGACGGATTCCAACCCAAAGCGGATACCGTTATTATGTAGACCATCTTATGCAGGTCAGAGAACTTGGGGAAACCGAACGCCGCCGCATAGAAGCCGGCGTGGATGCCCATTCCGGAGATCCGGACGAACTGCTGAAGACTGCGGAGGAAGCGCTGGTAAGCTTTACCAACTTTGCTTCCATTTCCACTACCCCGTCAGATGAAAATGCAACCATTCGCAACATTGAAATGGTACAGGTCAGTTCCCGTATCGCCATGGTGGTTCTGTTAACCTCCACTGGTGTGCTGAAAAGCAAGGCCTGCCGTACGGATGTGGAAATTACACCGGATCTTGTGGAAACCTTCCACAACATTGTAACGGAATATTTCCTTGGGAAGCCGCTGACGGATGTCAGTGTAGCCTTTATCCAAACGCTGGTTGCCTCGCTGGGGGCCAAGGCGTTGCCAATGTCGGCCCCACTGGTTGCCATTGCAGACCTGGTTTCCGAAGCCAGTCAGACCCAGGTCAGACTGGGCGGGCAAAGCAAGCTTCTGGATTATAAGGACTACGAAGGAAATTCCAGTGAACTGATGAACTTCCTTCACCGGGAAGAACCGCTGAACCTGCTGCTGGAAGATGGCAGTCAGGACAGAGGCGCCGGCATTGAAGTCCGGATTGGTTCAGAAAACCGCTTTAAAGAGCTTGCCAATTCCACCACCATCATTTCCCGTTACCGTATTGGCGGCGGGGCCACCGGTGCCATTGGCATCATCGGTCCGACTCGAATGGATTATTCCAAGATCATTTCCGGACTGAAATATTTATCCGACATTGTCAGTGCTGTTTTGTCGGATGTGTATGAGGAGGACAATTCCACCAATGAAGAATCAGACAGATGAGCAAAAGATTCCTGAAACCGAAGCAGCAGATACCGCTGCAGAAGTAACGGAAGCAGAAAGCACAGAAGCACAGGACGCCAAAAGCGCACAGGAAGCGCCGGAAGCCCTTTCCGAACTGGAACAGTTACGGCAGGATCTGATGGACGCCAAAGAGCAGTACCTGCGTCTGGCAGCTGAATATGATAACTTCCGCAAACGGACCGCCAAAGAAAAGGAAGGCATTTATGGAGACGCCAAAGTAGCCACCTACACGGCAATTCTTCCGGTCTTAGACAACTTTGAACGGGCCTTTGCTTCCGAAGTCAGTCAGCTGGAAGATTTTAAGAAGGGCGTAGAAATGACCCGAGACCAGCTGCAAAACGCCTTCACCCAGGCGGGCATTGAAGCCTACGGGGAAGCCGGAGATCCTTTTGATCCGAATCTTCACAACGCCGTCATGCACGGGGAAGATGAAAACTTCGGAGAAAACACCGTTGCCGAAGTCTTCCAGAAAGGCTACAAAATGGGTGACCGCATCCTTCGCCACGCCATGGTGAAGGTGGTTAATTAAGCCAACAACTACATCGCCCAGGCGATGCAGCTTCATATAAATAACAAACAAAACACTTTTTAATAGAGGAAAGAGGAACACATTATGGCAAAGATTGTAGGTATTGACCTTGGTACAACAAACTCCTGCGTAGCAGTTATTGAAGGCGGCGAACCGGTCGTTATTGCAAACGCAGAAGGCGCAAGAACTACTCCGTCTGTTGTTGCTTTTGGCAAGGACGGGGAAAGAATGGTAGGCCAGGTAGCAAAGCGCCAGGCTATTACCAATCCGGAAAGAACCATTTCGTCCATCAAAAGACAGATGGGCTCCGACTATAAAGTAAGCATTGACGGAAAGCAGTACACTCCGCAGGAAATTTCCGCCATGATTCTGCAGAAGCTGAAAGCAGATGCAGAGGCTTATCTTGGTGACACCGTTACCGAAGCGGTTATTACCGTTCCGGCTTACTTCACAGACGCACAGCGTCAGGCCACCAAGGACGCCGGTAAAATTGCCGGTATGGAAGTAAAAAGAATTATCAACGAACCGACCGCAGCAGCCCTTGCTTACGGCATTGATAAGGAAGAAGACCAGCGCGTTATGGTTTATGACCTTGGCGGCGGTACCTTTGACGTATCCATCATTGAAATGGGTGGCGGCGTACAGGAAGTGCTTGCCACTGCCGGTAACAACCGCCTTGGCGGTGATGACTTTGACCAGCGCATTATTGACTGGCTGGCAGATGAGTTCAAGAAGGAAAACGGCATTGACCTGAAGGGTGACAAGATGGCCATGCAGCGTCTGAAAGAAGCTGCTGAAAAAGCCAAGATTGAGCTTTCCGGTGTAACCAACTCCCACATTTCCCTTCCGTTCATTACGGCAGATGCCACCGGCCCGAAGCACCTGGAAATTGACCTGTCCAGAGCAAAGTTCAATGACCTGACCAAAGACCTGGTAGAAGCTACCATGGGCCCGGTTCGTCAGGCAATCAATGACTCCGGTCTGAAGGTTTCTGAAATCAACAAGGTCCTGATGGTTGGCGGTTCCTCCAGAATCCCGGCTGTTCAGGAAGCAGTTAAGAAATACATTGGCAAGGATCCGTTCAAGGGCATTAACCCGGATGAATGCGTAGCCATTGGTGCAGCTCTTCAGGGCGGTGTACTTGGCGGTGACGTTAAGGGACTGCTTCTGTTGGATGTTACTCCGCTGTCCCTTGGTATTGAAACCCTTGGCGGCGTTTGCACCAAGATTATTGAACGCAACACCACCATCCCAACCAAGAAGAGCCAGATCTTCTCCACCGCTGCTGATAACCAGACCAGCGTAGAAGTTAACGTTCTGCAGGGTGAACGTGAATTTGCAAAGGACAACAAGTCCTTGGGTGTATTCCACTTGGATGGCATTATGCCGGCCCGTCGTGGTGTACCGCAGATTGAAGTTACCTTTGACATTGACGCCAACGGTATTGTTCATGTATCCGCTAAGGATCTGGGTACCGGTAAGGAACAGTCCATCTCTATTACCGCTTCTTCCAACATGTCTAAGGAAGACATTGATAAGGCAGTAAAGGATGCAGAAGCCTTTGCTGAAGAAGACAAGAAGCGCAGAGAAGAAATTGATATGAAGAACGCTGCAGAGCAGATGTGCTTCCAGACAGAGCAGCTGCTCTCCGAAAACGGAGACAAGTTCTCTGAAGAAGACAAGAAGGATCTGCAGGCAAAGGTAGACGAACTGAAGAATGCGCTTTCCGGTCAGGACATGAACCTGATTAAGGAAAAGCAGGAAGCACTGCAGTCCAAGTTCTATGAAGTATCTGCCAAGATGTATCAGCAGGCAGCCCCGGAACAGGGCCCGGATATGGGCGGCGCAGCCGGAGCAGGCTCTGCCGATGCCGGTAATAACGGTGATGACTACGCCGATGTAGACTACACAGACGTAGACTAATAACCCTAAAACAAATCTTGCCATGCCTCAGTGCGCTGGGGCATGGCTTATCCCCATAAAAGAGAGGTTATTTTCGTGGCAGAAAAAAGAGATTACTACGAAGTCCTCGGAGTGGAGAAAGGCGCTTCCGCCGATGAACTGAAAAAAGCCTATCGGCAAAAAGCAAAACAGTATCATCCGGATTTGAATCCGGGAGACAAGGAAGCAGAGGCCCACTTCAAGGAAGTTAATGAAGCATATGAAGTGCTTTCAGATGCGGATAAACGGGCCAGATATGATCAGTTTGGTCATGCAGGAGTAGATCCTAACTTTGCGGCACAAAATGGATACGGCGGATTTGATGGAGCTGATTTCGGAGATATTGGAGACATTTTCTCCAGTATTTTTGGCGGCGGCTTTGGCGGATTCGGCGGCGGGTCTTCCCGCGCCAACCCGAATGCACCACGCCGGGGGTCCAATATTGAAACCCGCATTGTGCTGACTTTTGAAGAAGCAGCCAAGGGCTGCCAGAAGACCATTTCGGTACCGCGGATTGAAGTCTGTGACGAATGCCACGGAAGCGGCTGTAAGACCGGCTCGCCGGAAACCTGTTCGGACTGCGGCGGCAGCGGACGGGTTACCACAGCGCAGCACACGGCATTTGGCACCTTCCAATCCACCCATGAATGTCCAACCTGCCGTGGCCGCGGCAAGGTGATACATGATCCGTGCACGCGCTGTAAAGGTGCCGGCATGATCCGCAGAACGGTTAAGGTTGACGTGAACGTTCCGGCCGGTATTGATGATGGCCAGACCTTCACCATGCGCGGCGTTGGCAACTATGGTGCCAACGGTGGCGCACAGGGTGACATCTACATTACCGCCAGCATTAAACCGCATCCGGTCTTTACCCGTCAGGGCAATGACGTTTATACTTCCGTTACCATTACCTATTCCCAGGCTGTTTTAGGAGACGAAATTTATGCTCCTACCCTGGACGGAAAGGTCAAATACCATATTCCGGCCGGAACCCAGCCGGGCACTACCGTCCGCCTCCGTGGCAGAGGAATTAAACCGTCCTTCTCGCCATCTACCGGTGACGAATATGTAAAACTGGTAGTAGACGTTCCAAAGAAAGTAACGGAACATCAGAAAGAGTTACTTCGTCAATTTGACGCGGAATATATCAACAAGCCGGTCAATGACGGCTCCGGCATGAGCTCCGCTCCAAAGCGCTCTCGCTGGAAAAAATAAAAAACAGAAAAAGCCTGCTACAGCAATGTGTCTGTGGCGGGCTTTTTTGCACTTCAGGAATCCTTGTCAAAAGGAAGCAGGAATGATAAACTAAATACGTTATGCGAGCAAGTGACTTTAGCACTTTAAACCGTTATGCTTTAAAGTGCAGAATGAAGAAGGGATCCAACATGAAGGATATGTTGATTTTCGAGTATCTGGAGCGGAATGCCAAAGAAGCTCCGGATGACGTTGCACTGGTGGAAATTAATCCCCAGTTTGACGTAAAAAGCCGGATTACTTGGAAGGATTATGCTTTAATGCAACCGGAACCGGGCCAGCCATTCCGTCGGGAAATGACTTGGAAAACCTTTGATGACCGCGCCAATATGGTGGCAAACTTATTGTTTACCCGCGGCATTAAAAAGGGAGATAAGGTTGCCATTCTCCTGATGAACTCCATTGAATGGTTACCCATTTACTTTGGTATCCTGAAAACCGGCGCATTAGCGGTGCCACTGAATTATCGCTATGATGCGGAAGAAATCAAATACTGCCTGGACAAAGCGGACTGCTCTATGCTGGTGTTTGGCCCCGAATTTGTAGGCCGGATTGAAGCCATTCTGGACAGGATTCCGGACGTTGGCCACCTGTTTTATGTTGGAGAAGACTGCCCGAACTTTGCAGACAATATGGAACGGCTGATTAAATTCTGCTCCAAAGAGAAGCCGGATGTGCCGCTGACACCGGATGACGATGCAGCCATTTACTACTCCTCCGGAACCACCGGATTCCCGAAGGCCATTCTGCATGCTCACCGCAGCTTAATGCACGCAGCAACCGTAGAGCAGAAGCATCACGGGCAGACAAAGAATGACGTTTTTCTGTGTATTCCACCGCTGTATCATACCGGTGCCAAAATGCACTGGATGGGCTCTCTGATTTCCTGCTCCAAGGCCGTCCTTTTGAAGGGCACTAAGCCGGAATGGATTTTGCAGGCAGTTTCTGATGAACAGTGCACCATTGTCTGGCTACTGGTTCCCTGGGCACAGGATATTCTGGATGCCATTGACAGCGGGGAAATTCATTTAGAGGATTACAAGCTGGATCAGTGGAGACTGATGCATATAGGCGCACAGCCGGTACCACACAGCATGATTAAACACTGGCTGGAAATTTTCCCGAATCATCAGTATGACACAAACTATGGCTTGTCCGAATCCATTGGGCCGGGCTGTATTCACCTTGGTGTGGAGAATGTACAGTATGCCGGTGCCATTGGTGTACCGGGCTATGGCTGGAAAATTAAACTTTGTGACCAGAACGGGAACGAAGTTCCGCAGGGCTCCGTTGGAGAAATCTGGATTCAGGGTCCCGGCGTCATGAAGTGCTACTATAAAGACGAAAAAGCCACCGCAGAAACGCTAAAAGATGGCTGGCTACTTTCCGGCGACATGGGCATGGTAGATGAACATGGCATGATTCAAATTGTAGACCGGAAAAAAGATGTTATTATAATGGGTGGAGAAAATATCTACCCGGTACAGATAGAAGACTTCCTACATCGCATGGTGGAAATCAAGGACGTGGCCGTGATCGGCCTGCCGGATGCCCGGTTAGGAGAAATTGCCGCTGCCATCATTGAAATTAAGGAAGGCTATGACCTGACCGAAGCGGAAGTCAATGAATTCTGTAAAGCGTTGCCGCGCTACAAGCGGCCGCGGAAAATTATTTTTGCCCACGTACCCAGAAACCCAACCGGCAAAATTGAAAAGCCGAAGCTGCGGGAAATGTACGCCGGAGCAGATTTGATTTCCCGTCAGACGAATTAAGGGAAGAATGTAAAACACAAAGAGGGATGATGTATGAAGAAATTGTTGCTGGGAAATGAAGCCGTTGCCCAGGGCCTGTATGAGGCCGGCGTTCGCTTCGTTTCCAGTTACCCGGGAACCCCGAGTACTGAAATTACAGAAAATGCCGTAAAGCATCCGGAAATCTGGTGCGAATGGGCCCCGAATGAAAAGGTGGCACTGGAAGCATCCATTGGGGCGTGCATCGCCGGGGCAAGAGCCTTTTCGGCACAGAAGCACGTTGGCCTGAACGTGGCGGCTGACCCGCTGTTTACGTCCTCTTATACGGGCGTCAATGGGGGCTTGGTCATTGCTGTTGCAGATGATCCTGGTATGTTCTCTTCCCAGAATGAACAGGATTCCCGCCATTATGCCAAGGCTGCCAAAATTTTGATGCTGGAGCCATCGGATTCTACGGAATGCAAGAATTACGCAAAAAAAGCCTATGAACTGAGCGAACAGTTTGACACCCCGGTCCTGCTTCGGTTAACCACCCGTGTGGCACACTCCAGCAGCATTGTAGAACTGGGCGAACGGGAAGAGAAAGACTTAAAGCCGTATGAGAAGAGCGTGGCCAAGTATGTAATGATGCCGGCCTCCGCCATCAAGCGGCATGTTGTGGTAGAAGATCGCCAGGCCAAAGAACTGGAATGGGCTGAAACCACAGACCTGAACACCATTGAATGGAATGACAAGAAAATCGGCGTTATTGCCGCCGGTATTACTTATCAATATGCCAAAGAAGCGCTTGGGGACAAGGCTTCTTATCTGAAACTGGGCTGCGTTTATCCGCTGCCGGTACAGAAGATTAAGGACTTTGCCAAAGAAGTAGACACCCTTT
This sequence comes from Butyricicoccaceae bacterium, assembly GCA_963638085.1. GTDB lineage: Bacteria > Bacillota > Clostridia > Oscillospirales > Acutalibacteraceae > RUG420. Next base: position 131,505 of record CAVHPJ010000002.1, on the reverse strand, counting down.
ATGTGCTGGAACAGCTGGATCCGTTTGTGGAAGAACATGTTCGTGCGCTGGGTGTTCCGTGCGTTGGAAAAGACGCCTTTACCCTGCAGGGCGAATATTCCCAGGCTCTGATTCGGAAGGTTATTCTGCACGAAGAAGCAGAGCAGATGAAGACGGATCTGGAAATTCCGGGACGTCCGCCGGCACTTTGCCCGGGCTGTCCGCACCGTGGCCTGTTTACCGCATTGCATGACCTGAAGGTCTTTGTGTCCGGAGACATCGGATGCTACACGCTGGGCGCTTTGCCGCCAACCAGTGCCATTGACACGGTTATCTGCATGGGTCAGTCCATTTCCGGACTGCACGGCCGTAATAAGGTAGACCCGGAGCACGCCAAGAACAGTGTTGCTGTTATCGGTGACTCTACCTTCGTTCATTCCGGTATTACCGGCATGATTAACGCTGTTTACAACCAGTCCAGCTCCAATATTATTATTCTGGACAACTCTATTACCGGTATGACCGGACATCAGCAGAACCCGACCACAGGTAAACGGATTAACGGAGACCCGACCACCGCTATTGACCTGGAAGCGTTGGCCAAGGCTGTTGGTATGAAACGGGTTGTAGTAGTAGATCCATATGACATTAAAGCTACCAAAGCTGCCATTAAGGCAGAACTGGAAGTAGACGAACCGTCTTTGATTATTTCCCGTCGGCCCTGTGTCCTGCTACCGGAAATCCGGAAACAGCAGAAACCGGCTGTTACGGTAGATTCGGATAAGTGCATTGGCTGTAAGGCCTGCATGAAGATTGGCTGTCCGGCCATCAGCATGAAAGAAGGTAAGTCTACCATTGACTTTACCCAGTGCGTTGGCTGCGGCATGTGCCTGCCGCTCTGCCCGGTAAAAGCAATGAAGGAGGGCAAATAAGATGACAAAATCCATTATGATTGTCGGCGTTGGCGGACAGGGTACGCTGCTTGCGTCCCGCTTGCTTGGCCGTGCCCTTCTGGCAGAAGGCTATGATGTAAAAATTTCCGAAGTGCACGGTATGTCCCAACGGGGCGGTTCCGTAGTTACTTATGTAAAATACGGTGACAAAGTGGCGTCTCCTATTGTCAACGAAGGCGAAGCGGATATTATCCTGTCCTTTGAACAGCTGGAAGCGGCCCGCTGGCTGCCGTTCCTGAAAAAGGGCGGTAAGGTTATTACCAATACTCAGTGTATGGATCCTATGCCGGTTATTAACGGCACGGCCAAGTATCCGGAACACATTCTGGAAGCTCTGAAGTCCGCCGGCGCCGACCTGATTGCCGTTGACGCCCTGGGCCTTGCCGTTCAGGCAGGCTCCTCCAAGGCCGTCAACGTAGCGCTGATCGGACTGATGGCGGCTGCCACGGATATCCCGAAAGAAACCTGGCAACAGGTCATCCGGGAAACGGTACCGCCAAAGTTCACAGAAATGAACCTGACGGCGTTTGATCTGGGATATCACTACGCTGAACAACACTAAGCATAAAGAACCGCTGCCCCGGGGAATGCCGGGGTGGCGGTTGTCCTTTTTAGGGGGCTTTCCTGGCTACTATAGTGGCTATCATAGTGGCCGTCACAGCGGCTGTTAAAGGTTTGTTCATAGAATACCCGCTTTTTTATGGAAGTTGCTAAGCGTATTGTTCTATATTTCGGCAATATGAAGAGCTGTTGAAAAGCACCGTGCAGTGGTAAAATTAAGGTTGTTTTAAGTCAGCTCTGCTGTCAAAAAATGAAAAAGGGAGAGAATTATGAAAAAGGTGAAAAAAGTCGTTCTTTCTCTGACTTTAGTACTGGCACTGTTATTCAGCTGTGCAACGGTTGGCTTTGCTGCCAAGAAGTCAGATAAGACCATGTACGTTGGTGTTGGTTCTGCTGATATTACCGGACCAATTACTTCTATCTCCAATGGATACAACTCTACAGGCAACCTGATTGAAGGCCTCTTAATGAGACTGCACTCCCGTGCCTTTATTGTACAGACCGGAAAGACTCCGGTTGTTTATGTTTCCGTTGAACTGGTTCACATGACGGAATCCATTAAACCAATGGTACTGAAGGAACTGAAGTCCAGAGGACTCAGCCAGTATGGGGAAGAAAACGTTATGATTTCCGCAACCCACTGCCATTCCTCCGGATCCAATAACTCCTGGTACGGTTTATATGACCTGATTAACGGTGTTCCGGGATATGATGACGAAGCCACAGACCTGATTGTAAGCGGCATTGCTGACTCCATTGAAGCTGCACATGAAGATTTGGCACCGGGTTCTGTTACCCTTTCCTATGCAGACACAGACATTGAATCTTATAACCGTTCTCTTGCTGCTGCAAAGTGGAACAACAACTATGACGGCTCCCAGTACGCTTCTGATTTTGAAGCGGCCTGCAAGACCGTCAGCAAGGAAATGTCCATCCTTTCCTTCAGCCACACTGGCGAAGGGGAAATTGGTATGCTCAGCTTCTTCCCAAGCCACGGCACTTCCAACCCAATTGACAACACTTATTTAGCTGCAGACCACAAAGGGTACGCTGCTTATTATGTAGAACAGGAAAAGGGCAACGGTTATGTTGCCGCTTTTGCTCAGAATGAATGTGGAGACGTTTCTCCGAACAAACCGCAGGAAGACGATGTTACCGAAGCCTTCCAGCGGCCGGCTGACGTTGATGACTCTTTGAATATCATTGAAAACCAGATTGTTGCCGGTCAGCAGGAAGCAGATGCTGCGCTGAAGATTCTGAAGGGCGGCAAGGGCATTACCACCATTAAGCTGTCCGGAGAAGTAAGATACAATTATGAAATTGTAGATTACAGCAATATCTCCGTAGACGAAAAGTACATTGGTTCTTACAAGATGGACTATGATGATGTGTCCACTGCCAAGACCTCTGATCCATGCATCGGTGCCGGTATCATTGCCGGTGACGAAGAAGGTGCCCCGGTAGACAATGCCGAAGAAGGTGCCGTTCGCAACAACTACTATCTGGACGAAGATGGCAATGTAGTCAGAGAAAAATATGACTTCTCCAGCATTGACCTGTACGGTCTGGAAAAGATTGCTCCGCAGGTATGGCCGGTTGCCATGAAGATCCTGCTTTCTGACAAGTATGATGACGAACAGATGGAAAAGCTGGTTTGTCTGGATACGGCATCGTTCGGCTTGAAGACCGTCAACGAACCGTTACAGATCTTTACCATCGGCGAGGTAGCAATTTGCGGTAACCCGTTTGAACTTACTACCGAAGCTGGCCGCCGGACCAAGGAAGCGCTGTCTGACACGCTTTCTCAGATTGGCGTTAAGCACATCATTTTGTCTGGCTACAGCAACTCTTATAGCCAGTATCTGACCACCAGAGAAGAATATGCTGCACAGCATTATGAAGGCTCTACCTGCCTGTATGGCCCGTGGTCCCAGGCTGCTCTGGCCCAGGAACTGGACAAGCTGTCCCAGGATCTGGTTGCCGGTAAGCACACCAAGTACTCCCTGAAAATGAAGGATACACAGCCACCTCTGATTCAGACTCCGGCTGCCATTGTTCCGTCTTTGGTAGATACCGGTGACTACGGTACTCTGAAGACCGACGTTAAGGAAAGTTACACCAACGGAGAAACCGTTACTGCTGTATGGCAGGGCGTTAACCCAAGACATGTAACAGAAGTCAGCCTTTCCGGCAAGGTACAGGATGACTACACCTTCAAGATTGACACTTCTGTCTTCCAGTTTAAACTGGGTGGTTCTCAGACCGTAGATAACGCAGAAGAGCTGCTGAAGGATTACACTTACATGGCTGTAGAAAAACTGGTAGACGGCAAGTGGGTACAGGTAAGAGATGACTCTGACCCGTACACTTACTTCCATTCCACTGCCAAGACCCTGACCTCTACTTCGGAAGCATCTGCCAACTGGCTTCTTCGGAACGTAGACAAGGGCACCTACAGACTGGTTTATAACGGCATTGCCAAGACCGGCACCAACAGCTTTGAACGCTTTGCCGCCTATTCCAGCTCCTTTAAGGTAGTATAAGTAACTTACATAAAGGAATAAGCTAAAACAAATCCCGGTACATCTGAAACAGATGTATCGGGATTCCTTTATGCAAAAAGCACTTTACTTTACTAACACTTTACCTTGGTAAAACATTGTTTACGAGAAGTTAACAAACACTTCAAAGTTAATTTGTAGAATTGATGGTGAAGGGAGGAATGTTTCATGAGAATTCCAAATCAATCCATCCGCAAAGAAATCAGATTAGAAGGTTTAGCCTTAAAATACGGCAGTCCTTTGGGTATAGAAAAGGTGCAACGAATTGCATCGCCCATGGGGACTGCTGTTTTGGGCTTACTCCCAATGAAAAGCCTGAACGGAAGCTACCGCACCATTTCCCGGGAGAACGGAAGCAAGATGAAATTGCTGATTCTGGACGGCAGAAAAAACGACGGCAGCAAGACGGTTGGCATCCTGTGGTGTCATGGCGGCGGGTATGTCCTGGGCGCACCGGAAATGGCCATTATGGCGTTCCCAAAGCATCTGCTGAAGAAGTACAACTGCGTTATTGTACTCCCGGATTACACCCTGTCTGCAAAGGCGCCGTATCCGGCAGCACTGGAGGATTGCTACACAACTTTAAAATGGATGGAATCCCACAAAGAGCAGCTGGGCATTCAGAGCGAAAAGATGGTAGTAGGCGGAGAAAGTGCCGGCGGTGGCCTGACAACAGCGTTGACCCTGTATTGCCGGGACAAAGGAGAAGATCCGTTTGCGTTCCAGATGCCGCTTTATCCCATGCTGGACGACCGTTTAACTAGCAGCAGCCGGAAAAACAACGCACCGGTCTGGAACGAAACAGCAAACCGTTCCGCCTGGCACATTTATCTGGATGAGCAGTTCATTCAGGACAGAGTCCCATATTATGCAGCTCCTGCCCGGGCAACCGACCTGTCCAATCTGCCGCCGGCCTTTTCCTTCTACGGCAGTATCGAGCCCTTCCATGACGAAGATGAAACCTATTTTACCCGGCTGGCGGAGACTGGAACGGAAACCGTAACCAAGGAATACAGCGGTTGTTATCACGCCTTTGACATGATGGCTCCGTATGCCAAGGTTGCCAAAGAGGCTACCGCCTGGGGCCTGGAACAATATGCAAACTTTGTGGAAAAATATATCTGAGGAACCATTAATCTGATTTTTTGCGATATAGTATCATACAGAAAACAGAGCCTGGTGCAGTTGCGCTGCACCAGGCTCCGTTTGATTTTGTTTTTGTTTTATAGGTGATGTTGTGTCTCTTTAGAAGGAGCTTTGCTATGGCTTGCTAGGGTTAGATGGTTATGTTTGGGCTACCCTACTTAGATTTCATTCCCAGGGAATTGCGGAATGCCGTTAAAGCCAATCTGCAGGTCTTCGTCTGACGGAATATAGTCAGTCATGGCGCCGTTGTGGAACTGTTCATAGGCTACCATGTCAAAATATCCGGTGCCGGTTAAGCCGAAGAGAATGGTCTTTTCTTCGCCGGTTTCCTTGCACTTCAGTGCTTCATCAATGGCAACCCGAATGGCGTGGCTGCTTTCCGGCGCCGGCAGGATGCCCTCTGTGCGGGCAAATTGCTCCGCTGCTTGGAAGACAGAGGTCTGTTCCACCGCTCTGGCTTCCATATATCCGTCATGATACAGCTGGGAAAGGGTGGAACTCATGCCGTGGAACCGCAGGCCGCCAGCGTGGTTGGGAGATGGAATGAATCCGCTACCCAGAGTGTACATTTTGGCCAGCGGGCAAATCATGCCGGTGTCACAGAAGTCATAGGCAAATTTGCCGCGGGTAAAGCTGGGGCAGCTGGCCGGTTCTACGGCAATGAAGCGGTAGTCCGCTTCACCACGGAGCTTTTCTCCCATAAACGGAGCAATCAGCCCGCCCAGATTGGATCCGCCGCCGGCACAACCAATGATAATATCCGGCTTAACATTATATTTGTCCAGGGCTGTCTTCGCTTCCAGACCAATAACAGACTGATGTAAAAGAACCTGGTTTAAAACGCTGCCCAGTACGTAACGGTATCCTTCCTTAGAAGTGGCCACTTCAACAGCTTCCGAAATGGCACAACCCAGGGAACCGGTGGTGCCGGGGTGGGCCGCCAAAATTTTCTTGCCGACTTCAGTTGTATCAGACGGGGATGGTACTACGTCTGCGCCATATACCTTCATGACTTCTCTGCGGAACGGCTTCTGTTCATAAGAAACCTTAACCATATAAACTTTGCAATCCAGGCCGAAGTAGGAGCAGGCCATGGATAGTGCCGTGCCCCACTGACCGGCTCCGGTCTCCGTGGTAACACCCTTTAGGCCCTGCTTCTTTGCGTAATAGGCCTGAGCCAGTGCAGAGTTCAGCTTGTGACTGCCGCTGGTGTTGTTGCCTTCAAACTTATAGTAAATCTTAGCCGGAGTCCCCAGTGCTTTTTCCAGATGATACGCACGAATGGTAGGAGATGGACGGTAGGTTTTGTAGTAATCCTGAATTTCTTCCGGAATAGGAATGAACGGTGTGGTGTCATCCAGTTCCTGATCAATCAATTCCTTGCAGAAAATAGGAGAGAGCTCCTCCGCTGTCAGTGGTTGATGGGTTCCAGGGTTCAACAGTGGGGCCGGCTTAGTCTTCATGTCTGCCCGCACGTTGTACCATTGCTTCGGGATTTCGGTTTCGTCCAGATAGATTTTGTACGGGATTTTGGTTTCGTTGCTCATTTCTCATGAACCTCCTTGGCTTTAACCTATGGGAAAGGAGCAATAAAAAAACTCCTGTCCCACAGTAAATAAATTACTGCCAGGACAAGAGTTAAATCTCCTGCGGTGCCACCCAGCTTGATGCAAAGGCATCCTCTCATCGGCGTACCATCATACGCCCCCTTTGTTTACGAAGTTGTGTTCTCCGTCTTCCCTACTTTGCAAAAGCTGTTCGGGTTGCCCTCAGGAGGCCATTCAGATCAGGTTCCTCTTCTGCCTTTCACCAACCGGCAGATCTCTGAAAGAGTTCGTCTGTCTTACTACTCTCCCTCAACGGTTTGTGGCATTATTTAAACACCAAAATTTTGATTCGTCAAGAGCTGATTTTTAGATTTTTTAAACGTTAGTCTAAAAATTTCCATTCCACAAAGCGCTTTTTCATCCATTCATCCGGAGACTCTACATCCAGACTGCGTTCAAAGGCGTTAGCGGCTTCGACCCCGTAGTGGCGGGCGCTCCAACGGATAATGGCGGCGCCGGTGAACCACAGATTGACGGCCATAAAAACACTTAATACCACGCAGGCAACGTGCCAGCGTTTGCCGCGAAAGCGGAGCAAAAATTTTTTGATCCGCGGGTATTCAATGCAGAATACCAAAGAGCATGCACCCCAAGCGGCGGAAAAGCTAAGACAGATCAGTCCCTGAAAATTCATAAACTTTCCGTTATAATTCCAGGCTTCCATCCCAAGGCCGTCCCGTAAAACCAGGCCGGCAATCAACTCCAAAACGGTAAGAACCAGGGTAATTACGGTAACCCGAAAGGCAATGTTTTTACTTTTCAACACACCGGCGCCGACATACATAAGAACAGCGCCCGTACCGTACAGAATGTTAAAGTATCCAAAGACGGAAACTACGTGGCTTTCCCAGTGCCCATGGGCTACCAGACAAAAAATACCTTCCACTAAAACGCCGAGGACGCAGCCAATCATGAACAGCCAGAACAGGCCGTCATAACCAACGGGTTCTTCCTGCGGAACAGCATCCTTTTTCTCTGCCTTTTGCAATGCCTGTTTCACCAATCTTCTCCTTTCATAAAAACTCCGTTAAATCTAACCTCCATTATCCGTGGAAGTATGACAGTTGTCAAATTTTCTTTTTCGGGCGAGTCAGCTTTTGGCAATACCGGAGCGTGCCTCGCCTGGGAAAAGGGCAGAAGGTTCTTTTTTGCCCCGCGGTATGGTATAATTTCAAGCATAAAGGACATTGAAAGGAGATTTCTTATGTCTAAAAAATGGCGCAATCTTTTGCTTACACTGATGACGTTACTGGCCTCTTTCTGTTTTTCTGTTTCTGCTTTTGCAGCCGATTCCGGAGCCTCCATTGCGGCTACCGGAGACCAGACCTATTACATTATCGGCGGTATTGGAGCGGCGGCTTTAGTGGCGCTGATTTTATTTAGCCTTCTGGGAAGAAAACGATAAGTTCTTTGCAGAATGCCCTGTTTTGCAAAGGGAAAAAGGAAGGAAAACCAGTTGACTTGACCTGAAAAAATTGCTATCCTATGCGCAAAGGGAGTAGCTTGCGCCTGCAAAGGCGTTCCATAGGTCGTCATCTCAACCGAAAGGTTCGGTCTATAGAGTACAAAACGTATGAGCAAGACTTTTACAGTGAAAGCAAGCTGTAAAAGTCTTGCTTTTTTTATGGAAATGGACACTTTTGAAGGAGGGTACTAAATGAAGTACTATCACCAGGATGCGGAACACGTCCTTGCTGAACTGCACAGCACCAAAGAGGGCTTAAGTGCACAGGAGGCACAGCGCAGGCTGGAAGAAAACGGAAAGAACAAACTGGCAGAGGGGAAGAAGGATTCCCTGATTAAACAGTTTTTTAAGCAGATGGCTGACCCCATGATCATCATTCTGTTGGTGGCAGCCGCCATCAGCGGTGTGCTGGCCGGCGTGCAGGGGGAAAGCTTTGCGGACGTTATCATTATCCTATCTGTGGTATTGGTCAATGCCGTGCTGGGTGTTTATCAGGAAAACAAGGCGGAAAAAGCCATTGAAGCCCTGCAGGAAATGTCGGCGGCTACATCCAAGGTGCTGCGGAACGGCAAAATGGAAGTCATCCACAGCGAAGACCTTGTTGTAGGTGATGTAGTTCTTTTGGAAGCCGGCGATGCAGTTCCTGCCGACGGCAGACTGATTGAAAACGCCAGCTTAAAAATAGAAGAAGCTGCCTTAACAGGAGAATCCGTTCCTGTTACTAAGTTTGTAGATTTAATTAACCTGGAGGACGTGCCTCTGGGTGACCGTAAGAACATGGCTTATATGGGCTCTACGGTTGTTTACGGCCGCGGGGCCATGGTGGTTACCGCAACCGGCATGGATACCGAAATGGGCAAGATTGCAGACGCGCTGACCAAGGCAGAAGATGGTCAGACGCCGCTGCAAATCAAGCTGAGCCAGCTTAGTAAAATCCTGACTTGGCTGGTGCTTGGCATTTGTATTGTTATCTTTGCTGTACAGCTGTTACGGGTATCCGACTTTAACTTTGAAGTAATTCTGAACTCTTTCATGATTGCGGTATCGTTGGCGGTTGCGGCCATACCGGAAGGCCTGGCGGCCGTAGTTACCGTGGTTTTGTCCATTGGCGTTACCAATATGTCTAAGCGCAACGCCATTATCCGCCGCCTGACAGCGGTGGAAACGCTGGGTTGCGCGCAGATTATCTGTTCGGACAAAACCGGTACGCTGACGCAAAATAAGATGACCGTAGTAGACCACTTTGGCGCGGATGAGAACCTCTTGGCTAAAGCCATGGCACTTTGCTGCGATGCTGAACTGGACGAAGACGACACCGTTACCGGTGAACCTACGGAAGCGGCTTTAGTTGCTTGGGCAAATGAACTTGGTTTGAAGAAACCGGCGCTGAAAGAAGCCTGCCCACGCATTGGGGAAGCGCCGTTTGACTCCGGCCGTAAAATGATGACCACGGTTCATCAGACGGCAAATGGCATTGTGCAATATACCAAAGGCGCACCGGATGTAATCATTGACCGGTGCAAATACTACCTGTTAGACGGGAACCCGGTTCCTATGACCGAAGACTACCGTGCAGAAATTCTGAACGCCAACAAAGAAATGGCCGACAGAGCACTGCGGGTTTTGGCTTGTGCACAGCGGCTTTGGGATACCAAGCCGGATTCCATGGATGCGGAAACGCTGGAATCCGACCTGTGCTTTGTCGGCCTGACCGGCATGATTGATCCGGTGCGCCCGGAAGTCAAAGATGCCATTGCCGAGTGCAAAACGGCCGGCATACGCGCTATTATGATTACCGGTGACCACGTGGATACTGCAGTAGCCATTGCCAAAGAGCTGGGCATCCTGGCCGACGGTCAACGGGCCATTACCGGCACGGAGCTGTCTGCTATGAGTGACGAAGAATTTGCCGCCTGCGTACAGGATATCAGTGTTTATGCCCGTGTACAGCCGGAGCACAAGACCCGGATTGTTACGGCCTGGCGCAATGCCGGTTATGTAACCGCTATGACCGGAGACGGTGTCAATGATGCCCCAAGCATTAAGAGCGCAGACATTGGTGTCGGCATGGGTATTACCGGCACAGATGTTACCAAGAACGTAGCAGATATGGTTCTGGCAGATGACAACTTTGCTACCATTGTCGGTGCGGTGGAAGAAGGTCGCCGTATTTATGACAACATTCGAAAGGCCATTCAGTATTTGCTTGGCTCTAACATGAGTGAAGTTATCAGCATCTTTGTTTCCAGCTTACTTGGCTTTACCATTCTGAAACCGGTCCACCTGCTTTGGATTAACCTGATTACAGACTGCTTCCCAGCGCTGGCATTGGGTATGGAAAAGGCAGAGGGAGACATTATGCGCCGTAAACCGCGGAGTGCCAAGGCCGGTGTCTTTGCCGGCGGAATGGGCGGAGACATTGCCTATCAGGGCCTGTTGGTTTCCATCTTAGTTCTGACCTCCTACTTTGTCGGCCACTATATGGAATCTGGCGTGTGGGAAATTGCCAACAGTAAGGATGGCATGACCATGGCGTTCTTAACTATGTCTATGGCGGAAATCTGCCACAGCTTCAATATGCGTTCCCTGCGCGGTTGTATCTTTACCATGAAGAACCAGAACTGGATGCTCTGGGGCGCTGCGGCCGGCAGTATGATCTGCACTACGCTGGTATGTGAAGTTCCTGTCCTGGCAAATGCCTTTGGCTTTGCTTCCGTAGAGTTGGATGAATATTTGGTGGCTATTGGAATCGGTATGGTTGGCATGTTCGTTGTAGAAATTGTCAAGACCTTCCAACGGATGTACACTGCTCGCAAGGAAGCCAAACAGCTTGCCTGACCGGAGACTGTTGCGGGTGGAATGGAACCTTCCAAAAACAAGTAAATAAAGGAATGACCCTCGGTGCTTTTACAGAGAATGGCACCGGGGGTTTTCTGATGGAAAAATCCTGCAAAAATCTTCAGGGAAAGGGCTTGCTTTCCTGAAAGAAAGCGCTATAATAATCTCTGTTAGCACTCTTACATAAAGAGTGCTAATTCCATGAATTATGGTTTAATTACTTTAATGAGGTGACAATAAATGGCAAAAAAACAATTTAAGGCAGAATCCAAACGGCTTCTGGACTTAATGATCAACTCCATTTATACCAACAAGGAAATTTTCCTGCGGGAGCTGATTTCAAACGCATCAGATGCAGAGGACAAGCTGTATTACAAAACCCTTTCAGAGGGGATTAGCGGGCTGTCCCGGAATGACTTTGCAATTCACCTGTCTCCAGACAAAGAAAACCGTACCCTAACCATTAGCGATAACGGTATTGGTATGAGCAAGGACGAACTGGACAAGAATCTGGGTACCATTGCCAAATCCGGATCCCGCCTGTTCCGCAATGAATCCGAAGGAGACAAGAATGCGGAGGACATTGATATTATTGGACAATTTGGCGTTGGATTTTACTCCGCCTTTATGGTGGCCTCTTCGGTAGAAGTAATCAGTAAGGCCTTTGGCTCCGATGAAGCCTGGGCATGGAACTCTACCGGCGCAGACGGATATACCATTACTGAAGCCGAACGGGAAGGTCACGGCACCGATATTATCCTGACTCTGAAAGAGGACACGGAAGAAGATAATTACAGCAACTATTTGGACGAACACAGCCTGGCCGGCCTGGTTAAGAAATACAGTGACTACATTCGGTACCCCATCCGGATGAATATGACCACTTCGGAACCGGTAGACGGCGAAACGGAGGAAGATGGCTCGCCGAAGTATCAGGACGTGACCAAAGAGGAAACCCTGAATACCATGGCCCCTATCTGGAAGAAGAATAAAAACGAAGTAACGGAAGAGGAATACAACCAGTTCTACATGAGCAACTTTATGGACTGGAATCCGCCAATGAAGGTTATTCACAGCTCCACGGAAGGGGCGGCCACCTACAATGCGTTGCTGTTTATTCCGGGAAAAGCTCCTATGGATCTGTACAGCAAGGACTATGAAAAGGGCCTGAAGCTGTATGCCTCCGGCGTTCTGATTATGGATTGCTGCAAGGACCTGCTTGGGGATTACTTCGGCTTTGTTAAGGGTCTGGTAGACAGTGAAGACCTGTCTTTGAATATTTCCCGTGAAATGCTGCAACAGGATCGGCAGGTACAAATTATTGCCAGAAGCCTGGAAAAGAAGATTAAGTCAGAACTGCTGAAGATGCTGCGCCAGGACAGAGAACAGTATGAGACATTCTTTAAGGAATTTGGCGCTAATCTGAAATATGGTACTTATAGTGACTACGGCCAGCATGCCGAACTGCTTCGGGACTTACTGCTGTTCCACAGCTCCTTCACCGGTGGTTATACCACCCTGGAGGAATATGTCGGCCGCATGAAGGAAGACCAGAAATACATCTACTATGCAGCCGGTGACAGTCTGGAACAGATTGCTTCTTTGCCGCAGGTAGAAATGGTGGCTGACAAGGGGTATGAAATCCTGTACTTTACGGAAAGTATTGACGAATTTGCCATCAAGATGATGTGGGGCGGCTATGAAGGAAAAGAATTCCGCTCCGTTTCCGATGACGATTTGGGCTTTGACACCCAGGATGAAAAGGATAATGCCAAGGCACAGGAAGAAGAAAACAAGGAATTCTTTGATTTCCTGAAGGAGTCCCTGGGCGGAAAAGCTACCGCAGTAAAAGTTTCCTCCAGACTGAAGAGTGCCCCGGCCTGCATCAGCACCGAAGGCGGCATTTCCCTGGAAATGGAAAAGATGCTGTCCATGCAAATGAATGCAGCCGACCGGATGAAAGCCCAGAAAGTGCTGGAGCTGAATACAGAACATCCTATTTTTGCCAAGATGAAGGAGCTGTATGAAACGGACAAGGAAAAGGCGGCAGATTATGTCAACCTGCTCTTTGATCAGGCGCTCCTGTTAGAAGGTATTACACCGGAAAATCCGTCTGAATTTACGGCCCGGATTCTGGCTCTGATGTAAGAAAAACAGGCTTAAAAAAGCGCGTAAATAAGCTGCGTAATACGAAAAATCATACGAAAGCAACCTCTGGTTCACTACCATTGGTTGCTTTTTTTCTGCTATTGGTTCCAAACCCCTTTTCAAGCTCTTGCTCTTGCGCTAAGGTAAGGCCAGTCACTTTTTGGAAAGGGGATTGCAATGAAAGCAATTGTTATGAACGGTCGGCTAGTGGCCGATCCCACCATTAAGGAAGTGGGAGAAAAGAAAGCCAAGCTGGCCAGCTTTCGTATGGCCAACAATGACGGAGAAAAGGATACGGGGGAATTCTATGACGTTCATTGCTGGGACAAGCTGGCACAGTTTGCGGAGTCCTATCTGAAGAAAGGTTCCAAGATCTTGTTACAGGGGAGTTTTGAAAACCAACTGTATCAGGACAAAGAGGGAAAGAACCGAACCCATTTTGAAATTACGGCAACCAAAATAGAGTTTATGTAATTGCGGGAAACAGCGGCGGACTCCTTTTGCTTAAAAAACAAAATAAAAACAAAAGCATCGCCCAACACAAATTGCTGCAGAAGGATCCGCCGCTTTTCTAATAAAGGAGATTTTTATGAAGAAGACAAAGAAAAGCACGTTTATTCTTTCCGTGTTCGGATTACTCATGGCACTCTTACTGCTGGTAGGTGGCACCTGTTATGCAATGAGCCTTACAGACGGAGAGAATACCTCTGTTAACATTACAAAATACTGCAATGAGGGGGCCTCTGGAGCTTCTGAAACGGCAAGCAATACAACGTACCGGTATACCATGCTGGATGGGGACAAGGCCTATCTCCGCATGATGTATCTGGCAGAGTCTAATCAGGAAGGTGCTACAGCCATAACGGATGACGGTGGTACACCGATCTGGGTTTACTGCATAGAATACGGAACAGCAATAGAATCTTACAACGGTCGAACGGCAACCACGCTGGCAGACAGCGTTGCTTGGAATGCCTTAAGCAGAGACCAACAGCTGGGAATTACTCTGGCAACCATGTATGGCTGTCCCGTTTCCGGTCTTGGCACTTCCATGGCAGATAGTTATGCTGCTACACAGGTCTTAATCTGGGAATATCAGACCGGCATTCGGACCAGCGTAACAGAAGACCGGAAGCAGGATGCAAGCTACCGTGGCGGCACCATAGAACAAGACCGCTTTACAAATGCGCTGAGCGGGAAAGCCGGTCAGACGGCCTATGATGCACTGGTACAAAAAGTACTGCGCCATCAGACTACGCCGGACTTTTCTAATACGGAAATTGTGTTAGAGTATGACGCGGAAAACGGAGATTACCGGGCTGCGCTGACGGATGCCAACGGCGTTTTGCAGGACTACAGCGTAGCGTCTGACACGGACGCGGTAGCGGTTGCAAGTGCGGGAAATACGCTGACGCTGATCAGCAAAACGCCGGTAACCGGCGTGGGCCTGCAACTGACCAGAAAGCTACCTGCCCTGAGCTCCCAGGCGTTGCTGGCCCTGGCACCGAACGGAACCGGCCAGGCCGCCATTGTAGGGCAGCAGTCTAATGCCGTTGCGGCCCACGCTACCGTTCGCACCGCCACCGGGAATCTCCGGATAGAAAAGACAGCTTCGGATGGGGCCATTTCCGGAATTCACTTTACGGTAACCGGGCAAGGGGAAACCTATGAACTGGAAACAGATGAAGCCGGCGTGGCAGAGCTAACCGGGATTCCTTCCGGAGCATATACCGTAACGGAAGGTGCTATGGGAGAACAGTATCTTGCTGTTGCAGCACAAACCGTTTTGATTGGAAACGATACAACGGAAACCGTTCGCTTCCACAATCAGGTGAAAGCCGGAACCGTTATTTTGCAAAAAACAGACGCGGTTACCGGAACCGGCCTGCCTGGCGTATCCTTTGACTTGTATGCAGAAGGTGCAGAAGACGCACTGGAACGTTATGCAACCGATGAAAACGGAACCATTACCGTAGAAAATCTGCCATTTGGTTCTTATTTCTTCCGGGAAGTGGAAGCGCCGGAGGGCTACCTTCCTTTGGAAGAAGATCTACTGTTTTCTGTAACAGAAGATGGACAGGTTATTTCCTTGGAAGCCAAAAACCAGCCTGTTCCGGAAGAGCCAACTTCACCAACCATACCGGAAACAACCGCTCCACAGCCAAGTACAACGGTGCCAACTACATCGCCCGTAACAACGCAACCAAAGGTAGTTTCTACTGCCGATGAAACGGTTGTCTTGCCGCTTGCTCTTGCCGCCGGTTTTGGCCTGGTCGGATTCCTGATTTTGCGCTTCGGAATGCGGAAAAACGAGCGCTGCTGAGATAGTTGACTTTGCTTTTTTGGCGGTGTAGAATTTACAGGAATTGCAAGGACAGAGTCCGTAAGGAAGGGTTTCTCTTTATGAAAATTATTGACAAACACGGCGTAGTTTCCGAAGCCACCGAAGAGCAGGCACAGCAGGTTATTCGCCATTCCGCAGCACATATCATGGCACAGGCCATTCAACACCTTTGGCCGCAGGCAGATTTTGCCTTCGGACCGGCTACCGAACGCGGCTTTTTCTATGACGTAGATCTGGGAGATGTCAAACTGACAGACGAAGATCTGGACGCCATTGAAAAAGAAATGAAGAAGATTGTAAAAGCTAATCTGAAATTCAAGCCGTTCATCCTGCCACGGGAAGAAGCCAAGAAGCTGATGGAAGAACGTCATGAAAAGTATAAGCTGGAACATATAGATGACCTGCCGGAAGACGCAGAAATCTCCTTCTTCCAACAAGGAGATTACATTGACATGTGTACCGGCCCGCATCTCTGTTACACCAAGGCATTAAAGGCTTTCAAGCTGACCCAGCAGTCTGGTGCTTACTGGCGGAATGACTCTAACAATAAGATGCTGACTCGCATTAACGGTGTGGCTTTTGCCACGCAGGCAGAGCTGGATGAATACCTGAAGCAGGTAGAAGAAGCCAAAGCCAGAGATCACCGCAAAATTGGCAAGGAAATGGGTCTCTTTATGACAGATGACCTGGTTGGCCGCGGCCTTCCTATGTTCCTTCCGAAAGGATATGCTATCTGGCAGGAACTGGAAACCTATATTAAAGAAAAAGAACGTCTGCTGGGTTACCAGCACGTTATGACCCCGTGTGTTGGCACCGTAGACCTGTACAAGACTTCTGGTCACTGGGCACACTATAAAGACAATATGTTCCCGGCCATGGAAGTAGATGGAGAAGCCTTTGTCCTGCGTCCTATGAACTGCCCGCACCACATGCGGATTTATGCCAACAAGCCGCATAGCTATAAGGAACTTCCAATCCGTATTGGTGAAATTGCCCATGACTTCCGTTACGAAGCCAGTGGTACCTTGAAGGGCATTGAACGTGGCCGTCACTTCTGCCAGAATGACGCCCACCTGTTCTGTACTCCGGATCAGATTAAAAGCGAAGTCAGCGCCGTAGTAGACCTGATTTTTGATGCTTATAAAGACTTTAACATTACGGATTACCGCTGTGTCCTGTCTCTGCGGGATCCGAAGGACACCGTAAAATACCACCCGGATGATGACATGTGGAACACTGCAGAAAATGCGCTGCGGGAAGTGCTGAATGAAATCGGCATGGAATATACCGAAGAAATCGGCGAAGCAGCGTTCTACGGACCGAAGCTGGATGTGAACGTAAAACCGGCTGTCGGCGGAGAATACACTCTGTCCACCTGTCAGTTGGACTTCTGCCTGCCAATGAAGTTTGACCTGAAGTACATTGACTCCGAAGGCAAAGAACAGACTCCGGTTGTATTGCACCGGGCCATCCTCGGCTCTCTGGACCGCTTTATGGCTTACTTAATTGAAGAAACCAAAGGCAAGTTCCCGCTGTGGCTGGCACCTACCCAAATTAAGGTGTTGCCGGTATCGGAAAAGACCATGGATTATGCCACAGATGTTTATGAAAAGCTGATGCATGCCGGGTTCCGTGCCGAACTGGATGACCGCAACGAAAAGATTGGTTACAAGATTCGGGAAGCCCAGCAGGTAGACCGTGCCCCGTATATGCTGGTACTTGGACAGCAGGAGGCAGAGGCCGGAACCGTAACGCTCCGGTACCGGGACGGCGGCAATTCCGAAACCTTTACTTTGGAAGACTTCATTGCCAAAGCAAAACAAGCTGTTGCCAACAAAGAATAAAAGCAAAAAAAGAATAACCTTCTGAAAAAGACCCGCTGTATAGCGGGTCTTTTTGGGTGTTCCTTTGTCCTCTTCGTGGCAGATTTGTGACACAACTGTAATTTGATTGTAACCTTTGCCGCCGTCTTTTATGGTAGACTAAAGCCACAGAATGAGAAAGGGGGCGAAGACTTTGATTCAGCTTTCAAACGTTTCCAAGTTTTACTACAGTAAGGGCGTTATTGCCACCGGGTTTTCCCGTGTCAGCCTGGAATTCTCCATGGGAGAATTTGTTGCCATTACCGGAGAGTCCGGTTCCGGCAAATCCACCCTGCTGAATGTCATCAGCGGACTGGACACCTATGAAGAAGGGGAAATGTACATTGATGGCAAGGAAACCAGCCATTATACAGAAAAAGAATTTGAAGATTACCGCCGCAAGTATATTGGAAATATTTTTCAGAACTTTAATCTGGTGAACAGCTACACGGTATACCAGAACATAGAGCTGGCATTACTGCTGAACGGTGCTAAACCGAAAAATATCAAAAAAACAGTAAATGAGCTCATTGAAAAAGTGGGCTTGACGGAATACCGCAATACCAAGGCGTCAAAGCTGTCCGGCGGACAGAAACAGCGGGTTGCCATTGCAAGGGCACTGGCCAAAGACACGCCTATTATTATTGCGGATGAGCCCACCGGCAACCTGGATAAGCAGTCTGCCGAAGAGGTCATCCGCCTGCTGGCGGACGTGGCCAAGGACAAGCTGGTCATTATTGTAACGCACAACATTGAACAGGTAGAACCGTATATTACCCGGAAAATAAAAATGCATGACGGTAAGGTTCTGGAAGACGTGACCTTACGGCACAACCTCGCTGTGGAAGCGGCCGCCGGTACGTATGCTAATATGACCGCTGGCTCGCAGATCCGAATCGGGATCCGGAATGCGTTCAAGATTAAACCGAAATTTTTGCTGTTACTTTTGGTTTTCCTGTTTGTTTTTACGTCTCTTACGGCAGAGTTAAGCGCTTTTCGCGTTAGCCTGTCGGATTCTGAGCAGAGCTACAATTACTTCTTCCAGGATCAGCGGCGTAACCGTATTGTTGTCAAAAAGGCAGACAGTACTTCCTTTACCAAAGAAGAGCTGCAAAAAATTGCGGCCATGGATCAGGTGCAGGAAGTGGTAGAAAGTGACGTTTCCTTGGACGCTGCCATGGTCTTTCATACCCGGGAACAGGACTTGGAAAATCTTGATTATTACTTCACCTTGACCCCGCGCGCATGGTCAGATTTTGACGGGACGCTGACATGGGGTAACATGCCGACGAAAGACACAGAACTTCTGGTTGTGGCCAAGAAAGATGGCTATTTTGCCTCTATTTACGAAGATCTGATAAATAAGCAACTGTATCTGCCTTCGGGCGAGGAAGCCTATACCATTTCCGGAGTGGCCCTGGTAGATCAGGTGGACCAATCTACCGGCAATTACGACCGGGACGGCTATGTGTATGTCAGCTCGGCTTTGCTGAAGCAAATGCAGACGCAGTCCAATGCCGATTATGCAAAGTTCTCTTATGTCTTTAATGGAAATACTTATACTAGCGAGGTAGCACCCGGCTGGACCCTTCAGCCGCTCCGCAGTGTAAAAAGCGGAACCTGCATTATGAGTGAAGATTACAATCTGTATGCCAAGAACGGCAAAGGTGTGGGATCTAAGCTGGAAATTGACGTAGAGACGCCCTATTATACGGATTCTTTGACCGTAACCTGTGCTTCTACTTACAACCAGAAAACCATAAAGAAGCTACTGGGAACTGCTTCGGAGGGCAGCTATGACTCCAGCGTAATTTATGTCAATACGGAGGACTACAGCAAGCTGTTTGACAAGGACACCTATCAGATTTCGGTTCTGACAGACGGAGAAGAGTCCGTAGATGCCGTTAACCAGACCTTACAAAACAACGGTTATACAACGCTTGCCATTAAGGATGCTATGGTTACTTCGGATGGGTACACGGTTGTCATGAAAGCACTGACCCTTCTGGTGACCGCCATGGTGGCTGTGGTTGTGTTCTTTGTCAGCTACTTTGTTATCCGCATTATTATGCGGTCCAGAAACGTTTATTATTCCACGGTTCGGATGTTGGGCGGAAACGGCAGAGTTTGCAGAAATCTGCTGGGAATTGACCTCCTGACGGTAACCAATACGGCGGCAGCTGTTTTTGGCATTGTCTGGTGGGCCTTGGCAACCTACTCCGGAAACGAAGTGTTGCTTACCATGGCCCAAAGCATGCGCTGGCAGGACTACCTTATTATTTATCTGATTGGTGTTGTCGTTGCCATTCTGGTCAGCCTCCGCTATGCAAAGACCCTGTTTAAGAAGAGCAGTATCAGCACGCTGCACGAGGAGGTGTAACGGCATGATTGAATTAAAAAAGGTAAATAAATTTTTTAATAAAGGCAAGAAAAACGAGCTTCATGTCATTAACAACACCAGCCTGACATTGCCGGATGTGGGGCTGATTGCCTTACTTGGTCCTTCCGGATGCGGAAAAACAACGCTTTTAAACGCCATTGGCGGACTGGATTCCGTGCAAGGTGGCACCATCCTGGTGGGTGGAAAAAAGATGTCCTCCCGCAGTATGAGCCAGGTGGACAAGCTTCGTAGTTTATCTGTTGGATATATTTTCCAGGATTACAAATTGCTGGAAGATCAGACTGTGTTTGATAATGTTGCCATTGCCCTGAAAATGGTAGGCATCAAAAATAAGGATGAAATTAAAGTTCGGGTAGAGTACGTCCTGGAAAAAGTCGGCATGCTGCGGTACCGTCACAGACCGGTTTCCATGCTGTCCGGCGGGGAACGACAGCGTGTTGGCGTGGCCCGTGCCTTGGTTAAAAATCCGGATATTGTTCTGGCCGATGAACCGACCGGAAATCTGGATTCCAGAAACTCTGTGGAAATCATGAATATCATCAAGACTATTTCCAAAGAGCGTCTGGTCATCTTGGTTACCCACGAACGCAATCTGGCAGAATTCTATGCTTCCAGGATTATTGAAGTTATGGACGGTACGGTGACTGCCGACCGGCAAAATGAACACGACAACGCACTGGATTATGAGCTGGATAACGTTTTTTATCTGAAAGAATTCCCAAGTCAACGCACCTTTACAGATGAGCAGGATCAGATTTCCGTATATGCTTCGGAAGAAGATAAGGTAAATCTGAAAATTGTGGTAAAACATGGCAATCTGTATATTCAGGCACCGGAAAACCAGCACGTGGAAGTGGTGGAAAAGGGTTCCGGAATTGAACTGGTGGACGACTACAAACAGCAGGTGGACAAGGAAAGTATTGCAGATTATGATTTCCATCTGGATGAAATTGGAGACCAGTCTATTGCCAGGCGATACAGCTCTATACAAAATTTTTGGACTGCTTTCTTTCTTGGGTTCAAAAAGATTGGCTCCTATACCACGTTGCGGAAAATTTTATTGGTGGGATTCCTATTGGCCGGTTGCTTTATTTCCTTTGCGTTTGCACGAATTGGCAGTGCCAAACACGTAGAGCAAAAGGACTATATTACGGCCAATGCATCTTATTTGCAGTTGCAAAACCCAACCCTTTCGGTAGAAGATTACAACAAACTGGCAGCTCGTTCCGACGTGGCCTATGTGTTGCCCGGAGACAGCAAGATTACGCTGACATTTGCACCGGAGCAGTTTTATCAGTCACAGGGGATTACCTTTTCCCTGACCGGCTCTTTATCTGATGCTGCTGCGTTAACGGCAGAGGATATTACGGTTGGCCGTTTGCCGGAGACAGAACAGGAGTTTGTAGTAGACCGCATGCTTCTGGACTCGCTTTTATCTTCGGAAAGTCGGCTTGCCATGTTTAACATGCGACATCCGGAGGAGCTGATTGGAAGAACCTACACTTTGAAAAATGGCCGGAGCTATACCTTGGTTGGTCTGACAGACCAGCAGGAACCGAATTTGTATCTGAACCAAAGTCAGTTTATTTGGGCACTGTATTATACCAATCCGTCTGCCGAAGAAGGTTACTATGCTTCCAATACGGTGGATTCTTCGGAGACGGGAACCCTGCAGTCCTATCGCCTGGCAGAAGGCAGCTTTCAGCTGAAAAAAGGACGCCTGCCTGAAACTGCCTATGAGTGCATTGTGAATTATACGGAGCGGGACGTATACCCGTTGAACAAAACCATAGACGTGACGGTTGGTAAGCAAAAGCTAAAAGTGGTTGGTTATTACACTTCAGATCAGAATCTGACAAAGCCACTGGTGAATGACCAGACACTGTTGTATGAGCTGGTGGAGAATGCCTCCCTGTACACAATCTGCCCTGCGGAAGATCAGGATGCTTACGCCGATCTGACAGCAGAAGGGTACAATGTAACGAATCTTTTGGCGAATGCCAGAGACTCCTACCAGGATTCTGTGAAAACAACGGTTCGTGCCACCCTGATTTTGGCAACCATTATCATTGCCATTTCCCTGATTGAAATGTTCTTAATCAGCCGGTCCAGCTTCTTAAGCCGGATTAAGGAAGTGGGTACCCTGCGCGCCATTGGCATGAAGAAGTGGGATGTTTACAAAATCTTCCTTGGAGAAGTGCTGGCGGTGACTACGGTAACGGATTTGCCGGCCCTTCTGATTACCTTCTTTGGTATTCAGTGGGCAACGGCTTCTAGTACGGAAATTGCACAATTCCTGTATCAGGAGCCCTACTTCCTACTGTTGGAAATTTTGCTGGTTTACGCATTCAACGTTTTGGTGGGCCTGCTTCCGGTATGGAATACCATGCGAAACCGCCCGGCAGCCATTCTGGCACGATATGATATTGATTAAGAAAAACAGAATGTAAAAAAATAAGAGGCGCGTCATTAGACGCGCCTCTTGGCTTAGTCGGCAGTTAAAACAAAACAGAGCCATTCGCCGGAGACATGGCGCTCTACAATGGAGAAGCCATTGTCCTGAAAGGCTTGTAGTACATCCGGCTCCCGCGTGTTCAAAATGCCGGAAAGGATGAAGTAAGCGCCGGGCTTTAAAAACTGCTTGGCACTTTGGCAGAAGAGTACAATGACATCTGCCACAATGTTGGCCACGACCAGATCATACTGTCCGGTAATCTGTTGGGCCATGTCTCCACAGTGCACTGTGTATTGCGGAGGGGTGAACCCGTTGCGGCGGCCGTTTTCTTCCGCCGTCTTTACGGCAAGCTCGTCAATGTCTACGCCTTCGGCGGAAGAAGCCCCCAGCAACAAGGCTGCCAGAGAAAGGACACCGGTGCCGCAGCCCAGGTCAAGGACGGTTTCGCCGCCATGGATGTGCTGCTCCAGCGCTTCTAGGCAGAGACGGGTGGTGTCATGGGACCCGGTGCCGAAGGCCAAACCGGGTTCCAGGTAAAGCACCTGCCGTCCGTCTGCGTCTGCGGCAACGCCTTCCTCTTGCCAATTGGGCTGAATCAGCAGCTTTTGTCCGATTTTCTGCGGGTGGAAGAACTTCTTCCAGTTGTTTTGCCAGTCTTCCCGTTTGCAGGGAAGCACTTCTATTTCATAAGCAATGTTGGACGCCTGATACCGTTCCTGTAAAAAGGCGGTGGCCTCCATTGGATTTTCTCCGGGCTCCAGATAAATGTGCACGTAACCGGTGTTTCGGTCCTTCTGTAAAAGGGCCTCATCTATCAAATCAATGTGCGCAATTTCTTCGGTTTCTTCTTCCAGATAACGGTAGTCTTCAATATAAATGCCGTAAGGAACCGTCATTTGCGCAATGTCTCCGGCAAGGTCAATATCCTTGGCGGAGACTTTAATTTTTAGTTCCGTCCATGGATTGGGGTTGGATCCGGCGTTGTAGGTAGTAGCGCCCTCCGGTGTAACATTACACATGGAAGTTTTCCTCCGTTTTGTCCATCAGGTTGGCTTCCGGCTTCAGATCTTCTTTTCGCCCGTGGTTATACAGGCGTGTGTCATCCAAGGACCAGATGCGCTGGGAGAAGTCGCCGGGTTCAATGCCGGAAACAATGTCGGCAATTTCATAAACTTTGGCATCTAACTCGTCCAGCAGAGAAAGCACGTGGGCTTCCAAGAACATGGGGCGAACGGCGGAACCGAATTCCGGCTTGCCGTGGTGGGAAATCAGCATATGCTCCAACAATTCTACTTTTTCTGCAGGGGTGCCGATTTCTGCCGCAACGTCGTGTACCATGATGGTGCCTCGTACCAAATGGCCAATCAGGTTGCCGTCTGTGGTGTACTTTCCGGCAATGCCGAGTTCGTTGGCGTCCATTTCTTCCAACTTGCCCAGGTCATGGAGTGCAGCGCCACAAAGAAGCAGGTCTGGGTCTATGCTTGGATACACTTCACAGGCTTTTTGCGCCATCCGCATAATGGACAGGGTGTGGTACAGCAGGCCGCCACGCATGGCGTGATGCAAACGAACTGCGGCCGGATAATACAAAAGCCGGTCTTTGTATTTGGCATAAACCGCTTCCAACAGCAGCTTTAAATCTTCGTCCCGGAAATTTTCTGCAATGGAGATGATTTCCTGGTACATGGCTTCGGAATCATATTCTGCGGCGGCCACATAGTCGGCAGGATTAATATTGTCACTGGCCAATGCCGGGCGAATCAGCTCTATCCGTAACTGCGGAGCTCCTCGGAATTGGTCCAGGGTGCCGCGAACTTTAACAATGGAGTTTTCTTTGAACACAATGGTGACACCTTCCTGGTAGTCCCAGTATTTGGCATCAATTTCGCCGGATTTGTCCGTCAAGACCAAATCCATATATTTGGCGCCCTTCATGGAGGTTTTTACTTCGCAGCGTTTGACCAGACAGAAGCCTTCCACTTTGTCTGATGCGCCGATGGCTTTAAAATTCATAGTACCAGTCATCCTTTCTTTATTGCTAAAAGTCTATCAAAGAAGGGGCGCAGCGTCAATGAATCGGGAACCAGTTGTTTCTCTAGGAGAACGAATGGTTTTGTGCTAGTATAGTAGCGTATTTTTGAGGCAGAAAGCCTACCAATGAAGGAGTACAAATGGATTCTAATTATGTTGTAAAAGACCCGCTTCCCGGGTTTCGCGTGGTCCGTTATGAAACGGATCGTTTTAAAACCAGTTGCCTTTCGGTTGGACTGGTATTGCCGTTGCAGGAAAATGCAGCAAAATATGCCATTCTGCCCTATTTGCTGACCAAAACCTGCGCTGCATATCCTACTACAACAGCAATGAATAAAAAGCTGGCAGAACTGTACGGCGCTTATCTGACCCCCAGTGTTGGAAAGTACGGGGAAAATCAGGTGCTGCGTCTTTCTCTTTCTTTCCTGGATAACCGCTTTGCGTTTGACAAAGAGGACCTTTTGCTGGAAAGTGCAGAGCTGCTTTGCCAGGTTCTTTTTGCACCAAATCTGACAGATAAGGGCCTGTTCCTGGCTTCTGAAGTAGAGCGGGAAAAACGTCTTTTACAGGAACGCCTGGAAGCGGAAAGCAATGACAAACGGGCGTACGCCTTGCGGCGCTGTGAAGAAATTATGTGCGCAGAGGAACCGTACCATATTAATGTCTGGGGTACTCCGGAAAGTGTGGCTGCACTGACGCCGGAAGGCGTAACGGCGGCCTGGCGAGAAGCGCTGCAAACCGCCCGGATTCAAGTTAACGTAGTGGGAAACGGTGCCATAGATCAGGTTGTTTCTACCTTTGAAAAAGCACTTTCGTCAGTGGACCGCAGTGGTCCGCTGACGGCGCTGTGCTCCGGAATCCATCCGGACGGAACTGCACTGAAAGAGGTAACAGAGGAACAGGAAATTCAACAGGGCAAACTGGTTCTTGGATTCCGGACCGGAATGCAGAATCCGGAGGCGGACTTTGCAGCCTATACCGCCATGGCCGACCTGTTTGGCGGCGGCGTGTATTCCCGACTTTTTAAAAATGTACGGGAAGCCCAGTCCCTCTGCTACTACTGTAGTGCCCGGCTCTACAGCCGCAAAGGCATTCTGATTGTGCAGAGCGGCATTGAACCGGAGAATGCAGAAAAGGCCAAAGCGTCCATTTTGGAGCAGCTGGCGGATTTGCAGGCCGGACACGTAACCGAAGAAGATATGAATAACTGTCATCGCTCTTTGGAAGACCGGTATCATTCCGTTTCTGACAGTCCGGATGACATTGAAGGATGGGCGCATGTGCGGATTTGTGACACACAATTTAAAACGCCACAGGAAATTTCGGACTCCTTACAGGCAGTAACGGCAGAACAGATTATTGCCGCCGCCCAAACCGTAACGCTGGACACCGTCTTCCTCCTGAAGGGAACGGATAACAGCACTGAAGCAGAACCGGAAGAGGAGGCAGACGCATGATACAGGAAATCAAAAACGAAATTCTGGAAGAATCCTACTTTGCCATTCAGCATGCCACCGGCCTGACCGTATTGGTCTATCCAAAGAAAGGCTATTCCACCACCTATGGAATTATCGGAACCAATTACGGCTCTATAGACAACCTCCTTTCCGGAAAACCCATTCCAAATGGAACAGCGCATTTCCTGGAACATAAACTGTTTGAGTCTGAAGAACTAGATGCGTTTGACCGCTTTGCGGTAACCGGTGCATCGGCCAACGCCTATACCTCCTTTGACCGCACCTGTTACTTGTTCTCCTGCGCAGATCACGCTATGGAAAATCTGCAGATTCTGCTGGACTTTGTCCGGCACCCGTATTTTACAGAGCAGACGGTCCGTAAAGAGCAGGGCATTATTGGCCAGGAAATTCGGATGTACCTGGACGAACCGGGCTGGCGTGTCCTCTTCAATCTGCTGGACTGTTTGTACCACAAACACCCAGTTAAAATTGATATTGCCGGCACGGAAGACAGTATTGCACAGATTTCCGCTGACCTGCTGTATCAATGTTATGAACAGTATTACAATCCGGAAAATATGGTCCTTGCCGTGGTTGGAGACATAACGGTAGAAAATGTTCTTTCCGTCTGCGATTCAGTTCTCGGCACTGCTCCGGCCGAAGGCGGACCCAACCGGAGACCGGCCTTTCATGAGCCGGACTCCATTGTCTGCCCGTATGCGGAGCAGGAATTTGCGGTAACCATGCCCAGCTTTGCACTAGGGTTTAAAGAACCAGCGGGGCCGGAGCTGCCGTCCTTAAAGGAACGGATTCTTACCGGACTGTTACTGGATTATCTTGCCGGAGAAACCTCGCCGCTTTATAACCGTCTGTTAGAAGAAGGATTCATTAACGGCAGCTTCGGCTACGAATATTTTGTTGGCCCTGGTTACCGCACTGTCCTGTTCAGCGGGATGTCTCGGTATCCGGAACGGGTGGCAGATGCCATCAAAGAGGAAATTGAACGGCTGCGGAAAGACGGTCTTGATGAAACGGAATTCCAAATGCTCCGCAAGATGAACTACGGTCGTTCCGTCATGGGCTACAATGAAACAGACGGCTTGGCAAATGAGCTGATTTCGGCTTATTTAGAAGGGTACCGCCTGTTTGACGAATTGGACGTATATCGCACGGTAACAAAAGAAGATGCGGAAGAACGCCTGCAAAAAATCCTACAGGCAGACCACTCTGCACTGTCCGTTATTTTGCCAAAGAAAGACGGTTGACGGGCCAAAAGGCCTGTGTTATACTAACCGATGCCGCATATTCCGGGTCCTGGGTGTATTGCGCCCAAAGGAAAACAGAACACAGGTTCTTACCCGTCGTAGCGAGTCTATATTAAAGGTAGGGAAACACGCACATGTACGCAATTATTGAAACTGGCGGAAAACAGTACAAGGTACAGGAAGGCGACGTAATCTACATTGAAAAGCTGGATGTAGAAGCAGACGCAAAAATTTCCTTTGACAAGGTACTTGCAGTTGGTTCCGATGACGGAATTAAAGTTGGTGACCCATATGTAAAGGGCGCTAAGGTTGCTGCTACAGCAATCAAGAACGGCAAGGGCAAGAAGGTTGTTGTCTTCACGTACAAGCCAAAGAAGAACGAAAAGCGCAAGAAGGGCCACAGACAGCCATATACTAAGGTTGAAATCGGCAAGATCAGCGTAAAGGCTGCTGCCAAGAAGGCTCCGGCTAAAGAAGCAGAATAAAGATTACCTAACTAGTGAAATAAAGAGGTGTATTACTAATGGCACATAAGAAAGGTATGGGTTCCACCAGAAATGGTCGTGACTCCGAATCCAAAAGACTTGGTGTAAAGCGCGCTGACGGTCAGTTTGTACTTGCCGGTAACATCCTTGTAAAACAGCGTGGCACACACATTCATCCGGGCAACAATGTAGGCAAGGGGAAAGACGACACCCTGTTTGCTCTCATTGACGGCACCGTTCGTTTTGAAAGAATGGGCAAGGACAGAAAGAAAGTTTCTGTTTATGCAACGGAAGAACAGTAAATAAATGCTGTAAAGGCTCCTGATGTTTCAGGAGCCTTTTCTTTTTGCACTCATGCGGTTCCTTTTTTTGCCCTAATATTGTATAATAGTATGAATTTTATGAGTGGTAGTTTGCCCTATACAAGGAGTCGGTTTCATGAAGAAATACAAGCTGTCTTTATGCGGACTTTTTCTGATTGTCGGCATTGCTTCTGTGCTGGCTGTTCCAACACGCCTGCACCAGCTAATCAGCTGCCTGGATCGGAGCACCGGTTTCTGGCTGGTAAAAGATATCTCTTATCCTATCTTAATTGCGCTGACCGTGGTTGCTACTTTGGCTTCTTTGCTGATTCCTTTACTTAGTAATCAGTTGCCGCGCGCAGAATTCATGCCGTTGAAAAGCAAAACTCTGGCAGCGGTTTCTCTTTTAACCGTGTTTGGGTTCCTTTCGGATGCCATTCTTAGAATGCTGGAAGTAGCAGACCTTTGGACTGCCGTTCAGATGCAGACACAGCAGGTCTTTACGTATTACATCAGCAGTGGCTTTGTTCCAAAGCTGTTTCAAATTATTTTTGGTTTGCTGAGCGCAGTTTATTTCCTGTTCCTTGTTAAGGCAACGTGGAAACGAACTACAGAATATCAACGCTTGAAGTTGTTGGCGCTTTCTCCGGTCCTTTGGGGAATTGCCCGCATGATGGCTCATTTTGTAGAACCCATCAGTTACCGGAATGTATCCCAGCTGATGCTGGAATTATTCTTTGTTGGATTCTTCCTGATTTTTGCTTTGGAATTTGCCAGAATTGCAGGGGGCGTCAACTCCAAAAACAGTGTCTGGTCTCTTTATTTTTCCGGCAGTGCAGCAGTCTTCTTCGGCGTAACCGAAGCTTTCCCAACTTGCTTCCTGACCATTTTCGGCTCTGGCCACATTCTGCCGGACAATTATCCGGCACAGTTTATTGACTTTGCATTGGTGCTGTTCCTGATAGCGGTTTTAATTTGGTATTCTCCCTGCTTTGCAAGGGAAAGAGGCTACAATGTATTCCCGGAGGCCAGCACACCGGCGCCGGCCAAATTGTTTACCCCGGAAGAACCGGATTCCCCGGTGCGCCCGTCTG
This sequence comes from Butyricicoccaceae bacterium, assembly GCA_963638085.1. Lineage (GTDB taxonomy): Bacteria > Bacillota > Clostridia > Oscillospirales > Acutalibacteraceae > RUG420. The sequence goes on along the minus strand of CAVHPJ010000002.1, from coordinate 102,551 downwards.
CGGCCGCCGGCAGCAAAACCATTCCAGCCGACCGGCTGAAAATTAAAAATCAGGAACCGGAAACCACCGTATTGCCAAAGACAAAGGAGTAAGCCGCCATGAGCTTACAGGGTTATGAAAAAAATCTGCAGGAGCAGTTAACTGTGCTGATTGATGGCGGTCGGCTGCCTCATGCCATGGTTTTGGAAGGCGGCACGCAGAGTGCCCGCAACCAGTTGGCCAAAGAGCTAGCTATGGCGCGGGTGTGCCAGGCTCCGCACGGAAAGCCCTGCGGTCACTGTGAAGCCTGTAAGAAAGTAAAAGCGGATGCCCATCCGGATGTGCAATACTTGGTTCCGGAAAAGGACAAGAAAAATATTACAATAGATCAAGTCCGTAGTATGCGTGCAGACGCTTATGTTCTTCCCAATGACGGGGATGATAAAGTTTTTCTTGTCCCGGAAGCAGAACGATTGCAGATTCCCGGGCAGAACGCTTTACTGAAGGTACTGGAAGAACCGCCACAGTTTAGCTCTTTTATTCTTTGCTGTGAATCTAAATCCATTCTCCTGCCAACCATCCTTTCCCGTGTGGCGGTGTTCCACCTAACGGAAGTCCGGCAGGAAAGCCTTTCGGCAAAAAAGCTTTCTGCAGTGCAGCAGACGGCGGCGGAACTGGCCGACGCGCTGGCGGAAAAAAACGAATACCGCTTGTTAGCCGCATCTGCCTGCCTGGAAAAGAAAAAAGACAATTTTCCTTTGGTACTGGAAGAACTGGGATTCCTGGTGCGGGACGCCCTAGTCCTGCAGGCAGGAAGCACAGAGCTTCTTTCAGACCAAAAAAGCGCGGCGGAAAAGTTAGGCCGCCGTTACAGTACGGCTGCCCTGCTGGCCATGGAACAGGCTTTAACCGACCTGTCGGAAGACCTGCAGCGGTACGCCAATAAAAACTTAACTTTAACGCGTTTCTGCAGCACCCTGATGGCTGCCGCAGAACAGAACTAATTGTTGGAGGAACCAATATGACTGAAGTGGTAGGCATTCGCTTCAAAGAGGTCGGAAAAGTCTACACCTTTGACCCGGCAGGGCAGCAGTTGCCCCTAGGGAAAAGGGTTATTGTAGAAACGGCCCGCGGCACCGAATGTGGCTTTGTGGCCAAAGAAAATTACTCCGTGCCGGATGAAGAACTGATTGCCCCGTTAAAACCCATTCTTCGGGTTGCCACAGAAGCAGACCTGAAGATGATGGAGGCCAACAAAGCCAAAGAGGCGCGGGCCTTCCAGATTTGTGAAGAAAAAATAAAAAAGCACGGCTTGGAAATGAAGCTGATTGAAGTAGAATATGCCTTTGACGGCAGCAAAATTCTGTTTTACTTTACCGCAGACGGAAGAGTTGACTTCCGGGAACTGGTAAAGGATCTGGCTTCCGTTTTCAAGACTCGCATTGAATTACGCCAGATCGGCGTCCGGGATGAGGCCAAAATGGTCGGCACGCTGGGTGCCTGCGGCAGACCGTGTTGCTGTCGGGAATACCTTTCCGACTTCCACCCGGTTTCCATTAAAATGGCCAAGGAACAGAACCTGTCCCTGAACCCAACCAAAATTTCCGGCACCTGCGGCCGACTGATGTGTTGCTTACAGTATGAACACGAAGCCTATGAACACTTAATTCGGGTTACCCCGAAGGTAGGCGCTTACGTAAATACACGGGAAGGCAGAGGCGTAGTAACGGAAGTAAACCTGATTACCGGTATGCTGAAAATCCGTTTGGACCATGACCCGGACGCCGCTCCGGTCAGTGTGCATCGCAAACAGGTCCGCGTTCTGCGGGACGGAGCCAAAGCCTCCGTCAGCAAGGCAGAACGGGACGCCTTAAAAAGCATAGAAAAGGACTAATTTTGGCAAAGAACCCGGATGCTTGACCATGCAAAAGGGTTTCATTATAATATTGCAGAAAAACTGCATCGCATAACGCATGGAAGGAATGTGGAACAGATGGAAGAAATCAGACTGACTTCGGAAGGCCTTAAGGAACTCCAGGATGAACTGGAACAATTAAAAACCGTCGGCCGGAAGGACATGGCAGAAAAAATTAAGGTTGCCCTCTCTTTTGGTGACTTGAGTGAAAACTCTGAATATGATGAAGCAAAATCTGAACAGGGAAAATTGGAATCCCGCATTCAGGAACTGGAAGCCATTATCCAGAGCGCAACCCTGATTGACGAAGACGAACTTTCCTCTGACGTGGTAAACCGTGCTTCTGTAGTTACCATTCGGGACATGGGCCTGAAGAAAGATATTACCTACCAGATTGTTGGCTTTACCCAGGCAGACCCGCTGAACGGCAAGATTTCTGATGAATCCCCGGTTGGCAAGGCTCTGATGGGCCACAAGGTTGGTGACACCGTTGCGGTAGAAGTTCCGTCCGGAAAACTGAAATTCAAAATTCTTGAAATTGGGAAGAAATAAACAGAATTTTGAAAGGAGTTAGCAACATGGCTGACAACAAGAACCAGAATCCGGCAACCGAAGAACTGACCCCGGAACAGACTAATGAACAAAGACAAATCCGTATTGAAAAGCTGAAGGCAATGCAGGAAGCGGGCCAGGACCCGTTCCAGGTCATGACCGCAGAGCAGACCCATCAGAGCACGGAAATTAAAGAACAATATGACGCACTGGAAGGAAAGGAAGTATCCGTTTGCGGACGTATTATCGGACGCCGCATTATGGGAAAAGCCTCCTTTGTTACCATCCAGGATAAGTCCGGCCGCATCCAGTCCTACGTTTCCATTAATGACGTAGGGGAAGAGGCCTATAAAGCCTTCAAAAAGCAGTGGGATATTGGTGACATTATTGAAATTAAGGGCTTTGTGTTTAAGACCAGAACCGAAGAAATTTCCGTTCATGCCCAGCAGATTCGTCTGCTGTCCAAGTCCCTCCTGCCACTGCCGGAAAAATTCCACGGCCTGAAGGACCCGGACACACGGTACCGTCAGCGTTACGTAGATCTGATTGTTAATCCGGAAGTAAAAGATACCTTTATTAAGCGTTCCAAAATTATCCAAAGTGTCAGAAAGACCCTGGATGACGTAGGATACATTGAAGTGGAAACTCCGGTTTTGAATACCATTGCCGGTGGTGCCACAGCTCGCCCGTTCATTACCCACCATAATGCCCTTGACCTGGACATGTACATGCGCATTGCAACCGAGCTTCCACTGAAGCGTCTGATTGTTGGCGGCATGGAGCGGGTTTATGAAATTGGCCGCATTTTCCGTAATGAAGGCATGGACACCAAGCATAACCCGGAATTCACTACCATTGAATTTTATGAAGCTTATACCGACTACAACGGCATGATGGATCGCACGGAAGCCATTTTCCGTAACGCCGCCATTGCTGCAAACGGAACGCCGGTTGTTCAATTCAAGGGTGCGGAAATTGACCTTGGAAAGCCGTTTGAACGCCTGACCATGGTAGAGGCTGTTAAGAAATATGCCCACATAGATTTTGATGAATTCCTGTTGGACAACGAAAAAGCAGTTGCTCTTGCCAAGGAACATCACATTGAAGTGGAAAAGGGCAAGGAAACTTGGGGCGACATCTTAACCCAGTTCTATGATGAATACGTAGAAGCCAACCTGACCCAACCGACCTTCATCATGGATTACCCGGTAGAAGTTTCTCCGCTGACCAAGCGTAAGCCAAGCAAACCATACCTGACCGAACGCTTTGAGCTTTTCATCTGCGGCACGGAATATGCCAACGCCTACTCCGAACTGAATGATCCTCTGGATCAGATGGAACGGTTCATGCATCAGCTAATGCTTCGTGACTGTGGCGATGAAGAGGCTAACATGCTGGATGATGACTTCGTTCGCGCACTGGAATACGGTATGCCACCGACCGGTGGTTGCGGCATCGGCATTGACCGCCTTTGCATGCTTCTGACCGGCAACGAAAGCATTCGTGACGTAATCCTGTTCCCGACAATGAAGCCGGAAAAGTAATTGAAAATTGCATAATTTCATACAAAGTGGGCAATTCCAATCGGAATTGCCCATTTTCAAAAATTTTGGAACGGAGATGAGACGAATGACGACAAAAGATGAGATTAAAATGGAATTTCTCAAACTTTATACGGAGCAAGGATATGACAAGATCAATATTAAAGAACTCTGTGCACGGATTCCTATTGCTCGTACAACATTCTATACATATTATAGCAACGTAGATGAGGTAAAGAGTGAAATTGAGGATGAAGTGATAGCGCAACTAGTTAAAACCTCAGGTGATAATGTAGACAAAGATATAGAGGCGTATGTAAAGGCTAGCTTTGATTATATCCTTGAAAATAAACAGATTTTTTATCCGTTCTTAGTTTCACCGGGTAATGTTCGTTTTCAGCAAAAATGGAAGGAAGCCTTTGCCGAACATTTTAAACATCTATTTACAACAAAAAGGGATGAACAGCTTGCTTTTGAAGTGGCAGCTTCCGCTGTTATTGGTGCATATACTTATTTCCTTGAACATCCGAGTGGCGTTGACATGGATGATTTTTATAAATATGCAGCTCTTATTGTTACGCTCTTGAAAAACTTAAAATATGAATAATTGTAAAAGAGAAACTTTGGACACTTTCACATCCTGTGTAGTGTCCTTTTTCTTTTTTCAAAGATATATTAAAAGAAAAGAAAGGAGTGCTAAATATGGCAACAGCTTTAATAACAGGCGCTGCTTCGGGCATGGGCCTTGAGTACACAAAAATATTTGCAGATAGACATGACAATATGGTGCTGGTTGATGTAAATGAAGCAAAACTTTTAGAGCTTAAAGAAGAGTATGAAAAATATGGATTAAAAGTAATGGTTGTTATAGAAGACCTTACAAAAGATGAATCCGCTAAAAAGGTATACGACAAAGTTGCTGCAGAAGGGATTGAAATTGAATATCTCATAAATAATGCCGGCTTTGGAGATTTTGGCCGATATATAGATATCCCTTACGGCAAAGAGCGCGCTCTTATGGGTATAAACTGCATTACTCTTATGTACTTCACACATCTTTATGCAAATGACATGGTAAAAAGAGGTCATGGAAGGATTCTTAATGTAGCATCAATTGCATCTTATGTTCCGGGTCCCTATATGCCTCTTTATTATGCTTCAAAGGCTTTTGTGAATTATTTCTCAGAGGCAGTTGCCCATGAACTTCGTGGTACCGGAGTTACAGTTACCACACTTGCTCCCGGACCAACAAAAACAAGCTTTGAAAAGAATGCAAAAATGGAAGGGTCTAAGATGTTTGCTTTCAAACCACTTGCAGGTGGCTCGGCTACGCACACTGCTCAGGTTGGTGTTGAGGCAATGATGAAAGGCAAACTCCTTGTCCATTCTTCACCCAAGCACACCATTTTCAAGTTCCTTTGCAGACTTGCCCCAGAACAGGTCAAGTTGTTCTTAGATACCTATATCAACATAGGAAAGATAAAATAAGGTGGCAATAAATATGAAAGCACAAATTTTGCATGTTGGAGAAGTTGTTGTTGACAGAGGCCTTCCATACGGCAGCGAAGAGAAGAATCCTCTTGCGTTTACCCATTTTTTTAGATCCAAGAGCAAGAAGATAGAACTTCCTGTTTCAGTAATCCTTATTGAAGATCCAAAACATGGTCTTATTCTTCTGGATTCCGGATGGGATGAAGCAGTTAGAACGCATCCTATCAAGTATCTTGGAGTTTTCCATTATTGGCTTAATCAACCGTATATAAACAAGCATAAATCCATACTTGAACAATTGACAGATATGGGCTACAAGCCGAGCGATATAGATTATATTTTTCTAAGCCATCTTCATTCGGATCATGCTTCTGGAATCATGCAGCTGAAAGAGGCCAAGCACATTGTTGTAAATAAAAACGAATATGACTTTGCTTTGAAAAAACCTATTTATTACGTGCCAAAAATGTACAAGGATATAAATCTTGAATTTTACACACCGAAAGAAACAGGCATAGGTCCAAAAGGATTATCATGCGATTATTTTGGCGATGGCACATACACATTCATAGAGCTTGGCGGACACACTAAAGGGTTGGTTGCTACAAAGGTGAAACTGGAAGATAAGTATTTCCTTTATACAGCAGACTGTGGTTACGCAAAGCGTTGCTGGGAAGAGCATATTATGCCGGGGGTTTGCATAGACAAGGAGGAACTTTCCAGTGCTCTTGAATGGGTTGGAGAGACTGCCAAGGATCCGGATATTATAGAAACGCTTGCCAACCACGACCCAGATGTGAAACCACATATAATAGGAGGCTAAAAAATGATTAAAATGTATACACCTAAAAACTATCCGGAAGGAAACTGGCGCGTATCAGATGGACCGGTTATTCCATATCTTTCAATTAAAGAGGCTACACCACTTAACAAGCTTATTATGCGTGCCATGTGTATTGGTGGTGGTGCAAAATGGAAAGATGAAACAATAAATTGCTTTAAAATTCTTGCTCGTCTGAAACATATCGACATTCCATATTTTCTGTTCTTTATTACCCTTTATAAACTTCCTTGTGATATCAAAGCACAGGAAAAGGAACAGATTATCTGCCGCGCAGCGTGGCGCCTAGGTTGTATTTATGAGTACTCTAATCACCGTTACTTTTTAGAAAAGAAACTAACTCCGTCACAACTTGCTGCTCTAACAGATCCGGAGTTTAAAGGCTGTACAGAAAGGCAGAAAACTCTTTTCTCGGCTGTAGATGAAATTATAGAAAATAAATTTTTGAGTGAAGAAAAAATCAATGAGCTTAGAACTTTCTATACAGAAGACCAAATAGTTCAATTTCTTATGCTGGTTGGTCATTATGTGATGGTAGCAATTGTTGTAAATTCTTCTGGTGCTGAAGTAGAAGACCACGTAAAAATCAAAGGCACAAATTTTTAATTGCTTGCAGGGGAATCCTTTATTCATAGAGAATGCCACCGGAGAAATAGCTTACGCATAATGCAGCTATTTCTCTTGGTGGCTCTTTTGCGCCACATTTTTTGAAGTATACTTGGTTTTATTCAACCTGTTGTCATAATGTGTTTAAAAACAGCAAAATGCAAAGTGGTGAAGAATGAATATCTGTGTTTATGGTTCGGCTGATGTGCCGAGTGAAAAATGTTTGCAAGCTGCAAAAGCACTGGGAAGCTATATAGGAAAGAACGGTCATAATCTTGTGTTTGGCGGATTTGGTGACGGCTTGCTGGGAGCAGTTGCGGATGAAGCTTATAAAAACGGAGCAAAGGTAATATCAGTATTACCGGAAAAGCCGCGCAAAGGTCATTCGGAATTTCCACATCCTGAGCAGGTCTTTAGAAGTAGCGATAAAAGGACAAGAAAGAAATTGCAGGCGGACAATGCCGATGCATTTGTTGTTATGCCGGAGGGGCTTGGCGTGCTGGATGAACTGTTTGAAATTCTGCTTTTAAAGCAGTATAGAGAGCAGAATAAGCCAATTTATATTGTCAACGTTGAGCATAAATACGACCTCCTGATTTCACTGCTAAAAGAGCAACATTGTGAAGACCTGGTTACTGTAATTTCAGAAGATGAGTTTAATGAAATAGGCTGAAGCCTTTGAAAATGTTCAACTTGTTATTGCAATTAGCACCGTTTTCTTATTCAGAATATCTGGATACCTTGGCTAAACTAACCAATTTAAAGGAAAAGACTAATTTCTATTATGCTTTGTTTTCCGAAAGTGGATTTGATAAGAAGCTTGTTGCTGCTGCCAAAGAAAATAAGACGGTACTTTATGACCTTGAAACGATTGTTGGGCTTGCATAATAGCAGACAGTAATATCCATCAGGCTCATTTATGGTAGATAGAGTAGATGCTTCTGCATGCCGTTTAATATATTCCACGAGCTCCTCTTTTCGGCTAATTTAATATCTGATATTGTTATAGCCGAAGCCTCTTGGCAATTCGGTTTGCTTTCCATCCATCTTTCAGGCGAGTTTGGATAATAACTCGTTCTTCCAGCGTAAGATGTCTACCTTTTTGGTGCTTGTCTGTAGTACAATGTAAGCGGTCCATGCGGTACTCTCCTTGGTCGTGTTTATTTCGTCACTTACATTTTACCAAAGAGATGACGTATGGATTTTTTATTTATGAAAAATGTTCAAGTTGATTTTACAATCGGCCGCTTGCTGTTAATATTGAATCATACGGTTTTTATATAATTAAGAGTCTATGCGAGAGGTGTGTGGTTATGGAATATAAGGGAAAATACATGGATATGGCGGAACAGTTCCGTAAAGATGGTTGTGACGAATATACCATTGAGAAATTCATCAGACGGGAAATGGAGTCGGATGAATTTGCGAAGGGAGAGGGAACGACAGATATAGAGGCACTACGCCTATGGAATACTTATCCGGAAGCTATCAAGGATATGTGGCTACATAATGCTTTTTGCATAAATTGCGGTGTTACTTCGTTTAGACCAGGCTACAATCTGCGAAAGGATAAATTCGGCGTTGTAATTGAAGGCTATTGCGATAAATGCGGAAAAAAGATTGCGCGGTGCTGCGATTAGAGATACCGGATTGTGCTTATGACGTTTGACAGCTGGTTTGAAGCTATATAGAATACACCCGCATAGAAAAAGATTATCTTTTGCAGAGCGGCATTGCGAAAGCGACGTTAGCTCTGTTTTTTTGTGTTTATTTTTGCCGGGATCTCTCAAGAGGTCCCGGTTTTTTCTGCGCATTTAAGCACAATCCTATTGTGAAAGCCTTAACAATTTGTAACGCTGCAGAATACAAATTTGTCTTGAGCACCAATGACAATGAGCAGCTATTCGCGCTGTGAAACTCTACAAACTTGGAAAAGCCCGTTGACTTTGATGCAATTTTTCACTAAATTTAAAGTTGAGAGAACAAATAGAACAATTTGTACCGTACAAATTAAATAAAAGAGGAAGGGCTTGGCAATGAGTACCACAAAGGATTTTATTGACAGCGGAAAGGCCGTACTCGGAATTGAATTCGGATCCACTCGAATTAAAGCGGTCTTGGTGGACAATACCAATAAGCCTATTGCCGCAGGCAGCCATGACTGGGAAAATCGGCTGGAAAACGGTATTTGGACCTATTCACTGGACGACATCTGGGGCGGTTTACAAGATTGTTATTCCAACTTAGTTAACAATGTAAAAGAAAAATACAATACGGAAATAACGCATCTGGCGGCTATCGGTTTCAGCGCCATGATGCATGGTTACCTGGCCTTTGACAAAGAAGACCAGCTTCTGGTTCCATTCCGCACCTGGCGGAACGGCATTACCGGTCAGGCTGCCGCAGAGCTGACGGAATTGTTCCACTTTAATATTCCGCAGCGTTGGAGCATTGCACATTTGTATCAGGCAGTGCTGAATCAGGAAGAACATGTAAAAGACATTTCTTTCCTGACTACCCTGGCGGGCTACATTCACTGGCAGTTGACCGGACAAAAGGTACTTGGCGTAGGAGATGCCTCCGGCATGTTCCCGATCAATGCCAAAACCGGTCAATATGATGCCGACATGTTAGCAAAATTTGATTCCTTAATGGAACCGTATCACTATTCCTGGAAATTAGAAGACCTCCTTCCCACGGCTCTAAACGCCGGGGAGCCGGCGGGCGTTTTGACCGAAGCTGGTGCAAAACTGCTGGACCCCACCGGAAAATTACAGGCGGGTTGCCCGCTGGCTCCTCCGGAAGGAGACGCCGGAACCGGTATGGTGGCAACCAACAGCGTAGCACGGCGAACCGGAAATGTTTCTGCCGGTACCTCTATCTTCGGTATGGTTGTCCTGGAGGATGCGTTACAGGATGTATATCCTGAAATTGATATGGTTGCTACGCCGGACGGAGCGCCGGTTGCCATGGTACACGCAAACAACTGTACGTCGGACCTGGATGCCTGGGTGGGCATGTTCCAGGATTGCCTGGAAAGCTTTGGCGTATCTGTTAAGAAGAGTCAGGTGTATGACACCTTGTACTATAAAGCGCTGGAAGGTGACGCCGATTGCGGCGGCCTTCTTTCCTACGGATACCTGTCCGGGGAAAACATTACCGATGTAGAAGAAGGAAGACCGCTTCTGGTGCGCACCCCGAAGAGTAATTTCACCCTTGCCAATCTGATGCGAGCTACGCTCTTCTCCACCTTAGGAGCTTTAAAAATTGGCATGGATATCCTTCTGAAAAAAGAAAAAGTTCAGATTGATACCATCTTCGGACATGGTGGATTATTCAAGACCGAAGGTGTTGGTCAGAACTTCCTGGCAGCCGCCATTCATGCTCCGGTTTCTGTTATGGAAACCGCCGGAGAAGGCGGCCCCTGGGGTATGGCACTGCTTGCTTCTTACATGGTACACAAACAGGAAGGACAAGCCCTTCAGGATTACTTGGCAACGCAGGTCTTTGCGGATAGCAAATGCCTGACTGTAGAACCGACACAAAAAGATATGGACGGCATGGAAGCCTTCATTGAACGGTATCAAAATGGACTTCCTGTGGAACGGCTTGCCGGTTCCTGCCTTGCCTAAAGGAGACGCAGTATGTTAGAAGCACTGAAAGAGCAGGTATTAAAAGCAAATTTGGATCTCCCGAAACTGGGTTTGGTAACCTTTACTTGGGGAAATGTCAGCGGTATTGACAGAGACGCCGGTCTGTTTGTTATTAAACCCAGTGGAGTCCCATATGAAACCATGACAGTAGAAGACATGGTTGTAGTAGATTTAGAAGGCAACGTGGTAGAAGGAACCTGCAATCCTTCTTCTGATACAGCCACCCACGTGGTTTTGTACAACCGCTTCCCAGAAGTGGGCGGCATTGTACATACCCATTCCACCTGGGCCACCTCTTGGGCGCAGGCGGGCAAGGATATCCCGTGTTACGGAACCACCCATGCGGACTATATTTACGGTCCGGTACCATGTGCCCGTAACATTACCGGAGAAGAAATTGATGCCGGTTATGAAAAAAATACCGGTGTTGTCATTGCGGACCTGTTCCAGGAACGCAATTTAGATTGCATGGCGGTTCCTGCTGTGCTCTGCAGAAATCATGGTCCATTTGCCTGGGGCAAAGATGCGGACCAGGCGGTATACAATGCCGCCGTGCTGGAAGAGGTGGCCAAAATGGCCGTGCTTTCCAGAATGATTAATCCGGACATTGAACCGGCTCCGCAGGTGCTGCAGGATAAACATTATTTCAGAAAGCACGGCGCAAATGCGTACTACGGACAGCCGAAGAAATAAGAAACACTACATCGCCGAAGCAAAACAAGGTCATAACCACACAGCAGAACGAGGGCTGTGTGTTGAAAAATAATGAAGGAGGATCATTATATGAAAAAAAGAATTATCAGCTTGGTTCTGGCTCTGGCCATGATCGCTGCCCTGTTCGCAGGCTGCGGCACCGGATCCAAATCATCGGGAGACAAGATCAAAATCGGGGTATCCATCTGGAGCTCCACTGACGTGCTTGGTGCACAGTGCAAAAAGATGCTTGATGCAGCAGCAGAAGCTCTGGATGTAGAACTGCAGTATGTTGACCAGGGTCACGTTTCCGAAAAGGTTACCGCTTCTGTTGAAACTTTAGCAGCTGCCGGTTGCCAGGGTATCATCATCTGCAACTCTTCCGACACAGAAATGGCTTCCGCCATTAAGACCTGTGACTCCAACGGAATCTATCTTGCACAGTTCTTCCGCATTATCTCTCAGGAAAACAGCGCTGACATTTATGCACAGGCTAAGGCTTCCAAGTATTACATGGGCGCCGTTCATGAGAACGAAGTAGAAAACGGTAAGAAACTGGTTCAGATGCTGATTGACAAGGGCGACCGCAACATCGGCCTCATCGGCTGGGAACAGGGCGACGCTACTTGGCTTGGTCGTTGGCAGGGCTATCAGGAAGGTGTAAAGGCATGGAACGATGCCAACCCGAATGATCAGGTTAAACTGTCCGACCCACAGTATGCCGGTACTTCTGCTGAAGGCGGCACAAAGGCTGCAAACGCTCTGATGAGCGCTGACAAGACTCTGGATGCTATCATTCCGGCCGGCGGCGGCGGAGAACCTCTGCTTGGTGCTATTTCCGCAATTGAAGCTGCAGGAAAGACCAAGGACATTGATGTTGTTTCCACTGACTTCCTGGATGACCTCGGTACCAGACTTGACAACGGTTCCATGGCTGGCGAATCCGGCGGCCATTACTGCGACCCGCTGTTTGCCTTCATGATGGTATACAACGCCATTAAGGGCAACTACACTGACATTGAAAACAACTTTGTTGACATTGAATTCCCGTACCTGTTCGTATCTTCTTCTGAAGACTATGCAAACTATGAGAAATACTTTGTAAACCAGCTTCCGTACACTAATGACGAACTGGTTGAAATGTCCAAGCTTTCCCTTACTGACCTGGCTGCCAAAGCTGCTTCCCTGTCCATTGAGGATGCCGCTGCCCGTTCTGCAGCTAAATAAACGGATGTAAAGACATAATCTTGGCCGGTATCTGTTACTGGATGCCGGCCATTTTTAAAGGAGTCCTAATATGAGTTCTGCAAAGACGTTAACGGCAGGGAAGAAGAAACCAAGTGGTAAGGTACTCGGATATTTGGTTCTGCTTGCTTTGGTTCTGGCTTCCTGGATCGTTTTTAAACTTCTTGCCGGAGACAAGTTCGGCACAGATACCCTGCTGAGCGCATTTGAAGCCAGCTTGATGGCTTCCGTCGGCGCAGTAGGATTTTATTTCGTTTTAGTTATGGGTATGTTTGACTTCTCCATTGGAGCCAATATTATCCTTTCCGCTATTGTCGGCTGTCAGCTGGCAAATACGTTCGGCCTAGGTTATTTCGGTCTGATCCTTGGCGCGGTTATTACCGGCGCACTGGTTGGTCTGTGCAATGGTATGTTCTATGTTAAATTGCGCATTCCGTCCATGATTGTTACCACCGGCCTGGCCCTGATTTATGAGTCCCTGGCAAACATTGTTGCCGGTGGCTATTCCCAGAAACTTCCTTCCGATCTTCGGGCGTTCGGTAAAATGCCCGGCAACCTGATTCTGGCAGTTATTGCCTTCGTTCTTGCCTGGTTAATTCTGAACTACACCAAGATCGGCACCTATACCTACGCCATTGGTTCTGATGAATTCGTTACCAAAAACATGGGTATTAAAGTAGACAAATTCAAGGTAATTGCGTTCCTGATCTCCGGCGCCTTCTTCGGACTGATGGCAGTTTTAACCATCAGCTACGGATCTTCTATTTTGGCAGAAACCGGAATGGCTTCCATGAGCCGGAACTTTATTCCGACCATGGGCTGCTTCTTTGGCGTTGCCTTTAAGAAATACGGCATTCCGCTGCAGGCCATCATCATTGGTGAATTCTTCATCAACATTATTTTCTATGGCTTTGTTGCACTGGGTGCTCCTACCGCAATTCAGGACGTTATCACCGGTCTTGCATTGTTAGTTATTATCGTTTTAACCTCGAAGCCGGTTAAGGGCGAAATCGTGAAGTAAGGAGGAGACAAGCATGAGTGAAGTTAGATTACAAGTTCAGCACATGACGAAATCCTTCGGTATTACGAAAGCGCTGAAAGATGTTTCTTTTGACATTAACAAGGGCGAGGTACATGCCCTCATTGGCGAAAACGGATCCGGTAAATCCACGCTGACCAATATGTTGACAGGTATTTACCAGATTGAAAGCGGTACCTTTATTCTGGATGGCGAAGAAGTTCATCCGAAAAACCAGGTAGAAGCCAACAAACAGGGAATCTCCATTATTGTACAGGAACTTGGTACCCTGTCCGGTCTGACCGTTGCAGAGAATATCTTCCTGGGTCATGAAGAATCCTTCGTAAAATTCGGCATTAAAAATACCAATGCCATGAACCGGAAGGCAACTGAATTGCTGAAGGAATATGGTTTTGACCGGATTAAAGCTTCTGCCCAGATTGATGATTACAATTTTGAAGACAGAAAGCTGGTTGAAATTGTAAAAGCAACCTACTTCCATCCGAAAATTGTAGTTATTGACGAAACTACCACGGCACTGTCTCAGGAAGGCCGTGAAGAACTGTATAAGCACATGAATCGCATCCGGGAAGAGGGAAACACGGTTATCTTTATTTCCCATGACCTTCCGGAGGTTCTGGCAAAATCGGATACCATTACCATCCTGCGGGACGGCGTGTACATTGACACCGTAAAAAGTGCCGACGTTACCGAAGATGACCTGAAGCGCTTGATGGTTGGCCGTGAAGTAACCGGTAACTATTACCGCCCGGATTACGGTGAACCAATCTCTGATGAAGTGGTTCTTTCCGTAAAAGACGTTACTGTACCGGGACAGATTGAGGATATTTCCTTTGATCTGCATAAAGGAGAAATCCTTGGCTTCGGTGGCTTGTCGGAATCCGGCATGCATGAAGTAGGCAAAGCCGTATTTGGCGCTTCCTTTGACAGAAAGGGCACCGTAACCCTGGCAGACGGAACCGCAATCAACAACATTCCGACTGCTATTAAACACGGACTTGCTTATACTTCTAAGGACCGGGACAACGAATCCGTTGTTATGAACCAGTCCATTTGTGAAAACATCTGCCTTCCGTCCCTCGGAGAGCTTTCCAATAAAGTTGGTCTGTTAAGTGACCGCAAGCTGCATGCTTTTGCGGAACGGGAAGCAGAAAATATGTCGGTTAAGATGCAAAACGTAGACCAGTTTGTATCGGATCTGTCCGGTGGTAACAAACAGAAAGTAGTAGTTGCCCGTTGGATTGGAAAAGACTCGGATTTGGTGGTTTTTGACTCGCCGACACGAGGCATTGACATTAAAGTAAAACAGGATATTTACCAGCTGATGGACCAGATGCGTAAAAACGGCAAGTCCATCATCATGATTTCGGAAGAGCTCATGGAGCTGATTGGTATGTGTGACCGGATCCTGATTATGAAAGACGGGAAGTTGAACGGGGAAGTCTTCAGAAATGAAGAACTGACCGAAAACGACCTGATTGAGAAAATGGTATAAGGAGGGAATGAATATGTCTGAAAAAGCCGCAACCTTAGTAAAGGCTCCAAAGCCTGAA
This sequence comes from Butyricicoccaceae bacterium, assembly GCA_963638085.1. Taxonomy (GTDB): domain Bacteria; phylum Bacillota; class Clostridia; order Oscillospirales; family Acutalibacteraceae; genus RUG420. The sequence continues at coordinate 87,443 of CAVHPJ010000002.1, read as the reverse complement.
CTGAGTCCGGAACAGTTAAAGGCAAAACGCATGAATTTAGTGCGCACTTTCCTTCCTGTAGCCGGGTTATTAGTTGTATTTATTGTATTTAACCTGCTGACGAATGGCCGAATGATTACCTCTTACAACCTGCTGCTGTCCCAGCTGTACGTTGTTATGATTTCTTCCATTGGTGTGTTCTTTATTATGAGCATGGGTGGTCTGGATTTCTCCCAGGGCTCTATTCTGGGTATGGCATCCCTTGTTGTGTGCCTGCTTTCCAGCAAGAGCATTCCGCTGGCCATTCTTGGCGGTATTGCCACCGGCGCCGCCATTGGTGCCATCAACGGTTTCTTCTATGTAAACCGGAAAATCAAGTCCTTCATTGTAACAATTTGTACTATGTTCCTGTTCCGCGGACTGATTAAGTACTTTACTTCTAAAGCCCCGGTTGCAGCAGACATGAAAGTGTACAACTACGATGACATCAGTATTAAGCTGCCCGTCCTGTTGGTAGTACTTGCCATTGCTTTTGTTGTCTTCCGTTACACGAAGTTTGGCATTTACCTGAAGGCCATTGGTGCCGGAGAAAAGGCCGCATCCTTTGCCGGTATCCGTACCGACCGGATGAAGTTCCTGATTTATGTACTGGCCGGTGCCATTACCGGATTTGCTGCATTCATCAGCGTTACCAAGAACGGATCTGTTACTGCCAATGCCGGTAACCAGCTGGAAACCCAAATCCTGATTGCACTGGTTCTTGGCGGTATGCCAATTTCCGGTGGTGCCAAGGTTCGCTTCTCCAACATCATTGTTGGTGCAACCCTGTATGTTATCCTGTCCAACGGCTTGACCATGATTGGTATGACGCCGGAAGAAGGACAGCTGATCCAAGGCATTATCTTCCTGATCTTTGTAGCAATCTTTGCTGACAGACAGGCACTGAAGGTAATTAAGTAAAGAGGTGCTGTGAAATGAAAAAACTGTATTTTGTTCCCGGCAGCCAGGACCTGTACGGCGAAGAATGCCTAAAGCAGGTTGCCGCTGACTGCCAGGAAATGGTAGATTTTTTAAATACTAAGGTGGGCGATTTACTCACCATTGAACTGCTTCCTACGGTAGAAACTTCCCCTATCTGCGTAGAAGATATGAAAAAGGTAGTCTGTGACGACGACTGCGTCGGCGTTATTACCTGGATGCACACCTTTTCTCCGGCCAAAATGTGGATTAAAGGACTGCAGCTGTTGAATAAACCGTTGCTGCACTTACACACGCAGGCCAATGAAAAGCTTCCCTATGCCACCATTGACATGGACTTCATGAACCTGAACCAGGCCGCCCATGGGGATCGGGAATTCGGATTCATTCTTGCCAAACTTGGTATCCCGCACGAAGTAGTGGCCGGCTATTATAAGCACGATGACTTCATTGCCGGAGTTCGTCGGTTTGCTTCCGTTGCCAAAGCCATTGATTATTCCAAACACACTCGCATTGCCACCTTCGGCAACAACATGCGTGATGTTGCCGTTACCGACGGTAACCGTTTGGAATGCGAAATTAAGTATGGCTGGGAAGTCAAGTACTGGGGCATTGGTGAAATTGCAGAACGTGCTGACGCTGCAACGGATGCAGAAGTAGACGCCAAGATGCAGGAATATCTGGCCGCTTATGAACTGGACACAGACAATACGGATGCTGTTCGGGAACAGGCTAAGTATGAAGTGGCGTTTGAAAAGTTCTTTGCAGAAAATGAAATTACCGCCTTTACGGACAATTTCCAGGATCTGCACGGACTGAAGCAACTGCCCGGTCTGGCCGCCCAAAACCTGATGGGCAAAGGCGTCGGCTTTGGACCGGAAGGAGATTACAAAATTTCCGCTTTCTCCGCTGTCTTAATGAAGATGGCCGAAGGAAAAACAGGTGCAACCGGCTTTATAGAGGACTATACTTATGATTTGACAAGCGGAGAAGAGCTGGAACTGGCTTCTCATATGTTGGAAGTTCCGGTGTCCTTTGCCGCAAATAAACCGAAAATCCAGGTACATCCGCTGGGCATCGGCGGCAAAGAAGACCCGGCCCGTCTGGTTTTTGACGGCGTGACCGGGGATGGAATCCAGGTAACCCTGATTGACCTTGGAGACCACTTCCGCATTATTTGTGCCGACATTGAACTGGTTGCACAGCCAGAACCTATGCCGAATCTGCCGGTAGCCAGAATTATGTATCGCCATAAGCCGGATTATGCCATTGGCACAGCGGCCTGGTGTTACGCCGGTGGTGCTCACCACTCCGTAGTTTCTACGGCGCTGACTCGCAAAGACATTGCCATGTTTGCCCGCCTGACCGGTACGGAACTGGTTACCATCGGAGACGACACCACAGAAGCAGATTTGCAGAAATTCTTTACCAAATAAAGACCCTAAAGAACGGGTTAGCAAAGAAGGAAGTGATACACGGTGAATCAGTATACAGGAACTCCGAAGTACGCTCTGATTGTTGAAACGGTAAAAGAGAATCTGAAGAACCGTGTATGGAAGGCCGGAGACAAGCTTCCCACGGAAAAGGAGCTGGCGGAACAGTTTAGTGTCAGCCGCCAAACCGTGCGCAGAGCCTTGGAGGAACTGACCAAAGACGGCGTTATTTCCAGTGTGCAGGGGAGTGGCTCCTACATTCAGTCCACTGCCTCGCTGTCCCGCGGACTGCGGGTCAGTCACAAGAACATTGCCGTTATCAGTACCTTTGTAGACAACTACATTTTCCCGGCCACCCTGCGGGGCATTCAGACCGTTTTGACGGAGGCTGAATACACCATGCAGCTGGCGTTTACGGATGACAGCATTTCCAAAGAACGCACCATCCTGACCAATCTGCTGGAACAGGACAATGTGGACGGCATTATTGTGGAGCCTGCCAAGTCAGCGCTGCCGAACCCGAATCTGTACTTGTATCGGGAGCTGATGACCCAGGGAATTCCCATCATTTTCTTTAATGCGTATCATCGGGACATCCCGCTTCCCTGTATGCGAATGGATGACTTTGATACCGCGCGGCGAGCTACCGAACTTCTAATTGAACGGGGCCATACCAATATTGCAGGCATTTTCCATCCGGAAGATGGACAAGGTCATTTGCGGTATGCCGGGTTCCTGAAAGCCTTGTGGGATCACGACCTGCAGGCTTGCTCTCAGAATGTAGTCTGGCGTGCCAAAACCATTGATTTTGCCATGCTGAACAAGGGCGTTACCGGTGTAGTTTGCTACAATGACGAAGTGGCATACAAGTTAATTGTAGATGCGCAGAAACACGGCCTTACTATTCCGGATGATCTTTCCGTGGTCGGTATTGATGATTCTGACCTGTCTAGTCTTTGCTCGGTACCAATTACATCCTTTATCCATCCTAAGGAAATTTTGGGTAGAGATGTGGCAAAGAATATGCTGACCCTGATTCAGGATCCGGACTTTGATGCAAATCGTATTTATTATGCAGAACTTGTAGAACGCTCCTCGGTAGCATTCCACAAGTAAAAGAAAGGCGCAGCCGCTCAGGCTGCGCCTTTTTATTTCTTTGTTTACAAAACATCCAGTGGGACTTTGTGCGTGGGCGCCGGGAAATGGCTATCCAGCAGGGCAAGATCCTCTGGACTGAGGCGGATGTCGGCGGCAGCACGATTGTCCTGCGTATGGCTGCGCCGGCTGCTGCGCGGGATGGCAAAGATGCCGTCCTGCGCCAGGACGAAGGCCAGTAAAACCTGCACAGGCGTGCAACTGTGTTCCTCTGCAACAGAACGGACGGCAGCGTCCGTTAGCAGGGAACGACGCACACGCCCTGCCTGCGCCAGCGGCGTATAGGCCATGAGCGGGATGCCGTGCTGCCGCAGAAACGGAAGCAAGTCATATTCCGTGCCGCGACTGCCCAAGTGGTACAGGTCCTGTACCACGGCACAATTGCGTCCATCTTTGACTTGGAATAACTCTTCCATATCATCTTTGTCAAAGTTAGAAACGCCCCAGCGCCGGATCTTGCCCTGCGCTTTTAACTGTTCCATGCAGGAAACTGTTTCCTGTAGAGGAACGCTGCCTCGCCAGTGAAGAAGATATAAATCCAGATAATCTGTTCCAAGTCGGTCCAGACTGTTCTGACAGGAATCAAAGATCTGGCTTTTTCCGGCATTCCAGGGATATACTTTGCTGACCAGAAAGAGCTGATCTCTTTGAAAGGGCCGGATTGCTTCGCCGACCAGCTCCTCGCTGGCTCCTTCTCCATACATTTCAGCAGTGTCAATTAAGGTTAATCCGTTTTCTACACCCCACTGTAAGGCTTCTACTTCAGAGGCTTTTTTGCGGGGATCTTCTCCAAGATACCAGGTACCTTGTCCAACTTTGGGAATGGCAGTGCCATCTGGTAATAAAATGGTGTTCATGCAAAATGACTCCTTCCTTTTGCAATTTTGCAATGTTTATGTTACATTCGTTTCAGAATGTGAAATGCGGAGGTTGCTGGTATGGCAAAAATAGCAGTTTTAGTTCCTCGCCAGGAAATGCAGGTAATGGCAGAGCAACTGGTGGGCTCCTATAAAAACCTGACGCCGGTTTGCTTGGAGTTTGTTAAAACTATGGATGCGGCGCGGCGTGCAGCAGAATTGGAAGCCGAGGGCTGTGATCTGATTATGGCGCGGGGATTTCAGGCTACCATTATTAAGCAAGCAGTGCAATTGCCGGTTGTCAATATTATGATTACCACGCAGGAGTTGGGCATCTTGGCGTTGCAACTGAAAACGGAATTGGGCGTAATGCATCCGAAAATCGGCCTGATTGGCTTTGAAAACATGTTTAGTGACACCGCACGCTTTGAAGATTTGTTTGACGTGGAAATGGTGCGGTACACTCTTCCGGAAACGGAAACACAGGACACCCAGAAAAAATTGGCGGATTTTGTCAGCCAGGCAGAACGGGAAGGCTGCCATGCCGTTCTCGGGGGCGATGTAGTTTGCGCACAGGCAGAAGCACAGGGCATGCCCTATCGCTTCTTTGCCTCTACCTTGGAAAGCATGCGGAATGCTTTTGCTATGGCGGAGCGAATGGCTTATGCCATAGATTTGGAAAAGCAAAGCAGCTCGGAAATGAATACCATGCTGGACTTTACCTTCAGCGGAATTATGCAGATTGATGCCGGAGGTATTATTCGGCGCGGAAACCGAGTGCTTTATAATCTGCTTGGTCTGCAACCGGCGGAAATGCTGGAACGCCCTGTTCAAGAGGTCTTGCCGCAGATTCGTTCGGATCTGCTGGCAAGAGTGCTACAGGAGGGTGATGAAAGTTATGCTAGCCTGTTGCCAATTGAAGACCGTGCAGTGGTTGTTAATGCGGCACCAATCCTGATTGAAAACCGCGTTTGCGGGGCAATTCTGACTTTTCAGGAAAGCAACCGAATTACTCAAATTAACAGTGAACTGCGTGCAGAACTGTATCAGCGTGGCTTCGTAGCGCGGTATCGCTTTGATCGGATTCCGGTGCAGGATGCGGAAATGAAAAAGCTGATTAGTAGTGCACGGCGGGTGGCTCGCTTTACGGCGCCCATTTTGCTGAAGGGTGAGCACGGTACCGGTACTACGGTAATGGCACAGTGCTTGCACAATGAAAGCTTGGTCAGCACCAATGCTTTTGTTGATGTGGACTGTGCGGCGTTTCCGTCGGAGGTGCTGGATACTATGCTGTTCGGAAATTATTCCACTCGTGCAGACAGCCCGGCTGGTCTTGCAGAGACGGCACAGAATGGTACGCTGTTCCTGTCTCATATTGATTCTCTTTCTATGGAATTGCAATACAAGGTTTTACAACTGTTACGAGGAAAACTGTTACGTAATGGCGCAAGCCGTCCGGTTGCTTCCGAAGTGCGGATTATTGCCTCTACTACGAACAACCTGATTGCTGCGGTGGAGCGGGATGAGTTCCGGAATGACCTGTATTATGAACTAAGCGTAATTTCTCTGGAACTGCCGCCACTGCGGAAACGGCGGGACGACATTTTGCCTTGGGTTAACTTCTATTTGGAACAGGCACAGAATCAGCATAAGCGGTATGTCTCTCTGACCAAAGGCGCAGAAGAATACTTGAAGAGCTATGATTGGCCGGGTAATTTGGACCAACTCCGCGGTATTTGTGAACGTACGGTTTTGACGGCGGAACGCCGCACGGTGGATGAAGTTTTCCTTCGCCGGGAATTGGAACAATTGGCGCCGCGAATTGATGCGGAAACACAGCAGGTGGTTGTGGTCAAGGATCCAAAGGCGCTGGAAATTGCAGAGCTGTTGAAAAAACACGGCGGAGACAGGCAAAAGGTGGCAGATGAACTGGGGGTTAGCAAGACCACGCTTTGGCGCTACATGAAAAAATATGGAATTGGGCAGGACTTTTCCTGCTGAGACTTTACAAAACAGTCGAGCTGCTTCCTTGCGGAAGCAACTCGGCCATTTTGTTTTAAGAGAGGTTATGTAATTGGTGCGGGGTTGAAAATACACATATCGTTATGGAAGCCGTATTGATCGCTGTACGGCTCTTTAATACCGCTAGCCACATCCAGAATCATATTAAAGATTTCAGTGCCGACTTCAGCAATGGTGGCGTCTCCAGTGGCAACGCCACCTGCGGAAATGTCAATTAAGTCAAACCAGTGGTCTTTCATTTCGTTCCGACTGCAGACTTTAATAACAGGAGCAACGTCCAAGCCGTACGGCGTGCCACGACCGGTCATAAAGACCTGCAGCCCGATGCCAGATGCTACCTGGGACGGCCCGCAGACAATGTCGGATGCCGGTGTAGCAGCGTAAATCAAGCCGTGCTTTGTTGGCTTTTCTGCAGGAGAAAGAACTTCTACAATTGGGCTGGTGCCACTTTTGGCAATAGAGCCCATAGCCTTCTCCACAATGTTGGCTAGACCACCCTGCTTGTTACCGGGAGTTGGATTGGCGTCCCGGTCTACTCCACCTGCTTCCAGATAGTCGTCATACCATTTCATTTCTTCTGCCAGTCGGTCCCGCGTGTAGGCGTCCGGGCAACGGGCGGCTAACATTTGTACGCCGTCCCGTACTTCCGTTACTTCGCTAAACATTACGGTTCCTCCACCACGGACTAACATATCGGCGGCATAACCGGCGCTGGGGTTGGCTGTAATACCGGAGAAGGCGTCACTTCCGCCACATTGCATACCGACAAGAAGTTCACTTAAAGGTAATTTTTCGCGGGTTCTCCGATTCAGCTTTTTCAGCTTTTGCTCTGCCATGTCTAGAATGGCCTGCATCATGGCGTCGTGGCCTTTCCAGTCCTGCAGGGTTAAGCAGTTTTCTGGTGTAATATCCTCCGGCGGAAGAACGCGGTCATAGGTCAGCTTTTCACAGCCCAGACCCACTACCATAATTTCACCGCCGAAGTTTGGGTGGCGGATAACGTTGGTAATGGCGCGAATGGGAATTGGCGCCAAGGGAGCGTTGATGGCCACCCCGCACCCATAAGGATGGGTAACGGCAACCACACCATCTACATTCGGATATTTTGGCAGTAATTCCTTTTTGATTCGTTCTACCGCAACTTTCAGTACGCCTGCGGCGCACTGTACGGTTGTGACAATGCCTAATAGATTGCGGGTGCCAGCGGGACCAGTTGCATTGCGGTACCCCATCCATGTAGTGCGGGTTGGTAAAGGCAGATCTTCTGTCTTTACCAAATTGGTGCCGTAGGGAAGATTTTCTACGCTGGGGCTTTCCGGAAGCTCCAGCATATGCTCGTTAATCCAACTGCCGGCCGGAATATCGTCTTTGGCGTATCCCAGAACTACACCGTAGCGGATGATTTCTCCACCTTTTGGAATATCCTGTAGGGCAATTTTATGCGCCTGGGGAATGGAGTCCAGCGTAATAACGCCGGACTCTATTTTTGTGTTTGCAGGCAAATCATGAACGGCAACGGCTACGTTGTCCTGTTCCTTGATTTGTATGGTTAATCTGCTATCCATAATAAGCTCTCTTTTCTAAGATTAGATAAATAAACTGCAGACAAGTAACTCGACAATGCCGACGCCGGCCATAATCAGGGATACTGCTGTCTTACAACGGAGCTGGTCTTTCAATTCGGTTACGCCGAACATACCATTCCATACCCAGAAACCAGAGTCGTTGAAGTAGGAGAAGGAGATTGCGCCAACGCAGCAGGACAGAGCCATCAGCAATGGGCTAACATTCAGAACGGCCAGTAACGGTGCGGACAGGTTTGCGGCGGTGGTGATTGCAACAGTGGCGGAGCCAAGGGCAATACGCATCAGTGCAGCAATAGCGAATGGAATCAGAACGGCTGGTAACGGGCTCTTAACAACTACCTCGCCAAGGGCGTCGCCAATGCCGGAGTCTTTAATAATCTGACCAAGGGATCCGCCTGCGCCGGTAATCAGCATGATAATACCGGTACTCTTAATGGCTTCATCCATGTAGTTTAGAACTTCTTTGGTCGGCTTCTTTCTGGCCAGACCATAGATGGCAAGCAGAGTGCCGATGCCAAGCGCAACAATCGGGGAACCAATCAGGTCAATAAAAGAGTTGCTGACGTCTACAAAATCAAGAACGGTTTTAAGAAGAATCAGAACAATGGGAACAATGATTGGGGCAATGGACGGAAGCAGCTTCGGCAGATCTTTCTGGCCGATGAGTTCGTCCAGGTTGTCCATGGTTTTAATGTATTCTTCTTTATAGGCCATGCGGTCATATCCACCCTGTTCGTTTGGAACCTGGTAAATCTTTTTGCCCAGCGGCTTTACGTAGAACATAACTACAATCAGCATTGGAATGCTGACAATGGCACCTGCCAGAATCATTTGACCTACGTCTACACCAAGTGTAGTGGCGGCGGTCAGAGGGCCGGGTGTTGGCGGTACCAGGCAGTGGGTCAGCTGCAGGCCACAGGCCAAAGCCAGGGACAGGCTGATGATGGATTTGCCGGTAACGCGGGACATTGCTTTACAAAGTGGTGCAAAGATAACAATGGCGGAATCGGCGAAAACAGGAATGGAAATAAACCAACCGGTAATGGCCAGCGCCCATTCTTCGTGCTTCTTACCGACGGCTTTAATAAAGGAATAGGCCATTCGTTCGGCACCGCCGGAGGCTTCCAAAATACCGCCCATCATAACGCCAAGGCCGATGATGATACCGGTGCTTTTCAGGGTGTTCCCGAATCCATTTTGAATGGAGGAAATGATGCCGGTTACGGTTTCGCCGTTGACTACGATATCCGTGATCGGCATTCCGCCGATTAAACCGGTAACAATAGCGGCCGCAAGTAAGGCAATAAAGGTGTGTACTTTTGTTTTGCTGACCAGCACAATCATCATGATGATGCCGATTGCCAGACCAAGTAACATGCGGATTGATTCATCCATAGTGATAACTCCTTTTGCTAATTAGATTTCTCTTATCCGTTTTTTCTTTGTACGGGTGACTTCAAGAGAAACGCTTTCTGCGACCATGGCCATTGTAACAGGGGGTATCACGTTCTGGGAATTCGCAAAATGACCCAAGTTGATTGTCAAAAGTCTGACAATAATTACAAACGTTCAATTTTTGCAAAATTAGTTTCAACTATGAATGAAACATTTCAAATCGCACGGGTGAAATGATGGTGAAATGATTCAGAAATCAAAATTGCATTTTTTGAAAGCTTAGCTCTTCTGCTTAAAAAGGCACTTCCTCTTTCGTCGGTATGTCAATTGCGGCAAGCGGGAACCACCCCTATACTGGACTTGACTTCAAGAGACGCCTCTGCAGAGAGCGTAAAGCCATACAATTTATATTAAAAAGAGCAATACGAAAAGTGAGGACAAGACAATGAAGATTGGTTTTATTGGCCTGGGTATTATGGGCAAGCCGATGGCAAAGAACATGCTGAAAAAGGGATATACGGATCTGTTGGTTTATGACCGCTCCCAGTCCCAGGTAGACGAAGTGGTTGCCTGTGGCGCCAAAGCAGCAAGCTATCAGGAAATTGGTGAACAGTGCGACGTAGTTATTACCATGCTTCCAAATTCCCCGCATGTAAAAAGCGTTATGTTGGAAGACGGTAAGGTTGCCGACTACATGAAAGCCGGATCTACCTTTATTGACTGCAGTTCCATTAACCCGGTTGCTTCCAAGGAAATTTATGCTGAACTGGAAAAGAAAGGCATTGCTATGCTGGATGCTCCGGTATCCGGCGGTGAACCGAAGGCCATTGACGGCTCCCTGAGCTTTATGGTCGGCGGCAAAGAAGAAGTGTTTAATGAATTTAAACCGCTTTTGGAAACCATGGGTGCTTCCGTTGTTCGTTGTGGCGATGTAGGTGCCGGTAATACCACCAAGCTTGCCAACCAGATTATAGTTGCCTGCAACATTCAGGCCCTTGCCGAAGCACTGACCCTTGCACAGAAGGCCGGTGTTGATCCGGAACTGGTGTTCCAGGCCATCAAAGGCGGCCTTGCCGGTTCCACGGTCATGAATGCCAAAGCGCCGATGATGATAGAAGGCAATGATAAGCCGGGCTTTAAAATTGATCTGCATATTAAAGATTTGAACAATGCGCTGGATTGCGCCCACTCTGTCGGCGCTCCGGTTCCTATGACTGCGGAAGTGCAGGAAATCCTGCAGTGGTTGCATAACCATGACGGCGGACAGAAGGACCACAGTGCTATTGCTCAGTATTACGAATATCTGACCGATCAGAAACTCGGTCGTTAAGGAGACTGAAACATGAACACAGATTCCATTAAGGGCGTAGTGGTTCCTATTCTGACCATTACAGATGAAAATGAAAAAATAGACGAAGCAAAGCAGCGTGCCCAGGTAGATTACGTCATTGAAGGCGGCGTGGCTGGGATTCTGGCCTTTGGCTCCAACGGCGAATTTTACGTACTGGAAGAAGACGAAATGGAACGCGGTCTGCAGATTATGGTTGATCAGACTGCAGGACGTGTGCCGGTATACTTCGGGATTGGTGCCATCGGTACCAAGAAGTGCTGCCGCTTAGCACAGATGGCGGTAAGGAACGGCGCTGACGCTGTCAGCGTGTTGCAACCAATGTTCCTGAAACCAACCTATGACGAGCTGTACCTGCACTTTAAAACCATTGCAGAAAGTATCCCGGAAACGCCGATGCTGCTTTACAATAATCCCGGCCGCGTTGGCTACGGCATGAGCACCAAACTGGTAAGTGCACTGGCTCATGATGTCCCCAATATTGTTGGCATGAAGGATAGCAGTGGAGATATGACTCTGACTGCAGAATTTGTTCGACTTGGCCGAGATGTTGATTTTAAAGTTTTCGGTGGAAAGGATACCCTGCTTTACGGCAGCCTTTGTCACGGGGCTGTCGGCGGCGTTTGCACGGCAGCAAACTTTATGCCGGAACTGATTACTGATATTTACAACAAGTTTGCCGCCGGTGACATTGCCGGTAGCCTGGAAGCGCAGTTTAAGCTGAATCCGGTTCGTCTTTCCATGGACGCTGCCAGTTTCCCGGTTGCTTCCAAGGACATGGCAACCTTGCGCGGCCGTGATGTTGGCGTGCCGTATCGTCCTTCTCTTCCGACTCCGGAAGGCGCTGCAAAAGATGGCTTTATCAGCACCATGACGGAAGCGGGTTTGTTATAAGAAAGGAGCAGAACATGGCAATTCCAACTGTAGCAAAAATGGAAATTTATCCGGTAGCCGGTCACGACTGCATGGAATTAAATTTATCCGGTGCCCATGCTCCGTATTTTACCCGCAACATTGTAATTCTGACGGATTCTAATGGTGTAGAAGGCGTTGGCGAAGTGCCCGGTGGTGAAAAAATTACCAACGCTTTGGAAAGCGTAAAAGAGTTGGTGCTTGGCACCAGTATTGCGGATTATAAGCAGACCTTGAACAAGGTGCGGGCCTGGTTGAATGCTAACATTAAAGATGATGTGCGTGGCTTACAGACCTTTGACTTGCGGACCGGGGTGCATGTAGTAACCGCTATTGAAGCGCCACTTCTGGACTTGCTTGGCAAGTTTCTTGATGTACCGGCAGCGGCTTTAATGGGCGACGGCATCCAACGGGAGCGGGTTCAATTCTTAAGTTACCTGTTTTATGTTGGTGACCGAAAAAAGACGGACCTTGAATATCTGGGAGAAGAAGATTCTGATTGTGAATGGTATCGTCTTCGCCATGAAGAAGCGCTGACGCCGGAGGCAATTGTGGCCATGGCCAAAGCGACGCATGAAAAATATGGCTTTGTTGACTTTAAACTGAAGGGCGGCGTTCTTTCCGCCAAAGAAGAATTAAAGGCAGTACAAGCCATTCATGAGGCATTCCCAGAGGCTCGTGTAGACCTGGATCCGAATGGATGCTGGAGCCTGGAAGAAGCATTGGAAATTGGGCCGGAGTTGAAGGAATGCCTGGCATATTGTGAAGATCCGTGCGGCGCCGAAAACGGCTTCTCCGGTCGGGAAATCATGGCGGAATTCCGCCAGGCCACAGGGATGCCGACGGCAACCAATATGATTAATACGGATTGGCGGCAGATGTATCACTGCCTTGCATTAAAAAGTGTAGATATTCCACTGGCTGACCCGCATTTCTGGACCATGAACGGCTCTGTCCGCGTAGGCCAGATGTGCAATGACTTTGGCATGATGTGGGGCTGTCACTCCAACAACCATTTTGATATCTCCCTGGCTATGGTGGTTCAGTGCGCAGCTGCCATCCCCGGAAAAATGAATGGCATTGATACCCACTGGATTTGGCAGGAGGGCATTGACCGTCTGACCAAACAGCCAATGCAGATTGTAGACGGATGTATTGACCTGCCGAAGACAGGTGGTCTTGGCATTGAAGTAGATCGTGAACAGGTAATGAAGGCCCATCAGCTTTACATGGATAAGTGCTATGGCAAGGGCGCCCGCAATGACGCCATTGGTATGCAGTATCTGATCCCGGGCTGGACCTTTGACAATAAGAAACCCTGCCTGGTTCGCTAAGGAAAGGAATGGAATTACCATGAAGGATTTGCACCAAACAGCAGACCAGATTGTGGCAGCCAGCATCCGGGCAGTTTTGCCGGATGAAGCGGTTCGGCGTGCCCTGCAGGAATTTCATCCAAGGGGCAGAACCTTCCTGGTGGCTGTTGGCAAGGCGGCCTGGCAAATGGCACAGGCCGCAGTCAATGTACTTGGCACAGTAGATAACGGCGTGGTAATTACCAAATATGACCATGTAAAAGGTGAAATTCCCGGTGTGACCTGTTATGAAGCCGGTCACCCGGTTCCGGATGAAAACAGCTTTTCTGCAACGCAGAAGGCGCTTGACATGGTAAGTAATTTGCATCCGGAAGACACCGTTTTATTCCTGCTTTCCGGTGGCGGTAGTGCCCTTTTTGAGCGGCCGCTGATTTCCGGAGAAGAGTTGCAGGATATTACTTCGCAGTTGCTGGCAAGCGGTGCGGATATTGTGGAAATGAACACCATTCGCAAACGGCTGTCTGCTGTTAAAGGCGGGCGCTTTGCGCAGGCGTGTTCGCCGGCCCTGGTGTACAGCATTGTGCTGAGTGATATACTGGGGGACCCTCTGGATATGATAGCCAGCGGGCCGGCCGTGCCGGATACTTCCACTTCCAAACAGGCACTTGCAATTGTGGAAAAATACCAGTTAAAGCTTTCCGCCACTGCCCAACTCCTGTTAAAAGAAGAAACTCCTACCGTTTTAAACAATGCACACACAGAAATTACGGGCAGTGTGCGGGAACTTTGCACTGCCGCCGCAGACGCCTGCCGACAGCTGGGCTATGAACCGTTCCTTCTGACCGATCAGCTTTGCTGCCAGGCCCGGGAAGCCGGTAGCTTTCTTGGCTCCGTTGTTCGCACCCATGCGGGCCGGGGCAAAAAGCTGGCGTTCCTTGCAGGCGGCGAAACCATAGTCCATTTGACCGGAACTGGCTTGGGCGGCCGGAACCAAGAATTGGCTCTTGCCGCTGCTCCCGCTTTAGCGGGCCTACCGGACTGCTGTGTCTTTTCCGTTGGCAGTGATGGCACGGACGGCCCAACCGATGCCGCCGGTGGTTATGTTGACGGTACAACACAGGCCTCACTTAGCATGGCAGGCATCTCTGTTTTTGAAACCCTATCAGACAATGATGCCTACCATGCTCTCAAAAAAAGCAATGGACTTATTTTTACCGGTGCTACCGGCACCAACGTCAATGACGTTGCCGTTGCTTTGGTAGAATAAAAGACCCCTATAACAAAAAAGCAAAAGCGAAAAGCAAAGCCCCGAAGTACCAACGCTGTTGGCGCTTCGGGACTTTGTTTTTTGCAGGCAAAAAGGAAGAAAGCTGACTCGCTAGGAAACTGCAAACTTTGTAAAATAATTTATATAAAATGATTGACAATTTATATATGAAAGACTACAATTTTATCAGACGTGAAGGAGGGGTTAAAAATGAAAAAGAGCGTTTACTCCGTGGTGCTCGGAGATGATGTTATTGCCAAGGTAGACCGCTTGGCTTACCTGAACAATACCAATCGTTCCAACATGATTAACCAGATTTTGGCGGAATATGTGTCTCTGACCACACCGGAAAAACGGATCAGCAGCATTTTTGACGAACTGGCACGTCAGCTGTATGCCGGGGAAACCTTTACGGAATGGGCTCCGCCCACGTCCTCGGTTATGTCTTTGCGGACAGCTTTAAGCTACAAGTACAATCCAACCGTAAAATATGCCATTGAACTGTTTCGGGATCCGGAGGCGGTAGAGCAGGGGCAAATTAAAGTCTCCACCCGCACCACTAATCCGGCGCTTCTGTCCAAGATGCTTTCCTTTTATAATTTCTGGGCAGAATTGGAGCAGGCCTATGGCTTTGAAGGTACAGACAGCTTTGAAAACGGCGTTTTCAAACGGCCCATTATGCATCGCCAGAATACCAACGCGGCCAGAAACGCCAAAAGCGGATTGTCTGCCGGAGAATTGATTGCAGACTACATTGTCCTGTTTGACGGGGCCATGAAGCTTTACTTCTCCGGAAATGCAGATGCCATTCAACCGAATTATGAAGACTATATTTACAGCAACACCGAAATTATTTAGGAGATGAGTTTATGAATACAGATAAATTCACACAAAAAACCATGGAAGCTTTCCGGGACGCGCAGGCCATTGCCCAGGAAAACGGAAACAACAACGTGGGTGAAGAGCATCTGTTGGCGGCATTGCTCTCTCAAGCCGATGGCCTGACCGGAGAAATTATTACCAGCCTTGGTGCTTCCCCGGAACGCTTGCGTTCTAAAGTAGAAGAAGAAATTTCCCGTTTGCCGAAAATTAGTGGTAACGGGTATGATCCGAATAATATTTACGTATCGCCGGAGTTGAATAAAGCGCTGACCGCTGCGGAAAAGCAGGCACAAAAAATGCAGGATGACTACGTTTCTGTAGAACACCTGCTGCTGGGCCTATTGAAGTATCCGAATCCGACGTTGAAACGGATTTTTAATGAAGAGAACATTACCGAAGCACGGGTTCTGGATGCCCTGAAGAGCATTCGTGGCAACCAGAAGGTAAAGACTGATAACCCGGAAGACACCTATGATGTACTGAAAAAGTACGGCACAGACCTGGTACAGCGTGCCCGGGAGCACAAGCTGGATCCGGTCATTGGGCGGGACGAAGAAATCCGAAACGTCATCCGGATTCTGTCTCGGAAGACCAAGAACAACCCCTGCTTGATTGGTGAACCGGGCGTTGGTAAAACTGCCATTGCAGAGGGCCTTGCCCTGCGTATTGTCAGCGGAGATGTGCCGGACAACCTGAAAGACCACACCATCTTTTCTTTGGACTTGGGGTCTCTGATTGCCGGTGCCAAGTTCCGTGGCGAATTTGAAGAGCGTCTGAAGGCCGTTCTGAACGAAGTAAAATCCTCTGACGGCAAAATCATCCTGTTCATTGATGAATTGCACACCATTGTCGGTGCCGGTAAAACGGACGGCGCCCTGGATGCAGGCAACATCTTAAAGCCACTGCTTGCCCGTGGCGAGTTACACTGCATTGGTGCCACAACGCTAAACGAATATCGGCAGTATATTGAAAAAGACGCTGCCTTGGAACGTCGGTTCCAGCCGGTCATGGTAGAAGAACCCACGGTAGAAGATACGATTGCCATCCTGCGTGGTTTGAAGGAACGGTACGAGGTTTACCATGGCGTTAAAATCATGGATAAGGCCATCATTGCCGCAGCTACCCTGTCTAACCGTTATATTCAGGACAGGTTCCTGCCGGATAAGGCCATTGACCTGGTTGATGAAGCCTGTGCCTTAATTAAGACGGAAATGTACTCCATGCCAACAGAAATGGATGAAATTTCTCACAAGATCATGCAATTGGAAATTGAAGAGGAAGCTTTGTCCAAGGAAACGGATAAGCTGACCCTGGCCCATTTGGAGGAAATCAAAACCGAACTTTCCGAATTGCGGGAGCAGTTCAAAGCCATGAAGGCCAAGCTGGAAAATGAAAAGCACGGCATTGAAAAGGTGCAGAAGATCCGCTCTGAAATAGAAGATATTAACCACCAAATTGAAAAAGCTAAGGAAGAATATAATCTGACCAAGGCTGCCGAACTGCAATATGGCAAACTGCCGCAGCTGCAGAAGGAGCTGGAGGAAGAGGAAAAGCAGAGCGAAAAGAAGAACAATACGCTGCTGCGGGACCGTGTCACCGACGAAGAGATTGCCAAGATTGTTTCCCGCTGGACCGGTATTCCGGTTTCCAAGCTGGTAGAAAGCGAACGGAGCAAGCTCTTAAATATGGAAGACATTCTGCACCAGAGAGTCATAGGGCAGGAGGAAGCCGTTCATACGGTAAGTGATGCAATTCTGCGCTCCCGTGCAGGCATTAAGGATCCAAATCGCCCGGTAGGTTCTTTCCTGTTCTTAGGCCCGACCGGTGTCGGCAAAACGGAGCTGGCCAAGGCGCTGACCACCGCCCTGTTTGACGACGAAAAGAGCCTGATCCGAATTGATATGAGTGAATACATGGAGAAGTACTCTGTGTCTCGTCTGATTGGTGCGCCTCCGGGATATGTTGGTTATGACGAAGGCGGTCAGCTGACCGAAGCGGTACGCAGAAAGCCGTACTCCGTTGTCCTGTTTGATGAAATTGAAAAGGCCCACCCGGACTTCTTCAACATTCTGTTGCAGGTGCTGGATGACGGCCGGATTACCGACAGTCACGGCAAGACCGTAGACTTCAAGAACACCATCATTATTCTGACGTCCAACCTGGGCTCTGATATCATCCTGGACGGCATTAATGACAAGGGCGAAATCAGTGAAGATGCCCGCGCCAAAGTACAGGAGCTGCTGAAGCGCAGCTTCCGGCCGGAATTCCTGAACCGGCTGGATGAAATTATCTTCTATCGTCCACTGACCAAGGAGAACATCCGCGGCATTGTAGACCTGAAGATGCAGGAGGTAGCGGACCGGCTGAAGGAGCAGCGGATTAACATTACGGTAACGCCGGAGGCCAAGAACCAGATTATTGAACAGGCCTTTGATCCGGTTTACGGTGCCCGTCCTATCAAGCGGTTCATTCAGTCCCATATTGAAACGCTGATTGCCCGGAAGCTGGTACAGAATGACCTGGCGCCGGACTCCACCATGAGTGTGGACTACAGGGACGGAGACTTTGTCATTGATGTTTCGGAACCGGTGGAATAAGCGTCAGTTCGGTTGGCGTAGCTTTTGCCATTGTTCGGACAAATCTCATGTGTGATTTTTGCTGATCTTTTGGCGAGCCAGTCTTGTACATTGCTGAGCAAAATGCTATCTTTGTTATAAAGTTAACAAACTTTATTTCGGCTGAAAAATCCCTATTGACAGCCGTTTGTGAAAGCAAAGGAGAGACTATTATGGCAAACAGAATTGTACTTAACACCGTGTCCTACCATGGCAAAGGCGCTATTGCAGAAATCCCCGGCATTGCGGAGCGGGAAGGATTCAAAAAAGTATTTGTATGCACGGATCCGGATCTTGTGAAATTCGGCGTGGCCGGAAAAGTAACAGCCCTTTTGGATCAGGCCGGTATTGCATATTCTCTGTATTCCGATATTAAACCCAATCCTACCATTGAAAATGTACAGAACGGCGTAAAGGCATATCAGGATGCCGGAGCGGATTCCATTATTACGATTGGCGGCGGTTCCTCCATGGACACCGCAAAAGCCATTGGCATTATTATTACCAATCCGGAATTTGCGGATGTCCGTTCTTTGGAAGGGGTGGCCCCAACAAAGAACCATGCGGTAAAGACCATTGCAGTTCCAACCACTGCAGGAACCGCCGCAGAAGTTACCATTAACTACGTTATTACCGATGTGGAAAAGATGCGGAAGTTTGTTTGCGTAGATGAACATGATATTCCGGCCTACGCCGTAGTAGATCCGGAAATGATGTTCTCTATGCCGAAGGGCCTTACGGCAGCAACCGGCATGGACGCCTTAACCCACGCCATTGAAGGATATACCACTAAGGCTGCCTGGGAACTGACAGATATGTTCCATTATGAAGCCATTAAACTGATTTCTGAAAATCTGCGTGCCGCAGTGGAAAATGATCCGGCTGGCCGGGAAGGCATGGCTCTGGCCCAGTATGTTGCCGGCATGGGCTTCTCCAACGTCGGTCTTGGTATTGACCACGCTATGGCACATACGCTGTCTGCCCATTATGACACACCACACGGTGTGGCTTGTGCCATGTTCCTGCCAATCTCTATGGAATTCAACCAGGAATATACCGGAGAACGTCTGCGTGAAGTGGCCAGAGCCATGGGCGTTAAAGGCGTAGATGCCATGACACAGGAAGAATACCGCAAGGCCGCCATAGACGCTGTAAAACAGCTTTCCAAGGATGTTGGCATTCCGGAAACCCTGGATAAGATTACAGAAGAAGACTTAGACCAGCTGGCCACAGACGCATTAAATGACGCCTGTTATCCGGGCAACCCAAGAGAAGCCACTAAGGAGCAGGTCATTGAAATGTTCCGCAAGCTGATGGTGAAGTAAGCCATTTGGAAAAATCTCCGACTATAATAGAATACTGAAAAAGGGAAAGGGCAACCCGCTGGGGTTGCCCTTTCTTTGTATCTACTTATTTCAAACATATGTTTTTAGGCGTCTGCAAACTGCTGATCAAAGGCGGTGTAGACGGCTTCACAGCTGCGCATGGCAAGGATGGTGCGCTCAATTAGTTCATCCAGCGTCCAGCCAAGCATTTCGGCACCGCGTTCAATGACTTCCCTGGAGCAACCGGCGGCAAACTTGGCGTTTTTGTATTTCTTCTTAACAGATTTTAACTCCAGGTCCGAAACGCTCTTGGAAGGACGCATCAGGGCAACGGCGCCAATTAGCCCTGACAGTTCGTCTGTGGCATATAATACCTTTTCCATTTCATGCTCCGGTTGAATGTCTACGGTCAGGGCGTAGCCGTGGCTGGCCGTTGCATGGATAATGCGTTCGTCTATGCCCTGTTCCCGCATAATTTCCTGTTCCTTAATGCAGTGCTGCTCCGGATATTGCTCAAAATCCAGATCATGCAGCATACCGACAATGCCCCAGAAGTCTACTTCGTCGGCATAACCAAGCTCTTCAGCAAAGTAACGCATAATGCCTTCTACCGTTAATGCATGCTTTAAATGAAAATGATCTTTGTTGTATTCGTTCAGCAGCTCCCAGGCTGCTTCTCTGGTGGGTACTTCTGCCACAGGTCGGGCCTTCTTTCTTAAAGTGACGTTCTGGAATTGATACCAACTATCATAGCACCGGAAAATTTTCATGCAAGGTGTTTTACGGCAACAAAAGAATAACGGAGGTTTAACGGCTACTGTGCTTCTGACGGTATTCCCGCGGAAGCATCTGGTAGTATTCCTTGAAGGCGGCACCGAAGCGGCTCTGGCTGTCATATCCGACGGCCTGGGCAATTTCCGCAATACTCATGTCGGTGTTTTGCAAGTATTCGGCAGCCTGTTCCATTCGATGCTTTTTCATGTGCGCTGCAAGGGAAGTTCCGTAAACCGATTTGAAAACCGCTTTTAACGTGGTGGGGTTCATCAAATGCTGATGGGACAGCTCCTCAATGGTAACGCGCTGATCCAGATGCTGCGTCAGCTGGTCGTGGATTTTACGAATGGTTTCTTCCTGGTCTGTTAAGTGTGCTCCGTCTGTCCAAAGGGCTTCTTCTGACAGGTGAGTCAGTAACTGGACAAAGGTAGAAGGGGTAAGATAAAGAGCAAAGCCTTTGCAATCCTTTCCGGCAGAAAGTAATTTGCCGGAAAAACAAGCTTCTGCCGGAAGCAGAACGGATTCTCCGGCAGACAGGTAATGCTCTGCTCCCGTTGCATCTGCCCAGGTAAGAGAGTCATTCTGGCAGTAATACAATACAAGACTACCCTCTGGAAGCAGGAGCTGCTCCGGCGTGGCGGCAATACTAAGCAGAATAGGTGCAATGGAAAGTCCTTCCATTAACGGAAGCGCGAAGGGCATAGATTCCTCTTTGTTTGGCTTGCACGGGCAGTCCATTGAAATGCTCCTTTCCCTTTAGTTTGGGCAGGCAATTTCCATAACCTGTTCAATCATGGTGTGCAGCAGACGGGCCTGCTTTGTGTCTGCGGCGCGGTAGTAGACTTCTTTGCCGTTCCGACGGCTGACAATTAATCCGTTGTTACGCAGTGGTCGTAGGTGATGGGATACGGCCGGGCTGGACATGGCAAGCATGTCTGCAATGTCGGCCACGCATTCTTCCTGATGACAAAGAATCCAGAAGATGCGGACACGGGTAGGGTCACCCAGTTGTTTGAAGACTTCGGCAATGGTCTGAAAATCTTCGGCTTTGGTTACCTGTTTTTGAATGGCGGCACGCTCTGCGTGGCCGTCATTTTCATGTGGCAGATCATGAATTGCCATGATGAAATTCCTCCGTTTTCGCCAGATTGGAAATCCTTTTCGCCAAAATGGACAGGAGTTTCCAGGGGCTATTGACGCTTTTGGTTATCGGAATTATACTGCAGTCAGAACAATTAAACAAGTGCTTAATTGTGAAATTGAACGGATTCCGTTTCGGAAGAAAGGACAATTCTTATGAAAAAGACTTACAATATTGAAGTGGACTGTGCCAACTGTGCTAACCTGATGGAAGAAGCCACCAACAAGACGGACGGCGTTGCTTCCGCTACGGTAAACTTTATGACTCAGAAAATGATTGTAGAGTTTGTAGAAGGCCAGGATCCGAAGAAGGTTATGAAAGCCGTATTGAAGGCTTGCAGAAAAGTAGAGCCGGATTGTGAAATTGAATTATAAGCATTTAAGAAGAGCTTTTTGATCTGCACCCCGGATGCCACGGGCGAAGGGGTGCAAACTTAAAAAGAACAATTAAGCAAATACTTAATTGTTCTGGGAAAAGAGGAACGCAGATATGACAAAGAAGCAGAAAAAGATGTTAATCCGCATTCTGGTTGCCACAGCCCTGATGATTGCCCTGCATTTTATCCCGGTTACGGGGGTGCTGCAATTGTGCCTTTACCTGGTGCCGTATTTGGTAGTGGGTTATGATATTTTGCGCAAGGCCGGAAGAGGCATTCTGAACGGTCGCGTGTTTGACGAAAACTTCCTGATGGCAGTTGCCACCCTGGGCGCCTTTGGTCTGGCCATTTATGAAAAGAGCGGAGATTACACGGAAGCCATTGCGGTTATGCTCTTTTACCAGGTCGGCGAGCTGTTCCAAAGCTACGCCGTGGGCAAGAGCCGCCGGAATATCAGCGCATTAATGGATATTCGCCCGGACTATGCCAACATAGAGCAGGACGGGGAACTGGTGCAGGTAGACCCGGAAGAGGTTGCCGTTGGTTCCGTTATTGTTATCCAGCCCGGAGAAAAGGTGCCGTTGGACGGCATTATTTTGGAGGGAACCTCCAGTCTGAACACCAGTGCGCTGACCGGGGAAAGTGTGCCTCGTGACGCCGCTACGGGCGATGAAATTATCAGCGGTTGCATTAATATGACCGGTGTTTTGAAGGTGCAAACCACCAAAGAGTTTGGGGAATCTACGGTTTCCAAAATCCTGGAACTGGTGGAAAATTCCAGTTCCAGAAAATCCAAATCGGAAAACTTTATTTCTAAATTTGCTCGCGTGTATACCCCGGCAGTTTGCTATAGTGCCTTGGCATTGGCTGTTCTTCCGCCGCTGATCCGGCTGCTGTTTATGGATGTTAGTCCGGATTGGGGTACCTGGATTTACCGTGCACTGACATTCCTGGTTATCAGTTGCCCATGTGCACTGGTAATTAGTATTCCGCTTAGCTTCTTTGCCGGAATCGGCGGCGCCAGTAAGGAAGGTATCCTGGTAAAAGGCTCTAACTATCTGGAAGCGCTGTCTCAGGCAAAGTATGTTGTATTTGATAAGACCGGTACGCTGACCAAGGGCGTATTTGAAGTCAGCGCTATTCACCACAGCGTCATGGAAGAGGAAAAGCTGTTGGAATATGCGGCTTTGACGGAATGTGCGTCTTCGCATCCAATCAGTAAGAGTCTGCAGGCCGCTTACGGAAAAGAAATTGACCGTGACCGTGTAACTGACATTCAGGAAATCAGTGGGCACGGCATTACGGCCAAAGTAGACGGAGTTCCTGTAGCGGTCGGAAACGGCAAGCTGATGAGACAACTGGGCCTGGAGTATCCGGAATGCCACAGCGTCGGAACCATTATCCATGTTGCCGTTGACGGCGCGTATGCAGGACATATTGTTATTTCAGATGTGGTAAAACCACATTCGAAGGAAGCAATTGCATTACTTCGGAAAGCAGGCGTAAAGAAAACGGTTATGCTGACCGGAGATGCTTCTAAGGTAGCGGACAAGGTTGCTGCAGAACTTGGACTGGACGAGGTTTACAGTGAACTGCTTCCTGCAGATAAGGTGGCCAAAGTAGAAGAGCTGCTTTCGGAAAAAGACAAGAACGAAAAGCTGGCCTTTGTTGGGGACGGTATTAATGATGCACCGGTACTGACCCGCGCCGACATCGGCATTGCCATGGGCGCCCTGGGTTCCGACGCGGCAATTGAAGCGGCGGACGTTGTCCTGATGGACGACGACCCGAAGCAAATTGCCAAAGCCATTAAGATTTCCCGCAAGTGCCTTGGCATTGTATATCAGAACATTACCTTTGCCCTGGTTGTCAAGGCAGCTTGCCTGATCCTTGGCGCTCTTGGCGTGGCCAACATGTGGGCCGCCATCTTTGCCGATGTCGGCGTCATGATTTTGGCTGTCTTAAACGCCATTCGCGCCCTCCGCGTCCACAATCTGTAAGCTACGGACTCAATCATGAGATAATGACTTAATCCAGAGACGGTTGTTCGGATTTTGTCAGATTTGCAAAGCTTAGCCGCAGAATTTTCGGCAGGTCCGCAACAGGGACTTTTACCTGGTGGCCGACCTTGCCGGCACTAAAGTAAATTTCAGAAAAGCCTTTTGCACTTTCGTCAAAAAAAGTGGGGAAGGCTTTTTTCATGCCAATAGGTGAGCAGCCACCGTGCACATAGCCGGTCAGTGGCAACAGGTCCTTCTGCTTCAGCATTTCAATGGATTTTTCTCCAGCTGCCTTGGCGGCCTTTTTCAAATCCAGTTCAGCGTTAACTGGGATAACAAAGACATAGTGGTCTCCCTTTTTTCCTGTGGTAACCAGTGTCTTAAAGGCCTGTGCAGGGTCTTCTCCGGTGATAGCGGCAATTTCGGTTCCGCTGAGTCCTTCCGCACTGTCCAGTGTTACCATTTCATAAGGAATCTTCTTCTGCTCCAGCAGCCGGACCACATTGGTTTTTTCGTCCTTCTTTCCCATAAAGAACCCCTCCTTAAAAGCATATAACGAAAGTTATTATAGTCATTTCTACCCGGAAAAGGAATGCTTTCCTGTGCTAACACCGAACCAAATCAGAACAGAAGCAGAACGGCCCCGGAAGAAAAAAGGCCCTTTTCACAGGCGATTTAGTACCTTCCCTCCACAAATTTTACAAAATGCCCAAAAGTGGTTTTTCCCGTTGACAGGACAGGGGAGGAGTGCTTAAATGAGGAAAGCCAAAACTGTATTTTTGAAGGAGACATGATCAATGGAACGTTTGAAAAAGAGTTTTAAATACGCATTTAGAGGAATCTTTCACACAGTAAAAATGGAACGGAACATCAAAATTGAGCTTTGGGCTATCTTTTTTGTTGTTATGTCCGGTTGTATTTTAGGCGGTAAAGCCTGGCAGTGGGCCATCCTAGTTAACTGCTTTGGCGTTGTTATTCCGCTGGAGTTAATGAACTCGGCTATTGAAAAGCTGGCAGATGGTGTTACCAAGGAATACAATGAAGCTATTGGATATGCCAAGGATGCAGCTGCCGGTGCTGTTTTATTTGCGTCTATTATTTCTTTAATCCTGCTGGCTATTGTATTGTCCTCTGATGGAATGTATATCCGCCTGGGTTGGTCCCTGGTTCATGAATGGTACCTGTGGGTCATTAACTTTGGTGTCAGTCTGACCGGTATGGGTATTGCAACCGTGAAGCATGCAAAGGCTCCAAGTCCAAATGAAGAAACCGCAGCCGCAGAAAAGAAGGACGAGGAAGACGACGTTATTTAAATTTTAAACGCAGTTCATAAAACGCAGTGCACTTTGTTGCACTGCGTTTCCTTTCTGTTTTTTACTGTGGTATAATGATCGGCAAGGAGGGAGACCCATGAAAAAAATCCTGATTAGTATCTTATTGCTTTTGGTTATGCTTTTTGCTTTCAGCAGCTGCGCCTGCAACGAAGCAACAGAAGAGGACTATGGTGCGGAAGAAGACACCACCAGTGCTTCTACAGCAGCCATGGTTGGCGGGTGGAGCAACAACTCTTCTTCCAATGCCGCTCTGTTTGAAAAAGCACAAAAAGCATTAAATAAAGCGCAGCAGGATGCCAACGGTATTACCTTTACGGCAAAAGAACTGATTGCCACACAGGTGGTATCCGGCACCAATTACAAACTCCTTTGTAGCGGACAAACCACTGACGCACAAGAAGCCACAAAAGAATACTATGTCATTGTCTACGAAGACTTAGACGGCAACTGTGAAATTACCGACATCATTGATGCCGAGTAATTGGTTTACAGTGCAGTTCATAAGTGCAAATGGAAAGGGGACAGACTTCGGTCTGTCCCCCTTTTTTCTGTTATGCGGCAGCTTTGGTGGTGCTTTCTGCAGTGGAGCTGTCTTTAGTGCTGTCTTTGGAGCCATCCACCTTCTTGGGCTTGGCCTTGGAGGTCTTTTCGTCAAAGGCTTTGGCAGCGGTGTTCCAGCTTTCGTAGTTGCTGTCTTTCCGCTTGTCGGTAAACAGCTTGGTGTCCTTCAGATAGGAACTGATGTAGTTTGTTACCTTAGAGGCACCGAAGTAGTTCAAGTGGTCCCCTTTGTCTCGGGTGTCTGTGGACCAGTCAATGTTGATGTCATCCTGCGTGTTTAAATCAAGGTAAGTAATACCAAGTTTTTCTGCACTGGCTGCAACCGCATTGTGGCGCTTAGAGTTCCAGTTCTTGGTACTTGGCGTGCTGACCAAAATCAGCTCGGCACCATTTTCCTGACAAAGCTTGGCAATCCGCTTTAAATAGGTTTTGCATCTTGACGGAATGGTTTGCTTTTCTGTGGATGCCTTCATATATTGGGAGGTGTCTGCAGAACCTCTGTTCTTGGTGTTGTACTTATATCCTTTGGTTTCACTGAAATAGGTATACGTTGGTTCCGTGTCAAAATCGTTCTTGTTTAAGCTTTTCCAACGGTTGTGGTAACGGAATACCGGAAACAGTTCTTCGGCTGTAATGTCTACTACGTCCGTAAAAGAGATGTTTCGGAAAATAGCGTTGGTTTCCAGAACAACAACTTTAGGGGACTGGTTCTTAAATGCCGTTTTCAAAAACTCATAGGAATAGGTAAGACGCTGTGCAGAGGTGGCACAGACATAGGAGCTGATGCCGGTATCTTCCCAAATGTGAAGCGGAATAAAGGCAGAGTAGCATTCACTGTCGCCGACAAAGAGTACGTCAATGGTATCTTTTGGTTCCGCAAGGAAGCCATTGGCACGGGAGTCTACCATTCCGCTGTCTTCCGAGTTGTTTTTAGGAAGCAGGATATTGGAAGCCAGAAGCAGCAGGCAACAGAGGAGGCAGAAAAAGCCAATCAGCTTTCCGCCATTTTTTAATTTGCTTACCATTCTTTCCTCCTTAAAAGTTTGCATACATTGGATCTACCGGTACGTAACCGACACCGTAAGCTCCAAAGATGACAATGTACATAATCAGGGCCAGCATGACAACCCAGCGGATGGCAATGTTATGGGTCCAGAGCCATTCCCGTACGGAATGACCTTTTTCATTCAGGATACTGATGACAAAGACAATGGCAACGGTAACCAGAACAATGGCAATGTCCTTGGTGTCTATGGACAGAGTCTGTAGGGTATCCGCATTCAAGGTGGTAAAGTGGAAATCCGTTACCATTTTCTTGAACATGGCAAGTCCGGCACGGAGTCCCGGAGCGCGGAAGAATAACTCGCCAATGACAACCAGGATGCTGGTTCGGATGATCTGGAAGCAGCGGTAGGGGAACCAATTCGGATTGATATGCAATTTGGAATTGGTCCATCTTACGGCCGGTTCTATGATGTTGCCACAAAGGATTAAGACAAAGTGGTACATGCCAAAGAAGATGTAACTCCAGGCAGAGCCATGCCACAGACCGTTTGCCAGCCAGACACAGAACAGGGCAATGCTACCGGCAATCAGTGGACCAAAGTGGTTCCCGATCTTTTTTCGGGCTTTCATGGTCAGCTTCTTCATGGGGCCGGACATGGAAACCGGGTAAAAGATATAGTCCCGGAACCAGGCGCCAAGGGTAACGTGCCAGCGCTTCCAAAATTCGGAAATGGTCTTAGAGAAGAACGGCCGTTGGAAGTTTTCGGGCATGGTGATGCCGAAAATCTGGCCAATACCGCAAACGGCATCCATGGAGCCGGAGAAGTCCATATACAGCTGCAGGGTGTAGCAAACTGCACCGATGGCAATAATGCCGCCTTCGTGCGTTGCGCCATCCGTAAAGATGTTAGCCACCATGGTGTTCAACCGGTCTGCAATAACAATCTTTTTTAACAGGCCGTACAGAATCCGCTGTCCGCCAAGGATCAGGTCTTCATATTTAACCTGCTTAACATTCCACAGCTGCTCTGCAGTTTGCCCGTAACGGCAGAACGGACCTTCCACAATTTGTGGAAAGAAGGTTAGCCAAAGTGCCAGGCGAGTCAGATTGTCATCGGCCTTTGTAGCGCCCCGATAGACATCAAAGATATAGGATAGGGCCTGCAAAGAGAAGAACGAGATGCCGATGGGCATAATGAACTTCGGTATGGCAATGGCAGTGCTGATTCCGATGCGAGCCAGCACTAAGTTGATGTTATCCAGGAAAAAGCCGGAGTACTTGACCACCAGCAATGCTCCAATGTGAACAAAAACGGCCAGAGTCATAACGCCCTGCATCCGATGCTGGTATTGCTTTTTTACGGCTTTTTTCTGTTCTTTTTCAGTTGCCTTCAGCGCGGCTTTTTTCTGCGTCTGGATCCGGTCCAGCCAAAGTCCAAAATAGTGAATGGACAGTGTGGCCAGAAGGATGAAGTAGATCAGCTCGCCGCTGATGAACCAAAAGAACAGGTAACTGGCAATTAAAAGCCAGTACCGCTTGGCCTTCTGCGGAAGCAGAACATAAACCAGAAGCGTAACGGGTAAAAAGCCTGCCAGAAATACTACGGAAAAGCTGGAAGTAAGATTAGGATACTTGCCGGCTTTTAGCAGGTCGAATAACTCCATTTAATTTAGCCTTCCTCTTGTAAGCGTTGAATCATTTCCCACATGGCAGCGGCGGAGTTGAAGTTCTTGGGTACAATTTCAACAGCCGGGATGGTAATGTCAAAGGCGTCTTCCAGCTCGCCGATCAGGGAAATAATGGACAGGGAGTCTAAGTGGTGACCGTCAATCAGGTCTGTGCAGGTTCTGTAGTCTACGTCGGGTTGGATTTCTTCCAAGATTTCAATTAATTCATCCATTTTTAATACTTCCTTTTCTTAATCTTGATCTTTATGAGTTCAACAAATGGGTGGACGTGGATGGCCGCACACATTTGAAGCTGCCGTTTTCTTCCTTCAAATAAATGGTAGGAAGGTCCCGGGACAGGAAGAGCGCAATGCCTTCCGTCATGCAATAAGCCCCGGTGTTTTCAAAGCAGATGGTGTCCCCAATTTCCATAGTGGGGAGCGGGACCTGCTTTACTAAAATGTCATTCATAGAGCAGAGGGCACCACAAATATTATAAGTGTCCGTTGGCTCCTGTGTTTCCTTTCCGCAAACGGAAAGGAACGGCTGGCGCATGGCCATGTGCTGGCCAAAGTAAACCAGGTGGTGCATGCCTCCGTCGGTAACCAGGTAATTCTGACCGCCGTTTTGTTTTTTGTCAACTACGTGGGTGTAATAGGTTCCGCAGCAGGCGGCAATGCTGCGCCCCAGTTCAATATACATGGCCGGCTTGTTGACCATGCGCCCAACGCTGGCGGAGAATTCGCGGAGAAGCTCCTCTTCGTCAAAGTGTTCATCCTGGAAGTAGGCTACCGGGAATCCGGTGCCGTATTCCAGCTCTTCGGCAACGTAGTTGTAGTTTTCTTTTAAGGTACTGAGTAATTGATCCAGCTTCCGGAGTTCCCGGTCCAGCTTCTTGTAAGAGGTTTTCTGTGTGCCGGAGAAAAACTGAATGCCCTGGAAGTACAGATAAGGATACTGATCCCGGTTGGCAATGATGCTTTCTATTTCGTCGGCACGGATTCCGAACTGGCTGTCATTGGTCAGACGAAGCAGCAGCGGGAGCTTCCGCCGATATTTCTCCGCCAGCCCGGACAACAGCTGGAACTGGGTCATGGATTCAATGGTGTAAATCCGTCCGTCAAAGTTCTTGACCATGTCATCCATAACATGGGGATCTTTGTAGACACCGGAAATAACCATGTGGTCTTCCGGTACGCCGGCTTTTTCGCAAATGAGTGCTTCCCCGGGAGAACAGATTTCCATGCGGCTAACCATGCTTTGAATGTCAGGAACAATAAATGTGTTGGCTTTGACCGCATAACAAAGCTGTAAGTTCTCCGGAAGGTGTGCCTGCAGGTATGCAATCCGATTCCGCAGTTTTGCAATGTCAAAAACGTAAAATGCGGTGGAAGTTTGCCCTTGTAAATTCATCATGCTTTTTTCCCACCTGTCAGTTCTTTTAATTTGGCTCTGTCGGTTTTCCCGTTTTTGTTCAGAGGCATCTGCTCCAGTTGACGGAGGATGCCCGGGACCATGTACCCCGGCAGATCCTGTTTCATTTTGGCGTGGAGGTCTTCTTTGGCAATGGTGCCAACGTAGAAGCCTTTCAGACGGGAACGCTTTTCATCAAACAGGCAGCAGCACTGGTTGACGCCGTCAATCTTCAGCATTTCCCGTTCAATTTCTTCCAGTTCAATGCGATGTCCCATGTACTTAATTTGGAAGTCCTTCCGCCCGGAGAACATGAGGTTGCCGTCGGGAAGGTAACGGGCTAAATCGCCGGTGCGATAAATGGTTTCCGGATATTCCGGACGGAGCGGGTTTTGCACAAAGCTCTTGGCATTATGTTCTTCGGAACAGTAGTATCCAAGGGCAAGAGCTGTGCCTCTGACACAAACTTCGCCGGGGACATCCGGCTCGGTAATTAACTGGTTTGCCTCATTCAGCAGGAATACGTCTTCGTTCGGGAAGGCGTGGCCCATTGGAATGCCGTCTTCGTAAGTCTGCTCCGGTTGCAGAATGTAGTAGGTGCAGTTGCAGGTAATTTCCGTAGGTCCGTACAGGTTGACATACATGGCGTCCGGTAAGTGCTGACGGAAATTCCGCAGAGTCTTGAACGGCATAACTTCGCCACTAAAGAGAATCTTGTTTACGGTAGTCGGCGTTTTGTATTCCAACGCATGGAAGGTGCTGATGAGACTGAGTGCGGAAACCGCCCAGATCATGGTGGTGGCACGGTGTTTGCAAAGGAAGTCAATCAGCTGCATGGGCTGAGAGAACAGGTGCCGCGGTACAATCAGCAGGGTGGCACCGACTTTCAAAGCGGAATAAATATCTTTGACGGAAACGTCAAAATCAAAGGGAGCCTGGTTGGCTACCACGTCTTCTTCTGTAATATGGAAGAGGTCTGTAAAGCAGTCAATAAAATCAAATACACTGCGGTGACAAACCACAATGCCCTTCGGTGTTCCGGTAGAGCCGGAGGTGAAGTTGATGTACATAGGGTCTGTGTCTATGCTGTGTTGCCGGATCAAATCCAAGGCGGCACGGTTAATGTCATGCTGTAACAGGTCCTCTACCAAAACCACATTGCTGTCGGCAAAAATTTCATCTGCCTGGTCTTTCAGTTCCTTGCAGGTAACAATAACAGACGGCTTTAATACCGAAACAATCTGCTGCAAACGCGGCGCCGGTAATTCCGTATTTAATGTGGTGTAGTAACACCCGGCATATAAGGCGCCAAGCATGGAGCAAAGAGCGTCAATGCTTTTGGTCAGGTAAACACCAACGCCGTTTCCGGGATTCGTTTCCTCTGCTAAGGCGGAGCCGGCCGCCTGACAGGAGTCCAACAGGCCGGCATAACTGAGCCGCTTGGTTTCGTCAATGACGGCTACCTTATGCGGGTAAGTCTTGGTGCTGGCTTCCAGATACTGTAATACACTTTGACGCATGTTTCTTACTTCCTCTGTTCTTTCTCTTTTTTGTGCGCTCCTTTTTGATTGCAAGGAAGCGTAATTTCAAAGACGGCGCCGACGTCATTGTAGGCGGTAATCTTTCCTTTGTGCAGCTGGACAAATTCTTTGGCCAGTGCCAGGCCAATGCCGGTGTTTCCGTTTTTGCCGGTAAAGAATCGGTCAAAAATATGGGGAAGATCTTCCGGTGCCAGGCCGGGTCCGTCGTCCTTGATTTGGACAATGGCATTGTTGCCCTCCTGCTTGCAGGTAATAACAACCGTTTGTTTGCTGTGGGTAATGCCATTTAATAAAACGTTTTTAAATACGCGAGTCAGCTTTTCTTCGTCCCCATAGAGTAATACCGGTGTGTCAGGGAACAAATGGGTAATTTGAATATTCTTTTCTTTTTGGATTGGCTCCAGAGCCAGCATGCAGTCATACAGGAGCTCTCGGATGTCACAGTTGTTGCAATTTAATTGGTAGGCATGAGCATCCAGCTTGGAAATTGTCAGCAGCTCTTCCACCAAAAGGGACATTTTGTCACTTTCCTGAAGAATGACATCTGCTCCGGTAGAGGCATCTGTAATACCGGTGGAAATGCCTTCTGCATATCCCTGAATGGCCATCAGCGGGGTTTTTAGTTCATGGGAAGAATTTTGGAAGAAATGTTGCTTTTCTTCCTGCTCTTTTTCCACTTTTCTGCCCAAAATCCATCCAAGAACGGACATGCCAATGGCAACCACAAGGAAGACAATGCTGACAATGACAATCAGATAGTTCAGATATTGCAACAATGGCGCAATGTTAATGTACATTAATGAGCCAATGTAATCTGCGGAAGAGAATAAGGACTCCCGGTAATAGGTAACGGCATAATAACCGTCCTTGGTGCGGAACGAACGGAACTGACCGGATGGAATGGGATTTTCTTCATGATATAGACGGACTTCCTGGTCAGAGACGTCTTTGGAAACACGGTAGCTTCCAAGGTCAGAAACGCCACCGTAAGCGTAAACGGCTGTGCCCGAAGTGGAGTCTGCTTCCTCAGTTGAAGAGACGGTGCCGTCTGTTTCTGCAGAGTCCGCATAAGGAATGTCTTCGTCTGCAGTGGCGCCATCGGCAAATAGGTCTATGTAGTTGATGTTGCCGCTGAAGTAGGTGCCTTCATAGTCTGGATAGGCGTCATAATTTCCTTCGTTGGCCACCTCTGCGCAGGCTGTCATGTAATCAATTTCATATGCCAGCGCTTTTTCTGCTTCTGCTATGAAATGCCGTGGCATGATGATGAGCATGGACGACAGGAAGGCACCGTACACCAGAAGAAGTGAGAGCAGGATAATGCTGACAACTCTGACATGAATTGTTTTCATGAGTTGGCCCCCTCTGTCTTTAGGCAGTAACCGAAGCCCCATAAGGTTTCAATCCGGACATTGCTGTCTGCGGCAGAAAGCTTTTTACGTATTTTGCGGACCGCTTCGTCCGTAACACGCGTTTCTACAGCACTGTTGAAATCCCAGATTTCGTTCAGCAACTCTTCCCGGGAATAGGACTTTTCTGTGTTCCGCATCATGTGAGTCAGCAGCTTCAGTTCGGTAGGAGTTAAATGAAGTGGGGTGCCTTTGCAGGTAATTTCGTTTTTAATTGGATTGAAGGCTAAATCGCCAAGGGAAAGATTTCCCGGTGTCTTGCCAGAAACATCTGTCTTGTCCAACTCCGTCCGGCGCAGTAAAGAGCGTACCCGCATTAACAGTGCGGTGGGGCGGAAGGGCTTGGTCAGGTAGTCGTCACTGCCGAGGGTAATGCCACGGACGTAATCAAATTCAGAGTCCTTGGCGGTCAGCATAATGATGGGCACGGTGGTAATTTCCCGTAATTTTTGGCAAATGGTCATGCCGTCTGTTCCCGGCATCATGATATCCAGGATAACCAGGTCTGCGGGCGCAAGAAGAAATTCCGAATACAGGTCGTCTCCTGTACGGAATGCTTTAACGGTGTAACCGTCACTTTCCAGAAATGTTCGAATGAGTTCCCGGATGTTGTCTTCATCATCCGCAATGTAGATGGTATAACGCATAGAAACCTCCTATCAACGGCTTTTATTGTACTTGGAGTTTCTTAAGAAATATCCACGAATTTGCATCAAAATTGTCACGAAACTGTCACAATGCTGGGCGAGGTAGTGGACAAAAAATAACGCAGGAAAGCCACCACGGGAGTGGCTGCTTTCCTGCGCCGGAAGGCAGACGTTAAAAAGCGCCCGGCACCTTGATCTTCAGGTAGCCGATGACGCTGTCCGACAGCTGGTCAAAGGAAAGGCCGGTGCTGTTGACAGTCAGATCATAGGAGGAGGCTTGCCCCCATTTGGTGTCCGCGTAATAGTCGTGATAGGCCTGGCGCTGTTTGTCCACGGCCTTCATTTTCTTGGCAGCTTTTTTAGGAGTCAGATTTTCTTTTTCCACAAGCCGCTGTACCTTGGCTTCCTGGTCGGCGTGGACAAAAACGGAAACCAGGCCGGGGCAGTCTTTCAGGATGGCATCAGCGGCACGGCCGGTGATGACAAAAGAATGCCCGGCAGCCGCTTCCATCCGTAAAAACTGGAAGGTCAGCGCGGCCGCCATTTGCTCCTGCGTGGAGTTGAAGTTGTTTTGTTTCTTAGGGGCGAAGAAGCGAATGCGCTGTTCGTCCCATTCATTGGCCGCGCCTTGGAGGGTCAGTCCGGTCTTTTCAATGAAACTGCGGATAACGGCGGTGTCATACAGCTCTACCCCCAGTTTTTCCGCCAGGGAAGCGGCCAGTTCGTGTCCGCCGGAGCCGTTTTCGCGGCCAAGTGCAACAATGAGTTGTTCTTTCATGGAGTGCTCCTTTCAGTCTGAGCTTTTATCCGTTGGTTTTGTCCGTAGCTTCAAAAAGCGGACGGAACTTTCAGCTTTAAGTAAGGGAGGATGGCGTCAGCCAGCTCCGGTAATTCTATACCGCTGCTGTTAATACACAGGTCATAGTAGCGGGAATCTCCCCAGGTGGTTTCGGCAAAGTAATTGTGGTAGGACTTCCGCTGCCGGTCTATACGAACCATGCGCTTTTTGGCGTCTTTTTCCGAAAGACCGTAGGATTCCTGAATGCGGGTCAGCTTATCCGATTCCTGCCCACAGATGAACAGCCGCACCAGATTGGGATTGTTGCGCAGAACGTAGTCTGCGGCACGGCCGACAATGACAAAGGATTTACCGGCTTCTGCTTTCTTTAAAAGAAATTCAAACGTCTTTGCCGCAACCGTGTCTTCCAGGGAGTTGACATAGGTTCCCCGGCCGGATGCCGCAAACAGGCTTCTGCGCTTTTCATCCGTGCGCTTCATGACTTCCGGATGAATGCCTTCTTCCGCCAGCACTTTTTGAATGGAGTCTGTGTCAAACAGCTGGATTTGTAATTTGTCTGCCAGAATGGCGGCCAGTTCGTGCCCTCCGGAACCGTGTTCCCGTCCAATGGAAAGAATCAGTTGACTGGTCATATAAACACCTCTGTTTCTACATTAAAAGGACTTGAAAAAGCCCCTTATACCTTTATTATTATAGCTTTTTCCGTTCCGGAAAGGAAGTTACAAACCTGTAATAGTGTTGCTGTCTTTTTGTGGTGGGCGGTGTTACAATACCACTTGAATAAGAGGCGAAAGGAGGCACGGTTTCGTGTCTGATCTGTTTGATTACTTAACCTGGCGAGGTGACCTTCCCTTTTCCAAGGCGGTTCCGCTGAACGAAGTGGACGGCATGATTTTAGCAAGGGTGGCCTATTTCCCCTTTGAATTGTTTAATTGGTCTTCGGATTATGCTTTCCCGGACCTGTGTCAGGAAATTTCGGAGCTTCCGGAGGAAACCCTGAAACTGCAGGGAGACCTGGAGCTGCGCAAAGTATTGTCTTCTTCTCCGCGATTCAGCTCCTGTTCGTTTTCCGACTATCAAAAGAATTTTAACAGCAAAGCCACAGAGCAATTTGCAGCCATTACCATTCACCTGAATGAAAAGGAAATGTGTCTTGCTTTTTGCGGAACGGACGCCACCCTGGTCGGCTGGAAAGAGGACCTGAACATGTCGTTCATGGTCTGCGTACCAAGCCAGGGCCGCGCACTGCAATATGCGGAAGAAATGATGATAAAGTATCCCAACAAGAAGGTCTACATGGCTGGACATTCCAAGGGCGGCAACCTGGCTTGCTACGCAGCTGCTTTCCTGCCGACCGGCCTGGCGCAGCGGGTGCTTCGGGTCTACAGTTATGACGGTCCGGGCTTCTCGGACACCGTCATCCAGGACCCGAAAATGGTCCGCGTGCGCAGTAAAGTACAGCTGTTCATGCCCCAGGACTCCATTGTGGGGCGCATTATGAATCAGATTGTGGAACCGGTTATTATCCACAGTACCAATGAATCCATTTACCAGCATGACGTGTATTCCTGGGAAGTCCTGGGGCCAAAGCTGGTACTTTCCCCGGACGGGGCAACGGATTTCAGCACTGCCACCGGCGAAGCCATCAAACGCGTGCTGTCCATGACCGACCCCGTACAACGGAAGGCGGTCATAGACATCGTGTTTGATTTCCTGGGCAGTTCCAATGCGCATACCGTTGCCGAGGTCCGGGAATCCATGAGCAAGAATATGCTTTCGTATCTGAAAGCATTGCAGGGCCTGTCCAGCAAGCAGGTTGGCGAAGTAATGGAAGTGGTTTCTTTCTTCATTAACGCCTATGCGTCTATCTTCGCCAAGCGCACCACGGATCAGGCCAAACAGAGTGCCAAAACCTTTTGGGAACAGAATGTACCGGAAGGAGCCCGCAATGTAGTGGAAGCTGCCATTGATGTGGCTTCTACCATTCCTATCTTCCAACCGAAGGAGTCAGAAAAAGAAGTGGCCTCTGATGAAACGGAACCAAAGGCAACCGGTGCAGAATTTATAGGCGAACTTCCTACAGATGACGCAGACGGTTCAGAAGATGTTGCTGAAATCTCAACTGCTGAAGACACAACTTCGGATGCGGTTCCTCTAGACAAGGAACAGGTATCCCCGGCCAAGCAGGAAGTGCATAAACTGGCTTCTGAATTACTGGCCCATCTGAATAAGCCTAAAAATGTAGAAGATCCTTCCGTCACAGTGACAGGTAGTTTTTCTTCTTCTGTATCGCTAAATAATGCTACAGCTGAGGAAGACCCCTCCTCTGAAGTCAAAAAGACGCTGACGGATCTGTTTGAAAAACTGAGGGAAGCTTTGAATAAAGACGACTGCCAGAAAGGCGACTGTCAGAAAGATAATGCAGAATCAGAAGATACTGCAGAGCCAGAAGAATAGAAGCTGACTCGCCCGGAAAAAAGAGCAAAAGAAAGGATTTAGATTATGCCAGAAACGGTAAAAGAACGAGCAGAGCTGGAGGAACAGTTCAAGTGGGACCTCAGCAGCTTGTATCAGGATGATGCGGCCTTTGAGGCGGACCTTGCGTCTTTGGATGAACTGACGGAAGCGGCTGCGGCCTTTCAGGGAAAACTAAACAGCGCAGAGGCCATTCGGGAGTACATGGATGCGGAAACCGCTTTGGACCGGAAACTGTCCAATTTGTTCTGCTATGCCAATTTGCGGCGGAGTGAAGATACGCGCGAAGAGGCAGCGCAGAGCATGTACATGCGAATTTATAGTGCCTATGTGCAGGCTCTTACGAAAATTGCTTTTGCAACACCGGAAATTTTAAGCTTGCCGGTGGAAACACTGGAAGAATTCCGGAAGGACGAAGTGCTGGAACCTTATGCATTCAGCATGGACAACCTACTGCGCCGCAAACCGCATACCCTAAGTGCGGCAGAGGAAACGCTGCTGGCCCGCTTCGGCGAAGTGTTGGGGGCGCCCTCAGAAATTGCGGATAATTTGCAGGATGCGGACATGGTCTTTGACCCTGTCAAAGACAGTGCCGGGGAAGAACACGAAGTAACCGGTTCCAACTATATCCTGTTGCAAACCAGCTCGGACCGCACCCTGCGGGAAAACTCTTTCCGCAGCTTTTATAAAGGATATCAGGAACACAACAACACGTTTGCAGCCACCTATTCTGCCAATGTGAAAAATGCTGTTGCCGAAGCGGACGTCAGGAAGTATTCCTCTTCCAGAAATATGTATATGTCCGGTGAACATATTCCGGAGTCCGTTTATGACACTCTGATTGAAACGGTGCGAAAACATCTGCCAACCATGTATCGTTACGTGGATTTCCGTAAGCAGATGTTAGGTCTTTCCGACTTGCACTACTATGATGTTTACGCACCGCTGGTAGCCGAGTCTACTAAAAAATATACCTATGAAGAAGCCCAGCAAATGGTGCTGGATGCCATTGCTCCGTTAGGCGCCGATTACGTTGCTACGGTAAAGGGCGCCTATGCAGACCGTTGGATTGATGTTTATCCCAACAAGGGAAAATCCGGCGGCGCCTTCTCCAGCGGAACCTATGATTCCAATCCTTACATTTTGACGAATTTTACCGGTACTCTGGACTCGGTATCCACCATTGCCCATGAAATGGGCCATTCCATGCATACCTATTACAGCAACCATCATCAGCCGCTACAATATGCACAGTACACCATTTTTGTGGCTGAGGTGGCATCCACGGTCAACGAAAATCTGCTGATTACCCAGCTGCTGGAAAAAACAACGGATCCAAAGGAAAAGCTGGCTTTATTAAACCAGTATCTGGAAAACTTCAAGGCAACCGTATTCCGCCAGACCATGTTTGCTGAGTTTGAGCGGGATGCCCATGCCATGGCGGAGCGCGGAGAAGCGCTGACGCCGGATGCTTTAAATCAGCTATATTACGGATTAGTGAAAGACTATTTCGGAGACGGGCTGACCATGGATGATGAAATCGGCCTGGAGTGGTCTCGTATTCCACATTTCTACCGCCCGTTCTACGTCTACAAATATGCCACGTCCTATTGCGCCGCCATGGCCATTTCCGAGGCCATCCTCGCCGGCAAACCCGGGGCCGTGGAAGCCTACCGTCAGTTCCTGACGCTGGGTGGTTCCCGTTACCCGCTGGAGGAACTGCAGGTAGCCGGTGTAGACCTGACTTCCCCGGCCCCTCTGGATGCGGCGCTGCGGAAGTTTGCTTCCGTCCTTGACGAAGCAACGTCCCTTGCCGCCACTCTTGCCGACTAAGGTTGCTACTCTTGCCGACTAGGGCCGCCACCTTTGCCGACTAGGGTTGCTACTCTTGTTGACTAGGGTTGCTACCCCCTTTGCAAAGTGCTACTTTGGCCGAAGAGTGTTTTTTTCAGACGTTCGGATGCTCGGATGCTCGGACGCTCGGACAAAAACGACATATTCCTTGTGCAACTTATACACAAGGAAGCATTTAAAAAGCCGAAAGCATAAAAAATAGAAAGGCTCAAAAAGAATAGCTCAAAATAAGGCCTGCTGCAGATTCCCTCTGCGGCGGGCTTTTTGCATTGCCTAGGGCTCTGTTGTTTGCTTTTTTCGTTTTGCTGCCGCAGTTTCCCCTTTGCGTAGGCTAGGCGTTATTTATCTTGTTGTAACAGCTTCCCTTTCACGTGGACTAGGTGTTATTTATCCTGCTGTAACAGCTTCCCTTTTTCACGTGGACTAGGTGTTATTTATCCTGCTGTAACAGCTTCCCTTGCGTAGGCTAATTCATGTGAAACTGAAATTTCTCTGCCCTGTTGCAACAGAAGTTCTCTCCAGCAGAGATACACCGTCACATTCTATTGCAGCAGAAGTTTTTGTCATTAGAGGAACGCCGTCATTTTATTGCAGCAGGCCTCACCTTCTTTGAGATGGCTTTTCACTTTTTGGAGTTTAGATTTTTTGGGGTAGGGGCGAAAGCTACATCGCCCGGGGGAAAATATCCACGATGCCGGATTTTGGGAATGAACGGTAGAATTTCAGCGAAATGGCGACCGTTCATACCTTTTTGCGGTTCTTTTACTGCTTTTTCCAGTGGCCTTCTGTACACTGGCTTCGGAAGGCGTGCTTACCTTGTGGGTGCAACTTCTTTTTTGGAAGCATTTCTTTGTGGAGGCGCTTGCTTGTTGAAGTACTTGTTTGTACAAGCACTTGATTGTGGAAGTGCCTTCTTGTACAAGTACTTTCTTGTAGACCCGCTGTCATGTAGGCGCTCAGGCTTTATGGAGCTGCAGTCATGTGCGCGTCCTGGCTCTGTGGAAGCACTTTCCTTGTTGTAGCTCCTGGCTGACTTTAAGAAGGGGCCTGCGGCCGGCCATTTTATTCTTGAAAACAACAAAAGTCATGGTGGAAGGTCTCAAAATAGGCTGTCCACCTCCCCATAAACGGAGATTCTGTTGGTTGGATAAAAGCAAATATCGGGGTGGACAACCAGGAAAAGCAGGGTCCACCTCCCTTGGATGGTGAAATTAGCAGAAAAATCATTGTTGAAAGGAGGCTCTGAGGGGCGTGGATGTTGCTGCTTTCCATCTTCCACCATGACTTTTTCGCTCCTTAAAAGACGCAAGACGTAGGAAAAGGGGAGGTGGACGGCAAGAAAAACAGGTGTCCACCATGATAAAAGGCGTAATAAAAGAAATTTGGTTTAAAGCAACGGCCCTTTTTGGGGCGTGGATGATGTTGTAAGGGCCTTTCCACCATGAAAAGGCCGGGCCAGCTAATTCGATAGATATTAATCGTGGTAAGAAACCCAGGAGGATAAAATGAAAGGCTCAGGGAAAAACAAAAAAGAAAGAAGATTTTTGCAAAAAGAAAGTAGAAAACGCCTAGAAGCTCACGTCTCGGGCGACTTCTTGGTAGATGTAATGAAAACGAGAGAGAACTGCTTGGAAAAGGATATGGCGTTTATATCAAATCGATTGAACCGCTATCCTGTAGAATTGAAAAACAAGTGGTTGGATATTCAGGTGCGAAGTGGATATGTCAGATTTTATCAGATGAATTACAATCCCCAAAATCGGAGATCTGTACGAAAGTACCTCCCCAAGGTGGAAGGGGCACAAGCAGAACTGTTGGCACAGCAAACGTATGACCGGCAGGTGCTAAAGGTGATGAAGCAAGAACAGGAAGCTTTGACTGCTGCCCAAAAGGCATATGCACAGGTGACAGAATTTTATGAGGATGTTTATCTCCAAATGGGACTGCAACGCCAGGGGCTGGTAACGCCCATTGCACCAACAGCAGAGCAGAAAGTGGAAGCGTGGCTGGCGGAGCCGTATCCGTCCATGACAAACTATGCGGAGTCAGCAAACTACCTGACGGAACATGGGGAATATGTGCGTTCCAAATCAGAACTGATGATTGCGGACCGTCTGTATCACGCGGGGATTCCGTACAAGTATGAGTGTCCGCTGGAACTACGGGCGGAATCCGGGAAGGCCAGCAGGTTCTACCCGGACTTCACCATTTACCTGCCGGAGCAGGACAAGGAACTGTACTGGGAGCACTTCGGCCTGATGAGTGACGCGGACTACCTTGCCCATGCCATTTCCAAATTGTCTTTTTATCAGCGAGTTGGTCTTTTCCAATCCGGGCAGCTAATCTTAACCTTTGAAGCGCAATCAACCAACCTTGATCCAAAGGAGATTACGGAAATTATTGAAAGGATAAGGAGTTAAGAAAAAGGTTAGAGAAAAGGTTAGGGGAACCGTTAAGGAAAACGTGAAAATGCAGGGCAGAAAGGGTAATCCGTTTGTCTTTTGCCTGTGGTTGGTGGTATCATCAAGCAGTAAGCATAAAGTAACTGTAGAAAGAGGCAGATTTAAATGGAAGAGCAAAAAGAAAGTGCGGTAAAAGTGGCTGCAGAAGGGACTGAAAAAGTGGCAGAAGCTGCGGCAAAAGTAGCCGCAAAGGCGTCAGCAAAACCGGACACAGAAGTGGCAGCGGACAGCCTGCCAAGCTTAGAAGAAATCCAAAAGCTGTTTGCGGGTGATAAGTTTGCTACGGAGGCGGCCGCGGCCGTCATAACGGAGGCCGGCGTGCGCCACGCAAAAACAGAAATGGAGCTGGCACCGGTGCATTTAAATGCAAGAGGTGCGGTTATGGGTGGCGCCCTGTTTACGCTGGCCGACTTTACAGCGGCCGTGGCCGCCGAAGGCTATAAGGCGGAATTAGATAGCGTATCGCTGGATGCCAACATTACCTATTTTGCGCCGGCCAAGGGTAAGAAAATTATTGCGGAAGCTACCTGTATCAAGGCCGGTCGTACAACCAGCTACTATGAAGTACAACTGACAGATGATGTGGGAACCAATGTTGCCAAGTTCACCTGCAATATGTTTACCATTAGAAAAAGCGCTCGGTAAGAAATACAGCCGTTCAGTAAAAAAGCTTTTTGAAAAGAATTAGAAAGAAGTGCTTATCATGTTGAAATATGGTGTTTTGGCAAAAGGTGTAGAAGTGCTGTGCTTTAAGCCAGCATTACAAAACTTAGCTACTGTTTTTCCTGATATGGATATGGCAGAATATAAGAGGAAAGTAAAGAAGGAATATAAGGCCATGCTGCTTCGCACACCGGATATTGGCGGTAGCTCTTTGGAAGCAAACCTTTATATTGCAGCATTTGTCTTTTCCTTATATAAGGCGGAGCCGGAAAAGATTACTCCGGAAATTGTGAATGGTATGGTAACAGCGGTGTTTGACTCGCCCTTTATGGTAAAGGCCCACGCCAACAAGAAGGTTACCCTGTTTACGGATAAGGTGCAGGATAAAAAGCTGCAGGAAAGCAGGGACAGCCAGAATTCACCGTATGAGCTGGATTGGAAGTTTGACTACGTAAAAGGCGTGGACGAATTTTATAATACCTACACCGAATGCGGCATTTGCAAGCTGGGGCAACGGGAAAACTGCTTTGCATTTGTGCCCTGCCTGTGCAATATGGATGAGCGGAATTATCGGAATGAGGGAGGAGAACTGCATCGCACAAAGACCTTGGCCCAAGGGGATGAGTGCTGCAACTTCCACGTAACCCGAATTGGAAAAGAGGAGCCTGACGGATCCGGAGAGCT
The DNA here is from genome assembly GCA_963638085.1 of Butyricicoccaceae bacterium. GTDB lineage: Bacteria > Bacillota > Clostridia > Oscillospirales > Acutalibacteraceae > RUG420. The sequence goes on along the minus strand of CAVHPJ010000002.1, from coordinate 45,570 downwards.
CAAGAAATAGGCGAAAAGGTTCAGAAACGAAAGGTGCAGGACGAAGGGGTGCAGAACAAAAGAACTCAGAAACAAAAGAGTTCAAAAACGAAAGTGCTCCGGAAAAAGGCGGCAGGTCAGGGAGAAAACCTGTAGCCAAAAAAACGGAACAAGGCGCACCCCGCGGCAGGCGGAAAGCAGAACATTTTGGAAAAGGAGAGGTACCGATGGAAGTTTTAAAGAAGATTACACAATTTGTCAGCAAGTACATGGCGCTGATTGTGATTGCGGTTGCGGCACTTGCCCTGTTTGCGCCCAATACGGTCAGCTTCATAAAAACCAGTTACGTCAACACACTGCTGGGCATTGTTATGTTTGGCATGGGCCTGACGCTGAAACCGCAGGATTTCAAGGTGGTGTTCAGCCGACCGAAAGACGTCATTATCGGCTGCGTTGCGCAGTTTACGGTTATGCCACTACTGGCGTTTGTGTTGACAAAAGTGTTTGGCCTTTCGGCCGAATTGGCTATTGGCGTTATCCTGGTTGGCACGTGTCCTGGCGGCACGTCTTCCAATGTCATGACGTATCTTTCCAAGGGCGATGTAGCCCTCTCCGTCGGCATGACAGCCGTCTCCACAATTCTGGCACCGGTTCTGACGCCACTTCTGACCTATTTATATGCCGGGCAGAAGGTGGAAGTAAACATGCTTAGCATGTTCCTTTCCATTGTAAAAGTGGTTATTGTACCGATTTTACTCGGCTTTGTTATTAATCACTTCTTTAAGAAGTTTACGGAAGCAGTGGTAGAAATTCTGCCGCTGATTTCTACTACCGCCATTGTGGCCATTGTGGCGGCGGTTGTCTCTGCCAACTCGGCTAAGCTGTTAACCAGCGGACTGATTATTGTTGTGGTTGTTATTCTGCACAATGTACTTGGTTATGCGCTTGGTTATGCCATTGGCAAGGTTTTAAAACTGGATACAACCAAGTGCCGGGCCATTTCCATTGAAGTGGGCATGCAGAACTCCGGACTGGCAACTTCCTTGGCAACCACGCATTTTGCCATGTATCCGCTAGCAACTATACCGGGAGCCGTGTTTAGCGTATGGCATAATATCTCCGGAGCCATTCTTGCCAATATTTTTGCAAGAACGGCAGAGACAAAGGAAAAGCTGCCGACAGAGGAGAAGGAGTCTCCGGTGCAGGAAGATAGTGCGGAGTAAAGATAGAAGCACCCCAAAATAGAAAAATTAAAGGAAAAGAGGTAACGGAATGGGACTGATTAAGGCAGGCGCAGGCGCGCTGGGCGGAACCCTGGCAGATCAGTGGAAAGAGTTTTTCAGCTGTGATGCATTAGACAAAAACGTATTGGTGGCCAGGGGCGTCAAACAGACGACCGGGCGGTCCTCCAATACAAAGGGAAATGACAATGTCATTTCCAACGGATCCGGAATTGCGGTGGCTGATGGCCAGTGCATGATGATTGTAGAGCAGGGCAAGATTGTAGAATTTTGCGCCGAGCCTGGCCAGTTTACCTGGGATGCTTCCACGGAGCCGAGCCTTTTCACCGGCAAACTGGGAGACTCGCTGAAGGAAACCTTCCGTGTCATTGGAAAGCGGTTTACCTTTGGCGGTGACCCGGCGAAGGATCAGCGGGTGTACTACTTTAATACGAAAGAAATTGTAGACAACAAGTTTGGTACGGCCAATCCGTTTTTGTTTACGGTGGTAAACAAAAAGATTGGAATGGACCGTACTGTCAGCGTACGCTGCAATGGCGTCTACTCTTATAAAATTACGGATCCGCTGCTCTTTTATAAAGAGGTTTGCGGCAATGTGGAGCGGGAATATACCAGAGAAGAACTGGATGGGCAGCTGAAAACGGAGTTTGTCAGCGCACTGCAGCCGGCGTTTGCCAAGCTGTCTGAGCTGGAGCTTCGCCCGGCCCAAATTCCGGCCCACACGGCAGAACTGAAGGATGCCATGAATGCGGCACTCAAAACCGAATGGACGGAACGCAGAGGCATTACGGTAGAGTCCATTGCCCTGAATCCGATTACCCTGACGGAAGAAGACCTGAAAAAAGTACAGCAGATGGAAGATGCTGCTGCGTATGGCAACAGTCCGTCCATGATGGCCGGAAGAATGGGCGAAGCCACGGCCAGCGCCATGGAAACAGCGGCCGCCAACCAGGGCGGGGCCATGAATGCCTTTGTTGGCATGGGCATGGCCATGAACGCCGGTGGCGCCGGTACCGTACAGAATCTGTACGCCATGGGCCAGCAACAGACTGCAGCAGCGCAGCAAACGCCGGCAACTCCGGCCGCACCTGCAGCTGCCGGCTGGAATTGCGCCTGCGGCGCACAGGGCAATACCGGCAATTTCTGCCAGAATTGCGGCGCACCGCGCCCGGCTCCGGCAGCCTGGACCTGCAGCTGCGGCACAACCAACACCGGAAACTTCTGTTCCAATTGCGGAAAGCCGAAGCAGTAAATACTGAATTTCCAGGGGTGGAAAAGTATGTCAGAACTGATTGAATATAAGTGCCCCAATTGCGGCGGCGCTCTGGAATTTAATGCGGATTTGCAGAAGATGAAATGTCCCTTCTGCGATTCAGAATTTGATGTTGCCACGCTGGAAGCGTTAGACGATGCCCTTCATGCCACGGAGCAGGAAGATGAATTGCATTGGGATGAAGCTGCCGGACAGGAGTGGGATGCAACAGAAACGGAACATTTGCGCCATTATGTCTGCAACTCCTGTGGCGGCGAAATTATTGGTGATGAAACTACCGGTGCAACCACCTGCCCGTTTTGCGGAAATCCGGTTACCATATCAGAGCAGTTTGCAGGCGGGTTGCGCCCGGATAAGATTATTCCTTTTAAGGTGGATAAAGATGACGCAAAGGCGGCTCTTGCTAAGCATTTAGAGGGAAAACGCCTGCTGCCGAAAGTGTTTAAATCCCAAAATCATATTGATGAAATTAAGGGTATTTACGTGCCGTTCTGGATTTTTGATGCTGAAGCGGATGGACAGGCAACGTACGAAGGGACCCGTGTTCGCCATTGGTCAGACCACGAATATGACTATACGGAAACCAGTTACTTCAATATTTACCGGGAGGGCACCATTGACTTTGCCGATATTCCGGTGGATGCATCCGCCAAAATGGCCGATGATTTAATGGACTCCCTAGAGCCTTTTGATTTTTCCGAAGCAGTGGATTTCCAAACGGCCTATTTTGCGGGCTATTTGGCGGACAAGTACGACGTCTCCCGCCAGGACTGCGAACCGCGCGTTAACGCACGGGTAAAGCAGTCTACGGAAGACGTGCTCCGGTCCACCATAACACAGCCCTATGACAGCGTTATGCCGACCGGCTCCTGTGTACAGGTCACCAACGGCAAAGTCAAATATGCGCTCCTCCCGGTCTGGCTACTAAATACCAGTTGGAACGGACAGCAATACACCTTTGCCATGAACGGGCAAACCGGAAAATTCGTCGGCAATTTGCCGACAGATAAGAAACTGTTAGCTCTGTATACGGCAGCTTCCTTCCTTGGCTCTGCGGCAGTCGGAACGGGGATTGGATTCCTGATTAATTATTTCCTGCTGTAAGGAGGGGGCACTATGAAAAGCAGAACATTTTCTATGCATTTTATGGCAGCACTTCTGCTGTCTTTCCTGTTCCTCCTGCCTGCCGGAACCGTCCTTTCCTTTGCCGAAAATGCGGATACCACGCATGCTTATATAGTAGATCAGGCCGGTGTCTTATCTGACACAGAACGGGAAGAGTTAAATACCAAATTGCAGAAATTCCGGGAAACAAATCAGTTTGATCTGGTCATTGTTACCGCCACCGGGGTGGATCCGGATGACCGACAAACGTATGCAGATGACTTTTATGATTACAACGGTTATGGCTATGGTGATGATCGGGATGGTATCCTGCTCCTGGTCAACGTAAATGCAGACGGCAGTTATGAAAGCGGCAACAGCTGGATTTCTACCTGTGGCTCCGGCATTAGCCTGTTCTCTTACAGCACTATTCAGGAAATGGGACAGGTGCTGACTCCTTACCTGACCGCCGGAAACTATGTTACGGCATTTCAACAGTTCATTACCTTATCAAAGGCACAATATAACAGCGGCACCTCCGGAGATGGATGGGCTGATGGTGACTGGAATGAAGATCAGTCATTCTCCGTTAGTTCCTCCGGCTGGGACGTCAAAGTCATTGTTATTTCCGCTTTGGTGGTCGGTGTTATGGGCACTGCAGTGGTAGTACTGATTCTGAAACGACAGCTAATTTCGGTTAGACCGGCCAGAGATGCCAGCCGTTATGTGGTGGATAACAGCTTGCAACTGCGGAACAGTCATGACATCTTCCTGTACTCCCATGTTACCCAGACCCGTCGGCCACAACAGACTGACAACTCCGGCCCTGGCGGTGGTGGAGGACTCCATACGTCTTCCTCCGGCTCCCACCACGGCGGCGGTGGATTCTAAAATCAAGACGAAACGAAAAGACTATGGTATTTTTCAAGTTGCTGTATTAAAATACTGCATTGAAAAACCATAAAAACCATATAGAAAGAACGTGAAGAAATGAACGTACCTTATACACCTTGTAAAATTATGTTGGTAACCGGTTATTTGGGCGCGGGCAAGACCACGCTGCTGAACCAGATCCTGACGGATCCGGGAAAGCATAAGGTTGCCGTTATTGTCAATGACATTGGCGAAGTCAACATTGACGCCAGACTGATTGCCAAAAACGGCGGCTCCGTATCTGAACAGACCGGAGACCTGGTTCCACTGACCAACGGTTGCATTTGCTGCACCCTGTCGGAAGACCTTGCCAAGCAGCTTTCCGACCTGGCCTGCAGCAAAAAATATGACTACATTGTCATTGAAGCTTCCGGTATTTGTGAACCAATTCCCATTGCACAGACCATTACTATGATGGCAGAATCCACCAAGCAGAGAAAGATGCCACCGATTGTAGAGCTAGACAATGTGGTTTGCGTTGTTGACGCCGCCCGCATTAAGGATGAGTTCGGCTGCGGTCAGGATCTGCTGACCAAAGCAGAAGAAATGCACGCTTCTGATGATGACGATGACGAAGAGGATGAAGAAATTGCATCCCTGCTGGTTCAGCAGCTGGAATTCGTTAATACCGTTATTCTGAACAAGACTGACCTTGTTACCGAAGACGAAAAGGGTCTGGTCCGCGCCATGATTAAAGCCTTTGCACCAAAGGCTGAAATTGTGGAAACCAGCTATGGTAAAGTACCGTATGAACAGGTTTTTGATACCGGACGTTTTGACTATGAAAGTGCTATTATGTCTGCCGGTTGGATTGAAGCTATTGAACATCCGGAAGAACATGAAGAAGGCGAGCTGTACGAATACGGCATTGAAACCTTCGTCTTTGAACGTCGGGAACCGTTCTTCATGCAGCAGCTGCAGTCCGTTTTTGAACAGTGGCCGACCAACATTATCCGTACCAAAGGATATATCTGGTTCAATGAAAATCCGGATGCTGCCTTTATTCTGGAACAGGCCGGACGCCAGGTAACCATTCAGCCGGACGGCATGTGGCTTGCCTCTGCTCCGGAAAAGGAACGCAAGAAAGCCTTCAAGGAATATCCGGACCTGGAAAAAGACTGGGACTCCTACTACGGAGACCGCGTTAACCGTCTGGTTATCATTGGTCAGGACATTGACAAGGAAGCCGTTACCAGAGCGCTGAACGCCGCTATTGACGAAGACTTCAAGCTGTAAAAGCTAGAGTAAGGACTCCAAAAACAGATAAAAACAGAAGCTGACGAATCCATTACACTGCAGGATTCGTCAGCTTTTTTTATGGCCACCGGGAACCTAAAAAACAGTTAAAGGTTTGAACGAAAGGAACAGAGCTGAATCGCCAAAAAGAGGGGAAAAAGAAGCACAAATTTTGTTTAATTGCATGATATTGATTGCAAGCTATTGAATTTGTTTTTTTTGCTTCTTATAATACTGGCAACGTTACAGGAGAGGAGGATTTTATGCGGTGTGAAAGCCACATTTGTAAAGAAATTAAGTTCATTGCCATTCAGGTCGGACGGAAAGTGGATGCCTGCATGAAGACAGACGGCATTACGTCTTCCCAGGGAATGTTGCTGAAAACATTGCAAATTCACGGAGCATCGTCCCTGAAGGATCTGGAAAAATGGCTTCGGTTGTCCCAGCCTACGGTGGTGGGACTGGTACATCGCTGTGAAGCGAAGGGCCTAGTCAGAATGTTCGGTCATGAAAAAGACCGCCGTGTCAAAATGGTGGAGCTGACGGAACGCGGGCAGACCCATTGCCGGGAAGCAGATGAAAAATTTAATCAGATGGAGCAGGAATTAACTTCCGTTTTGTCTTCGGAAGAGAAAGAAAGCCTTCTTCAGCTGTTGCAAAAAATTAGCAGCCAGTTCAAAGAATATCAGGAAGGCTGCTGCCCAAAATCTATGATGGAAGAGGAGGAGACACATGCTTAAAAAACTGCTTGCGCACGTAAAGCAATTTAAAAAACAAAGTATTCTGGCTCCCATTTTAACGGCCTTGGAAGTGCTGATGGAAATCTTGATTCCCTATGTTACCGCCATTATTATTGATGACGGAATCCAGGCCGGAAATTTGTCCGTTGTGTATAAGTACGGCGGATTGATGCTTGCCATGGCATTCTTAGGATTGCTGTTTGGCGCTTTGGCCGGAAAGACCGCTTCGGTGGCTGCCACCGGACTTGGAAAAAACCTGCGGGAGGCCATGTATGCCAATATTCAGACCTTCAGCTTTTCCAATATTGACCGGTTTAGCACAGCAGGACTGGTAACTCGCATGACAACGGACGTTACCAATATCCAGAATGCGTATCAAATGACCATGCGGCTTGCCATTCGTGCGCCGCTGAACTTCATTTTCAGCATTATTATGTGCTTCTTTATTAATGCACATATTTCCACCATCTTTGTGGTGTCTTTGCTGTTCATTGCCATAATTGCCGTCCTGATTATGCGGAAGGTAACGGGCATGTTCCAGCGGGTCTTCCGCCGGTATGACGATTTGAACGCATCCGTTCAGGAAAACGTTTCTGCCATTCGTGTGGTAAAAGCCTTCGTTCGTGAAAAGTTTGAAAAACGGAAATTCGGCAAAGCCTCGGATAACATCTATAAGCTGTTCCTACAGGTAGAAATGATTATGTCCGGCATGATGCCACTGATGATGGTTGCCATTTACGGTGTCCTGATTGTCATCATGTGGAAATCCGCGCACTTTATTGTTGGCGGCACCATGGCAGTCGGGGAACTGACCTCGTTGCTGTCCTACCTGATCAGCGGGCTGATGTCCCTGATTATGCTGGTCATGGTCTTCATGATGCTGGTTATGTCCGTAGCTTCCGGCCGGCGTATTTGCCAGGTACTGGATGAAACCCCGGACATTGTGGATCCGGAAAATCCGATTCGCGAAGTACCGGACGGCTCTATTGACTTTGACCAGGTGCAGTTCTCTTATCCCCACAGTCAGGTTTATGCCGACAAGGAGGAGACACTTCCGCCAAACGTTGGTATGACAGACGAAGAAAAAGAGTATTACAACACCCTGGATAAGGACGCCAAGAAAGCCTATCAGAAGGAATTCAAAGAGCGGAAGAAAAAAGAATTTGAGGCCTACAAAGAAGCCAAAAAAGCGGCTAAGAACGGCGGCCTTTCCGAAGAAAAGGATGAACCGGTACCGGTGCTGTACGACATTGACCTGCACATCCATTCCGGCGAAACCATCGGCCTGATCGGCTCCACCGGCTGCGGCAAATCTTCCTTTGTCAGCCTGATTTCCCGTCTGTATGACGTTACTGAGGGCGCTGTTTCCGTTGGTGGACACAACGTCAAGGAATATGGCCTGGAAGAGCTGCGCGATGCAGTTTCCGTTGTTCTGCAAAAGAATGTTCTGTTCAGCGGCACTATTCTGGATAACCTGCGTTGGGGTAATCCGGACGCCACAGAAGAGGAATGCCGTGCTGCTTGCCAGCTGGCCTGCGCAGATGACTTTATCCAGTCCTTCCCGGACGGATACAACACCTACATTGAACAGGGCGGCACCAACGTTTCCGGTGGCCAGAAGCAGCGGCTTTGCATTGCCAGAGCTTTGCTGAAGAATCCGAAGATTCTGATTTTGGATGACTCCACCTCTGCCGTTGATACGGCCACTGATGCTTCCATCCGACGTTCCTTCCGGGAATCCCTGCCGGATGTTACCAAGATTATTGTTTCCCAGCGAATTTCCTCCATTCAGGATGCAGACCGCATCATTGTTATGGATAAAGGCCGGATTACCGGCTTTGCCAGTCATGAGGAATTGCTGAAGACCAACACCTTTTATCAAGAGCTCTATGAAACCCAGCAGAAGGGTTCCGGGGACTTTGATGAGGCTAACTAAAGAAGGAGGATGATATTATGCCAGGTCCAGGACCAAGAAACCGTGCACCGGCTCCTAAGGTAAAGCACCCCATGAAGCTGTTCGGACGGATTTTAAAATATGTTTACGGGCATTACAAACTCCAACTGGTTGGCGTTTTAGTTGGAATTGTCGTTTCTGCTGTTTCCATGGTTATACTGATGATGGGAATGCAGAGTTTGGTAGACGACTATATTATGCCTTTAATGCAGGAGGCCGTTCCGGATTACGGACCGCTTGCTGATTTAATGAAAATGGCCGCTTTGGTTGCACTCGGCGGCGTGGTTGGCAGCTTCCTGTATTCCTTTATTAACGCATTTATTACACAGGGAACCTTGCGGAAACTAAGAGTAGACCTGTTCAGCAAAATGGAATCCCTGCCCATTAAATACTTTGATCAGCATACGCACGGAGACATCATGTCTGTGTATACCAATGACGTAGATACGTTGCGTCAGCTGATTTCCCAGAGCTTGCCAAACTTGATTTCTGACTTGTTTACGCTGGTTGTGACCTTTATCAGCATGATGGTACTGTCTGTGCCATTGACGCTGGTTTCGGTTGTCATGATTGCCATCATGCTTCTGATTTCCTTTAAGCTGTCCAGTTTGTCCGGAAGCTACTTCTCCAAGCAGCAGAAAAAACTGGGCGATGTAAATGGTTACGTAGAAGAAATGATGACCGGACAAAAAGTGGTCAAGATTTTCAACCACGAAGAGAAGAGCAAGGAAGAATTTGCAGTAAAGAATGATGAGCTGTTTGATGCCGCTTCCAAGGCACAAACCATTGCCAGCATTATGATGCCAATCAACGGCAACTTAAGTAATATCTCCTATGTTTTATGTGCGGTTATCGGCTGTATTCTGGCACTGAGCGGAAACTATGCACTGACTGTCGGCACCTTGATTTCGTTCCTGACACTGAACAAGAGCTTTTCGGCTCCTATCAGTCAGCTGTCTTCCCAGATGAACTCCATTATGATGGGTCTGGCCGGCGCAGAGCGTATTTTTGAGCTTCTGGACCAGGAGCCGGAACAGGATAACGGGTATGTAGAACTGGTCAATGCGGCAGACGACGGCCACGGCGGTCTGGTGGAATGTGAAGAACGCACCGGCACCTGGGCCTGGAAGCATCCGCACCAGGACGGCACCGTTACGCTGGACCCGATGAAGGGCAACGTTGTCTTTGATGACGTAGACTTCGGGTACACGGAAGATAAGATTGTATTGCATCACATCAGCATGTTTGCCGAACCGGGACAGAAGATTGCCTTTGTCGGGTCCACCGGTGCCGGTAAGACCACCATTACCAACCTGATTAACCGCTTTTATGATATTCAGGACGGTAAAATCCGCTATGACAATATCAATATCAACAAGATCAAAAAATCTGATCTGCGCCGGTCCCTTGGTATGGTACTGCAGGATACTCACCTGTTTACGGATACCATTATGGAAAATATCCGGTATGGCCGACTGGATGCCACAGATGAAGAATGCATTGCGGCTGCCACGCTGGCCAATGCAGACGAATTTATTCGTGCGCTGCCGGATGGCTATCAGACCAAGCTGACCAATGATGGATCCAACCTGTCACAGGGGCAGCGCCAGCTGATTGCCATTGCCCGCGCAGCGGTAGCAGATCCGCCGGTTCTGATTCTGGACGAAGCCACTTCGTCCATTGACAGCAGAACCGAAAAGCTGGTACAGCAGGGCATGGATGCCCTTATGTACGGCCGTACTACGTTTGTTATTGCGCATCGCCTCAGCACCGTTCAGAACTCTGACTGTATCATGGTTCTGGAAAACGGCAGCATTATTGAGCGTGGCAGCCATGACGACCTGATTGCCGCCAAGGGCCGCTACTATCAGCTTTATACCGGCAATAAGCCGGGTACCGTGGATGACGGAGAGAACGCTACGGCAGCAGAAACTGTTGCAGCTTCCACGGATGCTACCTCCGGTAAAAAACTACTGCAAGCCATCAGCCAGACGGCAGATAAAGCTAAAGACTGGATTGCACAGCGGAAAAAGGGCTTAAGTGAAGGATAAAAAGTAAATAGAATAAAAGAGACACGCAACCATTCGGTTGCGTGTCTTTTGCATTTCAGAAACTTTTGTATTTCAGGAAGTTAGGTTGCGGCATTTGCTGCTTCTTCGGCGGCAGCGGCGGCTTCTATTGCTGCGCGCTCTTTGCACATCTGCGCCCAAGAGGGCAGGGTGTTCAGACGTGCTGTTAAGTCTTCCAGTACCGTTGGAATGTCAATGTTCTGCGGACAAAGGTGCGTGCAGGAGCGGCAGCCGATGCAGGCGGCCGGCTGTTTTTCTTCCGGCAGGGAATCAATGGACATTCTAAGCGTAAAGTTTTTGTTGAAGCAGATGTCATTGTAGGCGGTCATAAAACGGGGAATATCCAGTTGCAACGGACATTCCGAAGTGCAGTAACGACAGCCAGTACAAGGCACGGTGTTTTGAAATTTCTTGCTGAACTCTTCCAGTAAGGCGTGCTCTTCTTCGTTCAGAGGCTTTTCTTCTGAGAAGATTTTTAAATTGTCTTTGACCTGTTCTTCTGCGCTCATGCCGGAAAGGATGACTTTGACGTTTTCCTTTTCCATAAGCCAGCGGAAGGCCCACGCTGCCGGACTTTCTTCCGGACGCAAGGCTTTCAGCCTGGCTTCTTCTTCCGGCTCATAGGCGGCTAATCTGCCGCCGCGTAAGCCTTCCATTACTACAATAGGCAGGCCATGCTCGGCCAAGATGCGGTATTTTTCTTCCGCATCCTGTAAGGTCCAGTCCACATAATTCAACTGCATCTGGCAGAAATCAAAGGTGCCGTCCGGAAAGTGGTCTAGGAACTTTAACAGGGTGGAATTCTGTGCGTGGGTGGAAAAGCCCAAGTGCTTAATTCTGCCCAATCTTTTCTGCTCCAGGAAGTAGTCTACAATGTGCCATTTGTCACTGACGTAGGTGGCATAACTTTCTTCATAAACGTTGTGCAGCAGATAGTAGTCAAAGTATTCTACCTGGCACTTCTTTAACTGCTTTTCAAAAATTTCTTCCGGATGGTATTCTTCGGCAATCTGGTGTCCCGGATATTTGTCAGCAAGAAAGAAGCTGTCTCTGGGATACTCCTTTAACACGTTGCCAAGAATGGTTTCCGATTGGCCATTCATATACGGCCAGGCGGTGTCAAAGTAGTTGACACCGGCAGCTTTGGCTTCCCGAATCATGCGTTCCGTTTGTGCTACGTCAATGTCTCCGTTTTCCAAAAGCGGGTAACGCATGCAACCGAAGCCGAGGCGGCTGACCTGATTCCCTAAAAAATCATTGGTTAACATACACATGCTCCATTCGCGGTTACTCTAAATTCATTTACAAATGTTCTTCAAATCATCCAGTGTTAAGGCAAAGGGTGCGGTTTGCAGCTTTGCCTTGTTTTCTGCCAAATGGGCCAGATCCATTTCCATTAGCTCCTGGGAAACGGAAATAGGACCGCAAGTGGTATGAATAAAGTCACGTAAGGTCTCCAGGGTAAATTGACTGGCTTCCAGTAAGTCCTCTACGTCTTTGGAAATGGCCGGACATTTGGCAGCCTGAGCAAGGTACCCGGGCAGGAACCAGCCGCAGGCCTGACCATGCGGAATACCGGCATGGAAGGTGATTTCATAACTGATGGCGTGCGGAATAGAGGTGCCGGTTTGCGCAATGGCAAGGCCTGCATACATGCTGGCCATCAGCAGATTCTGATAGTCGTCCAGGTCCGGCTGCGCGGCTCCGGTCAAGAAATCCTTGGCCTTAATCCAGTAGGAAAGGCCTTGCTTTACCAACATCTTGTTGTAGTCTGTGGACTTACTGTTCAGGTAGGATTCATACATATGAGCCAGCGCATCCACTGCTGTGTGGACTAACAGGGTATGACTTGCAAACAGCAGATACTGCGGATCCAGTAGCGCCAACGTGGGATAAATTTTAAACGGAATGCTGGCTTTGGTTGCCTTGTCATAGCGAGTCAGTACCGACACTCCGGTGACTTCGGATCCGGTGCCGCAGGTGGTGGGAATGGCCACAACCGGCAGGGCGGTGTCGTTCCCGCCTTCGTAAAGGTATTCAATTCCGTGGCCCGGATGACGCATCATCAGGGCAATGGCTTTGGCGGCATCCAGTGGGGAACCACCGCCGATGCCGATGACAAAATCAGCCCCTTCGGCCAGACCGAAGTCACGGCCCTTCATGACCGTTTCCCGACTGGGGTTTTCTTCTACTTCATCAAAAATGGCGTACGGAATTTTCTGGCTCCGTAACGCGTTAATAACATCATCAATGGCGCCGGTGGCCACGGCTGCGTGGCGGCCGGTGACAATCAGTGCTTTTTTGCCAAGGGCCATTTTCTTGGCATTATGGCCAATGACAAACCAGCCTTCCTGTACTTCGGTCGGGAAACGCAAAGGAAGGGACTCCATCAGGTTGGCAGCCTGTAGCCGATAATAGTGTTCGGCCTGTTCTATGGAATCTTCCGGACTGGCGGCCAGGTCTGCCGTAGCGTAAACGGCTTCCAGGCCAGTATCGGCAGCTTCTTCTAAAGCAGCACTTTGGTCAATGCCGACTAGCGCCAGGCAGGGAACCTTCTGTTCCTTGCAAGCGTGGACAATGCCGGAAATGACTTTACCTTGTAAAGACTGATTGTCCAGCTTGCCTTCGCCGGTAATGCAGAAGGTGGCGCCGCGAAGCGTGTCCTGGAAGTTGACCAGATCCAATACGGTTTCAATGCCGCTTTTCATGGTGCCGTTTAAGAACCCATATAACGCTGCGCCAAGGCCACCGGCAGCACCGGCGCCCGGAACAGAGGAAATGTCTTTTCCAAGATAAGAGCTACAGAAGGCGGCGTAGTGTTCCATGCCGGCTTCCAGCTGCACCAGGGTGGCGGCATCTGCGCCCTTTTGCGGGCCAAAGGTATACGTGGCACCGTGTTCCCCTAACAGTGGATTGGTAACATCACACATAATGGTGAACCGGGTGTCCATAATGGCTTTTCTTAAGTTAAATTCGGATGGAATATCCGTGTGCCCGTTAACATACAGATTGGCAGTATCTACATAGACTACACGTGCCACGGAACCAAGCTCACGACCAAAGCCGTGCAGGTTGTTGCCGCGTTCGTCCTGGAACTGCCATCCCAGGGCCCGCAAGGCGCCCATGCCGCCATCATTGGTGGCGGAGCCACCCAGCGCAACGCTGATATCCCGGCAACCCTGTAATAGCGCATCCGCAATTAATTCACCAAATCCGAAGGAGGTGGTGTCCAGCGGATTGCGCTCGGCTTCCGGAATCATGGGAAGTCCGCTGGCAGCTGCCATTTCAATGATGGCTTTGCCGCTGGGCAGCAGGCCGTATTCGGCTGTGACGGATTCCATCCGTGGGCCGTGTACGGCCACGCTCCGCAGTTGTCCGCCGGCTGCTTTCACTACCGCCGCCACGGTGCCTTCGCCGCCATCGGCTACAGGCACTCCAACGCATTCCCAGCCCGGCAGCTTTTCCGCTGCGGTTTCTGTCAGAATGGAAATAATTTTTTCCTGGCTTAACGTTCCTTTAAAAGAATCTGATGCAAAAACAAGTTTCATATTCTCAATCCTTCCCTTAGGATTCTTTGACTGCTTTTCCGGTCATGTGCTCCGGTGTCAGCTCCAGGCAGCAGACCTTCGGGGTGTGCTTGCGAAGCTCTTTGGCAATATATTCCTGGTCATCCGTAAATTTCAATGCCAGATTGGCACAGATGGTTTGTACTTTTTCCGGATCATCTACCACTTTGATGGTGCCGAAAAGGACTACGCTTTTGATGTGAAGAGCCCAATCGCCCGGTTCCAGGTATCCTTTGTCATAAACACAATAGGAAACTTTGTTGCAGGCACGCAGCGCATCCAGCTTGTGGCCTTCCTGTGCACCGTGGAAATACAGATGTCCGTCTTCCGGACAATACCAGTGGTCCAGCGGGATGCCATATGGGTAACCGTCTTCTCCTAACAGGGAAAGAACGCCGCGAGGCTCCTGCTCCAGAATGGTAATGCACTCTTCGTCTGTTAACTGCTGTTTGCTTCGTCTCATGGGTCTGAACATAGTGGATTTCCCTCTTTCTTACTTCTGTCCGTTTTACTCTGTCCGCAACGCAATGACCGGATCTTTCTTGGCTGCTTTTTTGGCTGGAATCAGACCGCCAATCAGGGTCAGAAGAACAGAGAGTACAATCAGGATAATTGCGTCATAGAACGGCAATGTGGCGGAAATAGTAACTTCTTCCAGAAGACTGTGCAGCAGAGCGTTGATTGGCAAAGTCAGCAGTTGTGCAATGACCACGCCGATGACGCCGGCAAACAGTCCGACAAAGAAGGTCTCCGCGTTAAATACGTTGCTGATGTTGCGCTTGGAGGCACCAAGGGCACGCAGAATGCCGATTTCCTTGGTCCGTTCCAGTACGGAAATGTAGGTAATAATGCCAATCATAATGGACGAAACAATTAAGGAAACCGCCACAAATGCAATCAGCACGTAAGAAATGGCATTGACAATTTTGGTAACGGAGCTGAGGAGCAGACCCACCAAGTCCGTGTAAACAATCTGGTCGTCCTCTGAAGCGGTGGCGTTGTAGTCGTCAATACACTTGGTAATGCCATCCTTGTCTTCAAAGGTGTCAACGTAAATATTGATGCCGCTGGGCGAGTCAGGATCCACAACTCCGAACGTGCTCAGATTATTTTCATAACTGCTGGTCTGGGCAAAGGAGCTGTACAGGCTGGTTAAGGATTCGTCCACACCAAGGGCGGAGGCATAGGAGCTGAGCGAGTCAGTTTCTTCCTGCTCCGAAGCAAAGCTCTTGCCCGTCAGCACATTCGTGTCCGGGTCGGCTTGCTGTGCTTTTACAATATCACTGTCGTCTGTGTAATTGATAATGTAATCGGAAAGTGCTTTGGTGTAACCAACGGCACCATCAATGGTAACATCTGCATCTTCGTGGGCTTTGACAACACCTACCACTTTTACCTTGATTTCGGATTCCATCAGGGCATCCAGCAGGGTGCCGTTATTGGCAATGTACCGATAGGTGCCGTCAGACTGCAGGTGGTACTGGTCACAGGCTGGAATAATGTAGAAGGTTTTATTCCGTAAGCTGTCATAGGATAAGGTATAGCTTGGAACGGAAACCTCTTCTTTGCTGTCAATCTGTTTCATCAGGTTGGCATATTCTTCCGCGGGAAGATAGCCAAGGGAATAAAGCTGGGTTAAGGACAATTCATTGTTGTCATTGACCACCAGAACCACTTCGTTGTAAGCGGTAGGCCAGGAGCCGTAGACAACATCATAGGAATCCATCAGGGCGTCACTGACCAACTGGTCACCGCTACCCGGAAGCATTTGACCGAAGTTTTCGGCCGCACTGCTCTGCCCCAGCAGGGAAGACATGGGCGACGTGGTGGTTGGCTGTTCATCCTGGTCAATGTAAACGTCGTCTGTGTCTACCAGGATGCCGTTGGAATCATAGGCATAGGCTTTAAAGGAAACGCCGTAGTTGTAGACAATGCCGCCTTCTCCAACGTATTGGTGGATTTCAGAGCTTGGATCATCCAGGTACTTTTTGAATGCCGTCAGGTTGTTTTGAGACATGCTGAGGTTCATATTGGCCTGGCCTTCTAGGTCAGAGCCATTGGAATACAGGTTGCCGTCATCAGGGTGCTCTTCCGTTTTAGAAGCTTCTGCACCGGACTGCATTAAACTGTTAACGTCTATGGATTCCGCCTCAATGCTGACGGGGTAAGACATCATGGTGTCTTTTTGCAATTGTGTAATGTAGTTATTAACCCCGGTGGAGAAGGCCAGGATTAACGCAATGCCGATGATTCCGATGGATCCTGCAAAGCTGGTCAGCGTGGTGCGGCCGATTTTGGTGCGCAGGTTTCCAATGGAAAGGGCCAGTGCCGTCAGGAAGCCCATGGCGCTGTGCCCCATGTTTTCGTGACGGGTTGGCTGTTCTTCGGTTACCTCATATGGATTGGAGTCGTCTATAATCCGACCGTCTTTCAAGCGGACAATCCGGTTGGCATACTGGTCAGCCAGCTCCGGATTATGGGTAACCATGACAACAAGACGGTCTTTGGCTACCTGCTTTAACAGTTCCATAACCTGAATACTGGTTTCGGAATCCAGCGCACCGGTGGGTTCGTCTGCCAACAGAATCCGAGGATTGTTAACCAGGGCTCTGGCAATGGCCACCCGTTGCATCTGCCCGCCGGACAGCTGGTTCGGCTTCTTATGCGCCTGCTCTTTCAGGCCGACTTCGTCTAAGGCCTGAAGCGCACGCGTCTTGCGCTCGGCGGAGCTGACCCCGCTAATGGTCAGCGCTAGCTCTACGTTGGCAAGCACGCTCTGATGCGGGATTAAGTTGTAGCTTTGAAACACGAAGCCGATGGTATGATTCCGGTAGGAATCCCAGTCGCGGTCGTTATATTTCTTAGTAGAAATGCCATCAATAATCAGGTCACCGGAATCATACCGATCCAGTCCGCCGATGACATTCAACAGGGTGGTTTTACCGGACCCAGACGGGCCTAGCACGGCCAGAAATTCGTTGTCCCTTAAATTCAGAGAAACGCCATCCAGGGCCTGCTGGACCAGGTCTCCGGTCCGGTATTCTTTTCTGATTTCCTTAATTTGCAACATACCTTTTGCCTTTCTGCTTCTAAAGGATGCCTTATTATACTACAAACTTTCCGCAAAAAGACCGCAGACAGCTGAAAAAATCAGTGACTGCGGTCTTTTTCTCATTCGTGCACGGAATGCAGCAGATTAGCGCTTGACGCGGGCGGAGCCTCCGCCCATAAGGGCTTCTACTTCGGCCTTGGAGGCCATGGTGGTGTCTCCGGGAGTGGTCATGGCCAGCGCACCGTGCGCTGCGCCATAGTTGACGGCCAGTTCCGGGTCACCGGTGGCCATCAGGCCGTAGATCAGGCCGGAGGCAAAGGAGTCTCCGCCGCCAACGCGGTCCAGAATTTCAAGGCCTTTATAATCTTTGGCTTTATAAACGGTGCCGTCTGCCCAGCAGATGGCAGACCAGTCGTTTACAGTTGCGGTTTTCACTTCCCGCAGGGTGGTGGCTACCGCCTTGAAATTCGGATAGGTTTTTGCGGCTTCGTTGATCATTTTTTCATAGCCGGCCAGATTTAATTGCTTCAGGTCCTTGTCATTGCCTTCAATTTCAAAGCCCAGGCAGGCAGTGAAGTCCTCTTCGTTGCCAATCATGACGTCTACGTATTTGGCAATTTCCTGATTGACTTCTCTGGCCTTTTCCAGACCGCCGATGGCGGACCACATGGAGGGCCGGTAGTTCAAGTCATAGGAAACCACGGTACCGTATTTTTTGGCAGTTTTAATGGCGGCCAGTACTGTTTCACAGGACTGCTCTGACAGGGCGGCGTAGATGCCCCCGGTATGGAGCCAACGGACGCCTAAGGTGCCAAAGATGTATTCAAAATCAAAGTCCTCCGGGGTGGCTTTGGAAATGGCCGTGTTGGCCCGGTCGGAACAGCCAACGGCGCCCCGAACGCCGAATCCGCGTTCGGTGAAGTTCAGACCGTTGCGGCAAACCCGGCCAATGCCGTCCGTCGGCATCCATTTAATCATGGCCGTGTCTACGCCGCCCTGCAAAATGAAGTCCTCCATCAGCTTGCCTACTTCGTTGTCCGCGAAGGCGGTAATGCAGGCGGTCTTCAGCCCGAAGCACCGCCGCAGGCCGCGGACAACGTTATATTCGCCGCCGCCTTCCCAAGCGCGAAATTGTCGTGCAGTGCGAATCCGTCCCTCGCCCGGGTCCAGGCGCAGCATAATTTCCCCAAGAGAAACCGCATCATAAGTGTAGGTGTCACGTAATTTTAAATCCATAACTTCAAGTCCTTTCTTTTGACGTATGGCTTGTATGTATCTGATTTACCAGTTCCCGCGGGGAAAGGTTGAATTCCTTCCGGCAAAGGCGGTAAAAGGTGGAATAATTTTCAAATCCGTAATTCATGGCGGCTTCCGACAACGAGGCCCCTTCGGCAATGTCCCCAAGGGCCCGGTCCAGCTTTACCCGCATGACGTACTGATGTACGGAAATGTCCAGGTGTTCCCGGAAAACCCGGGAAATGTAACTGCGACTGACGTAAAATTCCGAGGCTAAATCGTCTAGGCTCAGCGACTTTTCAATGTTGTTGTGAATGTACCGCACCACGTCAGAGTACAGATTTTTGGTGGAACTGTTTTTTTGGAAGGTTTTCCGTGTGTGGATAATGCGGTTAATCTGAATTAGTAGCTGGGAAAACAAAGTGCCCATATAAAATTCGTAATCCGAGTGTTGCTCTTCCTGCTCATGGGTCATTTCTTCCAAAATGGAGACAATGCGTTGGCGGGATTCTGTGTCGGGACGGTAGTGGCTGGAGCCTCTTTTGGCCACGGATTGCATAATGCTTTGCAGGGTCTGGCTAACCGCTTCCATTTCCTTCAGATAATCCAAAGAAACCCAGATAACAACCCGCTCATAGGGCTTGTCATTGCCTTTGGAAAATGTAATTTCCGGGAAGTGCAATTTTTCCGGCTCAATAATCAGAAAATCCCCTGGTTCCAAGTGAAAACGCTTGCTTCCAACGGTGTAGAATGCATCGCCGGCAAGGAAAAAATAGAATTCATAATGCGTATGGGTATGCGGCTTTACCCGGCCATAGGAAAGGTCTCCTTTGTAGTGGAAAAATTCCAGGGTGTTCCCCTCCATGGACTGTCGGTAAGAGAACTGATTAATAAGCCCCTGCATGCCAAAACCCTCCAGTAGCATCTTATAAAAATTTGGTTTGCAAAAGCAATCCTTGTCTCCATTATGCAATGTTTTGTGTCCCTGATGCAATTCTTATTTTTAGGAGGAAAAAATAGAATGAAAATGTACAATAAAAGAAGAAAAACCAATGCCAGAAGCAAAGGAGAACAAGTATGAAATTATCATTCCGCTGGTATGGCCCAGGCGATCCGGTCACCCTTGAAAAAATCAGACAGATTCCCAATATGGATAGCATTGTTACCGCTGTTTATGATGTTCCCGTTGGAGAAGTCTGGAGCCGGGAAAGCATTGCTGAGCTAAAGCGGCAGACGGAAGAAGCCGGATTGCATTTTGAAGTCATTGAAAGCATTCCGGTACATGAGGATATTAAGCTTGGAAAGCCGACCAGAGACCGGCTGATTGAAAATTATTGTGAAAACATTCGCCGTGTGGCAGAAGCCGGCGTCAAATGTGTTTGTTATAACTTTATGCCGGTCTTTGACTGGACCCGCACCACGTTGAATCACGTGCTGCCGGACGGCTCCACGTCACTGGCGTATTACCAAGAGGAAGTGGACAAGGTCAATCCGCTAAACGGAGACAGTGACCTGACCCTGCCGGGCTGGGACGCCAGTTACACCAGAGAAGAACTGGCTGCTGTAGTGGCGGAATACCAGAAGCTGGCGGAAGAAGACCTGTGGGATAACCTGGCCTACTTCATTCACAAAATTATCCCGGTGGCGGCAGAATGTGACGTTAATATGGCCATTCATGAGGATGACCCGTGTTGGAGTATTTTCGGATTGCCGCGGATTATTACGGACGAGCAGAACCTGGACCGGTTTCTGGCCCTGGAGGACGACCCGCATCACGGTCTGACGTTGTGCACCGGGTCTCTTGGCTGCTCCGCCAAGAATGACGTGCCGCACATGGCCTATAAGTATGCCAAAATGGGGCGGATTCATTTTGCCCATTTGCGCAATGTTGCCATTTTAGACAACGGGTTTGAAGAACGGGGGCACCTGAGCAAAGATGGTTCCTTAGATATGTTAGCCATTGTCAAGGCACTGCATGATGGCGGATTTGACGGCTACGTCAGGCCGGACCACGGGCGCATGATCTGGGGCGAAACCGGCCGGGCAGGCTACGGTCTGTATGACCGTGCCCTGGGCGCCACCTACATCAACGGGCTCTTTGAAGCTGTAGAAAAACTGTCCTAAGGAGGAAGCAACATGAAAGATTACACTTTGGATATTAAAGATAAGGTAGCAGTGGTCACCGGAGCGGGTGGCGTGCTGTGCAGTATGTTCTCTAAAACGTTGGCAGAGCAGGGGGCCAAGGTGGCGCTCCTGGACCTGAACGGCGCTGCGGTAGACCAGGTGGCTAAGGAAATTCAGGAAGAGGGCTACATTGCCAAGGCCTATATCGCCAACGTGCTGGACAAGGATTCCTTGGAAGCCGTCCATGCGCAGGTGCTGCAGGACTTCGGCCCATGTGACATTCTCCTGAACGGCGCCGGTGGGAATAATGCCCGTGCCAACACCACCAAGGAATATCTTTTCCCGGGCGATGAAGCCGCCAAGGATCTTGTAACCTTCTTTGACTTAGACCAGTCCGGCGTGGAATTTGTGTTTAATCTGAACTTTATTGGTACGCTGCTGCCAACACAGGTCTTTGCCAGAGATATGCTGGGACGGGAGCACTGCACAGTCATTAATATTTCGTCTATGAATGCCTTTACACCGCTGACCAAAATTCCGGCTTACTCCGGTGCAAAAGCGGCCATCAGCAACTTTACGCAATGGCTGGCAGTGCACTTCTCTAAGGTGGGTATCCGGGTCAACGCCATGGCACCCGGCTTCTTTGTAACCAAGCAGAATAGGGATTTGCTGTTTGACGCGGAGGGCAAAGCCACGCCGCGGACAGAAAAGATTCTGGCCGCCACGCCGATGGGCCGCTTTGGAGATGCAGAAGAACTGAACGGTACTCTGCTGTATTTGGTCAATGAAAAGATGTCCGGCTTTGTAACCGGCGCAGTCATCCCAATTGACGGCGGGTTCAATGCGTATTCGGGAGTATAACCATGAAAGACTTTTTAGATCAGGATTTTCTGCTGAAAACGGAAACGGCCAAATTGCTGTTTCACAAGTATGCGGAAAACAAACCGATTATAGATTTTCATAACCATTTAAGTCCGCAGGAAATTTATGAAGACGGATGCTTCCGGAATTTGGGGCAGGCCTGGCTGGCAGGGGACCACTATAAGTGGCGTGCCATGCGGGCGGCCGGTGTGCCGGAAGAGCGGGTTACCGGTGCGGCAGAAGACAAGGAAAAGTATGAAGCGTATGCCGCCATTCTGCCGCAGCTGTTTGGGAATCCGCAGTACCACTGGACCCATATGGAATTGCAACGGTATTTTGACATCCGTACCCCGCTTTCTGCAGACACGGCGGACGCCATTTATGAGCAAGCCACTGCGGCGCTGCAGACGGAGGATTATTCCGTTCGCAATCTGCTGGCCCGTATGAATGTAAAGCAGCTTTGTACCACGGATGATCCGGCAGATGATCTGCGATATCACCAACTGCTACAAAAAGAGGAAACACGCTTTCTTGTGCGTCCGACCTTCCGGCCGGAGCGGGCAATGAAGATTGCGGCGCCGGATTATCCGGCGTATCTGCAGCGCCTTGGGGCCGCTGCGGGCCTGGAAATCCACTCGTATCAGGATTTGAAACTGGCCCTGGCGGCCCGCATCCGCTTCTTCCGGGAAACGGGCTGCAAAGCCAGTGACCATTCCTTAGAAGGCTGCATTTATACCGCCACTTCAGAGGAAGAAGCGGATGCTGTTTTTGCAAAGCGGCTGACAGGCTCTTCCTTGACAAAAGAGGAAGAGGCTAAGTTCCGCAGCGCAGTTATGGTATTCCTTGCCAAGGAATACCATAAAGCAGCTTGGGTTATGCAGTTGCATATTGGTGCGCTGCGCAACAATTCCAGCCGCCGCTTTGCCAGCATTGGGGCCGACTGCGGCTTTGACTCCGCTGATGACATCAGCTACGCTGCCCCGCTTGCGGCCCTGCTGAATGAAGCTGATAAAACCAATGAACTTCCCAAAACTATCCTGTATAATTTAAACGGAAGAGACACGGAAATGCTGGCTTCCATGGCGGGCAATTTCTTTGACGGCACAACCTCAGGCAAGGTGCAACTGGGTGCCGCCTGGTGGTTCTGTGACACCAAAGCCGGCATGGAGCGCCAGCTAAATGCCTATGCCGAAAACGGCGCACTGGCGCAGTTTGTCGGCATGGTAACCGACTCCAGAAGCTTTTTGTCTTTCCCAAGACATGAATATTTCCGCCGTATCCTTTGCAACTGGATTGGCAATAAAGTAGAAAACGGGGAATACCCCTTTAACGAAGAATTTTTAGGGAATTTGGTGGAACGGATTTCCTATCAAAATGCGCTGGACTTTTTCCAGATGAACTAAGAAAGGAGGAACACAATCATGAATGAAGTATTGGAACAGTTTGCCAAGTACGGAGTGGTCCCGGTTGTTGTGTTAGATGACGCAAAGGATGCCCTTCCCCTGGCAGACGCACTGTTGGAGGGCGGCTTGCCGTTGGCGGAGGTTACCTTCCGGACGGATGCCGCAGAAGAAAGCATCCGGCAAATGACCAAGCAGCACCCGGAAATGCTGATTGGCGCCGGAACGGTCCTTTCTGCGGAACAGGCCAACCGCGCCGTTTCTGCCGGGGCAAAATTTATTGTCAGTCCGGGGACAAACCCGGAAGTGGTGGAATTCTGTCTGGACAATAAAATCCCGGTTACCCCGGGTGTCTGCACCCCGTCCGAAGTGGAGGCAGGCCTCGGCTTCGGCCTGGATGTTTTAAAATTTTTCCCGGCAGAACAAGCCGGCGGAGTTGCCTTCATTAAGGCCCTTTCGGCGCCATACCGCAACGTAAAATTTATGCCGACCGGCGGCATCAGTCCTTCCAACTTAAAGGACTATCTGGCCTGTCCGGCAGTCTTAGCCTGCGGCGGAAGCTGGATGGTGAAAGGACAACTGATTAAAGATGGCAACTTTGCGGAAATTACCCGCCTTTGTAAAGAAGCAAGGAGTTTAGTAAAAGAAATCAGAGGATAAAAAAGAAACGGAGTAGACTGCTATGAAACAAGAACAGCAAGCCCCCGCAACTCAAGTAAAACCCTTTGGCATAAAAGATAAAGTCGGCTATATGTTTGGTGACTGCGGAAACGACTTCACCTTTATTTTAGCCTCGTTCGTATTATTAAAGTTTTATACCGACGTCATGGGTGTATCCAGCGCCCTGGTCGGCACCATGATGATGGTGGTTAAAATTCTGGATGCTTTTACAGACGTAACCATGGGACAAATAGTGGACCGCTCCAAGCCGACGGCCAAGGGGAAATTTTCCCCTTGGATCAAGCGGATGGCGGGACCGGTTGCACT
The DNA here is from genome assembly GCA_963638085.1 of Butyricicoccaceae bacterium. Taxonomy (GTDB): domain Bacteria; phylum Bacillota; class Clostridia; order Oscillospirales; family Acutalibacteraceae; genus RUG420. The sequence continues at coordinate 21,815 of CAVHPJ010000002.1, read as the reverse complement.
GGCCAGCTTCCTAATGTATGCCAGCTGGTTTGCCAACATGCCCATGTGGTTCAAAGTTATTTGGATGTTTGTAACCTATGCCCTTTGGGCCAGCGTATGCTACACCGGCGTAAATATCCCGTACGGGTCTATGGCTTCCGCCATCTCGCAAGATCCGAAGGACAGAGCCTCTTTGTCCACCTGGAGAAGTGCCGGAGCGGGTATCGCGGCTGGCCTGGTGTCAGTTGTCATTCCAGTGGTTATTTATTACACGGATGACGCCGGAAACAAAGTGCTGTCTGCCAGCCGCGTTACCGTAGTAGCGGCAATTTGCTCTGTCCTGGCCGTCGGCGCTTATCTGCTTTGCTACAACTTAACCACGGAACGTTTTGTAGTACCGCAGAAAACGGAAAAATTTGACCTGAAAGAACTGGTTAAAGGCTGGCTTTCCAACCGTGCACTGCTGGGAATTATCTTAAGCACCTTCTTTATGCTGGTTTCCCAAAATGTTACTTCCGGACTGTCTTCCTATATTTTTCCGAACTACTTCCGCAATCCCGCGGCACAGTCCATCGCCACGATTGTGGCAGCCGTGCCCATGTTCTTCCTTGCCCCGTTCATGACCAAGCTGTCCATTAAAGTGGGGCGGAAGCGGTTAGGCATCATCGGCCTTTCCATCGGCACATTCTTCTTCCTGCTGGCCTACTTCCTGAAGGTAACCAACGTATGGCTCTTTGTTATCCTGTACGGCCTGGGTTACACCGGCGTCTTTGTTATCGGCCTGATTTGCTGGGCCATGATTACTGACGTTATTGACGACATGGAAGTGCAAACCGGAACTAGGGAAGATGGCAACGTATATTCTGTTTATTCCTTCTCTCGCAAAATGGGGCAGGCTCTGGGCACCGGCCTTTGCGGCTGGACCCTGAGCGCCATCGGCTACACACAGGCAACGCAATTTGATGCAGATGTTACCCTTGGTATTTACAACGCTACCTGCCTGTTACCGGCCATTGCCTTCGGCCTCAGCCTGATTTTTTTAATCTGGCTGTACCCGTTAACCAGAGAAAAGGTGGAAGAAAACGCCCACCTTCTGGCCGAACGTCGTGAACAGGCTATCGAAGCTGAGCCGATTCTGGAAGAGGTTGCCACTGAAGTAACGGACGTTATTGTAACCGAAACTTCTCCGGAAGAACCCAAAGGAGACAATCAATGAGAAATATACAACTTTTGAATGACGGCTGGTTCTTTTCCAAATCCAATCTTTTAGAAAACCCGCAACCGGCAGATTTAGAAGCCGTCACCCTGCCGCATACCTGGAACGCGGTGGACGGGCAGGACGGCGGCAATGACTATTACCGCGGCACCTGTTACTACAGAAAAGAAATGGACCGGGCGGATCTGCCGGAAGGGCAGAAGGTTTACCTGGAATTTCGTGGAACCAACTCCAGCGCCACCCTTTATGTCAACGGCAAAAAGGTGGCGGAGCATGATGGTGGCTATTCCACCTGGCGAGCTAATATCACTGATTTCCTAGAGGACCACAACGTATTTGTAGTTGCAGTAGACAATGCTCCCAATAACCGGGTCTATCCGCAGACGGCAGACTTTACGTTTTATGGTGGTATTTACCGGAATGTGTATGCCATCGGTGTGCACCACGCCCACTTTGATTTGGACTATTACGGTGCACCCGGAATCCAGGTTACGCCGGTCATTAAGGACACCAATGCCGAAGTAGAACTGAAAGCGTATGTTACGGCGCCAAAGGATGGCAGAAAAGTAGTATTCACCGTTTCTGATGCAGAAGGCAACACTGTGGCAACTGCGGAAGCTGCCACGGAAAACTACGTAGCTACAGCAAAAATCAGCATTCCACAGGTGCACCTGTGGAATGGCCGTAAAGATCCATACCTTTACACCGCTTCTGCGGACTTAGTCTGCAGCAAACATGGGGTAATTGATACGGTAAGTACTCGTTTTGGCTGCCGCACGTTTGAAATTACTAAGGACGACGGCTTTTATCTGAACGGAAAGCCGTATCCACTGCACGGTGTGTCCCGGCACCAGGACCGCAAGGGCATTGGGAATGCCCTGCTGCCGGAACATCACCGGGAAGATATGGAACTGATTAAGGAAGTCGGGGCCACTACCATTCGTTTGGCCCACTATCAGCATGACCAGTATTTTTATGATTTGTGTGATGAAAACGGTCTGGTAATCTGGGCGGAAATCCCCTACATTTCCAAACACATGGATACCGGATATGACAATACCATTTCACAAATGACAGAGCTGGTAGCCCAAAACTATAATCATCCAAGTATTGTAGTTTGGGGTCTGTCCAATGAAATTACCATGGGTACGGCCTCCGACTTCCTGATTCAAAACCACAAAGACTTAAATGACCTGTGTCATAAAATGGACCCGACACGGAAAACCACTATGGCAGTCCTGACCATGACAGCCAAGGACCATCCGTTACTGAAGATTCCGGATGTCCTTTCCTGGAACCACTACTTTGGCTGGTACGGTGGTACCACAGACATGAACGGTCCGTTCTTTGATGACTATCACAAACAGTATCCGGATATCCCGGTTGGCATTTCCGAATATGGCTGTGAAGCCTTGAACTGGCACACCAGTAAGCCAACGCAAGGGGATTACACGGAAGAATACCAAGCGTATTACCATGAAGAACTGATTAAACAGCTGTTTACGCGGAAATATATTTGGGCGTCCCACGTTTGGAACATGTTTGACTTCGGCGCCGACGCACGGGCCGAGGGCGGCGAAAACGGTCAGAACCATAAGGGCTTAGTTACTTTTGACCGCACCTATAAGAAGGACTCCTTCTACGCTTATAAAGCCTGGCTGTCCGATGAACCGTTTGTCCACCTCTGTGGCAAACGTTACATTGATCGGACAGAGGCGGTTACAAAGGTAACGGTTTATTCCAACCAACCGACCGTTGAGCTGTTTGCCGACGGCAAGAGCCTCGGCGCCAAGACGGAACCGCAGCACTTCTTCTACTTTGAAGTGCCCAACGAAGGGGAGACTACCTTAAAGGCCGTTGCGGGTGACTGCGTGGACGAAAGCCACATCCGCAAAGTATCGGAACCCAATCAGGACTACATTCTGCACGAGCAGGGCGCTGTTTTGAACTGGTTTGACGTTACGGAAAAAGACGGCTATTACTCCTTGAACGATACCTTTGCGGATCTGTCCAAGAACCCCGCGGCCATGGCCCTGGTTTTCAACCTCTTTGCCAAAAAAGGCATTCACCTGGTGAAAGACAAGAAAGCCGCCAAAAAGAACCCCTCTGCCGCAGATCCTGCCACAGCAACAGCTGCCTCTGCAGGCACTGCACCTTCCGCAGGTTCCTCTGCCTCCACAGGCTCCTCTGCAGGTAAAGCTCCAAAGGGCAATCCTCTCAAAAAGCTTTCCGGAATGAAAACCCTGGCCAAGGGCGCTTGGGGCATGATGGGTGGCTTCACTGTCATCCGCGCCACCCGCATGGCGGCCATGGCAGACATCAGCTTCACCAAGAAAGAGCTTTTAACCTTAAATAAGCGGCTGAATCGCCTGAAAAAGAAAAGCAAATAGAATTCAAAACAAAAGCATACCTTTCCGACTAAAACATGGCCGGAGGTATGCTTTTTCTTTCCAAAGGCCGCAAACTGAACCTGTAGGCTGACTCTGGTATGCTTTTTCTCTTTGCCTAATAAGGGGCTCCGCCGAGGATAAAAAAGTGCATACTTTTTGGCCGGAAATACAGATTTACTATGCACTTTGTTTTAAAAATGCATACTAAAAGATACATACCAATAGGCCGTAGAGAATAAGCATAGCCGTAAACATTAAGCAAGTATCACTTTTACCAGAAACACAATTTCTGAAAGAGTAAGATGAAAGGTGTACTACTTTGAGGTATCAAGTTTTGCTTTAGCGCTGTTGGTTATGGTGGCAAATTAGGGGTTGCTGCTGTAGTTGCCACCCGAAAGTGGAATTCTGGTGGCAAAACAAAGTGAAGCGCCAAGTTTGCCACCAGATTAGAGCTGGAAAAACCGGAAGCTGACAGATAGACGTTGATGGCGGTGGCAAATTTAGGATAGCTACTGTAGTTGCCACCCGAAAGTGGCACTCTGGTGGCAAAACAAAGTGAAGTGTCCAGTTTGCCACCAGAGTAGAGCTGGAAGAACCGGAAGCTGACAGATAGACGTTGATTGCGGTGGCAAATTTAGGGTTGCTGCTGTAGTTGCCACCCGAAAGTGAAATTTGGGTGGCAAACTAGAGTGAAGTGTCCAGTTTGCCACCAGAGCAGAGCTGGAAAAACCGGAAGCTGACAGTTGAGCGTTGATTGCGGTGGCAAATTAGGGGTTGCTGCTGTAGTTGCCACCCGAAAGTGGCACTCTGGTGGCAAACCAGAGTGAAGTGTCAATTTTGCCACCAAAAAGGGATAGCTTAGACATAGCAGTCAGCTGTTGTATGGGACACATATCCAGGAGACATGGGTTTAGCAGGGATTAGGGTGGCACATAGTAATTGGTTGCTGTCCGCCTAGCATTGCTTAACTAGGTGTTGTACATCAGGTCCACGCTTCTAATCCACCTACGCCAGTGAAAGATACTAGAAGGAAAGGGATCATAGCGAAAGGAACCACTGCAAAAGGCTCACTGCAGAAGAAGCCTGACAGAAGATTTTCATCAGAAGTGCCCTGATAGAAGAAGTCCGCCAGAAGTGCCCTAATAGAAGAAGTCCGCCAGAAGTGCCTTGCCAGAAGAAGTCCGCCAGAAGAAGCCTGTCAGAAGAGTCTCGTCAGAAGAAGCTCAGAAGAAAAAAGTCCAGTAGAAGACACCCAGCAGAAGAGCCCCCACCGCAAAAAACGGCCCGGATGAAACCAGAGAGTATCCGAAGGAAGTTACAGAGCTGGATGTATAAAAGCAAATAAATAGCAAAAGGGACCCTGCCACTTCAGCAGGGTCCCTCTCTTTGCAACGGGAAAGGTAGGAGATATCAGAATTTTTCCGCTTTATAAAACGGTGACACAGCGCGGATGCTTCAAGCTATCCGTGGCGCGGTATACATCGTAGTGGTCGGATTCCGAGAAAATGGAGGCAACTACAATCAGCGCGCCGGTGTCATATTTTTTCAATTGGTATACGTGGTAATCGGTGGCGCCTTCGCAATACCCGATGAGTTCCATCTTGGTATCGGCAGAAACGGTGCCATAGGGCTCATATGTGGTGTCATTCAGCACAATGGTGCTGCCGTCTTTAGACCGGTCAAACACTAGGGACGGGCTGACCGATTCCCGGCTACAGCTGGCAAGGCAGGCAACAATAATCAGAAGGAACAGAAGCGCATAAACGGTGCTGATGATGGCTTTCCGGGTCTGACTGGCGTTTTTCCAGGAGCTCCGGATGGCCTGAAAGCCTTTCTGAATCAGGAAAAGGGCAAAGGAGTCAGTCCGCTTTGTTGTTTTTTTCGTCTTCTTCGGCGATGTAGCTTTTGCACGTGGAGCAGCCACTTTTTGTTGCACCGGAGGGACATATGCCGTAGGGTCAACGCGTGGTGTATACGTAATTGTTTTGATACGTGGCGCGTATGCAGTACCGGCCATTTCCGTCATTCTGTGTGCCTCCTTTCCGAAAAATCAAGATATAGGGGTGCCTTTTATCACTTCGGGGATTATATAGGCCACTTTTGAACAAGATGTGAACAAAGTTTGAACAGCACGGGCGAGTTGCTTTAGACTATTTTCAGGAAGTGGAACAAGCCTTGCTACTGCGTCACTTTTCCGATAAAATAAAAAGGTATTATTTCGGACAAAAAATTAGAAAAAGGAGTCTTTCTGTTGGATCAATTAAGAACGTACACAAAAAAAGAGGCCAGAATGTATCTGGTCGGGATGACGGGACAGAACATGATTTACAACGTGGTAAATACCGGTTTGTATTTCTATTTCCAGAACGTCATTTGTCTGCCTGCAGTAGCGCTGGGCTGGATTTTTGCACTGGCTCGGGTATGGGATGCCATCAATGACCCAATGATGGGTGTTATTGTTGACCATACGCACAGCAAGTACGGAAAGTGCAAACCTTATTTAATGTATGTGCCGCTGGCCATCATGATTATTACCAGTGCCGCTTTTTTAAACGGCAATTATGCAGAATTGAAGCTGGCAGGAGAAACCACAAAGTGTTTCTTTGTTGTAGCATGGGCTGCAGTTTCTTATATCCTTTGGGGTATGACTTATACCGTTGGTGACATTCCATTGTGGGGCGTTATTGCCCGCATGTCCGAAGTGGAAGAAGACCGGGTTAAGCTGATTTCCTGGGCAAGAATTGCAGCAGCTATTGGCGGTGCATTGTCTATTGCAACAATTGTTGCTATCTCGCAAGGCGTCAACGGTGCCATGGGTCTGCCGGACAACGCACAGAAGGGCTTTATTATTGTCGGCGTGGCCTTTACGGTTGTCGGCTGCCTGCTCTTTGAATGTGCCGGTATTGGGGTTAAGGAACATGTTCGCCTGACCAATGGGGAAGCGTCTAAGGGTTTCCTGGATTCCATCAAAATCATGTGGTCCTGCAAACCGTTCCGCAGACTGATGATTTCCGGCGTGCTTCGTTCCCCGATTGCACTGTTTAACAACCTGATTATTACTCTGGCAACCTATTATTACTGTGACGGCAACCTGATGAACATCCTGCAGGGCGGCAAGGTTCTGGTTGTTGTGCTGCTGTTTGCATTGGGCTTTGGCCTGGGTATGTTTGGCTCTACTTTAATTGTTCCGCTCCTCATGAAGAAGTGGGACGTTAAGAAGATTTACAACGCCACTGCATTCAGCTCCATTCCCATGGTTCTGATCTTTGTTTGCTACATGGCTGTCCCGGACGGCGCCTTCAAAGAAGTTGGCTGGGGCGCTCTGATTGGCCTGCTGATTCTGTTCGGCGGCGCAGGACAGGGCGTCATTAATGTATGTCAGTCCGTTATGATTACCGACTGCATTGACTATGAGGAATATCACACGAATTATCGCCCGGACGGCGTGTTCTTCTCCGGACAAAGCTTTATTACCAAGCTGTCCTCCGGTGTGGCTTCCCTGATTTCCGCTTACGTATTTGCCTATGTTGGCTACACAGATGTCAACATTGCTGAAATGAACGTGGCTTTGAATGCGGGCGCGTCGTTTGCTTTGGACTACTCTTCCTATTCTTGGGCGATGTGGTTCTTAGTTACGGTTCCAGCCGCCATCGGTTTGGCAATTGCCATTATTCCTACGCTGAAATATGAAATTACACCGGAATCCAGAAAAGAGATTACCGCTGCTTTAAAGATTAAACATGATGAAGCAGAAGCTCTCCTTCTGGAACAGGAAGCCGCTGTAGAAGCGGAAACGGTAACTACTTCTGATGCAAAATAAACAATAAAGAGTTTATTAATTAGTCGGGGGCGCGTTGAAAAACGCGCCCCTTTTTCCATTGCAAAAACCAGCAGGGAATGGCAAAAATGTCCTATTTTGGCCCAAAAACCTTGTGTCAAGTGCTCAACTTTACAAAACTTTCCTGGGAGGCTTTGGTAAAAGTTACAAAATGTAACCTTTTTGTAACTATTTGTAGGAATTCATGTTATAATGCAAAACATGTGAATTTTTGCTATGCGTGAATTTATGAAATCTATGAATTGGAGACAGTTTATGACCTCAGTCAAAAAACACCAGCGTATGGGCGCTGTTATCAGTGTCCTTATGGCAGTTGTTCTTCTCCTGGGAACGCTGGGCTACACCAGCACTGCATCAGCAGCCGGATCCTTTACTCCAAGAACAACGGCACCTACAAGATCTAATAAATATTACTACAGCTCTATGAACGCCTTTTATGCCTGCGGTTACGGCATGCCGAACTGCACCGCATATGCTTGGGGCCGTGCTTATGAAATCCTTGGTACCCGCCCAAAGCTTTGCACTTCCAGTGCACACAAATGGTGGGACTATAACAAGAACGGTGGATATTACGAATACGGCTCTCAGCCAAAGCTGGGCGCCATTGCCTGTTGGACCCGCGGTGTCTCCGGCCACGTTGCCGTTGTAGAAGCCATTAACGGGAATCAGGTAACTATTTCAGAATCCCATCTGACCCATGGTAACTTTGACACAAAAACCTTAACCATCGGATCCGAATCCAGCTACGCTGGTCGGTTCCAGGGTTACATTTATATTTTAGGTGACATTACCCTTACCTTTGCAGACTATCTTGCAGAGCACGGTTATATTCCGGGCAACTACACGGTAGACACCGGCGGGTATGACCTGCGGGTCCGCCAGATTGCAGACAGCAATGGCGCCCAGCTGACGGTTATTCCGGATGCCGAAGAAGTTTACATTGAAGAAGTAAATGGCAACTGGGGTAAGGTAACCTATAAGGGCGTTACCGGTTGGGTACTTCTGCCTTACTGCGGAAACTTCCGCGGACTGGTTAACGTAGATGATGTTTGGTATTACTTCAATAACGGACGGGTAGACACCGACACTACGTCCATTATTAAAAATGCCAACGGTTGGTTCTACGTAAACAACGGTAAGGTTGACTTTGATTACAACGGCTTTGCCGAAAACGAAAACGGCACTTTCCTGATTACTGATGGTAAGGCAGAACTGGTAGACGAAGGCCTTTATGACATTAATGGCGAACAATGTTATGTCAGCAAAGGTAAAGTACAGGATACCACCGGCCTGACCAAGATTGGTGAATTCTACTATTACCTGGAAAACGGTAAGTTACAGGAAGCCTTCAACGGCCTTGCCACCAATGATCTTGGTACCTGGGTTGTAGAAAACGGTAAAGTAAACTTCAACTATACCGGCGTCTTCAATTCCGGCAACAAGGACTACAACGTAGTTGCTTCCAAGGTTATTTCTGAAGCGGAATAATTGCTATCTTAGGCAATTCCAGTCCTACACAAAACCAGACAATTTCAAACTAAAAACAAAGACCCGGGTTTCAGACAGTATGTCATGAAACCCGGGCTTTTTTTGCTTTACCAAGGGTTAAATGCCGTGCTTCTGGAAGAAGGCCAGGGTGTTGGCACTGACTTCGTCGGCGCGGTCCTGGATAACGCAGTGGCCGGCGCCTTTGACGGTGACTACTTCCGGATCCTTCAGGGACTCCTGGAAGCGGCGCACGGTGCTTGGCATATTGAACAGGTCAATGCTGGCCCAGGTCAACTGGATGGGGAGATTGACTTTACCGTTGTTCTTCCAATCCGTTGGCCGTGCGTCAGCAGTCATATAACAGAGACCCGTGCCCGTATCCGGAACCGTAAGGCTATCTCCGAATTTCCGTGGGTCATAATGGGAGACATACTCCGGATTAATGGTCATTAAAAGCATGACTACTTTTACAATGGCGTCCGAAGACATGCATACTTTAAAGACGGTGTTGATGATATTGGCTAAAGGCTTAGCAACAATAATGTTTTTCAAAGGCGCCGGCATGCTGACCGCGCCCATCGGCGTGTACAGTACAACGCAACTGAAGACATCCGGGTTTTCATAAGCCATATTCATGGAAATGCCACCGCCCATGGAGTGTCCCATCAGGATCCACTTCCCGGGAATGGTACGACCACTGGCGTCAAACATGGAAAGCAGCTCAAAGAACAGGTCTTCCCGATCTACGGCGCCATCAAACGACGTTTCCCGGGTGGAAAAACCAAAGTTGGGGGAATCTACACGAAGGCAGTCAAAGCCCTGCTTCGTGTAGATTTCCACCAATTCATCATAAAAGGTGGTGTTGCAGGCAAAGCCGTGCAACATGAAAATTTTGCCGCGGGCTTCGTATCCTTTGGCCGGGTCAAAGCGGTAATGCAGCGTGTATTTTCCTGACGTAAAATACTGGCTATTGGCGTACGGTTGCCCGTCCACACCCGGAATCGGCGTTTCTTTGGCGCCGTCCATTAATTTTTGTACGCCTTTCCAAGCGGCATACCCCAATGCTGCCGTGGTAACTGTGGAACGCATTTTTTTTAGCTTCATAGGTCTCCTCCTAATCCAAAATAACTCCAAGAAAAAAGGATTTTAACTCGCCTGATTTTAACTCGCCCGAAACAAGAATTACTTTTTCTTCTTTTCTTCGTTGCGCTTGTCGTTGATGATCTTGACGTGCTCCGGGGTAATCAGGGTAACGTTGTTCTCCTTGGCCCAGTCTACACAGCCCATCAGGACGGTCTTTAAGAACGGTCTTGGAACCTTAACAAAGGCTTCCAGTGCTTCGTCTGTGAATTTAACGGTGTCATCTACGCGGTTGGCGGCGTATCTAACGGAAGAAATATCAATTTCCTTGCCGCTGGCAATGGGCTCCGCATGCGGCTTCTTCAGGCGTGGGAAGGGGGTGTACCAGAAATTGGTGGAGTCACGGTAACCGTAGTCTACCGGAACCGGCGGGAAGTCATTCTTGGTAACGCCGTTGACAATAGCGTTGTAGTATTTTTCCTTCATCAGGATTTTGTCAATTTTCAGGATAAAGTGGGCGCCGAACTTGCTGGTAATGCCGTTGAAGTCATTGTAGGGCTCCGGGTATCCGTCCATTTCACCTGGCTTGAACTTGCCACCGTCTTCCAGGGTGCTGTCCCAGGTGCATTCCATAACCTGGAACGCAGAGGAAATAATCTGCGGGCGATCCGGATCTTCCGGATCTACCTGGCCATCCTCCATTTGGAACTTTAAATCCGGCATCTTTTCTTCAGAAGGTCCAGGGAAGCCTAACCGTACCGCTTCCTTGAAGGATTCCTTGTCATCCGGAATGAAGTTCAGTGCACATTTTCCGGTACGGAGCAGGTTCTGGCAGGTGTTGGAATTGTTGCGGCATTCCAACAGCATGGCATAACGCTCTTTCCCGGCAATGTAGTACGGAAAACATAAGGAGTAGGAGCCAATGTTCAGGCTGCCGTCCGGGTTAACCGTGCTAATGCAGATGGTCGGCATTGGGAAGAATGCCGAAGTTTGATAGAAGTTGTCTACAATCCGTAGGCTTTGAAAAGAACTCATACTGAAGTCTCCTTTGCATAAAAATGCCATAATTTTAACAATTTAACTATAACAGTATCTGTTTTGGGAATGCAAGAGAGCGGAAAGAGCAAGTAGAAAAATATGCAGAAAAAGTTCAGCTTTTTGGTGAATACGGAAACGAATTTTCGGAGTCTGAAAGTATCCTTAAAAGACGTTGAAAAAGGAACGCAGAAACTGTGAATTTTTTCTGAACACATTGTCAAAATACTGCGGTTTTGCTAGCTTTTACCGGTCTATATGGTAAAATGTTATGCGAATATCTTTGCCCTTTACGGGCAAACGGAAAAGGAGAACCGATGTGGAGAAGAACAGTAACAAAGGAAAGGGAAAACCGGACCTGAGCAAGCTCCTTGGCGTACCGCACTGGAAACTGATACGCGCCTACTTAATTGCTTATGACCTGGTGGCCATTTGCCTTTCTTATTTTCTGGCCTTGCTGGTTCGCTTTGACTTTCGGGTGTCCTCTATCCCGGCGGACTACTTACAGCCGTATTTAAAACTGATTCCCTATTACGCAGTTTTCTGCATTATTGTATTTTCCCTTTGCCGCTTATATAAAAGCATTTGGAAATTTGCCAGTGGACATGAATTGCTGATGGCCACCATGGCCTCGTTTATTACGTGGGTTGCGCATATCCTTGGAATGCATTTCTTATTCCTGGATCATGAGCAGTTCCGGCGGATGCCAATTACCTATTACGTACTTGGTTTCTTCTTCCAGTTTATTCTGACTTTGCTGCCGCGGTTTTCTTACCGTCTTGTTAATTTGCTACGGCGGAAGCGGACAGAAAATACGCAGACCAAACGGGTTATGCTGATTGGTGCCGGTGCAGCAGGACAAATGCTGCTTCGGAACATTAATCAGGAAAAAGAAACCAATGAACGGGTAGTTTGCATTATTGATGACAGCCCCAACGCCTGGGGGCGGTACCTGTTTGGTGTACAGGTTGTCGGCAACCGAAGCACCATTTTTGAAAATGTAAATAAGTATGACGTAGATAAAATCTATATTGCCATTCCCAGCGCGTCTAAAGAAAACATTCGGGACATCCTTGCCATCTGCAAAGAAACCGGCTGTGAAATTAAACGGCTGCCCAGCATGTACAAGGTGTACAATGGGGAAATTAATGCCAGCGCGTTACGGGAAGTTTCCATTGAAGATCTTCTTGGGCGAGCTACCATCCAGGTAGATTTGGAAGAAATTTACCACAACCTACAACATAAAACCATTCTGGTTACAGGTGGCGGTGGATCCATTGGCTCTGAGCTTTGCCGACAGGTAGCGGCCCACAATGTAGGGCGCCTGATTATCTTTGACGTATATGAGAATAATGCGTATGATATTCAGCTGGAACTGAAAAAGAAGTATCCCAATTTACAGTTGGAAACCATTATTGGTTCCGTTCGGGATTCGGAGCGGGTCTACAGTGTCTTTGAAAAGTACCATCCGGACATTGTCTTCCATGCGGCGGCGCATAAGCACGTGCCGTTAATGGAAGGAAGCCCCTGCGAAGCTATTAAGAACAACGCCATCGGCACGTACAAAACCGCTTATGCTGCCGCCGCGTACGGATGCAAACGCTTTGTTTTAATTAGTACGGATAAGGCTGTTAACCCGACCAATATTATGGGGGCGTCTAAGCGGCTGTGTGAAATGGTTATCCAAACCTTTAACCAGATGATTGTAGACGGGACGCCAGAAAAGCTGCCACTGCTTTACACCCACGCCAACTTTGGAGGGACGGTAACGGAGCATCCGTTGCCGGAACACGTGGAAACCGAATTCGTTGCCGTACGGTTCGGCAACGTACTGGGTTCCAACGGCTCCGTTATTCCGCTGTTTAAAAAGCAGATTGCCGAAGGCGGCCCGGTTACCGTAACGCATCCGGACATTATCCGTTACTTTATGACTATTCCGGAAGCGGTCAGCTTGGTTTTGCAGGCCGGCGTGTATGCCAAGGGCGGAGAAATTTTTGTCTTAGACATGGGCAGCCCGGTTAAAATTGATGACCTGGCCAGAAACCTAATTAAATTGTCCGGCCATCAACCGGATGTGGATATTAAAATTGAGTATACCGGTCTCCGGCCGGGGGAAAAGCTGTATGAAGAAAAGCTGATGGCAGAAGAGGGAATGCGGACTACGCCGAACCACTTGATCCACATTGGTACGCCCATTGAAATGGACCACGAAGCCTTCCTACAGCAGTTAAAGGAACTGATGACCATCAGTTACCAGAATGATGAAAAAGCGGTTATTGAAAAGGTCAAGGATATGGTCCCGACCTATCATCCGCAGGAAACATAAAGAGGTTCTATTTTGGAAAAGAGAGTTATTCCGTTCAGCCCACCTGACATTTCCGAATTGGAAATTCAGGAAGTTTGCGAAGCGCTTCGCTCCGGTTGGATTACCACCGGGCCAAGAACCAAGCAACTGGAAAAGAATCTGGCAGAGTTCTGCCATGTAAACCGTCTGGTTTGCTTAAACTCCGCCACTGCGGCAGAAGAATTGAATTTACGCGTTCTTGGTATAGGAGAAGGAGACGAAGTACTGGTCCCCGCTTACACCTATACTTCCAGCGCTTCAGCTGTTATTCATACCGGCGCCACGGTCCGCTTTGTGGACAGTCAGCCCGGCAATTGCCAAATGGACTATGACGCCATGGAAGCCGCCATTACCGAAAAGACCAAGGCCATTGTGGCCGTGGACCTGGGCGGCATTCCCTGTGACTACAACCGCATTTATGAAGCGGTAGAGCGGAAAAAAGCCCTGTTCCGTCCGGCCAATGCCGTTCAGGAAGCCATCGGCCACGTGGCCGTTGTGGCGGACAGCGCGCATGCGCTGGGCGCCAGCCGGCAGGGAAAGATGGCCGGACAGCTTGCTGACTTTACATCCTTTTCTTTCCATGCCGTCAAGAACTTTACCACCGCGGAGGGTGGCGCCGCCACGTGGCGTCCCATCCCCGGTATAGATGATGAAGACCTGTACCACCAATATCAGCTTCTTAGCTTGCACGGGCAGTCTAAGGATGCCCTTTCCAAAACCCAGCTTGGTGCTTGGGAATATGACATTGTTGGCCCGTGGTACAAATGCAACATGACGGACATTATGGCCGCTATTGGGTTAAAACAGCTGGAACGGTATCCGGGATTACTGGCTCGCAGAAAAGAAATCATATCCCGTTATGACACCATGTGCAACGAATTAGGTGTTCAGCACCTGGAACATTACACAGATGAAGTTACTAGCTCCGGACACCTTTACCTGACCAAGATTCCGGGCATTACCACGGAACAACGGAATGAAATAATCCGGAAGCTGGCAGAACGCGGCATTGCCACTAATGTTCACTATAAGCCGCTTCCCATGATGACTGCTTATAAAGCTTTAGGCTGGGACATCAAAGATTTCCCCAATGCCTATGCGTATTATCAGAATTTAATTACTCTTCCACTGCATACCAAGCTGTCGGATGAAGACGTGGATTACGTCATTGCCGGTTTCCAGGATGTAGTGAAAGATTATGTACGAGGTTAACTATGAGTACTTCTAAAGCCGCAACCATTACCCGTCGGGTTATTGCCATTGTGCTGATTATTGCCGCTATTCTGACGCTTCCGGCATCCTTTTATTTGGATAAGCTGAATCTGCTGGACCGTAACGGAGGAGGTGGCATTGGCAGCCTGATTGGTGGCGCTGATGAAATTGACATGTCGGAGTTTTCCAACCTGACCTATGTGGAAGGCGGATACGGCCTTCCATCCGGCAAGGTTTACTCGGACAAAAATGTAGTTAATATTCTGTTGCTTGGCACAGATGAACGCACCAATCATTACAATGAAAACGCTCGTTCGGACTCTATGATTGTAGCGTCTGTGGATACCAAGAAAAACACCATTAAGCTGGTCAGCTTTGAACGCGCCACCGGTGTTCCCATTCTGGCCGGTGAATACAAGGGCCAATGGGACTGGCTGACCCACGCCTTCCGTTACGGCGGAGCAGAGTTGGTAGTCAAAGAAATTCAAACGGCCTACCTGCTGGATGTACAGTATTATGTACGGGTTAACATTGCCATGCTGGTTAAGCTGATTGATGCTGTTGGTGGCGTAGACATTACCATTACGCAGGCAGAAGCAGACTACATTAACAGCGCAAAGGGCTTATCTACCGCCAATGACGTTGGCCGTGGAAGTGAACTGCAATCCGTTAGCGCCGGCACCGTTCACATGAACGGCGTTACCGCTATGGTATATGCTCGCTGCCGGGACATTGACTCCGACTGGGGCCGCATGGGCCGCCAGCGGACCGTTATCCAGGCTGCTGTTAGCAAGATGACCACCCTTAACACTAAGCAGTTAAATAAGATGTTAAATACCGTTCTTCCAATGGTAGAAACTAATTTGTCTACAAAGACCATTACCTCGCTTATGTTACAGGCCCCCGGTGTTTTGTCCGCCGGTAATGAAATAGAAACCATGACCATGCCACAGGATGGCACGTATGGCACCATGAAGGGGATGGAGGGCAGAAGCCTGTTTGCAGTAGACTTTACCCGCAATTCCAAGGACCTGAAAAAATTCCTCTACGGAGTAGAATAAAAACGGAGAATACACATGATTTTGAAACCGTGGGAAGACCTTCCGGCAGACCTGCAGGTACCGGAAGTTAAACCCTACTATGATTTGCTTGCCAAGCGGAAATTTAGCCTAGTATTAAAGCGGCTGTTTGATTTGTTGGCAGCTTCCATTTTGCTGATCCTTCTGGCAATTCCCATGCTAGTCATTGCAATTGAGATTAAAAAGGATTCGGATGGCCCCATCTTTTACCGGCAGGAGCGGGTTACCACTTACGGAAAAACCTTCCGTATTCATAAGTTCCGCACCATGGTAGACGGTGCCGACAAAATTGGCACAGCAGTAACGGCAGAAGCCGATCCACGGATTACGGAAATTGGATCCAAGCTCCGGGACTACCGTCTGGACGAACTTCCCCAATTGTTTGACGTTCTTTCCGGTAACATGAGCTTTGTCGGCACCCGTCCGGAAGTACCAAAGTATGTAAATGCCTACACCAATGAAATGAAGGCCACTCTTTTACTTCCGGCTGGCATTACCAGTGAAGCCAGTATCCACTTCAAGGATGAAGCCGAAGCCCTAACCGACCCGGCCGATGCTGACCGCATCTACATTGAAGAAATCCTTCCGCAAAAGATGCAATACAACCTTGCAAGCATAAAGAAGTTTAATGTTGTCCATGAGCTGTGGACAATGGTGAAGACCGTGTTGGCGGTAGTGTAACGCTTAGGAGCCGAAAACATGACAAATCAACCACAAGTCAAAAAGTTATCCATTGGGATTGTTGCGTATAATGAAGAAAAATATCTTCCTAATTTGTTGGAGGATATTAAACAGCAAAAATATCCACATGAACTGATGGAAATCTTGCTGATTGATAGCTGCTCCACAGATCATACACACAAAATTATGGAAGAGTTCCAGACACAAAACAAAGACTTCTATTCTGTCCAGGTTCTAAACAATCCGAAAAAGATTCAAGCTGCCGGATGGAATGTTGCCATACAAAATTTTACGGGCGATGCACTGGCTCGCATAGATGCACACACAAAATTAACGCCAGAGTATTCCCAGTTTGTCATGGAAGATTTGCAAGCCGGAGAAAAAGTGGTTGGCGGAATTCGGCCGTGTTTAATTGAAAATGATACAGATTGGGCAGAAGTTTTACTGCAAGTGGAAAATTCGCTGTTTGGCAGTAGTGCCAATTCCAGCAGAAGAAGCCAGGAGAAGACTTACGTGAAGTCTATGTTTCATGCAGCCTATTGTAGAGAAGTCCTTGACCAGGTGGGCCTCTTTAATGAAACGCTTTTACGTACGGAAGACAACGAGTTCCATTACAGAATCCGGGAAGCAGGGTATCGGCTTTGCTATGATCCGCGCATTGTATCATTCCAGTATGCGCGTTGTAGTTTGAAGCAGATGGTAAAGCAGAAATATGCTAACGGGAATTGGATTGGTTTAACTTTCCCGGTGTGCCCAGGCTGTATTTCTATTTATCACCTTGTTCCTGCAGCTTTTGTACTTGCTATTTTTGTAACAACCTTTTTGGCAAAAAGAGGTGTGTGGCAGTTTAGTGTACTTATGTGGAGCTTGTATGCCATGTTTGCCCTTATGGGAACGGCCAAAGCCGTTACACAAAAGGGCTTTAAATGGCAACACCTGCTTATGCCTATTCTGTTTTTGCTTTTACATGTGGCATATGGCTTAGGAACGCTTGTGGGATTACTTAATATTCCGAAAATAAGAGAACTGAAACGAAAAAAATAGTTTTAGCAAAGCAACAGATATCGGAGGAAGTCATCGTGGAAATAAAGGATAAGGTTTCAATTATTGTTCCTGTTTATAAAACGTTGCCCTACATAAAAAAATGCGTTTCTTCGTTGACTGGGCAGACGTATAAGAATTTGGAAATAATCTTGGTAGATGATGGCTCCCCAGATGGAAGTGGCGCTCTTTGTGACGGACTTGCAAAAGAGGATGACCGCATTCTTGTTTTACACCAACCTAATAAAGGTGTTTCTGCAGCAAGAAATCATGGCTTAGCCGTTGCAACAGGTGAGTGGATTGCTTTTTGTGACAGCGATGATCAATACGAAAAGTCTTTTGTAGAAAAAATGCTTTCTTGTGCATATGAGAATAAAGCAGATTTTGTGGTTTGTAACTATAAAATTTTGAATAGCTATGGGGTGATTGCTAATAATACTAGGTTAAAGAACCTCAGTGATTCAAAAAAAAGCATGATTGCATTGGGCCCGGTTGCTTCATGGGCACACTTGATAAAACGTAGCTTGTTTATCAAAGCAAATGTACAGTATCCGGTTGGCAGAAAGGTTTCAGAAGAATTACCAGTTATACCTGTACTTGTAAAGTATGCAGAGAAAATAGCTGTTTTGGATGAACCATTATATATTTATGTTCAAAGAGGAGATGGAACTTCTGCTTCAAATACTCTTTATGGCATGGAGGATTCAAAAGTCTGCTGGGAAGAAATGAATTCTTTATTGGGAAAAGAATATATTCAAGAATCGGAATACCACGCCATTTATACATTTTTATATGGTGGAGTTTTGCAAATGTGCCGAGCAAGGAAAAAGACTGCTGAAATAAAGCAGATGGTTGAAACTTTTGAAAAGCAGTTTCCGTCTTATCGTTCTAATCCATACATGAAACAGATGGGGAAAGTGAAAGTTCTTTTTTTTCAATTGGTACATTTGCGTTGGTTTACTATGGTAAAGGCAATGGCATGGGGCCATAGAAAACTAATTAGTTAAGGAGGACTTCTGATGGTAAGTATCATAATTCCCGTATACAATGTTGAGAAATATGTAAGAGTATGTGTGGAATCAGTGCTCCTTTTGGAAACAGAAATAGAAATCTTGTTGATTGATGACGGCTCCACGGATACAAGTGGGCATATTTGTGATGATTTGGCAAAACAAGATTGCCGGATAATTGTAATTCATCAGGAAAATAAGGGGCTTTCTGAAGCAAGAAATACAGGTATTCAAAATGCGCATGGAGACTATGTTATGTTTTTGGATTCTGACGATTTTCTTGATTCGGTAGAAGCGGATAAATTATTGAAAAAAGTTGCGGCAGGAACGGAGGTCATTGTAGGTCTCTATCGTAACTATTATGAACATACAGCATCGTTTGCACCAGAAAATTGCGACGCCTTTTTAAGTATGGATGGGTTAGTTCCAATCCATGCTTTTTTGGAAAACATCCCAAAAGATGGGCAAAGTTGTTACATGGTTGCTTGTCGTTTTATTGTTCGTCGTGACTTTTTACAAAAAAATCACCTTATATTTTTTCCCAGAATTTATCATGAAGACGAAGACTGGACTCTTCGAGTGCTGTGTGCAGCAGAACAAGTATTGGTTACCCATTATTACTTTTATCAATATCGACAAGGACGAAAAGAGGCAATTACTGCGACAGTGACGCCTAAACATATATGGGATAGATTTTTGATTATGGAGCGGGAAAGTGCTCTCTTAAATGATTTTCTTTATGATAACGTGAAAAGAACATATATACATTACCGTATTGCGCAATTGTTTTTAAGTAATATGCTAGACTTGAGTGTTCTTGGTAAAGAAGAGAGGAAAAAAGCATATGGTGAACTACATGCTCTTTATCCTGTTTGTAAAGGATACTTTGCTGGTCCGATAGGGCTTTTTGCTGAATTTGGAATAAAAATTTGGGGAATTGAAGGCTGTTGCTTTTTATTTTGGCATATGAGGAATTTGAAGGTCACAGTCAAAAGAATGTTGAAAAGAAGGAGAAAAACGTACAGTGGATAAGTTTTATACCGGTTGTGAGAAGATAGATTTATGGGTAAACAAGCATAAATTGATACAGTTTGTTTGCTCATATGACGCAGTAGCATTTTTCTATGGTATTTTTCTATTTCTATATGAGCTAATTTTTATGCGAAATGTTGTGCCTGCAGTTCATCCTGCACTAATTATATGGGCAATTTTCGTTTCGGTGTATAATCTTTTTGTGCGAAGACAGATAAGAAATTATCCTCGGAAAACTATATTTTTTGCCTTTATTACCCTAACTGCAATTTCAGCAATTATTAATATGAAAGCTGGCTTTTTGGGTAATGTAAAGGCATGGATTCTAACGGTCTTGCCGCTGTTTACTTTCGTTTCCGTTTGTTATAACAAACCAAAGGAAAAATGCGAAGAAACATATCTTCGTGTTTTGTCCGGTGGAGCTGTCGTTATTTTTATAGCATCTTTTATTTCTTTAATCCTGTATATAATGCGATATGATGGGTACTATGAGTTATTTGGAATAAAAGAACATATGGGGCTGTCTGTATATGATAGCACTAATCCCCAATCGGGTTTGTTGCTATTTGGTGTTTACTGTGATACCAATCATGCTGCAATGTATGCCATTGCTTTTGCGGGATACAGTTTGATACTATTCAATTACTGTAAACGAAACAAGCCCCAGAATAAGAACCTTAATTTTTTAGGAAAGGTGTTTTCCGTTGTAAATTTTGTTGTGCAGATGTGCTATTTTCCTTTAGCCAATTCGCGAGGTGGCTGGTTATGTCTTTTTGTTGCTGTAACGGTTACACTGTTTTTCTTCCTTTGGAGGAATAAAATAGAGAAATCTTTTTCTGAAGTAGCAAAAATTATACTATCTTTTGCTCTTGCGCTTTCCTTAGCCGTTGTGTCTTTGAGTGCTTTGTTAGCAGTAAGGCAGGGGTTGGTAGGAATATCTACTGTTGTTGCAAAAAATGAGGCTACTTCTGAAGCCAATAAGGATAGTATTGCAGATGGTGCTTCTGATAGTGAAGATAAAAATACAGGCCGGGATTTGGATAAAATTAATAATTTTAATAAGCCCAATGAAGTGCCAGGAGCAGGAAGATTAGAATTATGGGAAGAGGCACTGAAACTTTATACAAAACATCCAATCCTAGGTACGGGCGGAGAAAACAATGTATATTACTCAAAATATTATGGGATAGGTTGTTTGCTTGTTCAAGGAAAAGCGGTGCATAACAGTTATTTAGATTTGTTGGTAAATTATGGTGCAGTTGGATTTTTGCTACTTATTTCATTTTTTATAGGTTGTTTAAGACTTGTGTTAAAAAATCTTTTTAACAAAGAAAAAAATATAAGCTTTTCATACTATATAGTTTTTTTGATGACAGTTATGATGGCTGGGGTAATGGCCCTTTTAAGTTGTGCTTTTATAAATACAACAGCTATGTATTTCTTGTTGCTCGTTTTTTGTGGTTTCCTTGAGCCGAAAAGAATGGATGTGAATTAAGTCATGAGCCCAAAGATTAGTATTCTTACACCAGTATATAATGCACAAGATTTTTTGGATGAATGTATTCAATCCGTGTTACAGCAAAATGCAAACTTTGAAATGCTGCTCGTGGATGATGGATCGACGGACACAAGTCCAGAAATCTGTGACGCCTTTGCAAGATCGGATACACGTGTCAAGGTGATTCACCAAAAAAATGCGGGGCCAACCGCTGCAAGAAAAACGGGAATGCATGCTGCAAAAGGTGATTACCTACTTTTTCTGGATAGTGATGATTACCTTGCTGATGGATTACTAAACTATTTAGAAAACGTAATAGACTCATCTTCTCCTGATGTGATTATTTTTTATGGAACTGAATTTGGAAGGAACGAAGAAACCCTGGTTTCCCCCTTACTTGCACCGGGTGTGTATCAAGGCAAGAATATGCAAGTTGTACGAGAAAGTATAATTTTTAATTCGAAGAGCCAGTTGGCAATTCCATATGGCGTTATTATGAAAGTTTTTCGGCGAGAAGGATATGAGGTTTATCAGGAAATGGTGCCTGATTCTTTGTACAAAGGAGAAGATTTGGTTGCTTGTGCGCCTTTTATTGCTAAGGCAAACAGTGTAGTGGTATCAGACTATATGGGGTATTTTTATCGAAAAAACCCTAGTTCAATAATGCACACGTTTAAAGAAGAAGATATTAATCAGATAAAAGGTGTTGCAACTTATTTGAAAGAGAAAATGGATCCTTTTTATATCGGACGGATTAATGAATATGTTTTAACTCATTATTTTGACTATTTGGATCAAGTTATGCAAAATTTTGGATATATGGAATATCGTCAGATAATAAAAAAATATTTGGATAAGGCACTCATTTTAGATTTGAAAAACACTCAATGTC
>CAVHPJ010000001.1:0-230711 GCA_963638085.1 Butyricicoccaceae bacterium | reverse complement strand
CTGGAATCTAGTACTTTGAAACTTCAAATTGAAATTTCAGGGTTCTTTCGTTCGTCGTTGTTCAATTTTCAAGGTACTTTGCACCCGCCGCGGCGTTGCGCCGTCAAAAGAGTGCTTTGTTATAATAGCAAACAGGCAACCCAAAGTCAACATAAATTTTTCTCAATTTTCTGATTTTTTTCTTTGGCAATATTTTTGAAATAGTGTCTTGCGGAATACACTACCACAAGATATATTTCTTTTCGTTTGTGTTGCTTTTTTGTGAGTGCTCTATTATAATGTTTCTTGCTGAGCCGGTGTGTTGGAATTGGCAGACGAGACGGACTCAAAATCCGTTGCTGGAAACAGCGTGCGGGTTCGACCCCCGCCACCGGCACCATGAAGGCGTCCACTCTGAGAAATCAGAGTGGACGCCTTTTCTTATTGTATATTGCTTTTTCTGTCTAGTCCTTTAGCAAAATTGCTTTACCGCCTCGGCTTGCTATTTTATTACCACTTTGGCATTGCCACTGTACCTCTGCAGTCTACTATTTTTCCATTGCCGCTTCGGCACTGCTGCCTTGCCACTGCGTTCTACTCCTTACGGACTACCCCTTTTGGTCCGACATTGCATACCGTTCAGGTGGCGCGGGGCGGTTCCGCACGAAAGACGCGGAACAGTGGCAGGCAGGCGGAAAAGAAGTCCCGATAAGCCTGGCAATAATTGCGGTCTGCCCGACTTCTTTTGCATCCGCCGCCACGGCACAGCGGATAACAGTGGCAGGTTTGACACTGTGGGTCAATCGGCAAGCTTTCCCTGATAAAGGCAATGGCTTTTGGGGAAGCAGCCATAGTGGACAAATCTTCGGTGCAAATGTTACCAAGAAGCCATTCATCCAGGCAGTAGAAGTCACAGGGGTAAACATTGCCATTCCCCTCTACCACAAACTGATGCATACAATGGCCACAAACGCCACACTGCTCTGGCTGCTGACCCAAATACAAACGGACCCAATTGTCAAACTGCCGCACACTGGTGTATTGCCCACGTACGTAGTCCTTAACATAAGTATTAAATGCATGAATCAGAAAGTATGTGTACTGATCATTGGTCATAGATAAAGAACTGTCTGTGCAGATATCTGTTGGGGCTTCCAGTGCGCAAGAGGTATCCAATGCGCAAGGAGTCTCCAGAGGACGAAGACACGGAATAAATTGCAGATACCGAAAACCCTGCTGCTTAAAGAAGGCATAAACCTGATCAATATGATCAGCCACATATCCAGTTACCACCGTTAGGATATTGAAGTCTACCCGATACTCCTCTAAGACCTTTGCCGCAGCCAAAATACGATCAAACGAGTTTTTTCCTTCCGCATCAGTCCGATATTGGTTTGCCGCCTTATTCCCGTCCAAGCTGAGTCCAACTAAAAAAGAATGTTCCCGAAAGAACGTAGCCCACTCTGGATTAATCAGCAACCCGTTTGTCTGAATACTATAGTATATAGGACTTCCTTTGGTATTCTTTTGCGATACATACTCTGTAAAATGCGAAAAGTAAGACAATCCGACAAGAAGTGGCTCGCCGCCCTGAAACGCAAAGGCAATACTTCCCCCATCCGCAAATTGAAGCGCACTGTCTATCAGCCGTTCTGCCGTTGTTTCTGACATCATGGGAAAGTGTGCCTGCTCCCGATGCAAAGTAACGTCATGGTAAAAGCAATATTGGCACTGCAGATTACAGGCGTCTGAAGCGGGTTTAATCATGATGGAAAGCGGTGTCAAAGCTGGCCCCTCCGATTGTTCTTAAAGTCATTTGCAATTTCATGCATACGCTGGTTCATTTCCTCAGCAACGGTTGGATAGGTCGGCGTCCGGTTGTAATTTTCCCCGGCGTCGTCCGTTAAAATGTGCAGCCAGTTCTTACGGAACTTATCAAAGAAGGCAGAATTGTCATTCTGGATAGATTCAAAATACTTAAAGACAACATAATCATTGTCATTCAAAACGTCATAATCATAATCTTTGTACTCGTCCCGGGAAAGAATATCCTCCGTTGGAATAGCATACTGGATGGCTTTAATTTTTTCCCGTTTCATGTGCAAAATTGGCGAGTCAGCAGTATGGATTACTTCGTGGTTCTCCAGAATTGGAACCATAGACTTACCATCAATTATGCGATCTTCCGGTAAACAAGAGGTTTCTCCGTCTGTACTGGTGACATTACACAGGTCAATCAGGGTTGGGAACAAATCTACCAGTGTGGCAGATTCTTCATAGGTAGACCCTGCTTTAAATAAGCCGTCATTATTGCCCCAGCGAATCAGGAACGGAACTTTTTGTCCTCCCTCATAGGCAAGATACTTTCCGCCACGCAGATCGGCTACAGATCCTTGCAAGGCCGGGCCGTTGTCACTGGTGAAGACAATAATAGTATCATCCATAACACCAAGCTCTTCCAACGTATCAAACAGCTGACCCAGGTAATAGTCAAATTCCGTTACGCAGTCAACATAGGTTCCCATACCGGTGGCACCATCAAATTCTTCGCCGACATAAACCGGCGCGTGCGGCCACGGGGTGGCGTAGTAAGCAAAGAAGGGCTCATCCCCTTCTGTTACCTGCTCTGTAATCCAGCTACTGAGTTCTTCATAAATCCACTTGGTAGCATTACTCTGATCCTTCAGTTCGTCGGTTCCGCGGACAATTTCATACTGCCCATTTTCTTCCTGTACGTGGTAAAACGGCGTCATGTCATTAACATAATGACTACCGTAGAAGTAGTCAAAGCCCTGATTGGTCGGGAGATATTCACCGTAGTCTCCCAGGTGCCATTTGCCAAAACAGCCAGTGGTATATCCGGCACTCTTCAACGCTTCCGCAATGGTAATTTCGTCCCCAAGCATTCCATCTGCATTGGCACCCATTTCTACAGAATTATAAAGTCGCGTTGAGGCAAATGGCGAAACGGTATCCACCGTCGGGTAAATAACGTTGTCCGCGTAACCACGGTACGGATACCGCCCCGTCAGCGCCGCAAACCGCGCCGGGGAGCAAACAGAATAACTGGAGTAAAAATTGGTAAACTGGGCGCCCTCTTCCGCCAGCCGGTCAATATTCGGTGTTTGGTAAATGGCCCCATTGGCGGAGATATCCCCGTAGCCCAGGTCATCCATCAAAACAAATAATACGTTTGGCGAGTCAGCTACCAACCCGTTCTTATCAATTTTCTTTAAATAGTCTTCCTGACCTTCCCACATCCGTTCCGTATTCGGTTTGGAACGCAGATTCATGGTCAGCACAAAAACAACGGTTGTACCCACCAAAAGAAAACTGCACAGGCGAGACAGCACTCTTTGGCGCGTTGCTTTTTTGTCCATTTTGACCACACACAGAAGTAAGCAGGTCAAAACAAGTATAGAAGGCAAAGCCAGTAACAGATTCCCAAGCAGCCTGGTAAAGAAGTTGCCTTCTCCGGTCAGGAGCGGATGCGCTGCGCTGGAGAATCCGGCAAGGCCGGATGAGAATGCGCCGAAGCCGGCATCCGCTCCCCAGATGATGTAATAGGTCAAAATGCCAAAAAGCGCCGCGCCATATCCCACTAAGAATCCCAGATACAGCTTTTTCTTTCCCAATACACCAATTAACACAAGAGCGGAAACAACACAACAGTACCCAACGCAAATCACTGCCGTCAGGTTCAATCGTGTAATCCAAAGTGCCAACATCAAAGCAAGACCAATCCCCATGATCAGGATTGGAAACACTTTTTTCTCTTTATCCAGTTGTATTTTTTTCTCCAAGTCATCATCTCTCCCTTATGATTTATTTTTCCGAAATCAGCTAAGCTCAGTATACCATAGAGGACTAGGGAAACAACAGAAGGTGAATCGCAGAGGAGAAGAAAAAGCGCCAAAGTTTGTGAAAGCATTAACAGTTATGCAATCGGTTTCCGCCTCCCTTTTGGCAATTTTGTTTAATAAACAAAGTCTCCTTTGCTAAGAATGACAAAGTTTCCTCACAGGTGTGAATCTTCACTCACACCTTGAAAAAGTCTGTTTCACAAGTGTTATATTTTATCTTAGCAAGGCATTGTTACTAGTGTTTTGTCGTTTATTACTTAGCCATTTTTGTTTGAAGGAGGACAAATGCATGAAAACCCGGTTGGAATCTGATTCTGTCGGAACATTGGAAATACCTGCAGACGCTTACTACGGTGTACAGACCTATCGCGCAAAATTGAACTTCCCAATTACCGGTCAGGTGTTAAAGCCGGACATGATTAACAGCCTTGTTGAAATTAAAAAGGCCGCTGTCATGGCCAACCACATTGACGGTACTATTGGTGACGAGCTCTATCACGCTATGGTGCAGGCCTGCGATTACATCTTAGACGGTAATCTGCATGACCAGTTTATTACAGACCCCATTCAAGGCGGTGCCGGCACCTCGTCGAATATGAACGCCAACGAAGTTGTTGCCAACAAAACCCTGGAAATCCTTGGAAAAGAAAAGGGCGACTACCAGTATTGCCATCCGAATGATCATGTAAACATGTGCCAGTCCACCAATGACGTTTATCCGACCGCCGGAAAAATGACCATTTTAAAGCTGATTGACAAAACCATTGATCAGTTAGAGCATTTGTTAAAAGCCTTCTATCAGAAAGCTGACGAATTCAAACATATTTATAAGATGGGCCGAACTCAGTTAGAGGACGCCGTTCCGGTTTCTCTTGGAGAATCCTTCGGAGCCTTTGCCCACGCTCTGGAAAGAGACATTGCCCGTATCCGCAGAACGTCGGATGAAATGCGGGTTGTCAACATGAGTGCTACCGCCGTTGGTACATGCATTAACGCCACTCAGGTATACCATGACAACATCATTCCCTGCCTGAACCAGGTTGCCGGTTTAGGTCTCCGCATGGCAGACGACCTGATTGATGCCACACAGAACCTGGACGGCTATGTTTCCATGTCCGGTGCCATTAAAACCTGCGCCGTTAACCTTTCTAAGATTTCCAATGACCTTCGTCTGATGAACTCCGGTCCAAAAGACGGTCTTGGTGAAATTGTCCTTCCCGCCAAACAGAACGGCTCTTCCATTATGCCCGGTAAAATTAACCCGGTTATTCCGGAAGTAGTTTCTCAGGTTGCATTCAACATTGTCGGCAATGACATGGCTGTTACTATGGCTGCCGAAGCCGGTCAGTTGGAATTAAATGCCTTTGAACCGGTTTTGTTCTACAATCTGTTTGAGTCCATTGAAACCCTTGGTCGCGCAGCCACCACCCTTGCTGACAACTGCGTTTCCGGTATTACTGCAAATGCCGATGTCTGCAAAGCCAACATTGAAAAATCTGCCGGCATTGTTACTGCTCTCTGCCCTGTTATCGGTTATCAGAAATCTGCCGAAATTGCAAAGAAGGTACTGAAGTCCGGCAAAACCGCCAGAGAATATCTTCTGGAAGAAGGCATCATGACCAACGAACAAATTGATCGTGTTCTGGATCCGGAAAAACTGGTTCACCCAATTTACAAAAGCAAAGCATAAAACGTTTCTATTAGAACAAAAGGAAAGAGCTGTTGCAGAATTTCTGCAACAGCTCTTTTCATGTAAGGTACTAAGATTGTTTATTTGGTCCCGAAGATGCGGTCCCCTGCATCGCCGAGGCCAGGAACAATGTAGCCGATTTCATTCAGGCATTCATCTTCTGCAGCACAATAAATGTCTACGTCTGGGTGGGCTTTCTGCAGTGCTTCCAGTCCTTCCGGAGCTGCTACCAGACCCATGAACTTAATGCTCTTCGGATGAGACAGTTTAATCTGATTAATGGCGTCAATGGCAGAGCCACCGGTGGCAAGCATTGGGTCACAAACCACAACGTCTCTTTCTGAAATATCGGATGGCAATTTGCAATAGTAAGGAACCGGCTTCAGGGTTGTTTCGTCACGATACATGCCGATATGACCTACCTTTGCAGAAGGAACCAGGGTTAACACACCGTCTACCATACCAAGACCAGCCCGAAGGATGGGAACAACGCACATTTTACGTCCATCAATTTCATGAGCAACACAGTGGCCCATAGGAGTGTCAATTTCTACCGGGCGCAGCGGAAGATCTCTGGTGGCTTCGTAGCAAACCAGCATAGCCAGTTCGGAAACCAGAGCACGGAATTCGTTGGTTCCGGTGTCAGATCTTCTGAGAATGGAAAGCTTGTGTTGAATTAACGGATGGTTGGTAATGGTGACTTTTCCCATAAATGATTCCTCCAAAAATAGTTCTTACGTTTATTTGCTTGTTTTGTTTACTTGTTTTCAAAATCCATGAACAGGTCTACCCGGCGTTGGTGCCGACCGCCTTCAAATTCAGCTTCCAGGAATTCGTCTACAATGTCACAGGCAAGGCCGGGACCCACAACACGGCCACCCAGGCAAAGGACGTTGGCATTGTTGTGCATTCTGGTCAGCCGCGCACTAAACGTTTCCGAAACAGCTGCAGCGCGGATACCCTTTATTTTGTTTGCCGCCATGGACATTCCGATTCCGGTTCCGCAAACCAAAATTCCAAGTTCACATTCTCCGGACGTAATTCCGTTACAAACGGCCTCCGCAATAACAGGATAATCTACAGCCTCCGGCGTATGTGCGCCGTAATCCTTTATTTCATACCCCTTGTCCTGCAAGTGCTGAATTAACACCTGTTTCAGTTCAAATCCGCCGTGGTCACAACCGATTGCAATCATGGAAGACCTCCTATCTGTTTTGCTTTTTCTTTAATTCCCGTTCTGCCTGTGGTGCGCGTAAATAAACCGGCAACAGCGCTGAAGAAGAAATGGGCTGCTGACCGTTCAAAAGCTTATCCTGTGCACAGGTTGCTACCGAATAAGCGTTTTGAAAACGTAACTGCTCCGGTGCAAGAGAGACAGACATTGGTTTTTCCAAAAAGTAATTATAACACAAAGAGGCACCGTCACCAACAAATACCATGGGCTTTTCTGCTTTTTGTACTTGCTTAAGGCGTTCTTCCAAATCCGGAATTAAAATGGCTTCGTCTTCTGTCAGGCGATGTACCTCTTCTCCCGTAATTTCAAAGCACGCCGTATAAACCTGGTTGCAACGGGCATCCATGGCCGCACAGACAATACCGTCCCTGACCCCTTTGTAGTTATAGGCAAGGGATTCCAAAGTAGAAATAGAAAAACAGTTGTTTTCTGAAAATTCAGTTAAGCCCTTTAACGCAGCCACACCAATGCGAACACCGGTAAAGGAACCCGGGCCCGCATTAATTGCAAAATAATTGATTTCTTCCAGCTTGCAATGTGCCTGGTCCAGTGTATTCTGCACCATGGGCAGAAGCGTCTGGCTGTGGGTCAGCCCCACGTTTGTATAGGAAGAGCTTTTCCATTTTCCGTCTTCCGTAATGGCCACACTGGCGGCAACCGCCGAGCAGTCAATTGCCAAAATCTTCATTGATTGTCTCCCCTGTTATTTCCAGAATCCGGTCCGTGTCCGTGTCCCCTTTGGAGAACCGGATGCAAACTGTATTCTCCGGCAATGCGCTTTCAATATTTTCAGACCATTCTACCGCCAGGATGGCGCCCTGATCCAGGTAGTCAAAAAATCCGGTAGAATAAAGGTCTTCCCAGGTAGAAATGCGGTACATGTCAAAGTGTACCAGCGGCGGATTGCCACCGTAGTCATTTACCAACGCAAACGTGGGGCTGTTGACGGCAGACGGGTTATGAAGACCTTTAGCAAGCCCTCTGGTAAAAGCGGTTTTGCCCATACCAAGGCCACCAAAATAAGCCACTACCATGCCCGGATGTAATTCTCCGGCCAGTCGTTCTGCCAGCTGTTCCGTTTCCTCCACGGAGTGCGTAAAATACCGTTTCATGGGCCGCATCCTTTCTGTCAAAATCCGTATGATATTTTAACATGTTTCAGTACCTTTTCAACCGAATCCTGATTGAAAAAGAACCCCTATTTTACTATAATTAGGAATAACGTCTGAGAAAGGAAACGATTATGAGCAAAATTAAAGATTATCTTGCCTATTTCTTTAAAAGTACAGACAAATTTTTGCTTGCCTTATCTCTGGCATCTTCTATTTTCGGAATTTGCATGGTCTATAGTGCCACTTTAAACAGCACTACTACCGGGTTTCCCAGAGATGCCCGCACCATGATTTTTGCGGTTATCTTAGGTCTGATTTTGGCCATGGCAATTTCTCTGGTAGATTCGGATATTATCTGTAAACTATGGCCTGTGTGGGCTGGACTCAGCATCCTGTTAATGATCATCGTCTTTATTTTCGGTGTTGCCCCCAGTTCCAGAGAAGATGCACGGACTTGGTTGAACTTAGGCCTTTTTTACTTTCAGCCATCGGAATTAGTAAAAATCTTCTTTATTATTACCTTTTCAGTTCATCTGAGCATGGTACAGACCCAAATTAATAAAATCAAAAATGTGGCACTCCTGCTGGTACACGCTGCCATTCCAACAGGATTGGTTATGATTTCCGGAGACGACGGATCCGCTTTGGTCTTTCTCCTGATTGCAGTCGGCATGCTCTTTGTTGCCGGACTTAGCTGGAAATATTTCTTAGGTGGCGGGGTTCTGGTAGCAGCTGCCGTTCCGCTTCTCTGGATGCGTTTAAATGAATTCCAGCGTGCGCGTTTCTTAAGTATCATTCACCCGGAAGATTATCCCACCACTGCCTATCAGCAAAACCTTGGCTTATCTGCCCTTGCCAACGGTGGACTAACCGGACAGGGTTATCTGAAAGGAGCTTACACTCAGGCCGGAACCGTGCCGGAAGCACAGAATGACATGATCTTCACAGCCATTGGCGAAGAGCTTGGTCTTCTTGGTTGCTTGGCTTGTTTAATTCTTTTGAATCTGATTATTTTCCGCATCATTTACAACGGAAAGCATAATCTGCAAAGCCACTCCCAATTTCTCTGCTATGGCATGGCCTTTATGATTGGCTTCCACGTTTTAATTAATGTGGCCATGTGCCTTCGCATTGGACCGGTTATTGGTATTACTCTTCCTTTCTTTAGTGCCGGTGGTTCCTCTACCCTTTGTCTTTACATTGGTATGGGCGTTGTCTTCAGTGTATACCGAAGCAACTACAACTTGGCAAAAGATACTAACTTCCGGTTGATTGGTGTCCGTTCTCCGTTCCATACAGACTTTGCAGACGATAAGAACGCCACCAGTCGGAAAGTAAAGGCCAATACCACCGTGCAAACCACACCGATTACCGGTGTCAGTGGCAGCCAGTTCTCTGCCGACAAACTGTTCCATGCCGCTAAAAATGCATGGAATGAAAACAAGTCAAGGAAGTCTGTAAAACGCAATTCCGTAAAACGCAGAAGAAAATAAAACACATATGGAACCCGTAATTAGGTTAAAAAATCCCAATGCAGATTTTGTTCTGCATTGGGATTTTTGCATTTTAGCTTTAGCACTTTGTCAGCTTGGCAAAGTTGGCCATAACCTTTTTTGTTCCGGCCCGGTCAAAGGCAATTTCTAAAAGAACATCATTGCCCATGGGCGAAACGTTTAAAATAACACCGGTGCCAAACGCCTTATGTTTGACAGTGTCACCAATTTTATAAGAATTGGTATCTTTGGAGACATTGCCAGCTTTGGCGGTTGCCGCCTTTGCGCCGATTTTATGGGACGCAGCATAGCCTTTGCTATCTGCGTCTCCGGCATATGCGCGGCCGGACTGATAGGACTTCTCTGATACACCATAACTGGAGCCGCCGTAAGAGGCGCTGCCATAACCGCCAAAGCCAAGGAAGCTCTGCCCCTTCGGCTTGCCTTGATTCCGTACGGAATAAGCGGCATAAATGGAGGGCTGCTCCGGCGGGTCTGCAATGGTTTCCGGCGGAATTTCCGCCAGGAACCGAGACGCCGGGTTACGTGTGGTAGACCCGAACAACATACGTGTGGCTGCGTTTGTCAAATAAAGCTTTTCCCTTGCTCTGGTTATGCCGACATAGGCAAGCCGACGTTCTTCTTCCACTTCAGAACGGTCATACATAGACTGTCTTCCAGGGAAAACGCCTTCTTCCATTCCGCTAATAAAGACAATCGGGAATTCCAGGCCTTTGGCGGAATGGAGGGTCATGAGAACCACTACATCGCTCTGATCATTGTAAGCATCAATATCTGATAAAAGGGAGATTTCTTCCAGGAAACTGCCGAGATCCCCATCTTCGTTTTCTTCCAGATACCGCTTCATGTTGGATTTCAATTCCTGCAGGTTGGCAAGCCGATCCTCATAAGTGTCCTTATCCAGGGCAAGAGATTGCAAATAACCGGTTTGGTCCAGTAACTCATCAAAGAAATCATACATTGGGATTTCTACCGACCGTGCCCGCAACGCATCCATCATGGAAATAAACTTGTGCAATTTGGCGGCAGAGCGAGAAATACGTTCATATTGGTCTGCCTCTGCCAAGACTTCGTATAAGCTGACGCCCAGACCTGCAGCAATATCAGCGGCATTGTTAACCGTGGTATCACCAATGCCCCGCTTGGGTTCATTAATAATACGGCGCAACTTTACATTATCTGATGGATTGTTGATAACAGCCAGATAAGCTAAAGCATCCCGAATTTCCTTGCGTTCATAGAACCGCTTACCACCAATGACGCGGTACGGAATACTCATCCGCACGAAGGCACGTTCAATAGGGTTGGACTGGGCATTGGTCCGATAAAGAACTGCGTGGTCACTAAAAGCGCGGCCTTTGGAAACATTGGTTGCAATTTCATCGGCAATATACATGGCTTCATCTGTTTCACTTTCCGCCGTAAAGGAAACAATTTTTTCCCCATCCCCTGCACTGGTCCAAAGATTTTTACCTTTGCGCTCTTCATTATTCTGAATAACGGCATTCGCAGCCTTCAGGATATAACCCGTAGAGCGGTAATTCTGCTCCAAACGAATCAGGGTTGCATGCCGGTATTGCTTTTCAAAGTTCATTATATTTTCAATGGTGGCACCACGGAAGCGATAAATACTCTGGTCATCGTCACCAACCACGCAAATATTCTGATACTTTCCCGCCAGCAAGCTTACCAGCACATACTGGGCATTGTTGGTATCTTGATATTCGTCCACGTGGACATACCGGAATTTATTTTGATAATATTCCCGCACTTCCTGGTCCTGGCGAAGCAGGGTAACCGTGTGGAAAATCATGTCATCAAAGTCCATGGCGTCGGCATTTTTCAGCAACTGTTGATACAGCTTATAGGCTTCTGCATATTTCTTCAGGCGAATATCCCCTGCCGCAGATTGTTCGTATTCTTTGACGCCGATCAAGCTGTCTTTTGCTCTGCTAATGGCTTTCAAAATTTCCTTGTGGGACATTAGACGGTCATCTATGCCAAGGAGGCGCTGACATTCTTTCATGACCCGTTTGGAATCGTCTGTGTCATAAATGGTAAAGTGTGAGGTAAAGCCGATTCTGTCCCCAAAGCGGCGCAAAATTTTAGAGCATATGGAATGGAAGGTGCCGGCCCAGATGTCATTGCCTGGATCGCCAAGGAAGGCGTTTAAGCGGTCTTTCAGCTCTGTTGCTGCCTTGTTGGTAAAGGTGATTGCCAGGATTTCCCACGGTTTTGCCGGACGGACGGCCAGCAGATCTGCAATTTCCGCATTCCATGGAATGGCTCCGTCCCGATACGCCTGTAGTAATCTAAGGTCTGCTTCTGTTACCGGATGGCTGAATTCTTCAGAAGAATATCCTTCCCCATATTTCACCAGATTAGCAATGCGATTAACCAAAACCGTAGTTTTCCCCGACCCGGCTCCGGCCAGGATTAAAAGCGGCCCGTTTACGTGGAAAACGGCCTGCTTCTGCATGTCATTCATGCGTTTAAAATCCCGTTCAATCAGTTCTTTCCTGAGTGCTATAAGTTCTTGTTGTGTCTGCATAAAATGGATTGCCTTTCCTCTTCGTTTCTTTTTCTCTTTGGCGAGTCAGTTATCTGTTATTTTTTCGAAATGCTAAATAATCTTCCAGGATTAGCGTAGCTGCTACAGCATCTACGGTTTCTTTGCGGGCACGGCCACGTGTATTGGTTGCATTCAGTGCTTTGTGCGCTTCTACCGTGGTCAGACGTTCATCCCGTAAAGCCGTTGTTAGGCCATATTCACTCTGTAACAGTTCTGCAAACGCCTGACATTTTTCAGCACGTGGTCCTTTGGTTCCGTTCATATTGATAGGATATCCAACCACAATTAGTTCTGCTTTCTTTTCCGCCGCCAAGGCCGCCACTTTGGCCGCCAGTTTTGGCGCATATGATTCCTTTATTACAGTGACCGGAGACGCCAAAAGTTCGGTCTTGTCACAAATGGCAATCCCGGTTCGTGCATCTCCGTAATCCACAGCCATAATAATCATGCAAAAGTCCTTTCAGAAAACAGGACGGTGCCATGGAAACCATGTCACCGCCCATTCATTCACTTGTTTATTCTACTACTTCCGGAGCGGCCGAAGTGGACGCTGCCGTTGTCGGCGCCGCAGTGGTCTGCGATTCAGATGCCGAAGACTCTGCTTCTGAAGTGCTTTCCGTGGTGGAAGTCGGTTCAGACTGAGAGTTGTGGATTGTAATGGTATGCGTACCGTCACAGGTATCCGGCAACTGATCTGCATTATAGTATCCTGTGGCTGCCGGGCAATTCGGTCCGGCCAGTTTACCACTGAGCGTACAGTAGCTCTTGGAAACAACCTTGTCTCCGTAGTCAAAGTCTTTGGAAGCCAGGCCCTGATGTGCGCGGGTCATGATGGCAGACCAGATTCTGGCAGCCGGGTTACTGGAACCAACATTGGTAATTTCTTCCTGTTCGTCATAACCATACCAGACAGCACCTACGTAGTAAGGCGTTCCGCCGGCACACCATTTATCCTTGGTGTCTGATGTAGTACCGGTCTTCATGAAGGCCGTAAAGCCACTGACGCCACAACCGGCACCGGTACCGGAAGAAACAACCGTCTGCAACACACGGTTCATGGAACCGGCTACCCCTGCAGAAAGTGCCTGTTCGGACTTGGAAGTAGTTTCCAGCAATACCTTTTCTCCGGTATAATCCGTTACTTTCGTGTAACAGCGTGGATAATAGTAGACGCCCTGATTACCGAAGGTGGCGTAGGCTGCCGCCATTTCAAGTGTGTTAACACCATAGGACATACCGCCTACTGCCATGGAAGAAATATTGTTGTCTGTATTCTTTCCGCTAGTTACCAGTGTAGTAAAGTGGAATTTTTCCGTCATATATTTCATGCCGGTAGAAGTTCCGATCTTATTGACAATCTGCGCTGCACAGGTATTCAAGGACTGTGCTACCGCATATTGAACAGATACGTAGGCATTGGGATAACCATACGACCCATTGAAGTTCTGTGGCCATTGCTTGCCGTTAATGGTTAATGCATAGTTTTGCACTGCAGAGGAGTAAGAAATGACACCCTGTTCCATGGCCGGAGCATAAACGGAAAGCGGTTTAATGGAAGAACCCGGGGACCGGATTGCCTTAACAGCACGGTTGTTACCACGGTTAATGGTTTTCTTACCGGCTCCGCCTACCATGGCTACAATATTGCCTTCGTAGTCCATGATGGTACAGGCAGACTGGACTTTCTTCTTGGTGTCGTCTGCGCCGTCTTCCGTCCGGCTTGGTTCACTTGGGAAGGTAACGCGGTTTTCCAATACATATTCTGCTGCTTCCTGTACGGTGGCAATCTGGCAGGAGTAAATCCGAAGACCACCGTTGTACAGCTTCTGTGTGGCTTCCGACTTAGAGTAACCATATTGTTCCATAAGGTCGGAAATAACAGTATCCAAAACGTAGTCAACGTAGTAACTGTTGATATCAGAAGTTTTGGAGGAGTCCTCCTCTTTTTCTTCCGTAGCGTTGCTTGTGCTGGAGTTCGTGAAGACCAGTTCATAGGAAACAGCTTCATTATACTGTTCCTGGCTAATGGCACCTTCTTTTAACATGTATCCAAGGCACAATTCCTGCCGCTTTTTGTTATTTTCCGGATACAGTAACGGATTATATTTGGTTGGAGCTTTGGTAATGGAAGCCAAAACAGCCGCTTCTGCTACATTCAGTTCTTCCAAATCCTTTCCATAATATTTCTGCGATGCAGTTTCCACACCGTAACAACCAGAGCCCAACGGAATGGTATTTAAGTAAGCTTCCAGGATATCTTCTTTGGAATAATTCTTTTCCATATTCAGCGCATACAGAATTTCTTTTAGCTTTCTGGAAACCGTAACCTGGTTTTCTTCCGTCAGATTCTTAATGAGCTGTTGCGTCAGTGTGGATCCGCCACCACTCTTACCTAGCGTAATTGCCGCTTTTAAGGTACGAATCCAGTCTACACCGTGATGCTTGTAAAAGCGCTTGTCTTCCATGCAAACAAAGGCATTCCGCACGTTTTCCGGGATTTCCTTATAGTCAATCCACACACGGTTTTGTTCTCCATGTAAAGAACCGACTTCCACATACTTATCTGACGTTTCTGATTCCTTGGCATAAATAATACTGGTCTGTGCCTGATTGGATTTATAGTCCTCCAGGTTGATGGCCGGTCCACTGTGAACAAATGCCACCATATAAATGACTACAAAGACAATACTGAATAAAATGGCAAGCCCAATGACTTTTAGGAAATTCTTCCATTTCTGATTGCCACTGCGCTTTCCTTTTTTCTTCTTGGCATTATTGGTCGGACGTCTGCCCTGCTGTGTAGACGTCCGCTTGGTGGTCTGTCCGGCAGGTCTTCTGGCCGTAGTTTTTTTCGTTGATCCAGTTGCCATGAAAGCTGAACCCCCTTACTTAGAGCTGCAGACACAAAGCTGCATAATAACACCGTATATCATACCATAAACCCGTTAGGAATGGCATAACTTTCAGAAATTTTAATCTTTTTGTACGCTTTTTCACCCAGAAAAGAGCCAAGGATGTAACAAAAAAGGCTCTCCAAACCGGAGAGCCTTTGAAAGAACAATAATTCTTATTTTACCAGGCTGGCAATTTCAGCAGCAAAGTCGTCCTGCTTCTTTTCCAGGCCTTCCCCTTTGGCATAACGGATAAATCCAGTAACCTTGATGGAACCGCCCAGCTTCTTGGCAACAGAAGCAACATACTTTTCTACATCTTCGTGGTTTTCAGCCTTAACGAATTCCTGCTGCAGAAGACAGTTTTCTTTGTAGTACTTACCAATCTTACCTTCTACAATCTTAGCAAGAACCTGTTCCGGCTTGTTAGCCATCTTCGGATCTTCCTTCATCTGAGCAATCATGATTTCTTTTTCATGAGCCAGTACATCTGCCGGAACAGCTTCCGGATTCAGATAAAGCGGAGACATGGCTGCAACCTGCATGGCAACATCCTTGCCCATGGTTTTGAAGTCATCGGTATCAGCAAGAGCTGCGTCAGCGTCAAAGGAAACCAGAACACCAACAGCACCGCCCATGTGAATGTAGGTGGCGCATACGCCTTCTACTCTTTCAAAACGGCGGATCTTCATGTTTTCGCCGATGGAAAGGATCAGATCCTGCAGGTTATCCTTTACAGAGCGGTCAGAACCGGCAAGATTCATTGCTTCCAGAGCTTCTACATCTGCAGGATTTCCTTCAGCAACAGTCTTAGCGCAGTCCAGAACAAAGCTCTGGAACTTTTCGTTCTTACCAACAAAATCGGTTTCTGCATTTACTTCAATCAGAACGGAAACGTTCTTTGCTTCATCTGTATAAGCAAGAACAGCACCTTCAGCTGCAGCACGGCTTGCTTTTTTAGCAGATACAGCAGCGCCCTGTTCTCTGAGAATATCAATGGCCTTGTCCATGTCACCATCTGCTTCGGCCAGTGCCTGCTTGCACTTCATCATGCCAACGCCGGTCTTTTCACGGAGCTCTTTTACGTCTTGTGCAGTAAAGTTCATGAGTAAATCCTCCTGTATTTCAAATTGAATGTGGTTAGCTTATTCAGCAGCTTCTTCTGCTTCTTCTGCTTCTGCGTTCTGTTCACCCTGACGACCTTCAATAACAGCATCGGCCATGGCACCAGCAATCAGTCTTACGGCACGGATAGCGTCGTCATTGCCCGGGATTACATAGTCAATTTCGTCTGGGTCACAGTTGGTATCAACAATAGCAATGATGGGGATGCCAAGCTTGTGAGCTTCAGCAACAGCAATTCTTTCTTTGCGCGGGTCTACGATAAACATAGCGTCCGGCTGCTGCTTCATTTCGGTAATACCGCCAAGGAATTTTTCCAGCTTTTCAATTTCCAGTTCCAGCTTGGCAACTTCCTTCTTCGGCAGAAGATCAAAGGTGCCGTCTTCCTGCATGGCACGAAGCTGTTCCAGTCTCTTAATGCGGTTCTTAATGGTCTTGAAGTTGGTCAGCATACCACCAAGCCAACGAGCGTTTACATACGGCATGCCGGCACGAGTGGCTTCTTCCTTAATGGAATCCTGAGCCTGCTTTTTGGTACCAACGAACAGAACAGTGCCGCCTTCTGCGGAAATGTCTCTGACTACGTTGTAAGCTTCTTCCAGCTTCTTAACGGTCTTCTGCAGGTCAATGATGTAGATTCCGTTCCGTTCGGTGAAGATGTATTCTGCCATCTTCGGGTTCCATCTTCTGGTCTGATGTCCGAAATGAACACCGGCTTCCAATAATTGTTTCATAGAAACGACTGACATAGATTTTTTCCTCCTTAAAATTGAACCTCCGCAAGGTTATAAAAGCACGTAACACTGCCATTTCTTCCAGGCAATGCAGGAAAGCGCTCAACACCTTACGTGCGATTTGCTCTGACATTATAACAAGACTGCTCCTTGAAATCAAGAAAAATCCTTATCTTATGCGGCCTGATTTGTATAAAGTTCCGTTCCGTCGGTAGCAAAAATGATTGTCCCCTCTTCGTCCGTGCGATGCACCTCTACGCTACTTTCTGCCAAGCGATCCAAAGTTTCCTGATGCGGATGCCCGTAATCATTGTTTTTTCCGCAGGAAATTACTGCGTATTGTGGCTTGACTTTACGAAGGAAAGCCGCACTGGTAGAGGTTTTGGAACCATGATGGCCCACTTTCAGAACGGTGGAAGCTAACTCGCCGGAAAGAGATTGTTCTTCTTCTGTTTCTGCGTCTCCGGTAATCAGGAAGGAAAAGGCGCCATACTCAATCCTCAGAATTAAAGAGTTGTTGTTTTCATCTGAGCCAAAGAAGCTTGGCCCCATTACAACAAAATGGCTTCCTCCGATTTCATAGGCTTGTCCCAGGTTTGGCTGTTCTATTGTGGTGTTCTTCTCTTTGGCCAGCTGATAGAGTGTTCCGGGATAGCCCTCCCCTGTCAGCAGCAATTGATGGATGGAAACAGCGCCCAATAGTTCTGTCAGACTGCCCAGGTGGTCTTCATGAGGATGTGTTATAAAGCAATAATCTATGTCATCTGCTTCCAGTTTGGACAGTTGGGACTGAATCCGTTCTTCCTGTCCGGAAGGACCCGTGTCAATTAAAACAATTTGGTCTTCCGCGCGAATCAGGGTACAGTCCCCCTGTCCAACGGAAAGGAAACAGATGACAAAAGGATACTGATAGCAAAGGTTGTCACTGCCGAGGCCCAAAACAGCATACACCTGTTCCCAGGTGGGAACGTGTGGCAGGTGTTTTGGGCCATACGTAAAGAGCGCCGACAGCAACAGGGCCAGCGCCAAGCCCAAACCGAGCACACGGGTTTTTATGTGCTCAAATTTCTTTGTTCTGCTTTTTAAAATTTTTACTTTTTCTTTTGGTAGGTTTTTCTTTTGCAATCTGTTTTTTTGCAGTCCGTTTCTTTGCATGATCATCACCAAACAGAGCGTAGCGCACTTTTTTTTATTTCACAAAATGATGGCGCATGAACGGTCCCTGTCGGCGCTTTGGCGGCACCTTACAAAGAATAAGCGTAAAAGCAAGCATAAAAAAGGAAGCAGAAAGCAAAACAGGAATCTGGAAAAGAACTAAATTAGAACATAGAACAGCAACAATAAAAATAAAAATGAGGTCTGTTTAAAAACAGACCTCACGCAATTGTATTGGTTTTCCATTGGATGTTAATCTGGCTTTAATTGGAGAACGGCAAATCCTGTGGTGGTACCTGGTGGTCTTCCACCCCAAGTTCTATGGCTGCCGCAGTTCCATCATCCGCTGCATCCGCCATAGCATTCATTTCAAGCCACTGATTTTTTGTCATTAAAACCTTCCGTGGTTTAGAGCCTTCATATGGACCGATGACGCCACGTTCTTCCAGTTCATCCACAATCCGGCCTGCACGGGCATAGCCAACCTTCAGTTTGCGCTGAATTAATGTAGTGCTTGCCTGTCCGGCTTCAATAACAACGCGAATGGCATCTGGAAGAAGAATGTCACCGTCATCCTGTCCGGAAGGTGCATTCACGCCGCCGGAGGCTTTGTCATTGGCGGCATCTGCCGCTTTGGCAGCGTCTTCAATATCCTTGATAACTTCATCAGAGTATTTTGCATCGCCCTGCTGTTTGATGTAGTTTACCACTTCTTCCACTTCGGAATCAGAGGTAAAGCAGCCCTGAATACGAACCGGCTTGGAACAGCCGATAGGATTAAAGAGTAAGTCACCGTTGCCAAGCAGTTTTTCTGCGCCTGCCATATCCAGAATGGTACGGGAATCCACGGCAGAAGAAACAGACAAAGACAGTCGGCTTGGAATGTTGGCCTTAATCAGACCGGTAATAACGTCTACGGAAGGACGCTGTGTTGCAATAACAAGATGCATACCGGCAGCTCGGGCCATCTGGGCCAGACGGCAAATGGAATCTTCTACCTCTTTCGGCGTTGCCATCATTAAGTCGGCCAACTCATCTACAAAGATAACCACGTGCGGCATTTTGCCCTTTTCCGGATCCATGGAAACCAGTTCGTTGTATCCGGCAATATCTCTGACGTTATTTTCAGAGAACATCCGATACCGCTTCAACATTTCCTTTACGGCCCAACTTAATGCACCGGCCGCTTTATTGGGCTCGGAAACAACCGGGACCAGCAAATGCGGAACCCCGTTGTAAACGGAGAATTCAACCTTTTTGGGGTCAATCATGATCATTTTTACCTCATCCGGTTTGGCGTTGTACAGGATGGATAAAATCATGGCGTTTAAGCAGACAGATTTACCGGAGCCGGTGGTACCGGCAATCAGCAAGTGCGGCATTTTAGCAAGATCTGCCACACAGCTGTTCCCAGAAATATCTCGGCCAAGGGCTACGTTCAGAAGGCTCTTTTTGGTGCCCTTCTTGTAAGTATCCGATTCCAGAATTTCCCGTAAAGTAACAGTTTCCCGCGTTTTATTGGGAACTTCAATACCAACTGCGGCTTTTCCCGGAATAGGAGCTTCAATCCGGATACCGGTAGCCGCCAAATTCAGAGCAATGTCATCTGCAAGGCCGGTAATTTTAGAAATTTTGACGCCCACTGCCGGGGCCAGTTCATACCGAGTTACCGACGGTCCTCTGGCAATGTCTACAATAGTAGTTTCCACGCCAAAGCTGCGGAGGACATCTACCAGCTTCTGTGCATTGTCCCGCAGTTCTTGTTCGGAAGAACCGCCAAGAGAAAGCTTTGGTGGCTTCAGGCAGTCAAGCGGAGGCAGGCGATACCCGGACGTATCTTCCTTTTCTAATGAAGCCGGGGTTGTCTCCTCTGTCTTTTTGCCCGCGTCTGTGTCAGCATCCGTTGTTTTCGGTTGCGAAGTTCTTCTGGCAGCTTTGGCCACAATATCATCTAATTTAACCGGAGCCGGTGCGGCAGCTTCTGCTTCCGTTACAACAGCAGCAGTATCAGCAACTTTTTCAGCAACGGAAGCAGCCGAGGCTGCCGTAGCTGCAGCAGTTGCTCCGGCCGCCACTTTTTTGCCCTTTCTGCCGGATTTCCCGGCGGTGTTGGAAGTTTCTTCCACATCCGCTCCGTGGAACTCCGGTCCCAAGTCTACATCTGGATTGAAGCGGTATCCGGCGTGGCGCTTGGCGGCGGCGCGTTCGGCGCGCTGTTGCTGACGTTCCTCGTTGGCAGCGGCACGCTGCTCATAAGATTCTTTCGTGGCTTCTCCTGCCTTCTTGACCGGGGAAGCAATATTCTTTGCCAGCCGGTTCAGCGTGGTTCCAGTTAAAAGCATCAGAACAAGAAGAAGCAGAATAATGGTAACCACCATGGCAGGCACTTTTGCGTTCCCGGTCAGCAGCAGGAACAAGCCACCCAGCACAGCGCCGAACACGCCGCCATTGGTGTGCACCCCGCCGGCCTGATACGCTTCTTTTATGGCCTGTTCAAAGCCACCAACCATGTCTTCTGCGTTATATCCGATAAAGACAGCAGTACAAATCAGCCAAATGAAGATGGCTACCTCTACCACCTGTACTTTTAAATTGCGATAATCCTTCTGTAGCGAAGCCATAAAAGCAACGTATGCCAGTACAAATGGCCAGATATAGAATCCAATACCAAAGCAGCCGAAGAAGAAGTATTGCAAAGCACCCCAGGCTCCGCCGCCGGGAATAAAGGCAATGCAGAGCATTAAAAGTGCTACACCAAAGAGGATAACTGCACCCATCTGGCGCTGCTCCGCCTCTTTGGCCTGGGCTTTGGTCTGTCTTCCTTTGGCTGTTGTATTTTTTTTGGTGCCGGACTTGGACGCCGGCCGTTTTTTGGCCGCTGTGCTGCCGGTTTTCTTCCCGGTTTTCTTTTGGGAAGTTGCCATTCGTTACTCACCTCAAAAATTCATGTAAAACTTTTCTGTAAAATGTTTATTTAAAACTGCAGCAAATTGCCTGTTACGTGTTCATAGCAACCGGCTGCAATGGTCAGGGTTGCCAGAATTAAGCAATAATACGCAAAGAAGGTAAATTTATCTTTGTTTACCATCCACTTCAACAGTTTGATGGCCAGAATACCGAAAACCGCAGCAGTAATTACGCCAACCAGCAAAGGTCCAACGGTGATTCCAACCAGACCGCCTTCTACGGCATCCTTCATTTCTACCAGACTGGCTGCCAGTACGGCCGGAGTTCCCAAAACAAAGGAATATTCCACCATAACATCTTTGTTCACCCCACGCAGCATACCTGCGGAAATGGTAGAGCCGGAGCGGGAAACACCTGGGAATGCCGCTGCCAAAACCTGAGCAAAGCCAATTACCCAGGCATCCTTCATTTCCACTCTGGAACGGATGTTCTTTGCCGTGCGAGATACGTACACACCGGTAAACAACAAAGCGGACGTAAAGAGGAAGCAAAAGCCTTCCAGCAAAATATCATTATCTTCCGAAAAGCGTTCTACGTAATCCTTCAGATTCGTATCGCCGCCAAGCGGAACCACCAGCAGCAAAAGCGGCAGGCAGGAAATAAACATCATGTATAACAGATGACGACCGTCTGTTATTTCCTGATCCTTCCGGAACAGCTTCCCGGTAAACAGATCCCGCAGGAAAAAGCCGATTTCCTTCAGCAATTTCCAGAAGGTTTTATAGTAAACAGCAACTACGGCAATTAACGTACCAATGTGCAGGAAAACCGTCAGCATTAAGGAGCCTTCACCGCTCATTCCCATAAAGTGCTGAAACAGGGACAAATGGCCGCTACTGGAAATGGGCAAAAATTCGGTCAAACCCTGAACAATTCCAAGAATAATTGCTTTTATGTACTCCATATACTATCTCCTTTATCATAGGAAAATCTGCCGGGCAGACTCTCAGATATACGGCTTATAGTATAGCAAAAGCAAGTTGCAATCGCAATATATTGTGTTCGTTGTTGGAAGTGACAAGAAAAGCTGACCACTATCTCCTTATTTTTAGAATTCTTTACACACTTTTTCCATTAGTTCGTGAAAGAATTGACGTTCTCTATTACATTATTTATAATTGAGATTGTTAAAAAAATGAATAAGTATGCTTAGGAGATTTTCAAATGGGCTATACAATCAGTCAAAAGATTATCAAAAACCACCTGGTTACAGGTGAAATGGTACAAGGCTCCGAAATCGGACTCCGGATTGACCGGACTCTGACACAGGATGCTACCGGCACAATGGCTTACCTGGAACTGGAAGCCATGGGTATTGATCGCGTAAAAACCGAGCTTTCGGTTGCTTATATTGACCACAACACCCTGCAAACCGGTTTTGAAAACGCAGATGACCATCGGTTCATCCAGAGCGTGTGCAAAAAACGTGGTATTCGCTTTTCCCGCCCCGGAAACGGTATCTGCCATCAGGTCAATTTGGAACGTTTTGGCGTACCCGGTGAAACCTTGATTGGTTCCGACTCCCACACCCCGACCGGTGGCGGAATCGGCATGCTGGCCATGGGCGCCGGTGGCTTAGACGTTGCTGTTGCCATGGGCGGTGGAGAATACTTCATCACCATGCCAAAAATGTTGAAGGTTAACCTGACCGGCAAGCTTTCCCCGTGGGTTGCTGCAAAAGATGTTATTTTGGAAGTACTCCGTCGCCTGTCTGTAAAAGGCGGTGTCGGTAAAATTGTAGAATATGCCGGTCCTGGTGTTGCCACTCTTTCCGTTCCGGAACGTGCCACCATTACCAACATGGGTGCGGAATTAGGCGCCACCACCTCTATCTTCCCCTCTGATGAAATTACAAGAGAATTTCTGAAAGCCCAGGGTCGTGAAGAAGACTGGATTCCGCTGGCAGCAGACGAAGATGCTGTTTATGACGAAGTCATTGACATTGACCTGTCCAAGCTGGAGCCAATGGCTGCCATGCCACACATGCCGGACAACGTAAAGACCGTCCGTGAAATTGGAAAAATTAAGATTGATCAGGTTTCCATCGGATCCTGCACCAACTCTTCCCTGTCTGACATGATGAAGGTTGCTGCCATTCTGAAGGGCAAGAAAGTGGCCGAAAACGTCAGCCTGTCTATTGCACCGGGTTCCAAGCAGGTACTTTCCATGATTGCCAGAAACGGTGCTCTTGCCGACATCATTGACGCCGGCGCCCGCATTTTGGAATCCGCCTGTGGTCCTTGCATCGGAATGGGCCAATCTCCGAATTCCAAGGGGATCTCCCTTCGTACCTTTAACCGGAACTTTGA
Organism: Butyricicoccaceae bacterium; assembly: GCA_963638085.1. GTDB lineage: Bacteria > Bacillota > Clostridia > Oscillospirales > Acutalibacteraceae > RUG420. Next base: position 207,569 of record CAVHPJ010000001.1, on the reverse strand, counting down.
AGGCCGTTCCGGTACTGCTGATGCCGGTATTTATCTGGTTTCTCCGGAAGTGGCCGCTGCCTCTGCCCTGACCGGTTACCTGACCGACCCAAGAGACCTTGGTGAAGCGCCTGTCATCACCCTGCCGGAAACCTTCCTGGTCAACGACAACTGCATTGAACTCCCGGCCTCTCCGGAAGAAGCCGCTACTGTAGAAATTCAATACGGACCGAATATCAAACCGTTCCCGGATTCCAATGTTCTGACAGATGAAATTTCTGCCAAGGCCATTTTGAAGGTCGGAGACAACATTACCACCGACCATATCATGCCGGCCGGTGCCAAAATTCTTCCGTTCCGTTCCAACATTCCGAAGCTGTCCCAGTTCTGCTTCCGTCAGTGTGATGAACACTTTGCCGAAAATTGCAAAAAAGAAGGCAAAGGCTTCATTATCGGCGGCAGCAACTACGGCCAGGGTTCCTCCCGTGAACACGCCGCACTGGTTCCGCTTTATCTGGGCATTAAAGCCGTTATTACCAAGAGCTTTGCTCGTATTCATGCAGCCAACCTGATTAACGCCGGCATTATGCCGCTGACCTTCCAGAATCCGGAAGATTATGACAAGATTGATCAGGGAGACCAATTGGTTCTGTCTGATGTCTTTGCCGGTCTGGATTCCGGTGAAATCCTCCTGAAGAATGAAACCAAGGGTATTACCATTCCTCTGGTTGCCTCCTTCACCGAACGGCAGAAAGAAATTCTGAAGGCAGGAGACCTGCTGCAGTACACCAAGAAAAACAGCTTAAACTAAAGGAAGTGTTTCCCATGGAAAATTATGTAGAACAAGCCGTTGCACAGTTTAAAGAACTGTTGGAACAGCAGATTGCACGGTCTGATAAAATGGCAGAAGACGCCGGTAAGACGGACTTTGCCAGCAAAGACCAGATTGTCATTGGTCTGGCCGGCGGAGACGGCATTGGCCCCATTCTGACTGCAGAAGCGGAGCGGGTTTTAAACTACCTGATTGCCGATGAAATTGCTTCCGGGAAAATTGTTTTAAAGACCATTGAGGGCTTAACCATTGAAAACCGAATCGCCAAAAACGAAGCCGTTCCGGCCGATGTTCTGGCAGAAATTAAAACCTGTGATGTCCTTCTGAAAGGACCCACCACTACCCCGAAGGGCGGCACCATGGAAAGCGCCAACGTATGCCTTCGCCGGGAACTGGATCTGTATGCCAACTGCCGTCCAGTTTCTGTTCCGGAATTAAACATTGACTGGATGTTCTTCCGCGAAAACACCGAAGGAGAATATGTTCTGGGCTCCAGAGGCGTAGAAATTCCGGGTAAGCTTGCCTTTGACTTCAAGGTAACCACCAATCCGGGAACCGAACGGATTGCCCGCGCTGCCTTTGATTACGCCAAGGCCAACGGTAAAACGAATGTTTCCATTGTTACCAAAGCCAATATCATGAAAAAGACCGATGGCAAATTCTCTGAAATCTGCCACCAAATTGCAGAAGAATATCCGGGCATTACTGCAGATGACTACTACATTGACATCATGACGGCCAATCTGATTAACCCGGAATTCCGTACCGGATATCAGGTATTTGTTTTGCCGAACCTGTACGGAGACATCATTACAGATGAAGCTGCGCAGATTCAGGGCGGCGTCGGCACAGCCGGTTCCGCCAATATCGGTGACAAATATGCCATGTTTGAAGCCATCCACGGCTCTGCACCTCGCATGATTGAAGACGGCATTCAGGACTACGCTAACCCGTCCTCCCTCTTCAAGGCCACCGAAATGATGCTGCGGCACATTGGTCTGACGGAAAAGGCAGACCTGTTTGCCAAAGCAATGCAGATTTGCACCGAAACCGAAAAGAAAGTGGTTGTTACCGGCAACACCGACGGCGCCACCTGTCATCAGTTTGCCGATTACGTTATGGAAACCGTTCAAGCATTATCTTAAAGTAAAGGAGACACCGTTATGGGATCTAAGTATGTATCTATCTCCGTCATCAAACGTCTGCCTCGTTACTACCGTTTCCTCGGAACCTTACAGGAACAAGGCATTGTCCGCATCTCCAGTCGCGAACTGGCAGAACGTATGGGCCTCTCCGCTTCCCAGATTCGTCAGGACCTGAACTGTTTCGGAGGGTTTGGTCAACAGGGATATGGCTATAATATTGAAAGCCTGCATGAAGAAATTGGTAAAATCTTAGGACTGAATCACGGCTTTAAAGCTATTTTGGTAGGTGCCGGCAACTTAGGTCACGTTATGGCAAATCAGGTGGATTTTGAATCGCACGGATTTGAGCTCATCGGCATCTTTGACAAGAACGAAAGTCTGTCCGGCCAGCTGATTGGCGGCCTTCCGGTTCGCTCCTCCGCTTATCTGGAAGACTTTTGCAAGGAAAATGCAGTGGATATGGCCATTCTCTGTATTCCTACCAACGCGGCAGAAGAAGTAGTTGACACTCTGGTTCGTTGCAACGTAAAGGGCTTCTGGAACTTCTCCCATTACAATATCCAGGAAAAGTATCCAAATATTTCCGTAGAAAATGTCCACCTGAATGACAGCCTTATGACGCTTTGCTATCAGGTTTATAACGCAGATTAACCCTAGGAGTACCTTTATGAAACAAATTTTAGATTACATGCCGCTGGACATTGTGGCACATCCGGAAGGGTTCGTAATCGTCACTCCGGATGGCAAGGATGATCGTGGCAAATTACGCATTTCCTTCCAGTTTTATCACTTGGAGAAGCAGGTGGTACAGCGGGTAAAGAAAGATTTCTACTGCGCCTGTAAATTCGGACCTGCCTACAAGGAAATTGTTCCACAGGTGCAGGATTACATTTCCTGTGCCGTCTGTGAAACCCCGGCAGAGTTCACCAACCTGGTTTTCCCTACCGGAGAAATGGGCATCTTTGATGTCAACGGAACCCTCATCTGGACTGGCGATTTACTCTATCACGACTGTGCCCTTCGCTCCTGTGCTCCAGACAACACCAACATTTGGTGTGCCGTACCGGACCAGAATGCCATTGTACGGTACTCTACCAAGTTACAACGGGTAGATTTCCGCATTGGTGGTCTGGACACCTCCGCTCTGGGCAGACCTATGTCCGTATCTCGCATAGACAATGATCTTTATGTCTGCTGCAAAACTTCCCAGAATATCAAAAAGATTAACCTGGAAAACTACACAGCAACAGATTATAAAAAGTTTGAAGAAGGCGTTCTCCGCTTCCTCCGCATTGGAGACAAAGAAGTAGTTGTTCTCAGCTCTGGTATTTACCTGCTGGAAAATGACGCTTGATCTATTTGCGTATTCAACGAAATCAACGCGTGCAAAGTGTAATTTTCTGATTACAAAAGCAGGACTGCATATATTATGCAGTCCTGCTTTTTCTTACAAAGATTTTCTAAATCCGCAAATTCAGAGATTACACTAACGTATCTGCAAAAGTCTTCATCATTTTTTGAAAAGCAGTTATAGACTCCGGTGGCAGTTCGTCTGCCATAGAAAAGATTTGGCGAAAGGTTAGGTCATAAACTAACTTCGCATAATTCTTATATTCTTGACGTCCCTTCTCCGTTACAGTAATAAAGAGTTCCTTTTGATTGCTACCGCGATGTTCTTTTTCTATTAAGCCTAATGCTACCAGTTTAGTAACATTATTGGAAAAAGCCCCACGAGTAATACCAATACGTTCTGCTAATTCACTCATTTTTTCATTTTTATCTTCCAATGCATATTCTATAATTTGTATCTGTATTGCCGTTAAGGGGACAGACGTATTGTAGTACTGTGGCATATTAAAACGAGTAGCTGACCGATTACAAAGGAAAATAATACTTTCAACTAAATCTCGATATTTACCCATCCAGGCTGTTTCATTTGTCTCAGTCATTTTTCTTTCTCCTTTTATTAAAGAAAGGGAGCAATGCAAGTTGCATTGCTCCCTTCTTAGCCTTTCTCTGCCGTGATTATAGCATCGAAAAAAAGGAAAGTCAAATTACGAAATCAACATACTGTAATGATAACAAGTATTGCCGACTACAAGCCACGTAAATATCATTGTATTAATTAAGGAGCCAAGCCAGACACTACCCGTCTTTTCATAAAGTTTGCGACCATAAACTGCAGCTAACGGAAGCACAACAATCATTGGATAAAGAACTACAGCATAAAGGAAATAATCTTTTCCAAAACTGTACCATACCATTTGACCGGTAATTAACTCATAGGCATAAACAAACACTTCAAAAACAAAGACACCGGCGCCATTAAACAAGGCACAAATGATCAGATTTTTGGTAGCACTCATGTTACGCATCTGCCCAGAATTGACTACTATACTGTTAATTAAATAGAAAGCAAGGAAAAATACCAAATACCCTGCCCAGGTTAAAAACTGTGTCTTTGTCATAACACGACCGGCAATTACCCATAAACGGAAATCCGATTTAGCAAAGAAAAAGCTAGAAAGAAGGACCAGACTGTAAGAACCAACAAAGACAAGTAGTGCTAACAGAGCAGTTTTTCCAAACTCTTTTGCCTTGATTTTTATGCCATAACGTTCTACAAACTTTAAATTATCACTTTTCGCACGACGATGACGGACAAAAAGTAAAATCAGTGCAATCAAGGCATTAAAAAGTGCCCAAATCATGGTACGATTTGCCATTTCCTGACTGAATAGCCAGTTCCATGAAACAATTCCTTTGTCTCCCGCGTAGGAAGTTGACGCACCGCCTACAATAAAACAAGGAATGATGCTAAGTCCCTGAACAAGAGCCAGCACTATACTTGTACTCCAAAATCCACGATCATTTTTATTCATAAGTGCTTCTTGCGGCTTTTTGCGCAAAGAAGTAAAGAACGGTGTTTCAAGCAAAAGTGCAGCCAAGGCATATACAAAGATAAGCATAGCAACCAGAGCAAGTCCATTTGCTAGTTCTTTGATAATCCATATGGATTTTTTGGCTGCAATAGGCTCTGCTCCATCTGTAAGTTCCCCATTGTTATAATTCATTACATCAGTGAAAAACTGAACAACAAAGCTGGTTGTCTTAAAAGAAAAATGATTTCCCGCATGAATTTCTGCCGGTTGAATGATAACACGTGCACTACGGTTTTCAATTGCCTGTCGCAGTTCTGCATTATCTGGTGTGGTTGAATAGAAATTACCCAGTTTTGTACTCTGTATCTGTGCTTCATTTTTAGACAGATTTAATGTATACCATGTTTCACGTTCAACCGTAGATTCCAGTGTGCCAAAAAGCACTTTTGCTACTGTTGTTTCCGGAATCTGCTTTGCAGAATTGATATTATCGTCACTCGCCGAAAACATTAGCCAAGAATTTTCTTCATAAAGTCCAATGCTGACACCCACATTAGCCTGTAAATCACGCCATACGGTATTACCAGCAACTTCAACCTGATGTGCCTTTGTCAATCCTGCGAAACCCGGACCAGAACCCATATACAATTCCGCAATAGGACGTTCTGATGCTTCCTTTAAAATTTCTCCTCGCCGAGTTTCATATTGACCACGCTCATAGTCTGGCAATTCTGCAGCAATAGCATCCGGATTTTGTTCAGCAACCTGTTCGGCAGTAATGCTTATACCAAATTCATCATGTAGCAGATTAAGCAACATATCTGCCTCTGTATAAAATCCAGACGTCAGAGCAACAGCGTTTCCTGTATTCATACCGCCCATAGAATGTCCTGCAATACCAATGCGCGTTGCATCAACATACGGTAACTCTCGCACATAGTTATATGCATCCAAAGCTCCTAAAACTGCCCCACTTCCAGTTGGATCGTCAGAAGCATTGGATAAATCAGAATTTCCATGTCCATACATATCCATAGAGAATACAACAAATCCGCGTCTGGACAATTCAATTGCATTAGGATCCTGCATTTGGTTACTATTCAAATATCCATGGCTTAAAATAATTGCCGGACGAGGAGATTCATAATTTCCTTTCCCGTCGTTTTCAAGAGCATCCTTAGGAATGTATAGAATACCGGACAAAGTACCGCCACGAGCATTGATATTCACTTCTCTAATCAGTGTTTTGCCTGCGTTTGTTTTAACAACAGCAGAAACAATACTTGCGAGAAGTATTACAATCAAACTTACTGCTATGATTCGCCAATATTTTTTCTTCTTCAGCGACCTATTCATAAAAAGTTCCTCCCCTTCTTACTATCTGCATCTCCTCACGAGCTCAATTTGAAAAAATGCAAACAACGATTTATGAAGCGCTTCCGTTCAATTTGATTGTATTTTATAAAAACAAAAAAGTCTACAATAATGTTTTCCGTAAAAACAAAATTGGATTTATGCACAAAGTGCACTTTCCCGATTTGTATAAAGCTCTGATATGTTACATTATTTTCAAATAACTCAAAGTCAAAATAGGTTGCAAAGAAGAGCAGAGCTGTTCGCATCGTACAACTCTGCTCTTCTTACAAGAATTTATGAAAAATAAAAATGCTGGGTTATTTGTTCGGGTGTAAAATCTCCGGTAATGGAATTTGGTTTGCTTCTGCAAGCTTTTTTGCACTTTCGTATTCAACGGTGGTCTTTTGGATGTCCTGATATGTGCATTTTTTGGCAGCCACAGGGCCATATGGGGTTACCACAGTCGTGGGTTCTCGGTCCATGATGACGCGCTCAGTAGGTGTTCTTCGTAAGCCAATGGCACCAGTTTCCCGGAAGATGGTGTGAATTAATGTTTCTTCCTGCTCCGGCCTGCAAATGACTTTTAAAGCATAGGCAGGGCGGTTCTTTTTCATATAAATAGGAGTATAAGACACATCCAGTGCACCTTGCTGTTCCAACAGATCCATGGTGTAACCTAATGCTTCTCCGGTACAGTCGTCCAGATTGGTTTCCAGGACAATGACATTATCATGATATTGCATAGTCAGGCCTCTTCTCTTACGGATTTTCATCCATTAGGCTTTTTTCAATTAGAATGGCACGCAGCAGATTCGGTTGCTTGAAGACCCGTTTCCCAGCACCATATCCGACTTGCAAGGCCGGATAATCTGCCGCGGAAACGTAGATTTCAGCTAAGGCGGCCACAATGGCGGCTCCGGTTGGGGTCACCATTTCTCCATTGTTGTCTGTTTGATAAACCGGCACCTGATACCAGTCTGTAATGGCCTTGGTGGCCGGAACCGGTACCGGCAAGCGGCCATGGTGGCAAAGCACCGTTCCGGTGCCTTCCGCCAGCGGTGTGGCCAGTACCTTTTCAATACCAAGATTATCCAAACAATATGCCACACCGCAGATGTCCGCAATGGAATCTGCCGCGCCCACTTCGTGAAAGTGAACTTCATTCAGTGGCTTTTGGTGTACAGTTGCCTCTGCTTCCGCTACAATGCGAAAGATTTTTTCTGCAGTAGCTTTGGCTTGCACAGACAACTTAGAACTTTGAATCAAGGTAAGAACGTCCTGTAAATTTCTGCTTTCTGCTGCATGCAAGTGTTCGTGGTGATGATGCTCTGTTACTTCATGCGCATGCTTGTGTCCGGTCGGCAATTGCACATCAAAATCTTTTGCAAGAGCATCCTGCCGCTGTACTGTTTGCAGTTGAAAACGGCATTCCGGAAGAAGGTCAGTCAGAACTTGTTGAAGACCGTCCCAGTCCGCACCAAGATCAAGCAGTGCAGCCACAGTCATGTCTCCGGCAATGCCGGAGGCACAGTCTAATAATAAGGTTTTCATTCATTTTCTCCTATTTCATGGGTGTTGCTGAGCTTTGCATGGCTAAAGCTAAACCCATTAACCATCTTTTTGCCCATTAATTTTAGCTGCCAAATAACCGGCGCCGAAGCCGTTATCTATATTGACAACGGCGGTCCCCGCGGCGCAGGAATTCAGCATAGCAAGTAGAGCAGACAGTCCGCCAAAGTTGGCGCCATATCCTACACTGGTAGGAACGGCAATAACAGGAACGTCTACCAGTCCGCCAATGACACTGGCCAAAGCCCCTTCCATACCGGCAATGGCAACAATGCATCTGGCAGAACGAATGTCGTCTAAATGCCCCAGTAAGCGATGCAGGCCAGACACTCCAACATCATAACAACGAATGATATTGGAACCACACATAAAGGCGGTAATGGCAGCTTCTTCTGCCACCGGAATATCCGTTGTTCCGGCCGTACAAACGGCTACTGCGCCGACCGTGTTTTCCGGCGTTCCTACCGTAATGCATTTTGCACTTTCATGAAATTCTGCTTCCGGCAGCAATGCTTTAACAGCATCATATTGTTCTTTTGAGGCTCTGGTACCCAGTACTAAGCCACTTTTCTGATATAAATGTTCAAAAATGGAAGCACACTGGTCCACTTCTTTGCCCTGACAAAAAACCACTTCCGGAAACCCGGTGCGAAGGGTTCGATGATGGTCCAGACACGCAAAGCCACCCAAATCCTCATACGGTAATTGCTTTAATTGGTTGTAAGCGGCTTGTGGGCTTACCGACCCATCTGCCACCTGTTCCAGTAATTTTTGTAATTCCATGGCAGATTCCTTACTGTTCCAAGCAGCTGCAATCCAATTCGGAATACTGTTCTAAGAATTTCTTCAAGTCGGACAGCATACTTTCTACGCCGCCTTCGGTATTGCTTTCCAAATTGAATGGAAGGATAGGATCATGGACTGACAACCGGAGTAAAAACCAACCATCTACGTCTGTCTTGGTGGCGCGGAAACCTTCTCTATTGTCATCTGCCGGTTGATAAGCCGGATTTTGTTTGATAAATTCTTCCAGGTCTGCAATGACCTTTTCACCGTAACTGCGGAAATCCGGTGTTAAAATCTTGATGCGGTATTCCCTTTCTTCTGCCGGTTCCGCCAGGTCAGCAATCAGCTGATCCAGGGTTTTGCCTTCTTTTCGAAGGACTGCAGCTTTGATAATGATTTTGGTCATTAAATAAGCGCCATCATCCAGGTAGTAGTTTTCCCGCAAAGCAGCGTGACCGGAGGTTTCAATGGCCAGCGGCGAGTTAGTGCATTCTTCCCTGTTCAGGCGGATGCATTCGTCAATAACATTGCGATATCCCCGTTTAAAGCGGTGATGTTTTCCACCCAAATGATCTTCAATAAAGGTTTTTAAACCGGAAGACGTAACGGAATCGGTAACAATGGTACCGCCTTCATTCCCTTCCAGAGCAATACAGGAGGCCAGTGCAATTAAGGCATTCCGGTTGATTTCCCGTCCGTCTGCAGCAACACAGGCGGCGCGGTCTACATCCGTATCAAAGATGACGCCTAAATCTGCCTGATGATTAACCACTGCCTTGGAAATAGAATCCATGGCCGCGGCGTTTTCCGGGTTGGGAATATGATTTGGGAAGTATCCATCCGGTTCCAAGAACTGACTACCGGTAATGGTAGCACCAAGCGGTTCCAACACCTTGGTGGCATAAAAACCACCGGCACCGTTACCGGCATCTACTACAATATGGAAGCCCCGCAAAGGGCGGTTATAATCATCTGCATTTACGCCTTCACAAATCTTTTCCCGCAAGGTCCGGGCGTATTGGTTCATGTAATCACAAACTTCGCAGGTGCCGGGTTCTGCTGCCGTTACTTTGGCACCATCCTGCGCCAATTGCAAAATTTCTTCCACCTGTTTTCCGTCAATACCACCCTGCTTGGTGAAGAATTTAAAGCCGTTTCTGTTAAAAGGATGATGGCTTGCCGTAATTTCAATTGCTGCATCGCAATCAAAATCTACCGTTGTCATAAACATGGACGGCGTGGTGGCAAGGCCGCAATCTTTTACGTTAACGCCACTGTCCAAAAGGGCTTGTACCAGTGCTGTTTTCAGACGTTGCGCGGAAATACGCGAATCATGTCCAACGGCAACGGTATACCGATCCCGGGTCTTGGTGGCATTCTTTTCCAGCCAAACCGGAAAAGCATAACCGACAGCTGTTGCTACTTCATCCGTTAATTGCACGGCTTCTTCCGGCAAATCATCGGTGGCAACGCCTCTGATGTCGGTTCCGCTTTTGATGGCTTTCCATTGTTTCTCCAGCATAATTAGTTCTCCTTTTCTGCGTAAGTTCCGACACGAATCATGCCAAGCTTTTCATAAAAGCATTGCTTTTCCGGCTTACACATAAGATAAATGGTCTTGTCCGCATACGCATTGCACAGGTAGCGAATATTGCTTGACGCAAAATGCTTTCCCCTACAATCCGCATTGGTTGAAATGGCACCCAAGAACACCGCCGGTTCGGTTACTACCAAGGCAGCAGCCGTGGCACAAGCGGACTGATTTGCCATTAATAGGACGGAACGTGCCGTCTGATGACGGATGCGGTGAGAAAAATCTACCAGCCACGCTTCGTAATCCTGGCCCAAGTAGCCGGGATTGTTTTTTTGTAACAGAGCGTAAAACTCTGCCAAGTTTTCATTTTCTAAAAAGGAAACAGATTCTGCACTTTCTTTGGCGATGCAGTCTTTCCCATTTTCCAGTTTCATTAAACAACCGGTTTCTTTTGTTCCGGTGACTTCCGGTGTAGAAATCAGCGTTTGATAACCGATCATCTGCAAAAAGGAAAGCAACTCTTCCCTATCTGCGGCACTTGCGGTTTCTGCAAGATATGCCGTTACCGTTCCATAAAACTTAGAGCAAAAAGCAGTCAGGTGCCCCGCTTCATTTTGTTGCACCCACGAGGTTGCAAACGGATAATCTGTTCCGTAGGACAGCAACGGGCCAATGGCTTTTACCCCTAAGCAGGAAGCTGCGCAAAAGTGTTCTATCTCCTGCAGCAGTTGTTTTGCAGGCTGTTCTAATAGTGTAATCATAGGCGTTTAGTCATTGGCTACTACCGGCAGTAATGCACTGACCAGGTCTGCTGTGGCCTGTACGTCCCGCTGGTCCATAACGCAAACCGGAGAGTGTAAATATCTGGTCGGGACGGACAGGGCCAGCACCCGCGCACCGGCTCCGGCGGCCTGCACCGAAGACGAGTCATTGCCACCGGCAATGACCGTTTTTGTCTGGCACGGAAGCCCTTCCGCTTCCGCCACTTGGAAAGCGCTTTTGTAAAGTCCGGTATCATACACCGTACCGCGGTCCATAAAAGGAACTACCGGTCCGCTTCCCAGAAGGCAGGCACGTTTTTCATTTTCCACGTCCGGAAGGTCTCCGGCCGTAGTGGTTTCTAGAATCAGAGCCACATCCGGTTGCAGGCGGAATGCGGCGGAGCCGGCCCCGCGGGAGCCTACCTCTTCCTGTACGGAGAAAACCGCATCAAAGGAATATTGCTGTTTCTGGTGCAACAGCTCCAGCAAAATGGCACAGCCGACGCGATCGTCCAAGGCTTTTCCTTTCCAGTAATGGTCTTGATCGCCGAAGGAAAGGAAGGAAGAAGCAAAGCAGGCATAACTGCCCAGTTCTACAAAGGCCTCTGCTTCCTCTTTGCTACGGGCTCCAATATCAATTTGCAGATCCCGCATTTCCGGAATTTTTTGCTGTTCTTCCTTGGAGCACAGGTGAATATGCTTCAGGGAAATGACGCCTGTCAATCCGGATTCCAAATTCACTCGGCGGCCAATCAAAATGGCGGGGTCTACGCCACCAACGGCATCAAACTTCAGATATCCTTCGTCTGTAATATACGTAATAATCAGACCGACTTCATCCATATGCGCGCACAGCATGATTTTATTTTTTCCGTTCCCGTCGGTTCCCTCTTTGTGGCAAATCAGGTTGCCTAAGGCGTCTACAAAATAAGTGACATCCGCGGGAAGATGATTGATCAGATACTGTCTGACCGGTTTTTCCCGACCGGATACGCCATCCAACAGACTGAGTTCTTTTACTAAATCCATCATCAGTTTCTGCCCCCTTCTGCCTTTTCTGCCAGCGTCATAAGGAATTCGGTAATCAGCTGTGCAGTCCACTCCAGATCTCGGGTGTCCACCACTTCTACCGGAGTGTGCATATATTTCAGCGGAATAGAAACAAGGGCAGTCGGCACACCGGCCCGGGTAACGGCAATATCATCCGCATGAGTTCCGGTCCGCCGTGTCATAACTTCCATTTGGTACAGAATTTCTTTTGCACCGGCAACTGCCTTGAGTGCCTGTGTCATGCTGTGGTCCAGTACCGGAGCCACACCAATCATGGGGCCCTTTCCAATGAAACCACATTCTTCCTTTAAGCAGCCGGGCGTATAGGCAAAACTAACATCAACCGCAATTGCCATGTCCGGATTTGCAGCAAATGCAGCAGTTGCCGCAGCATGTCCGCCACATTCTTCCTGCACGGTGAATTGCACCGACAAATTCGGCTTTGGCGCACCATTCAGAGTGCGTTCCCGGATCATTTCCAGAACCCGCAGGAATACCGCAATGCCAGCCCGGTCATCCAAAGCTGCAGCACAAACTTCTGAACCAAGCAACTGGCAAAAGTGATTCTTCGGAACAATCCGATCTCCTAAAGAAAGAAGCGCTTCACATTCTTCTCTGGTTAAACCGGTATCAATGGCCAATTCGGTTTCCTTCTTTGCATGACCTTCGTCTTTAGGATCTGCAAGGTGCGGCGGAATGGATGTAATGACACCATACACCGGGCCCTTTCCCAGTACAGTAACTTCCATACCGGCAAGGGTTCGTTCATCCGGTCCTCCGCATTTATCAAACTTCAGGAAACCGTTATCAGCAATGCCCGTTAAGACAAATCCGATTTGATCTACATGCGCATCTAATAAAACGGATGGGCCGCTTCCCTGTAACGTACCAATAACTGATCCCCGACAATCCTGCCGAACTTCATCTACCAATGGCTTCATGAGTTCCGCTGCCACTTTGGCAGCCTGGGTTTCCCTGCCGGATACACCGGCGGGAGCCGTCAGCATTTTTAAAACAGACGCTAATTCCAAGCGGCTCACTCCTTTTTTCTGCAAGCATTCTAACTACTAAATTTTATCATAAGAAGCGTATTCAGACAATAAAAAGACCGCCCGGGAAATCCCGGACGGTTTGGCAGGGATGGCTGGATTTGAACCAGCGGTGACGGAGTCAAAGTCCGTTGCCTTAACCCCTTGGCTACACCCCTGTGTAAGGCAATGCAATTGAAAAAAAGAAAAGGCGGCCTTTCTGAAAGCCACCTTTTGAAATGGGGTGGATAGTCGGATTCGAACCGACGGTCTCCAGTGCCACAAACTGGCGCTTTAACCAACTAAGCTATACCCACCATATAATGGCGCGCCAGAAGGGACTCGAACCCCTGACCCACTGCTTAGAAGGCAGTTGCTCTATCCAGCTGAGCTACTAGCGCATACAACGTCAAAAAGTGGAGCGGGTGATGGGAATCGAACCCACGTAGCCAGCTTGGAAGGCTGGAATTCTACCGTTGAACTACACCCGCATCTTTTCGCGACGGTGATTATATTATCATAACCACCGCCGCTTGTCAATGTAAAAAAGCCGGAATTAAACAGGCTTTACCTGAATTTCCCCATCCTCCAGGGAAAGGTGAATTCCAGCCGGATTGACGCCGTCTGCAGCAATAATTAAGTCGGCAATTTTGTCTTCCACATTGCGGCGAATAACATTGCGTAAATCCCGGGCACCGCGGACATTGCTGTCCATGCGTTCCCGCAAAGCTGCCGGAATCGTATCGTCAAAGGTCAAGGTAATGCCCTTATCCTTTAACGGCTCTTCCAACTCAGAAAGCATTAGGCGTGCAATATCTTCATAATCGGAATCATCCAGGTTACGGAAGAAGACCACTTCGTCTACCCGCCCGATAAATTCCGGACGTAGGAACTGACGCAACGCTTTCATGGCATGTTCTTTATTGGCAGTGTCTATGCTCTTATTAAAGCCAACGCTGGTCTCCTTAACGGAGCTGCCGGCATTAGAGGTCATGATGATAACGGTATTTTCAAAGTTTACCGTTCTTCCCTGGGCGTCATTAATGCGTCCTTCATCCAGAATCTGCAGCAAAATGTTCATGACATCCGGATGGGCCTTTTCAATTTCGTCAAACAAAATAACGGAATACGGCTTCCGACGAACTTTTTCTGTCAGCTGTCCGGCTTCATCATAACCAACGTAACCTGGAGGCGAACCGATAATGCGGGAAACACTGTGCTTTTCCATAAATTCGGACATATCCAGACGAATCAGCGTTTCCGGTGTATCAAACAGCTGCAGAGACAGCTGTTTGACCAGTTCGGTCTTTCCGACACCGGTCGGGCCGACAAAGATAAAAGAAGCCGGCCGTCTACGGGCATTAATCTGAATCCGGCTACGCTTTACCGCATTGGCAACGGCATGGATAGCTTCCGGCTGGCCCTTTACATGGGCAGCCAAAGCGTCTTCCAAACCGGCCAGCTTCCGCAAATCAGATTCAATAATTTTATTGGCCGGAATACCGGTCCAAAGCTGGATTACTTTTCCAAGGTCCTCCTGCAAAACCTGATTATTCTTGGCCGCTTCTTGCAACGCCGGAAGCTGTGCCTCCAATGCAGAAATTTCCGATTTTACCTTTGCCTGTTCCTCATAGTCCGGATGCTCCGTATCTGCTTCCAGCTCTGCCAAAGTAGCCTTCTGTTCTTCCAGTTCTTTCTCAGCTACTTCGCACTGGCTGATGGCTTTGTTGCGTAAATTGGCAGTGGTACAGGCCTCATCCAACAGGTCAATTGCCTTATCCGGTAAGAAACGGTCTGTAATATACCGCTCCGAAAGCACTACCGCTTCATGAACCAGATTGTTGCTGATCTGAACCCGATGGAATTTTTCGTAATATTCCTTAATACCTACCAAAATCTGATAGGTATCTTCAATGGACGGTTCCTCTACTTTAATGGGCTGGAACCGGCGTTCCAAAGCCGCATCCTTTTCAATGTGCTTGCGATACTCTGTAAACGTAGTTGCACCAATGACCTGAATTTCCCCACGGGACAAAGCAGGCTTCAAAATATTGGCCGCATTCATGGTGCCATCTGCATCTCCGGTGCCGACCAGGTTGTGTACCTCATCAATGAACAGGATGATATTTCCTTCATCCTTCACTTCCTGAATTAAGCCCTTAATCCGACTTTCAAACTGTCCGCGGAACTGTGTACCAGCTACCAAAGCGGTCAAATCCAGCAAATGAATTTCCTTGTCCTGCAGCTTGGCAGGTACCTGACCCTCGGCAATCCGAAGGGCAAGTCCTTCGGCAATTGCCGTTTTGCCGACCCCTGGCTCGCCAATCAGACACGGGTTGTTCTTGGAACGGCGACACAGAATCTGAATGGCACGCTCTACTTCCCTGTCCCGGCCAATAATCCGGTCCATTCGGCCTTCTCTGGCCTTCTGTGTCAGGTCAGTAGCATACAGTCCAAGAAATTTCCGGCGTTTCTGCTGTCCTTTGGTTCCGTGCTTCCGATGACGGCGAACACGGGTGTCCGTCTCTTCGGCGGTTCCCGGCGCCTCTTCCAGGGCCTCCAGCTGTTCGGTCCCTTCCTGGTCCGGGTTCATGATGGCATTCATCATTTCGCCAAGATTGCCCATGTTTCCCATATTTCCAAGCAGGCTTTCCAGGGACAGCATGGACGGAGCGCCGCCCTCTTCAAAATCTTCGTCTGCATTGAAGCCCAGCATGGCATTCATCTGATCGGACACCTGATCCAGATCTTTTTCGGATAAACCCATGCGATCCAGCATTTGCTTTACCGGACCAATATTCATTTCTGCAGCGCATTTGATGCAGTAGCCGATTGGCTCGTTTTTGTCGTCATCCAGCCGAGATACAAAGACCACGGCAGGGTTTTGCTTGCAGCGTGTGCAGAGCACTTGTTTCATAGAAGTTTACTCCTTATTGTCGGCTTTATTTGCCTTGTGCTCTTTCAACTGTTTCAGGATATCAGGCATGTAAGAGATAAAGGCAATTAAGGTGAGTACAGCCGAAATGGACACTAAAATAACAACGACCACAGACGGAAGCGTCCATGCGCCGAAGGAAGCAGTCAGGCCAAAGACCGGGCTGCAGATTAACAGAAGAAGCATAACAAGGTAGTAAACAAAGGTGGCTACCTTGCCATAAATAATAGCGGCTCCCGGAATAATGTTAATAGAAAGCATAACCACGGAACCCACTACCATCAGCAGTTCCTTGGCCACATAAAACCAGAAGATCCAGCTAAATCCGCGCAGTAAAGAATCCTCTGCGCCATGGTATGCAAAGAAGAACGCAATGGCGATGGTCATCTGGGTCAGTTTGTCAGCAAGCGGATCCAGTAGCTTTCCCAAATTGGAAATCTGGTTAAATCTGCGTGCAATTTTCCCATCCAGAAAGTCTGTTAAACCGGAAACAGCTACCACAATGATAGCGGCCAGATAAGACTCCTTCAGGAAAAGGACCAGAAATACCGGGACCAGGATAATCCGCACCAAAGAAAGCGCGTTTGGAACGGTCAGGGCCCCATCCGTTAACCGTTTGGCCTGTTCTCTTAAATTACTCATACTAATTCTCCTTTATACGTAAGCGCCTTTCAGCGCGGTTGTACTATATTGGACGCACCAATAACCAGATAATCCTGCACCAGGGTGACAAAATAGGAATTGTCTAAGCTGGTCTGGACCGATTCCGGAAGAGCGTCCCAACCGGAATCCCGCAGGTAAGACAAGGCAAGTGCCAGAGCTGCAATCAGCAGGCCACCTTTCACTACACCAAGCACACCGCCAAGAATCCGATCCAAGGTACCGACCCCTTTTGTGCGATGTAGTGCTTTAATCAGTAATCCAAGTAGCCAACTGACCAAAGTGGACAGAATGACAAACAGCAGAACGCTGACAATGACACTGGTCATTTGCAGCAACACATTGGAAAGATATTGGTCCGTAATATATTCGGCTATGTCAGATGCCTTTGTACTCATTTTAGACGCTTCCTGTACATAGTCAAACCATTTATTGTCCTCATGATAAGCACTACCGTTAAAAATGGCAGACTTAATCCGGTCTATGGCAATATTACGCACCACTTTTTCATAAAGGAAATCGGCAACGGTGGAAGTATAACGGGAGGTTACAAAAACAGCAAGTAAGTAAGAACCCAAGCCAGACAAAGAGGCCAACGCGCCTCTTTGATAAGAAAGAATAACCGTCAAAACTAAAATCAACAATAAAAGAAGATCCGTCATCTGTTATCCCTCCTTTGCTACTTTATACTTTTCCTTGGCCTTGGAAATCTTGCCGGACTCATAAAGGTAAGTACGGTTTCCTACGCGGAGACCGGTAATGGCATTGGAGCTGGCAACATAACTCTTATACTGATGTCCTCCCATGCCATAACTGTCTACATGTGCATTACACAAAACCGTAATCCGGCTGTCGGAAGCGGTAACTGATTTAATCTGTTCTGTATATTTCTTTTCAAAGGAAACCTTTCCGCTTTGATTATAACACCGAAGCACCTGCGAATTTAAGCTTCCATATTCTGCTAAAACCACAATGGTTTCTCCGCTTTCTCCATAACAGAACGCAGAAACAGTGCTGGTACTTAAGTCAGTTTCCTGATTTTTCTTCAGATTCTTTAAGAAGGCAATTTTATTGTCTCCGATAGCCACCACGTCATGATTGGTGGCAAAATTGACACTAATCATGGCCGTTCCCGGATATTCAAAGGAGCAAACCGGATCCGAATAGGAAAAGTCAAAAACATATACCTTTGAGAAAATTTCCCCTGCCTCGGAACCAAGGACGGAAACCGCCACGTAACGGCCGTTATCCGAAAGGGCCACGGAGGTAATGGTGTAATCTGCACAGTTCCAGACAAATTCGGTTTTTTTATACGTTTTGTTCAAAACGGTTAATCTTGACGTGGCCTTGTCAGACAGGGTGGCAAGGGCAATATTGCCTTTGCGCCCAATGCAGGCCGTAATGATGTCCTCATCGTCTTCGGTAGTTCCTTCATAAACCACGTCCGTCCGGGTTTCCACACGGTACCGATGGCCGGAGCGGTTGTAGACAATAGCTTTGCGGTCATTCAAATACATGGCCGGATTGGCATACGTATGGGTCTTTTCCGAAGTTTCCTTGGCGGTACCGCTTAAGGTAACCGTGCGGCCGGATTCCAGTAAGAAAAGGTCACCGCTGATAGAACCTACTTTTTCTACTTCAGCAGAGTTGACCTGATAAGGGTATCCGCTGCCCGGCATCATAGAGTGAAACGTATTGACAACACTATCCTTCATAGAGGACAACGATGCAATCTGGAAATTAGATAAAGCCACCAGAATCAGCATCAGGATAACTAAAATCAGTGCAATAATCCGTGCAGTCTTTTTTCTGGCTTCCGTCCAGGAAAAGGTCTTCACGTAATGAACCAGTCTGGCCCAAAGATTAGCAAACCATTTGCCGATCTTTTGAAAAAAGGCTGCCATCCGCTTCATTCCGTGTCACTTCCTTCGTAAAATACCTGATTTAAATATAAGCCACAGGCCGGCGCCGTCAGTCCGGCTGCTGTGCGGTCTTCTTTTGCTAAAATGGCAGGAATACTGTCTGCTTCCCGTTTTCCTTCATTTATCCAAAGGAGAGTTCCCACCATAATGCGTACCATATTGTACAGGAAACCATCCGCCTCTACTGTAAAAAGGACTACGTCCCCTTTCCTAGTTACGGACGCCTGCTTTACGGTACGAATATTCCCATTCACCGGTTCCTTATTGGCGCAAAAAGAGGTGAAGTTGTGCGTACCAACCAGATCCTGCGCCTGCTTGTTTAAGAAATCCACATTGATAGGCCGGTGATATGCAAGGGCCCTGTCCTGTAGAAACGGATCTTTTCCGGGTCCGTTATAAATTTTGTAAACATATTGTTTAGAGCAGGCACTGTATCGCGGATGAAAGGAGTCCGGTACGTCCTGACAGGAAAGCACGCCAATGTCTTCCGGCAGTTTGGCATTCAAAGCCCCCATCAGCCGGTAACAGTCCATGGTCCGCCCTGTTCGTAACGTACAGTAATAACGGTTGGCATGAACGCCGCTGTCTGTACGAGAACAACCGGTCAGTGCTTCCCGGCTGCCAAAAATGGCTTCCACCGCATTTTGTACTTCTTCCTGGACGCTTTTGGCGTTTTCCTGCACCTGCCAGCCGTGGTACCGCGTACCCAAAAACCGCAGGGTAATTAAAATATTGCGCAACGCTTGCGTCCCTCCTCTGTTTCATTCTCCGCTTTAAATGGCCGCCGGCAGAACATGATTCAGCACAACAATACCGGCAATGACAACGACCAGATAAATCAGTGCCAGATAATCCCGGGTTTCCAGTTTCATCTGCTTCATCCGCGTTCTGCCTTCATATCCGTGATAACAACGACATTCCATGGCAAAAGCCAAGTCATACGCGCGGCGGAAAGATGTGATAAACAGCGGAATAAAGACCGGCACCAACGCTTTGGCCCGTTCCACCAAATTGCCGGTTTCCAGATCTGCGCCACGTGCTTTCTGCGCACTGGTAATCTTATCAAATTCGTCAATTAAAGTAGGAATGAACCGCAGTGCAATGGTCATCATCATGGCAATGGTGTGGACACTGCCTCGCAAAGGCTTAATGGGACTTAACAGACGTTCTATGCCGTCGGTAATTAAGGTCGGCGATGTAGTGTATGTCAGCAGCGAACTGGCCACAATCAGGCAGAGGATTCGCACCACCATAAAGATGGCGGTAGACAATCCCCCAGCGGTAATGTGGATGAAATGCCAATCCACCAGCACAGCGCCCTTTTTCACATAAAAAATGTTCAGCAGCGCCGTCAGGATAATAATAATCAGAATGGGACGTATGCCTTTTAAAATGGTCTTCAGCGGAACTTTAGACGCTGCCACCATAATGCCAAGGGCAAGCACCATAAGCGCTAAAGAGGCAAAGTTTTTGCAAAGGAAGATGCTGATGATGAAGACAAGGCTTAGCACCAGCTTCATGCGCGGATCCATTTTATGCAGGAAAGAGTTTCCCGGGAAATACTGACCGATGGTAATATTCTTAGCCATTTACACGCCCTCCTTTCCGGAGAGACGCCGGACTTCGTCCACGCCCTGCTGTAAAGTATAAATGTCGGTACGGCAGGGAATGCCGTTTGCCTTCAGTTGTAAAAACACTTTGGTAATCTGCGGAATATCCAGTCCAATTTCTACCAGACGTTCTGCCTTTTGGTAAATTTCTTCTACGGTACCGTAACACTCCACTTTGGCGTCATTCATAACCAGAACACGGGTAGCAATTTTGGCCACATCTTCCATGGAATGGGACACAATCATAACCGTGCTTCCGGTATTGTCCCGGTAGTCCCGAATCATTTGCAGGATCTGGTCCCGGCCACGCGGATCCAATCCGGCAGTTGGTTCGTCCAGAATTAACACTTTCGGTTCCATTGCCATGACTCCGGCAATGGCTACGCGGCGTTTTTCTCCGCCAGACAAGTCAAAGGGAGACTTTTCCAATAACGCTTCCGGCAGGCCGACAAACTCTGCTGCCCTGTGTACTCTGCGGTCTATCTCCTCTTCGGACAATTTCTGATTCTTTGGTCCGAAGGCAATATCTTTGTAAGCAGTTTCTTCAAACAACTGGTATTCCGGATATTGAAAACAAAGGCCAACAAAAAAGCGACTGTTTTTCAGCGTCTTTTTACTTTCCCAGATATCCTGGCCATCCACATAGATTTTTCCGGAAGTCGGCTTTAACAAGCCGTTAAAATGCTGAATTAAGGTAGATTTCCCGGAACCGGTGTGCCCAATAACGGCTACCAGTTCCCCCGCCTCCAGTTCTATGGAGACGTTATCCAGTGCCACTGTTTCAAACGGAGTGCCTTCCCCGTAACGGTAGGTCAGATTTTCTGTCTTTAGAATTGCCATGGGCGCTTAGCTCTCCTTCAATACGGCAGTCAGGGCTGCCACGCATTCTTCCGTTGTCAGGATGTCTTCCGGCATGGAAATTCCAGATTGCTGCAACAATTGACTAAACTCCGTTGCCTGCGGAACATCCAGACCTACCTGCTTCAGCTGCTCCGCTTTTCGGAACACCTCATAAGGGGTTCCGTCAGACAGGATTTGTCCCTGATCCATAACAATAACACGGGAAGCGGTTGCCGCTTCTTCCATAAAGTGTGTAATAAAAATAACCGTCAGGCCAAGTTCATCATGCATTTTCCGAACGGTGTTCATAACTTCCTTTCGGCCCCGAGGATCCAGCATAGCGGTGGATTCATCTAAGATAATGCACTCCGGTTCCATAGCCAAAATACCGGCAATAGCCACCCTCTGCTTCTGTCCACCGGAAAGCTTATGCGGTTCATGCATCTTATATTGTTCCATACCAACCGCTTTCAGGCAGTAGTCTACCCGTTCCCGGATTTCCTCCGGCGGGACGCCCAGATTCTCCGGGCCAAAGGCTACGTCCTCTTCTACAATGGTTGCCACAATCTGGTTGTCCGGATTCTGAAAAACCATGCCTATATGCTGACGTAGTTCCATAAGTCGGACTTCGTCTCTGGTGTCTATGCCATAGGATGTTACGGTACCACGGTCCGGAATCAGAATGCCGTTACAAAGCTTGGCCAGCGTGGATTTACCGGAACCGTTATGGCCCAGGATAGCCACATATTCCCCTTTTCGGATGGTCAGGTTCAGGTTTTTAATGGCAAGCTGAACTTCTGTTACTTTTTCCTGCTCAGGCGCCTGGCCTTCTGTGGTATCGGGTTCCTCCTCATAGGAGAAATCAACATTTTCAAACTTGATGAGCTCTTCCATGAAGCCCTCCTGCTGTTGTAAATTACTTTTCCCAAATAGCGGATGCCCCACACGGGAGGCACAGGCCGGTTTGGGTGGTCGGCAAGCCGATTTCGTCACTCCGGACAGTGCCACCGTAGACCGGCACTATCAGGCTGCCCAGAATATAACTCATAACCGATGGGGAAAGTCCGGTGGTATACGAGTTAATTAAAAACATTAAGGGCTGATCAGAAAGCACCTTTTGGCAGGTTTCCACCAGCTCATAAATTTTATCTTCTAATTTCCATACTTCCCCGCCCGGGCCTCTGCCGTAACTGGGCGGATCCATAATGATAATGTCATATTTGTTTCCCCGGCGGATTTCCCGCTGTACAAACTTCAAGCAGTCGTCCACCAACCATCTGACAGGTCGGTCCTGCAGTCCGGACAATACGGCATTTTCTTTGGCATAGGCCACCATTCCCTTAGAGGCATCTACGTGACAAACGGAAGCACCTTCTGCCAGGCAGGCCAATGTGGCGCCACCGGTATAGGCAAACAGATTTAATACCTTTACGTCTTTGCGACCGGAATTGCGAATTACCTGCCGGGTATAGTCCCAGTTGACCGCCTGTTCCGGAAACAGTCCGGTATGCTTAAAGCCCATGGCTTTAATTTTAAAGGTCAGATCCCGATAGGTAATATCCCATTGATCTGGCATCTTTTTATACTGTTCCCACTGACCGCCGCCTTTTTCGCTGCGATGATAACGGGCATGCGCCTGTTTCCACATGGGGTGCGCTTTTGGTGTCTTCCAGATAACCTGGGGATCCGGGCGAATCAGAATGATGTTTCCCCAGCGCTCCAGACGCTCTCCTTCGGAAGAATCCAGCAATTCATAATCCTTCCAAAGCTCGGTATTTCTCATAGAGTAGGACTCCTAAATAAAGTTTAAATTAAGCGTTCGCGTACCACTTCGGCAATGTCATTTCCCAGACGTTCAATCTGTTCAATATCCTGCCCTTCCAACATAACGCGAACCAGTGGTTCCGTACCGGAAACACGGACTAATACACGGCCGGTATCCCCCAACTCTTCTTCCGCTTTGGCAATGGCGGCCGCAATTTCCTTGTCTTCCGGGAACCGTACCCGTCCATACTGGGAAACACGAACATTAATCAGAACCTGCGGATAGATGGTCATGCAGGCAGCCAGTTCCGACATCTTTTTGCCAGAACGCTTCATGGCTTTTAACAGCTGAATAGCAGACAGTTCCCCGTCACCGGTGGTGGCATAGTCAAGGAAAATGACATGGCCGGACTGCTCTCCACCAATGGAGTAACCGCCTTCCAACATATTTTCCAGAACATAACGGTCTCCTACTTTGGTCTTTTCACAGTGCATTCCGTTTTCTTCTGCAAATTTAAAGAAGCCCATGTTGGACATAACGGTAACTACAACGGTGTCTTTCTTTAAATGACCTGCCGCCTTCTTATCCAAAGCACAGATAGCAATAATTTTGTCACCATCCACTATTTCGCCGTTTTCATCTACTGCAATGAGGCGGTCTGCATCGCCATCAAAAGCAAAGCCGCAGTCACACTGGTTGTCTTTTACAAATTGACAAAGCTGTTCCACATGAGTAGAGCCGCAATTGTCATTGATGTTGGTGCCGTTGGGATCTGCATTAATAACAAGGGTCTGACAGCCAAGGTAGTTAAACAGCTTTTCAGCTGTGGTACTGGAGGCACCGTTGGCACAGTCCAAAGCCACCTTCTTTCCGTTGTAACGGAAGCCGGTGGTAGTCAGCAAATGGTTAATATAATCCTTATGTGCCTCTTTGGCAAAATGAATGGTACCCAAATCAGCGCCCACCTTAACCGGCGGCACTTTGGCCTCATCCAGAATAATGGCTTCAATTTCTTCTTCCAGTGCATCCGGCAATTTGAAGCCGTTTCCCTGGAAAATCTTGATACCGTTGTATTCATACGGGTTATGGGAAGCCGAAATCATAATACCGGCATCATATTGATACTCCTGCACCAAATAGGCAACTGCCGGAGTCGGGATAACGCCCAGTACCAGCACATCGGCACCTACGGAAGTTAAACCTGCTGCCAAAGCGGCATATAACATATCTCCGGAAATGCGGGTATCCGCACCAATCATTACTTTCGGATGTTTCTTTTCTTCTTCGGTACCAATTAAAACCATGGCGGCCGCACGGCCAATTTTCATGGCAAGCTCCGGTGTCAGTTCCGTATTGGCTACGCCTCTGGCACCGTCTGTTCCAAATAATCTACCCATGTTAGTTGATCTCCTTTAGGTCTGGTCTCCCGGAAAGGGAAAGCCAAGATGATGATAACCGGCAGGTGTTACCATCCTGCCGCGCGGGGTTCTGCTTAAAAAACCAATCTGCATCAGATACGGTTCATAGACATCTTCAATGGTTACGGCTTCTTCGCCGATGGCGGCCGCAATGGTTTCCAGGCCAACCGGTCCGCCGTTGTAGAACTTAATCATGGAGGTTAACAGCACGCGGTCTATGTTGTCAAGGCCGAGCGAGTCAATTTCCATTCTAGATAATGCAAGATCCGCTGTTTCTTTGGTAATCTTGCCGTTGCCAATGACTTCGGCAAAGTCCCGGGCCCGTTTCAACAGGCGGTTGGCAATCCGCGGCGTTCCACGGGAACGGCTGGCAATTTCCAACGCGCCCTGGCGGTCAATGGCAATGCCAAGGATGTCGGCGCTACGGGTCACAATGTCCGCCAACTGCTCCGGCGTATACATTTCCAACCGCAGAATCATGCCAAAACGGTCCCGCAGTGGTGCGGACAGCTGACCCGCCCGCGTAGTGGCGCCGACCAAAGTAAACTTTGGCAGCTCCAAACGAATGGACCGGGCAGACGGACCTTTGCCTATAATGATATCCACTGCACCGTCTTCCATGGCAGGGTAAAGAATTTCTTCTACCTGCCGGGAAAGGCGGTGAATTTCGTCAATAAAAAGAACATCTCCGTCCTCCAGATTGGTCAGGAGTGCTGCTAAGTCCCCTTGTTTTTCTATGGCAGGGCCGGAGGTAACCCGAATGTTAACGCCCATTTCAGCGGCAATAATCCCGGCCAAAGTGGTTTTTCCCAGTCCGGGAGGGCCGTACAGCAATACGTGGTCCAGTGACTCGCCACGCTGTTTGGCCGCATTAATATAAATTTGTAAGTTCTCTTTTACTTTGTCCTGGCCAATGTAATCTTTCATGGCACGGGGGCGCAAAGAGGATTCGTAATTTTCTTCGTCCGACCCGGACACGTCCGGCGTAACAAGCCGGCTTTCAAAATCCATTTCTTCATTTCGCACGGGCTGTCACCTCATAATAAGTTTTTCAATGCCAGCGAAATAATTTTTCCGGCTGGTAGTGTTTGGTCTACTTTGCTGACGGCAATGGATGCTTCCGACTGGTTGTACCCCAGCTGTACCAAAGCCGCAATGGCTTCTGCCGCCTGCGTTCCGTTTAGCGGTGCTACACCTGCATTACTACTGCCTTGCGTGGTGGCACCACTGCCATCCATTTTCAGCTTGTCTTTTAATTCCAAGACCACGCGGTCAGCTACCTTTTTGCCAACACCTTGTGCCTGTTGAATTGCCTTTGTGTCTCCGGTGGCAACGGCAAGTGCCAGTTGGGACGGATCCAATACAGACAGAATGGACAGTGCGGCCTTAGGTCCTACTCCGCTGACTGAAATCAGCAGCTTAAAGGTTTCTAATTCTTCTTTATGATAAAAGCCGAACAGATCTACACCGTCCTGCTTTACATTCAGATAGGTATATAAAGTAACGGTTTCTCCTTCCTCTGCCAGTTGCTTTCGGGTATTCATGGATACCTGACACTGGAATGCAATGCCATTGCAATCTACAGCAACCGTGGTGGCATCCGTATAACACAGGGTTCCCGTTAAGCGATAAAACATAGTGCTCTCCTATCAAATTCCATTTCGGATTTTCAGTGTTCTTGGTTTGCCGCGGTCCATCGGTCCTAAGTGGGATCCGTTGACGTGGCCGTGACAGATGGCCATTGCCAGGGCGTCTGCCGTGTCGTCCGGCTTCGGCACTTCCTTCAAGCCTAAAATCATGCGGGTCATTTCCATGACCTGCTTCTTTTCGGCCTTGCCGTAGCCGACCACGGCCTGCTTTACCTGCATAGGCGTATATTCGTGAATTTCCATGGCATGCTGCTCTGCCGCCAGGACAATGGTCCCTCTTGCCTGGGCCACGTCTATGCCGGTGGTCTTGTTGTTTGTAAAGTACAGCTTTTCAATGGACAAGACCTCCGGCTGATAGCGGTCCATCAGTGCCGTAGTTTCTTCATAAATTTGCAACAGGCGTTTGGGAAAGTCTGTTCCGGCAACAGTGGTAATAGCACCGTAATCCACCACCGTGCAGCGTCCGCCTACATAGTCCAAAACGCCCCATCCAATGATGGCATAGCCCGGGTCAATTCCCAGGATTCTCATCCCTTCCACCTCCTGCCGTTTTACACGCATTAGCCATAGTATTGTAGCATAGTTTATCTAAGAAAAAAAGTCGGGCAGGAATCCAACTGGAGCCCTGCCCGACCAATCAATTTTTGGTCTTCTATTTACTTTTCCAAGCGCTGCTTGTAAAGAACCGGAACCCACCAGGTAAAACCAAAGGTGAAGTGCATAACCAGCAATTCCGGCACTTTGATTCCGGCGTTGCGGCCTACCTTCCAGCCAATGGGAAATTCACAGGCATGCATAATCAGAATGCCAATGTTAATCCAGGGCATTCCGCCAATGGCAAGAATAGTTCCGATTACCCAAAGAAGAATAACCAGCGCATAGTCTACCTTTTCCAATTTGCCGATGGTGACAATTAAAAAGTCTTTTAGCTTGGACATAAAAAGCACCTCTTATTTCTTTGCTGTGTTAAGAATCCATTCGGTTGTATATTGCAGGCACTTCTTTGCTTCCTTAGTTGGAGCTAAGAGCAGGAAGTCATGAAAAGAGTTTGGAACGGCCTTTCCAATGTAGTAATCTACATTGACGCCAACTTCCTTCAGCTTCTTGTGCATCATATCAGACTGACCAATGGTCATTACATCAAGAGCACCCTTTACTACCAGGGCGTTAGGAACATTACCCTTCAGGAATGGAATTGGGTTGTGGTATTTCCACAAATCCAGTTTCTGTGGCTTTTTGCTACCCATGAATTTCTGCATCATAACCCGGCCAACCGGAATATGCTTGTAAATATTCATGTTGTAAAGGCCGCAGTTCATAATGTAACCTTTCGGTGCAAAGTCCGGCTTTTCTACGCCAAGTTCACGAGCATAGGCTTCATTGTCAAAGCAGGCAAGCACCATGCCGGTCATCTGAGAACCGGCAGAGTCTCCGGATACAAATACGTTGTCCAAATCAATGTTATATTCTTCTGCATGTTCCTGTACCCAACGAAGTGCATCCATGTGGGTCCGGATCTGCAACGGGAAAATATAAGCATCGTTATGAACTTCCTTCGGGTCAACGCCCTCAAACATAAACGGAATTTCCTTTGATGGCATACCGTAGTTGATATTCATAACCAGGATGTCCGATTCCCCGGCTACCATATAACAATACGAAGTGGAGTTCTTCTTGTCTCCGATAATCAGTCCGCCACCATGGATGTTCACCAGACAAGGCCGTTTGGTTTCCGGTTTCTTTACCTGGTAGTGCAGGTCCGCTTTGCAGGCCGGGCACTTGTCAGAATACGGAATGTCATGTTCCGTAGTCAGTCCTGGGTAATTCTTCTGTACCGAGTTGACAATTGGGGTTTTGGCCCAGTTATCAAAGTTAAAAACGAAGGCAAGAAGAGCAGATTCAATGTTCATTTTTTTATTTCCTCCTAACAGAACGACAGCAATCCCCTGTCGTGTTTTTTTATCAATTTTATTTTAGCATTTGCCCCTTAATTGTCAATAAATATGCTAACTGCACAAAACACATCGCATAGACCGAAAATATATTGGTAAGCACTGGCTCACATTGGATATTTACGCAATAGATTGATAAATGGTATACTTTATACGTGTGTAAAGAGGGCTTTCTTAGGAAAGCCCCGCATATCTATAAACGCTTTATGTTTGAATGGAAGGAGAACTTGATAATGGTATATGATATTGCTATTATCGGCGCCGGTGTTGTAGGCACTTTAACTGCCCGCACACTTGCTAAGTACAATCTGAAGACGGTACTTATTGAGAAAACATCGGACATTGCAATGGGAACATCAAAAGCCAACAGTGGCATTGTACATGCCGGCTTTGATGCACAAAGTGGCACCCTTAAGGCAAAGCTGAATGTACAGGGCTGCAGTATGATGGAGGACGTTTGCTCCACCCTCTTTGTCCCGTATGAAAAGAACGGATCTCTGGTCGTTGCTTTCTCTGAAGGGGAAATGGAACACATCAAGACGCTGTATGAACGGGGTATCAAGAATGGTGTTCCGGACATGGAAATCATTGACCAGGCCAAGCTTCGGGAACTGGAACCGCACATCAGCGAATCTGCTGTTGGTGCTCTGTGGGCTAAGTCCGCAGGTATTGTAAGCCCGTATGAATTGGCTATTGCCGCTGCAGAATGTGCTGTTTCCAACGGCGTTGATTTTGTTCGCAACTTTGAAGTTGCCGACATCAAATACGCTGATGATATCTTTACTTTAACCTGCAAAGGCGGAAAAGAAATTCAGACCAAGCTGGTTATCAACTCTGCCGGTCTGTATGCTGACAAGATTGCGGAACTCTTTGACGGAGAAAAGTTTGATATCATTCCGCGTCTGGGTGAATACGGACTTCTGGACAGAAGTGCTTCTTACCTTTGCACCCATACCATTTTCCAGTGCCCAAATGAAATGGGTAAGGGTATTCTGGTTACTCCAACCACACATCACAACATTTTGGTAGGACCGACTGCCGTTAATACGGAAGACAAGGATGACACCTCCGTTCGCGTTGGTGCACTTCGTGAAGTCTTCGCCACCGCCGACAAGTCTGTCCCTATCGTTTCCATGCGGGAAATGATTACCTCTTTTGCCGGTCTTCGCGCCCATCCGGTTTCTGATGACTTCATTATTCAGAAGTCCGCTTCTAATGATAAATTCATCAACCTGATCGGCATTGAATCTCCGGGTCTTGCCTCTTCCCCCGCTATTGCAGAATACGTTAAGGACATGGTTGTTGACGTACTCGGCAAAGAACCGGAAGTCAAAGCAGACTACAATCCTTCCCGGAAAGAACCGATTGTCTTCCGTAATCTCAGTCTGGAAGAAAAAGAAGCTCTGATTGCCAAAGATCCGGCTTACGCCAGAATTATCTGTCGCTGTGAAACCATTACCGAAGGAGAAATCCGTGACTGCATTAAGGCTCCGGCAGGCGCCATTGACATTGACGGTGTAAAACGTCGTGTTCGCGCCGGCATGGGTCGTTGCCAGGGCGGCTTCTGCGGTTCCAAAGTTATGGAAATCCTGTCCGAAGAACTGAATCTTCCTATTTCCGAAGTAACAAAGTTCGGCGGCAAATCCGACATTATTTACGAAAGGACGAAATAAGATGAACAACGTTTTAAATTATGACCTTGTCGTAGTCGGAGGCGGCCCTGCCGGTATGGCAGCAGCCCTTGCCGCAAAAGACAATGGCGTAAACGAAGAAAACATCATCATTCTGGAACGTGCCGAACGTTTGGGCGGCATTCTGGAACAGTGCATTCATACCGGATTCGGTCTGACCTACTTCGGAGAAGAGCTCTCCGGGCCGGAATATGCCGACCGTTTTGTAAAGCTGGTTAACCAGACCAAGATTGCTGTTAAGACAGACACCATGGTTCTGAATCTGACCAAAGAAAATCAGGTCATTTGCTCCAATAAGGAAGACGGCCTGATGGTGATTAATGCCAAAGCCATTATCCTGGCAATGGGCTGCCGTGAACGTCCTCGTGGCGCTCTGGATATTGCCGGCAGCCGCGCCGCCGGTGTTATGTCCGCCGGTGCTGCACAGAAATTCGTCAACATTGACGGATATATGCCAGGTCACAAGTGCGTTATCTTAGGTTCCGGTGACATCGGCCTGATTATGGCCCGCCGTATGACTCTGGAAGGCGCCAAAGTAGAATGTGTCTGCGAAGTTATGCCGTACTCCGGCGGACTGCAGAGAAACATTGTACAGTGCCTGGAAGACTTCAACATTCCCCTGTACCTGTCCTGCACCGTTATCAAAGTACATGGTAAAGACCGCGTAGAAGGCGTTACCATTGCCAACGTAGATGACCACATGCTTCCAATCCCGGGCACCGAACGCTTCATTGAATGTGACACCGTTCTCCTTTCTGTCGGCCTGATTCCGGAAAACGAACTTTCCAACCAGATTGGTCTGGAAATGGACCCGGTTACCCGTGGCCCGAAGGTAAACGAAATGCGCGAAACCTCCCACAAGGGAATCTTTGCTTGCGGTAACGTTCTGCAGGTACATGACTTGGTAGACTTTGTTACCCAGGAATCTCAGATTGCCGGTAAGGGCGCTGCCCAGTACATTGCCGGAACAGAAGAACCGGAATACATTGAATGCAAAGGCATTAACGGCGTCCGTTACACCGTTCCGCAGCACATCAACAAGAAGCAGAAGGAAGACGTTAAGATCTACTTCCGTGTTGCCAACGTTTACAAAGACAAAAGAATTGTGGTTACCTGCGGAGACAAAGAACTCTGGAACCGCAAAAAGATCAAGCTGGCTCCTGGTGAAATGGAGAACGTTATCATCAAGGCCGCTGACCTTGCAGAAATGAAGTCCGGCGACGAAATCGTCGTTAGCATTGAGGAGGCGTAATCATGTCTGAAAGAAATTTGATTTGTGTAGCATGTCCTCGTGGCTGCCCGATTACCGTAACCATGGACGATGCCGGAAACATTACCAGCGTAACCGGTAACACCTGCAAACGCGGAGATGCCTATGCCCGCGCAGAAGTAACTCACCCGGAACGGTCCCTGACCTCCACGGTTCGCGTTACCGGCGGCCAGGCTTATGTTGTTCCTGTTAAGTCCAGTGCAGCCCTGCCGAAGGAACTGCTCTTTGACGCAATGAAGGAAATCAACAAGGCTTCCATCCCTGCCCCGGCTCACATCGGAGATGTTGTTATTAAAAACATCCTGGATACCGGCGTAGACATTGTGGTTACCAACGAAGTAAAATAAGTTCGAATGAACTAAGGAAAGCCGTTGCTTTTTAGCAGCGGCTTTTTTCTTTTGCCTTTTCCTGTTCTTAGGCGAGTCAGCTCTATCGTAAGATCAGAAAGCTGACTCGCCAGTGAGTCGACACTCATTTTATGGCAGAGAATTGCGAATAAGGACAAAATATCATATAATATTTTAGTTATCATCAGAAAGGAGTGAGTCAATGTTCGAGACCGAATCCAGTAGAAGTCTGACTACCATCGGCTTCTTGCTTATTATTCTCGGCGCTGCCCTCCTTTTTTTCAACCAGTCTAATTACATGCAAACTCTCCGTACGCAGGCAGAAGAAGTGACTACCTACTCCCAGTCTGCGCAAATAAAAGAAGAGCAGGATGCCAGGAAGCCTTCCGACAGCAATGAAGAAAAAAGTAAACCGTTGCAAACCATGGAAGACATTTATGAAGACCTTGGCATTTCCAAAGTGGTGCAATACTACTTCAAGTTTACGGATTATATGGAGGGCTTGGAAAACCGGATTCAGGATTTTGATAGTCTGTTTTTAGTCATCCTTGCTTTACTTGGTCTGTTTGCCGTAAAGTCCTTTATTCCCTTTGTTCCGGTTTCTCTGACCTGCTTCTTGAGTGGTGTGGTCCTCCCCTTCTGGCTGGCCATGATTGTCAATTTCCTGGGACTGGCCCTGATTTTTGCCATTAAATACTTCTGGGGCAGAAGCCGTCCTAGCAATTATATTCACCGCACTATGAAGCGCTTTCCCACCATTGAATCCATTGTAGAAGGAGACGACATGGGTTCCACGCACGGCAACCCTATTCTCCTTTTTGCACTGCGCATGGTTCCGTCCATTCCCATCAATACCATCAGTCAATTATATGGATACATGGAATTTGATTTCTGGCGATACATGCTCCTTTCCATGCTTGGTTTTTCCGTAAAGCTGGTTGTCTACACGGTCATTGGTTCCAATGTGTATGATCCATTCCAGTCGGCTTTCATGCTGCCGTTTGCCATTATTCTGATTGTTAGCGGAACCGCTACCATTGGACTGGGTTGGTTCCTTTCTAGGCGGAAGAAAACGAGTACAAAGAAAAAAGCCAAAGAACAGGATACAGCTCCTGTAGCACAGGCAAAAGAAACTAAGCCGGAAGAACCGGATGAGATCTAAGGTACAGGAATAAAATCCTGTACCTTTTCTTTCGGCTTGATTTCCTTTTCCACCCTGCCGAAAGGCTTGATTTTATCCCGTTTGCAAGGTACAGTAATACTACATTTTTTAGAAGAGGTTCTGACAAATGAGCAAGAAAAATACCGATCCGAAGAAAAAAGGATATCAAAAAAGAACCGTCAGCCTGGACCTGAGTCAGGAGGACTTAAATCGCCTAAGCCGAATCAGCGGCTTAGTGGCAGAAAGCACAGCAGCGTTGCTGGCCCTGCTGAAAATAGCAGACCGTTATGAATTAGGAAAACTTCCATATAGCGAAGTGCTTCGGTTATTCCAAGAGGACAAGATTGCCTCCTATCGCTTAGACATGGGCAGTCACGAATTACACTTTTTCCGTAAGGGCTCCGACCAGCCGGAAGGAGCACTGATTCCGGGTTCCAAAGTGTTCTTTCAGGACATCCATGAGCTAGTTAAGAAACGGAATGAACAGAACCCGGAAGAAGCTGTCAGAATGGAATATCACCGTGGTGTGCCCTCCTCTATTTATGTCGGTGCGGGCGTTCTGTTACTGGTCCTTTATATGTTCCGTGGCCTGCTACTGGCGCAAAGCAGAAATGTACCGCAAATTCGCATTATGCAGGGCGGCGGACCGGCAGACCAGAAAAACGAAATTACCAAGTCCAGCTTTACCTTAGAAACCGAGCGCAAGGCCACCTTTGAAGATGTGGCCGGCGCCGAAGAAGAAAAGGAAGAGCTACAGGAAATTATTGAATATCTGAAGGATACTGAGAAATTTACCCGACTGGGTGCCCGCGTGCCGAAGGGCGTTTTGCTTGTGGGCCCTCCGGGCACCGGCAAAACCCTGTTAGCCCGGGCCGCCGCCGGAGAAGCTGAAGTGCCCTTCTTTTCCATTTCCGGTTCGGAGTTTGTGGAAATGTTTGTTGGCGTCGGAGCCGCCAGAGTACGGGACCTGTTTGAGAACGCCAAAGAAAAGGCTCCCTGCATTGTTTTCATTGATGAAATTGATGCCATTGCCAAAAAACGTAGCTCCACCAGCATTGGATCCAACGAAGAACGGGAAGCTACTTTAAACCAGTTGCTGGTAGAAATGGACGGCTTTGCCTCCGACGCCGGCATTATTATGATGGGCGCCACCAACCGCCCGGATGTGTTGGACCCCGCCCTACTCCGGCCCGGCCGGTTTGACCGCCGCATTTATGTCGGATATCCCGACATAAATGGCCGCAAAGCCATTTTGAAAGTTCATTCCAAGGGTAAACCGTTGGCGCCGGAAGTAGACCTGGGCGAAGTTGCCAAAAACACTTCCGGGTTCAGTGGCGCCGACCTGGAGAACCTCCTGAATGAAGCGGCACTTCTTGCCGCCAAGCGGAACCAAACCGCTATTACCAATCAGGACCTGCAGGAATCTGCCGTTAAAGTCATGATGGGTCCGGAAAAGCGTTCCAAAAAGGTATCAGAAAAAGAACGCCGCTTAACAGCCTTCCATGAAGCCGGACATGCCATTGTAACCTACCACCTTCCAAATCTGGATCCGGTAACAGAGGTTTCCATTATTCCGCGTGGTTCCGCCGGCGGCTATACCATGTTCCAGCCACAGGAAGACCGCAATTACCAGTCCAAGGCGGAAATGCTGGATGAACTGGCCTCCCTGTTGGGCGGCCGTGTGGCCGAGGCCCTGTTCATCGGTGACATTTCCACCGGTGCTTCCAATGACCTGGAACGCGCCACCCAGCTTGCCCGCAATATGATTACGCGGTACGGCATGAATGACACCCTAGGTCCGGTTTCCTTTCAGAATCAGGGAGAAGACTATTACATGCCTACCAAGGATTACTCTGAAAAAACCGCCGAACTGATTGATTCAGAAACACGGAAAATCCTGTCTGCCGCCTATCAGAAAGCGGAAACCCTGTTAAAAGAAAACAAGGACAAAATGGAGCAACTGGCCAACTTCCTGTTAGACCACGAAAAGATTGATGGCTCCAGCTTTGAAAAGCTGATGGCTTCCAAAGAAAAAGAATAAGCTGACTCGCCAGACAGCATAAAACAAAATGTCGTTCTAAACGTGCAGCAAAAACAGAGGCCCTGCCTTCCCCAACAATGGGAAAGCAGAGCCTTTTTCCTTGTCAATTCAGATTTCGTCCCGGCACCGAAGCTCAGCCCTCCTGTACCTCCGCAGACTGTACAATGTCCATGATGTAGGGAACCACTTCGTCTTCCGTAATTTCCAGCACCGTGGCAAATTCTTCATAAACCAGCTTTTCCGCGTGCTTCATGGCCGTTTCGTCTACACTCCAGAGCTTCTTGCCTTCTTCCTGTCTTGCCTGGCGATGCAGATGCAGGGATTTTAACAGCAACAGCAATTCCCGACTATCTCCGCGGTTGAAAATTTCCCGGTACGTTTCATTTCGAACCCGGTTGTCATCAATCCATTCTAAGGAATCTCCTGCAACGGAGCGGATTAAATCCAGAATTTCTTCTTTAGACAGAACTGTACGGATTTTGGAAAGCAAATGTTCGTTGTCCACCGGCACATAAAAGGTGGATGCTTCGTGGTTGGCCGGTTTCAGAATATAGTATTCTTTAAACTGTCCGGCAAATTTTTCTTTTCTTTTGTCTACAATCTGGCAAACGCCATTGTCTCCGTAAACGACAAAGGTATTTTTTTCTAACATAATTTCATCCTACTTCTCTTCCACAACATGTCTTTCGGTGTCTTTGAATGCACGAAAAAATGGCCACACAGCCTTGCGACTATGTGGCCATTATAGCACAAATCGGGATAATTTTCCAGTTACCCTTATAAGGTGCAGGACAGGGCAATCAGGAGCAGCCCTACAAAGTAGGTTCCACTGTTGGTCCGAAGCACCAGTTTGCTTTCCTTATATTTGAACTTGTGAAGGGAAATAAACCAGTCACTGATCATAAAGAGAATGCTGCCGACAAACAGCAATACACTCTGTGGATTATGCAATTGGAACAGTGCGGCAATGCTTAAGGTACCATGTAACATTACGGAAAACAGGTACGGGTACATTTTGTTTTCATATTTGCCGAAGGCAATCCAACCGGATTTTCCAAGGTAAACCCAGATTCCGTTGAAGATAACCATAGGAATCAGGAACCACCAATAGGAAGAGAACGCAACTCCGTGCTGGGTCAGATAAACCAAATAAGCAACAAAAAGGAATACATTACCAAAGCCGAAAGAGAATCCGCCAAGGCTGAAACTCTTCAGTAATAAAACGTCTCCCAATGCGCTGAAGAAGAGACCCAGTGCAAGTAAAATACCGTAGGCACTTGCAATAACACCGGAATCTAACAATCCGCCCCAGCCGATAGCAAGAAATAACGCTGCTAAGAAGCACTTGTTAACAACACGTCTTTCATAGTTACCACTGGTTTCAGAAAAGAAATAAGAAACCAGGCCACCAAGATAAAGAACGGTTAATAGGATTAGGGTTGCTGACATAAATTTCTCCTTAGCGATATTTGTTAAACCAGGCCGCAGTCTGATCTCCGGCACGTTTGCCGTACTTGGAATCCGAATAGGCAACCGGATAAACATGCCCCAGCTTGGGATTCAGCTGGAAATCCAGCTTGCAGGCAATGCCTCTGGCCTGCAGGTCCTTGGTAGCACGAACGGTCTGCCAATTGGCAACCACGTCAAGCAGAGAAGTAAACAAAATAACCGGCGGGTATTCTTTTACTGCATCCAGGCAGGCGTCTAAGTTGCCATAATTGTTATACATGGCATAGGTATACCCTTCTGGGCGAATGCCGGCAGTATAAACATCATAAATACCGCCCACATTCAGATACGGTACACCGGAAGTCAGGGCAACGGCTTTCACGTTCAGGCCGGCCCGTTCCATCTTATAAGCAGCACAGATTTCATCTGAAAGATTGGCTGCAGCCAGATGTGCCGCCAGTTGTCCGCCGGCAGAGTCTCCTGTCAAATAAATCCGATTCGGATCCATTGGATACTTCCCCAGATTGTTCTTTACCCAGAGCAAAGCGGCGTTGCAATCCTGCATCTGATCCACAATGGTGTATTCCGGGCAAAGACGATAGGAAATGTTAACCACGGCAAATCCGCGTTCTGCCAGATGAAGACAATAATTCTTATTTAATTCCTTGTCTCCGTAAGACCAGCCACCGCCGTGAATGTCAATAATGACCGGCAAGTGATCTGTGTCTTTGGTGCCTTCCGGGACATAAATGTCCAACAGGTGCATGGGATTTCCATCCTCCAGATACGGAAGGTCTGTATATTCCTTCAGTGTTGGGTACACCTGTTTGCTGAGGCGCTCCTGGTCGTTTGGTCCGCACATGGCCCGGAAGCCCTTTAACATGGCTGCCGAAATGCTTTTCTTAACGTCCATTTCGCTTCTCCTTTTCTGCGATTTAGTCTTTATGATCCTCTGCAATACTTTCTTTTACTGCAGTTTCGTCTACCGCAACTTTCTTCCGATTTTTTGGCTTTTCTTCTAACAGGCCTGCCTTGTACATAATCAGGGCACCTGCCATAGAGATGGCAATGGAAATGAACATACCATAGGCAAGTGTGATTCCCGGAACAAACCAGTACAGGATGGCCATGGCCAGCATAGGCAGTTCCCACAGCTTCGGGTTCTTAACACAATACGGAACCAGGATGGCACCAAACAGGGCCGGTAATACCTGCTGGAATGCCGGATAAAACAGACCGTTTTCGTTGGTCAGCATAGGAATAACCGGAGTCAGAGCCACACAGAAAATGGCAATGGTCAGACAGGTAACAATAGAGGAAACACAAACAGCAAGAGTTGCCAGTACTTCCCCTTCATCCGAGTGAATATCTACATCTGCAGATTCTACTGCAGCAACAGTACAAGGGAATTTCAGGTTGGCAATGTTTCCGGTCAAGAAGGAAACATAGGTGGCGCTTGGTCCAATCAGGGTGGTATACATCAGGTCTTCCCCGATACCGCCGATTCCGGTAATAATGTACAGAGAAGCGGCTGCCGCAAAAGCAGCGGCGGTTGGCCAGGCATCCAGGTGCAGGCTCAGGGACAGCGGAATCATTAAAAAGACAATCAGCGCAACAACGCCCCAAATTCTACCGTATACATGCGTACGGTCATTGTATTTCTTTTCAATACCGGTAACGCGTTCTACTCCGTTTTCATCAATGGTAACGGCGGAGGATTTCTTTTTCTCTTTACTCATAGCTTAATACCTCCATTCCAGTGTGGCAAGATCTGTTGGCAGAATCTGGCCCAAAATCATAACAACCAGCATGGCGCTGAACATGGCAATTGGCATAGCCAAAGACTCCAGCCAGTGGTTCTGCCACTTATTATTCAGTTTTACCAACAGGTACATAACGCCCATGGAAACAATCAGAGCAGTAACAGACATAATGCCTGCGCCATCCCCAAGAACGGCCTTGTCACCAACGCCGGTAATAGATTTTGCGGCAAAAGCAATCATTAAGCCAATGAAGGCAGAACCGGTCAATGTGGAGCTGACAAAATTATTCTTGGAAGCAACACTGCTGACACCGGTCTGAATGTATTTAGTGGCAATAGGAACAAATACCAGCGGAATAATAGAACCGCAGGTCATAATCCAGGCAGCGGTTACAAAGGCCTGTTTGTCCGTAACTTCGGAAGCAAGGCCGCCTTTTACCCCAACAGCCTCCAGTGCTGTTACAGCAGCGGGGACCTCATAAGTTACCGAACCAATAACGGAAAGCCGGATCCAAGGAAGTACAATTCCAAGGGCTCCGGAAAGGGCAACAACCGTCATAACAACAGAAATGGCAGCCGGAAGACTAAAGAGTCCGGACTGCACCATAACGCCTTTCATAACGGACTTGTCCATTCCCAGTTCCTTTCCGCGGCGATACGCCCGAATCAGGAAGAAAAGGGAATCTGCCAGGACGAATAAAACGACAATGGCAGCAACACAATAGATAAAAGTATCGGTTTTAAAATCCATTTCACTTCTCCTTTAAAAATGATGTTTAGATTTTATCTTATATTTGTTCGGTTTTCAACAAATATGTAGATAAAATATGCCGATGTTATTGGGCTTTTGTTGACTTTTTAGACAGGTGTCTGATACAATTTCACCCGATAATCCAAAGAGGAGGCTTTTGACATGAAAAATCAGCATTTAAATAAGGTTTTAGAAGATGTACAGCTACGTAATCCCGGCGAAACGGAATTTATCCAGGCCGTTACGGAAGTATTTGAATCCCTGGATGTTGTGGCTGAAAAAAGACCGGACTTGGTAGAAGCCGGTATTTTTGACCGTATTGTAGAACCGGAACGCCAGATCATTTTCCGTGTTCCCTGGGTAGATGACCAGGGCGTGGTTCGCGTTAACCGCGGATTCCGTATTCAGTTCAATTCTGCCATTGGTCCGTACAAGGGTGGTCTTCGTTTCCATCCTTCTGTTAATGCATCCATTGTCAAATTCCTCGGCTTTGAGCAAACCTTTAAAAACTCTTTGACCGGTCTGCCTATGGGCGGCGGTAAAGGCGGTTCCGACTTTGATCCAAGAGGTAAGTCTGATTTGGAAATTATGCGTTTCTGCCAAAGCTTCATGACAGAGTTGGCAAAGAACATTGGCGCTGACACGGACGTCCCTGCCGGTGACATTGGCGTTGGTGGCCGTGAAATCGGCTTCCTGTTTGGACAGTATAAAAGAGTTCGGAATGAATTTTCCGGCGTTCTGACCGGCAAAGGAGAAGCCTACGGCGGTTCCTTAATCCGTCCGGAAGCAACCGGTTACGGTGCCACCTACTTTGCCCAGGAAATGATGAAAGTCAACGGAGAAGAAATCAAAGGTAAGACCTTTGTTGTTTCCGGATACGGCAACGTAGCCTGGGGCGCAGTTAAAAAGATTACCGAACTGGGCGGCAAAGTCCTGACCATCTCCGGTTCTGCCGGTTACATTTATGATGAAGAAGGCGTAGGCTCCTCTCAGGAAAAAATTGATTATATGCTGGAAATGCGGGAAAACAGCAACGGCGGCATTCAGGACTATGCCGAAAAGTTCGGTGTCCCGTTCTTCCCCGGCGAAAAGCCTTGGAGCGTAAAGGCCGATGTTGTTATGCCGTGCGCCACGCAGAACGAAGTCAATTTTGAAGATGCCACCCACATTGTGGCAAACGGCACACGCTATTATGTAGAAGCCTCCAACATGTCCACTACTCCGCATGCCATGGAATACCTGAAAAAGCAGAAGGTCAGCATTGGACCTGCCAAGGCAGCTAATGCCGGCGGCGTTGCCGTATCCGGTCTGGAAATGTCTCAGAACTCACTCCGTTACAACTGGACGAAGGAAAAGGTTGATGCTAAACTGAGACATATTATGGTCAATATCTTCCAGGCTTGCAAAGAATCTGCCGAAGAATATGGCCTTGACGGTGACTATTGCGCCGGTGCTAACATTGCCGGTTTCATGCGTGTTGCCGAAGCAATGAAAGCCCAAGGTGTTGTTTAATGAAGAATTTGTATTTACCTGACGGATATCAATCCGCACTGTCCCTGTTGGAAACGCAGGAAGCCACCGCTGTTACCAGAGACTTGTTTCAGCAAAAGCTTGGAACCGCACTGAATTTAACACGAATTACCTGTCCCCTGTTTGTTGCCAAAGGCAGCGGAATTAATGATGACTTGAACGGCGTGGAACGGAAAGTAGAATTTACCATGCTAAACGTGAAAGGAACTGCCGAAATTGTGCAGTCCCTTGCCAAATGGAAGCGTATGGCGCTCTACCGTTACCAATATCCTGCCGGAACCGGCATTTATACTAATATGTCTGCCATTCGTCGGGATGATGACTGTGACTCCCTGCACTCCATTTATGTAGATCAGTGGGACTGGGAAAAAGTCATCACCAAAGAAGAACGCACCGAATCCTATCTGAAGGAAACCGTCTGCAAAATTGTCAATGCGTTAGTGGATACCAAAGAGGAACTCAATCGACGGTATCCACAACTGAAAACCTCCTTACAAAGACAGGTTACCTTTGTGACTACGCAGGAACTGGAAGATCGGTATCCTGAATTGACTTCTAAAGAACGGGAAAACGCCTTTGTAAAAGAACATAAAACCGTATTCATCATGCAAATCGGCGGCAAGCTGAAAAGTGGTCAAAAGCACGACGGACGCGCACCGGATTATGATGACTGGTCTTTAAACGGAGATATCTTCTTCTGGAATGAAACGCTTGGCTGTGCAGAAGAAATCTCCTCCATGGGCATTCGGGTAGATTCTGACTCGCTAAAACAGCAATTAACAGAGGCCGGCGCAGAAGACCGCCTGGCCTACCCGTTCCATCAGGGCATTGCAAACGGCACTATTCCGCTTACTATCGGTGGCGGTATTGGACAGTCCCGGGTTTGCCTCCTGCTTTTGGAAAAAGCCCACATCGGCGAAGTACAGGTTTCCCTGTGGCCGGAAGAAATGGTGGAACTCTGCCGGGAAAACAACATTTTCCTATTACAGTAATTACCTCCTGCGTGTTTTTGGAAGCTCTTGCATTTTTGCAGGGGCTTCTTTCTTTTTTCTCTTATTTTACTTTGCATTTGTTCTGATTCTGCAAAACAAATCCTCCAAAAATGGTCAAAAATTCACCAAATTTTCTTTTCACGGATGTATTGCCTTTCTTAAAAATAGTGCTAAAATTGCATGGATGCGGGAACCGAATGGGGTCCGCTCTTGCTTTATGCTTTTGAAAAGAGGTCTTCCATTATGAGTATCAGTTTGCTCTATTGCATTCCCTTTGCAGGGTTGCTTCTTTCCATTGCCATTGTTCCTTTATTTGCCGGGAAATTCTGGGGAAAGTATTATCCACTTGCAGTTGTGTTCTGGTCCCTGGCGTTCATTATTCCCTCCATCATCGGCCTTGGCGGATCTTTTACGGTAGAAACTGTTTTGGATTGTATCTTCAACGACTACATGACCTTCATTATTTTGCTGTTCGGTCTGTATTGCGTATCCAGTAACATTACCATTCACTGCAGATTAGCCAGCACCCCGAAAATCAATACTATTTTCCTGGCTATCGGCACGTTGCTTTCCAGTGTAATTGGTACTACCGGCGCTTCCATGCTACTGCTGAAGCCATTACTTCGTATTAATACCAGAAGAGGCAAAAAGACCCATCTGGTGGTCTTCTTTATTTTCTTAATTTCCAACATGGGCGGTTGTCTTACCCCAATCGGTGACCCCCCACTGTTGATGGGCTTTTCCAGAGGCATTCCATTCTTCTGGGATCTGAAGATTTTCCCGATTTTGCTGATGAATATGGTCATCCTTCTTACGGTCTTCTATCTTTTTGACTCCCACCTTTATAAAAAAGAGATGACTCCGGTTTTAGACCACTTGCAAAAGGGTAGCCCCTCTTTCCGCTCCATTACTTCCAACATCCATGTTTCCGGAAAACACAATCTGATTTTCCTGATCATCATTATCCTGGCGGTTATCCTTTCCGGTTATCTGCCAACGCTGTCTCTTTTCCAGGACGCTTCCGGTGCCACATTGGGAATCCATATTTATAAAGATGTCATGGTTTCTTATCCGGAACTGATTGAAGTGGTCATGATTCTTTTGGCCGCCTTTGGATCTCAGAAAACCACCAGAAGAAAAGTGGACAAAATCAAAGTATTCAGTTGGGATCCAATCAAAGAAGTTGCCATTCTGTTCGTTGGTATTTTCATCACCATGCAACCGGCCCTTATCATTCTGAAAGGTCTGGGCAACTCTTTAACCATTACCCATCCGTGGGAGTTCTTCGCCATGACTGGTGCCCTGTCCTCCTTCTTGGATAACACCCCAACTTACTTGGTATTCTTTACCATGGCATGTTCCATGGGCTTTACCACAGGGATCACTACTACCGCAGGAATTATCCCGATTGTATTCCTTAAAGCCATCACTTCCGGTGCGGTATTTGCCGGTGCGGTTACCTACATTGGTAATGCTCCAAATATGATGGTTAAGAACATTGCCGAAGAAAGAGGCATTAAGATGCCGTCCTTCTTTGGATACATGGCCTGGTCCGTTGGTATCCTGGTTCCGGTCTTTGTGCTGGATTGCCTGATTTTCTTCCGCTAACAAATAAGAAAAGAAACCAAACGCCCGTTACAGCAACTACTGTAACGGGCGTTCTGTCTTCTTAAGATATTATTGAATTCTGCCAAACTGCTTTTCCAGATCCGTACGGGTCATTTCAAACAGAATGGGTCTTCCGTGTGGACAATAGCGTAACTCGCGATGGGAAAGAAGATAGGATACCAGGCGTTCCTGCTCTTCCGGAGGTGTATGGTCCCCTGCTTTAATGGCCG
The DNA here is from genome assembly GCA_963638085.1 of Butyricicoccaceae bacterium. GTDB lineage: Bacteria > Bacillota > Clostridia > Oscillospirales > Acutalibacteraceae > RUG420. The sequence goes on along the minus strand of CAVHPJ010000001.1, from coordinate 165,063 downwards.
CACGGCAAGCCATATTGCAATAAATCCATTCCAGTTTCTCCGGTTCTGCTCCACGATGGTTCAGCAAATATCCGGCAATTTCTTCCAGCAGTGCTTTCGGGTCCTCCCCTTCCAGCATAACCGGCACTTCCCGCAAAAGGACGGTACCGAAGCCGAAGTCATCTACTTCATATCCGGATTGGGAAAGGAATTCCCGGTTGTCTAAAACCACAGCATACTCTTCTTTGCTTAACGACACCGCTGCCGGACTTAAAAGCAGTTGGGATTGAATGGGTTCCTTTTTAGCTTTCAACTCCTCAAATAGGATTCGTTCGTGGGCAGCATGCTTATCCACCCATAAGATCAGGTTACCGGTTTCCACTAAAATATAGGTTTTAAACGCCTCTCCGACAATCCGGAACTCCGGTACTTCCTGTTGGTCTGCATAAGCCACAGGAGCCGGGTCCGGTGTACTGGCGGCCTGTTCTACCACCTGTTCAACAGCACGCTCCGCAAAAGCCTTTACTTTTTCCGGAATGGGATTGACCGGATTTCTCTGCGATTTAGGAACGTACGGAACCGCAGGCTTCTTTGGGACACTGGTTGCTTTTACCTGCGTTTTACCGGAGGAGCTTGTTTTCTCCTGCTTTCTGAACTCCTTGGGCAGTTCTTTTGCCCAAAAGCCTTCTACCTTTTCCGGCAGATCCAGATCCTTCTTTTTTAATTGCAGCTGTTCCCCGCTTTCTGAGCGGAACTGCTTTTGCCTTTTGGCTTCCATTCGGCTTAGGTCGACCCGGTTGGGAACATCCTTTTGCTGAATGGCATTTTGAGCGGCATAGTAAACTGCATCAAAAACCACGCGCTCATTTTCAAAGCGAACTTCCGTTTTGGCTGGATGAACATTCACATCCACGGCTTCCAACGGCATAGTGATATGCAAAACGCAGGACGGAAAACGCCCTACCATGATGGCATTTTTATAGGCCTGCTCCAGGGCAGCGGTTGCCGTCTTGCTCTTGACCAGGCGGCCGTTTAAAAAGAAAAACTGCATGGAGCGGTTAGAACGGGAATAACTGGGCTTGGAAACCAGCCCGGAAACCTGAATCCCGTTTAATTCGTAATTGGTTTCTACCAGGCCGCCGGCAAAGTCAGAGCCGAAGACGGAATACACCGCTGCCTGGAGCCTGCCGTTACCGGGAGTAGCCAGCTGTTGCCGGTCGTCCCGGATAAAACGAACCGATACTTCCGGATGGGACAAGGCAATGCGATCCACTACACCGGCCACACTGTTTCCTTCTGTAACATCCTTCTTTAGGAACTTCATACGGGCAGGCGTGTTATAAAACAGATCTTTTACAACAATGGTGGTTCCGGCGGGACAACCGGCATCATCCAACAGGATTTCTTCCGAGCCCTCCATTTTATAAACGGTGCCAATGGTATCGTTTTCCGTCCGCGTTAACAGATCTACTTTTGACACGGCGGCAATGGAGGCTAGCGCCTCCCCGCGGAATCCAAGGGTTCCGATTTTATGAAGATCCTCTTCCGTCAGCAGCTTACTGGTAGCATGGCTTTTAAATGCATTTTGTACATCTTCTCTGGCAATTCCGCATCCGTTATCCGTAACACGGATTAACGTAATGCCGCCGTGTTTAATTTCCACGGTAACGGCAGTAGCACCTGCATCAATGGCATTTTCCATCAGCTCTTTGACTACGGAAGCCGGCCGTTCTACCACTTCTCCGGCCGCAATTAAATCTGCCATATGTTTAGGCAGTACATTAATTTTCGGCATGAGGATCCTCCTTTCTTTTGATTGAAAACCGCTGTTTATTCCTCCAGATCCTTAGCCTGGCTACAAAGCTGATATAGCGTTTGCATGGCTTCAATCGGCGTTAAAGTATTAACGTCCAGGGTCTGCAGGGTTTCCATAATCTGTTCTTTTTTGCCGGAAGCAAAGCTGATTTGCAAGGTTTCCGGATCTTCCGATTCTTCCTGCACCGCAGTGAATTCAGCAGTGGCAGAACGCACATCATCCAGCTTGCTTTGCAATGCAGCAATATGGGCTAATACTTCCTTTGCCCGCTTTACCACTGCGTTTGGCACACCGGCCAGTTTGGCAACTTCAATACCGTAACTGCCGTCTGCCGCGCCCGGCACAATGCGTCGCAGGAAAATGATATCGTCTCCCCGCTTTTTGCAGGCAATGTTGTAATTCTTAACCGACGGATTCTCTGCTTCCATTTCCGTCAATTCATGATAATGGGTGGCAAACAACGTTTTGGCACCCAGTTTTTTCTTGTTACATACATATTCCAAAACGGCTTTGGCAATACTCATTCCGTCATAAGTAGAGGTTCCTCGGCCAATTTCATCCAGAATAATCAGGCTGTTTTTGGTGGCATTTTTCAGAATGTTAGCTACTTCGGACATTTCTACCATGAAGGTGGATTGCCCGGAAGCAAGGTCATCGCTGGCTCCAACACGGGTATACACTGCATCGCAAATAGAAATGCGTGCAGAGGAAGCCGGCACAAAGGAACCTATCTGCGCCAAAATGACAATCAAAGCCACCTGCCGCATGTAAGTAGATTTGCCGGCCATGTTCGGTCCAGTAATCAGTGCCACCTGGCGGCTGTCTTCGTCTAGGAAAGTATCATTCGGTACAAACGGATTTCCATCCAGCATCTTTTCTACTACCGGGTGACGACCATCCCGAATTTCAATGACCCCATCCTCTGTTATTTCAGGGCAAACATAGTTGTTTTCCACTGCCACTTTGGCAAAAGAGCAAAGCACGTCCAGTTCCGCCACCGCATGAGATGTGGTCTGAATTCGAACCAGCTGCCCTGCAATCTGTTCACGGACACCGGCAAACAAATCATGCTCCAGCTTTACAATGCGTTCCTGTGCCCCAAGCACCTTGGACTCCAGTTCCTTCAGCTCTTCGGTAATGTAACGCTCCGCGTTGGCCAGCGTCTGTTTGCGAATATAATTTTCCGGCACACTTTCCGAAGCGGAATTCGGCACTTCAATATAATATCCAAATACGCGGTTGTAACCGATTTTTAGTTTGCTGATGCCGGTCTTTTCCCGTTCGGCAGCCTCAATGGAAGCCAGGAATCCACGGCCGTCATTGACAATATTCCGCAGTTCGTCCAGTTCCTGATGATACCCTTCACGGATCATGCCGCCTTCTCGGATAGAAAACGGAGGTTCTTCCACAATGGCGCTGTCAATCAGCGTTAAAATGTCCTCCAGTGGGTCTATTTGCTGTTCAATTTGTTTCAGCAACTCCGTGGGTGCTTCTGCCAAAAGGGCTTTTATGGGCGCCAGGCGAGTTACTGTTTCATATAAGCTTCTCAGCTCTCTTGCATTGGCAGTACCATAAGAAATCCGGGTAATCAGGCGTTCCATGTCATGAACCGGAATCATATATTCTGCCAATTCGTCACGCAGTTGCATAGAATCGGTCAGATAAGCTACCGCATTCTGCCGGCGGATAATGGCTGCCGGAGAAATCAGCGGTTGCTCCAGATAAGAGCGAAGCAAACGTTTCCCCATAGCAGTTTTGGTTTTGTCCAGCACCCAGAGAAGCGTACCTCGCTTTTCCCGATTCCGCAGGGTTTCTGTCAGTTCTAAATTGCGTCTGGCGGAGAAATCCAGTTTCATATACTTGGAATCTGTGTAATAGTTAATATCCCGCAGATTATCCAGCGAATTTTTCTGTACTTCATACAGATAACCCAGTGCTACACCAAGCGCACAAATGGCATTTTCCCCAGTCAGATTCAGTTCCTCTGTGGTACGGCCGAAGTGCTCTTCAATCAGATCGGCGCACTTTTCCGGGTCAAACTCAGACCGATTCCGTTCTTCCAAACTGGAGCCTTCCTGCTTTTCCCGGTATTGCCGGAGACTTTTCAGCTTCCCGGCCTGTGCATTCACCAGCAATTCCCTGGGCGAAAAGCGGCCCAGTTCATCCAGTGTCCGCTCTCCGTCAGCACTTTCCTCTACTTCGGTCACAAAAACAGAACCAGTAGAAACGTCAATAAAGCAAATACCGGTACTGCCTTCTGCATGGCAAAGGCAGGCCAGATAGTTGTTTTTTCCTTCGTCCAGCATGTTGCTTTCAATGACTGTGCCGGGCGTAATAATCCGGACGACTTCCCGGGAAACCAAACCTTTTGCCAGGGCAGGATCCTCTGTCTGTTCACAGATTGCCACTTTATAACCATGCTGTACTAGCCTGGCCACGTAGTTGTCCGCGCTATGAAACGGCACACCGCACATAGGGGCACGTTCCTCCTGTCCGCAGGCTTTTCCGGTTAATACCAGATCCAGCACGGATGAGGCAAGCTTGGCATCCTCAAAGAACATTTCATAGAAATCTCCCAGTCTGTAAAACAGGATGCAATCCTGATACTCCTCTTTTATTTGCAAATATTGTTTCATCATTGGAGTATATTCTGCCACGGTTTCACCTCTAACTACGCGTTATTTTACGTCTTTGCAATTGTTTTATTCGTTGCAGCCACAGTTGCCGCCGCATCCGCCACCGCAGGAGCCGCAGTTCCCGCCGCATTCTTCCTGAGACGGTTCACAGGTTGCAGGGTCTTCCCCATTAGCGCAGAGATACAAAATCTGTGTCATGTAGGACATCAGACCATTCAGCTGATTTCTGGCATCATTTAAAGCTGCCATGGATTCAGCGGCCATGATTTCCTGGTACAGGGCCTGGAATTCCTGGTCCATTTTTTCCATGCCGGACTGATCCGGCTCTTCTTTGGCCATTTCTGCCTGATAAGCTGCCTGCAATGCCTGCAGGGTCTGCATTTTTGCATTCACAGCTTCGTCTGCTTCTGCTACCTTGCTGGCAGCTACAAAGTTCTGATAGGTTTCGTCGTCCTGCAGAGCAGCACCCAGCGCTCTGGTCATTTCAATTAAGTTCATATAAATCTCCTTTATGGGGCGAGTCAGCCCGTTTTTATTCTGCAAGTGTTCCCTTCAAAATCCAGGTTAACGGTTCTGTTACCGTAACATTGCAAAAAGTACCAATGATTTCTTCCGGCCCGTCAAATTCAATCATAACATTGCCGGAGGTTCTGCCGTTTATTTTTCCCTTTTTTCCGCGGCCTTCGGCCAGAACGCAGAATGTTTGTCCTTTGGTTGCAGCCGTTCTCTGGCTTGCAATTTGCTCTTGCGCAAATTGCAGCTCTTCAAACCACTGCTGCTTAATTTCTCTGGTAACAGGATCCGGCATTTTTGCACCGGGAGTTCCAACACGGGGACTATAAATAAAGGTATACAGAGAGGTAAACCCAACTTCCTGTACCAAAGAAACGGTGTCTAAAAATTCTTCGTGCGTTTCTCCGGGGAAGCCGACAATTACATCGCTTGTCAAAGAAAGATCCGGCATAACCTGCTTGGCATAGTGTACCAGGTTCAGATACCGGGCACGGTCATAATGGCGATTCATGGCCTTCAATACACGGTCATTGCCGCTCTGGAACGGCAAATGCAGGTGGCGCTCTACCTTTTCACATTCGGCCATGGTATCCAGCAAGGTATAGGAACAATCCTTTGGATGGGACGTCATGAAGCGAATCAGGAAATCTCCAGGGATATCATTGATTTCCTTTAACAATTTAGAAAAGAGATCTTTTTCTCCGAAGTCATTGCCATAGGAATTGACGTTCTGCCCCAGTAACATAATTTCCTTGTAGCCTTGGGCAACCAGATCCTTGGCTTCCTGTACCACTACGTCATAGGCGCGGCTGCGTTCCCGTCCACGGACATACGGCACAATGCAATACGTACAGAAGTTGTTACAACCATAAGAAATTGGCAGAAACGCCTTCAATTGATTGGTCCGTTTCATGGGAAGGCCTTCCGCAACGGTATTATTTTCATCCAGACAGAATACACGGTCTTCATCTGTGTACAAGCGGTAAATGAATTCCGGCAAACGGTACTGTACAAAGGTCCCAAACACCAAATCCACATAACGGAAATTCCGTTTCAGGCGCTCCGCAATGTGCGGCTCCTGTACCATACAACCACAAACCGCAATAATCAGGTTCGGGTTCTGTTCCTTCAGTTTTTTCAGGCGTCCTAAATTACCGAAAACACGTTCTTCTGCATGTTCTCTGACACAACAGGTGTTATATAAAATGAAATCGGCTTCTGTGGGATCCTCGGTAAATTCATAACCGATTTCCTGCAGGATACCGTCAATCCGCTCTCCTTCTGCCACGTTTCCCTGGCAGCCGTAAGTGTGGGTCATGGCCTTGGGAATTCTGCCACCCAAGCGGTCCTGGAGCAGTTGTTTATCCCGGGTCATGTAGTCAAATTGCAATGCAATTTCTGCCTTGGCAATAGCCAAAAAGCGTCCCTCCTCCGCTAAAAATTCGGAAAATATTTTACCATACGGGTAGGTATAAGTAAAGGAATCTGCCTCGCCCGAAAGCCTTTAAGATTCTTTTAAGAAAACTTCAAGGAAAGCTGTTTATAATGTGATATGTGCTTAAAAATAGATACTATTTTTCGGAGTAAATTAAGCAAAAGGAGATGTTTTTTTGTATACCAACAAATACCCGTTTATCTTCATTCACGGCATGATGGGCTGGGGTGAAGAGCAGAAAATTTACTCGGTCATGCCCTATTGGGGAATGGTTTGCGGTAATTTAGTAAAACAGCTGAGAAGCGAAGGCTTGGAAGCCTATGCCCCTCAGGTTGGCCCGCTTGGCAGTGCCTGGGACCGTGCCTGTGAACTGTACGCACAGTTGACCGGCACCCAGGTTGACTACGGTGCTGCTCATTCCGCCAAATATCACCATGAGCGCTTCGGACGCACCTATGATAAGCCTTTAGTAGAAGGCTGGGGCCAGCCAATGGAAGACGGAGGCATTAAAAAGATTCACCTGTTGGGGCACAGCTTCGGTGGCGCCACCATGCGTATGCTGGTAACCCTTCTGGAAGATGGCGCTGAAGAAGAACGTGCCGCAACACCAAATGATCTGTCTCCACTCTTTGCCGGCGGTCACGGTGCGTGGGTGCAGAGTCTGACTTCCATTTCTGCTCCACATGACGGAACCACCTTTGTTCATGCCTTTGAAGGCTTTATGAAAGTGCTGAAGCCGGCTGTTGTTTGCTTAACCGCAGTGCTTGCCAACCTTGGTGGCGGCCAATATTATGATATTCATATGGAGCAGTATGGCATGAACGAAGACCCGTTCCATGCTACCGGGAAAAAGCATTTCCTGTTAAGCTCCAAACAATGGAAAGGCCTTGTTAACATTTGCAAATACAAGGATAACGTATTTGATGATCTTCGCATTGATCAGGCAGCAGACATGAATCAGCGTCTGCACCCATGCAAGGACACCTACTACTTCTCTATCGCCGGCAACGGTACCAATGCAAACCGGTGGCATCCGGAATTCCAGGTCCGTGCTCCTATCATGATTTTTGCCTTCATTCCGTTTGCAAAGGTCATGGGCAAATTCCCGGTTTGCACCATCAACGGCACCGTTGTGGACGAAACCTGGCGGCCGAATGACGGTCTGGTGCCCCTGGCTTCTGCCCGGCACCCGCAACGGGAACCTTTTGTTCATTTTGAAGACGATCCGGAAATGAGAAAAGGCATCTGGCATGTTATGCCGGACTATGAAGCCGACCACGGCACCGTCATCGGCGGTTCCATCTCCTACATCGGGCCTGGCAAGAGCAAGCCTTACGCCAAGTATTGGCGTGCGCATCTTGCCATGCTGCAGGAGCTGGAAGACTAATCTACCCGAATACGAATCCACTACTAGGAAGGACCTGCGCCGGTGGCGCAGGTCCTTTAGTATAAAATCATGCAACTCTTGCAAAAACAAAAGGACCTGCGCTGCTGCGCAGGTCCTTTTGTTTTTGCATAAGATACAGTATAAACTGTTGCTTATTCGTTGACGCCGGTAACAACGCCGGAACCAACAGTACGGCCACCTTCACGGATAGCGAAGCGAAGACCTTCTTCAATAGCGATCGGAGTGATCAGTTCAACGTCCATTTCAACGTTGTCTCCAGGCATGCACATTTCAGTGCCTTCCGGAAGAGAGATAACACCGGTAACGTCAGTGGTTCTGAAATAGAACTGCGGACGATAGTTGTTGAAGAACGGAGTATGACGGCCGCCTTCGTCCTTGGTCAGTACGTAAACCTGGCCGTGGAACTTGGTGTGCGGATGAATGCTGCCTGGTTTAGCAAGAACCTGGCCTCTTTCAATTTCGTTTCTCTGAATACCACGAAGAAGGCAACCGATGTTGTCACCAGCTTCAGCGTAATCAAGGATCTTACGGAACATTTCAATACCGGTGCAAACGGTCTTGGTCTTTTCGTCCTTCAGACCAACGATTTCAATTTCTTCGCCCATCTTGAGCTGGCCACGTTCTACTCTACCAGTAGCAACGGTACCACGACCGGTGATGGTGAATACGTCTTCTACCGGCATCAGGAACGGAAGGTCAGCCTTACGATCCGGAGTCGGGATGTATTCGTCAACAGCAGCCATCAGGTCCCAAATCGGCTTCAGGACAGGAGCGTCAACGTCGTCACCGTCATATTCAAGAGCCTGCAGTGCAGAACCAGCAATAATCGGGCATTCGTCATCAAATTCATACTCAGCAAGAGTTTCACGAACTTCCATTTCAACCAGTTCAAGAAGTTCTGGGTCGTCAACCTGGTCTACCTTGTTCAGGAAAACGATGATTGCAGGAACGCCTACCTGACGAGCAAGCAGAAGGTGTTCTTTGGTCTGAGCCATAGGACCGTCAGTTGCAGCGATAACCAGGATAGCGCCGTCCATCTGAGCAGCACCAGTGATCATGTTCTTGATGTAGTCGGCGTGGCCCGGGCAGTCAACGTGAGCATAGTGACGATTTTCAGTTTCATACTCAACGTGAGCAGTATTAATAGTAATACCACGTTCTCTTTCTTCCGGAGCCTTGTCGATTGCGGAATAATCTTCGAACTTTGCCAGGCCCTTCATTGCAAGGGTCTTGGTAATTGCAGCGGTCAGAGTGGTCTTACCATGGTCTACGTGACCGATGGTACCAATGTTAACATGCGGCTTAGTTCTGTTAAAATGTTCTTTTGCCATGGGGATGTTCCTCCTTTAAAACTAATAGCAAATAGTCTAAAATTCTTTGATATTGTAACAAATACAATGCCTTTAAGCAAGCACTGAATCAGTTCTTCTTGGCACGGTCGGAAATGATAGATTCCGAAATACTCTTCGGTACTTCCGTGTAGTGAGACGGTTCCATAACATACTGGGCACGGCCCTGTGTTTTGGAACGAAGATCAGTGGCATAACCGAACATGGAAGCCAGAGGAATCTGTGCTTCAATCTGGGTTGCGCCGTTGACGTCTTCCATACCTTTCATGTTACCACGGCGGGAGTTAATGTCACCAATAACATCACCAACGTATTCGTTAGGAGTAATGACAACAACCTTCATCATCGGTTCCATCAGAACCGGAGAAGCCTTACGCATGGCATCCTTAAATGCCATGGATCCGCAGATCTTGAAGGACATTTCAGAGGAGTCAACTTCATGATAAGAACCATCATAAAGAGTAACCTTTACGTCTTCAACCGTGTAACCAGCCAGAACACCATTGGTCATGGCAGACTTGATACCAGCTTCGGTCGGTCCGATGAATTCCTTCGGAATGGCACCGCCGACAACGGCATTGACGAATTCGTAACCCTTTCCTGGGTTCGGTTCAATCTTGATCTTAACCTGAGCGTACTGACCGGAACCACCGGACTGACGCTTGTACTTGCAGTCTACATCGGCCGGAGCTGTGATGGTTTCACGATAAGCAACCTGTGGTTTACCAACGTTGGCTTCTACTTTGAATTCACGAAGCAGACGGTCAACAATGATTTCCAGGTGAAGTTCGCCCATACCGGCAATAATGGTTTGTCCGGTTTCTTCATCAGTGTAGCACTTGAAGGTTGGGTCTTCTTCTGCCAGCTTGGAAAGGGCTACACCCATCTTTTCCTGACCGGCACGGGTCTTCGGCTCGATGGCAACGCGGATAACCGGATCCGGGAAGTCCATGGACTCCAGAATAACCGGATGTTTCGGATCGCAAAGAGTATCACCAGTGGTGGTATTCTTAACACCTACACAAGCGGCAATGTCACCGGCATAGCATTTATCAAGGTCCTGTCTGTGGTTGGCGTGCATCTGCAGGATACGGCCCATACGTTCGTTCTTGTCCTTAGTGGCATTCAGAACGGTTGCGCCGGCATCTACAGTACCGGAATAAACACGGAAGAAGCACAGCTTACCTACATACGGGTCAGTTGCAATCTTGAATGCAAGAGCTGCAAATGGGCCGTCATCTGTAGATTCACGGCATTCCTCTTCGTCCGTTTCCGGATTTACGCCCTTAATGGCAGGAATGTCAACCGGGGCCGGCATGTAGTCAACAATGGCATCCAGCAGAGGCTGAACACCCTTGTTGCGGTAAGAAGTACCGCAAACAACCGGAACCAGGTCATTGTTAATGGTTGCCTTACGGATGGTAGTCTTCAGCTCTTCCAGCGTCAGTTCGTCTCCGTTGAAGTATTTTTCCATTAAGTCATCATCATAAGAAGCAACTTCTTCAATGAGTTCGTCATGGTACTTCTGGGCAATTTCTTTCATGTCATCCGGGATATCTTCGTCACGGATGTCATTACCGAGGTCATCATAGTAAACTTCGGCACGCATGGTCAGCAGGTCAATGATACCGCGGAAGTTGTTTTCAGCACCGATTGGCAGCTGAATGGCAAGCGGATTGGCCTTCAGACGTTCACGGATCATGTCGAGTACGTGATAGTAGTCGGCACCCATGATGTCCATTTTGTTAACGTAGATCATGCGAGGTACGTTATATTTGTCAGCCTGACGCCATACGGTTTCAGACTGTGGTTCAACACCGCCCTTAGCGGAAAGAACGGTAACGGAACCGTCCAATACACGCAGGGAACGTTCTACTTCAGCAGTGAAGTCAACGTGGCCCGGGGTGTCGATGATATTGATTCTGTGATCTTTCCAGAAACAGGTGGTTGCAGCGGAAGTAATGGTAATACCGCGTTCCTGCTCCTGTTCCATCCAGTCCATGGTGGCAGCGCCTTCATGAACTTCACCGATTTTATAGTTAACACCGGTGTAGTACAGGATACGTTCGGTAGTGGTAGTCTTACCGGCGTCAATGTGCGCCATAATACCGATGTTTCTGGTTTTTTCCAAAGAAACCTGTCTTGGCATTCATTTCCCTCCAATAAGTTACCAGCGGAAATGTGCAAAAGCCTTGTTGGCCTCTGCCATCTTGTGGGTATCTTCACGCTTCTTATAAGCAGAACCGGTCTGGTTTACAGCATCCATGATTTCGTTTGCAAGTCTTTCCTTCATGGTTCTTTCACCGCGCTGACGAGCATACAGCGTAATCCAACGCAAACCGAGGGTCTGTCTTCTTTCAGCACGAACCTCAATTGGAACCTGGTAAGTAGCACCACCTACACGGCGAGCCTTTACCTCTAATACAGGCATAACATTTTCCATGGCCTCTTCAAATACTTCAAGAGGATCTCTGCCTGTCTTTTCTTGGATGATTTCAAAAGCGCCGTATACGATTTTCTGAGCAACGCCCTTTTTACCATCCAACATAACACTGTTGATTAAACGTGTTACGAGCTTTGAATTGTAAAGCGGATCTGGCAAAACATCACGTTTTGCAATCTGGCCTCTTCTTGGCACTTCGCTTCCCTCCTTCATAATAATGATATCATAGGTACTCGAGTGACAACATTCCCGTGGCGCCAATGCGGAGGCGTATTAGCAATATAAATACACCCTTACATTGTTACGCAGAAGACTGCGCAGCCTGCAAGAAGATTGTTCTCTTTACACTTCCATTTTCAAAGTAAATGGATTACTTTTTGCCGGCTTTCGGCTTCTTAGCGCCGTACTTGGAACGGCTCTGCTTTCTGTCGGTTACGCCCTGGGTATCCAGCGTACCACGGATAATGTGGTAACGTACACCAGGAAGGTCCTTTACACGTCCGCCTCTGATCAGAATAACGGAGTGTTCCTGAAGGTTGTGGCCAACACCCGGAATATAAGCAGAAACTTCAATTCCGTTGGTCAGACGTACTCTGGCAATCTTACGAAGAGCGGAGTTCGGCTTCTTTGGGGTTGCGGTTTTAACTGCTGTGCAGACACCACGTTTTTGCGGAGAAGCGTTGTTAGTCATCACGTTCTTCTTGGAGTTCAGTCCTTTTAAGAGTGCTGGAGCTTTAGCCTTCTTTTCAGTTACCTTACGGCCCTGACGAACAAGTTGGTTAAAGGTTGGCAATCTGTTTCACCTCCTGCGAAATAATGTAAAAATGTAATTATATTGCTATAGGAGAGCTTTCCACAATGCTGTGGAAAGTTCTCCAAATAGTAACCTAAAATATACCGGTTGCACAACACGGCAAGTTAGCATTTTAAACTAAGCTAAACGGTTTGTCAACAAGTTAGATTTCTGTAAATTCCATTGGAAGGGAGATATCTTCAATGAAGAGTTCCGGATCAATGGAGTTAAATTCTTCATGCTTGCGTTCCACCTGTACATCATTGTAAACCTTCATACCGGTACCGGACGGAAGCAGTTTACCGATGATAACGTTTTCTTTCAGGCCGTGCAGCGGGTCAACCTTACCCTTGATGGCAGCATCTGTAAGAACACGAGTGGTTTCCTGGAAGGATGCGGCAGACAGGAAGGAATCGGTTGCCAGAGAAGCTTTGGTAATACCAAGCAGCATGGCTTCTGCCTCTGCCGGGTTGTAAACCGTGCCCTCTTTCTTGGCCTTAGCAGCCAAAGCATCGTTGGCATCCAGGAAGTCGGATTTTTCAACAACGGATCCTACTAAGAAGTCTGTGTCACCGGCTTCCGTAATGCGAACCTTCTTCATCATCTGACGGACAATAACTTCAATGTGCTTGTCATTGATGTCTACGCCCTGACGACGGTAAGTGCTTTGTACTTCACGGATCAGATAATCGTGAACTGCATCTACGCCCATGATTTCCAACAGGTCATGCGGGTTAATGGAACCTTCTGTCAGTGCGTCACCCTTGTTGATGCGAACACCATCTTGGATGGCCTGACGCAGACGCAAGCCGTAAGGAATCAGATATTGCTTCTCTTCCCCTTCTTCGGCATTGGTTACCACAACATACTTGCTCTTCTTGATTTCCTGAATGGAAACCACACCGTCAATTTCAGACAGGATGGCAAGTGTCTTCGGCTTCCGGCCTTCAAACAGTTCTTCAACACGCGGAAGACCCTGTGTAATATCGGCTGCAGATGCAACACCACCGGTATGGAAGGTTCTCATGGTCAGCTGGGTACCTGGTTCACCGATGGACTGTGCAGCAATGATACCAACTGCCTCGCCGACGGTAACAGGTCCACCCGTTGCCAGGTTGCGGCCGTAGCACTTAATGCAGACACCGTGATGGGCACGGCAGGTCAGCAGGGACCGAATGCGGATTTCCGCTCTGGAGTCATCGGCTACTGCACCACTGGCAACGTCAGCTTCGTGGGTTGCCTTAACGTACTTATCTACCTTTGCGGCAGAATCTTCGTCCATCATGACATCTGCGGACTGAATCAGTTCGCCGGTTGTGCGATCTACCAGATCTTCTACCAGGTAGCGGCCTACCAGACGTTCCTGCAGTTCTTCAATAACTTCGTTGCCGTCCTTGATATCATATACGGCAATACCTTCCTTGCAACCGCAGTCTTCTTCACGAACAATGATTTCCTGGGAAACGTCAACCAGACGTCTGGTCAGGTAACCGGAGTCAGCGGTTCGAAGTGCGGTATCGGCCAGACCCTTACGGGCACCACGGGAAGAAATGAAGTATTCAATGATATTCAGACCTTCACGGTAGTTGGCACGAATTGGAATTTCAATGGTTTCACCGGAGGTGTTGGCAATCAAGCCACGCATACCAGCCAACTGACGCAGCTGGGAGTCAGAACCACGGGCACCGGAATCAATCATCATGAAGATTGGGTTATACGGACCAAGGTTTTCTTTCAGACCGTTGGAAACCAGCTTGGTGCATTCGTCCCATGCCTGAATGATATGACGTTTGCGTTCCTTATAGGAAAGCATACCTCTTTGATATAGTTCTTCAATCTGGTCAACCTGTGCTTCAGCGGAAGCAACCAGGTCATACTTGGATTCCGGAATTTTGGCGTCCGTTACCGCTACAGTAATACCAGACAAAGTGGAGTATTTGTAACCCTGTGCCTTAATGGCATCCAGCATAACAGAGGTCTGCTGGGTTCCGTGAACACGGATGCAGCGTTCAATCAGCTTACCAAGGGTTTTCTTGGTAACCAAGAAGTCAGCCTCCAGCTTGAATTCATTGCCGGGGATGCTTCTGTCTACAAAGCCAAGATCCTGTGGTACCGGGTTGTTGAAGATGATCTTGCCCAGGGTAGTATCTACCAGGGCAGATTTCATTTCCCCATCAATTTCCTTGGACATTCTGACTTTGATCTTGGAGTGCAGCGTAATGGAGCCTTCTTCGTAAGCCATGGTGGCTTCATCAACGTCACGGAAGGCGCGGCCTTCGCCAGGTTCGCCATCCTTGTCCAGGGTCAGATAATAGGAACCAAGAACCATGTCCTGGGTTGGAACTGTTACCGGGCGACCATCAGATGGTTTCAACAGGTTGTTGGCAGCCAGCATCAGGAAGCGGGCTTCAGCCTGTGCCTCTGCAGACAGAGGTACGTGAACGGCCATCTGGTCACCGTCAAAGTCAGCGTTGAATGCGGTACAAGCCAACGGGTGCAGCTTAATGGCACGGCCGTCAACCAGAACCGGTTCAAATGCCTGAATACCCAAGCGGTGCAGTGTTGGTGCACGGTTCAGCATTACCGGATGGTCTTTAATAACCACTTCCAGTGCATCCCAAACTTCGTCTTTGGAACGTTCTACCATTTTACGGGCAGACTTGATATTGCCGGCTACTCCGGTTTCTACCAGGCGCTTCATAACAAACGGTTTGAACAATTCCAGAGCCATTTCCTTCGGCAAACCGCACTGATACATTTTCAGTTCCGGTCCAACAACAATTACGGAACGGCCGGAATAGTCAACACGTTTACCAAGCAGGTTCTGACGGAACCGTCCCTGCTTACCTTTCAGCATGTCAGAAAGGGATTTCAGCGGCCGGTTGTTCGGTCCGGTTACTGGACGACCACGGCGGCCGTTATCAATCAGAGCATCTACTGCTTCCTGCAGCATTCTCTTTTCATTGCGGATAATGATATCCGGTGCGCCCAGATCTAACAGTCTTTGCAGACGGTTGTTTCGGTTGATGACTCTTCTGTACAGGTCATTCAGGTCAGACGTAGCAAAACGGCCACCGTCCAGCTGTACCATAGGACGAAGATCCGGCGGAATAACCGGAATAACGTCCAGAATCATCCATTCCGGTTTGTTACCGGAATTCTTGAACGCATTTACCACTTCCAAACGCTTCAGAAGACGGGTTCTCTTCTGACCACTGGCATGGGACAGTTCCTCTGTCAGCTGTTCGGAAAGGGCTTCTACATCAATTTCAGAGAGCAGCTTCTTAATGGCTTCTGCACCCATACCGGCGTCAAAGTCATTTTCATACTTTTCTCTCATGTCCTGATATTCTTTTTCAGTCAGGGTCTGGTATTTTTCCAGCGGAGTCATACCCGGATCCGTAACAATATACAGGGCAAAATACAGAACTTTTTCCAGATTTCTTGGGGAAAGGTCCAGCATCAAACCGATTCTGGACGGAATTCCCTTGAAATACCAGATGTGGGAAACCGGTGCGGCCAGTTCAATGTGACCCATCCGTTCTCTGCGGACCTTTGCTTTGGTAACTTCAACACCGCAGCGTTCGCAGATTTTTCCCTTGTAGCGGATTCTTTTATACTTTCCGCAGTAACACTCCCAGTCCTTGGTCGGCCCGAAAATTCTTTCGCAGAATAAGCCGTCCCGTTCCGGTTTGAGAGTTCTATAGTTAATGGTTTCCGGTTTTTTAACCTCACCATAAGACCACGTACGAATTTCGTCTGGGGATACAAGACCAATACGAATGGAATCAAATTCCAGCTCGTCGGTGGTATTAGTAGTAGTCTGAATGTCAGTCATTTGGCGACCCCTTTCCGATTAAAACTCTTCGTTGAATGTTTCTTCTTCCGGATCTTCGGCCGGAGCTTCCACTTCTGGCTCTCCTTCTGCGGTCAGCAGTGTGTAGCCTTCTGCGGTAGCGGCGTCATTGACCTGACGGAAATCTTCATTTTCTACCAGACGGAAGCCGATATCATCGGTTTCATAGTTCTGTCTGAGGTCAATTTCTTCTCCGTCCTTGTCAAGAACCTTTACATCCAGAGCCAGTGCCTGCAGTTCCTTAATCAGAACCTTGAAGGATTCCGGAACACCGGACTTCGGAACGCTTTGTCCCTTAACAATGGCTTCGTAAGTCTTAACACGTCCTACAATGTCGTCGGACTTTACAGTCAGGATTTCCTGAAGAGTATAGGCAGCACCGTAAGCTTCCAGTGCCCAAACTTCCATTTCACCGAAACGCTGGCCACCAAACTGGGCTTTACCACCCAGAGGCTGCTGCGTTACCAGGGAGTATGGTCCGGTGGAACGGGCGTGAATCTTATCGTCTACCAGGTGATGCAGTTTCAAATAATACATGACACCAACGGTGACACGGTTGTCAAACGGCTTACCGGTACGGCCATCCGTCAGCTGGATTTTGCCATCTCTGTATTCATAGGCGTCATCCACCAGCTTCAGGTCTGCTTCTTCGGTCAGATTCTTCTTCAGGTAAGCAACCAGTTCCAGCAGGTTGAAGCCGTTCTTTTCGTTTTCGTCTTCATACTTCAGAACCAGCTCTTTTACTGCGTCAGAGCCCTGTCCAAGCAGCATGGATTCCGACAGGAAGTACTGGATATCTTCTTCGTGTGCGCCGTCAAAGACCGGTGTCATAACCTTCCAGCCCTTGGAGCGGGCAGCCATACCCATGTTTACTTCCAATACCTGTCCGATGTTCATACGGGAAGGAACACCCAACGGGTTCAGTACAATGTCAAGCGGTGTGCCATCCGGCAGGAACGGCATGTCTTCCTGTGGCAGTACGCGGGAAACAACACCCTTGTTACCATGACGACCTGCCATCTTGTCTCCGACCTGAATCTTTCTCTTCTGGGCGATGTAGCATCTTACTACCTTATTAACGCCCGGAGAAAGTTCATCGGAATTTTCTCTGGTGAAAACTTCTACGTTAACAACAATACCGTATTCTCCGTGCGGAACGCGAAGGGAAGTATCTCTGACTTCTCTGGCCTTTTCGCCGAAGATAGCCCGCAGAAGACGTTCTTCTGCCGTCAGTTCGGTTTCGCCCTTCGGCGTAACCTTACCAACCAGGATGTCACCGGAGCGAACTTCCGCACCAACACGGATAATACCGTCTTCATTCAGGTTGGCCAGAGCATCATCACCGACATTCGGGATATCTCTGGTAATTTCTTCCGGTCCAAGCTTGGTGTCCCGGGCTTCCAGTTCATATTCTTCAATATGAAGAGAAGTATAAACGTCGTCTCTTACCAAATGTTCATTTAACAGAACGGCGTCTTCGTAGTTGTAACCTTCCCAGGTCATGAAGCCGATTAAAGCATTCTTACCAAGGGAAATTTCCCCGTTGGAAGTAGCCGGACCATCGGCAATAACCTGTTTTTCCGTAACCTTCTGGCCACGGGAAACAACCGGGCGCTGGTTGATGCAGGTACCCTGGTTGGAACGCATGAACTTAATCAGTTCATAGGAGTCAATGCTGCCATCTTCGCATTCAATCTTAATGTGAGAGGCATCTACATATTTAACCGTACCGGCGTGTTTGGCAATAACAACAGAGCCGGAGTCAACAGCTGCTTTATATTCCATACCGGTACCAACAAAGGCAGCATCAGTAACCATCAGAGGAACGGCCTGCCGCTGCATGTTGGAACCCATCAGAGCACGGTTGGCGTCGTCATTTTCCAAGAACGGAATCATGGCAGTTGCAACGGAAACCAGCATCTTCGGAGAAACGTCCATGAAATCCGGTACGCTACGGTCTACTTCTGCAAATCCGTCACGATAACGGATGGTAACACGGTCATGAATGAAATGGCCGTCTTCATCCAGCGGTTCGTTTGCCTGGGCAACACGGTAGTTATCTTCTACATCCGCTGTCATATAAACAACTTCATCCAGAACCTTTCCGGTCTTTTTATCAATTCTGCGGAACGGTGCTTCAATGAAGCCATAGGTGTTGATGCGGGCAAAGGTTGCCAGATAGGAAATCAAACCGATGTTCGGACCTTCTGGGGTTTCAATTGGGCACATACGACCGTAGTGCGTATAGTGAACGTCTCGAACTTCAAATCCGGCACGGTCACGGGACAAACCGCCAGGTCCAAGGGCAGACAGACGACGCTTGTGTGTCAGTTCTGCTAATGGGTTGGTCTGATCCATGAACTGGGACAACGGAGAAGATCCGAAGAATTCACGAATGGCAGCTACCACCGGACGAATGTTAATCAGTGCCTGCGGCGTAGCCTTTTCCGGATCCTGAGCCTGCAGGGACATCCGTTCCCGAACAACACGTTCCATCCGGGTAAAGCCGATCCGGAACTGGTTCTGCAGCAATTCGCCGACTGAACGGATTCGGCGGTTGCCCAAGTGGTCAATGTCATCCGTGGTGCCGACGTGGTTGCCAAGGCAGTTGAGGTAGTTAATGCTGGCAAGAATGTCGTCAATGATAATGTGCTTCGGAATCAGGTCATCGCAGTGTTCCCGAAGGGCGAAGAGGAATTCGTCCTTATCTTTGATATCCTCTTCCAAAATTTCAGCAAGAATGGAGAAACGGACTTTTTCATTGATACCGATATTTTCCAGTTCTTCTTCCGTCAGGTTATATTCGGTAATGAACGGAGCAATGTCTACCATGCCGTTGCCGACTACTCTGACTTCTTTGCCTTCCACGTCCAGATCAACGGACATGATACCGGCCTGTTCAATTTCATAGGCCTTTTCTTTGGTCAATACTTCCCCTGCTTCGGCAAGCACTTCACCGGTTGCCGGGTTAACCAAAGTATCAACCAGCTTATTGCCGGCCAGGCGCTTGGAAATAGCCAGTTTTTTATTGTATTTATATCTGCCTACGCGAGACAGGTCATAACGATGTGCATCAAAGAACAAATTGTCCAAGTGCTGCTGTGCAGATTCCAGTGTTGGAGGTTCGCCCGGACGAAGTCTCTTATAAACTTCCAGAAGTGCTTCTTCTGCGTTCTTGGTGGTATCCTTTTCCAGGGTAGCCATAATGCGTTCATCGCCGCCGAAGAAATCTAAGATTTCCTGGTTGCTGGACAGACCCAGGGAACGGATAAAAGTAGTAATGTAAATTTTGCGGTTTTTGTCAATGCGGACATAAAACAGGTCATTTTGATCGGTTTCATATTCCAGCCAGGCACCGCGGTTCGGAATAACGGTTGTGGTAAACAGCTTTTTACCGGTCTTGTCATAGTTCATTCCGTAGTAAACACCTGGGGAACGAACTAACTGAGAAACAATGGCACGTTCTGCACCATTGATAACAAAGGTACCGCTTTCTGTCATCAGCGGGAAGTCACCCATGTAAACGTCACTTTCTTTGACTTCCCCAGTCTCTTTATTAAAGAGGCGGGCTTTTACACGGATAGGAGCAGCGTAAGTGGCATCTCTTTCCTTGCATTCCTTAACGGAATACTTGGGTTCGTCATCCATAGTGTAATCTACGAATTCCAATACCAGGTTGCCGGTATAATCCGTAATTTCACCGATGTCTCTGAATACCTCTTTCAGACCGACATCAAGGAACCACTGATAAGAATTCTTCTGCACCTCAATCAGGTTCGGCATCTGCATAACCTCATTGATTTTGGAAAAATTCATACGGGTGGTGGTGCCAAGTTGTGTTGCTTTCACATTTACCATAGGCCGTAATCACTCCGTTCGTTAGTTTGAAAACGCCGGTTTTTGTTGTAACCATGCGGTTTTCTTGTGTTTCGGAAAGACGCTACTTTCCGTTATAAAGTAGCATATATTTTAAGGATTTTGCCCTACCCCGTCAAGGGCTATCGTTAAAATAGTCAGTCCCAGTCGAAAAATAAGTTATAAGCGTCGCCGGGCGTTTCTTTTACAAATAAAAAAAGGAGGCCTCCTCCCCTTTTGCGGGGCCGGAGACCGTTCTTTTTATGTTCGTTTTGTATTCTCCCGGGCGAGTCAGTAAACTCCTGAAAGGACCACTTAGTCCAAGAAGTCCTTCAGCTTTTTGGAGCGGCTTGGGTGGCGCAGCTTCCGCAGCGCTTTGGCCTCAATCTGACGAATCCGTTCACGGGTAACGTTAAATTCCTTACCCACTTCTTCCAGTGTGCGCGGATGACCATCTTCCAGGCCAAAGCGCAGGGAAAGAACTTTTTCTTCCCTTGGCGTCAGGGTCTTCAGCACATCTGCCAGCTGTTCTTTTAAGAGAAGCTGGGAAGCTGCGTCCGCAGGGGCCAGGGCATCATCATCCGGAATGAAATCCCCAAGATGGGAATCTTCTTCTTCACCGATTGGCGTTTCCAGGGAGACCGGTTCCTGAGCTACCCGCAGGATTTCCCGAACCTTTTCTACCGGCATATCAATTTCTGCCGCAATTTCTTCTGCCGTTGGATCACGGCCGTTCTTATGCAACAGCTGACTGTTGGTTTTCTTTACCTTGTTAATGGTTTCTACCATGTGAACCGGGATCCGGATGGTCCTGGCCTGGTCCGCAATGGCACGAGTAATGGCCTGACGAATCCACCAAGTAGCATAAGTAGAGAACTTAAAGCCCTTGGTATAGTCAAACTTATCTACCGCTTTAATCAGGCCAAGGTTGCCTTCCTGGATCAGATCCAGGAACTGCATGCCGCGGCCGACATACCGCTTTGCAATGGAGACAACCAGACGAAGGTTGGATTCTGCTAATTTTTTCTTAGCCTCTTCATCGCCGTCGGCAATCCGGATGGCAAGCTCAATTTCCTCTTCCGGAGTCAGCAGAGGCACCCGGCCAATTTCCTTCAGGTAAACCTTTACCGGGTCATCCATGGCAGCATTTTTACTGGCATCTGCCACAGCTCCGGTTTCAGAGGTCTTGGTCGTTTCTGCTTCAAAGTTCAGAGACTCAAGAGCTGCATCGCCAAGGTCGTCTATGATTTCAATATTGTTATTTTCCAGAGTGTCATACAGCTTGTCCAGTTCGTCAATGTCCAAATCAATTTCCACAATGGCGGAATCAATGTTGTTAGTGGACAGTTTTCCCTGGGCTTTGCCCTGTTCAATCAGTCGGTCAATGACTTTTTGCTTTTTTTCGTCCATATACGTACTCCTCTTTGTTTTTGGATGTTCATCCATGATTTTTGAACAAGTCCCGGAAGGCATCATCGCTGAGTGTAGCGGGGTCCACAGGGGCTTCTTTCCCCCGCCCTGCCTTCAGGACGCCGATACAATCCCGCAGTTCTTCCTGTGTGTTAGACACTAAGACACTGTCGGTCTGCAAGCCGGCCAGTTTGCTCATTTCCTCCGGTGAAAAATCCGAAGAAAGATAAATCAGGTCCAGCGGCCGTCCGCTGCTGATCCGTTCCCGAATGACTTCATAGGCCTTTCTGTAAAAGGCAGTTGGAAAATCTTCCGGAGACAGATCCTGCTGCACACTCCGGTAAAAGTCCGGATTGTTAAGCAACAGGGACACTATGGTTTCTTCGGCTTTGACCGTTTTCAGACTTACGGTACCAGTTTGGCCTTGGTCAGCCGGATACCGGTCAAATTCGTGTCGGAGTGCACCGAAGTCAACCCGTTCTGCCTTCCGTTTCTGCTTTCTGGTTACGTCCTTGATTTGTAAAAGAATAGCTTCTTTGCTGACGCCCAGATCTTCCGAAAGCCGGGAGGCATAAATATCCTGTTCCACCGGGGAATCCAGCTTTGCCAGGATGGGCACGGCTTCCCGCAGGTATTGTACCCTGCCGTCGTCTGTACCAAGGTTATACTTCTTGCGCTTTTCCAACAGTCTGTACTCGGTTTCATTTGCGGCACCGTCCAAAATAGACTGAAAGCGTTCTGCGCCGAATTTTTGAAGAATTTCATCCGGATCTTTTCCGCCGGCCAGTTGTAAAGAGCGAATGGAAAGACCAGTGCGGTCAAATTTTTCCAATGCCTTTTCCGTGGCGGCACGTCCGGCTTCGTCATTGTCATAGGACAAAATAACTTCTTTACAGTACCGGGAAAGTAATCTTACCTGTTCGTCTGTCAGGGCAGTGCCAAGGCCTGCCACCGCATTGGTGAAACCGGCCTGGTGCAGAGCAATAACATCCATATATCCTTCGCAGAGGATCAGGCTGTCTTTTCCGGCGCTTTTGGCAAAGTTCAGGGCAAATAGAGCCTGACTTTTCTTATATACCAAAGTGTCTGATGTGTTGACATACTTTGGTTTGGAATCATCTAACACACGGCCGCCAAAAGCAATGACGTGACCGCGTAAATCTATAATAGGAACCATGGCTCGGTTCCGGAAGTTGTCGTAATAATTAATATTTCCGTTTTTTTCGCTGCGGCGCACCAGATTGGCTTCATACAATTCCTGATCCGAGTAGCCTTTGTTTCGCATGTGGTCCCGCAGGGAATGCCATGCGTCCGGTGCAAAGCCAAGCCCGAAGTGCTTAATGGTTTGCGGCGTTAAATGCCGCTGATTCTGCCAGTATTGTAATCCGGCTTTTCCTTGTGGTCCAATTAAGCAGGCATAAAAGAAATGAGCTGCTTCTTTGTTCATTTCCAGCATTCTGGCACGCTTTTTAGACAAAGTGTCATCATAGTCTTCTGTTGGCACCGACAAACCGGCTTTTTCTGCCAACAGCTTAACGGCGTCCAGATAGTCCAGGTTTTCTATTTCCCTGGTAAAGGTAATAATGTCCCCACCCTTGCCACAGCCAAAGCAATAAAAAGACTGCGTATCCGGATAAACGGTAAACGACGGTGTTTTTTCACTGTGAAACGGGCACAGCCCTTTGGACAGGCGGCCCCGCCGGCGGAGCGCAACATAGCCGCCGATGAACTCTTCAATGTCCAAACGCTGACGCAGTGTATCCAAAAACTCTTCTGTCAGTCTCGGCATAACGCTCCCTCCTTTTTTATTGTTCTGTTTTATACCTCTGCCCAAGGTTTGGGTACAAACAGCGTTTCATATACATACAAAGCATATCTGTCCGACATCCCGGAAATATAGTCACAGGCGGCGCGAGCAGCGCCTTCTGTTTCTACAATCTGCTTGTAATCTTCCGGCAATTCCTCCGGCCGTTCCACAAAGTAGTGATACATTTGCTGGATAATGGCCTTGGCTTTGCCCTCTTCTCCTTTACAAATGGGATTGGTGTACACATTTTCAAACAGCCACTCCCGCAGGTCCCGATAGGCCTGTTCTACCGCCGGGTCCATATGCACGTTATGGTCCGTGTTCTGAATGACCGACCGCACCATGGTATCAATCCGTTTCCCCTTACTTTTTCCTAAGGTGTTGCGGATCTGTCCGGGAATGTCAGATTCCGTGAAGAGTCCGGCGCGAATGGCGTCGTCTATATCATGATTCAGGAAGGCGATATGGTCACTGATTTTGACAATACGCCCTTCCAAAGTATCAGCTTCTTTTCCTTCGGTATGACATAAAATGCCGTCCCGTACTTCGTAGGTCAGGTTTAACCCATTTCCGTTCTTTTCCAGAACATCTACAACCCGCAGGCTTTGCTCATAGTGACGGAACCCGCCGGGATGGACTTCCCGCAAGGCCCGTTCACCGGCATGGCCGAAGGGCGTATGACCAAGGTCATGGCCTAATGCAATGGCCTCTGTCAAATCTTCATTTAATTGCAAGCCCCGGGCAAGGGAACGAGCAATCTGTGCCACTTCCAACGTGTGCGTTAAGCGGGTACGATAGTGGTCTCCCATGGGAGCAAGGAAAACCTGTGTTTTGTGCTGCAACCGCCGAAACGCGTTGCAGTGGATAATGCGGTCCCGGTCCCGTTGGTAAGCCGTCCGGAAATCATCGTCCGGCTCCGGCCGCATGCGGCCTTTGGTGTCCGTAACTCGCATGGCATAAGAAGAGAAAAATAAATCCTGATAACGTTCGGTTTCTTCACGAATGGTGGCCATGGTCAGGTCTCCTTCCTGCACTTCCTTAAAATAGAACCGCTCGGAATGTGTTCCTGACACAAAATCCGAATGGTTGCCATTGGGTTGGGCGCTACCGAGATGGATTCTCCGGCTTCATTATACATTTCTTGTATGGTTATAAAATGGGGCTTCACACCTGGGGACAGCACTTCCAGCTCTTCTCCTTGGAAAAAGCGGTTTCGCTGGGTAACGGTCAAATAGGTTCCGTCGGATTCCAGGACGTTGGCAATGATATCCCAGTTGCGGATGTAAATGCCGTCATAGTAAATATTGGCGTCTTCCTCCGGTGGGCCGTAAAAGAAGCCGGTGCAATAATCCCGGTAACTGATTTTCCTGGTTTCTTCCACAATCCAGGGCTCCGGTTGGTACGTATCAGATGGATTGGCCAGGTATCCGTCTATGGCGCAACGATATGCATTGGTAACGGCTGCCACATAGAAAGAAGATTTGGCCCGGCCTTCTATTTTAAAGCTGTTAATGCCGGCATTGACCAAATCCGGAATGTGCTCAATCATGCACATGTCTTTGCTGTTGAGGAAATAGGTGCCGTTTTCTCCGTCTTCGGTCAGCTCATAATACTGACCGGGACGCCGTTCTTCCAAAAGGTGATATTTCCAGCGGCAGGGCTGGGCACAGTCTCCCCGGTTGGAGTCACGGCCTGTCATGTAGTTGGACAACAGGCATCGCCCGGAAAAGGACATGCACATGGCACCGTGAACAAAAGCCTCCAGTTCCAAGTCATCCGGAATGTTGGCACGGATGGTTTCAATTTCCTTCAAAGAAACTTCTCTGGCTAAAACAATCCGCTTTGCGCCAAGGTCATACAACGCATTGGCAGTCATATAATTCACTACGCCTGCCTGGGTAGACATATGAATATCCACCTTAGGTGCGTGTTTTTGAGCTGCACGCAGGACACCGATGTCAGCAATAATAAAGGCATCTACTCCCGCTTCCTGCGCCTGTGCCAGAAAGTCCGGCAGTGCTTCCAGCTCTTCGTTTCTGGGCAACGTATTGCAGGTTAAGTGAACTTTTACCCCTTGTGCATGACAACGGGCAACCGCTTCCTGCAACGCCGTCTGGCTAAAATTTGCCGGTGCGGCACGCATGCCGAACTCCTGGCCACCCAGGTAAACGGCATCCGCGCCATATTGCAATGCGGCATTTAAACGCTCCGGGTCTCCGGCAGGTGCCAGAAGCTCCGGTGCTTTGGATAAACTCATGAACAGACTCCTTACGAATCGTCGGAAGAGGAACTCTTCGCGGCTTTATTAACGTTGGCGTTTTGCTCGTTGGCCGTACGTGCCAGGTAGATGTTGCCGTCATCATCGTGGGCAAAGAAATAGTAGCTGGTGGTTTCCGGCCACAGAACTGCCTTGATGGCGTCGTTGCCTGGGTTACAGATGGCGCCGATTGGCAGGCCCTTACAGTTATAGGTACTGTACAGATCCAGATACGTGTTGTATTCCGTTTCTGTTACTTGCGGCTTAATGTATTCCTTCACGTAGTTAACCGTGGCATCCGACTGCAGGGTCGGGAAGTTGGAAGAATTCAGACGGTTATAGAAGACAGAGGAAATGTAGGCCATATTGGAAGCCTTACTGTCTTCCTTCTGAACAATAGATGCCATGGTCAGAACCTGATCCATTGTCATGTTGATTTCTTCTGCCCGTGCCGCATATTCATCGGTCCACTTAGACTGGAAGTTGGACAGCATCTTCTTTACAACGGACTCTGCATCCTGCCCTACATAGAATTCATAGGTATCCGGATACAAGTAGCCTTCCAAGGCGGCATAACGGGAATCCGCGTTGTCTATATTCTGCAGGAAGTCAAAGTCGTAATCTGTCTTACTGCAAGCCTTCAGGAAGTCTTCCTGAGAGCAGACTTTGTTCTTCTCCAGTGCTTCACCAATCTGAACCACGTTGTAGCCTTCCGGAACAGAAACTTCAACTGTTTCCTGACGCTGAATGTTCATACATTGCAACAGCATTTTTTCAATGCCCATATTTTTGGAAAGAACGTAGTCTCCCTTCAAATAGGTGGCTTTAGTATAGTCTTCGCTCCGCATGCTGTCAGTCAGCACAATAAAGACTTTGCACTCTACGGAATGCTTAATGAAGCCCTTTCTGTCCAGCTGTCCAATAATTTTATTGGTGGTCATGTCATCTTCCGAAATAGTAAAGGTCTGACTATCCGTACTGCGTCCGAACCCGAGAATGTCATTGATGACAGAAGTCAACCGAATGGACAAAAGTAGTGCCAGCACAATAATGATAACTCTGGTTGCAATTGCCTTTTTATACGGATCTGCCTGAATTTCGGCAATGGTCGGACCAATCTGCTGGAATCCGTACTGGACTTTTCCTTTCAGCGTTGGTGGAAGCGGCTGCTTTGGACCACGTTGCTTCTTGACTGGCGATTTAGCTGCGTTCCGCTTTACCTGGGCAGCTGCCGACGGTTGCATCTGCTTTTGCGGTTGCGACTGCGTTGCAGAAAGCGTTCGCTTTTTGCTCTTGGTAGTAAGCTTTGTTGCTTTCTTTTCCTGGCGAGTCAGCTTCTGTTCCTGCGGCAGGCGCTGCTTGGCAGCACTGGCTTGCGCCCGACGCTGTGCATAAGTAACCTCTGCTTTTGGCGCAGCGCCGCTTTGCACCGCGTTGGCTGTCGCTTTTGTTACACGCCGTGTAGCAGTTCTTTGTGCCGTGGTAGCTTGCCGGGTTGGGCGCTGAGCAGTGACTTGCGCCGGAGCTCTGCGCTGTGTGGTTGCAGGCTGCTGGGCCGGACGCTGAGCAGCGGCTTGCGCCGGGGCTCTGCGCGGTGTGGTTGCAGGCTGCTGGGCCGGACGCTGATCGGCGGCTTGCGCCGAGGCTCTACGCTGTGTGGTTGCAGGCTGCTGGGCCGGACGCTGAGCGGCGGCTTGCGCTGGGGCTCTGCGCGGTGTGGTTGCAGGCTGCTGGGCCGGGCGCCGAGTATCAGCTTGCGCTTGTATTCTATGTGGTGTTGCAGCCCCTTGCTGCTGTACAGGGCGCTGCGTTGCAGTTTGTTGCTGCAACGGGCGCTGTGCAGTTGCACTTGGCTGTTGTACTCTAGTTCTATTCTGTGTTACCGGTTTTTGAGTTGCACGTACCGCAGTAGTCTGCTGATGCGCTCTTTGCTGCGCAGCTGCCTGTTGCACCTGATGCTGCGCAGAGACTGGTTGTTGCGGTCTGCGCTGTGCGGCGGCCCGCTGTTGTGCCTGGCGCTGTGCGGCAGCCTGTTGTTGTGCCTGACGCTGTGCGGCAGCCCGCTGTTGTGCCTGGCGCTGTGCGGCAGCCTGCTGTTGTGCCTGGCGCTGTGCGGCAGCCTGCTGTTGTGCCTGACGCTGTGCGGCAGCCTGCTGTTGTGCCTGGCGCTGTGCGGCAGCCTGCTGTTGCGCCTGACGCTGTGCGGCAGCCTGCTGTTGCGCCTGACGCTGTGCGGCAGCCTGCTGTTGTGCCTGACGCTGTGCGGCAGCCTGCTGTTGCGCCTGACGCTGTGCGGCAGTTCCTTCCACCGGGCGACGTGCAGCAACCCGGTCAGAGTTCTGATACCCTGCAGGTGTTTGCTGTTGCGTCGGTTTTGCTTTGAAAGCGCTCGGCTTGTTGGAATTAGACATCATCTGTAACTCTCTCCGGTTAAATTTCTTCTACTTCCGTGGCGTTATCCAAATGGATATTGCATGGTTTTCAAAATTTGTCTGGCGTTTTCTTCTCCTACAAATTTTGCTGCAATGGCTTCTCCGAAGAGCAGTGCCGTACCGGCGCCGTTTGCAGTAATCATTTCCCCATCTGTTACCACTCCGGTGGATTGCAAAACTGCACCCTGCAGTTCTGCTTCAAAGCCTGGGAAACAGGTGGCCTTTTTCCCAATTAATAACTGCTTGTGTCCAAAAATGGACGGAGCAGCACAAATAGCACAAAGCAGTTTCTGATTCTGATAACAGAAATCAATGGCTTTTTGCACGGCTGGATCTGCTTCCAAATTTTTGGTCCCGGGCATTCCTCCCGGCAAAATAACACCATCCAGGGCATCTGTTAATGCCACTTCCTCTGTTGTCAGATCCGTCAGGAACGTGACACCGTGGGCACCTGGAATAGCATTTCCGCCGACGCCAACGGTTTGTACACTGACACCGGCTCTGCGCAAAACATCCAGCGGAGCCATTGCTTCCGTTTCTTCAAAGCCCGGGGCTAAAAACAAATAAAGCATAGGTTTCCTCCTGTTTTTTCTGTTTATGATAATGGAAAACCAATATAAGGATAGTCTTTTTCTTCCAGCGCCTGCGCACCCTGTTCCGTTATGGCACAGGCCATTCCATCTGCCTCTGGGGACGCCTCTTTGCCGGGGAATACCGTTGCGGAAACCGGCAACCGGAACTGATACGTATCTGCTTCTTCATCCAAAAGCACTGCCGGCAACCTGGTGTTTGAGTCTGTAGAAATCCATTCGGTTACGGTTACGGTAGTATCCTTCTTTTCATAAAAAGCATATCCGTCTTCCGCAACTGCAACGTGTCCGCCGGAAACCAGCTGGGTATAGAAAAAGTATTGTAATTGTTCCTGGGTGTAGGAAAGATGATCTGTTTCCTGCAAGGACTGCTCCCGTTGCTGTAGCCGATCTGGGAGCACTGCTTCCGGCAACGTTTTGCCTGGCACAAGATCCGATTTTGATAAGAATGCTTCCTGCAATTCCTGTGCAGTAAATTGCAAGGTTTTATGGTACAGCGCCGGCTGAAATTCAAGGTTTTCATAATACGTGAAAAGTCCCGGCTCTGCAGGTACAAGGAAAATCAGGTCCATGCCGCGCTCTGCAGCCACCTGCTTAACATATTGAATCAGAGAAGCCATATACCCCCGTCCACGATGATCCGGATGGGTTGCCGCAGCATAAAAATAACCGGCTGCATAGTCCTGTCCTTTGGAACGATAGGTACAGGGAATCAGATACGCCATGGAGATGACCTTTTTGTCATCCTTAATGACGAAGCGGTTTTCCGGTCCACAGCAATAGCGGAAGAAATCCTGAATAAACTTGGGATCATCCCCAAACACTTCCTGCCAAAGCTTCTGCAAATCTTCTGTGTCAGATTCTTCTGCCAGCTTGGGCTGGTAATCTATATTGCTTTTCTGCACAGCTAAATAACTGGCATACAGGCTAACCGGATGATAGGATTCCTTCGCTTTTCTAAGGCCGGGAATACCCATATCCTCTTCTCTGTTTACATATTTGTAGGAAGAAAGTGCATGGCGTGCAAATTCCCGGTTAATCATGGGGTATGCCCCGCGATACGAGCTGTCTGCCTTTTCAATATGCGTACAGTAAACCTGGTCATTAATGGGTTCTCCTGCCGTAAAAGCAATGACTTTCCCATCTACCCGCAAAATGCCGCCGGTAAACCCAAGTTCAAAAAAATTCTGGAAGGCAAGCTCCAGGGCGATGCACTCTTCTTCGGTCCGTTCAGGACTATCCTGCATCCATTGGTCTACAAAGGCTTTGGCTTCCGACAGATTTTCTTTGGTTACTGCTTCATAAGACCACTGGTAAGTCTTTTCAAAGTAACTGCAATGATTTCGTTTCCCGTGATATTTTTTTCCGGGAAGTTCGGCCAAATCCTTTACTTCATAAATGTAGTTGGCATTGTTCCGGTTGTCCCGGATGGTAAAGACACCGGGGAAGGTCTGTTCCAGCCATTCTTTTTGGATGTCATCCAGGCCATGCAATTGCAGAGGCTCTTCTGCTTCATCCAGCATCTTTTGTAAGACTGGGCCTGCATCTCCGTCCCCTGCAGGAATGGTATAACTGTGCTGGGAACGAATTACTAACATACCGTCCACTTTACCAACGGAAACGTGATAGGACGGAGACCACATAAAGATATTGCCAAAAGTAAATTCCGCACTGTCCCTGCCGGAGTAACGGAGGGCCTGCCGAATCCAATCCTGGTCAGCCAGTGTGGCCTTCCAGAACTGTTGATCTAATAAACTCATTCTGATAACTCCAGGTGTAGACGCTCCCGTACCACTGCTCTGACTTCTGCTGCAATGGCTTCAATGGATTTCGGCTGTCCGTTCTCCGCACAGGAGATACAGACCCAGCCCTGCCGCTCCGCCGCAAACAAAGCAGCGTCCCGGCAATGCTGTAAATAGGAAACATCCTTTTCGTGAACGTCTTTTTTACTTTCATCTCCCTGATAACGGGAGGTCATTAATTTTTGGGAAACTTCCACCGGCATGTCCAAAAAGACAACTAAGGTCGGTGCCGGAATTCCCATTTTCCGGTATTCAAAATCTTCCAGCCAAGTAAGATACCGAGACCACTCTTCCCGTGGAAGCTTAGTCATCTGATACGAGGCATTGGAAGTGGCGTAGCGATCTGCCAGAATCAGCGTGCCGCTTTCATAGGCGTCCTTCCAGACAGTCTGAAAACTGGCGTACCGATCTACTGCATAAAAGGCTGATGCGGCATAAGCACCTACTGCATTCGGATCTGAGCCGAACGCACCGTTTAAGTACATTTGTACCAAAGTGCTGGACGGGCTGTCATAATCCGGCAGTTTAATCTGCTTTACCGGAATGTCATTTTCTAAAAGAGCTTGCCGCAATAAAGCGGTCTGTGTGGATTTTCCGGATCCGTCTAATCCTTCTAAAACCAAAAGTTGATTCATGCAATCAGCTCCCTTTTCCAAATGGCATACCACTAGTGATACTATCAGCGATACAGTATTATAACAAACCGACCCCGCCGATACAAGTTTTCTAAAACAGAAAAACAGCCAGATGGAGTGCATCTGACTGTTTTATTGATTTCAGGATTTTATATTGGCTTACTCAAAGTACGCAAACACTTTGGAAAGAGTGGAAATTAGGTCCGTGGCAGTCATGCTGCGGAGGGACACGTCCGACGCAGCAAACTGGGCAGCGGCACCGTGGAGGTACGCTCCCATGGAGGCCGCCTTGAACGGGCTTAAGCCCTGGGCAAGCAGGCCTGCAATGATTCCGGACAGGCAGTCCCCGCTGCCGCCCTTGGCAAGGCCTTGATTACCGGTTACATTCACATACCGCTTTTGTTTTTGCGGTGCGGCCACCAGCGTGTCGGCCCCCTTCAGTAAAAGCGTTACGTTATATTCATTGGCAAAGTCAGTGGCAATCTGTTGCCGGTTAGCCAAAATGTCTGACACCGGTTTTCCGGTCAGGCGAGACAGTTCCCCGAGGTGCGGGGTCAGAACCAGCTTTGCCTTAGTGGTCTTCAGTAAATCCTTTTGGCCGACAACGGCGTTCAGTCCGTCCGCATCCAGTACAACTGGACAATCCGCTTCCGCCAGAATGGCGGCTACCAGTTTTTGTACATCTTCCCCCTGTCCAAGGCCGCAGCCAAGGATTAGGGCAGTGGCTTTTTTCAGTGCATTTCGTAATTCCGGCAAGGCAGCAGTACTTAACTGGCCTTCGGCAGTTTCCGGAAGAGGAAGCCGCATGGCTTCCATTGGAAGCTGTGCACCAAATGCGCCATAAGCGCTTTCCGGAAAGGCAGCGGTCAACAGTCCGGCACCGCTGCGCAGTGCTGCACCGGCCGCAAGGCAACCGGCTCCGGGCATACGCCGACTGCCGCAAACGCTGAGCACATGGCCAAAATCATTTTTGTGTGCCGTTCTGCCCCGTGGTGGAAGCAGATGACGAATATCATCTTCCGAATAGGTCATCAGCTTTGGACTGACACAGGCAAAGGATTCTTCCAGAATGCCAATATCCAGCACCATGGTTTCTCCGCAATATCCACAGGAAGGATACAGGACGTGGGCCGGCTTAAGGCAGGTCAGAGTCAGGGTCAGGTCTGCTTCCACAGCAGCTCCCTCCACTTCCCCTGTATCCGTATTGACGCCGGACGGCACGTCAATGGCAACCACACTGCCGGCAGAACGGCTGACCAGATCAAAGATATAGGCCTGCTCATCATTTGCGGCACCATGGAAGCCGATGCCAAACATGGCATCTACCACAACGGCGGCTTTGGCAATCAGCTGATCGGCAAAGCCATGGTCCGGATAGGACGGAATAACAGGAATGCCGGCATCCACTGCTTTCTGATAATTAATAAGGGCATCCTCTGCCGTTGGTTCCCCAAAGGCTAGCACAATGCTGACATCATAGTCTGCATTGTGCAGTTTTCTGGCAATGACAAACCCGTCACCACCATTTTTCCCTTTTCCGCAGACAACGGCAATGCTGCCGACGTCTTTGGAAAAGTGATCCATAATTACTTCTGCACAGGCCGTTCCTGCGCGGCTCATCAGTTCCAGAAAATGAGTTCCAATCTGGTTTTCTTTTTCTTCCACAGCTCTGATTTCAGCAGCAGTCAGAATATCCAAGGTTATCCCTCCTCTATGGCCACCACAACAGCCATAGCCATTTCATCGGTATGGGTCAGACTGACATCCATAGACCAGTTTCCCACCTTCTTCTGCAAATCCTCCGAAAGCGAAAGATACGGTTTATCCATTTCATCATGCAGCACTTCCACATCCCGCATGGCAAAGCCACGGAATCCGGTTCCCAGGCATTTGGCAAACGCCTCTTTGGCAGCCCAGGCGGCTGCCACACTTTCTACAGGAAATCCTTTTTCCTTATAATAGGCATATTCCTGTTCTCCTAAAATATATTTGGCAAAGGACGGAGATTCCATAGATTTTTGGATGCGAGCCAGCTCTACGGCATCTAATCCAGTATGTACTAACATCAAACCCTTCCTCTCATGTTTGGTACCCCCAGTTTAGCACAAAGCAGAGTCCAGATAAACAGCAGAAAAGAAAGAATTCCATGCTTGAAAAGCAATCCCGTCTTTGCTAGAATACTACCGATATTAGGAAACGCATTGACGGAGTTTACGTAAGGTTTCAGACACTCCGGTCCAGAGAAGGTCCGCCATCGGCTGCAAACGGACTTACCGGACTGTAACCCGAATTTCCCTCCTGAGCGGTTGTTTCGAACAGCGCTGACTCGCCCAGTAAAAACAAACGGAAGGCTGCCGTTATCAGCATTGAGTGCCCATCGGAACCGATGGGAATACGGGTGGTACCGCGGAGTTGCTTCGTCCCTTTACGGAACGGAGCTTTTTTATTTTTAAATGCTCTTCCCGCACTCAAAGTAATCAAGAAAAGGAAGGTACAAAGTATGAACCAGAAAGAACAGCTGGAACAGATCCGTGCAGCGGCCAAAGAAGCCCTTGCCGGAACCGAAACCCTTGCCGATCTGGATGCCATTCGCATCAAATATCTCGGCAAGAAAGGCGAACTGACCTCTGTGCTGAAGACCATGGGTTCCCTCTCTCCGGAGGAACGTCCCGTTGTCGGACAGATTGCCAACGAGGTACGGGAAAAGATTACCCAGAGCCTGGAAGAAAAAACCAACGAATTAAAAGAAAAAGCACAGGAAGCCAAGCTGCTGTCCGAAACCATTGACGTTACCCTGCCGGGTCAGGCCATTGAAATCGGCCATCAGCACCCACTGTCCATTGTCTTGGACGAAGTTAAGGAAATTTTCCTTGGCATGGGCTTCAACATTGCCAGCGGTCCGGAAGTAGAATGGGACTACTACAACTTTGAAGCGCTGAACATTCCGGCAGACCACCCTGCCAGAGACACCCAGGATACCTTTTATATTACCCAGAAGATGCTACTGCGGACCCAGACCTCCGGCTGCCAGATCCGTTACATGGAAGAAAACCAGCCGCCGTTCCGCATGATTGCACCGGGCCGTGTTTACCGCAGCGACGCCGTAGACGCCACCCACTCTCCTATTTTCCATCAGATTGAAGGCATGGTAGTAGACAAGGGTATTACCATGGGAGACCTGAAAGGCACCCTAGAAACCTTTGCCAAGAAGCTTTATGGGGAAGATACCCGCATTCGGCTTCGTCCGCACCACTTCCCGTTCACCGAACCGTCCTGTGAAATTGACATTTCCTGCTTCAAATGCGGCGGCAAGGGTTGCCCTATGTGCAAGAACGAAGGTTGGATTGAAATCCTCGGTGGTGGCATGGTTCACCCGAAAGTGCTCCGCAATGGCGGCATTGATCCGGATCAGTACAGCGGCTTTGCCTTCGGTATCGGACTGGAACGAATTGTTATGTTCCGCTTTGGCTTAGACGATATGCGTATGCTTTATGAAAATGACATGCGCTTCTTGGAACAGTTTTAAGGGAGGCGAAGAAAATGGATTTATCAAAAAGATGGTTACAGGATTATGTTGATCTGGAGGTAGATGACCACGACTTCGCCGAGGCCATTACCCTTTCCGGGTCCAAAGTAGAATCCTATCAGACAGAAGGCGCCGAACTCTCTAATATTGTAGTTGGACGCGTAGAAGAAATTGTCCATCACCCCAATGCTGACACGCTCTGGATCTGCCAGCTGAACGTAGGACAGGAAAAGAACATTCAGATTGTCACCAGTGCCCAGAATCTTTCCGTTGGAGACTATGTTCCGTGTGCGCTGCACAAGTCCACCGTTGCCGGTGGCCACCACATTACCAAAGGTAAAATGCGTGGCGAGGTTTCCGAAGGCATGATGTGTTCTGTTGCCGAACTGGGACTGACCGTTCATGATTTCCCATATGCCATTGAAGACGGTATCTTCGTTCTGGGAGACGACTGCAAAAAAGAACTCGGCATGGACATCCGTGAAGCCATTGGCCTGACGGACACCATTACCGAATTTGAAATTACCTCTAACCGGCCGGACTGCCTTTCCGTTATCGGCCTGGCCAGAGAAGCAGCTGCCACCTATCAGCTGCCGCTTCACGTTTCCGAACCGGTAGTAAAGCCGGGACATGGAGATGTCAATGACTTCTTAAAAGTTGACATTGAGGTACCGGAAACCTGCTACCGTTACAGCGGTGCTGTAGTAGAAAATGTTCGAGTTGCTCCTTCCCCACTTTGGATGCGGGAACGGCTGCGTGCTTCCGGTGTCAGACCCATCAACAACATTGTAGACATTACCAACTACGTTATGTTGGAATACGGCCAGCCAATGCACGCCTTTGACCTTCGCTTCCTGGAAGGCAACCACGTTATTGTACGCAATGCCAAAGCCGGTGAAACCATCACCACCCTGGATGGCGTAGAACGGGAACTGAAAGAAAGCATCATGGTCATTGCCGACGAAAAGAAGCCGGTTGCCGTTGCCGGTGTCATGGGCGGAGAATACTCCGGCATCATGGATGACACCAGCACTATCGTCTTTGAGTCGGCCTGCTTCAACGGTCCATCTGTCCGCAGAGCCGCCAAAGCACTGGGCATGCGCACCGAAGCCTCTGCCCGGTACGAAAAAGAATTAAATCCGGACAGCTGTGACACCTGCCTGCGCCGGGCACTGGAATTAGTACAGGCTCTTGATGCGGGCGATGTAGTCAACGGCACCGTAGACGTATACGCCAATCCGAAGGAACAGGTTACCCTGCCCTTTGACCCGGAGTGGACCAACCGCTTTATTGGCATCAATCTTTCTGCAGACGAACAAAAAGCCATTCTGGAACGTATCGGCTTTGAAATTAAAGACGGCACCATTTATGTTCCGTCCTTCCGTATAGACATTGCTTCCCAGGCAGATATTTCTGAAGAAATTGCTCGCTTCTATGGTTATAACAACATTCCGGACAGCGAAATGCGCGGTGTAGCCGAAGCAGGCTTAACAGACCGTCAGAAATTCAATCGCCTAGTAGAACAAACAGTCAGAGCCGCCGGCCTGTCCGAAATTCAGACCTTCTCCTTCATGAGCCCGAAGAGCTATGACAAAATCCGACTTCCACAGGATTCCAAGTTGCGGAACAACATTGTCATCAGCAACCCGCTTGGAGAAGATACCAGCGTTATGCGCACCACCTCCATTCCAACAATGATGGAAGTTCTGGCGCGGAACTACAACAACAGAAACGAAAAGGCTTGCCTGTACGAACTTTCCACCATTTATCTGCCGAAGGAATCCCTGGAAGAGTTGCCGAATGAAGATCAGCAATTGGTAATGGGCATGTACGGTCCGAAGCTCAGCTACTTCTCCCTGAAGGGCGTAGTAGAAAAGCTGTTGGAAGTTGTTGGTATTAAGGAGATTGATGTAGAACCGGTTCACAACAATCCGACCTTCCACCCGGGCAGAACTGCCGTTATTCTGGTGGACGGAGAAGAACTTGCTGTTCTTGGTGAAGTGCATCCGGCTGTTTGCGCTAATTATGGAATTAACACCCGAGTTTATGTTGCTACGGTAAATCAGGAACTGCTCTTTGCAAAGGCAAACCTGAATCGCACCTACAAGCATCTGCCGAAGTATCCGGCAACCTCCCGTGACTTAGCCTTTGTTGTAGACAGCACCCAGCCGGTTCTGGCTCTGGAAAAAGCCATTGCTGCCGCTGTAAAGGGCAACATCTTAGAAAACATTGATCTGTTTGACGTTTATGAAGGCGAACAGGTTGGTCACGGCAAGAAGTCCGTTGCGTTCTCCCTGCGCTTCCGCTCTGCAGACCGCACCCTGACGGATGAAGAGTGTAACCAGGCCGTAGAAAAAGCTATCCAGGCCATCCAGAAGCTGGGCGGTGCCCTTCGCTCTTAAGAAAAAAGTCCGACAGCGTGTTGTTTTCCACTACCATATGCCTTATAATGATTATCTAGTATAAGTTGGAGGTGGTTCCATGACCGATAAGACAATCCAGTTTTCTTTAAAGGAAGATTCCGATGCTGAAATGCATCAGATTCTGACGCAGGTTTATAATGCCCTGAAAGAAAAAGGCTACAATCCTATCAGTCAGATTGTAGGATATCTGCTTTCTGAAGACCCAACCTACATTACCACTCATAACAACGCGCGTAGTCTTATTCGCAAGCTGGACCGGGACGAATTGTTACAAACCCTCGTCAAGGACTTCCTTGATAAATAAGGCTAAAACCTGTTGAAACGGAGTGAATCCATTGGCTGAAAACAAATTCCTCACCTACAAGGGCAAACCCCTTGTCAGAAAAGGAAATACTCTTTATTACGGCAACATGTATGATCCCTATGTGGTTATGCTGACCATTAAAAGCACCAAGCAATTTCAGGATATGGAAATTGCCGACAAGGTCACCATTCAGTTACTGAACACCGATCCTACCGCTTCGCCGGCAGATATGGTAAAAAAGAAAGGTGAAAAAATCGGACTTTATCCTGCTTTGGACATCGGCGCCACCTGGCTGGAACGTGCACTTGCAGAATAAAAGAACACAAAGCAAAAGCCTGTTGCAGAAAGATCTGCAACAGGCTTTTTTCTTGTTTTAAATCAGCTTTTCCAGCAACTACTCATCTACTTTTCTATTCTTTTTCCGCCATCGGAACCTGACGATAACAGTCTCCGGTTACCTGAAGCTGAATTCTTCCGGAGGAAAGACTGCTGAGTTCCTCTGACAAGCCGGATACCGCGGTTTCCGGCAATTCCAGAGGAACAGTAACCTTATCTGTGAAAGTGGCCTCCTGCGGGCGGGCATCCCACTTTGCAAGGAGGGACGGCACGCGGCCGTAAAAGGGATAGTCACATTGAAAAACGGCAGTTTTGCAAGGCAGCATGGTAACCACACCGGCCGCCTGCAGTCCCAGAGTGGCACTGTGGGAATACGCCCGCACTAGGCCGCCGGCCCCCAGAAGAATGCCGCCGAAGTAGCGGGTTGTGACCAGGCAGACATCCGTTACACCGGATTTCTGCAGCACATCCAGCGTCGGCATTCCTGCGGTGCCCTGCGGCTCTCCGTCATCAGAGAAGCGCTGGGAGCCGTCCCGTAAGCGATAGGCATAAACGTTGTGCCTGGCATCCCAGTACTGACTTTTCTGTGCATCAATAAAGGCAGCTGCCTCCTCTGCCGTCTTAACCGGGACAACGTGGGTCAGAAACTTGGAACGCTTTTCTTCAAAAACCGATTCTCCAGAGCCGGCTACTGTTAAATAAGAATCCATGGGTTTCCTCCCTCTTATCAAATGTCCTCTGATAAAACAAAAGGGCGGTACAAACTGTACCGCCTTGTCTTCTTTAGCCAGTCAGGCTTATTTTGCCTGTGCTTTGCCGTAACGCTTGTTGAATCGGTCAACACGTCCGCCGGTATCAACAAGTTTTTGTTTACCGGTGAAGAATGGATGACAGTTGGAGCAGATATCTACACGAAGATCACCTTTGGTAGATGCCGTTTCAATAACAGCACCGCAAGCGCATTTTACGGTTACAGGGCCGTAGTTAGGATGAAGTCCCTCTTTCATTCGTTTCACCTCTTTCACTGGTTTTGGCACAATGTGTGCCTTGATTGCTTAGGTATTCTACCATGTGGGCCAACAAATTGCAATAGAAAACCTTAGACTTTTCAAAGAAAAAGTACCCTCTGTAACAGAAGGTACTTTTGACTTTCTTTCATGCCAAAAATTGGCTTAGTTACGGTTCCCGAAGATGTCATCAATGGCATCAAAGTAACCGTCATCCATACCAAATCCGAAGTCTCCGGAAACAGAGTCATTGGAGGAATCATCTGCAAACAGAGAGGACGTACTTGTAGCGGAAGAGCTGTTGTCAGCAAAGGCTGCCGGATTTACCGGAATGTCTGTACCGAGGTCATCCGTAAAGCCAGGAACATCAAGGTCAATCTTCGGTGCATCATACTTAACAGCTGCATCGCCGAAGCCGGTGGCAATAACGGTAACAATAATTTCGTCATCCAGCGTGTCATCAAAGGCAACACCCCAGATAATGTTGGCATCCGGATGGGCTGCATTGGCAATCAGGGTGGATGCGGTTTCTACTTCTTCCAGGCCGATGTCCGGAGAAGAAGTAATGGAAATAATAACACCATGTGCTCCGTCAATGGTGGTTTCCAGAAGAGGACTGGAAACAGCAGCATTGGCGGCCTGCTCTGCCTTATCTTTTCCGCTGGCGCGGCCTACACCCATATGGGCATGTCCGGCATCACGCATAACGGCGCTGACGTCTGCAAAGTCAAGGTTGATAAAGCCTGGTACTTTAATTAATTCAGAAATGGATTTTACGCCCTGACGAAGGATGTCATCTGCAGCATCAAAGCCGTTGGCCAGGGTAATCTTTTCTTTGGAGAAGAATTTCAGACGGTCATTCGGAATGACAACCAAGCTGTCTACATTGGCAGCCAATTCTTTAATTCCGTTTTCAGCCTGATCCATCCGGTGCTTGCCTTCAAATGCAAACGGCTTGGTAACAATACCAACGGTCAGGATACCCATATCTTTGGCCAGTCCTGCAATAACAGGAGCAGCACCGGTACCGGTACCACCGCCCATACCAGCGGTAATGAATACCATGTCGGTTCCTTTCAGAGCATCGGAAATGACTTCCTTGCTTTCTTCAGCAGCGCGCTGACCAATTTCCGGTCTGGCACCTGCACCCTGTCCCTTGGTTACCTTTTCACCAATTTGGATTTTATGGGTTGCCTGAGACTGAAGCAAAGCGGATTTATCTGTGTTAACAGAAACGAATTCCACGCCCTTAACATCAGAACGAATCATGCGGTTTACGGCATTTCCACCGCCACCGCCGACACCAATTACTTTTATTTGAACAACGCTGTCAAAATCTGCAGACATTTCAAAACTCATTGAGGCATCCTCCTAATGTCTAAATGTTTATACTGATACGTTTTAAATAGTACCATGCAAGCCAAAAAAATTCAATTTATTTTTGGCTTACCGTGGCCTTTTTTCCAGATGTTGTGCTACTTTCTGAGGTTTCCGAGGGTTCTGATACCGCCGAAGTCTCCTCTTCTGTTTTTGTGGTTATCAGAGATTCTGCTTCATCAGAGAAATAAGCTCTTCCGCTGATGGTCAGATCTACGGTTCCGGTCAGTTCCGTGCTGACTGCATTCTGCTCTTCCAGCACCTTTTCCGCCAATTGAAGTTTCCGGTTCAAACCAGAGGCAGAGCCAAGCTTCAGAATAATCCGCTTTTCATATTCCATCCGGACTGCAGAGGAATTCGTGAAATCCAGCCCGGTAACGCCGGTAAACTCTTCCTCTTCCAATGCCTTAACTACGTCCTGGTAAGCCGTATATGCCGCATTGTTTTCAAAGGTAATCTTCTTACCGACCTCTGCTTTGCTGACGGTTAAGCCGGAAATCATCGTAATCTGGCTTTTGGCGGCCTCTATTTCATCCTCTGTCACACTGACGGAAGCGTCCGTACTGGCTGCCTGGGTATCCGTATCGGACACAGCGGTGGTTTCTTCTTCCGTTTTCGTCTGCGATGCAGTCCCCGTACTCTTCCCGGTTCCGGTAGAAGCAGAAGTTTTTCCGCTTACCGTTCCGGATGCAGAGGTGGAACTCTTTGTGGAAGAGGCCTTAGTTGTACTGGTTGAAGATGATGAAGAAGCGCTTGCCACACTAGAAGCTGAATTTCCCTGTGCTGCAGCAGTTGTAACAGATGCCGTGGCTGTGCTGTCGTCTGCACCATTATCTGTACTGGCTTCCACGTTATTTTCTGTTTGGGATACTTCTGCTGTAGCTTCTTCTGCAAGACGGAGTTGCTGTGCCACCAGGGTGTACAGTTCTTCTTCTGTAGAAACCGTTGCCAAAACCTTCTGATCCTGATTCAGTAAGGCGTATCCATCTTCATAGGCAACTGCAGCACTTGGTACAGAATCCGTTACCTGAATGACAATTTTATTGGGGAAGGATCGTTTTACGGTAATTTCCCCTGTAAAAGGCAACGCACGACCAATTTTATCTGCCACACTGGCCTTCTTTACTAAGAATAGATTGTCCCCGGTGTCTACCCCGCAGACATTTAAAATAGTTTCTTTGCTGTACTGACTG
Organism: Butyricicoccaceae bacterium; assembly: GCA_963638085.1. GTDB lineage: Bacteria > Bacillota > Clostridia > Oscillospirales > Acutalibacteraceae > RUG420. The sequence continues at coordinate 123,881 of CAVHPJ010000001.1, read as the reverse complement.
GTACCGGTTACTTCTATGGTACTAATCTTAAAGAAAACGGTTAAAGACAGTACCACACCAATAACAATTGCGGCTAAAGCCAGCATACAAGTGGTAAAGCGGCGCTTCCGCTTCTGTTGCCGTTCCCGCTTCAGACGGGCTTCTCTGCGAAGCTCTTCTCTGGACTTCTGCACCGGCATGGCCTGCCGTTGCCCTGCAGCACTTCTGCGCTGTGCCGAAGCGGATCTGGTCCGCTGACCCTGTGCCGTGGTACGCGGCCGTTGCCCTTGCGCCGCATTCTGCGGGCGCTGTGCAGCGGTGCGCCGCACGGTCTGGGCCGAGCCGGCCGTGGACCGCGTGACGGATTGGCGCCGCGTCTGCGTTACTTTGCGCGGGGCGCCTGTCTGGCCCCGTGTGGCAGAAGTCCGTCCCTGCGTGGCAGAAGTACGTCTCTGTTGTGCCATGTTGTCTCCCCTGTTAGTCTTCCTGCTCCGGCACCAGACGCAGCAGGTTATCCACGATTAAATCTGTGGCGTTTAAAATAGCCATTGCTTTGGCATTTTGTTCCATTTCTTTGATTCTGGCCGGATCCTCTGTCAGTTCTTCTACTAAAGAAATCAGTGCATCTCCGGTCAGGTTCTTTTGTTCAATCATGCAAGCAGCATTCTTTTCCACCAGTTCCATTGCGTTATGGTATTGGTGATTTTCCGCCACGTTCGGGGACGGAATCAGAATAGAAGCTTTTCCCAGTGCTCTGATTTCATACAAAGACGAGGCGCCGGAGCGGCAGATGATCAGGTCTGCGGCCGGCATGCAAACATCCATATCGTGGATGTATTCCCGCAGGTCCAAATTGGCCTGCGTTTCCGGATCCACACCCCGTTCTAAAAGAGCATCCTTCATTTCCAAACCGTATTGACCCATAGCATGAATGAAATACAGCTTTTCATTGTCTTTTTCTGCCACAATCAGATCTGTCATGGCTTCATTAATGGCATCTGCACCAAGAGAGCCGCCCATGGAAAGTACCAGCAGCTGATCATCCGATAAGCCAAGCTGTTTCCGGCATGCTGCGCGGTCAGCCCGCAGCATGGAGCCGCGGACCGGCAGTCCGGTAATGACCGGTTCGTTCTTACAATCCATCCGGTCTTTAGCAGCTTCCGAAGTCAGCATAACCAGGTCTACCTCTTTGGCAAGTGCCTTATTGGTAATGCCGGGATAGGCATTCTGTTCGTGAATAGCGGTCTTTACACCCAGCTTGTGACAGTCCCGGATGACCGGTCCGCTGACATAGCCGCCGAACCCGATGGCCACATCCGGCGCAAATTCCTTAATAATTTTTTTAGCTTCCACACTGGAAGTAAACATTTTAATAAAGGCAACGGCATCCCGTTTTATGTTGGTCCAGTTCAGGCCGCGGTAAAATCCGCGCACATCTACTGTCTTAAAGTCATAGCCGGCTGCCGGAACCAGTTCCGCTTCCATATGGGTCGGCGTGCCAACAAACAAAATTTCTGCTTTGTCTCCGTAAGTTTCGCGAATTTTACCGGCCACGGCCAGCGCCGGGTTAATGTGGCCGCCGGTTCCGCCGGTAGCAAATAAAATTTTCATTTTCCGTTTTCCTTCCTACACTTCTTCCGGTAATTTTTCTTCCGGCAGTTTTTTCATGGCAGCGGACCGGGAAATGGAAAGGACAATACCCATTTCCACAATCAGCATAACCAAAGATGTACCACCGTAGCTGAAGAACGGAAGACTGATACCGGTGTTCGGGAACATATCCGTTACAACCGCAATATTCAAGGCTGCCTGCAGGCCTACCTGAAAGCTCAGGCCAATGGCAAGCAGGGAACCAAATTTATCCTTTGCATGAAGGCCAATCATAAAGCCTCTCCAAAGAAGCAGTACAAACAAAGCAATGACTGCCATAGCCCCGACAAAGCCCAGTTCTTCGCAAATAATAGAGAAAATAAAGTCATTTTGAGGCTCTGATACGTACAGCTGCTTCATTTTAGAATTACCAAGTCCTACGCCAAAGAAGCCACCGGAGCCGATGGCATAAAGTGCATGATTCGTCTGCCAGCGTACACCCAACGGATCATAACTTTTATCCAACCAGGCAGTAATTCGTGACTGTGCATGGCTTGGCAAAATATCCGGCTTAGAAACAACTACAACGACAAGAATAAGTCCAAGTGCAATCATAACTAAGAAAGCACGCTTATTGTATCCGGCCATCCAAATCATCATAAAGAACAAGGCGAACAGGATAACAGTACCGGAAACGTGATTTTCCTTGTATACCAGGATGCACATAGAGCCCGCAATAGCCGCATACAGCAGGAAACTGGTGTGCTTTTGCTGAATCAGATGATGCGGATGATTGGCGTTCCAGTTAATTGTCCATCCCGCCTGGGATGGCACTTTCCGTGTGATATACGGATAGTTTTTTCCAATATGCTGCGCCAAAAATAAAATTAAGGTAAACTTGGCAATTTCTGACGGCTGGAATGTAATAAAGCCTAAGTTAATCCAACGATGGAAGTCTTCATACCCTGCCGGCGGCGTAACAAACAAAACCAGCACCAACAGACCATAAGAGACCACCAACAGTGGAATGGAAAACTTCTGCCAAACGTGATATTCCACACGGGAAACCACAAACATCAGAATAATTCCCATAATGGCAAAAATCAGTTGCCGTTTAAAGTAATATAAGCTGTCTCCGTCCTGATTGTAGTAGCTGTATACATAACTGGCAGAGAACAGCATAATCAGGCCAAAGGTAATCAGCGTCAGGACAACGGCTAAAAACGGCACATCAAAAGCTCCGTCATTCCAGATGGCAGAGTGCTTCCGGGAAGAAGACCGCACCGGTTGGCGCTTGGTTTTCCTCTGTGGGCGCTGCTGTGCCGGGGAACCGGTCTGACGCCGGGATGCTGTTCTTCCTGCCATGAGTTATCCTTTCTTACTGTCCAAATGCTACCAACAATACGGCAATAGCCGCACCAATCAGGCCAACAACGGAGAATACAACGCAAATCTTTTCTTCCGACCAGCCGCACTTTTCAAAGTGGTGATGAATAGGTGCCATTTTAAAAAGCCGTTTTCCGGTGGCTTCCGGATCTTTCCGCTGTGCAATCTTCTTAGTTACCTTGAAATACAAAATCTGAATGACGTCCGAAGCGCCTTCTGCAACATAAACAATACCGACAGGCAGCAGAATCAGTGGGCAATCCAGTGCGTAGGCCAGCCCTACAACTGTTCCGCCAAGGAACATGGAACCGGTGTCTCCCATAAAGACCTTAGCTGGATGGTGGTTCCATACCAAGAACCCGGCGCAAACACCCATCAAGATGCAGGCCCACATAGCCACACCGTAATAATCCATTAAATAAGCAACTGCCACAAAGCCGGCGCCTGCTACCAGCGTAACACTGGAGCACAGTCCGTCAATGCCATCCGTAAAGTTAACGGCGTTAACGGCAGCATACATAACAATAAAGGTGAAAATGCTGTACAGAACAATGCTTCCGCCATAATCCCAACGTCCGGCAAATGGAATAAACATATAGGTGTTATGGGACAATACCATGGTGGCAATATAAGAAGCGCAAAGAATAACCTGCAGCAATGTTTTCTGCAGTACGGTCAGGCCTTCGTTCTGTTTCTTTTTTACTTTAATATAGTCATCCAGGAAGCCAATCAGGCCAAAGCCCAGCGCCATAATGAAGCCAGCCAGGATTTTTACCTTCTGCGCATAGGAAACGCCATAAACATTTCCTCCGGCACTGAGTAAATCTCCACCGCAAATGGCATCTACAATAGCCAGAACTGCAAATACAATAACAGCTGTGCCAATCATCATGATACCGCCCATTGTCGGGGTACCCTGTTTCTGCTTATGCCAGCTTGGGCCAATGTCCAAAATAGTTTGACCGAATTTCAGCTTGTGCAACCAAGGGACTACTTTAATTCCTAAAAGTCCTACCATTGCACCGGAAAGTAAGAAGGCCAGAATGCTTGCTAACGTGGTGTTCATCGTGTTAACTCCTATCCAAAGATTCGTATACTTTTTGAATGACTTCTTCCAACTCCATGCCCCGGGAGCCTTTGAAGGCCACTACATCGCCCGGGTGAAGGAGCGAAATCAGTTTTTCTGTTAGATCTTCCTTTTTATCAAAATCAAAGACACGGACCATGCCATGTGCTTTGGCTTCTGCTGCTGCAAATTTGGAATTTTCTCCGTAGGTCATCAGGAGGTCGGTTCCGGCATCTGCCATGTATCCTCCTGCCTGGCGATGTGCTGTTTCACTGTAATTACCCAGTTCCAGCATATCGGCAATCACCGCAATTTTACGCTTTCCATCCCCCATGATGGAAAGTGTGGTGGCTAAGGCTTTCATGGAATCCGGGCTGGCGTTGTAGCAATCCTCTATAAAGGTAATGCCGCCCTTTTCCACAATATGCTCCCGCATGCCGGCCGGAATGTAATTTTCCAGCGCTTTGGCAGCCTGCTCCAGCGGAATATTCAATGCTAAGCCGACGGAAATGGCGGCCAGTGCATTATAAACGTTGTGTTCCCCTGTCGTGGGCAGCGTAACCTGGCAGTTTCCTACCGGCGTAACTGCAGTAAACACGGTATGTGCCGCCTGGTAGTCCAGATCCTTGGCCATAACCTCTGCCGGATTGTGAATACCAAAGTGATGAATGGCAAAGTCGTTTCTGGCAACCGTGCTTAGCAGATCATTATCTGCATTTAAGAACAGCGGAGAACCGGGCTTCATGCCATCCAGCAATTCCAGTTTAGCAGCCAGAATGCCCTCCCGGCTACCCAGATTTTCAATATGGGACACACCAATGTTGGTAATGACGCCGATATCCGGTTCTGCGGTTTTGGAAAGGCGGGAAATTTCCCCTTTGTGGTTCATGCCAAGTTCAATAACTGCGGCTTCATGTTCCGGGGTAAGGCCAAGAAGCACCTTCGGCAACCCGATTTCGTTGTTCCAGTTTTTATAGGTTTTGTGCGTATTATACTTCGCACTCAACACACAGGCAATCATTTCCTTTGTGGTGGTCTTTCCGACACTGCCGGTCAGTGCCACAAAAGGAATAGAAAACTCTTTTCTATAGTAATGTGCCAGATCCAAAAACGCCTGTGTTGTGTCCTGCACCTGCACCGTGGGAACGGCACATTCTACCGGTTTATGGCACATGACGGCGGTTGCTCCGGCTTCTACTGCTGCCGGAATAAAGCGGTGTCCGTCCAGCCGTTCTCCTTTAATGGCAATGAACAAACTGTCTTTCACAACTTCCCGGTTATCTATTACCACATTGGTAATGACCGCATCTCCACTGGCAACGCCATGGGTGGCCTTTGCAATTTCTGTTGTGGAAAAAGGTCTCATGCGGGCACCTCCTTTTTAATCTTCATACGCTGTGTCAGCGTCATTGGCTTCGTTGGCAGTTTCCTTGTTACTGGTTTCCATATAGGAAACAGTAATGACACTACCCTTAGCCACTTTGGTTCCCTGACTGACACTTTGTTTATAAGAGCTACCGGTTGTATTTCCGGAGATCTGCAAATTTAAGCCTGCTGAACTTGCGGCAGCCTTTGCCTGACTGGCGGTCATGCCGACAAAGTTTGGCACGGTTACCTGCTCGGTTTCCTCTTTGCTGTCCGTATATAGTACCACAATTCCCTTTTGCGGAATTAACTTTCCGCTGGCCGGTGTCTGATTCAGCACCTTACTGCCGGAGCCAACTACCGTTACGGTCAGGCCGGACTCTTCCATTTTCTTGGTGGCACTATCTACACTAAGCCCCACGCCATTCGGTGTGGAAACATCCTGATTTGCCTGTTCCTCTTCCGTATATTCCGGTTCTACATTCAGGTACTTCAAGGTCTTTTGAATTACCTCTGCGGCTACCGGTGCGGCGGTGGTACCACCAGTGTAGTGTCCGGATTTCGGTTCGTCAATGATAATCAGAACGGTAATTTCCGGATCATCTGCCGGTGCAAAGCCACAGAAAGAACCAATATAGTAGCTACTGCTGGAAGCCAGCTTTTCGGAAGTACCAGTCTTACCGGCTACATTATATCCGGGAACATACGCATTGGAAGCGGTTCCGCTGGTTACAACCGCAGTCATCATCTTGGTAACAGTATCCGCAGTCAGCTTAGAAACAACCTGCCGTTTTACCTTCGGTTCTGCCTGCATAACCGTATTTCCATCAGAATCCAGATAGGAATCTACAATGTATGGTTGTACCAGGTTGCCATCATTGGCAATAGCGTTAATGGCAGCAATCATTTGAATTGGAGTCACCTGGAAAGTCTGTCCAAAGGACGAAGAAGCCAACTGAACCGAGTGAATATTCTTTAGTGCATAGTAAGTAACCCCTTCTGCAGGCGCCGCTTCCGCCGGCAGGTCTACATCCGTGGATTCGGTCAGGCCAAAGGCTTCAAAGTATTTATAAAACGTCTTAGCCCCTAAGCGCTGTGCCACCTGAATAAAGATTGGGTTACAGGAATTGGCAAGCGAGGTAGTAAAATCTTCCACCCCATGGCCACTCCGGTTGGAGCAGTGGTATGTCCGGTCTTCTACCTGATAACTACCGGTGCAGTTAAATTCTTCTTCTGTGCTGACCACGCCTTCCTCTATTCCGGCTGCGGCCGTAACACACTTGAAAACAGAACCGGGTTCATAGGTATCCGTAATGGTCCGGTTACGCCACTGTGCATACAGCGCGTTTGATGTAGCTTCTGCACGTTCATCGTCATCTTCTATTTCGTCCAGTTCCTCTTTTACAGATTCACTGGCAATGGTATATGGATTGTTCAGGTCATAGTCCGGTTGCGAACTCATGGCATAAATGGCGCCGGTTTTGCTGTTCATGACAATGCCGTAGCCATAGGAGGCCTGTAAGTTTTCAACGGCATCAGACAAGGCGGAGTCCAAATAATACTGTATGGTCTGATCCAATGTCAACTTCAGGCTGTAGCCATCCTGCTCTGCATAGTAGGTCTGGTAGTCCGAAGAAATTAAGCCCTTTCTTGCATTCTTGGCAGAAATGGACCGGCCGGCCGTACCGCTTAACACGTCATTATAATAATATTCAATGCCAGACAAACCGTTTCCGGAATCTCCGGTAAACCCGATTACCGTAGAGGCAAAATTGTCATACGGATAATACCGCGTTACGTCCTCTTCAAAGCCAATTACCTTGGTATATTTATTTTCTTTTCGGAAGGATTCTACCTTTTGCTTGGTTTCATAGTCAATTTTACTGGCTACCACAACGTACTTTTTCTTTGATTGCTGACATTTTTTCAAAAGCTCTTCATAATCGGTATCCAGTAGCTCGCTCAGGTCCTTGGCAATAGCCTCCGCCTCTGCGTCGTCGCTGATCTGGGATGGGTCCAGGTACACTTTATAGGCATCGGCACTCTGCGCCAGCACATTCATGTTGCTGTCATAGATGGTACCCCGCTTGGCGCTAACTGTCGTATCAGATAATTGCTCGGACTCCGCTTTCTGCTTATAAGTGGAGCCGTTAATCAGGCCAACGTTTACCAGACCAATGACGCCGATTCCAAAGCCGATGACAACCGTTACTAAAAACGCCATTGTTGCCCGACTTTGTAGTCGTTTTTTCATTTTTCTTTGAAAACTTGCCTGGGATTTTGCCATGATTTCCTCCTGCTTTAGGGTCCCCTTTATACGACGTTGAGAGTTACGAAGCAATTCGTAACTCTCAGCGTATTTTTATTACTTTTTTAATGCAATCTGCAGTCGTTGCCACAGGGTCTGATGGGTTTTCCCGCCGCTGACTTCTACTGAGTCGCCGCTGGAAAGGTTCAGGTAATTTACCTGATAGTTTTCCACCTTCACCATGCCCAGCTCATTCACTGCGTAATCCTCTACCTTATCCAGCGATGCGCTTGCATTCAGGTCCATCTTCAATCGGGTGTTTTCACTCTGCATAACGCTGATGGAAGAATTGGTGCTTTCTATCTGGCGATTCAGCTCTTCTACTCTTACGTGGCTGTAAATCTGAAAACCAAGCACTAAAAACAGTACGGTGGCAATGGCCATCAGCTTGATTGCCTGTGCTCTTGCCCGCCGGGTTTCGCGTTTTTGTGCGGCCCTGCTTTTGCGGACTACTTTGGGTCTTGGTGCAGCTTGCGGAATCGGCTGGACTTTTGGAGCAGCCGTCCCGTAATAATTTCTCTGTTCTGCATATGCCGTTCTGGCTGCCATTTAAAAGTCCCTCCTTTCGTAAGCATGTATTTTCTGTATGGCGCGCAGCTTTGCACTGCGGCTTCTTGGATTCTGTTGTAATTCTTCTTCGGATGCACTGCGGAATTTAAAGCAAAGCGCGCCGGCCGGAGTTCTGCCGCACACACAAACCGGAAATTCCGGCGGGCAAATGCAACCTTCGCAAAACTTGGCAAAGCGTTGCTTTACCATGCGGTCTTCCAACGAATGGAAGGTAATAATGGAAAGAATGCCACCCGGATTCAAGCAGTCAAACATATCGTTCAAAGCGGTATCCAGAACATCCATTTCCCCGTTTACGGCAATGCGAAGCGCCTGAAAGGTTTTTCTGGCTGGATGCTTTGCTCTTCTGGCCTTAGCCGGAACAGCGGATGCCACCAGGTCACTCAGCTGTAAGGTGCTGGTAATGGGAGCTTCCTGTCTGGCCCGTACAATGGCGTTGGCAATGGCCGGAGCGTATTTTTCTTCCCCATAGGTATACAGGATTTGCTTTAGTTCCTGTGCACTTAAGGTATTGCAGAGATCTGCAGCAGTGGGTCCTTCCTGGCTCATCCGCATGTCCAGTGGTGCATCTGCATGAAAGGAGAAGCCACGTTCTGCGGTATCTAACTGATGGGAGCTAACCCCCAGGTCAGCAAGAATGCCATCCACTCCGGAAAGAGACAGCGAATCCAATACCTGCTTGATATTTTTAAAGTTGTCGTGGACGATGGTGACTCTGGCATCAGAAGAAAAACGTTCTGTCAGAATCTGGATGGCATCCGGATCCTGATCAAGACAGATTAATCTGCCTTCCGGTCCCAGATGGTTTCTGATTTCAGAGGAATGTCCTCCGCCACCTGCTGTGGCGTCCACATAAATTCCGTCCGGCTTAATCTGCAAAGAGTCTATGGTCTCCTGCAGAAGGACCGGGATATGAGAAAATTCCAGTTCCGGCATTAGAAAATAACCTCTATGTTCAATTCGTCTGCTGTCTTAGTCAAGCCGCAGTCTTCTTCATAGGCTTCTGCACTCCAGAGCTCAAACTTATTGCCGGCTCCGGCAATGACAACTTCTTTGGTTAATCCGGCATATTCTGCAAGCTCTGCTTTAATGGTGAATCTTCCCTGGCTGTCCAGTTCTACCATGTCAGCATTCTTGAAGAAGTCTCTTTTGTACCGGCGATACTCTTCCGTACCCGGTAAAGACTTAACCTGTGCAGCAACCGGTCCCCATTCTTCCTGGGAATAGATGTAAAGGCAATGGTCCGGGGCCTTGCATACAACAAAGCCACCTGCAAGAGCATCGCGATACTTGGCAGGAATAAAAACACGCTTTTTGGCATCCAGGTTATGGTTGTAGATTCCTAAAAAATCCATGTTCTTCTTCCTCCTTTCGCTCCACTTTGCTCCTTTTTGAGACACTTTGCCCCACTTCGTTGTTTTTAGTATAGGTCAGTGCTCCCCCACGTGCAAGACCTCATTTTTGCTGCGTGGTAGAACAAAAAGACGAAGCCACAAGATATTGTGGTTTCGTCATAATTTGTTCAAAAATTTTTAAACTTTCCTTCAGGAAACAATATTGTGCAAAAGAATCCGGTCTTATATAATGAACACGTATTAATTGTATAAAAGGAGAAGGACTATGAAAAAATTGTTGAATGAATTTAAAGAATTTATCATGCGCGGCAGCGTAATGGACATGGCAGTCGGCGTTATTGTCGGCGGCGCATTCACCGCCATCGTCAATTCCTTAATGGATGACATTCTGAATCCGATTATCGGTCTGTTCAGTGTAGACGGTTTTGAAGGCTTAAAGGTCATGATTGGCGGAACCGCATTAAACTACGGTAACTTTATTTCTGCCATTCTGAACTTCCTGATTGTAGCCTTTGTCATCTTCAATATTGTTAAAGGACTGAATCGCCTGTCTTCCCTGTCCCATCTGAAAAAGGAAGAAGAACCAGAAGAAGAACCGGCTGAACCGGAACTGACCAAAGAAGAAGAACTGTTAACACAGATTTTGGAAGAACTCCGTGCGGGCAAGCCGGAAGCTGCTGAAAAGCTGGCCGCCTCTGTTGCAAAAGAAGAGTCTGCCGAATAAAGAAAGTATAAGAAGCAAAAGAGCCGATACAGGGTATTCTGTATCGGCTCTTTTTTATATCTTGTTTTATTCCATCTTAATTTATGCAAAGATTCGGCAAATGCTGTTGTAGTGAAGGAACATTCCTTTTTCACCGAGGTCGGCAATTTCTTCTGCGGTGGCAAGCTTCCACTGCTTGGTTTCCCGCAATTGCAAATGTACCTCTTCCGGATCTATGTCCCGTTCAAAGCAATATACATCTACAAAGTAATTGTCTTTTTCCTCCGGGTTAATTCGCTGATAGGTAAAGACCAAACCGCCGTCTGCCTTGCTGACATCCAATCCGGTTTCTTCCTGTACTTCGCGGCAAACGGCCTGAAAGGAGCTTTCCCCTGCCTGCACACCGCCGCCGGAAATTTCCCATTGTCCCGGTGCCCAGGCTTTATCTTCTGCACGCTTGGTAATCAGGAACTTGCCGTCCGGCGTCTTAATGCAGCCAAGAACAGTTAAGTGAAAATCTCCCGGCTTCATGTTCCAGTCATTCCGGACCATGGTTCTGCCGGTCGGCTTTTTGTTTTCATCATAAATATCCCAAAGTTCCATTACTGTACTCCTTTATAGGATAGGCATTGTTTGCGTGCTTCCTCTACCCGGTCCGTATCTACTGTAACTGCCAGCATGGCTTCCGTTGCGCCGGCTTCGGCCAGGACCTTCCCGGATGGATCCACGACAAGGGAACAGCCCAGCGTGTCCGGACCGCACTGGTCACACGCCAGCACGTAGGCCGCGTTTTCAATGGCACGAGCGCGGGTCAGCACACGGAATTGCTCTTTCTTCTGCGGGCCTTTGACCCAGGCGGTCGGCATGATAAGAAGATCGGCTCCGCCCTGTGTCAGGGCGCGTGCCACCTCCGGGTAACGTAATTCATAACAGACGAAAACGCCCAACGTGCCAAACGGCGTGGGAATCGGCTTAAAGTAAGTATCTCCTGCCTGCACAAAATCAGATTCCCGGAAGGAAAAGGCATCATACAGATGCACCTTCCGATACGTATCTACCAGACGTCCGCTGTCATCCAGAATAACCACCGTATTGTAATGCCGTTTTTGTTCCGCCAACTCCCGCATTCCGAAAATCAGCCATACGCCTTGCTCTTTGGCAAGGTTCTGCATGCCGACAACAAAAGGCCCGTGCAACGGCTCCGCAGCAGACTGCACCGTAAACGGGTCCGTGGAAAGCGGATAGTGAGATTGGTATACCTCCGGGAAAATAATTACATCCGGATGATACTCCTGCACCGCTTTTTCCACCCACTGCTTAGCGCGTTTTAAGTTAACAGAAGGCTTTCCCTCCTGCTCGGTCTGACATAAAACAAAGGTGCTTTTCATGCTATCAGCTCCTTATGCAAATGCTGTCTGCCGTTACGACACACGGCAGTTCAAGAATGCGAACACCTGCGTTCCCAGCTTCTTCCAGTGCTGCTGCAAAATCCGGATCCGTGACCCGATTCGGAGAAACCGAAGTAACCTGTTCCATGGCAATAACAAAGGCAATGGAGCAGTGGTATCCCCTACGGCTTGCTTCCGCCAATTCCCGGCAATGCTTGGCTGCGCGGAGGCTGGGTGCATCCGGAAAATAACCTTGTCCGTTTACTTCCAGCGTACAGCCCTTCACTTCCATCAGGTATTGCTCCGCGTTTTTCTCCATGTAAAAGTCTACGCGGGAATGTCCATACGAAAATTCCGGTTTAATCAAGTCATAATCCTGCGTCTGCAGCCATTCTGCCACAACCTTGTTAGGCACCTGGGAATCAATATTGACCCAGCCAAGGTTTTCCTTGTAAACACTGATTAAATCATATTTTGTTTTGCGATTCGGTCCTTCCTGATCCTGTAAAGTAACCTGGGCTCCCGGCAGGAGTAATTCCCTGCATCGCCCGGTATTCTTCACGTGCACGGTTTCCGTTTTTCCGTTCAGCTCTACATGTGCAATAAAACGGTTAGGCCGATCCAAAAAGGTAGCGGACACGCAATTTGGGTATTTCATTGCGGTGCCCCTGTTATGGTAAGGTAACCAGATGCTTGTCCAGCAGCTTTTGCAAAGACATCATAACACCCAGTTTGGCATGGGCAAAGGTCAGTCCGCCCTGGTAATAAACCGCATACGGCGGACGGATTGGGCCATCGGCGGAGAGCTCAATGGAAGAGCCCTGCACAAAGGCGCCTGCCGCCATAATAACCTGGCTTTCGTAGCCCGGAATGGGAGACGGAATCGGCGCAAAATGCGCGTCTACCGGAGCCGCAGCCTGGATGCCTTCGCAGAAGGCACACATGCGCTCCGGAGAACCCAGCTCTATGGATTGGATAATATCATGCCGGTCTTCCGTCCCATTCGGGCGAACCGGAAAGCCCAGCTTTTCATAAACGTTTGCCATTAAAATGGCACCCTTCAGGGCACCGGCCACCACCGTCGGTGACAGGAAAAAGCCCTGATAGAACTGTGTATTGACCATTAAGCTGGCACCGACGTCCTGGCCGATGCCCGGTGCACTCAGGCGGCAGGCGCAACGGTCAATCAGATCCTTGCGGCCGACAATGTATCCGCCGATGGGGGCCAGTCCGCCGCCGGGGTTCTTAATTAAAGAGCCAACCATCATGTCAGCGCCTACATCGCTTGGTTCTATGCGTTCCACAAATTCCCCGTAGCAGTTGTCTACCATGACCAGAACGTCTGGTTTGCAGGATTTGCAGAAGCGGATTAATTCGCCAATCTGTTCCACGCTGAAGGTGGCACGGGACGCATATCCCTTAGAGCGCTGTACGGTAATCAGTTTGGTTTTTTCATTGATTGCAGCCTTAATTCCGTCCCAGTCAAACGTACTGTCCTCCAATAGGTCCACCTGGCGGTAGGAAACACCATATTCTTTTAAGGAACAGACAGAATCCCGAATGCCAATGACTTCTTCCAGGGTGTCATAGGGCGCCCCGTTCGGAGAAAGCAGTTCGTCTCCGGGAAGAAGATTAGCAGAAAGAGCCACTGCCAGTGCGTGGGTTCCGCAGGTAATCTGGGAACGGACCAACGCGGCTTCTGTATGGAAGCAGGACGCATAAACCTCTTCCAGAGTGTCTCTTCCAAGGTCATCGTGGCCATATCCGGTGGTACCGGCAAAGCAACCTGCGGTTACTTTGTTGTCCTGCATGGCTTTAATAACCTTCATCTGGTTGTATTCTGCGGTCTGATCAATCACATCAAACCGCGGTTTCAGTTCCTTTAATAAGGCTTCTGTATAAGCTGCGGTTTCCGGGCTGATGCCCATCTCTTGGTACAAATCTTGTAATTCCATGTTTTGTTCCCTTTTATTCCGTAGTAACACTGCTCATATCCGTAGAGCCTGGTTCTTTCTGTACCAGTTCTTCCAGCGTATGCCATCCAAGAACAGCACATTTTACACGGGAAGGCATATGTGAAATATCCTGCAGACAGGAGGCTTCTTCCAGCTCATCCAGTTCGTCTTCCGAAATGTCTCCTTTAATCATCCGCAGGAACAGATCTGCCAGATGCAGTGCCTCTTCCTTCGTCTTACCAATAATCAGGTCCAGCATCATGTCTGCCGATGCCTGGGAAATGGCACAACCGTCCCCGTTAAAGGAACCGTCTTCAATTCTGCCGTCTTCCGACAGCTTTAATTGCAGAACAATATCGTCTCCGCAGGAAGGGTTTACCCCCTCCAAGGCCAGATTGGCATCTTCCAGATTATATTTATGACCCGGATGAATATTGTGGTCCGTCAGAATTTCATTATAAAAGCGATTAATCGGCATAACCCATAGCTCCTCTGATTTGGGAAAGCACCGCCAGGAAGCGGTCTACTTCTTCCTCTGTATTATAGAACATTAAGCTGGCCCGTGTGGTACTTGGTACGCCAAGCAGAATATGTAATGGCTGTGCGCAATGATGGCCGGCGCGAACCGCCACCTGCTGATCAGCAAAAATAGCTGCCACGTCATGTGGATGAACACCGTCAATCTGGAAGGTCATAATGCCATGATGATCTTCCGGATCCTCTGCTCCCAGAATATGAACATGCGGTACTTTTCTGGCCCCTTCAATCAGTTGCGTGGTCAGTGCCTTTTCCCGTTCCTGAATGGCATCAAAGCCGATTTCGTTAAGGTAACGAATGGCTTCTGCCAGGCCCACTGCTCCGGCAGCATTTACCGTGCCTGCTTCAAACTTGTGCGGCAGCTGGGCCAAAGTAATTCGGTCCTTGGAAACGGATTGAATCATTTCCCCACCGGTCAAAAACGGTAGCATTTGTTCCAGTAATTCTTTTCGGCCGTACAAGGCACCAATTCCCATTGGAGCCAGCATTTTATGGCCGGAGAACACAAGAAAGTCTACGTCCAAATCCTGTACGTCCACCGCCATGTGCGGAACGCTCTGGGCACCGTCGCAAACCAGATAGGTTCCGTTGGCGTGACAAACTGTAGCAAAATCCCGAATGGGATTTTCCCGACCGAAAATATTGGAAACCTGTGCTACTGCAAAAATGCGAGTATGCTCTGTTAAATTTTCCTTCACCATTTCCGGTGTAATCAGGCCGGAAGCATCCATATCCAGGTATTTTACAGTGGCGCCATGCCGCTCTGCGGCAGCCCGCCACGGGAGCATATTACTGTGGTGCTCTGCAGTGGAAACAAGAATTTCGTCTCCGGGGCGAAGCACTAAATCGCCAAAGGAATAGGCAAGCAGGTTCAGGCTTTCCGATGCGTTACGGGTAAACACAATCTGGCTGTCATCCGGCGCATGAAGTAATTCCGCCACTGCGTGACGAGCGTTTTCATAGGCATCAGTGGCCCGAGTGCTTAAGTCGTAAATGCCACGAAACGGGTTGGCATTGGAATCTACATAAAATTGGTATTCCGCATCCAAAACACATTTTGGTTTCTGCGAGGTAGCAGAATTGTCCAGATAAGCCAGCGGCTGGTCGGTAAAGAAGGGAAAATCCTTCCGAATTTCAGTTACATTCAGCATGGACAATCCTCCTCCGTTTCAATGAACTGGGCTACGGTCTGTTCGTCCGGAATCAGCTTGATAACGGCATCCAGTCTGGCCTGTGCCAGCATTTCATAAATGGCAGCTTCCGGAATACCGCGGCTTTCCAGATAAAAGAGCAGGTCTTCCCGCAGTTGGCCAATGGAAGCACCGTGGTTTCCTTCCACGTCCTCTTCTTCACACAAAATCAGGGGCACACTCTGGTTGACAATGCCATCGGACAGCAGCATAACGTCTTCCATTTCATCTCCGGAAGAACCGGCACAGCCGCGCTTAAAGTCCAGGGTATCCCGCATGGTCTTCCAGGCAGTGTCCCGCAGAACGCCTTTGGCGGACAAATCTGATCTCGTCTGTTTTCCGTAAACCGGAATGTTGTAATTCATATCTAGGCGGTGATCCTTTTCTACCAGGTACGCCGTATGAATATCAGTTGCACTCTTGTCCCCCTGCAGGGCAACTTCTGTGCCAATCATGGTGTGCTTTCCGGACAAAACCACATGAATGATTTTGGCGGTAGCACCTTCCTGTGCCTGAATTCCAATATCATTTACCAGGGTGAATTCGTCCCCGCAGCGATGAATCTGCACTAGTGTCAGTGTGGCGTTCTTTTCCAGAACCGCTTTGGTCTGTACGCCGGCAGAACCGGTAGCTTCTGCAGAAGTAAAGTCCATGATGACCACCCGCTCCGCATCTTCCTGCAACCGGAATCCGTATCGATTCAGCGTGTTTTCAGCAGCAAAGTGCATTGGCAGACGAAGCGGCTCTTCTGTCTTTCCTTCTAAGGTTTCTACAAAGGTGTTTGCCTTTGTCATATATTGGTTAAATTCCTGTCCGGCACCGGTGGCAATTCCGTCAAAAGCGGAATAATCAGCGGTGGCTTCCGCAGCCGGCGCTTCCGGAAAGGAAACTTTACAGTCATTGACTTTCAGCCATCTCCAGGTAGGAGAAGGCAGATGGTTAATGCTTAATTCTACTGGTTGCATTTCTGTTCTCCTTTCCTTTAGCCGATTGCGCCCTTCATTTCCAGGCGAATCAGGTTATTCATTTCAACGGCATATTCCAGCGGCAATTCTTTGGAAATGGAGTCTGCAAAGCCGGATACAATCATGGCTCTGGCATCTTCTTCGGAAATACCTCTGGACATCAGATAAAAGATGGCGTCGTCGGAAATACGGCCAATCTTGGCTTCGTGTCCAACATCAGCGTCATCCGTGCGGATGTCCATGGCAGGAATAGTATCAGAACGAGAACGATCATCCAGCATTAACGAAGTACAGGATACCGTTGTTTTGGCATGCTTGGCCTTGTTTCCAATAACAACGGAGCTTCGGGTAATGGACGCACCGCCATCCTTGGAAATGGAACGCATATTAACGGAGGACGTGGTATTCGGAGCATTGTGCTGTACCTTCATACCGGTGTCCAGTTCCTGTCCCGCACCGGCAAAGGTAATGCCGGTGTATTCCATGCTGGCTCCATCGCCGTTTAATACGGTCATGGGATACAGATAAGATGTATGGGAGCCGAAGGATCCGGAAACCCATTCCATATGGGCGCCTTCTTCTACCAGAACCCGCTTGGTGTTCAGGTTGTACATATTCTTAGACCAGTTTTCAATGGTGGAATACCGCATTTTGGCATTCTTTCCAACAAACAGTTCTACGCAACCGGCATGCAGGTTCGCAATGTTATATTTGGGTGCCGAGCAGCCTTCAATGAAATGGAGGTCTGCCCCTTCATCCACAATAATCAGGGTATGCTCAAATTGGCCGGCGCCGGGTGCATTCAGACGGAAGTAAGACTGCAGCGGAATTTCCACTTTTACCCCCTTCGGCACATAGACGAAGGATCCGCCGGACCATACGGCACCGTGCAACGCTGCCATCTTATGGTCTGTTGGCGGAACCAGTTTCATAAAGTGGCTCCGAATCATGTCGGCGTAAGGGCCGTGCAGTGCACTTTCCAAATCCGTATAAACAACGCCAAGGGCGGCCACTTCCGCCTTCACGTTATGGTATACCAGTTCCGAATCATACTGGGCACCCACCCCGGCCAGCGATTTCCGCTCTGCTTCCGGAATGCCCAGACGTTCAAAGGTATTCTTAATATCTTCCGGTACATCTTCCCACTTGGCGCTCATGTTGGTCTTGGGACGAACATAAGTAACAATGTGGTCCATATCTAATTCATCCGTACTGGGTCCCCAGTTCGGCATATCCGTATGATTATATATATCCAGACAGTGCAGACGGAAATCATGCATCCATTCCGGGTCATTCTTTTCCTTAGAAATCTGATCCACAATATCAGGGGTCAGGCCACTGTCTACTTTATAGAAATCTTCTTCGCGCTCTTCGTCTTTGAAATCATATAAATCCCGTGGGACGTCGGCAACGTAAGTTTTTTCTTTCATCAGATACCCTCCTTACTCTGCGTCTGCGTTATTCTGCTTCGGCAGCAGGAATGTATTTTTCAAAACCGTGTTCATTAATTTCTTCCACTAGGGAAGCGTCTCCGGTAGCTACAATCTGACCATTGACTAAAATGTGGGTGTAATCTACATGCAGTGCTTCCAGCAACTTTGTGCTGTGGGTAATAATCAGCAAAGACTTGTCTGCTTCCTTCTGGAATTCCGCAACGCCCTCCGAAACCGTGCGTACAGCGTCTACATCCAGACCGGAGTCGGTTTCATCCAGAATGGCCAGCTTCGGATCCAGCATCAGTAGCTGCAGAATTTCAGACTTCTTTTTTTCGCCACCGGAAAAACCCACGTTCAGGTCCCGGTCGGAATAAGATTCATCCATTTGCAACAGTGCCATTTTCTTCCGGATATTCTTCCGGAAATCCCAAAGACGGACCCGTTCTCCGGTTTTCTGCTCCAAAGCGGAACGGATAAAATTAGACAACGTAATACCGGGTACTTCCAGCGGGTTCTGGAAGCTCATAAACAGGCCCTTTTTAGCACGGGCATCTGTGCTATCTTCCAGAATACTTTCTCCTTCCAGAAGAATATCTCCGGCCGTTACCTGATACGCCGGATTGCCCATAATGGCGTTTCCGAGCGTGGACTTACCGGCACCATTCGGTCCCAGCAAAACATGGGTTTCTCCCGGATGAATGGTCAGGTTCAATCCGTGGAGAATTTGTTTTTCTTCTACACTTACATGCAGGTCAGAAACCTTCAGTAAATCTGGCATAGTAAAACCTCCTGAAGAAGTGTTATAACACATCGTAATTCATTCTTAACTAATGGATAGAAACTAAAGTCCCACTAAAATAATAGGATTTCCACCGCCGATAAGTATATTACTTTAAATAGGCCATTTCAACCATTTTCCAAAATATTCCTACCAAACTGGTATGACTTTATTTTGGCAGAAAGAAAGCCCGCTGCAAGACACGGTTTTGTGTCTGCAACGGGCCATTTCCCATTTGGATTTTTAAGCCAGTTCCGCTTTCAGTTTTTCTTTATATTCTTCCAGATATCCTTTAATGATATCCATCTGCGCAATATACTTTTCTTCATCCCGAATCAGCCAGGGATCCGGTACCGGTTTATAGACTCCTTCCGCCGCCTGGGTTAAGGTTTTCATCTTTTTCCAAAAAATGAAAGGCGTCCAGAAGTAATGGCTACGCGTCATGCAAATAATAATATCTGCCTGCCGGAACAGCTTCCAGTCCTTTTTGCGGTAAATATAACCCGGCTTATGCTGTTCCATGAAAGAAGAATCTACGCCTTCTTTCAAAAGCGCTTTTACTGTCAGTGGGTCAATTTTGGTTCCCGGTGACATAACAGCCGAGGAATGTACTTCCACCTTTCCGTTCAGTTCCGGATCCTCCGTAACCATTTTACGGAAAAGATAGTCACAATACGGGCTGCGACACATATTCTGAGAGCAGACAAATAATACTTGATACATAAAAGAAATTCCTTAAGCGTTCAGCATGGCAAATGCTTTCTTGTTGTTCTTGTACAGGGTCTTGAAGACTTCAAAGTGATGATCATAGATGTCTTTGTTTTCCGGATTCGGAACATAGGTGTGGGTTGCCGGAATGAAGTTACGAACATCTTCCAGATCCTTGATCAGACCAAGGCCAACACCGATAACGGCAGCAGCACCAACAGCACCAACATTCTGCGGATCAGCAACGGTTTCAATCTTACGACCGGTAATGTCAGCCAGAATCTGGCAGGTAACCGGAGACAAGGCACCACCGCCAACAAAGCGGATAGGATCAGAAGTTGCAACCTTCTTGGAGGACGCTTCCAGCATCCAGCGTTGGTGATAGCATACCCCTTCTACTACGGCGCGGAACAGTTCGGACTTTCTGGTATCAATATTCAGGTTGAAGAACATACCGGCAGCGTTCGGATCTTCAAACGGGCAACGGTTACCATGAAGCCACGGAGTAAAGATGACACCGTTGGCTCCAGCCGGAACACTGTCAATAACCTGGCTCATGTAGTCATACAGGCTGGTATATTCTGCTTCATAGTTTTCATTGGATTCAGTAACATCGTGCTTTTCCAGATAAATGCCGACTTCGTCAGCCGCAATATGATTTTTGCACCAATCCAAGCACTTG
Source organism: Butyricicoccaceae bacterium (assembly GCA_963638085.1). Lineage (GTDB taxonomy): Bacteria > Bacillota > Clostridia > Oscillospirales > Acutalibacteraceae > RUG420. The sequence continues at coordinate 103,920 of CAVHPJ010000001.1, read as the reverse complement.
CCGGCTGTTTCCATTTCAGCAAAGTAGTTAAAGCGGCCTGGCTGTGCGCCAACAATAGCGGCAATCATTGCAGTAACGTCTACCATCTGTTTGTCTACAACGGTAGAAACCCAACCGGAAGTACCGGAATAAATGTGGGTATCTCCTACCCGTACGCTACCGGCACCAACGCCAATCAGGGAACCGTCTCCGCCACCGCCAAAGACCGGTGTTCCCTCTGCCAGGCCAAGGTCAGCTGCTGCTTTGGCGGTCAGTCCACCAACTACTGCAGTAGAATCTACAATTTCAGCAAGGTGATCCATATTAATCCCCATCATCTTGCAGACCGGTTCGCACCAGCCTTCATGACCTTTACGGGTGTCATAGAGTAACGCGCCAAAGGCAGAGTCCGGAGTCATAATGAAACGGCCGGTCATACGGCCGATCAGATATTCTTTTACGTCCAGGATCTTGTAAATTTTAGCAAAGATTTCCGGTTCATGGGCTTCAATCCATTTGTATTTCCAGATCGGGTCCTTTACGGAACTGGAAACTGCACCGGTGTAATACAGGTAAGGAAGCAGTTTGGTAATATTGGCACCGGCAACCTGAATGCCGTTGGCAATTCCCTTTTTAATTTCTTCTTTGGCACGCTGGTCCATATAAGACATGGGCCGGCGAAGGGCGTTTCCTTCCTTATCAATGACAATTAAGCCCTGCATCTGGGAGCAGAAAGAAATTCCTTCAATTTTTTCCGGATTTACGCCGGTTTTGTCCAGAATCTTTTTGGTGGTTTCTGCCATGGCACCCCACCATTCTTCAGCATCCTGTTCTGCACCGCCGCCCTCTACTAAGTAGAGGCCATAGCCCATGGCTTCGCCATCCACAAGCTTGATTGTCTCGTCAATTTCAAAAAGACAAGTCTTTACCCCGGTAGTACCAATGTCATAAGCAATTACATATTTGCCCATACGTCTGTTTCTCCTTTACCTTTTCAAGAATCATTTTCCAAATTTTTTAACGTCTTCATGTTCAAACGTGAAGGCGGATTCTAAGAATTTCATGATTTCACGGATGACCTTTTCATCGTCATCAAAAACATCTGCGCCACAAAAAACTTTCATGCGCTCTTTATAGTAGTCACAGCTGTAGGAAAACTGCAGTGTAGTAATGATGCTATCAAAGAAAAAAGTAAAAGCGTCCAGATCACAATCGGAGCGAATCTGGCCGGCATCTCTGGCGTTCTTCAGAACATTGACATAAACGTTGTGGGAAATACTTTCAATCCGTTTAGAATAATGCGCTGCGGCATCTGCGGAAGAAAGCTTGGTAATTTCATTGTATAGTTTCAGATATTTTTCGTTTTCCCGTGAGGTCTTCTGGACTGTGCGAATCAGTTGTTCTAGCATGTCCATTAGTTTGCCGTCGGTAGCCACAATTTCATTCAGTGCATTGTCCATAACGGAAATGGCCTCGTCCATACAGGTGATGAACAGGTCTTCTTTAGTTTCAAAATATTTGTACATTAAACCAACACTCATCCCAGCCTTTTTGGCAATAACGTTGATGTTGGCATTTTCAAAACCGTAGGTGGAAAATTCATCAATTCCGGTTTCAATAACCGCTCTCCGGCGAGCCGGTTCTGCATTGTCAAACGCAGGCTTGTGGTGAACTTCAGACATAAAACTACTCCTTAAATCCGAGGATAATAACGGTTCTATTATACGGATATCCGAAAAAAGTTGCAACAGCACAAGATTTTTTAACATATGTGCTGATCTAAACTTTCTCTTTCCTTTTCTGTGGAAGAGTGATAGAATGAGTTTTGTAATAGGCGTGAGCTGTCACTCACACCTCCCACCCAGATGCAGGGAAATTCAATTTTGGAGGTAAATTATGGACACAAGATTCGCAATTAGTGAATACCCAGACGCCGTCGCTATTAACAAACAGCTTGACGAGCTGAAATGGGCTCCAATTTATTCAATCAAACGGGACAAACTTGCCGAGTATGAAGCTGAATACTACGGAAAGAAATGTGCCAAATCCAAGGAAATGATTGACATCGCCAAGGAACGCATTCCTGGCGGCGTTCAGCATAACCTTGCGTTCAACTATCCGCATCCGTTGGTTTTCACCAAAGCAGAGGGTGCAAAGCTGTATGACATTGACGGCAATGAATATTATGACCTTCTTCAGGCCGGCGGTCCAACCATCCTTGGTTCCAATGACCCTGTTGTAAAGGAAGCAGTAAAAGACCTTCTGGACACCTGTGGCCCATCCACCGGTCTGTTCCATGAATATGAATACAAACTGGCAAACAAAATTGCTGAATCCGTTCCATCTGTTGATATGTTCCGTATGCTTGGTTCAGGTACTGAATCCTGCATGTGTGCTGCCCGTATTGCCCGTCTGGCAACCGGTCACCAGAACATCATCAAGATGGGTGGTGCTTACCATGGTTGGTCTGATCAGCTTGCATGGTGCATGCGTGTACCGGGCACTCTGAACACCCAGTCCCACGGCGTTCCAATGTTCGTCTTCAAGCACACCCAGTCCTTCTTCCCGGGAGATCTGGAAGACCTGGAAAAGAAGCTGTGGATCAACAAACACTTCTACGGCGGAACCGCTGGTGTTTACATTGAACCGATTGGTCCGGAATCCGCAACTCGCCCGGTTACCAAAGAATTTGTTAAGGGCGTTGAAACCCTTTGCCATAAGTACGGCGCACTTCTCATCTGCGATGAAGTTGTTTCCGGTTTCCGTATCGGCATGGCCGGTGCACAGGGCTACTATGGAATTGACCCAGACCTGACCATCTTCGGTAAGATTGTTGCCGGTGGTTATCCGGGTGCCGGCGGTGTCGGCGGTCATAAGGACGTTATGGCTCACCTTGGTGCAGGCCTTGACGCTTCCGGTAAGAAAGTTAAGAAGGCTATGTGCGGCGGCACCATGGCAGCTACCCCAATCTCCTGCTGTGCCGGTTACACCACCCTTTGCGAAATTGAAAAGAGAAATGCTTGCCAGGTTGCCGGTCAGGCTGGTGATCGTCTTACCAAGGGCATCCAAGACAGCATCAAGAAGTACAACCTGCCGTTCGTTGCATTCAACGTTGGTTCTGTTTGTCACCTGGATACTGTTGCTACCATGCAGCATGAAATTGACTGGTCCAAGCTTTGGAAGGTTCCTTCCGTTCTGGACGAAACCAAGGTTCGTCAGGAAGAAATGCAGTACATGGGCGCTGCTTACATGGCAGAAGGCCTTGTTACTCTGGCTGGCTCTCGTCTGTACACTTCTGCAGCTTACACTGATGAAATGGTTGACGACTGTATTGCCCGCTTTGATCGTGTTCTTGCCAACTGCGCAAAGATTGACATGCCGACCAAATAAATAATTCAACTGAAAGGGGAAGTTCTGCACTTCCCCTTTTCTATTACTTACAAGGAGGTACACCCCATGGCTTATGAAGTAAAGGAAGCAAAAGATCTGGTCATTAAGGCCGGTCTTGAGCTCATGGAAAAAGGCTTAATTGCCCGCACTTGGGGCAACGTTTCCGCACGAATTTCCGACACCCAGTTTGTTATTACTCCGTCCGGTATTCCGTACGAAGACCTGACCCCGGAAAAAATTGTTGTTGTTAACATTGCCGACTGCGAGTACGAAGGAGACGTAAAGCCGTCTTCTGAAAAAGGCGTTCATGCAGATGCCTACCGTCTGCGTCCGGATGTTAACTTTGTTATCCACACCCATCAGACAGCTGCTTCTGTTGCCAGCATCCGTGCTAACAACATCAGCAACCTGCCGGAAGATTGCAGCGTTGTTATCGGTCCTATGATTCCGATTGCTGAATATGGTATTTCTTCCACCAAGACTCTTCGCGAAAACGTTGCTAAGGTTGTTGCTTCTTACAACGCTTGCAAAGCAGTTCTCATGAAGCACCACGGTGCTGTTTGCCTTGGCAAAGACTATGACGAAGCCTTTGCTGTTGCTGACGCACTGGAAAAGGCCTGTCAGGCTGATATTGCCAAGGCAGTACAGGCTAAGGGCGGCGCAGACAAGAGCTATGCCGACCTGGCGGACGTATTTACCGAAACCGTTGTCCCGGAAGTTGACAGATCCATTGCACTGCAGGATCTGGGATCTTCCAAACGGACCGCTGACGGTTTCGTTCTGACTATGAAAGATGGCAGCACTTATGACTGCACCCCGTACGGCAACGCCAAAGCCGGCATTGCTCCGCGCTGCGCCGCCGTTCATGCGGAAATCTACAGAAACACAGATGTAAAGTTCATTTCTCAGTATACCGCTCCGGAAGCCATTGCCGTTTCCAAGGAAGGTGTAGATGAACCGCTTTACTTTGATGACTTTGTTCAGATTGCCGGTTTCAGCGTAAAGAACTGCGGTTGGGATAAGTCTTCTTACCGTAAGCAAGCTATTGCCATCGGCAAGGCTGCTCGTGGCACCAACGCTGTCTTTGTAAAGGGCCAAGGTGCTCTTTGTACTGCCAACAATGAATATGACGCCAAAGCAGTAGAACTGGTTCTGGAAAAGGAATGCCGCGCCCATCTGCTGGCCGGTCTGGTAGACGATGCTGATACCATTGCCAAAGTCGGTGGTATTCTGGAACGTATCGTTTACGTTGCCAAGTACAGCAAGCAGGCTGACAAATAAGCTGTCCTAATGCTATTTTGCGAAAGCGCTTCCGCTTTTGCTGAAAATGAAAATGGCACTCACGTTTTACGTGAGTGCCATTTTTTGTTGTAGCTGTTTCTTATTATATTGGTATCTAGGCAGTAACTAAGATTACAGATCCAGGAAGCCCATAATTGCAATACCAACAACAATGATGCCAATCATGACATAGTGCTTCCAGGACAGGCGTTCCTTCAGGAAAATTCTTCCCCAGACAACGGAAGCGGCACAATAAGAGGAAATCATAGGGGCAGACATGGCCAGATGAACAGTATCTGCAATGGCGTAAATATAAGCAAACTGCCCTGCGGTTTCGCAAACGGCACCTACATACTTTGGTGCTTCCATTTTAGGGACCAGACGGTCCTTTTTAATTATTACCACATAAATAAAGCAAACCACGGCGGCTACCAAGAAAGTCAGTTCATAAGCGCAGTTGGCACTGTCTTCATCCAGAGTTTCCAGCACACGGTTATCCGCAAAGGTTCCGATGGCATCTAACAGACAATAAGCTACCGGCAAAGCTAATGCAAGGAAGCTTTTTGCATATTTATAGTTGCTTTTTTCCTGTCTTGCGGCACGCAGTTCCGGATCTTCCCGTGCATCTACTACACCCAGTCCAATGGCACCGAAGCATACCAACGCAATGGCAGCATAAGCCAGCGGAGAATAGTCTTCTGTTCCCACAAAGAGCAATGTCAGAATGGCTACCAGTGCGCCGGAGGAATTACAAATTGGTGAAGAAACGGAAAGTTCAATATACCGAAGGCCGAAATAACCTAACGCCATAGAACTGATATAAAGTAAAGATACCGGCAAATACATCCAGATAACAGACCAGCTGATTTCCGTTCCGCCAACAAAGATTTCATAGGCTGCATGTAAGCCCATGACTACGCCAACGGCAATGACCATTTTTAAAGGTGCATATTTGTCACTGCTGTCACGGCAACCAATTTTTGAAAAAAGATCACTGCCACTCCAGCAAAGTAGTGCAATTAGGGAAAGCCAAAACCACATTCGTAAAAATTCTCCTTTGTAACTTCATAAAATAAGACACGTCATTATAGCAAATATCCCCTATTCTTACAATTCAAAACCGAACAAAACAAAAGCGAAAATCCGGTCTGCGCCGAATTTTCGCTTTTTCAATTCCTTGTAAAAGGCCGATTCCGTTTTGCTTATGCTTCTTCGTAATCCAGGCCCTTTTCATCAAAGAGATACACAGCTTCCAAAAGGGTGCTGATGCCAGCTTCAATGGTCTTCGGATCCAAGTTATCTTCGGTATCCAGACGGGTGTGATAATAACGTGCCGGTGTCGGGTCCATAGCAGCCAAGCAGCAAGCCTTCATTCCGCCCTGAGCCAGGGCTGCGGCATCAGAAGAGCCAAAGAATACGTTGGCATACGGAAGATCAAGACCGGCGGTCTTGGAAGCTTCCCGAACCAGGCCGGCAACCTTCGGATCCAACTTAACAGTGCCGGACATATCCTTATTATAAATACCCATATCATCAAAGTCTCGCAGGGTGTCTGTGCAGATGGTAATGGTTTCTACACCACTATCCTCAAATTCCTTTGCATGCGCTGCAGCAAAGGCCTTTGCACCACGGAGACCGGCTTCTTCACAAGCCATGGAAATGGAAACTACTTCTGTATTTTCAAAGCGAATGTCATTGTCAACCAGATACTGCATTACAGCCATGGAGGCAAAGATACCAGTCAGGTTATCATTGGCACCTGGCACTACCAGCTTCCAGTTAACAAAGTTAATGATCAGAACCATAACCGGAAGGGACAGGAACAAGAAGATTAATACCAGAACCTTCAGTGCCGTAATTTCTGCAATACCCGGAATGGCAAGCATCAAAATGGCGATGACCAGATCAGCTACCAGGCAAACAATACCGGCAGCAATAACAGCGGTCAGGCAACGTCCGCCGCCAAGGAAGGTGTACCGCCATTCATAAGCAGAGTCAATGTGACCAGAGAGGATGATTCTTCTCTTGGTCTCCCCTGCTGCCTTTCTGGTGCAGATAACGTTGCTGGATTCCCGTTCTGGGAACAGAGGATCCAGTAATTCTTTGTAAAACAGGAATTCACCAAGAATACAAACAACCGAAACCAAGGTTAAAATCAGGGCAACTACAACGGCCCATGTGCCAAATCCGGGAACAGAGAAAAAGCTGAGCAGCATCAGAATGGCTGCGGCCAGCATGCAAATACCATCAATCAAAACCCAACCCATAAATGCTTTCGGGTGCAGTTTAAAGCCTTCCCGTTCTACGGTATCAGCCGTTCCGGTCATATGTTCTACCATGTAATCCTGGGCTTTCCGTTCAGAATCTTCACCGGATTCCCGTGGACCAACCGTGCCAATAACGGTACGGATTTGTTCTTCTACATAAGCAGTATATTTTTTTAGCTGCTCAGAGAAGTTGCTTACAGAGTCTTTTGCATACATGATGAAAACCTCCTAAAAATAAAGCGGCGCCACTACGGTTTTGTAGCGGCGCCGTTAATTACGCTTTTTCAGCTACAATGAAAGACCTGTGATTATTCAAATTCACCGTTTTCAATGTGCTCAAGGCATTTTACAGAAGCAGCGTAGCAGTCAGCAAGGCCCTTCAGATCCATGTTGTCATAGCTGTCTCTTCTGGTGTGATAATAATCTTCCAACTTGTGGTTCAGACCGGTAATATCACCGGCACGGAAACCAGCCTGTGCAAAGGCTGCACCGTCAGTTGCGCCACCCAGCGGAGGAACCATACCCTTCTTTACGAAGGTACCGGTTTCTTCACAGGCCTGCATGAACAGGTCATTCAGTGGAGCGTCGGTCTTTACGGTACCGTTCAGGTCACGGTAGTTGGCAAGTAAGTATTTCGGATCATGGATGGTATCATAACCATAAATGTAAGTTGGGATACCGTCATTGAACTTAGGATCATCCTTGTGGGCATCACACCATGCTTTTGCACCGCGGAGACCAGCTTCTTCCGAACCGGAAAGGATAACACCAACTTCAGTGTGTTCCATGTCAATGTTGTTTTCTTTCAGATACTTCAGAATGGCAAGGCCCATGTAGCAACCGGACAGATTGTCATTAGCACCGTCTACAATGTGACGCTTGTCTTTTTTCGGGTCCCACCAGGACCAGATGAAGTTCATACCACACCAGAACGGCAGGAACAGAAGTCCCCATTTTGCCATTGCGGACAGGAATCCAAGTGCTGGATTAACCAAGTACATAATGGCAATGGCCATATAGTAAAGAACGCCAATTACCGTAATGATGATGTGTCCTTCAAAACCAACTCCACCAAGAGCATAGTTAACAGGCCATTCCCAAACGGCATCCATATGGCCGTTGAAATAAACGCGCTGTTTTACTTCACCGGTTGGCAGCTTAGAAGCCCACATATTATGGCCCATCTTCTTTGGATAAAGCTTATCTACCACTTTCCAATATAAGCCAAATTGAAGCAGTGCAAGAACAAGACCGCAAACCATAACCACAAGAGCAATTACGCTCAGTGCCGCAGAAGCAACTGCGCCAATGGCATTCAGAAAAATCAGTACCAAGCCGATGAATTCCAGAGCCATGGTAATCCAAATCCATCCCATAAAGGACTGTGGATGCTCTTCAAACTCTTCCACATAGGCTTCATTACAGTCATACTCATTCAGACACAGATCTTTAAAGTATTCTGCAGCTGCAAGTTCACCTTCGGAACCGGGGTCACGTTTTGGCAGGGTGGTGCAGACTTTTTTAATGTCATCAATCATCCACTGTGCCGCAATTTCGCGCTCATTAATGAGTTTATCCAGTTTCATTAATCTCTCTCCTATACAAAAAGATTTTTAAGGCAGGTTGCCCTGCCCTTTTAACACATTATCATTATAAAGTGAATGCTAACTCGTGGTCAATCTTGGGAGCCCTTTGTGGGTGTAAAAAAAGTGCACGAAAATTCGTACACTTTTCTCAAAAAAGCAGGGTTACTGCTTTCCATTTTTCTTGTATTTGTCTAAAAGTTCCAAATAGAACGGCAGTGCAGGTTCAAAGTTGACCCCATACCAGCAGGCCTTTTCATCGGCCATGCTGGACCGAATGCAGGCTAAGGTATAGTCAACCGCCACGGTTAAGGCGTCCCCGGTGGAAAGGCCGTTTTGCTTGGCGCCGAACAGAGACGAGGCAAAAACGTCTCCGGTGCCGTGGAATGAGACCGGAACCTGTGCATTGTAATATTCAAAGAAGCTGTCGGTTTCTGCATTGTAGGCCATGGCCCCAAGTTTTCCTTCTTCAAAGGAAACGCCGGTCAGGGCCGCCTCTTTGCAGCCGAGGTCTGTCAGGCGCCGCAGAGTGGTTTCTATATAAGCGCGGTCATATCCATTAGGAATATAATCCTGTCCCAGTAAATATGCAGCTTCTGTCAGATTGGGTACAATTAAGTCCGCTTCCCCGCAAAGGCTTGCCATGGCTTTGGCAAAATGTTCTGAAAAACCGGGATACAGCTTTCCATTATCTGCCATTGCCGGATCCACTAAATAAAAGGACCCTTCCTGCTTATAATCCCGGAACAGTTCTTTGACCAGGCTGATTTGTTCTTCAGAGCCAAGGTACCCGGTGTAAATGGAATCAAAGGTAATACCTTCCTTCTTCCACTGGGCGGAGATGCCCGGAATGTCTGCTGTTAAATCATGGAAGGTAAAGCCGTTAAATGCGGTGTGATTAGACAGCACTGCCGTTGGCAAAACCGCCGTTTCCACGCCGGCCGCTGAAATGATGGGCAAAGCCACTGTTAAAGAGCATTTTCCGACACAAGAAATATCCTGAATGGTCAAGATTCGTTTCATGAAAGGTACCTTCTTTTATTATTTATTCTTTATCCGGAAGAAGCTTTTGCTTTCCGCTTTGCAACAGAGTGCCAAGTGGAATCTGGGAAAGAATGACGGCCACAAAAACAAAGGCGCAGCCGAGGTATTCCCGGCCGCTCAGGTACTCCTTCAGTACCACGGCCGACGTCAAAACGGCAAAAACAGATTCCAGGCTCATAATTAAGGAAATCAGCATTGGGTTGGCACCCTTTTGTGCAAGGAACTGCATGGTATATGCAAGGCCACGGGACAGTAACGCTACATAAAGCACTGACCATATGGTTGCGGTACTGCCGGCAAACTGACTCCAATGAAAATCCGCAAAAAGAACCGTTCCCAGCGTACAGACAATGGCAGTAACCAAGGACTGCATGCAAGACAGCTTCAAACCGTTTCCATCCTGTCCAAAGTGATGAATGGCCAGAATTTGAATACTAAAGGTAACGGCGCAGCCTAACAGGAACCAATCTCCTTTTTGAATACGCAAATCCGTTCCCGGCTTAATGCACAGGAAGTACAAGCCAACCAGTGCCATCAACACCGCCAGCCAGACGCGCCGCGGCGCCTTTTTTCCAAGGAAAATGGAAAAGACCGGGACAAAGACAACATATAGTGCAGTCAGGAAGCCACTCTTCCCTGCTCCGGATAAGCTAATTCCCTCCTGCTGTAAAATGACCGCTACTGCCATGGGCACACCGCAGGCAATGCCACCCTTTACTGCATTCCAGGTCTTTTGTTTTTTTTCTTCTTTGTTGAGTTCCTGAAAAGTACCGTCTTTTTTTTGCTGACGGCGGGCAAATAAATCCGCCGCAATGGTACAAGGAAGCAAGAACAGAAAGGCCAGCCAGCTGACCACCATATTCATGGAAATGGCATCCATGGTCTGCGATGCAATTTCCTGCGGAACAAAAGCGGTTCCCCAAAAAATAGTGGCAATCAGAGGAATGATCAGATGCCGTACCCAGTTCATAAAAGTGCTCCTTTGCCCGTTTGTTCAGTCCATTCTAATGCTTTTGTCCGGATTCGGCAAGCGGGTTTCTTTCATGCCTTTCAGAATCAGGCCTCTGGCCCAAAGTGCTTGTTCTTTGGTGGTTGCCGGAACGCCCTTCAGGGCATACGGCAGGCCCAGTTTTTCATATTTTACAATGCCTGCCGTATGGTACGGCAAAACATCTAGGGCTTTCACGCAATGATATGGTCCAAGATACCGTCCCAGTTCTAAAAGAGCGTCCTCCTGCAAGGTCAGTCCCGGCACAACCACGTGCCGAATCCAGGTGGGAACACCTTTTTCTTCCAGAAAATCCAGGAAAGCCAGTGGGTTCCGGTTGGGCTGCCCCGTCAAGGCAAAATGCTCTATGGAACGAATATGCTTAATATCCAGCATGACCAAATCTGTTACCTGCATAAGAGCTTCATATTTGGGCAAAGAGGCTGAATCGCCGGGGGTGAAACAAATGCCGGAGGTGTCCAGGCAGGTGTGAATTCCCTGCTTTTTGCATTCCGTAAACAGTTCCAGCAGAAAGTCCAGTTGCAATAAGGGCTCCCCACCGCTGACGGTAATGCCGCCATTTTTCAAAAACTCTTTAACGCCGTTGTACTCTGCAAGCAGGTCCTCTACTGTCCGTAAGGTTCCGGCCCTCATCTCCCAGGTGTCCGGATTATGACAGTATTGGCAGCGCATGGGACAACCGCATAAAAAAACAACAAACCGGATCCCCGGGCCGTCTACCGTGCCCAGGGATTCGGTTGAATGAACGTAACCTTGCAAAATTACAGGGTTTCGTGGAACGTACGGGAGATGACGTCGTCCTGCTGCTCTTTGGTCAGCTTAATGAAGTTTACTGCGTATCCGGAGACACGAATGGTCAGCTGCGGATACTTTTCCGGATGTGCCTGGGCGTCCAGTAACGTTTCCCGGTTCAGTACATTTACGTTCAGATGGTGTCCGCCTTTTTCGGCATAACCGTCCAGCATATCAATTAAGTTATCTACTTGTTGATTGGTAATCATGGTTGTCTCCTCCTTTTAATATACCGTAGTTTCGCAGCAGCCCTGGTCCAGACCAAGGTCAATGTCCAGGTCACCCATGAAGACTTCATCTTTTCCAAGGGCGTTCGGAATAATGGAGAAGGTATTGGAAATACCATCCTGTGCATACCGGAACGGCAGCTTGGAAACAGAAGACAGCGAAGAAGCAGCGCCGTGTGTGTCCCGTCCGGACATTGGGTTAGCTCCCGGGGCAAGCGGAACGCCCTGTTTTCTGCCGTCCGGCGTATTACCGGTGTTCTTACCATAGGTTACGTTGGACGTAATGGTCAGAACGGACATGGTCGGGTAACTGTTCCGATAGGTGTGATGCTGACGAATCTTGTTCATGAAGACTTTGACAATGTAGGAAGCAATTTCGTCTACGCGGTCATCATTGTTTCCGTATTTCGGGAAGTCTCCTGTTGTCTCATAGTCTACCACAATGCCGTCGTCATTGCGAATAACCTTTACCTTGGCATATTTAATGGCGCTGAGCGAGTCAGCTACTACAGACAGGCCAGCAATACCGGTTGCAAAGTAGCGTTTTACGTCTCTGTCATGTAAGGCCATCTGCAGGCTTTCGTAGTTATATTTGTCATGGGAGTAATGAACAATATTCAGGGTGTTGACATACAGTTCAGCCAGCCAGTCCATCATATCTTCAAACTTAGCCATAACGTCGTCATAGTCCAGGTAGTCCCCTTCTACCGGGCGGTAAGCCGGACCAACCTGGGTGCCGAGGATTTCGTCCCGGCCACCGTTGATGGCATAAAGCAGGCACTTGGCCAGGTTGGCACGAGCGCCGAAGAACTGCATTTCCTTGCCCAGTTTCATGGAGGAAACACAGCAGGCAATAGCGTAGTCATCACCGTGGATGCCGCGCATCAGGTCATCATTTTCATACTGGATGGAAGAAGTCTTAATGGACATCTGTGCACAATACCGTTTCCAATTAGTAGGAAGACGTGGAGACCAAAGCACGGTCATATTCGGTTCCGGTGCCGGACCCAGGTTTTCCAGGGTATGCAGGTAACGGTAAGAGGTCTTGGTAACCAGGGATTTACCGTTAACGGAAACGCCACCAATACTTTCGGTTACCCAAGTCGGGTCACCGGCAAAGATCAGGTTGTAAGACGGGGTACGGGCAAATTTTACCATCCGCAGCTTCATAATGAACTGGTCAATCAGTTCCTGGGCCTGTGCTTCTGTCAAAAGGCCCTTCTTCATATCCCGTTCAATGTAAATGTCCAAGAAGGTGGAAGTTCTACCCAAAGACATGGCCGCGCCGTTCTGCTGCTTTACAGCAGCCAGGTATCCGAAATACAGCCATTGAATGGCTTCTTTGGCGTTGGCAGCCGGTCTGGAAATATCAAAACCATAAATGCGACCCAGTTCCTTCAGTTCTTCCAAAGCACGAATCTGTTCGGTCAGCTCTTCCCGAATGAGCATATTGTCTACAGTCATTCTGGTCTTGGAATGCAGCTGTTCGTCTTTCTTCTTTAAAATCAGGTTGTCTACACCATACAGTGCTACCCGACGGTAGTCACCGATGATACGGCCGCGGCCATAGGCATCCGGGAGGCCTGTGATGATGTGTGCATGACGAGCAAGACGCATTTCCGGGGTATACATGTCAAACACGCCCTGGTTGTGGGTCTTGCGATATCTGGTAAAGATATCTGTAATTTCAGGATCTACGGTATATCCGTTGGTTTCACAGGCATCACAGGCCATGCGGATGCCACCGAATACCTGGAGGGACCGCTTCAGCGGCTTGTCCGTCTGCAGGCCGACAATCTGCTCCAACTCCTGATTAATATAACCGGCGCCGTGAGACGTAATGGTGGATACAATTTTGGTATCCATATCCAGCACGCCGCCGTTTTCCCGTTCTTTTGCAAACAAGTCCAGCACTTCGTCCCACAGCTTCTGGGTAGCCGCTGTCGGCCCCTCCAGGAAGCTTTCGTCTCCTTCATAAGACGTTACGTTGTGCTGAATGAAGTCGTTTACGTCAATGGCTCCTACCCATTCACCAGGAATAAAGCCATCCCATTGAGTGTCTACTGAGAATTTCATTATTCGCCAAGTCCTCCAAAAATAATACATTCCTTCTGCTGCCCTTGCTGAGGAAAACGCGAACGTCGAAACAAAGCTTTTCCAACAGAAGTCGTTAAGATATTAACAAATAGATTACACTGTTTCAAGAGGTTTCTAACGGCTTTCACACTGGTTATTTTTCGTAAAAAAAACGCACAAAAAAAAAGAAAAGCTTACTACAATTTGTAGTAAGCTTTTCCGTGTCTTATTAAAACATTGGACTTTACCTTTAACTGATATAGTGACCAATTACGAAATCATTAGTTTAATTTAAATTGTACTTTGGACTCACCCATTTCTAATTACTTTTGATTGGAGGAAAAGTTACTTAAACTTTTGGACTCACCCCTATCATTTGTACTTTTATTATATTGTCTTCCATACACGTTGGAAGAAATTGTGTTTCATGTTTTAGATTGCTGCTGATCCTGCTTTCTTACTACATTTTGTTTAGACACACAGGTTATTCTGTTGTCACCATAAGTTGGTTGTACTTAAATAAGTTTAGTAGGATTGTTTTGAAAAACGAATCTATATGAAACTTTAAGATTTCCGTAGCCTTAAAGTTTCGTTTATCTGAACCAGGTGGTATATCTTTATCCTGTTAACTGATCTTACTTAGTTCTTTACTGGTCTGAAACTTTAAGGCTACAAGAAATGCACCTCATCCCGGATCATTGGACTCATTCCTTTCTTACGCCTCTTGGCTTTCTAGTTTGTAGAAATTGTTTTCTCTTTCTGTCTATATCATAGCACGGGCCACCTGAAATGCAATATTTCTGAGCATATTTGATAGATTTTTCCACATCTGTGAGTTTTTTTATTTAATTTTAACTAAGTTGTTTACAATTATCAGAAAAGTGCTACACTTAAGGTGTTGGTCACCTTCCATCGGAAAAAGCCATAAAAATAGAGGAAAGCCCCGCTTAAAGCAAACGTTGCTTTAAGCGGGGTCATTTGCTGTTTTCCAATGCCGGTGCGTTGGCTTTTAATGTGGAGTTTTAAGCACTCTGTGCACCTTGTGTACCGCCTGGCGGTGTGGGAGCAGCTGACTCGCCCGAAGTGGTTCCGGAATCAGAGCTTGCGGCCGTTCCGCCCGGGCCACCCTGCGGAGCGTTTCCGTCTGCACTTCCCGCTCCACCAGACTGCGTATTGCCATCCGAGTCACCGGGACCACCGCCATTCGGAGCGCCACCCTGGCCGCCCGCATTATTGTTCATGGAACCCATGTCACTGATCTGCAGGCCGGAAGCATCTATCAGTGTACTGCTGTCCTGTGTATCAGAGGTAGAACCGATGGTTCCGTTTAACTGACCACTGATACTTTGTGCGCGCAGCAGGCAAAATTCCTTCAGTGTGCTGACGCCGGTCTCAAATTCTTCATAGGTGCAGAACTTGGTCGGATCCTGTTCCACATAAGGTGCAATCATAGAAGACACGCTGTCAATCATCTCTTCAAATTCGCCACTGTCAAAGTAGGTTGACAGAAACTCGGAGAAATACTGGTGATACAGGTTTGTGTATTCTTCGCTGGCAAAAATCCAGGCCAGCATGGGGCGTTCCGATACCTCCCCACCGGACACCGGCGTATCAATCGGATAATTGACCAGGCTGGTGGCATCGGCCGCCGATTCAAATCCACCAAAGGCCAGGTTATAGTCCCAGGGGATCATCTGCATCTGCCCGTCTTCTTCATACAGATAGTAGTTGTGAATCATGGAGCCGGTATAGCTGTCAAAGTTCAGGACAAAATTGTGCACTACAAAGTAGCGGATGACGGCATCCACGTCTACCGTATCTTCCAGGTCTTCCCCTTCTGACAGATTTTTCAGGGAAGCAATCAGGCGGGTTTTATCCGCATCGGAGATATCGGTTTTAGCATTGTCAAAAATGTTGGAATAGCTGTCGGCGTCATCGTCTATGTACTTCAACAGGACGTCATCGCTACTGTTTTGGCCGTCTGGGGAACCACCATCTGGGGAGTTGCCCTCAGGAGCGCCTCCGCCCTGTGTGTTACCGTCTGGTGCAGTGCTATCTGGTGCTGCACTCTCTGTACTTTGTGTATCGCTATTTGCATCCGGCAGATCCGGAGGATTGCCCATAGTCTGCTGACCTGCTTCCGCATTTGTGTTAGCGTCACTCGCCGCGCTGTTGTCACCTGCCGCAGTGTTGTTTTCATCCGGTTTTTCCGGTGGCGTCTGCGAGTCAGCATCAGACGAATCCGTAGGAGCATCTCCGCCTGCAGTAGCATTGCTGTCATTGTCGGAATCCATTTCAAAGTCCTGGCCATTGCCACGGCCGCCGCCCATGCTCTGGCTGTCCGGTTTATACAAAGAGCCATAATCTTTTCCATAGTTCCGCTGCAGGAAGGACTCTTCCACGCCTTCTACCGCAAGGTACAAGCCCCAGTCTTCTCCGTTTACCGTAATATAAACGTAACTGCATAAAGGAGAGGCTACCCCCATCTCATTCATCATCTGATAACAAAGGTAATCCTTCATGTAGGTGTTGTCTTGGATAATATTGTTCAGGCACAATTTATCCAGGCCGTAATAGGTATTGGAGCTGTCATAATGGTCAAATTCAATTTTAAAGCTGTAACGGTTGTTGCCGTACGATGCCACCTGGGTTAAAGAGGTATTTCCTTTCCCACGAATGGCAACATTTTTATAAGCCTCATTGTCTATGACAACGGTGCATTCAGAATATTCTTCGCTCTGACAATTCTCTACAAAGCTGTCCCAGTCGTCCATGATGATATTGATGGTATGCACTTTAGAGGTATCAAACAATTTGCTTTCGTACCCCATGACAGAGGACGCCTTTTTCAGGCCAAGGCTTTCGCCGTTCACAAAAAGAATGGTCAGGAGCAACGTTAGGGCAAGCACCACACAGCAGATTTTATCAATTGCCTTATGGGTTGACATAAGCTTGCCTCCTTATCCCATGTACTCGCCATTATAGCTGACAAGAACTGCGCTGTTGACCTTCTCCATAGAAGACAGTTCATTGACAAAGTCCGTATTGTCTTCCTTCAGGCGAATTTCCAGGTTCAGTTCAATCTGATCCTTCGTTACGGTTTTGCTTTTTACGACACATTTCTTTACTTTGGTTTTCAAATAGTCCGTTGCTGCTTTTTCCGATTCGGAATCCGTGCAGGTAAGCACTACAATGTATGGGTTCAGGTGTGGCTTTTTGTTAACGAATACCAGTAGAATTACGCCGATGATGATGCTGCCGACAACTGCCAGCGGAATCAGGCCTGCCGCCAATACAATACCGACGGCAATAGACCAGAACAGAAATGCTATATCAAGCGGTTCTTTAATTGCTGTACGGAACCGCACAATGGAAAGTGCACCTACCATACCTAAGGACAGAACCACATTAGAGGTAACTGCCAAAATAACAACTGTGGTAATCATGGTCAATGCAATTAAAGTAGTACCGAAGCTGGAAGAATACATAACCCCCTGATACGTCTTCTTGTAAACAAAGAAAATAAAGACGCCCAGGCCAAAGGCCAAAGCCAGGGCAATGGCCATATCCGTAAAGCTGACGCTGGTTACATTTTCCAAAAAGCTGGATTTAAAAATATCATTGAATGTCATAAATAATTACTCCTTTTTCTTTAGCCGTACACTCTGCAGGCGGCATATTTTGAATAGGCTTCTGTTCTGCAATTCGGAAGTTGCACTACATCGCGGATCAGAGAGGGCAAAAAATTGTCCCACTTTACTTCCAGGATAATGGGCGCCTTCCTTACCGGGACCGTAACGCAATCCGGATTCAGGAAGTCCGTGCATTGTAGCCCAGTGCGGATGTTGTAATCCAGCGTAACCCGGACGTTTCCCGGGGCAAAAACATAGGGTTCCCTTTGGTAGTCCACAATCGTTTTTGGCGTCAAACCCTGGATCTGCATTTTGGCGTAAAGCTCCTCCAGAAGCGGCGTACCGCAGTTCTTCATCCAGTCCACTGCGCCGTCCACAATGGCTTGCGCCTGGTCTTTCGTCAGTGGAGCACTTTCCTTGCAACCAAGGCCCCCGCGTTTACTCTTCTTTTCCAGATGCAACGTGGAAACGTCCCCATTGTAGTAGCGGATACGAAATTTTTCCCGCACGTTAACGCCGTCTATTTTTTCCCGGAGCGCTTTGTCCACTGCATTGTCAAAATACAAACTGCGAACCAGATAACTTCCGTTTTCCGCGTGGGAATCCGGAGCCATAACAGCGGAAAGCCGACTGCGCAAGGTCAATAAATCTGCGTACGTAATCTCATGCTTCCATTCATGTCGATATTGCATAAAAAACCTCCTGTACTGATTGCGGTCATAGTACAGGAGGAAGATTGAACTTTTATTGAATTGGTTTAAGTTTCGTTTTTGACGATGGGAAGGCGCACCTGGAATTCCACCAGATCATCATGGCAAAGAACGGTTATGCTTCCCTTATGCGATTCAGCAATGGCCTTTGCAATAGCCAATCCCAGACCGTAGTGCTGGCTTTCTCCGTTTCGGACTTCATCCAATCTGGAAAAGCGTTCAAAGATTTGCTTCTTCTGCTCTTCGGAAAGTGCCGGTCCCGTATTGGTAACCGAAAGTAGCGCCGTTTTCCGCTCTTTGGTCAGCGTCAAGCAGACCTGTTTTCCGTCCGTGCTGTGCTGAATGGCATTGTCCAGCAAAATGGAAACCAGCTGTTTTAATTGAGCACTGTCCCCTTCCACTTTAATGCCGTCTGAAACCTTGCTTTCTATGCGCATGCCCTTTTCAAAGGCAACACTTTCAAAAGGAAGAATTTCACCATCCACTAAATGACTCAGGCTTAAAAGTTCCCTTTGCGGTTCCACATTTTCCGTACGGGCCAGAGTCAGTAACTGGCCGACCAAGGTGCCCATTCGTTCATTTTCATATTGAATATTGGAAAGCCATTGATTATTGCCGATTTCCCGTTCCAGCAGCTCCGCATTGACGCTGACAACGGAAACCGGCGTTTTTAATTCGTGACCGGCATCCGAAACAAACTGCTTCTGCTTTTGGTAGCTTTCTTCTAAGGGCTGCACAATTTTGTGCGCAAGGTAAACCGAAAGGAAGAAGAAAATCACCAATGCCGCAGCGCCGTATATTAGGGTATATCGAAGCAGCGTAGCGGCGCTGTCATTAATCAGCGTGTTGTCTTTAAAAACCACTAACGTGTATCCGTTCTTCTCTGTTTTATAATAAGCCAGGTTATCCTTTGTGCCGGTGGTTTTTGTGCCACTGATAATTTCTTCTGCCAGCGTTTGCAGCTCTTCATCTGTATAAATGGTAGAGGATTCATTTTCTATTTCCAGAATTTCTCCGGAATCAGAAATGGCCACTGTATAAAAATGGGATAGTTGGAATTCGGGAGAATCTACATCGCCTGGGGCTGTTTTTTCTTTGTCCGGTTCAGTCCCCTGCTCCGGTTTTTCCGGTTGTTCTCCCTGCTCCGGTGGAGCCTCTTGTGCCGGTTGATTTTCCTGTTCCGCTGCTAGTTCTGAGGAAAGTCGGTATAACTCGGCATGGGTTTTTAGCATCTGTTCATTCTGCCGGGACATTTCAAAGTAACTGGACGCATAAATAATACCTAAGGATCCGGCCCACACCAGAACCAGGATGACCATGATGGTGGCTACAATTCGTTTTCTGGATGTTTTAAACATGGTCATACCTCAATTCGTAGCCAATTCCCCGTACGGCTTTAATTTCTGTTTCTGCACCCACAAAGCTGAGCTTTTTCCGGGTAAAGGACATGTAGACCTCTACATTGTTGTATTCGGCATCACTTTCAAAGCCCCAGATTTTTACAGCCAACTGCTCCCGGGTCAGAATCTGGCCGCCGTTGCGAATCAGGTATTCCAGAATGTGATATTCCTTTTCGCTAAGGCGCACGGACTGGCCGGTGGCGGTGCAGGAAAGCGTTAGATTTCCTGCGGTTAAGAGGATATCCCCAAAGGACAAGGTGTCGTCTGTGGCGCCGGTGGCACGGCGGGTCAGAGCCCGGAGCCGTGCCAGCAGTTCTTTTGTCATAAACGGTTTTGTCAGGTAATCATCGGCGCCGCTGTCCAGACCGGTCACCTTGTCGTCCAACTCTGTTTTGGCCGTCAGCATTAAAATGGGTGTAAGAATGCCATTCTTTCTGGCTTCTCGGGTAATGTCATACCCATTCTTCCCAGGCAGCATGACGTCCAAAACAGCAAGGTCATACATGTTGCTTTCCAGCGCCGCAAGGCCATCCGTGCCATTGGCAAAGGAATCCACTTCATAACCTTCCAGCTTCAGGATTTCTCCTAAAGCCTGTGCCATTCGTGTTTCATCTTCCACCAGTAAGATCCGCATACGGCCACCTCCACACTCTTGTCTGCATTCCACTTGTCTGCTAAGTATATTTATTTTATATCATAGAGAGCAAAGCTTAAAGAAACATTGAATAGAAAAAGCAGGGCTAAACGCTCTGCTTTTCTTTCACATATTTTATTTATCTCTGTAATGGGATCCGCATTGTGCTATTTCTATATTTCCGTTTTTAATACGATACACAAGGCGGTTGGAATCATCTATTCTACGACTCCAAAATCCGCTTAAATCACCTTTTAGGGGTTCTGGCTTGCCGATTCCTTCATATCCGTTTCGGTCAATGTCCTGTAATAGTAAGAGAATGCGCTTAAGAGTCTTTCGGTCTTGTTTTGTTCAGTACTCAAAATCCTCCCAGGCATCGTCCTGCCAAATCTTATTTATAGTCTACCTCATGCATTGTGCCTTTCCCTGCATCAAGGTCGGCGATAGACTTTCTAAGTCTTGCCATATTTTCTTCGGAATAAAATGGATCAACAGATACCTCAAAAGGAATTCTCTGTTCATTGCCAAGCTTTGTAAGAAAAATGGTAATAGCTGTGGACATACTTAAACCCATGGCTGCACAAGCATTTTCAGCTTTTGCTTTAACTGTATCATCTACTCTAAAATTAACCTGTGCCATATAATCAGCTCCTTTCACTGCTTATTGTATAGCAACCGCTTTACAATGTAAAGTGCATTTAAGTGTTTTGCTTATCTCATTCAAAATTCCAGAATTTATGAAAGAAGCCCGTTGCACGGAAAGGTGCAACGGGCTTTGAATGGTTTGGGTTAGATGGAAATTTCGTGGGCCATGCGGTAAATGCCAAGGTCAATGTTCTTGGTCATCAGCAGACCTTCTTCAATGTCATAGTCTACAATTTCGCCGTTCTTGATGGCCACTACGCGGCTTTCGGTTTCGGCACCGTCCCGCAACAGATGCACAGCATAGTTGCCCAGACGGGAAGCATAGACACGGTCCCGCACGGTAGGTGCGCCACCGCGCTGTACGTGACCCAGGATGGTTGCACGGGATTCTACGCCGGTCTTTTCCTGAATCAGCTTTGCCATTTCATTGGCGTCTCCGCAGCCTTCGGCAACAATGATAACGAAGTGCTGCTTGCCAGTGGAAATGGTCTGACGCATGCGGTTAACTACGTCTCTTTCAAAGTCATATTCAAATTCCGGAATCAGAATGGAAGTGGCGCCGACGGCAATGCCGGAATCCAGGGCAATCCATCCTGCCTTACGTCCCATAACTTCAATAACGGAGCATCTGGAATGAGATTCGGTGGTATCCCGTACCCGGTCTACCATGTCCATAACGGTGTTGACTGCGGTGTCAAAGCCGATGGTGTATTCGGTGCAACCAATGTCATTGTCAATGGTGCCGGGGATACCAACAACCGGAATCCCGTGACGGGACAAATCCTGTGCACCACGGAAGGAACCGTCACCACCGATAACAACTAAGCCTTCCAGGCCCATGCGGCGGCACATTTCGGCGGCTTTCCGCACGCCCTGTTCCGTTGTAAATTCCCGAGAGCGTGCCGTTCTGAGTACGGTACCACCCCGCTGGATAATATCAGAAACCGACCGGAGGTTCATTTCACAGGCATCACCGGCAAGGAGCCCTTCGTAGCCGTTATAAATGCCCAGAACCCGCATATCATTCTGTACACCGGTACGAACAACGGCACGGATGGCCGCATTCATGCCGGGCGCGTCTCCGCCGGACGTTAAAACACCAATGGTTTTCATAAGTCTTCCTCCAAATCATGCATTTTCGGAAAAATATTATTGCACAGCCTTTTTTCAGTGTCAATCAGTTGGCACGGAAAAACACGTTATCTGCGCCTAAAATCCGCTTTAATTCCCCTAAAAGGCCCTCTGACATCTGTATTCCGCCCAAGGATTTCTGCGTAACATAGGTACCGCTGTCCTTGTAATAAAAATAAACCGGATAAGGTCCTTCCGAAAAAATTTCTAACAGATTTTCTGCTTTTGGGATCCGTTCATCCTGGTTGCTGTCAAAACGAAGGAACAGGCCATAATGTTTGTGCTTTGCTTCTGCAGCAGCTTGCCTTCTATTTCCGCTTTGGTTTTCGCTTAGATTTTTGCCAGCTTCCGCCCCAGTTGGAATGTTTTCCAGTTTCATGGCAAGCAGTTTTGGCCGTTCTTCGTCTTCAATAGCAAGTCTGGCATGCAGGTAAACCACACTGCCCTCTTTTAAGAGTGGGCCGGAGTCCTGACAAGTCTTCGGGAACACAACCAGTTCCATGGAGCCGCTTAAATCTTCAAAGGTGGCATTGGCCATGGTAGTGCCGGACTTGGTCAGGCGGAGCCGGATGGCAGTAATCATCCCTAGGATGCGGACGTTGTCATTATCATGATACCGGGAAGTACCGTCCTCCGTGGCCGCCAACAAGTCAGAAATGGCCGCCGTACTGAAGGATTTGGCAACGTCTGCATAATCCTGTAACGGATGGCCGGACAGATATAACCCGGTGGTTTCTTTTTCATAGGCCAACAAATCTGCAGCGGCAAATTCCGGCAGATTAGGAACCTTGGTGCCGGGTTCTTCTGCAGCGGCCATCCCGTCTAAGTCAAATAGGCCAAGCTGCCCCTCTACATTGTGTCTGCGAGTGGAATCCAGCTCCGCCAGCAAGTCCGGCAAAAGGGTCAGCATCTGCCGGCGATTCAGTCCAAATCCGTCCAGGGCTCCGCATTTAATTAAGGATTCCATGGCCTTCCGGTTAAAGCTTTTCCCTTGAATCCGCTTTAAGAACGTATAAAAAGAGGTGTACGGGCCGTTGTTTTCCCGCTCCGCCACAATGGTCTGAATCAGATTACGACCCAGGCCCTTTACCGCAAGCAGGCCAAACAGGATGTTGCCCTTCTCATCTACTGTAAATTCACCGTATCCGGTGTTGACATCAGGTTTCAAGACGGCAATGCCTTTAGAGCGACACTCCGCAACATACTCCACCACTTTGTCTGTCCAGTCCAGAACACTGGTAATCTGGGATGCCATAAATTCCGCCGGATAATGGCACTTCAGGTAGGCCGTTTGGAACGCCAGTGTGGCATAGGCAGCCGCGTGGGATTTATTAAATGCATAGGATGCAAAGGAACTCATGTCATCAAAGATGGAATTGGCTGCACTGGCCTGGATGCCGTTTCCCACGCATCCGGCTACGAACTTCGTGCGCTCCTCTTCCATGACTTTGTGCTTTTTCTTAGCCATGGCGCGCCGCACAATGTCTGCGTGGCCAAAGCTGTATCCGGCCAGCCTTCTGCAAATTTGCATAACCTGTTCCTGGTACACAATGCATCCGTAGGTAACTTCCAGAATTTCTTTCAATTCCGGGGTTTTGTACCGGATGTCTTCCGGATGTAGCCGGTTGTGTAAATAGGTGGGAATGGAATCCATGGGACCCGGGCGATACAGCGATGTAAGCGCAATCAGGTCTTCCACCTTTGTTGGCTTAAACTGCATTAAAATATTGCGCAATCCACCGTTTTCAAACTGGAATACCCCTTCCGTGTCCCCTTTTCCAAACATGGCAAAGGTGGCAGGGTCTGTGTAATCTATGTCGGCTACCCGGAAAGCAGGTTTCCTCTTTTGAATCAGGTTCTCTGAGTTCTTAATGACCGTCAATGTCCGCAATCCAAGGAAATCCATTTTAAGCAGACCCAACTCTTCCAAAGTAGTCATAGTATATTGCGTTACCACAGAGTCATCTTTTTTAGCAAGTGGCACATAGTGGTTAACGGGCTCTGCCGTAATAACAACGCCTGCCGCATGGGTAGAGCTGTGCCGCGGCATTCCTTCAATTTTTAACGCATTGTCTATTAGCTGTTTGACTTCCGGATCTTCCTGATACAGCTTTTTTAAATCCGGGTTCTTTTTGACTGCGCCGGCTAAACTGCCGGACAGAGCCCACGGAATTTGCTTGCAGACCGCGTCCGCTTTGCCATAGGCAATGCCCAGCACGCGGGCAACATCCCGGATGGCAGCCCGGGCCTTCAGGGTTCCGAAGGTAACAATTTGTGCCACGTGGTCGGCCCCGTATTTCTCCGTAACGTAATCTATGACTTCACCACGGCGTTCGTAACAGAAGTCTATGTCAAAGTCCGGCATGGAGACCCGCTCCGGGTTTAAGAACCGCTCAAAAAGCAGATTGTATTTCATTGGGTCTATATCCGTAATGCCGACACAGTAGGCCACAATGGAGCCCGCTCCGGAACCACGGCCCGGCCCCACAGGGATGTCCTTGGATTTGGCAAAGCGGACAAAGTCATACACAATCAGGTAATAATCCGTGTATCCCATTTTGCCGACAATGTCTAATTCGTAATTCATCCGGTCACGGTAAGCCTGTGGCACCTCTGCCCCGTACCGGCGAGTCAGTCCCATTTCCGCTAAATGGCGCAAATACGCTTCATGGCTGTCATACCCTTCCGGTATGGTGAAGTGCGGGAGTTTGGTGACTCCGAACTGGATGTCAACATTACATCGCCCGGCAATCCGGTTGGTATTTTCCAACGCCTCCGGTATGGCATGGAACAGATCCTGCATTTCCTGTTCGGACTTCAGGTAGAACTCCTGGGTACGGAAATCCAGGCCGGTATCTTCATCTATGGTGTGGTTGGTTTGAATGCAAACCAGAATTTTCTGTACTTGCGCATCTTCCTTTTTCAGGTAATGCACGTCATTGGTGGCCACCATGGGAATGCCGGTTTCCTTGCTGAGTCGGATTATCTGCGGCAAAATCTGCAATTCTTCTGTCATACCATGGTTCTGCACTTCCAGAAAGAAGTTGTCATGGCCAAAAATGGACTCATATTCCAGGGCTTCTGCTTTGGCCCCTTCGTAATCTCCGGATAATAAAAGAGAATTGACGCCGCCGGCCAAACAGGCACTGCAAGCAATCAATCCTTTTGCATGCTGCCGAAGCAATTCTTTATCTACACGGGGTTTGCTGTAAAAGCCTTCTGTAAAACCGGCAGAAACCAGTTGAATCAGATTCTGGTATCCCTCTTCTGTTTCGCAGAGGAGAATCAGGTGATGTCGTTCTTTGGCTTCCGGTCCGGTCTTGTTAAAACGACTTCCGACAGCCACGTAAACTTCACACCCTAAAATGGGCTTAATACCGGCGGCTTTGGCTGCTTTATAAAAATCCATGGCGCCGTACATAACGCCATGGTCCGTAATTGCCAGTGCAGTTTGCCCCAGGTCTTTTGCGCGTTGCACCAGCTCCGGAATACGGCAGGCGCCGTCCAGAAGGCTGTATTCCGTATGCACATGTAAGTGGGTAAAAGCCATGACGGCACCTCCTTTAGCACAATTTTCCTTTAGCGCAATTCTTCGGCAATTTCCAGAATCCGTTGCAGCCGGTGGTTGACACCGGACTTGGAAAGGGGTTCCTTCAGATTGTCCCCCAATTCTTTTAAGCTGTAATCCGGATTTTCCTTCCGGAGCAGGGCCAGTTCCTGTAAATCCTGTGGCAGATATTGTAAGCCTTTTTCTTCTTCAATAGTACGAATGGCTTCTATTTGCTTATAAGCGGCGTCAAAGGCTCTGGAGGAATTGGCATTTTCAAAATTCATACGGCGATTTACCCGGTTCCGCATATCTTTGTACATTTTGGTCCCCATCAGGTCCAGGGAGCAGTCCGTGGCGCCCATCAGGGTTAATAAATCTTCTACACTTTCGGAATCTTTGAAATAAATAATATGCGCACCGTTGCGCTGTACATATTTGGGAGTCAGATTCCATTCCGAAAACAATTTCATGAGGTCATTGCAGAGTACTTTATGGGACAGCACAAATTCCAAATGATAATCCTTTTCCGGATCCGTAATGGTGCCGCAGGAAAGAAAGGCGCCACGCAATACAGCAGCGTGGCAGCAGTCAAATTCCAGATTGGCACGATTCAGCCTTCGGGTCACTTCCCCGGGGCTATGTCCAAACGCAGCCAGAACTGCAATCCGGTCTTCCGGAGAATCTACCGTAACACGGTACTTCCCCGCTGCGGACCTGCTTATAGTAGGGGTATGCCCTGTCAGTTCAATAATGCCGGTGGCATACTTTTTGGCAATGGCTTCGGTTTCGGTTTTGATTCCCATGTGGGTTTTGCTGAAGTCCCGACAAGTCAGCATCAGACCGTACAATTCCGCATGGTGGCAACAGGCCTTCGGCCGTTGCTGGAACGCATCCTGATTCTGCAGTAGTTCCTCTTTTACCCGGGAAGCAAAAGACACGATACCCCTCCTTTATTTCACAATATCCCGGTGGAATACATTCACCGGAATATCCTGTTCCTTCAAATAAGCGTACATGGCTTCGGCAAACGTAACCGAGCGGTGCTTACCGCCGGTACAGCCAAAGCAGATGACTAAACTGCCCTTCCCCTCTGCCGCATACAGCGGCAAAGAGTACGAAATCAGATCCTTCATTTTAGCAAAGAAGGTCTGGGAGCTTTCATAAGACATGACATAATCATAAACATCCTTGTCCAGACCGGTATGCGGCTTTAGCTCTGGAATATAAAACGGATTGGGCAGGCAACGCACATCAAAGACTAGGTCGGCATCTGCCGGAATGCCGTACTTAAAGCCAAAGGACATGCAGGTAACCTGTAACGTCTGTTGCAAATTGCTATCAAAAATACCGGCAATGCGCGCTTTCAGCTGCGCGGGC
The DNA here is from genome assembly GCA_963638085.1 of Butyricicoccaceae bacterium. Classification (GTDB taxonomy): domain Bacteria; phylum Bacillota; class Clostridia; order Oscillospirales; family Acutalibacteraceae; genus RUG420. Next base: position 77,193 of record CAVHPJ010000001.1, on the reverse strand, counting down.
TTTAAGTGTGTTGTGTCAATGATGTAATCTGCCATATCCTTCAGCGGAGCCATCATTGTTTCTTCTTCCGCAAAAGCCTCTTCCAAGGTATTGGTGTCTTTATACAATGGATGCTTCCGTCTGGTTTCTTTAAAGCGATGTAGCAATGTGTCGTCTTCGCAGTCTAAATAAAGAATGCGATAGTTGATACCCTGTTCCTTTAAGGTGTCCATGGAAGCATACAGCGTTGTAAATTCCTTGCCGGCACGCACGTCTACACAGACTGCTGCACGGAAGTCCTGTTCGGACTTTAGGAAAATTTGTCCGAAGGACGGCAGAAGCTGCGGCGGCATATTGTCTATGCAGACAAAGCCGATGTCCTCCAACATTTCAATGGCTTTGGATTTTCCGGCGCCGGAGCGCCCTGTTACAATAAGGAATTCCATAGATCCACCCCCTGTGGATTAGAGTATCTGTACCTCCGGTTCCAGGCTGACGCCTGTTTCCTTCCGTACGGTTTCCTGAATATAGGAAATCAGTTGCAAAATATCAGTGGCCGTGGCATTGCCGCGGTTAATGACAAAACCGGCATGCTTTTCAGAGACCTGTGCTCCGCCAATGGCATACCCTTTTAAGTTACACTGTTCAATCAGGGCGCCGGCAAAATGGCCTTCCGGCCGCTTAAACGTGCTGCCGGCACTGGGATATTCCAGCGGCTGTTTGGCAACACGGCGTGCCATGGTCTGGTCCATTTTCATCTTAATGGCATCCGGGTTACCCTTTTCCAGATAAAAAATAACAGAAGTAATAATCAGGTCCGCGCCCATGTAATTGGAGTGGCGGTAATCAAAGCCCAGTTCGGCTTTGCCCTGCCAGGAGCCCCTTTCGCCGTCTGCTGTCATGTGGTTAACCACCATGACCACATCCTTCATTTCCCCGCCGTAGGCGCCGGCATTCATATAAATGGCGCCGCCGACGGAGCCGGGAATGCCGTAGGCAAATTCCAGACCGGTCAGGCTGTAATCCAGGGCAAAGCGGCACAGTTTGGTAACCGACGCTCCCGCCTGGGCGCGCACCATATTGTTACCGCAGTATTCTACTTTGCTGAAGGCTTCACCTAACAGAAGAACCACATTTTGCAGGCCACTGTCCGGCACCAGCACATTAGAACCCTTTCCTAAAACCAGGGGCTTTACGCCTTCCTGTTTACAGGCTTTCAGCAAGCCAGACAGAGCTTCCGTGCTATTAGGTTCTACTAAAAGGTCTGCCGGTCCACCGACACGAAAGCTGGTATAACGGCTCATGTCAGCCTGTTTTGTAGCTTTACAGCCGTGGGCTTCGGCCACGGCTAAAATGGTTTCATACATGACTGGCTCCTTAAGACAGCGTAGCTAACAGTGCAGCACCAATAATACCGGCGTCATTGCCAAGCACGGCTGCACGGATTTCGGTTTTCTTCATGGCATATTGCGCGTATTGCTGTTCGTTGACCTTTTTAATGAGCGGCTGAATCAGGAAGTCTCCTTCTCTGGAAATGCCACCGCCAATGCAGAGAATATCCGGTTGAAACAGATTAATTAAATCCGTAACACCAACTGCCAGATAACTGATGTATTCGTCTACTACCTTTAAACCAAGTTCGTCTCCCTGGCGGGCAGCCTTAAAGGAGGTAATGCCGTTGACCTTTTCCAGGCTGTCAGAAATCTTCCACATCAGGCTGGTTTTATAGGCATCGGCTTCCATGGCTTCTCTGGTTTCCCGTACCAAGGCCGTAGCCGAAGCATATTTTTCAAAGCAGCCCTGGCGGCCGCATTTGCAGGGAATTCCATCTTTGACAATAACCATATGGCCGACTTCTCCAGCGGCACCGTTGATGCCTGTCAGGAGCTTTCCATTCAGGATGATACCACCGCCAACGCCCGTGCCAAGGGTAACAGCAATAAAGTTTGGCACGCCATGGCCACAGCCGGCAAGCTGTTCACCAAGAGCGGCACAGTTGGCATCGTTCTCTACAAAGGTTGGCTTTCCCAGGCGCTGCTGGATCATGTCCCGCAGCGGCGTGTGCAAAAAGCCAAGGTTCGGGGAATTTTCTACCACACCGTCTGCGTTGACCGCACCCGGTGTACCAACCCCCACACTTTCCACGTCCTGCAGGGAAATACCGGCTTTCCGAACGGCCAACTTCGCCGCTTCCGCAATAGAGTCTGCAATTTCTTCTGCCGGGCGCGGGCAATTGGTTTTGACGGAAGCCGCCCCAAGGATATGGTTCTTTTCATCTACTACACCGGCAGCAATATTGGTGCCGCCGAGATCAATTCCAATTTTGTACATCTTACTTTGATTCCTCTTCTTCTATTTTTACCAGAAAATCTGATTGTGCCACGGGTCTACCTCTGCCGGCTTTGGCGGAAGGAATTCATCATCTTCCATACCGAGGCTTTCCAGCAGTTCCCGTGCGGAGTTGTGGCCCATTGCTTTCAGACGGTTATTAATGGCCGCCACTTCAATGATAATGGCCAGGTTTCGTCCGGGGCTGACCGGAACGGTAATCTTCGGGATTTCTACACCTAAGATATTGGCGGTTTCTTCCGCAATGCCCATCCGTTCATAGACTTTATTTTCATCCCACTTTTCCAGTTCTACCACCAGATCAATTTTGGAAGTCATTTTAACAGCACCCATACCAAACAGCCGACGGGCATCTACAATGCCGACTCCGCGCAATTCAATAAAGTGACGGATGTTGTCCGGAGCAGAACCAACTAAAGCTTTCTTGGATACCTTTCGGATTTCTACCGCGTCATCTGCAACCAGACGGTGTCCGCGTTTAATCAGTTCTACTACGTTTTCCGATTTTCCGACGCCGGAGTCCCCGACAATCAGAATACCTTCACCGGAAACATCTACCAGAACGCCGTGACGGGTTTCCCGTTCAGCCAGTTCCACGTTCAGGAATTCTACCAGGGACGTGGTGGCAATGGAGGTGTGGTCACTGGCTTGCAGCAACGGCACCTGATACTGCTCTGCAAACGGAACAAAGTCCTGAATGAGGTCCTTCGGCACCATAACAGAGAAAACACAGGCGGCCGGTTTTTCCCGCATTAGGCGGTCTATATTTTCATTCCGGAGATCCGGGGTCAGGTCCTCCAGGAAAAGATATTCCGAGTTCCCCAGAAACTCAATTCGTTCCGGGGTAAAGTTTTTGTCATAACGCGCCAGAATTAAGCCCGGGCGATTGACTTCCATGGAATGAATCAGAATGTCATCTGCATTACATGGAAGATAAATAGGCGTGTACCCTTCTGCCGCAATGATTTTACTCAGTGCAACGGAATACTTTCCTGCCATTTGCTACACTTCCTTTTTGTTTCAATACACAAAATATTTTAGCATAGCTTTCCCGTTACTGACAACAAAATATAGAGTGTGTTATAATTATGCAAACATTCCATTTTAAGGCGGTATTGTTTATGAGAATTAACGATATTATACAAAGAAAACGGGATGGCTACGAATTGTCACAGGATGAAATCCGTCAAATCATCAACGGATTTACACTGGGTAAGGTACCGGATTACCAGATGTCCGCTTTTCTGATGGCCATCTGGTTCCGTGGCATGACCAAAGAAGAGACCTTTGCCATGACCTATGCCATGGCAAACTCCGGAAAGAAAGTGGATATCAGCAAAGTACAGGGTCCCACGGTAGACAAGCACAGCACCGGCGGTGTTGGAGACAAGGTTACCCTGATTGCCGCTCCTATTGCAGCCGCACTGGGCTGTAAAGTGGCAAAGATGGTAGACCATGGTTTGGGTTACACCGGCGGGACACAGGATAAACTGAATTCCATTCCCGGCTTCCGAACCGCACTAAACTCCCAGATGTTTTTAAGCCAGGTCAACAAAACCGGGCTTGCCCTGATCAGCCGCACGGAAGATCTGATTTCCGTAGATCAGCGGTTATATGCCTTACGGGACGTCACTGCCACGGAAGACAGTCTGCCACTGATTGCCTCTTCCATTATGAGCATGAAACTGGCCACCGGCTGTCAGAATATTATCTTAGATGTAACCGTAGGCAGTGGGGCATTTATGAAAACCTTGAAAGAAGCAAGGGAACTGGCTCGCCTGATGGTAGAAATCGGAAAAAGCGCCGGGCGCAATGTAACCGCCCTGATTACGGATATGGACGCGCCGCTGGGCTACGCCATTGGCAACAGTCTGGAGGTCATGGAGGCCATAGAAGTCCTGAACGGCAGGGGGCCGGAAGATCTGAAAGAGGTCAGCCTGGCAGTTGCCTCCTCCATGTATGCCGCTGCTTTCCAAAAGAGCAAGGAAGAGGCGGATCAAGCAGTACAAGGTGCCATAACAGATGGATCTGCCCTACAGAAGCTGGCAGAAATAGTGCGGTGCCAACGGGGCGATTCAAATCTGATTTTCCAGCCGGATGGATTCCCGGTCAGCAAGCATATTCAATCGGTTAAGTCACCGGTCAGCGGATACCTCTGCCATATGGAAACAGATGTCATTGGTTCCGTAGCATGCTTACTGGGTGCCGGCAGAGAGCGGAAAGATTCCCGCATTAATTATGCGGCCGGAATTGTTCTGCACGTTAAACCCGGAGATTACGTGGAAGAAGGACAGTCTTTGGCCAGCTTCCGTACGGATACAGACGGCATTCTCTATGAGGCAGAGCAGGCGTTCCTGTCGGCACTGGCTTTTTCACAGGAGCCTCCCGCTCCCCGTACACTGATTCATGAAATTATTCTGTAATAGGAAATAGAAAATAAAAAGGGCCGTTTCCGTTTGGAAGCGGTCCAGTTTTTGTTTTTGGAGAAAATTCCCGGGGATTAATCCACCATTAAGCTGGTCAGAATGGCGGAGTAAATTTTAACGGGATTTTCCAGAAAATTGTCCTTCAGCTTTTCGGCCTGGTCCCGATCGGTAACAAAGATGCTCAGAGTTAACAGATCCGTGTCCTTTTCGGTCATGCAAAAAGAAACGCGGTACCCGTCTTTATAGGGTTCAATCCGGACATCATTTTCCCGGGCATTCCGCTCTAAGGTTAATTGCCGCTGTGCGGAATGAACGGCAATATCTAATACTGACTTTGGCAAATCTTCCTGCAAAACGGAAGCTGCCATTTTTCCTTCTTCTGTCAATTCAATAATTTCCTCTTCTTCAGATAATTCCGGCTGCAGCAGGCCTTTTTCTACCAGTTCGGCGATGGCTTCCTGCACCTCAAAGTAATTGGCCAGTTCTTCTTTCTGGCAGGTGTTGCTAATCAGGCGCACGGGGACCGGACCGTTTAATGCGTCCAGCAAGGCGCAGATTAATAATTGAATATCACTTTTTGAGCGAAGACCGCCGGCGCCAACGCCTTCGGTAAAAGCATCAAAAACAGGGGTTGGAAGATGTTCGCGTGCCATATCAGTAATCCCCTTCTTCGGTGTTTGCCACACCGGAAATGTCCTGACGGGACATAAACAAATAACCGTTATTAGCCAGCAGATTCAGGTCCGCAAGGCACATGCCAATGCCGTTGGCAACACAGTTTAGCGGATCGTCTGCCACACGGGTCTTAATGCCGGTTCGTTCCTGTACGACTTCTTTCATACCGTACAGCAGAGCCGTGCCGCCGGTCAGCACAATGCCTTCTTCCATAATATCCGCAGACAACTCCGGCGGAGTCTGTTCCAGAACATCCACAATGGAATCCAGAATGGAAAGGATATGCGGACGCATGGCAAAATAGGCTTCATTGGAGGTAATTTCAAATTCCATGGGCATGCCGGTAATGTAATCCTTGCCCTTGGCAATCATGGCAAGTTCATTGCTTCTTTGATAAGCACAACCGACCGTCTTTTTAATTTCTTCTGCCGTCTGTTCTCCAATTAAGACATTTCGTTCCCAGCTGCAGTAACGGATAATATCATCCGTCAGCTTATTGCCTGCTACTTTTAAGGAAGAGGCAACCGCCATAGAGCTCATGGTAATAACGGCAACGTCTGTTGTGCCGCCGCCCAGGTCAACAATCATAACGCCATGGGGATTCAGGGTTTTAATACCGGCACCCAGAGCGGCTGCAATGGGCTCCTCCAAAAGACAGGCCTTTCCCGCTCCGCTGGCAGTAATTACATCCAGAATGGTACGGCGTTCCAGATTGGTAACCGTACCCGGCATACAGATAATAATATTCGGCTTGAAAATTTCATTGCCACAAATTTTCTTAATAAAGTAACGCAGCATGTGCTCCGCTACCGTAAAGTTGGAAACCACGCCGTCCCGCATGGGGCGAACCACTTCAATGGAATCCGGTTCCTTTCCCAGCATTTGGTAGGCCTTTTTCCCGACTGCCAGAACCTTTCCGGTGCCGGTTTTGTAAGCCACAACAGAGGGCTCTGACATGACAATGCCTTTGCCCTGTTGGTACACAATAACGTTTGCAGTACCAAGGTCAATTCCAATGTTTAAACCAAGCATTGCCACCCCTCCTTTTACTGGAAATAACGGATGAACCGTCAAAAAATTCACCTTATAGAATAATGCATTTCCCGCGGAACGTCAATTCTCCGAAGGGTCCTTTTCCGCTTTCTTTTTCGAGCCGAAGGCGCCGGTATTCCGGGTCAGTGCCGCAGAAGCAACATAAACCGCTTTGGCCCCGTGAAGGCGTAGTAATACGGCAATTTCATTGGCGGTTGCTCCCGTGGTAACAATGTCATCAATCAACAAGATGACATCTCCCTCTACCCTTTTCCGGCGATGCAGTTCATACGAATTGCGAATGTTTTCCCTTCTTGCTTCCGCCCCTAAGGTATGCTGTGCTTCTCCGGTGTCCCGCTTTTGTAACAGCTTACAGTCCACCAGAGGTGGTTCCGGTAGCCAGGTGAAGCAGCGTAAATCCAATTGTTCCACCAAGGACTCCGCCTGATTAAAGCCCCGCTCCGCCATCTTTTTCCGGGTGGCGGGGACACAGGTAATCAGGGTGAATGGTACGCCGAAATACCGCATGGCAATGGTCTGGCTTAGATACTTCCCGAAAAAGACGGCCACCTCTTCCCGGCATCCGTATTTCATACGGAGCAGAGCATCCCGAATGGCATCTTCGTAATAAAAGGGCGCCGCTGCCTGCTCATAGGCATGCGGCGCCTTGCGGCACTTACAATCAGCAAGTGAGGTGCCGCAGAAGGGACAAAACGGCGGCAGGATTGGCCGGATGCGGGAAGCGCATGCGGCGCAAAGCTGTTCCGTCCCGTCTGCGGGTTGACCGCAACAGGCACATCGGCCCGGGAACAGCAGTCCGGCAACTTTACGGAAGTAAGGATTCATTGTTTTCCTCCAAAAAATAAGACAGGGCAGAAAAACGACGAATTTTTTTATCATTGGCAACCATGTCAGCAATCTGCTGTTCCCGCCCGATGGTGATCATACGGGTGCGGGCACGGGTGACTGCTGTATAAAACAGATTCCGGTAGCAAAGCTGTGGTGGAATGTCTATGACCGGCATGATGACCGCTTCAAATTCACTCCCCTGGGATTTGTGTACCGTAACAGCATAGGCCAGTTCCAGATTTTTCAGATTCTCCGGCGGATAGACTGCAGTTCGTCCGTCAAAGTCTATGGTTAAGATGCCCCGCGCGCGGTCCACTTTGGTCAGGATTCCGATATCTCCGTTGAAGATACCGCTTCCCTCTTCCTTTCCCTTCGTCCAGAGCAAATTATAATCATTTTTGATTTGCATAACCTTGTCCCCTTCGCGGAAGACACGGTTCTGTAGCTTCCATTCCCCTTTGCCTTTGGCCGGTGGGTTGATGGCATCCTGCAAAAGGTGATTCAGATTCATGGTACCGGTGTCTCCTTTGCGGGAGGGGCACAGAACTTCAATATCCTTCACCGCAGTATAGCCGTAGGCTTTTGGCAGGCGGTGACAGTATAAGTCCACAATGTCTTTGGCCGTCTGAAGTCCGTTGCTACGCTCCATGTGGAAAAAATCCTTGTCCACGCGATGCAGTTCCGGCATTTCTCCGGCCACTACACGGTGTGCATTGGTAACAATCAGACTTTCCATGGCCTGGCGAAAGACTTCGTTCAGTTCCACTACCGGAAGCAGTTCAGATTGAATCAGGTCATGCAGGACGTTACCGGCACCGACAGGAGGAAGCTGGTCGGAGTCCCCTACCATGACCAAACGACAGCCAATGGGAAGCGCATCCAATAAGGCACTAAACAGAATGGTGTCCACCATAGACAGTTCGTCTACAATAACGGCGTCCGCTTCAATGGGATTGCGGGCGTTGCGGGCAAAGCGCATGCGCTCTTCCCCCGTACGCTCCGCTTCCAGTAAGCGGTGAATGGTCTTGGCCTCTTTGCCGGTAATCTCCGACATCCGCTGGGCCGCCCGGCCGGTGGGCGCCGTCAGAACAACATCCAGTTCATCGGCTTCAAATAACTCCAAGATACCGTTAACCGTAGTGGTTTTTCCGGTACCAGGCCCACCGGTTAAAATCAGGACGCCTTTTTCTATGGCAGTAATAATGGCGTCCCGCTGTTTGGTTTCATACTGAATTCCATTGCGTAGTTCTATGCGTTTGATGTCCCGCTCCAGCGCAGATCGGCCGGCCGGCGGGAAACGGACCAGCATCTTAATGCGCTGTGCCGTGTTGTATTCTGCATCAAAAAATTCCGGCAAAAAGAGAAATTCCCTGCCATTCAGTGGGGCACAGCGCAGCTGATGCTGTTCCACCAACGTATCTATGGCAATGTCCACGGCATCCGTATTGGTGCCAAGCAAATTGGCTGCCGGTGCCAAGACTTTATCTCTTGGCAAACAGGTATGACCGTTTCCTACATTATGACTGAGCACATGCAAGATGCCGGCGCCCATACGGTACCCCGGATCCGGAGTCTCCGGCAAAGAGGCCGCCAGGCTGTCCACCCGTTCAAAGCTGATTCCAATATCCGCAAGGCACAGCAAATATGGATTCTGCTGAATTCTGGCCACGGCGGAGTTACCAAGGAACCGGTAGGCACGAATACTTTCCGCCGGTGTCAGTCCCATATTGGACAAAGACATCATGATTTCCCGAACGGCAAACTGATCCTGAAAGTTCTTGCCGATTGCCTTGGCTTTGGCAAGAGAAATACCCTTAATTTCTGCCAGTTTTTCCGGATGGTGGGACAGCACTTCAAAGGTTTCTTCCCCAAAAGCCTCTACAATTTTATTGGCCGTGGACGGCCCGATTCCTTTGACGGCGCCGCTGGCCAGATACTTCAGCATCTGGGCCACAGTTTCCGGCATGCTCCGTTCACACAGTTCCGCACGGAACTGTCTGCCGAACGTAGCATGGGTGTCCCAGTGCCCCGCCAGCTTCAGCTCTTCTCCGGCACTAATCTCCGGTAGTACGCCGACTACCGTAATCAGTTCGCCTTCTTCTGTGGAAAGGTCCAGTACCGTGAAGCCGGTTTCTTCCTTGCGGTAAATGGTTTCTTCCGCAACGCCGTATAAATATTCCAACTCTTCTTCTGACATGGTACTGCCTCCTTTCCTTTGGTTTCCTACTCATTTTACGGTGTCGGCCGTCCGCTTTCAAGCGAAACGAAAGTGCGGCATAAAAAAAGAACGCCAAAAGGCGTTCTGCGGGACCGGGCCTGTAAGCCGAGTTCTGTTTTTCAGGCAACCATCTATCTTGCCGTGTCATTGCTGGCACGGTCCAGCCACCCTTCTGCTTTAAAGCGGACGAGCCATCCTATGCAAGTCGGTGTTGCTCCGGATAGGGTTTACATAGCCATGATGTCTCCACCATGCTGGTGAGCTCTTACCTCGCCTTTCCACCCTTACCTTCCAAAAGAAGGCGGTATCTCTCTGTTGCACTTTCCCTAGGGTCACCCCCGGCGGCCGTTAGCCGTTATCCTGCTCTGTGGGGCTCGGACTTTCCTCTGGCACGCAAGGCACCAGCGGCTGCCCAACCCGGTCACCACTGGAATTCTATTCGATTTACCGGGGCTTGTCAAATCAGAAAAAGCCCAATTTTCTTAGATATTCTTAAGGTTTCAGTTGTATTATACCTTGAATGGGAATAAACTATTTATCCCTATTAAGAAAGCAGGAGGCCCTTTCCATGGCAGATCATAACTCTAATAACGGCAATCTGTTTGAAGACATTTATTCTGATTCTTCCCGTATGCCGCGGAACCGCCAACAAAGCAACAATAACCTTTCCTATAACGATTTCAAGCCACAGCATAATACCGATATTTACGACACGGTAGAGTTACCTCCGCAGTGGCAGGACAATCATGCCTATAATCCGTATCAGCAGCAAATGCGCCAGCAGACACAGCAACAAAGACGGCAGTCACAAAGACAACCGCAACGCCGCCAGCAACAAGCTGGGCCCCAGCGTAGAGCCAATTCATCACGGCCAAATCGCCAGGGAAAACAGCAGGCAGAGGTTCGTCTCCGTGGAGATATTCCAATGGACAAAGACGCCCTGTTTGAAATGCAGAATGCGCAGACAAGAAGACAAACTGCATCGCCGAAGAAAAAGAGAAAAAAGAAAAAGGGCAAGTGGTGGAAGAAACTGCTCTGCATCCTCCTGGTTCTGGTGCTGCTTTATCTTGGCGTCAGTTACCTTCTTTTCCACAACACGGATTACAGCACGGCGGAGCACTCTAAAAACCAATATATTTCCAGCATGCAGCTGAAATCCAGCCCGTTTGTAGAAAACATTCTGCTGCTTGGTTCGGACGCCCGGGAAGGAGACACCGTTTCCCGCTCTGACACCATGATTCTGGTTTCCATAGATAAAAAGCACAGCAAAATTAAGCTGACTTCCTTCCTCCGGGACAGCTACGTGGAAATTCCGGGGCACGGCTACAATAAGCTGAACGCAGCCTGCACCTACGGCGGCACCCAGCTGGTTATTGATACCATTGAATACAACTACAAAATTAAAATTGATAAATACGCCATGGTAGACTTCACCTGCTTCCAGGAATTAATTGATGCCATTGGCGGTGTAGATGTCAAAGTTACCCAGGCGGAGGCCAATTACCTAAACAGAACCTGGTACCGTTGGTCCCTGACCGGCAATAAGTTGCACTTTGACTCCGGGGAAAGCGTCCACCTGAACGGCGAAGAAGCCCTGATGTTCTGCCGAATCCGTGGACTGGACTCCGACATTAAGCGTACCGAACGCCAGCGTAGAGTTATTTCCGCCATTAAGACGCAGGCCATGTCCAACCTTACACCATCTACCATCAACAGCATTTTGAAGAATGTACTGCCTTACATTACGACGGACATCCGGGAAAATCAGCTTATGAATAAGGGCATTGGTTATCTGCTTCTGTACCGCAATTATGACATTGCCGAAATGTCCATTCCGTACACCGGCACCTGGCATGATGAAACCATTAGCGGCGTTGGTGCCAGTCTGGTCTTTGACATAGACGAAAATGCTACCATTGTAAAGAACTTCATTTATAACGACGAATACGAAAACAAGGACGCTTAAATTTTACTTTCCCCCACTTTTTTGTTAGTATAAATGCACGAATTTAGAAGTTGGAGTTGATCCGCATGGTAAAAAACAGCATATTCTCTATTCTTTACCTTCTTGCCAACATCGGCCTGTTGGCTCTGCTGGCCTTCCCTGTTTTTCTCAGTGGCCTGTTTACAGAGCTTGCACTATACATTGCAGCAGGCTGTGTGGTCCTGATGCTCCTATCCACTTTTGTTCTGGCATTCCAAAAAGCCAGCCGGCCTACCAGGGTTACCAAGGTCACCCTGTTTTATAATGACCTGGTTGCCTGTGCTGCCCTGGCTCTCCTGTACTACATGATGAGCCACGCCTTCTCCTACCTCTTGGTTCTGGTCATTCCGGCCATCCTCTTCTTTATCAGCTTCCTGTTCCTGATAGATGACCTGGTTCACTATCACAGCCAGCCACGCAAAAAAAGAAAGGAAGCTCCGGAAGTAGATATCCCGGCAGAACCATTCCCAGACAACTCTTTGGCCGTAGATCCTGATATCTTTGAATCCGTTTCTGACGTCAAAGAATTTCCCACAGAAGACCAGCCCGCCACTCCTTCCGACTCCATGTTCCAAGGCGTGGAAATGCGCTCCATCAGCTTTGATGACTTTGCAGACTATGTAGAAGAAGACGAAGACAACAATTAAGTAATTTCAAAAGAGCCACAATCCCGTAGCATAATGCTACCAAGATTGTGGCTTTTTTCTTTTTTCCTATATTTCGGGCGAGTCAGACTCCTCTCAAAATTTGAAGGTCATAAGCTTTGGAACGTTTCATATAGTCTGACAGAGGTTCTGTAATTGGATTGATATCTACTTCTATGTCTTCAATGTACATTGGTTCATCATCGTCATGAAGCATGGAAAAGAAATCATCTTCCCTTATATCTCCCTCATATTCAAAAACAACGTCCAAGTCAGACTCTTCCCGTGCAGTTCCTCTGTTTCTGCTGCCATGAATTTCAATGCCTTTGATGGATACGTCTTTGATTCCTTGTGTAAGAAGTACATCATTAATATACTCCAATACAAAGGTTTTAATTTCGTCCCGTGTATAACTTAAACCTTGCATCCGACATCCGCTATTCTTTTCATTTCATTACGGAATGAGCCATCCATAGTCTTGTCTGCAATCAATGATGTATTCCACATAAACAGTATCCTCCTTTACTTGATATAAAACGATATATCTCTTTTCAATAAACATTTTATGATATTTATTCGCAGAAATTGGTTCTTCTCCAAAGAACGGATACCGCTGTGGCATTTTGGACAAAGAATGGATAGCGCCCATTATTTTGTTTTTTTGCTCCCGTGCCGCAGCTTTGTTCACTTGTGCAAGAAAACGAAGATGAGTTCCTAACATAATTTTTGCCTTGTCGGAAACAACAATTTGATAGGTATTCTCTTTTGCCATACTCTATGCCTCTTCAATTACTGTATTCAGATAGGCGTCCAATTCATCAAAAGTAGAGCCTTTTCTACCTGCTAATCTGTCTTCTTCAACTTCAAGTAATTCTTCCCGAAGTTTCAGCATTTTTTCCCTCCGGTTATAGGTTTCCAAGTCCATTACAACCAAGTCTCCTTCACCATTTTTTGTAAGGAAAACCGGTTCTTTTGTCTGTTTGCAAAGATCTGCAATTTCATTATAATTCTGTCGAATTGCCGCAGATGGACGAATAATCATAACAGGGCCTCCACTACATAGTAATATTCTATCCATATTATATCCTCCAAATGCAACGTTCTCAATAAAAATGTTAAAGCCACTTCCTTGAATCTCATACATTTACTATACCGTACTGAACGCCTCAAAACAATTGAATGATATTTTCGCATAAAGAGGCTTGTTTACACAGATAAGCAAACCTGCTACCATAATGCGCAGAGACTGAGAAGGAGGGCGCCTATGCCTACCTATGATTTTAAAACCATCATTCCACGTTCTGACTGCGGAAGCTTTAAATGGGAGGAAATGCGGCCGTACCAGTGTCCGGAGGATGTCATTCCGTTTTCCGTGGCAGATATGGAACTCCGCACCATGCCGGAAGTAACAGAAGGTCTAAAGCAATTTTTAGATCAGAATATTTTGGGTTACACCGGTCCAACCAAGGAATATAAAAAAGCTGTAACGGACTGGATGTTGCGTCATCACAATTGGGTGTCTGACCCGGACTGGATTGTAACCACACCCGGTGTTGTGCAAGCGTTTTTTACCGCTGTTCGCACCTTCACCAATCCAGGCGATTCAGTACTTCTCCTTACCCCGGTTTACTACCCCATGTACTTTGCCATAGAGCGGAACAACCGCAAAATTGCAGCCAGTCCACTCATTAATACAGACGGGCACTACACCATAGACTTTGCGGATTTTGAAGCCAAGGCAAAGCTTCCGGAAACAAAGCTGTTTCTGCTCTGCAGCCCGCATAATCCGACCGGGCGGGTCTGGATCAAAGAAGAATTGCAAGAGCTAAACCGCATCTGTCTGGAAAACAATGTATTTGTCTGCAGTGATGAAATTCATAACGACTTAATTTTCCCGGGTTATACGCACACCGTGTTTGCTTCTTTAACTAAAGAGGCTGAGCAAAACTGTATGGTGTGTACCGCCCCCAGCAAAACCTTTAACCTGGCAGGGGTACAGACTTCGAATATTTTTCTGCCGAATCCGGAAGTGCGTAAGCAGTTTACGGAAGAGCTGAATCGCCAGGGAAGTTCGGGTTGTAACATTCTGGGCTTGGAAGCATGCCGCCTGGCCTACTCCCACGGGGACCAGTGGTTGGCACAGCTTATGACGCTCCTAGAAACCAACCAACAAGTAATAAGGAGCTTTTTCCAGGAGCATTACCCCATGGTTACCATCTCCCCATTGGAGGGCACGTACCTTCTGTGGCTGGACCTGCGCAAGTTGGAGCCGGATGCAAAAAAACTGGCCAAACTGCTTCGAGAGAAAGGCCAGTTATTCTTTGATGATGGGTACATTTTCGGGGATGAGGGCGCCGGCTTTGAACGCTGGAATCTGGCATGCCCAACCAGTTATATTGAAGCGGCTTTACAGCGGTTTGATTCCATTTTTAAACAATAAAAGCAAAACAAAAGGCCTCTGGGATTTTCTTTTCCCAGAGGCTGCTTATTTGTCTTATTTGTCAGCTGTTAAATTACATGAAACTGGTTGAAAAGTTCCGTCATGGAATCCCAGTTTTCCCCGTGAACACGCAACAGCCGGTACTTTTTGCCGGTTTCGGACTGCACACGAAGCTTGTTCAGACGGTAGTTGCGGGCAGAGATAGCGGACGCGTCAATGTAATCCAGGAAGGTACCCTCTGCATCAAAAATCCAAATGCCGCGGTAATTGAACTGCAGAACATACATGGACTTTTTGGCAAACTTCTTCAGGAACAAAAACAGAATGAAGAAGAACAGGAAAATGCCGGGAATGACAACGGAGAACGTCTTGTCGGGGTCTCCGTAAAAGACGAAGCCGAAGAAGGCCGCACAAAAGCCAAAGAAAGCAATCAGGGGCCAGCCGAAATACTTCATGGTAATGCCGGCATTAAAGCCACTGGTGGTAACTGCTTTGTGTTCTTCAGCAAAGTCGTTTTCTAACTGCTGAGTGGTTTTAGCAACAATCTTTTGTACTGCGGTGTTTACAGCACGGGTTACAGCCGAACCGATTGCACGTGTAACTACTTGTTCTACTGCCATATTAAAAATCCTCCAATAGGGTTCCGATAACGGCGTTGGAGACTAGGAACCCACGTTCTGTCAGCTTCAGTGTGGTTCCGTCATAGGTTAGATAGTCTGCCATATACGGAAGTTTTATTTTGTTTTGTACTGATTCCGGAAGGGGCTCTGAAAAGCCTTCTGCCAGGCGCAGGGCCAACATGAGCCGTTCCGGGAAGGAACCGCCTGTGCCATCCGGGACGGGAGCGGCGCCGGAAAGGTACGCATCCAGGTCCCTGGGATAGTAAAAGCGAGTGCCGTTTACATAAGAATGCGCCGCCGGTCCCAGGCCCAGATAGTGCTGACAGCGCCAATATTTCAAATTGTGCTTACTTTCTTTGCCGTCCTTGCAGAAATTGGAAATTTCATAGTGGCGGAACCCGGCGCCTGTCAGCACACGGGTGGTCTCCTCATAAAAGGTGCAGGCGGTTTCTTCCGACGGAAGGGCCAGTTTGTCCCTGCGCCGGTAAAAATTTGTGCCCTCTTCCAGCTTCAAAAGATAAGTGCTAAGGTGCGGCACTTCTGTTTGCAGGCAAAAGTCCAGAGTGCGGTGCAGGCTGTCCATGGTTTGCTCAGGAACACCAAGCATGATGTCCAAAGACAGGTTGCTGATGCCGTTATCCCGTGCAATGTGGAGAGCCTCCTCTACCCTGCTTCGATCCGCTTTGCGGCCTAACAGCTGGCGTTCCCGATCCACTGCAGATTGCATGCCAAGGGAAACACGGTTTACACCTGCCTTTGCTACCTTTGGCAAAAAGTCTTCCAGGTTGGAAGAGGGATTGCATTCCACTGTTATTTCCGCATCCGGTGCCACCGGGTAATGGTCCTTCACCATTTGCAAAAGCATTTGGACTTGCGTGCCATCTAAAACCGACGGTGTGCCCCCGCCAAAGTAAATGGTGTCAAAGGCATACCCGTCCTTTTCCCTGGCGAGCAAGTCCTTCTGAATTGCTTTCACATATGCGTCCCGCGTGGCGCGGTCCGCACACTTCGTATAAAAGTCACAATACGGGCAGCGTCCGGCGCAGAACGGGACATGAATATAAAGTCCGATCTGCTCCATGGCGCTGTCCTTCCTTTGCATTATGTTAGTCATTATCCAGCTTCAGAACAGCCATGAAGGCTTCCTGCGGCACTTCTACGGAGCCAAAGTGGCGCATCCGCTTTTTGCCTTCCTTCTGCTTTTCCAGCAGCTTCTTTTTCCGGGAAATATCACCGCCGTAGCACTTGGCCAAAACGTCCTTGCGCATGGCTTTGACGGTTTCACGGGCAATAATCTTGCCGCCGACGGCCATCTGAATAGGAATTTCAAAGAGCTGACGTGGAATGTGCTCCTTCAGACGCTCTGCAATTTTACGAGCCCTGCTGTACGCGTTGTCCGCATGCAAAATCCAGGACAAAGCGTCTATGGTTTCCCCGTTCAGCATAACATCCAGTTTTACCAGATCAGACTGGCGATATCCAAGAATTTCATAATCCAGAGAACCATAGCCGCGGGTTCTGGATTTCAGCACGTCAAAGAAATCATAAATAATTTCATTCAGCGGCAGCTCATAATGGATATCTACCCGGTCTGTTGCCAGATACTGCATATCTTTAAAGGTGCCGCGGCGCTCCTGACAAAGGTCCATAATGGGACCGACATAGTCAGGCGGCGCATAAATGTGCGCATTGGTAATCGGCTCTTCCGCATAATCTATAACGGCCGGGTCCGGATAATTACAGGGGTTATCTATTTCTACAACTTCTCCGTTGGTCAGGTGAATTTTATAAATAACGCTTGGAATGGTGGTGACCAGATCCAGGTCATACTCCCGCTCCAGCCGTTCCTGAATAATTTCCAAGTGTAACAGACCTAAGAAGCCACAGCGGAAGCCGAAGCCCAATGCGCCCGAGGTTTCCGGTTCAAAGGAAAGCGAGGCATCGTTTAATTGCAGCTTTTCCAACGCTTCCTTCAGCGCTTCGTAGTCATTGCCGTCGGCGGGGTAAACGCCGCAGAACACCATGGGGTTTACCTTGCGGTAACCCGGAAGCGGTTCTGCCGCCGGACGATCTGCCAGCGTTACGGTATCACCAACCCTAGCGTCAGAAACGGTCTTAATGGAACCGGTAATGTATCCTACTTCGCCGGCGCGAAGGCACTTGGCAGATTCTAAGGAAGTAGCTCGCATGTAGCCAACGTCTACTACGGTAAATTCGGCGCCAGTGGCCATCATCCGCATGGTGTCTCCACGCTTGATGGTGCCGTCTGTTACCCGAACATAAACAATAACGCCACGGTAGCTGTCATAAACCGAGTCAAAAATCAGGGCTTTCAGCGGAGCGGTTTCGTCCCCCTGCGGCGCCGGAATATCTTTTACAATCTGCTCCAACACCTGCTCCACGTTGACGCCGGTCTTGGCGGAAATGCGCGGGGCCGTTTCACAGTCTAGACCGATAACGTCTTCTACTTCGGCAGCTACCCGGTCCGGGTCTGCTGCCGGCAGGTCTATTTTATTGATAACCGGGCAGATTTCCAGGTCATGGTCCAACGCCAAATAGGTGTTGGCCAGTGTCTGGGCCTCAATGCCCTGGGTTGCGTCCACAACCAGAACGGCCCCTTCGCAGGCCGCCAAAGACCGCGATACTTCGTAATTGAAGTCAACGTGGCCCGGGGTATCAATCAGGTTCAGCTCATAGGTTTCCCCGTCTGCGGCATGGTAGTCCAGCTTGACCGCCCGCGCCTTGATGGTAATACCCCGTTCCCGTTCTATGTCCATGTTGTCCAACAACTGTTCGGACATGTCTCGCTTGGCAACGGAGTCTGTCAGTTCCAGCAGGCGGTCGGCCAGGGTAGACTTGCCGTGGTCAATATGTGCAATGATAGAAAAATTTCGGATGTGCTTTTGATAATCGGTCAAAAAGGGTCCACCTTTCCGTGGGTTTCTTGTTTTTGCAAAGATTATTTATTCCAGGGATTATCCGGACTTGGGTCTGTTGGATCCCACCCCTTGTTCGGGCTGTCTGCCGGAATCTTCTGTGCAGACGGCTTGGCCATGGGCTCCTGCTTGCTGGCGTCACTGTAAAGATAAACGCAGGTACCAAGTTCGCAGTTGTCATAAATCCATTTAGCATCTGCCACGGACATCCGCACGCAGCCTTCGGAAGCGCGACTGCCCAGCTTGTTATATTCTTCCCATTTTAGCGAGTCAGCGGACTGCGCTTTATAAGGCACTGAATGGAACAAGTACGGGCCGTCTATGCGGGTGGCATACTGTCCGTAAACATTGCCGTTCAAGGCGCGCCAACGGTATTTTACTTTGGTATAATAGGTTCCCAGCTTGGTTGGAGAGGAATCCAGTCCGCAGGAAGCCACCATTGCCTTATACGGTTTGGTATAATTTCCATCCGAATCCTTGCTGTAAACAATAACAATATTTTGTGCGGTATTGACGGCAATGCAGTATTTGTGACTGGTCCGATACGCCGTATCTGTGGTAAACAAGCCTGCGGTTACTTTGCCGGAATTCGTAGTGGATGCGCTTGTTTTTTCTGTGGTGGATTCCGTAGTGGAGTCAGTTGCAGACTCTGTTTCTGTCTGGGATTCCGTTTCCGACACAGATGCAGAACTGGATGAACTGCTTTCCTGCGTGGTTTCCTTGTTCTTGGTCAACGTTTTTCCCAAAGCTACAGCACCAGCGGAAACAAGTGCCACACACAGTACTACAACCAGGGCAATTTTTGCTTTCTGATTCATAATGAACCTCCGGAAGTGCAAAATTATCAAATAATTATTGTCGAATAATTATAGTATAAGATGTTATACTTAGTCTAGATTTTTTACTTAGGAGAACCGATATGAAACGCATCCTCAGTTTATTGCTTTGCCTGACCGCATTGCTGACCACCTTCTGTGCCTGTGGCAAGGGGCAGGAAACGGAAACAAAATCCTATGACACTACAAAGTATGCCGTATCCTACGCCATGGATGGCGTCGGCTTTTTGTATCCGGCCGGTATTACCACCAAATTAGTTTCCTGGGATACCTTTGAAGCCTCCGGTTCAGATTTACAGGAAGAAAGCTACGCCGAATATAAAACCGATGACTGCTATGCTTTCCTAAAGCCGGGGCAAATCGGCATTTACTGCTTTTCCTTAGGGCGCCGGAACCATCTGGAAGGCCGGACGGATATGAAAACCCTGGCCAATTGGCTTGGAATCAGCCACTACATTAATTTTGCCGCGCGCGGGACGGAACAGTACACCACGGAGCACGTGGAAAACAAGTACACCAAAAACATTTTCCCGGTCACCATGAAAGATACCATCATGCAGGAAACCCTGTACGGCTACGTTGCCGTGTTAAAAGATGACTCCAACAATAACTTTTACGTATATGCTGTCGGCTCCGTTTCCGAAGACGCCGATGACCTGGCCGCAGCCAAAGAAATGGCAGATTACTTCTGCTTACATACGGTATAGGGACTGCATCCGGAAAACAACAGCACAGAAACAAATGCACATAGAAAAGGCTTCCAGTTCAGATAACTGGAGGCCTTTTATTTGATTTATGCTGTTTTATGCTTCTGTGTATTGGCTGACAATGAACTGCTCCGCCAGGTCTATGCCGTCATTGGAATAGGCAAATTCCTGTTCCGTAACGCGCCCGGCTTCCTGTTCCAGTTCGTAACAGCGGTCATAGTAAACAGCGGCAACTAAAACGGTATCTATGTCGTCCTTCTTCCGTGGGAAGAATTTATAACGAAACCGTCCGCAGCTTCCGGAATAGGTGTTCTTCTGACACATATAATCAAAGCGCGGCAGGCTTACCGTTAATCCTCCTTTTTGCTGCATACACATTCATCCTTTTCTTCTTGGTGCTGTTCTGTTTCTTTTTCTTCTGCCGCAGCATCTTTTTTCTTGTCCTCTTCCATATTAGCGTAACGCTTAATCTTGGCAGTGGTGGTCTTAATGAATTCGTTTTCCCGAATGTCAAAATCCAAAATATTCTTATACTTCGGCAGAACCTTGTTGACTTCGTCTACAATGCCCTGAACAAACTTACGCACTTCTTCCGAGGTAGGTTCTACCGTCTGCTTCAGCTTTTCGGCAATAGCCTTGTAATCCGGGAAAATCTTAGCTGCCACTACAGTTCCCTTGCTGTCCGTATCCTTGGCAATGACCATGGATTCGGCAATGTACGGGTTCTTATTCAACAGCGTTTCAATTTCTTCCGGATAAACATTTTCCCCGTTTTTGGTCAGGATCATGTTTTTGGCACGACCGGTCAGCACTAAGTGATGATTTTCATCAAAATGGCCCAAGTCTCCGGTATGAAGCCAGCCATCTTCTGTAATGGTGGCCTTAGTCAGTTCCTCATTCAGGTAGTACCCCAGCATAACATTGGGGCCCTTTACCATAACTTCCCCGTTGCCGTCTTTGCCCGGGTCCACAATCTTAACCTGAACACCCGGAATTGGATTACCGACGGTATCCGAGGTAAACAGACCATCATGGTTGCAGGCTACCAACGGAGCACATTCCGTTAAACCGTAGCCAAGATAGGTTCCAATGCCAAAGGTTTTGAAGTCCTTTACTACCTGGGCATCCATGGCAGCAGCACCAACAATAAAGAGACGTAGAGAGCCGCCGAAGGTCTTAATAATTTCAGCAAAGATTTTATCCTGAATACTAAGGCCAAATTTGGAAGCGGTGTTGCTCATTCGTTTACCCAACTTCAGCTTAAAGGTTCCGTGCTTCTTTTCCGCAGCGGCCTTTTCAATTTTAGCGTGGAACTTTTCCACCAAAAGCGGAACGGTAAAGATAACAGTCGGTTTGAAGTCCTGCATATTCTTTGCCAAGTGCAGCAGGCTGTCATTAAAGGAAATAGTACAGCCGTTATACAGCGGCAGCAGGAACCCAAGGGAACATTCAAACGTGTGGTGAATTGGCAAAACAGACAGCATTCTGTCCCCCGGTGCAGTCTTAGCAACGGAAGAGTTGGACATAACCGTAAAGCAGATGTTTCGTTGGGACAGCATAACGCCCTTCGCCAGATCCGAAGTTCCGGAGGTAAAGATCAGCACGCTTAAGGCGTCCGGATCAATTTTTTCAGTCATATAGTAGCGGTACGCATTGGCATTTTCTTCCATTAAATGCTTTCCGCTTTCAAAGACTTCGTCAAAGGAAAGATAGTCTTCCCCTCTTGGAACGGTATCCATACAGATAATGCGCAGGCCACCCGGCAGTTCGTTTTGGCGTTCCTTAATTTTCTTCAGCGCGCGGGCATCGGCCACCAGGACACGGGCATCGGATACCGTCAGAATGCGGTTGACGTCATCAAACATTAATTCCTTGTCTATTGGAACAATAACGCCTACCCCACTGGTAACTGCCAGATAGGTCAGCGCCCAACGATACGAGTTGTTCCCCATGACGGCAACCTTCTGCCCCTGCAGACCCATGGCATATAAGCCGGTGCCCCAGGCGCGGATATCTTCCCGGAACTGGTGATAAGAAATATCATAATACGGTTCATTGACTTTATTCCGCAAACGGAACGCCGGTTCATCCCGGAACAGCCGAGCGGACTGGTTAATCATATCCCGGAAATCGGAAATGTTCCGCACTTCATAAAGTGCGCCATTTTCTTTTACAATACCGTAATTTGCCATATCAGTTTTCCTTTCCTGTTTCCTGGCGATACAGTTGTGCCATTTTCTTTGCAGCTTTATAAATGTCTCCGCAGCCAAGGGTAATGATTAAATCGCCGGGCTTAGCATGGGCCATGGTGTAGTCCACCACTTCGTCAAAGGTGTTGAACCAGACACTGCCCGGGATTTTTTCTGCCAATTGGGCGGTATAAACGCCTTCGGTGTTCTTTTCCCGGGAGCCCATAATTTCCGTCATGACACAGTGGTCCGGAATCTGCAGGACTCTGGCAAAATCTTCCATCAGCATTTTGGTACGGGAATAGGTAAAGGGCTGGAATACGGCCCAAACCTGACGGTAGCCCATTTTCATGACGGCAGTCAGGGTAGCCCCCAGCTCTGTTGGATGGTGGGCATAGTCATCGGCAACGGTAATACCGTTAAATTCTCCAAGAATTTCAAAGCGGCGACCGGCACCACCGAAGTTTTTAATATAGGCTTCAATGTGGTCCATGGAAACGTTGTTTTCCAGGGCAGCGGCAATCACGCCAAGTGAATTAAAGACATTGTGTAAGCCCGGAACATTTAATACTACGTGGCCCAAGGTTTGTCCCTGCTTTACCACATCAAATTCAGCAAAGGCACCACGGTTATACGTAATGTTTTCAGCTGTGTAATCATTGTTGTTGGCAGGATCCAGGCCGAAGGAAATGAAGCGCTTGCTGCCACTGTGATCTGCGTTGCGGATGGCAGTGCAGGTATTGGCGTCATCCCCATTGTAGATAACAATATCTCTGGTCATGTCCACAAATTGGGTAAAGGAAGCAATTAAATGCTCCATGGTTTTGAAATATTCCAGATGGTCATCATCAATATTCAAAAGGATGGTGGTATCTGGAGAAAGAGTCAGGAAATGATTGTTAAATTCACAGGCTTCTGCCACCATGGTCTGGGTTTTGCCGGCACGACCGTGGGCGTCAATCAGTGGAAGGCGCCCGCCGATAACCAGCGTGGGGTCTTTTCCGGATTCCAGTAAAATCTGGGAAAGCATGGAAGTGCTGGTGGTTTTTCCGTGGGTACCGCAAACACAGATGCAGTTATCATACATCCGGGAAATGGCACCAAACAGTTCGGCCCGTTCATAACACGGAATGCCACTGTTTTTAGAGGCTACCAGTTCTTCATTATCCGGCAGAATGGCCGCGGTATAAACAATCAGTTCCGGCTTTAACAGCGTTAAATTTTCCGCCTTCTGCCCCATAATAATTTCTACGCCCATTCCGCGCAGCTTGTCTATATTGTCTCCGGGGTTGTTGTCCGAACCGGTCAGTGTGTATCCGTTGGCCAGCAGAATTTCTGCCAGCGGTGTCATACCGGAGCCACCAATTCCGATAAAATGAACCCGTTTTATTTCTTTTAATACGTCATCTATAGAACGCATGGAATCCCTCCAAAAAGTTCTGTTCTGAAAGGAGAACATTAGTAGGGTCATTATACTACAACACAAGGGGTTTGGAAAACCCTTTTGTGGCCTTATCAAGACCCATGAAATACGGTATAATTTTGGTAGTAATTTCAGGAGGGATTCCATGCTACATCTGGTAACAGGACGGGCCGGTTCGGGCAAAACGGAGACGGTTCGGAACAAGCTGGGCAGCCTGGCCGCCGAAGGCCATTCCAAGCTGCTCCTGCTGGTTCCGGAACAGTATTCGTTTTTATGCGAACGGGCCATATTGGAGCAATTCGGAGAGCAGGCCGGACAGCACATTGAAGTGCTCAGCTTTACACGGCTTTCCGACTATGTATTCCGGGAACTGGGCGGTATGGCCGGTCAGTCCGCGGATGACGCTACCCGCATCATTTTAATGCTGCGGGCCATGCTGTCTGTAAAAGACCAGTTGGTCTTTTACGCCCGGCAAGCCGAAAGCGTTTCCCTGGCCAAGCAGCTGTTACAATGCGTCAAAGATATGCATCGCGGCGGCGTAACACCGGAAGATTTGCGGAAAACGGCAACGCTTTTGACCGGCCGCAAAAACCTGTCCGCCAAGCTCTCCGAACTGGCGCTGATTGCGGATGCCTATGAAGCACTGTTCTTCCGTTCTTATACCGACGAAGACCTGCAAACCAAGAAGCTCTGCCAAAAGCTGGATGAAACCCGTTTTTTTACAGGATACACCATTGCCGTAGACGGCTTTAAAGGGTTTACCGGTCAAGAGCAAGAACTGCTAACTCGCTTAATTGCACAGGCAGATGACGTTTACCTGACCCTTTGCACAGACGAAAGCAAAAGCATTTTGTTCCAGTCCGTTAACCACACCAAAGACACCGTTCGGCGTTTGGCACAGCAAAACGGCGTCGGCATTTATGCTGACCGGCAGGAAACCACCGGGATCCGGTTTCATAACAGCACCCTGCGTCACCTGGAGCAGAATTTATTTGCTCCCGCTCCGGAAGTGTTTGACGGCACCCCGGAAGGGCTGACCCTGTTTGAAGCCGATACGCTGACGGACGAATGCAATTACATTGCCGCTACCGCCAAGAAATTGATGCGGGAAAACGGGCTTCGTTGCAAAGACATGGCGGTTGTTGTCCGTCAGGAAGAAAGCTACAAGCAGGAACTGATGACCGCCTTCCGCAGATACGGCATTCCCGTTTTTGATGATTCCCGCCAACCCATTGTAAACCAGCCGCTGATTTCTCTGATGAAGTCGGTTCTAACCCTGTTAAACAACGGCTTTACCACAGAAAATCTGCTGAATTATTTAAAAACCGGCTTGTCACCCCTTTCCCAGGAAGAGGTGGCAACCTTGGAAAACTATGCCCTGCTTTGGAACCTGAAAGCAAAAAACTGGCAGGAAGACTTTACCCTGCATCCGGACGGACTGGGCGTAGAAGAAACAGAGCAAAGCAAACAGCAGCTTTCAGATTTGAATGATATGCGTACGGCCATCATCCTTCCCCTGCTACATCTGAAAAAGCAGGTAAAAGAAACCAATGCCGAAGGCATTAGCCGTGCCCTCTATGATTTTTTACAGCGCACACGGGTTCCGGACACACTGAAAGACCTGGCCGTATCTTATCAGGAAGCCGGCTTTACAGAGCTGGCAAAGGAGCAGAACACAGTTTATGAGCTACTAATGAATCTGTTTGACCGTCTGTCTACCGGTTGCGGTCCGGAGGTTCTGTCCGTCTCCACCTATTGCAATTTATTCCACGCAGTTGTTTCCATGGCAAAGTTTGCCACCATTCCCAGCACCCTGGATGAAATTTCCATTGGTGCGGCAGACCGCGTCCGCCTGGATAATCCAAAAGTAGTTTTTGTTGCAGGACTGGCAGAAGGGTCCTTCCCCTCTGTGGTCGGCAGCACCGGTATCTTTTCTTCCCAGGACCGGGACATTTTATATGAAAACGGATTGGAACTGTCCCTGTCCAAGGAAGACCTGGCCAGCGAAGAGCTGTTTATTGCTTATGCGGCCGTTACCGCCTCTACAGATGCGGTTTACCTCAGTTACCACAAGCTGGACGGCAACGCCGCAATGGAACCCTCTGAAGTGCTCCGTAGCACCCAGCGTTGCTTCGGCGGCCCAAAAAGTATTCCGTTCTTAACCACGGCCTCCTTACCGGAAGCCTATTTTGCAGAAACAGCAGACAGCACCTTTGCCGCCTACGCAAAAGCATTGCTGCTGCCGACCGCAGCAGTGGAGGCAGCCAGTCTGCGTGCCGCCATTGCGGAGGATCCGCGGCTTTCCACCCTAGATGCCGCCATCGGCGTCCGCGACTACCGCATTGCGGACCCGGCCCTGGCCACGCGCCTCTTCGGCACGGACATGGGCCTGTCCGCCTCCCGTGTAGACGTCTATCACAAATGCGCCTTTGAATACTTCTGCAAATTCGGACTGAAGGCGCAGCCCCGGAAGAAAGCCGCGCTGGATCCGGCGCAACGCGGCACCGTTATCCACTATGTCTTAGAGCAAATCATCAAAGACAGCACCATGCCTGCGTTAATTAACATGACACCGCAGGCGCGCCGTCTGCAAATAGACCGCTGGTTAAACGCCTATGTTACCGAAAAAATGGGCGGACTGGAAGACAAGCCCATCCGCTTTCAATACTTATATCACCGCCTTTCCGCTACTCTGGCAGACGTAGTAGAACGCCTGGTGGAAGAATTCAAAAACAGTGACTTCGTTCCCACCGACTTTGAATTATCCATTGGGCCAAAGGGTAGCGAAGACGGCATTCCGGCTTATCGGCTGGACCTGCCAAAGGGCGGTTCCCTTTCCATCTACGGTTCCATAGACCGAGTGGATACCTACCAGAAAGATGGCAAAACCTATGTCCGCGTGGTGGATTACAAAACCGGCGGCAAAGAGTTTGTCTTATCCGAAGTTGTCAATTACGGCATTAACATGCAAATGCTGATTTACCTGTTTGCCATTTCCCAGAACGGTGCCGCACGCTACGGAGACGTTGTCCCCAGTGGTATCTTTTACTACCCTGCCAAGCGTGCCACCTACTCCATGGAAAACAAGCGGGAAAATCCGGAAGCGCTCCAAAAAGAAAAACAAAAGCAGGACCTTGGAAGTGGTTTGTTCTTAATGAATGAAGACTTGCTGGAAGCCATGGAACACGGCCTGAACAAAAAATTCATTCCCATTGACGGGAAAAAGATTACCAACAAAAAGGGCGAACTGGAAACCGGCCTGATTACCGCCGAAAACCTGAAGCGCCTGCAAGGCCGAATCAACACCATTCTGATTCAAATGGCAGAGTCCCTGCAAGAAGGCATTGTCCCAGCAAACCCAGCCAGAGGAACCGGATTTGAATCCACCTGTACCTACTGTGACTACTACCCCATTTGCCGTCTGGAAGAAACAGCCTACTTGGAAAATAAAGAACGTTATAAAGAAATTATCAAATTAAAGCAGCAGGAAGCCATCAACATCCTGTGCGGAAAGGAGGAAACCAATGCCTAACTGGACACCTGATCAGCAGAACTGTATTCTGGCCCGTGGCGGTACTGTTTTGGTTTCCGCTGCCGCCGGTTCCGGCAAAACTGCCGTTCTGATTGCCCGTGTTATTCAACGGCTGACCGACACAGAACACCCCTGCAATGCAGATGAGCTTCTGATTGTTACCTTCACCAAAGCTGCCACTGCAGAAATGCGTTCCCGTCTGTCCCAGGCTGTTGCCGCTGCACTGGAACAGGATCCCGGAAACGCCCACTTGCAAAAGCAGCAATTGCTGATTCCTTCCGCTAAAATTTGCACCATTGACGCCTTTTGTACCAATCTGGTCCGGGAGCACTTTGATCAATTCGGCATTGCCCCCGACTTCCGCATGTTGGATGACAACGAAGGAAAGCTGTTGCAGCAAGACGCCGTTTCCGCTGTTGTGGAAGCCCTTTACGCAGAACAAAATGAAAGCTTCCAAAAGCTGGTGGAGCTGCTTTCTTCCGGCAAAGACGACATGAACCTGGAAACCACCATCCTGAAGCTGTATAACTATTCCCGCGCCTATCCTTCTCCGGAAACCTGGCTGAAACAGGGTCTGCAGTCATACAACACGCAGGTCCCGCTTTCTGACACGCCAATCTTTGCGGCGCTGAAAAGAAGCATCTCCTCCCTGCTTTCCTATGCTCTGGACCTGGCAGATCAGGCGCTTACCCTGCTGTGCGCCAATGTGGAAACCGCTTCGTGCGATGCAGTCTTTCTCCTACAAAATGAGTCCGCCCTGATTTCCGGGCTGCAAAACAAATTAGAGCAGGCCGATTTAGACGGCATGCTCTCGGATTTGCAAACGTATTCCTTTCCCAAATGGAGCTCCGGCAAAGGATTAACCAAGCTGGAGAATGTACAGAAAGCCAAAGCATTCCGTGACATTATCAAAGATCTGCTGGGCACCCAGCTTCCTAAAATTTTAGTTTCCAACACAGAAGACTGGCGCATAGATACAGACGCACTACGCCCTTTGGCAGAAATGCTGGTGGAAGCAGTACTCCGCTTCACCAAAGAATATGGCCGTCTAAAGCAGGAAGCCAATGCACTGGATTTTTCTGATGTAGAAGAGTTTGCCCTGCAGTTATTGGTCAAAGACCCTTCTGCAAATCCTATGGAGCGCACTGCTCTTGCCAAGGAAATCGGCCTCTCCTTCCAGGAAATTCTGTTGGACGAATATCAGGACACCAACCGTGCCCAAGACGCTATTTTCTCTGCTCTTTCCAAAGAGGAAAGCAACCTCTTCATGGTAGGGGACGTAAAGCAGAGCATTTACCGCTTCCGACAGGCCATGCCGGAAAACTTTTTAGAACGCAAAGAGCGGTATCCGATTTATGACCCTGAAAAAGAGCAGTATCCTGCTACCATTACCCTTGGAAAGAACTTCCGTAGCCGCAAAGGCATTACCGATACCGTTAACTTCACCTTCCGCCAGTTAATGAGCAAAGAGGTGGGAGAAATTGATTACAATGACGACGAAGCTCTGGTTTTTGGTGCTGATTACTACCCTCCGGCAGAATTTCCGGAAGCAGAATTCTTTGTCATGGAAAAAGAAAAAGAAAGAAAGCCAATAGAAACAGAGGCCCGCTTCCTTGTGAAGTATATTCGGGAAGCCATGGCAAAAGATCCTATGCTTTCTTATAAAGACTTTGCCATTCTGTTACAGGCGCCAAGAAATAGTGCTCCTGTTTATGAACAGGTTCTGCACGCGGCCGGTATTCCGGTGTATGCCGGTGCAACCGGCGGGTTCCTGCAGACGCCGGACATCAGTACCATTTTGTCTTTCCTTCGGATTATTGATAATCCACTGCAGGATATTCCACTTTGTGCCACCCTGCTTTCACCGCTGTTTGGATTTACAGAAGATGATTTGACCCTCATCCGCTTGGAAAATAGATATGCATCCCTGTATGCCGCATTGTTACAGGCAGCCCAGAAAGAAGAAAACAAAAAATACCGTTCCTTCCTGGAACAGCTCCGGCAATACCGACGTCTTTCGGTTTCCATGCCTTGCGGACAGTTAATCCGGCAGATTTATGAAAATACTTCCTACCTGGACATTGCCTCCGCCAAACGGGATGGCAAACAGCGGGAAGCCAATTTAAGACAGCTGCTGCAAATGGCAGACAGCTATGATACGCGCAGTACCTACGGACTTTCCGGCTTTTTACGGTACCTGGACCATATGGAAGAAAACCAATTTGACCAGGATGCTCCCTCCACTCTGTCGGAAGCATCTGATGTTGTCCGTATCATGTCCATTCACAAGAGCAAAGGCTTACAGTTTAAAATCTGTATTCTTGCCAATCTGGATCATTCGTTCAACAAGGCGGACCTTTATAATCCGCTCATCCTTCATCCAACCCTTGGTATTGGCCTGAAAGGGCGGGATTTTGAAACCGGGTATCCTTATCCAACCCTGGTACATACCGCCATCCAGCTGGAAACCAATCGGGCAACCCTGTCGGAAACCTTGCGTGTTCTTTATGTTGCCATGACCCGTGCCAAAGAGCACCTGGTTATGATTGGAACTCCCAGTGGAAAAAGTAGCCTGGCATCTAAAGTAAAAAAGCTGGCTCGCCCGTTATCTGAATCCGAAAAAATAGATCCGTATCCGGTAGAACATGCGGGTTCCTTCTTAGACTGGCTCCTAATGGCCTTTCTCCGCCACCCGGCCCTGGAACCGGCACGGGAGCTGGCCGACTTCCGCATTCCATTGCTGGCACCGGACTTTAAATTACACTTTCAGTACTATGATTCCGGCATTCCGGAAGAACCGCCCAAGGCAGAAGAAACAGTGTTGTCTACCCCGGATTCAGAGCTGGTAGCGGAATTAAAAGAGCGGATTCAATACGAATATCCGTATCAGGCGCTGGCCACTACCTTAACCAAACGCGCCGCGTCCACCTTGCAGGAGGGCACATTTAACCTTCGTTACTTTGCCAAGGCACAGCCGGAGTTCTTATCCAAATCCGGACTGACCCCGGCCGAGCGAGGCACCTGCCTGCACAAATTCATGCAATATGCAGACTTTTTGACAGCCGCCAAAGACCCGCAATCCGAACTGGATCGCCTGGTAAACGAAGAATTTCTGACGCAGACGGAAGCAGCCTGTATTGCGCCGGACATGGTTTCCCGGTTCTTCCGTAGCAACCTGTATGCACGAATTGTAAAAAGCCCGCAGCTGTTACGGGAAAAGAAATTTGCCATTTTGGAAGATGCCGGCACCTTTAATCCGGATCTGCCGGAGCCGCTTTCCAAAGAAAAAGTACTGGTTCAGGGCATTGTGGACTGTGCCTTTGAAGAAGATGGCAAACTGGTGGTAGTAGATTACAAAACCGACCATATTTCTGATCCAGACCGCTTAATTGACCTGTACCAGGAGCAGCTTCTGACCTATTGCACGGCCCTTTCCCGCTGCACCGGTATGGAAGTCAAAGAAGCGTATCTGTTCTCCTTTGCGCTGGGCAAAGAAATTCCGGTAAAAGAGTAAAACAAAAACGCTCTGGGGATCCTTGGGATACCCTGGAGCGTTTTTCTTTTTGTTTCTGTAATTTTGGTTTTGGTCCTTACAACGGACCCTGCTGTTAGCCCTTGAAGTACTTTACGGCAGCCTCAAACATCCGAATGTCATAGTTACCCGGAACATTTTGGTACAGGCCGTTTCCAATGCGTTCACTGTGGCCCATCTTACCGAAGACACGGCCGTCCGGCGAGGTAATGCCCTCTATTGCATAAAGGGAACCATTCGGATTGTAGTGAATATCATTGGTGGCGTTGCCGTCAGCATCTACATACTGGGTAGCAATCTGCCCATTTGCGGCAAGCTTGCGAATCAGTTCTTCATCTGCCAGGAACTTACCTTCCCCATGAGAAATTGGCACATTGTAAATGTCCCCTACCTGTGTCAGGGAAAGCCACGGAGACAGGTTGGAAGATACACGGGTGCGTACAATCCGGGACTGGTGGCGAGCAATGTTGTTAAAGGTCAAGGTTGGGCAGGATTCGTCGGTGTCAATAATCTTGCCGTAGGGAACCAGGCCCAGTTTAATCAGTGCCTGGAAGCCGTTACAAATACCGCACATTAAACCGTCTCTGTTGTCTAACAGGTTGGTTACCCCTTCTTTAACAGCGTCATTTCTAAAGAATGCGGTAATGAACTTACCACTGCCGTCCGGTTCGTCACCGCCGGAGAAACCGCCTGGAATAAAGACAATCTGTGCATCGGCCAACTCTTTGGCAAAGGCATCTACGCTTCTGGAAATACCGTCTGCTGTCAGGTTGTTCACTACCATGATCTTGGCTTCTGCACCGGCATCTTCTACGGCTTTGGCACTGTCATATTCACAGTTGGTGCCCGGGAAGGCCGGAATCAGAACCTTTGGCTTTGCCGTTTTAATGCAGGGGCTGCGTCTGGCTTTGGCCTGATAAGAGAAGGTTTCTACCGAAACTTCATCCTGGGAAATATTGCAATTGTAAACGCTCTCCAGCTTGCTTTCATACTGGTGTAACAGCTGACAACCGCAAACCTTTTCTGCTTTGTAAACAAAGGCCTTTTCTTCTGTTACGGTACCAACTAAAGTACCCGGAAGGTCTTCTGCACTTTCTAACAGGAAAGAACCGTAATGGGTCCCGAAAATATCCTGCAAAGACAGCTGTTCGTTAAAGGTAAAGCCGAAGTCATTGCCGAAGCACATTTTCATAACGGCTTCTGCAACACCACCCATACCCGGTGTATAGGCACTGACGGCCTTTCCGGAGCGCAGCAATTCGGTTACTGTATGGAACAGCTTCTTTAAGGAATCCGTAACCGGCAATCCGTTTACATCGGTTTCCGGTTCCAGTAAGAAGAGCTTGTTACCGGCCTTCTTGCATTCCGGAGAAACCACATGGTCCGCCGTATCTGTAGTAACGGCAAAGGAAACCAGGGTTGGTGGTACATCCAGATCTTCAAAGGTACCACTCATGGAGTCTTTCCCGCCAATGGCGCCGATGCCAAGTTCCTTTTGGGCTTTGTAGGCACCTAACAGGGCGGCAAGTGGCTGACCCCAACGGGAGGAGTCCTTGCCCGGATGTTCAAAGTATTCCTGGAAGGTCAGATAAACATCTTCAAAAGAAGCACCGGTGGCAATCAGCTTAGAAACGCTTTCCACAACAGCCAGATACGCACCGTGGTACGGACTCTGTTCCGTCAGAAACGGATTGTAACCAAATGCCATGAAAGAGCAGGTGTCTGTATGCTTCTTTTCAACGGAAACCTTCTGTACCATGGCCTGGATTGGGGTCAGCTGTTTCTTGCCGCCGAATGGCATCAGAACCGTACCGGCACCAATAGTAGAGTCAAAGCGTTCGGACAGCCCACGCTTAGAGCAGATATTTAAGTCAGATGCCATGGCTGTCAGGTGCTCTGCAAAGCTGCCGGTTACCTGCTGCGGTTGCAGCTTTGCGGCCGCAGCCGAAACGGTAATATGCTTGTCGGCGCCATTGGAATTCAGGAATTCGCGGCTGACATTGACAATCTGTTTGCCGTTCCAGTTCATAACCAGTCTGGGTTCTTCTGTTACTACAGCAACCGGTGTGGCCTGCAGGTTTTCCTGTTCTGCCAAGGCAATAAAGGAGGCTACGTTTTCTTTTTCAACTACAACGGCCATCCGTTCCTGGGATTCACTGATGGCAAGCTCTGTGCCGTCCAGGCCGTCGTATTTTTTCGGAACGGCATTCAGGTCAATGTTCAGCCCGTCTGCCAATTCCCCAATGGCTACCGACACGCCGCCGGCACCAAAGTCATTACAGCGTTTAATCATACGGCATGCTGCTTTGTTCCGGAACAGACGCTGTAATTTGCGTTCTTCCGGTGCATTACCTTTTTGTACTTCTGCACCGCAGGTTTCCAGGGATTGTGCCGTATGGGATTTGGAAGAACCGGTGGCACCGCCACAGCCGTCACGGCCGGTTTTTCCGCCGAGCAGAATAACAATGTCTCCCGGTGCCGGCACTTCGCGACGTACATTTTCCTGCGGAGCGGCAGCCACAACGGCGCCAATTTCCATCCGCTTGGCGGCATAACCCGGGTGGTAAATTTCATCTACAATACCGGTAGCCAGTCCAATCTGGTTACCGTAAGAAGAGTACCCTGCCGCCGCGGTGGTAACAATCTTCCGCTGCGGAAGCTTACCCGGAATGGTCTTGCTGACCGGAGTCAGCGGATCCGCGGCACCGGTTACGCGCATTGCGCCGTAAACGTAGGCGCGGCCGGACAGCGGGTCACGAATGGCGCCGCCGATGCAGGTGGCCGCTCCGCCGAACGGTTCAATTTCGGTCGGGTGATTGTGGGTCTCATTCTTGAAGAGAAGTAGCCACGGCTCTTCTCCCTCTTCCGTCTGTACCGTAATTTTAACGGTGCAGGCATTAATTTCTTCGGACTCATCCAGCTTCTGCAGCTGTCCGGTCTTCTTTAAGTATTTGACTGCCAGGGTGGCCAGGTCCATCAGACAAACCGGCTTCTTGTCTCCAAGAGCTTTCCGGTCAGCCAGATATTCTTCATAGGCCTTCTGCAGCAGTTCATCTTCAAATTTAGCGTCGTCAATGACGGTTAAGAACGTGGTATGACGGCAATGGTCAGACCAGTAGGTGTCAATCATCCGGATTTCCGTTACGGTTGGATCCCGCTGTTCTGTGCGGAAATAATTCTGACAGAACGCAATGTCATCCAGATCCATGGCCAGTCCCATGGAATCCACAAAATCCTGTAAGCCGTCCCGATCCAAATTCAAGAAGCCATCTAAGGTCTTTACGCTTTCCGGAATATCATACTGCAACCGCAGGGTTTCCGGCTTTTCAAAGGAAGCTTCCCGGCTTTCTACCGGGTTGATAACATACTTCTTAATTTCTGCTACCTCTTCCTCCGTCAGAGTCCCGTATAACAGGTAAATCTTGGCGGTGCGAATGGTAGGACGTTCTCCCTTAGAGATAATCTGAATGCACTGTGCAGCAGAGTCAGCACGCTGGTCAAACTGTCCCGGGAGGTATTCTACAGCAAAGGCATAGGCTGCATCGCCCGTGTCAAGGGAATCAGAAACCAGGTCCAGCTGCGGTTCCGAGAACACGGTTCCAATGGCGTAGTTGAACAGCTCTTCCGAAATATCTTCGGCGTCATAGCGGTTCACAATCCGCACTTTAGTCAGACCGCTGATACCAAGTAAAGAGGTGCAATCAGACCACAATGCCTTTGCTTCGTTGGCAAGGGCTTCCTTTTTTTCCGAAAAGACTCTGTAAACCATTAGTTTTCCTCCCGTGCAGCCAGTGCTTTTTTGCCGATATCCTTTCTGTAAAAGGCGTTGGCAAACGAAATGGTGCTTACTTTTTCATAGGCCTGCTGAATGGCCTGTTCTAGCGAGTCAGCGGTGGCAGTTACACCCAGTACCCGACCGCCGTCAGTCAACAATTTTCCGTTTTCCTTCTTTGCACCGGCCACATAAACATGAGCCAGTTGCTCTTCCGGAATGGTAATTTCGTATCCCTTTTCATAGGACTGCGGATATCCTGCAGATGCCATAATAACGCAGCAGGCGGAACCGTCTGAGAAACGGACCTCCTGCTCTGCCAGCGTTCCGTTTGTGGTAGCCTGCATAATGGTCAGCAGATCAGATTCCAGGAGTGGCAGAACTACCTGCGTTTCCGGATCTCCGAAGCGGCAGTTATATTCAATGACCTTCGGGCCATCCGGGGTCAACATCAGGCCGAAGTAAAGACAGCCTTTAAAGGTTCTGCCTTCGGCGTTCATGGCCTGGATAGTTGGCAGGAAGATGCGTTCCATGCACTCCTCTGCAATTTCTTTTGTATAATACGGATTTGGTGCTACCGTGCCCATACCGCCGGTATTCAGACCCTGGTCTCCGTCTAAGGCACGCTTGTGGTCCATGGAAGAAACCATTGGTACTACGGTTTTACCGTCCGTGAAGGACAATACGGATACTTCCGGACCCGTTAAAAATTCTTCTACTACTACGCGGTCTCCGCTCTTACCGAACTTTTTGTCTTCCATCAGGCTTTTGACGGCAGCTTCGGCATCTTCTCTGGTTTCCGCAATTAAAACGCCCTTGCCAAGTGCAAGGCCGTCTGCTTTTACAACCACCGGTAATTTGGCGGTTTTAACATACTCCAACGCCTTTTCTGCCTGGTCAAAGACCTCATAGGCAGCGGTTGGAATCTGGTATTTCTTCATTAAATCTTTGGAAAAGACCTTGCTGCCTTCAATAATGGCAGCGTTTGCCTTCGGACCAAAGCATGGAATTCCTTTTCCTTCCAATGCATCTACGCAACCAAGTACCAGCGGGTCATCCGGGGCAACCACAGCGTAGTCAATCTGTTCCTTTACAGCAAATTCGGTGATTGCCGGAATATCGGTTGCACTGATGGCAACGCATTCGGCATCTGCTGCAATTCCGCCGTTTCCGGGCAGAGCATAAATGGTGTCTGCCTGCGGGTTTTCTTTCAGCTTTTTAATGATAGCGTGTTCACGGCCACCGCCACCGACAACTAAAATTTTCATTTTGTCCCCTTTTCCGCCAGTAATTCTGCGCAGACTTTTTCTGCCGCAGCCGGCAATAATTCCCATTCGGCCTGTTCCATAACCCGTTTCTGTAAGAGTTCCGGGGTGTCACCGTCTTCCACGGCAACCGCCTTTTGCAGGATAATTTCTCCGCCGTCCGGGATTTCATTGACAAAATGGACCGTGGCGCCCGTTACCTTAACCCCTTTTTCCAGGGCGGCTTCGTGCACACGCAGTCCGTAAAACCCTGCCCCGCAGAAGGACGGGATCAGGGAAGGATGAATATTTAAAATACGACGCGGATACTTCCTAGTGAAGTTTTCCGAGAGGATGCATAAGAAACCGGCCAGAATAATGACATCAATCTGGTTTTCCTCCAAAACAGCCGCCAGCTCTTCTTCAAAGCGCTCCTGTCCCAGTTCCTTCCGGCTTAGCCAAAGGGTCTGTATGCCGGCCTGTTCTGCGCGAGTCAGCGCATAGGCGTCCTTTTTGTTAGAAATAACCAGTGTAATCTGTCCGCTTGGCAGACGACCTTCCTGTTCGGCATCAATTAACGCCTGCAGGTTGGTACCACCGCCGGAAACTAAAACTGCAATGGAAATTTTTCCTTGTTTCATCTTTGCACCCTCCGGAGCGTTTCTAAAAAGCGCTTATAAAATCTGGATTTTTTCCGTGCCTTCGGTAATGGTTCCCAGAACATAAGCGTCTTCGCCCTGTTCCTGCAGAATGGCCAGGGCCTTATCTGCATCTTCCGGAGCCACTACAATGCTCATGCCGACACCCATGTTAAAGGTGTTAAACATGTCATGTTCGCTGATTTGTCCTTCTTTGGCAATCAGGTCAAAAATAGGAAGTACCCGAACATTGGCACGCTGAATGGTAGCACAAAGGCCATCCGGAATACTTCTTGGAATGTTTTCATAAAATCCGCCGCCGGTAATGTGGGAAATGCCTTTGACATGCACTTCGTCCAACAGAGCCAGAACCGGTTTTACATAAATTTTAGTCGGGGTCAGAAGAGTTTCGCCAAGAGACTTTCCGCCAAGTTCTGCAACCGGCTTTTTCAAATCAGCATGATCTACATCAAAGACCTTGCGAACTAAGGAGAAACCGTTGGAATGCACGCCGGAGGAAGGCAATGCCAAAATAACGTCTCCTGCTTTCATGGTAGAGTTGTCAATAATCTTGGACTTGTCTACCACACCGGTGGAATAACCGGCAAGGTCATATTCTTCAATGGGGTAAAATCCGGGCATTTCTGCGGTTTCACCGCCAATCAGGGCAGCACCGGACTGCACACAGCCGTCACTGACGCCTTTGACAATATCTGCAATCTTTTCCGGAACGTTCTTACCGCAGGCAATATAATCCAGGAAAAATAACGGGCGGGCGCCCACACAGATAATGTCATTGACGCACATGGCAACACAGTCAATACCAACTGTGTCATGCTTGTCCATTAAGAATGCAATTTTCAGTTTGGTGCCGACACCGTCGGTGCCGCTGACCAGAACCGGCCGGGTAATTCCCTGCAAGTCCAGCTCAAACAGGCCGCCGAAGCCGCCAACATCAGAGCAGACGCCTTCGGTAACCGTTTTGGCAATATGCTGTTTCATCAATTCTACGGCTTTGTAACCGGCGGTAATATCTACACCGGCTGCAGCGTAGCTGTCAGACTTGGAATTCTTGTTCATTCGCCCTTCTCCTTCTTTTCTGCCTGTTCTTCTTCGTCCCGCTCTGACAGTTTCCGTTCAAAGCGGCTTTTCTGTGGTGCAGACGGCACTTCGGTGGGATAATCACCGTCAAAGCAGGCGGTACAATAGCCTTTTCCCTTTACGCCGCAGGCAATCCGCTTTACGGCATCTACCGAAAGGTAAGCAAGGGTATCTGCGCCAATGATTTCTGCTGTTTCTTCCACTGTGTGGTGGCAGGCAATCAGATGTTCACGGGAATCAATGTCAGTACCGTAATAACACGGGTTCATAAAGGGTGGCGAGGAAACCCGGAAATGAATTTCCTTGGCACCGGCATCCCGCAGCATTTTTACAATGCGGGCACTGGTTGTTCCTCTGACAATAGAGTCATCAATCAGAACAATGCGTTTTCCTTTTACCGTGCTGATAATCGGGTTCAGCTTAATCCGCACTTTATCTGAACGGCTCTGCTGTCCCGGGGAAATAAAGGTTCTGGCAATGTATTTATTCTTAATAAATCCGATTTCATAAGGAATACCGGACTGTTTGGAATATCCGATGGCGGCATCCAGACCGGAATCCGGAACACCAATGACAATGTCGGCATGAACCGGATTTTCCAGGGCTAGGTAAGCACCGGCTCTGGCTCTGGCTTCATGTACATTGCAACCGTCAATGATGGAGTCCGGGCGAGCAAAATACACGTATTCAAAGACGCACATTTTGTGCTCTGCCTTGCCACAATGGTCCTTCATACTGCGAACCCCGTTTTTGTCAAAGACCAGGATTTCACCAGCTTCCACATCAGCTACAAATTCCGCCCCAACGGCATCCAATGCGCAGCTTTCCGAGGCTACCACATACCCGCCATCCGGCGTTTTTCCGTAGCAAAGTGGACGGAATCCGTTCGGGTCCCGTACAGCAATCAGCTTGGTTGGAGACATAATAACCAACGAATAGGCACCTTTAATCCGGTCCATGGAACGGTTCACAGCCTCTTCAATGGAATGGGCTTTAATGCGTTCGTCTGTAATGATATAAGAAATAACTTCCGTATCTGACGTAGTGTGGAAAATAGAGCCTTTCAGTTCCAGCTCTTCCCGCAGCTCATAAGAATTGACTAAGTTTCCGTTGTGAGCCAGCGCCATTCTACCCTTAATGTGGTTTACTACAATGGGCTGTGCATTATTACGGTCGGTGTCCCCGGTGGTGCCGTAACGGCAATGACCAATGGCCATAGTACCTTCCCCAAGGGCTTCAATTCGGTCCTGGGTCAGCACTTCACTGACCAGGCCAATATCTTTGTAGGTATTAAACAGGCCATCGTCATTTACGGTAATACCACAAGACTCCTGTCCCCTGTGCTGCAGAGCAAAAAGGCCATAATAAACATCTCTGGCCACGTCTCTGCTAGTTGGGGAATAGACGCCGAATACACCGCATTCTTCTCTTAAATTAGACATAAGCTAACTCCAAAATTAAGATTCATCCAAAAAGCGGTAAAAAGCTTACTCGCCTAAAATCCGTTTCATCATTTCCTGATAGGCATCTTCTACATTGCCAAGGTCTCTGCGGAAACGGTCCTTGTCCAGCTTTTCATGGGTACGGCTATCCCAGAAGCGGCAGGTGTCCGGAGAAATTTCGTCTGCCAGAACAATGGTGCCGTCGGAGGTCTTACCGAATTCCAGTTTGAAGTCTACCAGGTCTACATTAATCTTCTTGAAGTAATCCTTCATGACTTCGTTAACCTTGAAGGCCAGGTTCTTAATGGTTTCAATTTCTTCCTTGGTGGCCAACTTCAGGGCAATAACATGATAGTCGTTGATCAGCGGGTCTCCCAGGTCGTCGTTTTTATAGGAAAATTCAATGGTCGGTTCATCAAAAACAATACCTTCTTCTACACCAAAGCGCTTGGCAAAAGAACCGGCAGAAATGTTTCGGATAATGACTTCCAGAGGAACAATGGTAACCTTCTTTACCAGGGTGTCTCTGTCGGAAAGCTCTTCTACAAAGTGGGTCGGAACGCCTTCCTTTTCCAGAATCTGCATCATGTAGTTGGTAACGCGGTTGTTAATGGCGCCCTTGCCGGAAATGGTGCCCTTCTTCAGGCCGTTAAATGCAGTGGCGTCATCTTTATAGCTGACCAAAAGTACTTCCGGATCATCGGTAGCAAAAACTTTCTTGGCCTTTCCTTCATAAAGCATTTCTTTCTTTTCCATGATAAAGTCCTCCTTAAATATCAAAACGCTTCCGACTGGTGCGGAATCATTTCTGGCTGTATTCTGCAACAAGTTTGGCATCTTTGGCCAGGGCGGCTGCTGCATCCGCCTTTCTTCTTTCCAGCAGTTTTTCCGCAAGGGCGGCGTCTTCTACTGCAAGGATTTCCGCCGCCAGCAGGGCAGCGTTCTTGGAACCGTCTACCGCAACCGTTGCCACCGGGATACCGGATGGCATCATGACGGTAGACAACAGGGCGTCCATGCCGTCAAACGCAGCGGATTTACAGGGAATTCCGATAACCGGAAGGGTGGTGTTGGCGGCAATGGCGCCTGCCAAATGCGCTGCCATGCCTGCGGCGGCAATCAGCACGCCGAAGCCGTTTTCTCTGGCTTCCTTTGCAAACTTGGCCGCTTCCTCCGGCGTCCGGTGGGCAGAATAAATATGGGCTTCAAACGGAATATCCAGCTCCGTTAAAAGATCCATGGCTTTTCTGACAATCGGAAGGTCGGAATCGCTTCCCATAATTAAGCCAACTTTTTTCATTAGGAACTCCTCCTTGCAGCGTTTTCTGCTGCTGAAAAATCTTACAAAACCATCTTACAAATGACAAAAGGGCGCACCTAATTCCGCGTTAGAATCAGATGCGCCCAGACGGTCGGCAATAAACAACATCCTTGCTCCTCCGCAGTATACGCTGCTTTCATCCGTCAGTTACAAGGACGCCTGTTCAATTCGGTACCTAGTATAACAAAAGGAAAAAAGAATGTCACCAAGGGACTTTCATTCTGTTATTTTTCGTCTATGTGCAGAAAAAAACTGACTCTTTTATCCTCTTTTTAGGATGCTTTTCTAAGAGCACCCTATTTAATTTTGAAAGAATGCGGTTCTTTGGCCCGTGCTTCACAGTAAACGCAACGATATACTCCCTTTTCCCGATCTGTCAGCTTGAAAATATGGGGCAGATCCTGTTCTATGGAAGTAATGCACCGCGGGTTTTTGCACTTGATGACGTTGGTGATGGTCTCTGGCAGTACCGGGTGCAGTTTGGTGGTGCGGACACCGTCTTCAATTATATTGACGGTAATGTTGGAATCAATGTATCCCAGAATGTCATAGTCTACATCAATGACTTCGTTAATCTTGATGATGTCCTTTTTTC
Source organism: Butyricicoccaceae bacterium (assembly GCA_963638085.1). Taxonomy (GTDB): domain Bacteria; phylum Bacillota; class Clostridia; order Oscillospirales; family Acutalibacteraceae; genus RUG420. Next base: position 36,709 of record CAVHPJ010000001.1, on the reverse strand, counting down.
CCATCTTGTGCGATGTAGCATTCTTAATAATGGCCACTTCGCTGGTAATTTCATCCAGCTTCATGTAATGATACAGAGCCATGCCCTTCCCCGCAGGAATATGGTCAATTACCAAGCCGTTTACAATGCTGCCAATAATCATGCTTCTACCCCCAAGAGTTTCATAATTAACGCCATGCGAATGTATTTTCCGTTTCTTACCTGGTCAAAATATTTAGCCCGCGGGTCCTTATCAATTTCCGTGGAAATTTCATTAACCCTTGGCAACGGATGCAAAATTGCCATATCGCTCTTGGCAGACTGCAGTTTATCCGTGGTCAGAATATAGGTGTCTTTCAGACGGATGTAATCCGCTTCATTGAAGAACCGTTCTTTCTGTACACGGGTCATGTAAAGCACATCCAGCTCCGGCATAGCCTCTTCCAAGGAAGTGGTTTCCACATAAGGAATCTGATTCCGATCCAGAATTTCCGTTCTGACATTTTCCGGAATTTTCAGTTCTTCCGGAGAAATCAGGACAAAACGAACGCCTTCATAACGGGACATGGCGCTGATTAAGCTGTGTACGGTACGACCGAATTTCAGGTCTCCACAGCAGCCGATAACCAGATTATCCAGATGACCCTTTTCTCTGGAAATGGTCAACAGGTCAGTCAGGGTCTGCGTTGGATGGTTATGTCCACCGTCTCCGGCATTAATAACCGGAATAGTTACATTGGTTGCCGCCACATACGGAGCGCCTTCTTTGGGATGACGCATGGCAATAATGTCAGCAAAGCATTCCACTACACGAGCCGTGTCTGCTACGCTTTCCCCTTTGGAAACAGAGCTGCTGGTGGCATCAGAAAATCCAATGGCCTGGCCGCCCAGTTCTATCATGGCAGATTCAAAGCTAAGGCGAGTCCGTGTGGATGGTTCATAAAACAGGGTGGCAATTTTCTTGCCTTTGCACGTTTCGGCATACTTTTCCGGATGGTCGGCAATGTCTTTGGCCGTCTGAATCAGTTCTCCAATTTCTTCCGGGCTTAAGTCCCGGATATCAAGCAGATCTTTCTTCATTTTGTGCTCCTTCTTTGGGTTTGTATTAGTGAATCCAACTTTCGTCAGATGGATTGTCACGGAAGGCTTTGATTTTCGGTTCCCATTCCGGCTTAATGTAGCCCTCTTCTACGGCTGCTTCCAAAACGGTATCCAGGTTGGTCAGACTGACATTCTTTACGTTGGCGGCAGCAAGACGGTCCACGGACTTTTGCATACCATAGGTAAAGATGCTGACAATGCCAAGTACTTCTGCACCGGCTTCCCGCAGGGCGTCTACTACTTCAATAACAGAGCCACCGGTAGAAATCAGGTCTTCTACTACTACTACCTTCTGTCCGGCACTCAGCTTGCCTTCAATACGGTTCTGACGGCCATGGTCCTTGTTGCCGCCGCGAACATAACCCATTGGCAGTTCCATCATCTGTGCCACAATGGCGGCATGGGCAATGCCTGCGGTGGAGGTGCCCATCAGAACTTCTACGTCCGGATACTCGGCCTTAATCAGCTGCATCAGGCCGTTTTCTACGTCCGTACGCACCTTGTGGTCGGAAAGGACCAGGCGGTTGTCACAATAAATAGGGCTGTGAATACCACTGGCCCAGGTAAACGGTTCTTCCGGCCGAAGGAAAACGGCCTGAATGGATAATAAATCTTTGGCAATCTGTTTCTGCATGGGAAAGTCCTCCTACTTAGTCTGTAAATTCTGCAACGCAGCGTTTCCATGCCGCCACAGGATCGGCGGCTTCAGTAATGGGGCGTCCGACTACAATGTAGTCAGAGCCGATTTCCTTTGCCTTTTCCGGCGTGGTTACCCGGACCTGGTCGCCGATGTCTCCGTCGGCAAAGCGGATGCCCGGTGTAACAGTCAAGAAATCAGAACCGCAACGTTCATGTATGGCACCGGCTTCCAGCGGCGAACAAACCACGCCGTCCAAGCCGGATTTCTTGGCATTTTCTGCATAGGTCAGTACGGTTTCCAGAAGGGAAGCTCCAATCAGCAGCTCCTGCTGCATGCGTTCTTCACTGGTGGACGTCAGCTGTGTTACGGCAATAACCAATGGGCGGCTGCCATCCGGGCGAGTTACGCCTTCTACTGCGGCTTCCATCATGGCACACGTACCGGACGCATGGACATTAACAATGTCCGCGCCCAAGGTAGACAGCACACGCATAGATTTCTTTACGGTGTTTGGAATATCATGCAACTTTAAGTCTAAAAATACCTTATGGCCTCTTTCTTTCAATTCCCGTACCATGTCCGGACCAGCAGCATAATACAGCTCCATACCAATCTTGACAAACGGCCGTTCGTCTCCGAAGCGGTCAAGGAATTCCATGACCTGTTCTTTTCCTGCAAAGTCACAGGCAATAATAACGTCTTTACCCATTGTGTGCTCCTCCTATGATTTCCTTCAGGCTGGTCATGCCGTATTTTTGCATGACAGCAGGAAGGTTTTCTATAATTTGTTTGCAAGCGGTCGGTTCCACCAAATTGGCGGCCCCTACTTCTACAGCAGTGGCACCTGCCAGCATCATTTCCAGGACATCTTCTGCCGAAGATACACCGCCCTGACCAATGATAGGAATGGAAACGGCTTCATATACCTGATAAACCATGCGGATGGCAATCGGTAGAATGGCCGGGCCGGAAAAGCCGCCCATTTTATTAAAGATAACCGGTTTCCGGGTTTTCGGGTCAATCCGCATTCCCATAACCGTATTAATCATACTAATGCCGTCTGCCCCCGCCTCTTCACAAGCTTTGGCAATTGGCACAATATCCGTTACATTGGGGGTCAGTTTGACATAAACCGGCTTAGAGGTAACTGCTTTTACGGCTTTCGTAACTTCATAAGCACTGTCCGGATTGGTACCAAAGCTCATGCCGCCATTGTGAACATTGGGACAGCTGATGTTGACTTCCAGCAATCCAACCTGTTCTTCCTTGTCCAGCTTTTCGCAAGTGTAAGCGTAGTCGTCTACCGCAAAGCCGGATACGTTGGCAATGGCCGGTTTATGGAAGCACTGCTTTAGCTTTGGAAGCTCTTCTGCAATAACCTGTTCTACACCGGGGTTTTGCAGACCGACAGAGTTAATCAGACCGGCCGTGCATTCGGCAATGCGCGGGGTTGGATTTCCAAAACGGGGATCCTTGGTGGTTCCCTTTAGGGCAATACTACCTAGGATATCCAGGTCATATACTTCGGCAAATTCATAACCAAAGCCGAAGGTGCCGCTGGCCGGGATGACCGGGTTGTCCAGCTGTACACCAGACAGTGTTACGCTCAGGTCTACCATATAATCTCCTCCCGTTCTAATACCGGTCCATCCTTACAGATCCGTTTATTTCCGTATTTGGTTTTGCAGGTGCAGCCCATGCAGGCGCCAAATCCACAGCCCATGCGCTCTTCAAAGCTGAACTGGCCACTGGTTTTGGCACAGCCCTCTATGGCGCGAAACATGGGGCTGGGGCCACAGGTGTAAAAGTAGGTATACTCCAGTTTGCTTAATACATCGGTAACAAAGCCGGGATAATAACCCGATTCTTCCCCACCGTCTACCAGCGTAACGTATACTTTACCGTCTGTTCCCTGCAGCAATTCTTCAAAGGCTTCCTTGCAAAAGACTTCCTGCTTGGTATTAAAGCCAAGAATGACACTTGGTTGTTTTCCTTCCTTCAGCAGCTGCTTACACAGTGCATACAGCGGTGGAATACCAACCCCGCCGCCAACCAGCACCGGCCGGTCTCCGCTGACCTCTGTACGGTAGCCATTGCCAAGTCCGGTTAATACATCCAGTGTGGCACCCACCGGCAGATGGCTCATCTGTTCTGTACCTTTGCCAACTACTTTATAAATAATCTGAATCTGATTTTCTGTCCAATTGTAAACTGAAATGGGCCGCCGTAAATACAGCCCGTCTAATTTCAGGTTGATAAACTGACCGGTTGCCGTGCAGGCAGAAGTATCCCCTTCCAGTGCCATAAACCAGACCCTGTCCGTCAGTGCTTTGTTCTCCGCAATGCGGTATGTTCCCTGTTTCATGGAAACTCCTTTCTTAGTCCGTCAGTGTAACCGATGGATCCTGCCAAACTACTTTGCCGTGGTGCACCGTCAGCAGGCATTTGCCGTATACCTTCCAGCCGGTAAACGGAGTGGCCTTTCCCTGACTTAAAAACTGCTCCGGGTCAATGGCATATTCTTCCGACAAGTCATAAACGCAGAAGTCGTCTTCCGAAAGCGGAATGCTGAATCGCCGGCGAGGGGCAAGCGCCATCAGGTCAATCAGCTTTTCCAACGAGATAACCCCCGGCTTAACCAGGTGCGTATATAAGAGTGGGAACGCCGTTTCCAGGCCTACAATCCCGAACGGGCTCTTTTCCAACCCGCGGCTTTTTTCTTCAGCCGAGTGCGGAGCGTGATCCGTGGCAATCATGTCAATGGTACCGTCCTGAATGGCCGCTAGAAGGGCCTGATAGTCCTCTTTTCCGCGGATGGGCGGGTTCATTTTGAAACGTCCCTCTTCCTGCAGCATGCTGTCGTCCATAACCAGATAATGGGGACCGGTTTCGCAAGTAACGTTGACCCCTTGCGATTTAGCGTTCCGGATAATTTCCAAGCTTTCCTTGGTAGATACATGACACACATGATAAGGACAGCCGGTCTGCGCCGACAGAGCTACATCCCGCTCAATTTCCTTCCATTCACTGGCGGAACAGATGCCCCGGTGGCCATGGGCTTTGGCATACTCTCCGTCATGAATGTAACCGCCGTGCAGTAATTCATTTACTTCACAGTGAGCCGCCAGAATTTTGCCGGAGTCTTTGATTTGCTCCATGGCCTGCCGCATCATGCCTTCGTCCTGAATGCCGACGCCGTCATCCGAAAAGGCAAAGCAGTGCGGTGCCAGTGCGTTTACGTCAACCAGTTCCTTGCCCTTTTCGCCTACGGTAATAGAGGCATAGGGCAACACGGAAATACAGGCATCCTTCTGAATGATGTCCTGTTCCACCTTCAGGTGCTCTACGGAATCCGGCACCGGATTCAGGTTCGGCATGGTGCAGACCCCGGTGTATCCGCCGTGGGCCGCCGCCCGGCTTCCGCTGAAAATGGTTTCTTTATAAGAAAAACCCGGTTCTCTGAAATGCACATGCACGTCAAAGAAACCGGGAAATAAAAATACCTGTTTCATTTTGGAAACACGAGATCCACCAAGGTCAAATCCTGCTTTATTAATTGCCTTTGCCTGCGTTAACAGTTCTGCTTTGGAAAAAGTCATGATATCCTGCTCCACATATTGTTTTTTTCTGCAGAGATTATACTTCATACAGGGTAAGTGCGTCAACGAATTTACCGTTAGAACTTCTTACAAAGTTCGGCCTCTATTTCCGCAATATTTTCGGCAAAGCAGATGGACTGGAAATCTGCCTGTGGATAGAAGCCGCAGGCGGTCATATTTTCCAGTAATGCCTTCATAGAATCATAGTAATGATTCTGATTATAAAGGATACAGGAGCCCTGAATCAGGTGCAGATGCACGTGGGAAATAATTTCGGAAATTTCTTCCAGTGTACCTACTCCGCCGGGAAGGGCAACAAAGGCGTCTCCCCGTTCAATCATCAGGTTCCGCCGTTCCGACATGGTTTTGACATGAATCATTTCTGTGGTACCGGGATGCATCTGTTCCATATCCACCAGAAAATCGGGGATGACGCCGATGACCTTCCCGCCATGATCCAAGCAGGCATCTGCCACAACGCCCATCAGGCCGTTACGCCCGCCGCCGTATACTAATGTATTTCCACTTTCGGCAATCCAGGTACCCAACGCAGTTGCGCCTTCCGCAAACTGCGGATTGGTACCTGCATTTGCTCCGCAATATACTGTAATATTCATGCTTAAGCCTCCTTGCTTTTCCACATTATAACATAAAAGAGCAGGACATTGTCCTGCTCCCGGTTATGCTCTTTTATTTTGTTTTTTCGCGTTCCCGTTCACGAATAATCAGGCGGACGGGTGTGCCTTCCAGCCCGAAGACCGCGCGAATCTGATTTTCTATATACCGTTGGTAACTGTAATGGAACAAATCCTTACGGTTAACAAAGCAGACAAAGGTTGGCGGGCGCGTGGACGCCTGGGTCATATAGAAAATCTTTAAGCGCCGGCCGCGGTCTGTCGGCAGCTGCACACGGGCGGTGGCATCTGCCAGCACTTCATTCAGCTTACCGGTGCTGATCCGCATGGCATTCTGGTTGTCTACCTTTACAATCAGCGGGAACAATTTATTCAACCGCTGACCGGTTTTGGCAGAGATAAACAGAAATGGCGCATAGGACATAAAGGAAAAGTCATGCTGCAGCTTGGTTGTATACTCCTGCATGGACTTATCATTTTTTTCATAAGCATCCCATTTATTCACGCAAATAATGCAGGCCTTTCCCATATCATGGGCCATGCCGGCAATTTTGCTGTCCTGCTCTGTAAAGCCTTCCAGCGCGTCAATCATAATGACACAGACGTTGGCACGTTCTACCGCCATACGTGCCCGGATAACGCTGTATTTTTCAATGGCGTTGTCCACTTTGGACTTGCGGCGGATGCCGGCCGTGTCAATGAAGAGGAAGTCTCCGTATTCATTAGATACCAAGGTATCAGTGGCATCCCGGGTGGTACCGGCCACGTTGGAAACAATGGTGCGTTCCTCGCCACAAATAGCGTTAATTAAGGAGCTTTTTCCTACGTTCGGTTTTCCGATAACGGCAACTGTAATTTTGCTGTCATCCTCTTCTTCTCCCTCTTCCTTCGGAAGATAGGAAAGCACGGTATCCAGAAGGTCTCCGGTACCGCGACCGTGAACAGAAGAAATGGCAATGGGATCCCCTAAGCCTAAATTATAAAACTCATAAAAATCAGCCGGGATTTCTCCAATGCTGTCACATTTATTAACTGCCAAGACAATTGGCTTGCCGGACTTTTGCATCATGGAAGCAACTTCCATATCCGTGGCCACCACACCGTCCCGAATGTCCGTTACCAGAACAATAACGTCTGCCGTTTCCACGGCCAGTTCGGCCTGCCGCCGCATCTGGGTCAGAATGATATCATCCGAATACGGTTCTATTCCGCCGGTGTCCACCAGAAGCATTTTACGACCAAGCCATTCACAGTCCCCGTAGATTCGGTCCCGGGTAACGCCGGGCGTGTCATCTACAATGGAAAGCCGTTCGCCGATCAGTTTGTTAAACAATGTGGATTTTCCCACATTCGGACGGCCGACAATGGCTACAACCGGTTTTGACATGCTTCCACCTCCTGCATTGTTATTCTTGAACTATTATAAAAAGAAAAATTAAGGTGGGGAAGGATTTCCTTCTCCACCTCTACCTGTCATACTGCAATCTTAAGATGCTTTGCCAGTTGCTTAGTCAACGTCGATGACTTTTTTGCCGTTGTAGTAACCGCATGCAAGGCATACTCTGTGTGGTCTCTTGTATTCGCCACACTGCGGGCACTTAACAAGTTCCGGTGCATTCATTTTCCAAACATTAGAACGTCTTTTGTCACGTCTTGCTTTAGAAACTCTTCTTGCTGGTACTGCCATTTTGATTTACCCTCCCACTTAAAATACAAGATTTATTTCCTGTCCTCCAGTAAAGACAGCAGATCTGCAAAGCGCGGATCTATTTCTTTCTGACACTGGCAGGGACCTTCATTCAGGTTCTTGCCACACTGGGGACAAATTCCTTTACAATCTTCTTTACAGAGAATCTTTGTTGGTAAATTCAACAGAAGATCTTCTGTTGCCAAGCGGTCCAAATCTAAAATCCGATCCGGAACCAGCACAAAGCGTTCGTCCCTGTCCTCTCCGTTGAGCTCTGTTACAAAGGTATGCTCCATAGGAACGGAAAGCGGAAGGACCACTTCTGTGGCACATCTGTCACAAACAGTGTAAAGGTCTGCGTTGATGGTAGCGTCCAGGGAAACAACAGAGGCTTCATTACGGAACTGACCGGTCACTTTGAACGGATGTGGAAACAGAAGCTTACCGAATTCGTCAACTTCGGTGCAAGTTACTTCATGATCAACGTCCAGCGTGAAACCCTCATTGAGGAACAGAGGTTCCAGTTGCAGTTCAAACATGTCAATCACCTCTCATTGTCAAACCTGTACGGCGACACGCGAACTATATTATACAAACCGGGTTTTGCTTTGTCAACAAAAAACAGCCCCGAAAAGAGGCTTCTTTTCGGGGCCGAACGCACTTGAACGAACCATCCTGTTACAGGACTTCACAAAGATCAAAAATTTCCTTTGGCAGCTCTGCTTCATCTGCAGAAATGGTGAAGGTAAATTTGGTGTCTGTGGCATCTCCAAGGTTTTTGATTTTGTCCAGGAAGGAAGCCAGCTGAGCAAAATCCGTACCGCCGATTTTCAGGGTACCGTCTCCGAAGATGTCTGTGATGTCACTGTTGGAAGCGCACATTCCGGCAAGGAAGCCATAGTAAGCATCATAACCGGAAACTGCATAGTCATCAGCTGCTACAAGACGAACTCTGGAGTCAATATTGTAGGTCAGCTTGGTGCCTTTTTCTACGCAAATAACGTTGCCGAGAGAGGCGTCCACTGCCTTCTTTACTTCCTCTATTAAATGAGTGGTCTTGCCGGAGCCTTTATGACCAATAATAAGATAAACCATATTGTGTTCCTCCAATAAATAAAATACCCGAAGGCTTATTTCCTGACTTCATTCTAACCCATTTGCACAAAGCAATCAAGATTTTAACCTTGGCATTTTGTGAAACTCACAAAAAAGACAATTTCACGGAAAGCCTTGACAAAGGGCCGTTGACGTTTCCAGAACCATTAGGCTAAAATAGTCGCGTATTTAGGCTCTGAATCAGCCTGAATCTATACCTTTATTATTACTACGGATCCTAAAAAATCCTTAAAGGAGGCTTCCCATGGGAATAACAAATGTGCCGGAACTGTTCGGCTCTCTGGTATTCAATGACGATGTCATGAAAGCACGCCTTCCGCAGAAGGTGTATGACGAAATTCATAACTGTGTTGACCAGAAACAGCCACTGTCTTTAGACGTTGCCGACACCGTAGCATCTGCCATGAAAGACTGGGCAATTGAAAAGGGTGCCACGCACTTTACACACTGGTTCCAGCCAATGACAGGTCTGACAGCAGAAAAGCATGACAGCTTCTTATGTCCGGTAGATTCCTGCAACGTGGTTATGGACTTTTCCGGAAAAGAGCTGATCCGTTCGGAACCGGACGCTTCCTCTTTCCCGAACGGCGGTATCCGCTCTACCTTTGAGGCCAGAGGTTATACAGCCTGGGACCCAACCTCCTATGCTTTTATCAAAGACAACACTCTTTGCATTCCGTCTATCTTCTGCTCTTACGGCGGAGAAGTTCTGGATAAGAAAACCCCGCTGCTGCGTTCCATTCAGGCAGTAGACAAGCAGGCCATGAAAATCATCAATCTGCTGGGGAATGAATCCGGCGCTAAGCACGTTGTTCCAAGCGTTGGCGGCGAACAGGAATACTTCCTGGTAGATCGGGATTTATACAATAAGCGGGAAGACTTAAAGCTCTGCGGCCGCACCCTCTTCGGTGCCAAGCCAAGCCGGGGCCAGGAAATGGAAGACCATTACTTCGGCACCATTAAGCCAACCGTTAAAAAATTCATGTCCGACCTGGATGTAGAGCTTTGGAAGCTGGGTATCTTTGCTAAGACGGAGCACAACGAAGTGGCTCCGGCGCAGCATGAACTGGCCCCGGTTTACACCGAAGTGAATGCGGCCGTAGACCAGAACCAGTTAATGATGGAAACCATGAAGTCCGTGGCCATTCACAATAACCTGGCTTGCCTGATCCACGAAAAGCCGTTTGCCGGCGTCAACGGATCCGGCAAGCACAACAACTGGTCCTTAACCACGGACACAGGTATTAACCTGTTCAAGCCGGGCAAAGACCCGATGCATAACCCACTGTTCTTACTGTCCCTTGCCGCCGTTGTCAAGGGCGTAGACGAATATCAGGATTTGCTTCGTGTCTGCGTTGCCTCTCCGGGCAATGACCTCCGCCTGGGCGGAGACGAAGCACCACCAGCCATTCTTTCCATCTTCCTCGGCAACGAATTTGCCAATCTGGAAGACGCTCTGGAAAATGAACACGAATTCATTAAGAATGAGCGCAAGGTAATGAAGTCTGGTGTTAAAGTCATTCCGCGTTTCAACAAGGATGACTCTGACCGGAACCGTACTTCCCCGTTTGCTTACACCGGCGGCAAGTTCGAATTCCGCATGGTGGGTTCTTCCGCCTCTTTGGCCGGCCCGAACACCATCCTGAATGCCATCATGGCAGAGGAGTTCTCCGAATTTGCAGAGCGCTTGGAAAAGGCAGAAAACATAGAGCAGGAAGTATATGCCATTGCCCATGATGCCTTTGTAGAGCACAATCGAATCATCTTCAACGGCAACAGTTACTCTCAGGAATGGAAAGAAGAAGCAGCTCGCAGAGGATTAACCAATCTTCCTACCTGCGCAGACGCCTTCCCCGCCTACCTGGAGGACAAGAATGTGGCCCTCTTTGAGCACCACAAAATTTACACCCGTGCTGAGCTGGAATCCCGGTATGAAATTTCCATGGAGAACTACTGCCAGACCCTGCACATTGAAGCTGCCACTATGAACAATATGGCCAAGAAAGCCATTTATCCGGCCGTGGTTCGGTACACAACGGAACTGGCGCAGAACATTCAGGTAAAGCAGTCCGTTGGTGCCAACCTGCCAATGGCTTCCGAAACCAAGCTTCTGAGGGACCTGTCCTGTCTGTCTGACAGCCTGCTGCAGCAGACGCGCGCTTTGGCCGACGCCTTGGAAAAAGCAGACAGCATCCAGGGCACCCAGGAAAAGGCAGACTTCTACAAGGATACGGTTTTGACCAACATGAACCAGTTAAGGGATACCGCCGATCAGCTGGAGCTCTTAACCGCCAAAGACCGTTGGCCTCTGCCAACCTACACAGACCTGCTTTACAGCGTGGTCTAAAAAATTTGTCAGTTCGTGACCATCCTGACACAAAATAAAACTACGGAGTTAGAAAAATGAAACAAAACAAACAGAATATTTACTATTTAACGGAAGCCGGCATCATTGCCGCACTCTACTTTGTCCTGACCCTTGTCAGCAACTCAGTTGGCCTTGCATATGGCCAGGTACAGTTCCGTCTTTCGGAAGTCCTTTGTATCCTACCGGTATTTACGCCTGCCGCCGTTCCCGGCCTGGTTGTCGGATGCCTGTTGTCCAACTTCTTAAGCCCCATGGGATGGGCAGACTGGGTGTTCGGAACCGGTGCCACGCTGATTGCGTCCCTGGCAACTTACTTCCTTCGGAATGTGAAGTTCAAAGGACTGCCGGTGCTTTCCTCCCTTATGCCGACCCTGTCCAACGGACTGATTGTTGGCCTGGAAATTGCCATTTTCCTGCCGGAGGGAACTCGCTTTGTCGGCTTTGGTTATTCCTTCCTTTTCGTTGCCCTCGGCGAGTTAGTGGTTGCCACCTTCGGAGGTCTGTTCCTTTACAAAGTCCTCCTGAAGTATGAAGACCGCATCTTCCGTAACAGCAGTAGAAAAGTACAAAGTAAATAGGCTGAACGGGAAAGGCCCGATGCAGAGCAATTCTGCATCGGGCCTTTTTATTTTATTGATTCTTGATTTTATTTAGTTTATTCGTCTCCGGAGTCAAAGTCTTCGTCATAAGCCTGTTGTACGGCTTCTGCAAGCTGAGCTCCACAAGAGGTGGATTTAGGTCCACAGGTAATGCCGCCAAGGAGAGAAGAAATTTCTTCCACTGTACGGCCATTGCATAGCGCAGCTACTGCCTTGGTATTGCCGGGACAGCCCCCGATAAATTCCACATCAGACACTACGTTGTCATGCATATTAAAGCGTATTTGCTGGGAACAGGTTCCTTGGCAATCATAAATATACTTCATTACAATCTGTCTTTCTAAGTGTATTCTTCGTTCTTCTACTTTGTCTGTTTCTGCTTAGTCTACGTCGGTATAATCCACATCAATGACGGTATCATCATTTTCAGCAGAGCCCTTCAGGAAAGCAGACCGGTTACCATTTTTCAGAAGGTTTACGGCAATGGCAATATACCCAGCACCAATGGCCAACAGGACAATGCCAACCGGAACCGTAATCAGGGCTACACCGAAGGTGCCTGCGTTCTTAACGGCACAAATGCCTACAACAAACAGTAAAATGTCTATGCCTAAAGGCCAAAGCCATACCTTGTCCTTTTCGGTTTCCGAGAACATTTTCTTTGTAATAGGAATAACCGGAATACCGATAACGGCTACCATCAGGATCATAATACCAAGGATAACGGCAAGAACCGGGCCAAAGCTGTCAGAATAACAGCAGAACAGAATTCCGGCTACCGCATCCATAAAGGCGTTTACCAAAGCCAGCCAGGAATGAATTAAGAACTTCCCGCTGACAAAGAAAATCAGTGCCGAACCTGCTGCCGAAATCAGCAGGATAATACCAATGATAGTGGAAACCGTAGACATGGCTGTCAGCGGGGAAATAACGCAAATAATACCGCAAGCAATCAGTGCAAGACCAACAAGGCCAATGCAAATTTTAATCCCCTTTTTCATGAAAAGACCTCCTTATTTGGATTCTGTCGGGGTTGCTAAATTTTTAAAGTCAGCATACTGTTCCTTTACGTCTTTGACGGTCAGGCCTTCGTACTGAGACTTATCATACTTAATGATGACATAAGTTCCGTCTTGGGTAATGGAGTCAATGCCTAAGGAGTCATCTCCGGCCTGATTACTTTCTTCCAGTCCCTGAACGGCATATCCGGCGGCTTCTTCACTGCCGTAATCTACATACATTTCATATCCCGTAATCTTGTCCCCTTCATAATAATAGACCATGGTTGCGGTGTCAGAAACATAGCACAGCTTGTCTTTATCCTTTACCAGCTTTACTTCCCCGTCTTCCAGGGACTCCTGCTGGGCAATTACATCATCCGTACTGTCAATGGTACCTTTTTCTGTTACGCCTTTGGTATCCGAGCTTTTATTCTTGCTGCAGCTACAGGCAGCAAAGGAAAACAGCAAAGCAAATGCCAAAGCAATAATCAGAAGGTTTCGTTTCATGGGTCCTCCCCCTTTCTTAACGGAACTCATTATAGCACACAGCCTAAAAATTACACAAACCATTGTAATGGATTTTTTGACACCCGGAAAACTTTGTCACAGTTTTGTAACATTAAATCGAATATAGGGTAAGAGAACTGGTTTTACCATGCTACATATGGTATATTGAAAGAAGTATTTTTAAGTAAACAGGGAGGTCTTGTTCTCCTATGGAAAACACCACAATTCTTATGGAAAACCTGCTGGAACAGAGGCAGATTTCCGCACAGATTACTGATATTCAGTGGGAGCGGATCATCTGCCATATGACGGTACAGGTTTCCTATCATACGAACTTTCAGGCAGAGGAGCCGCTGGACTTTTATCTGGTAACCACTTATGGAAAAGCCAACGCAAAGTTTGCGTCGGAAGATTTGGGCGGCGGAACCTACCACCTTTCCATCAATGTTTCCAATCCGGGCTACGTTATGTGTCTGCCGACCGGATCTTATACCGTTTATATTTGCCAGGGCAACAATATCCTTTGCAAGCCGGAGCTCAGTATGGACTTAGTTCCCCTGCTAGCAGATAAGTCTCGGACCTTCTTACATCATCAAAAAAACAAGGGCTACAGCATTGACTTTTCCGTAGCCGAAGATGTAGAAGATTTGGTACCGGTTATTACCGCCCAGGAAATGAGCAGAACCGGCATACCGGTTCTAAATCCGAATCCGTTGGCGCCAAAGGTTCCAAAGCACATTAAGCGAGAGCAACGTAAAATTGACCGGTTAAAGAAGTCCGTTCTGAAAGACTTTTACCGTTTCTGTCATTCCGTAGAAAAGACAAAAAAGAAGCTGAACCCAAAGCGGAAGCAGAATATTTTATTTCTGTCTGAGCAAAACGAAACCATTGGAACAAACATGATGGCCGTTGCCAACCGCATGAAAGAGCGTGGTATGGAAGACCAATGGAAGCTCCTCTTTAGCGGACGCTCCATTGTAGAGCATCCCGGCTACGGCATGAAAAGCTGGTTACAGGTCTTCCATAAAATGGGCATAGCCGATGTCATTATTGTAGATGACCACGCTCCCATGATGGACTGGCTGAAGTTAACCAAAGATACCAAGCTTATCCAAATCTGGCATGCCGGGGCTGGATTCAAGTCTTCCGGTTACAGCCGCTGGGGCCATATATCCAGCCCGGCGCCGGTAGGCGCCCATCGGCAGTACACCTATGGTATTGCCGGAAGCCGCAGAATTGCCCACTTCTTCTCCGAAGTTTGGGGTATTAACACCGAACAGGTACTGCCGACCGGCATGCCGCGTATGGATGAATACCTGGATCCGGAACACCGCAAGCAGAAAGAAGCTGAACTGCGGAAGCAATATCCAATCATCAACGGCAAGAAGGTTATCCTGTTTGCGCCCACCTACCGTGGACGGAATCATAAAGATGCCCATTATCCGTATGAGCTGATTGACTTTGACCGCTTGTATGACTTCTGCGCAGACGAATATGTAGTGCTCTTCAAGATGCACCCCTGGGTTGCAGATCCGGTGCCGTTAAAAGAGGAACAGAAAGACCGTTTCCTGGATGTTAACACTTACCCCAACATCAATGATCTGTTTTATATTACCGACCTTTTAATTACCGACTATTCTTCCAACATCTTTGAATACTCTCTGAATCTGAAGCCCATGTTGTTCTTTGCTTTTGACGAGGTACAATATGCCTTTTCCAGAGGCTTCCATCGGGACTATGAAAGCGCCGCACCGGGCAAAATCTGTCACACCTTCCCGGAATTAATGGAAGCATTGGAAACCAAAGACTTTGAAGAAGAAAAGGTCAAAGAATACGTGGATGTCCACTTTGACCACACAGACGCCAGTGCATCTGACCGCGTTATTGACTGGCTAATTGTCGGTCCGTTGCCGGAGGAATTCCAGCAGGCTCTGGATGCAAAGGCAGCAGAAAACAAACGTTTATTAGAAATGGATTTTAACTCCGTAGGAGGTTCTGTATGAATATAGCAATGATTTTTGCCGGCGGATCCGGCGTTCGTATGGGTGCCGGTATTCCAAAGCAGTTTTTGGAAATCAACGGCAAGCCCATTCTGGTGCACTCTGTGCAACAGTTTGAATACCATCACCTGATTGACAAAATTTATATTTCCACCCTGGAAGACTACATTCCATATGTACAGGCCCTGGTGGAAGAATACCACCTGTCCAAGGTTGCCGCCGTCATCCCCGGTGGTGCCACAGCACAGGATTCCATTTACAACTGTCTGATTAAAGGAGCAGAAGAAAACCCGGAAGACTCCGTTGTTCTGTTAAGTGACGGTGTTCGTCCGTTCATTTCCTATGACGTTATTACCCGCAACATTGAAACCTGTTTGGAAAAGGGGAACGCCATTACCACCACTCCCTGCTTTGAAACCATTCTGATTTCCAAGAATGGCAGCCACGTAGACTCTGTTCCATTCCGAAAGGAAACCTACTCCGGTCAGGCGCCGCAGACCTTCATTTTGAAGGACATCATTGCTGCGCATGACAAAATTCGTGCCACACCAACAGGATATGAAAACATGGTAGACAACTGCACCATCTGCGTATCCCTTGGCATTCCGGTTCACATGGTAGAAGGTAACCGCGGCAACATCAAAGTCACCACACCGGAGGATGTTTATATCTTCCGTGCACTGCTGCAATATCAAGAAAATGAACAGGCCTTTGGATTCGGAATTACCAATGGTAATAGAAACCGGCTGAATCGCTACAAAAATAAAGGAAAAGAATCATGAAAACAGATCCTATTTTAGAAGAAGATATTCTGCAGGCAGCCAAAGCCATTTACCGGCCGGAATTGAACGGCACCTGCTTCTTCATTACCGGAGCCACCGGTCTGATTGGCTCCCAGCTTTGCAAGACTCTGGTCAAATGCAATCAATTATATGACGCCAACATTACGGTTGCCGCCTATCTCCGAAATCCGGAAAAAGCGGACAAGGTTTTTGCCGGATATCAGGAAGGCCTGACCTACGTTGTCGGCAACTTAGAGGCAGAACTTTCCTATGACGGACCAGTTGACTATCTTGTCCACGGTGCTTCTGTTACCAGCTCCAAGGACTTTGTTAACAAGCCGGTAGAAACCATTTTAACCGCCATAGACGGCACAAACCGTGTGCTCCGCTTTGCCGCAGAAAAGCAGGTAAAAAAGATGGTTTATCTTTCCTCCCTGGAAGTTTACGGAACCCCGGACGGCAGCAAAGAAACTATTGCCGAAGATGACTACGGATATATTAATCCGCTTAGCGTGCGAAGCAGTTATTCGGAAGGCAAGCGTATGGTAGAAAACCTCTGTGTTGCATACGCCAGCCAGTTTCACGTTCCGGTCTGCATTGCACGCCTGTCCCAGACCTTTGGTGCCGGCGTGGAATATCATGACGGCCGTGTTTTTGCAGAATTTGCCCGCTGTGCCATTGAAGGCAAGGACATTGTGTTGCACACAGATGGTTCCACTGTTCGTACCTACTGTTATACAGCAGATGCGGTTACCGCCCTGTTGAAGCTGTTACA
This sequence comes from Butyricicoccaceae bacterium, assembly GCA_963638085.1. Taxonomy (GTDB): domain Bacteria; phylum Bacillota; class Clostridia; order Oscillospirales; family Acutalibacteraceae; genus RUG420. Next base: position 19,920 of record CAVHPJ010000001.1, on the reverse strand, counting down.
GGACGGCGTAACCGGTGAAGCTTACAATGTAACCAATCCGGATACCGTTTGCTCCATTCGTGAAATGGCAGAACTGGTTGCCGGGCTAAATCCGGAAAAGCCTATTTCTGTCCGCATTGAAATTCCGGAAGACCTAGCTTCCTTCGGATATAACCCACAAATGGTCATCCGCCTGAATGCTGACAAGCTGATTTCTCTTGGATGGTCCCCGGCCACGGACCTTACCTCCATGTTCCGCAGAACCATTGAAAGTATGAAAAAGGAGCAGACTGTATGAGTGCTGTTGCAAAACGGGACTATCGTTTTGATAACGCAAAATTCTTTTTAATCTTTCTGGTAGTCCTTGGCCACGTGGCCGACAATTACTGTGACTTTTATGCCGGTGTCCGCTGTATCTTCCTTTATACTTACACCTTTCATATGCCGGCTTTTCTGTTTATTTCCGGCCTGTTTTCCAAGCACCTGGTAAAGCAGGAAAAGCTGAACTGGAAGCGCTTAATACCCTATCCAGTTCTTTGCATTTTGTTGAATTTCTTCCGCAATTTCAGTCTGTATCTGTTTGACCACGGAAAGAAGTTTCACTTAATGAAACAGGACGGTGTCAGCTGGTTCTTGTGGGTTCTCTTTGTCTTTTATATTCTGACCTGGCTTATCAAAGATTTTCCAAAGAAAAATGTCCTTCTGATTGCGGTTGTCTTTGCCCTGCTGGCCGGATATGACAGTAATATCGGCAGTAACTTTGCACTGTCCCGCATTGCTGTCTTTTATCCGTTCTTTTATCTGGGCTACTCTACCAAATTAGAGCATATCAACAAGATTTTGGACAACAAAGCGCTGAAAATCATCTCTCCGTTTTGGCTGATTGCCTACGGCGTGGCGCTTTTCTTAACCATAGACCACGGCGCTTATTGGTTTCGCAAATTCTTTACCGGACAGAACAGTTACAAGGTACTGTTCGGAGATCATTACACCGATAGCTTGCGGCTGTTTATGGAAGCGCCTGTCTACCGTCTTGCCACCCTGGTTATCACCTTCGTTACCATGTTTGCCTTCTTGGCACTGGTACCAAAGCATAAGATTTTTGCGCTGACCACGGCCGGTTCCAGAACCCTTGCCGTTTACTTCTGGCATCTTCCAATTGCCACAGTACTCATGAATGTGGGCGTCTTCCACCGTTTTGCCATCAGTTCCCTAAAAAACTGCTGCATCTTTATGTTTGCCGTTTCTTTGGGCCTGACGCTCCTCTTCTCTCTTCCCTGCTTTACCATTCCCCTGGAATGGATTACCAAGCCGGGAAAAAGAAAAGCAGAAAAGCAAAACAAACGGGAAGGCAAGAAGTTGGTTTCCCAACTGGAATCCCAGCAGCAGGAAATCTGGAAACAAGAACGGCTACATGAGCCAGAGCCCATTATCGGCACTACCGTGCGCGCTGCCGCATTCAATCCGAACGCTGGCATTACGGTAGACCAAATTGTTACCACAGATATTATTCTGGGTCTAAAGTCCAGTGGTATTCCGGAAAACATTGCATTTGCCAATACCCTGCTTGCCAAACGGCTCCACATAGATCGTCTGCAGGAAGAAGACCCGGTAGCAGCGCAACGCGCTACTGAAATTCTGAAATCCGGAATTGCCCGCTCCATGCAGCGCTTCCAGGCGCTCCAGCAGCAAACGCCGGCACAGCAGCAGGCTCCGGCACAGCAACCGGCTGCATCGCCTGAACATATTTCATCCCACACTTCCATGGACGACTTACGCCACCTGCTGGATCTGAATCCGTAACCGCAGTAAATAACAAAGCAAAGTCCCTGCACGACTTCACCGTCATGCAGGGACTTCTTATTCTTATGCTCAGCAATAGGTTTCCATGGAATCCGTCAAGAAAGCTACCTCTTCCAGCTGGTCACAGGTTACATAACCCGCCGGAGCCTTAATTAAAGACGGAAGACGGTTTACTACAGTGGCGCAGGTGTGCTCTACCGTGGCCGGTTTTACAACGTGATATTCCACATTCGGCTCGCCTGTCAGCCACCAGTCACACTGGTCTCCGTCATCCGGGCCATATACTTTACCAATGGTTTCCTCTTCCACTGTAATGCCCTCTTCGGTTTCAATGGTAACTACGGCAGACATGCCAATGCACCGACCGGCCTTGATGGTGGAACCAAGGGTTTCGCTGAACACATCATGGTCCACAATGCACGGAACATGCTTCTGCTCTATGCTCTTAATGGTCAGGCCAAGCTTGTTGCAAATGGCTTCACTGGCATTCCAGGCATAAGATGGTTCAAATACATCCGGATGCGCAATCTGCGTTTCAAACTCTTCTGCGGTCAGGTCACAGCCATGGGCCTTTGCTAGGGCCAGACCATATTCGTCTACATTGTAGCTGTAAGCGCCCTTAATCTTTTTCAGACTATCACAGCCGGCTGCAGCCAAAGCCACCATGTTAATCCAGAAAATATCCTGCATGCCGGAACCGGTAATGGTGCAATTGTTGGCCTTGGCAATGGCGTCCAACTCCTCTACCTGGTCTTTGGCTGTGGTGCAGGGATAAATGGCTTCCTCGCACGTGGTAATGACATTAATGCCGCGGGAAACGCATTGCTTTGTATGCTCATAGATATCATTAATAAAGCTGAACAGGGTTACAATGGCAACATCCGCATTGCTTTCGTCCAGCACCTGCTCTGCCTTGTCGGAAATACAAACTCCGGTCTGATACCCCAGTTCTGCAAAGTCACCAATGTCCATGCCTACTACATCCGGGTTAACGTCAATTGCGCCAACCACCTCTGCTCCGTGATTGTACAGGTAACGAATGATATATTTTGCCATCTTTCCGCAACCATACTGTACTACTCTGACTTTTCTGTCCATAATGACACCTCCGAAACTAAAATAAGCTTGCAACGCTTTTTGCCTTGCAAGCTTACTATAACCTAGAAGGGTGTCCCCTCGTCAAGAAGATTGTTAAAGTTTTATCAAATGTGAAAATTTGCAAAAGAATTCCCTTCTGGCGAGTCAGTTATGCACTGTCAAACCAGAAGGGGAATTCTCTTATCAGTGTGTTTATTTGCTTTCCGTGGAAGTGGAGGTTTTGTCTTTCAGTAGCCCCGTAATTTTGATTTTCTGAATCAGGTCAAACGGTACGCTGAACGGTTTCAGGGAAAGGACACAGGTAACCGCAGCCACAACAAAGAACAGTGCAATCAGGCCAAGCCAAGAGTTGCCGAAGGCCTCATACCAGTCGTATTCTTCAAAGCAGCGGTAGAAAATCCGGTGGAACAGATACACAGCCAAGGTTCTGGACCCCCACTTAGAGAAGAAGGTCTTGCACCGTGGCACAACTGCCAGGAAGGAAAAAATCATAACAAATACCACCAGGTAAAATGCTAGGCGATACAGCCACCACACTCCGGCAGGACCTTTCAAACCGCAGTTGCGATACGGGCTGTTACACGGAAGCAGGTTCCCTGGGATATTCCGGTACAGGAAAAACTCTGTCACAAAAATAACAAGGAGTGTAACCCATGCCCCCAGTTTTACTTTGGGCTGATTAAGCTTGTCCAATCTGCTTTTGTCTGTGTAGTATCCTGCCATAAAGAACGGCATGTGAACTAATACCCGGGAAAAGCTGAGGTAATCATTGACCTTGGTGTCATATCCAACTGCCAATGCAATCAGGATGGCACCGCCAATCATATACTTCGGCTTTACCTGATCCAACATAGGAAGCAACAGGTACCAGATGATCAGGCACTGCAGATACCATAAGGAACCCTCCGCTTTAAAAATGCTGACGGTTTCCGAGGCTGGGTCGCCGGACCACCAGTATTTTTCACAGAAGGTGAAGAGCAGCTGGGCAAAAACATAAATCAGAAAATAGGTAGCTGGCTTTTGCAGCGTATACCCTTTCTTGACAAAGCGTTTAGCCAGATAACCGGAAATAAAAATGAAGGTGGCCATATGGAAGGTATTCAGGTAATTCCAAACAGCCGTGGAAATGTAGCTGACGTAAGTTACATCCGCGTGTTTCAGCGTACCAAATAAGTGCGCCATAACCACAAAGAAAATCAGAATGAACTTGGCGTTGTCCAGGTAATATTCCCGTCCGTGCTCATCTGTCAGCAAAGACTTGTTGTAGATGAGATTTTTCATGCAGCCTCCTTAGAAATTCTTGGGATCCTCCAGGAAGGCACAAACTTCGTGATAGATCCGTTCACAGTTGTTGAAGTCATTGAAATAGAAGAAATCATCTGCCCGTTTCACATATTCTTCCGGCATCTTGCAGCCGTTTTCCATGTAGGTGCAGAGCGTAGACACCACGCTATCATGATTCTTGCAAATAGGACCAAAGCCCATAGTGTCATAAATCAGGCCGCCTTCTTCATAATGTGGAGGAAGGCTGTCCGGATGGTAATAAACAATCGGCTTCCTTTGATACGCAAAGTCAAATTGTACGCCGGAGTAATCCGTTACCATCAGGGAAGATTCAGTTAGAATCTTTTCATAACTCATGTCCCCGGTGGCTTGTACAATTTCTACAGCATCATTCCTGTCAAAATCCTCTGCCTGAGAGCTCATGGCCGGATGCAGAAGATAAATCAGTTTGTAGCCGGTGCGTTTGGCACAGCCAATCAGGGTTTGGTCATTAATTAAAGAATTATAAATCCGGAAATATTCGCTGTTCTTAAAGGTGTCGTTGTGACTCTTTTTGACGAAGGCAATGCTCTGGTTAACAATATTTCTGCGCCAGGTTGGCGTAATCAGAATCTGCTTTTGGTCGTTGCTCTTCAGGCCGTCATAACGGGCCAGCCCAGTCAGTTTCAGCTCTTTTCCAAAGTAGCCGTAGATTGGTTTTTCTACATTGGCCTTTTCATATTTAGATGCCAGTGTATATAAACGGGTGTTATCAAAAACACGGTTCTGGTACTGTGCAATCTTCTGGATGGTCAGTCCGTGTTGGATGCAGACAATAATGCCATGGAATAAGTCACGGACAAAAATATTGGTTTTTGGAGTAAATCCAAGATAGTTCGGAACGGTAGCATGGGAAGCCAGAATGACTTCACTGTACAGGGCCAGCAGTTTCAGCTTCATGCAGTCCTGCGTCAGAATATATTTACCGTGTTGCTGTTTCAGACGTTCATAATCTGCCGCATCCTTATTTAAGACGTAGTAGATTTCTATACCATCGTCCTGCTTCCGGCAGTACTGGAACATATATTCCCCGTCGTCCCCTGCCTTATACAGCTTATCAAACGTAATCCAAATCCGTTTCTTATGGTACGTTGGATAAACCAGCCAATACAGCAGGCGCAGGAACAGATACTTAACAATCAGTCTTCGGGGTACCGGGGTTGTAGCCATTCGGTAAACAAAAAACTTTGCTTCCAAAAAAAAACGTTGCCCCGGTTTTTTCCTCCTTACGATCAGGCCGTGCTGTTGAACGGCTAAATACTTGTCCTTTCCAAGCATGCAGTAAGACGCGTTGCTGTTCAGAAGCTTAGAAGCCATCTTCGGGAACTGCAGATTCAGTTCATATTCCTGGCCATCCAGCCGTACTACAAAGGTCAGACGTTTGTCCAGCAGATCTTCCGCCGGAATGGAGGCGTGGAAGGTCTTTCTCCTGTCAATGGTAAGGCCAAAATATTTCACCAAAGAATATACTTCGGTCGGCTTTGGTTCATAATATTGGTCATCCCCTACTTTCAGGAGAAGCTCATAATCCGAGGTTTCCAACAAATAGGTAACCACCTCATAATCCAGCTCAATTTTACCGTCAATGTAATCCAGTACCATAATACGAACACTCTGGTTCTGGATTTTGCCCATAGTGCAAAGGTCCAAAGCGTCTGCACGACCGTCTACATGCCGCAATGCATGGGCATCATAGGTCTGATAAACGTCATTGTTCAGAACCAGCTGGTTTTCAAAAGCACCTTCCGGAATAACGGTAGCATTGCATGGTTCCATGCCAAGATACTTGCATTTGCCTTTGTAGAAAAGCATCTTCAGCTGTCTTGCCATGGTGTAGTTACACGGAATATCCTGGAAAATGATGTTGTCATTAATGTAGCTTAGGAATTCACAAGTGGCATCATAAAATTCTTCAGCCTCTTCCTTGGAAAGCACTTCCCGGTCCCGGTCAAAGAAGTTGCAATTGTACTTGGCCCATACCAGGTACAAAGCGGCAATTTGCAGGTACAGTGGTGCGGTTCCGTTCACCTCTTTCAGGCGATGCAGGAACGGCGTATAAAAGTTCTTCACTGCCGGTGTATACCAGTCCTTATCCCTTGCAAAGTCACAGGAGGATGCACTGTTTTCCAGCAGCACAGAATAGGTATAGCTCTTGTCCTGCAATGAATAAACCACATAATGATTGGCTAATACATTCAGCAGGTAAGCGTGCACAGCAGTAGAACCAAGCTCCGGCTCAAAGCTGACACTTTTTGCTAAAGCGGCTTCCATAAAGTAGGTCTGTAAAATCAGGTTGGTCTGTGCCGGTTCAAAACGGATGTTGCTGAACCCACGCTGCTTAGCCTGCATTTTATAGTTTACTTTACTGCCGGCATTATTCACGTTGTTGATGCCTTTTGCACGAAGGGCAACCAGCCGCGCCAGCGCGCCGGTACTATCCTTTTTCCGCATGGCGCGCAAAGCGGCGTCCAGTGCGCCCCGGGACAGCACGGAGGAGCCTAAGGTAAAGTGGATTACGTCTCCGGTAGCTTTCTCCAGACCCGTTTGGTACGCCTGGCCTACCGAAGCTCCTTCCATAGAAATGATTTCCGCTGCAGAAGCTTCTTTCACCGCGGCGGCTGATTCCGTCGTGCAAAACGGGTCAACAATCAAGAGCTGCGTGGAAGCAAAACAATGGTTTTGCTTCAGCGCCGCAATGGCCTGTGCAGTATCTTCGCAGTGGTCCATATACAAAATAACTGTTAATTTCATAATACACGCCTTCTCCAAAAAGCAGATTATTTCCAGCACATTATACTCCAACAAAAACCGCCGTGCAATTGACTTTATTCGCCCTCTTTGATACAATTTGTAGGCTATCCGGAGACGTATCGAAGTGGTCATAACGGGGCGCACTCGAAATCTTTCCAGCGCCTGTGCGTTTCGTCCCCCTGAAAACCCTTGCTAATTCTGGGTTTTCAAAAATTCAAATCGAATACTTTTTCGTTTTCTCTCCTGCTTTTCTCTCCAAAGGTTTTTTGAGTGCTTTGGGAACGATGAGAATGGCGGGTGAAAATAGACACGGAGCGATATCGAAGTGGTCATAACGGGACTGACTCGAAATCAGTTGTACCTCACGGTACCGTGGGTTCGAATCCCACTCGCTCCGCCATCAAGAGCCTGTAATCAAGCCGATTACAGGCTCTTCCTTTTTTCCGAAACGGGTAATTCCGTGTCCTTTCACTTTTTCGGAGAGAAAATCATCCATTCTCCCCAACATCAATCGAGCCCCACCGACTTCCGAAGTCGCCGCCCTCCGGCAGAGCAAGCCCTGTCTCCATCGCCTGTGCCGAAGTGAGCTTGGACTTGTAATCCAAGTGGGCATAGATGTTCGCCGTGGTGGTAAAGTCGCTGTGACCCAGCCACTCCTGAATGTGCTTGAGGGGTACGCCGTTGGCCAGCAGCAAGCTGGCGCAGCTGTGGCGCAGATCGTGAAAGCGCATCCGGCGCAGGCCGTGGCTCTCCAGAAACTTTGGAAATGCTGAGGTCAAATAATTAGCCCGCATTCGTTCGCCCATCTCGTCCACAAACACGAACCCATCATACTCGTGATTGTAACAGTTGCCGCAGATCTGCTTGTTCAGTTTCTGCGCCTCTTTCACCTGCATAAAGTATTCTCGAAAACTGCCGATGAGCGGCAGGGTGCGCAGGCTGGACTTGGTCTTGGCAGACTGCTGTTCAATTTCCGTATGTTTACCATCAAGAGTAATGGTCGTCACGGTTCGTATGACCGAAATCGTTCCACGTTCAAAGTCGATGGCGTCCCACTTCAGTCCCAGCACTTCGCCTCGACGGAATCCATAAAAAGCGGCTACCAGCACCGGAAGCTCCAGTTTGGTGTCCCGCAGGGCTTCAAACATCTTCTGCATCTCCTCCGCCGAAAGAAAGACCGGCTGGAAGCTGTTCTTTCTGGGACGGTCCACCTTGTCCGCCACATTCTGGATCAGCATATCGGTCTTGACTGCATATTTCAGTGCCGAGTGAATAATCGCGTGATAGTGAATGACCGTATTTGCTTTTACTTTTCTGAGCATCTCCGAATAAAACATCTGCAAATGACGGGCTTCCAGATTCCGCAAGGTCAGATTCTTTTTGCGAAAGTACGGGCCGATTGGCTTGTTGATCATTGTGGCGTAAGAACTGTATGTTGCCACCGCCAGCCGCCCCTTGGCAATCTCCAGCCATTCCAGCAGATAATCGGCGAACAGCATATCACTGCTCAGGTCGCCCACCTCTTTGGGCGGCTCAAACTCCGCCCGAATCCTTGCCAGCTCCGCCTCGGCCTTGCACTTGTTGCCCTTTTCGGAAAGCCCCAGCGAGATCCATTTGGTTTTCCGCTGCCCCTCAGCATCGATGTAGTTCAGTACGGCATAGTACCTGCCGTTTTTCAAAGTCAGATGTCCTGCTACCATTTTGTGCTCCTCCTGTCTTTTTGTTTGCAGAACAGAACTCCAAACCGACAGCATCAGTATACCATCGGTTTGGGGTTCTCTCTATTCTGCGATTTGTATGATTGCAGCCGTATCGGTACGAATCAGCGGGCATCCCGGTTCCGTTCTCTCTGCCGCTTCAGAAGTTCCAGACCCTTGATGATGTCCCGGCGCATCTGCTCCTCGGTGTAGCCGGAGGGGAAATACTTCCGCAGCTCCTCCCGCTTAAATTTCAGCTGCTCCTGCTGGTTGGGCTTCGTCTCCGCCAGCACGGTGTAGATCATCTGGTCATCCAGCACGCCCTCCTGCGACAGCTTCTTCAGGCGGATGCTCTGGGCGTGGGACGGGGCGCAGTCGTTCAGCGCCATTGCGTCCAGCACCGCCCGCTGCTGATAAGAATCTAAGTAAGAAAGCTCCACCGCCGGATTGAAGGCAATCTTGCCGTCGTCCACCATCGAAAGCAGTTCGGGAATCAGGTAAGTCAGGCGGATATAGCGCAACACCTGATTGCGGCTGTCTCCACCATCTAAACCAACTTTTTCTGCCGTCAGCAACTTCTCCCCAACTTGGGGAGAAGTCATACCTTGATGATTCAGCGCATCTCTTTTCATTTTGTAGGCGAACGCCTTTTCGCTGGGCAGGATGGTCTCTCGCTGCAAGTTGGCGTCCACCATTGCGATCACCGCTTCGTCATCGGACAGCTCCCGGACGATGACGGGCATCGTCTCAACCCCCAGCACCTGACACGCTGCCAGTCGCCTATGGCCGGAGATCAGCTCATAGCCGCCGTCAGGCAGCGGCCTCGCCAGCGCCGGAGTGATGGCCCCCACCTTGCGGATACTCTCGATCATCCGCTGCATCTCCTCGTTGTTCTGTACCTTGAAAGGATGACCCTTGAACGGGTACAGCTCGGCCAGCGGAATATTCCGCACCCGTTCCAGCTTGGCGTCGTCCCGCTCCGCCTGCGTGGAGAACAGGTCGTCCAGCGTGGGTAAAGTAAAATCAGATTTTCTCATTGTGTTGTCCTCACTTTCTCAATTCCATTTCAGCGTGCTTGCGCCGGGGCGCAGATAGACGGCCTCGATGTCCGCCTGAAAACGGTGCCAGCGCTCCGACTCCCGCCGCAGCATCGGGGCATCGATGAATCCCAGCGTGTTGGCCTTGACGGCAAGCTGGTTGATGTTGTTGCCGATGGCGGACAGCTCCCGCATCGCCTCATAGAAGCGCTCGTCCGGTTTCTCCCTCGGCTCGTAGCTGCGCAGCAGCAGACGGAACACGGCAGTCTCCGTAAGGCCCGTCAGCGCCGCCTTGCGCTTGAGTTCGGCATTGTCCTCCTCGGACAGCCAGATCTGTTTCTTGATTCTGTTTTTCATAGTTTCTCCTTTCGGGGTTTTAGGGCACGCCCTAACGAGTGTTTTTGCGCTCCGGCCCTGCCGGGAGTAAAAACGCACTGCTCGCTCAGATGGCGCAGACATCGGCGGCAGGGGCACTGTTTGGACTCTGGGAGTACAAACAGTCTGCTCGCTTCGTCGTCACAAGCTCCGTATCCTTTGTTTCGCCGCGAGCGGCAAAACTCACTCGCTCCGCTGTTCCTCCTCTCCCCAAAAAGTCCAAAGGACTTTTCGGGGACCCCATATGGCGTGATTTTCGATTACTTTAATTCATTCAAAATGGCGTCCAGTCTGCTCTGAATTTCTTCTTTCTGAAGTTGCGGAAGCTCCGTTTTCAGGCCGTTCAGCATCCGAAACAGATGGTAATCCCGCTCTCGGATAGCCACTCTGACCTCTTTCCCAAGCCCCAGCCGCCGCAGGTATTCCGACAACGACAGAGAGCAGAACCAAGCGTTTTCCAGCAGCTTCTGCTTCTCCTGCTCGGTCACACGGACATTGATCCCGTAGTTTTTGCTGCGCATTTGTTCACCCCCTTTCTTCGATTTGTGACGGCAGTGACGGTTGTGACGGGGATTTCTTTATATAGCGATCCCGGCGTCATTTGCGTCATCGCCGTCACGGCGCAGGAATTTGATGAGCCGGCTTTTGCCGGTGCGCTTGGTGCGATACTCGATGCCCAGCGGCTCCAGCACCTCATAGGCGAACTGGCCGAGATACTTCGTGACCATATTGGGCGTGACCTCCTGTTCCTTCATTTCGGTCAGCAACTCCGTGGCCGTGCCCACCCATTCGGTGCGGCACTCCATAAAGTCCACCACCCGAAAAAGAAATTTCGGCAGTTCCGCCTTGTGAATGTCCTCGCTGTTCTTGCGCTCCACCAGCTCCCAGACAAGGTCGTTGAACTGCAAGGTCAGCTCCTGATATTCCACATCCCGCCCGCTGACCAGCAGCGTAGCGGCGTTTCCGCTGCGCTTGCGGCGCAGGATGAAGTTGGTGTCCGCAGCGCCGATGATACCGGTGGAGCCGCTGACATCGTTAAAGGGATCGTCGCTGTCTTGCAGCTTTCGCAGGTGATGCACCAGCAAAATGGCAATGTTGAAGCCGTCGGCAATGCGTTTGATGGAGGAAATGTCGTCGTAATCGTTGCCGTACATTCCCGCCTTTCCGGCGCTGCCCTTGGAGTCCCGTACCTTTTGCAGTGTGTCGATGACAACCAGCTTGGTGGCGGGATGCTCGGTCAGGAAATCTGTGATCTGCTCCTCCAGTCCGCCGCCGATCAGCCCGGAGGTCACGGCAAAATACAGGTTGTCCGGTGCGCTGTCGGTGAGGTTGTAGAGCCGGTCTTTGATACGCCGCTGGGTGTCCTCAAGGCTCAGATAGAGCACATCACATTGCAGTGTAGGCAGCCCCCAAACGGCATTCCCCTGCGCCACTTGCAGCCCCAACCACAGCATCAGCCAGCTTTTGCCGATCTTGCTGGCACCGCTGATGACATTGACACCCTGCGAAATGAGGCCGTCCACGATGAACATCGTCTTGCTCATCGGCGTGGACAGCAGGGTCTCTGCGTCCACGGTTTTCAGTTTGTTGTTCATAGGATTCTCCTTTGTAGAATGTTAGAAATGGATTTTCGCAGGTGCGGATGGAAACGGCCACCTGCACCCGCTTCTCTATCAAAAAGGCCCCGGAAATCAAGGCTTTCCCGACGCTTAATGTTCGACGCTACGCCGCCGTCTGGCGGAATCCGCCTTCTGCTTGCGCCGGATGGAGCGGCCGCATTCCGGGCAGTATTTCTGCCGATTGCTGCCGGGGGAAAAGGGCTTTCCGCACCGTTCGCAAGTCCGTGTGCGCTGCCGGTAAATGTCGGCGCAGAGTGCCTTGTCGGCGGGCAGAACCGCCCGCCGGAAGTACTTGCACAGCAGCGAATAGGAAATCATCTGCACGCACACGCGGCCCTCGCCATCGTCCAGCGGCAGGCAGTTGCCGCCGGCGTAGTTTGCGCACAGCCGCCGGATCAGCCGGTTGCAGCGTGCCCTTTGGGCGGGCGTCAGGCGCTTGATCTCATCCAACTTTCTTCACCTCTTTCTCCATCACATAGTTGATGACGCTGATTTTCGGGATTTTCAGCGTCGTGCCGATCTTCACGGCGTGGATGTACCCATAGTCGATCAGCTTGTAAGCCAGCTTGCGGCTGATGCCCAGCATCTCCCGAAGCTCTTTGACGGTCACGATGTCCGGGTATTCCGGAAACATCATCTGATAAAGCTCTCTGAGCTCACTTTTCTTCATAGGCTTGAACCTCCTTTGTCTGTTCTGAAGCCGCATTTCTGCGGCGGTTTTTGTCTGCTGCCGCTCATCCGCATCGTTCCTACCCCGGAGTCTCACCACGGCGTATCACTTCTTTGGTGCGCTCGTTCCTGTTTCGGGAAGTCGTGGCGTCACTTGCCGGAAGCATATCCTTTGGAGGCGGCGATTCAATTTTCAAGGTACACAGGGAGACAGTCCCCTCAATAGGTAGGCAGCGAGAAGGGCATTTTATAGACCCCCTCACTAATCAACTGGGAAAAAATTTTCGATTTGTACGAAGGAACTTTGAAAAATTTCTTTGAAAGCCTCTCTGCTAACCAACTGGGAAATTATTTCGGATTTGAACGAAAAAACTTTTGAGAATTTTTCTGCGAGTCTCCCTACTAATCAACTGGGAACTTTTCTGAGAAATAACAAATAGATTTTGAAGAAATTTTGAAATGATCTTCTCACAAATCAACGAGAACTATTTGCGGCTTTGGCAAAGTAAATTGAATAACTTCAAAACGCCCTTCACTTACTCTCAAAAAAGGGGTGGCGTTTGAGGGGGTGTTTCCGATAATTTTTCTTCGGCTTTGAAGATTTCTCCTTTCACTTTCTCTTTGCCGAATTTTTTTCGAATCTTCCCACTGATTTTCAAAATTTTTTGCAGACAGGCAAAAAAGTGAGCGCCTGCCTCTTTGCAGAAGCAGACGCTCACTTGGATATTCAGTTTTATATTGCAGTTGCTAGTATACCCATATAAAGATAATAGCGGCAGGAACATATATCCCTGCCGCTATTATATATTTGCTGTAAGTATCTTAAAAACGGAAATTATTATTTGAAAAGCTAAAACAAGTATTGGGCTATACTGCTTCTCTGGAAATCATCTAGGCTCTCAATTTCCCCATTAAAACGAATTTCCGTCTGATCAATGCTTTCGACACAAGGCTTCAGCCACTCAATTTCTTCAAACGAAAATCCATATCGAAGCATCCATATCTCGGTTGAATCCTCTGTTCCATACTTGATATATTTTGCCAACCTTTCAGCCCGATTGTCTTGATATGCAAGATAGTACTGATGAAAAATCGCATAGAACAAATCGCTCAATTTAAATCCTATAAGTTTATCAAGAAAATCATATGTATCGTAGACAATACGGTCGTAATCAACATCCTTCCCCTTTGTCCCAACCGGAAACAGAGGATAAGCACGTAATTCTTTATCCGGGATATCGCTATAACCCGCAATGTACCGAACTGGTAGATTATCCGCACGATTTTGCTGACCCGCTTTTGCTAAAAATCGCCGCTGGGCAACATTAGAAACATAAGCATATCGTTCTTGACAGATTTTGCTAAACGTTTTGCCATGCACTTTCCAAATCATTATTTTAATTGCTGAATCAAAAACATACTTCTCTGCCGCAGTTAGCTCTCGTCCCAGATACTGCTTATATAAGCATTGAAAATCTTCATATACTTCTTTTGCCACCGCATTAGGCAATACAAAATCTGCCCCGGTAAACATCATATCCAGCAATGTGGGGACAACAGTAGTAACGCTGTCGGACTTTAGTTTCTCAAGATCTTTATTCGTAAGGTTATACTCATCTGAGAATTCTCCGGTTTTAATTGCTTCTTTGTATTCCTCATATTTCTCATCCATTTTATCATCTGTGATATCCAATCGAGATTTTGACGAGAGAATGTTCTTCTTTTGATACACTTTTCGGAATCTGCTCATTGCATTCGGTCGCAAAATGACACTTCCAAAGTCAAATATGGGCTTGGCTGTAGATCGGCCAGCTCTGCCTATCAGGTTTTTTACAGAAAGCGTTTTGCTTTCTTCAAAGCGGTCAAGATAGACTACATCGAATGGCATATTGATACCTTGCTCCAGCGTAGAAGTTGCAAAACAGATTTTACAGAAGCCTTGTTGCGTAAAATGCTCTAATATCAAACGAGCTGTCAAGGGCATTGAGCCATGATGAACTACAATGCCGCACCTCAGTTTTTCAAGCATATCCGAGTTATAAAACAGCTTATCTGTTGTTGAAGCGCCTATGTAATCCTTTAGCTCATCTATCATTTTTATTGCAATTGGATCATCAATGGGTTGGCACATAGAAATATACTTTTGAAATTGACCATATATCTGTTTGCTGTAAATATGGGACTTTGGAACATAGATCAGCACGCTGCCGCCTTTTTTCAACGCCGATTCAATGGGATCAAAGTCTGCTTCTAACTTGCGCTTTCCTAATGTTGTAGGATCACTTCCAAAATGATAGAATTTCTGGCTTGTGATGTCGTGGGTATAAAATATTTGTCCAACATTTTTTAATTCATAATTGCTGTATGTTGCAGTTGTATTGATGATTTCAATATCATTTTTCTGCAATTGCGCCTCAGGGTTTTCAATAAACGGATGGGCAAAAACGAATTTCGAATTTGGAAAATACTTAAGTGCCCGTCTCACAATACTATCAAAGTAAAGGCCACGGACCGAATGCTCATCACTGAGTTGGGCTTCATCAAATAGTATCAGATCAATTTTTAGCCAATCCTTGTTTTTAAACAGCTCTTTCGCACGCTCAGGTGTCAATATAAAAATATTTCGGTGAACGTGTTTGGTGTTTATCCTGTCAACAAATGTTAAAACATTTACACTCTTTCTATCTACGAGGCGGTTCAATCGGTCATAATATTCGTTAATAAGAGCCCGTGATGGAACAATAACAACCACATCATTGGAACATTCAGAAATAAGATGTCGAAACACAAAAGATTTTCCTGTACTTGTTGGCGCTGAAAAACTGAAGTACTGCAAATCTCTTATCTTTTTAAGAATATCCGCCTGCATCGGCGTATAATCACTGCCGAACTCACCCTTGAGTTCTTGATGATACATTTCGAATACTGATCCTGCAAGGTTTTCAATTTGAGGGTGTTTGAAAAACAGCCCCATCGTGGTAATGATCTCTTGCTCATACTTTTTAAAATACTCTGGCTGAAATAATTTGAAGTATGACGCTATTTCTAAAACAACCGAGCTACGGGGCCCATTTTGATAGATTTCAGATTTGACATAGTCGATAATCTGATTCAAATCTTCGCCTCTTCGAATTTTTGCAATGATATTGCCCTTTTCCAAAACAGTATTCATAAGTCCACCGCCACCAAAATGAGTTCTTCATATTGAAGTAGAGCTTGAAAGTCAGAGCGTTTTTTGATATTAGCAATTATTCTATCTGTGCTGGTAGTTTTCGCCGAAAATGCCGCAGAAAATCCTTTGATGCCATTGGCTGCTCTTTGTAAAGCTGATGTTGTGCAGAAAGGCTTTAATTCCGGAAGATCCTCAACATCTTTTTCATCCCCGATAAAATCCACAATTTGTGGCAATGCTGATGAATACGCTGTTGTAGCAGTAACGTACTTTGCTTCCCCAAATATAACCGTGTCCGTGGTTTTATTCTGCGAATGGAAATCGAATCCAGGGTTACCTGACCGCTTTTTCCCAACAAGTTCAGCAAGAGGAATGTCCAAATAATCCAGTTTAGAGATCATAGTTTCTCTGGCCAATTCAGATACTACATACTCGCCAGCATCTTTGGTGATACCGTCATCGACACATTGATCGAACTTCGCTTTTATATCTTCTATGGTTTTAGTTGCCCGAGATTCAAACGCTTTTTGTTCAAAGTCTTGATCGAATTTACTGAGCCAAGAGAGATCCATGAGCACACGCAAAATACTTTTTAAAGTGACCGAGATATCTTCGGGATCTATTCTAAAAAACTGAACTTTTGCTGGAGAAAACTCAATTAGCACTTTATGGTCAGTTATCTTCAAGACTTTCACCTCATTTCAAAATATCGCTCAATACGACCCAACTGTCACTGTTAATATCCTCAGAATAGTTGTCCATACAAATACACAGCTCTTCGCTTTTCTCATCGTAGCGGACAATACCGCCCTTTAATCTGTAGCGGTCCAAATAATCTTTCAGAACAGCAAACTTTTTCGGCGTAAAAATGTCAATATCTTGACTGTTGCCGCTACGGTCAAACCCACCCTTGGTTTCCACAATCCAAACCTCGTCGTTTACGCCAATTATATAGTCAGGATAGAAATTCTTTTGCTTGTCGGAATTATCCGCATAAACAATAGATAAATACTCATTACCTTTGTCACCGTTTTTATATACCCAGTTCACGGTGTCGCACTTTTCGCAGAATTTTTCGAATTTGCGTTCCGAAGAGGAGCGGACTTCCGCTGAAGAAAGGTAACCCTGATATACATTTTTCTTCATTTCCAACTGTGTCTTTGCCGTACCATCATAGGTGAAGAGGCAGGATTGTGGAATATGAAACGGCACCTTGGATACCTGACTGATATCGAGGGTAAGCTGCTGAAGTTCAGCTGCCATCGCTTCACGCACGGTGTGGCGTAGTAAATCGGCATTGTTGATAACAAAGGCATAAACCTCTCTCGGCTCCATTGCGAGGATCTTGCGGCTATATGTAAAATTACGATCGAACAGTTTACGAATGATCGTGTTCATATAGCTATATTCCATTCCGATCTCCATACCAATCTTACCCACCTTCTGATGATACATATGTCCGTGGTCGTGGGTGTTCAGCTTTTCGGTAATGACGATTGTGTTCATATCTGTCGAAGCAAAGTCTAAGGTTGCAGTTTCACCCGAAAAGGTATGGCGCAAAATATCAGCACTAAATTCAAATCCTGCCGCCTGTAATCGTGCCTGGTTCTCTGCTTTATTCGTGCCAGTCTTGAATGTTTCTTCAAAATACTTTGCGACGGAAAGTAGGGCCTTCTTCGGATTGCGGTGATCCGTTACCATCGTTCTCTGCTCAGATGTCAATGTGATGTTCTTATACTCATTTTTGAGGAACAAGGTAACTGCTTCCAAAGCCCCTTTGCCAAGGCTCAATTTGACACCGGCAGTGAATTTTTCATCGAAAGTATAGAGATAACAGCTATCCAGCAAATCCTTGCCATAATGGTGCGCCTCAGGCATACGACGAATACGCCCGATGGTTTGAATTTCGAAGGTTTCATCCATATTGTCACGAAGTTTTACCAAGATAGCAGCTCTCGGGCAGTCCCAGCCCGTGGCAACAGCTTGCTTGATGATAACAGCAACAGAAGGAGCATTGGTTTCTTCAATGCCATCCAAGTTTTCGTGCATATCAGAGAGCCATACTGCAAGCTGGCCATTCTCATAGGTTACGCCTTGCGTTTCAAACCAGCGTTCCACATCATCCTGCAATTTCTCCGATTTATTTGGAATCTGTACTACGATCAAAGGGTTAATGTCCTTCCCGGCGGAAAGAAATTTTGCACGAATTTCACGCTGCTTGGCATAGGCCTGCTCTAGCAGATAGTTGGTTGCATTCTCCATTTCCACCTGCTGCGGAAAATTCTCATTGATAATGAGCATTTTCTTGATGAGCCCCTCGGCAATAACATCTGCTTCTGGAATTTCTATGATTTCCGCATTTTTAATACCTTTCGGAGTAGCAGAGCAGCGGATAATCTTATCCGCATGGAAGTATTGGATGATTTCATCTGCTTTCACTGTGTTGTTCTGATGGCTTTCATCCACAATAACGATAAAATGTAATCCGGCGCCCAAAGCGTACTCAATATGTTCAAGGAAATTGGTGCGTTCGCTCTCTTTTAGCGCATTATTGCCTTTCTTCGTCAACTTTTCCCAGTTGATAAAACAGTTGTCGTTTTCTTCAAAGCCGCCTGTCATTACATCGGAGAGCAGTTTTGTTTGAGCAGAGTGAATATATCTATCCATCTTTTTCTTACTCTGCTCCTCCAAATTGCCCTTGCCCGGGGTGAGCCACACAAATACGGTATTGCGGTAGGACTGTACATACTGATGCATAAAATAGGTAAGAATTATCGTCTTTCCGCTGCCCGTAGGGCTTTTTAGGATGATATTACGGGCAGGCTTGTCCATCGCATCAAAAAGCGATTTTACGGCCGACAATTGAAAATTTTTTAGCTGCACGGTTTACACCTCCTGCAAGTCCTGATAGTAATAATCGGGAATAATATTGATTTCAATGCCGTGCTCCACAAGAGACTGTTCCTGCTCCTCATCAGGCAACAGATCGTGTCCCATATACAGTTTGCGGCACTTGCCATAAGCTCCGATATTTGCCATAAAATCGGCAAGCTCCGCATCGGTCAACACAATGGCGATCTCGGAATTACCTGTGAAACTGATGCCGTTTTCCAGCTCCACCAGCTCCCGAATGTGCCGCAGCAGATCATCAGCATACTCGTAGTACATGCGATCCGAAATAGGTATATAGTCAATCTTGTAGTACTTCAAGCTGGCAGCATAGTCTTCTTTATCAATGACACGGCGGATGCGTTCATAGGTCACATCCCGGCAGATACCGTTTTCGTTGTTGGTGCAGAGGATAAAGCGGCGACCACTGCTCTCGTGCTCGGAGTTGTACTTGAGGACAGCATTGCCCGTAGTTCCACTGCCTGCAAAGAAATCAAGAATCAGACTGTCATCGTTTGAAGCGATTTGCAAAATTCGCTCTATGAGCCGTGTCGGCTTAGGCGTGCTGAAGGGTACTTTGCTGTCAAAAATCGCCATAAGTTCCTTTTTAGCTTCATCAGTGTGCCCAACATCGGCATAAAGCCACAGATTTGTCGGCAGTTTTCCGCCAACATTGCTCAAATAGGTTTTTCTGGCAATTCCGCCCTTTCCTCCCTTTGTGAAAAAGAATCTCGGCCACTGCCCACGCTCGTACACAGATAGTGCCTTCTTCTTGGAAACTTCCAAAGAATCTGACAATACGATAGCCTGAACGCCTTGCCGCACTTCATCCTCTTTTACGCCGCAAACAGCAGCTCTCTTGTGAGCATCATCTAATTCACGAAGTTCATAAGCACACCAGCCACGCATAATTTCAAGCATTTGATCCTGCCCAAATGTCCAACATCGTCCATTTGCTGGATATAACATCTCGCCTGTGAATGGATGTTGGATAGCATAAACCATGCCTTGGTGTGTTGATGCTCCCGGTGCAAAGGCGTTATCAGTTCGCCACATAGCAAAATCGTTGTCCGGGTTTTTGTATTTCGCATCCATTTCAGCCGTTCGTGGTAGTTTTTTAGGACTCCAATCCTCTGAACGGCTATAAACCAGAAGATGCTCCACTTCGGTCACAATGCCCTTGGAATCGTTTCTTGCTGAGTAATTGCGTTGCCACGATATGTTCGACACGAAGCAATTCTCACCAAAAATCTCATCACACAGTAACCGTAGACCAGCTTCCTCCCGGTCATCGATGGAGATAAAGATCACACCATTCCCACTCAGAAGTCGTCTGGCGATTTTAAGTCGTTCTTCCATAAATGACAGCCATTTTGAATGCGTAAAGCAGTCGTTCTTATCTACAAAAGCATCATCATAGATAAAGTCTTTATTACCTGTATTGTACGGAGGATCAATATAGATGAGGTCGACCTTACCACGATGTGTCTTTTCCAGCAGTTTCAGTA